>NZ_JBIAPA010000004.1:0-630807 GCF_042888005.1 Nocardia sp. NPDC003269
TCAACCGGGGGGTATGAGAGGCCGGAACCAATAATAATATTGGCACTGACATTCATCGACACACTATTGAGTTCTCAAAGAACACACGCACAAGCTTCTACCCACAACATTTTGCAGGGGCTTCAGCGAGGCAGGGTTCAAACTTAGCCCACGCAAGTGCCCGGACGCAAATCCGGGCTAAGTGAGCTGTCTTACTTGTTGTTGTCGGCGCTCATCGTCCAACCTCGTTTCCCTGGTACTCGGTACCGGGTCGGTGTCCGTGTCGCTCTGACTTGAATAAAGTTACGTGTCGACAATTGCAATGTCAAATTCCCTAGTCAGGGGTTGTTTCGCGTGTTCGCACCGGCGCGACATAGGCGGATCGGGCGAAACACGGGGTGTACGGCGGCGTGTGTCCGTGGCGAATCCGATTGCCGCGCCGTTAGGTCGACGGCCGGTACCGTGGCGCGGACAAGCCGAGGGCACGGGAGGGTCTGCGATGGCGGAGCGGAACGCGAGGCGACGGTGGGTTCGGCGGGTGGTGGGCGTCGGTGCCGTCGTCGCCAGTGGCGTGGCGGTGGTGACGGCCGCGGCGAATATGGCTACCTGGGCGCTGTCGTCGGGGCATCGCAGTGATGTGGCGGGAGCGCCGATCGTTCCCGTGGTGATCGTGCCCGGGGCGAAGGTCGCGGAAGACGGGACGCCGATGGCCTATCTCCGGGGTCGGCTCGATGTGGCCATCGAGTTGGTGGCAGCGGGGAAAGCTGGGGACATCCTGTTGTCGGGTGACGCCGGTGGAGCGTCGGGGGACGAGATCGCCTCGATGACGCGGTATCTGCTCGAGCGCGGGATCGATCCGTCGATCGTGCAGGCCGATGGGGAGGGACTGTCGACGCGGGAGACGTGTGAGCGGGCGCGGTCGATGTTCGGGGTCGAGCGGGCGATCATCGTCAGTCAGTTTCAGCATCTGCCGCGGGCGGTGGCGTTGTGCCGGGCGGCGGGGATCGAGGCCGACGGGGTGGTCGCGTATTGCGATTGCCGGCGGAGTACCGAGGTGCGTAACAACGTCAGGGAGTGGCTGGCCGCGCCCAAGGCTGTCGCGGAGATGGTGCTGCGCTGAGGGTTCTCGATCGGACCCGATAGGTCCCCGGAGTAGCAGCCGAGGTGTTCGGAAGGGCGGCAGACTCCTACCTACCCATGCGGGCATCGTGGCGGAGGCTTCGACGACGCCCCCGGAACCACACCCGCCACCACGTCGGCTTGGTCGGCGTGGGTGTGGCAGCGACCGGCCGAACCCAAGGCTGGCCTGCCGACAGAGTCCGGCACCTCGCGTGAATGTCGTCGAGAAGCAGGTCCTGGTCGATGGTGTCGTCGTCGAGGTGCCAGCGGAATCCATCGAAATCGGCAGCCAGATCAGCCAGCTCAGGACTCCCGACTTCGGGCGTAACCGAGAGGTAGTCGAGGTCGGACGCAATCCGGTTCACGTGCTCGACGAGGATTCCCTCGCCCGCGAGTAGGGCGTTCGCGGCCTTTTCGGCCCGACGCATCCGTACATCGACATCGCGCGCGGACCAGGCCGCCTCGGTGTCCGCGACGAGCCCCAGCTCTGCCAGCGCGGTCCGGAACAGGGCAGGCGCCTCGCCGGTCTCGGACCGGTGGAGGCAGGCGAGTTCCACCAGCGCGGGAGTGTCGTGGCCCTGGGCCAGTGCCTCGGCAGCGGCCATCGGCAGATCCTCGGGGTAGAGCTCGCCCACTGCGAAGCGGTCGGCGGAGCTGTCGAGGTCGTTCATCTGGTCAGCGTGCGGTAGGTGAGGAAGGGGTGGCAATGGAATTTCGGGGGCGACGTTTCCTCGGCGAAAGATCGGTCAACCCTGTCGGTCGGTCCGGGAGGTGTGCGGACCGATTCCGATCATCGCGCTGATCAGCGCTTTTCAGGAGGACATTGTGCGAATCGTCAAGGCGGTAGCGGTCGGGTTGGCTGTTGCGGCCGCCACAGTCGTGGGGGTGGGTTCGGCTGCCGCGGAGCCGGAGCAGAAGGAGAACATCTATATCGATGTGTCGGTGCTGGGGTGTTCGGTGGGTGCCGGGCTGGGTGGGGATGTGCTCGTCGCGCTGGGTGGCGGGAGTGGGTCGAGTGCGCTGGTGAACTCGTCGCTGGCGGCGCGGCTGCGGGCCGCGGGGTGCCTGCCGCGGCTGTAGGACCTGCGCCGATGGTCTCGCCACGCGCGGCGGGACCATCGGGGTGCCGTGCTCGGGGAATCGCGATCGCGTACCGTGATCGGGGTTGTCATGATGGCCGACGGAATGGGGTGCATCGTGGGCGGATCCGAGCACGCCGCGCGGCTCGTACGTTTCTGGCAGACCGTGGAGTTGTTCGGTCCGCAGCGCGTTCCGGAGGTCGGGGCGCTGGCCGAGGACGGACTCGTGGTCGAGCCGGCGGCCGACGATCTCGCGCCGTGGGAAGACCTGGCCGCGCTTCCGCCGCTGCGGGCGGGGCGGGTGTGGCAGTTCGTGGTGTACGGCGGGCTGTTCGGGATCGGGCGTGCGCGAGAAGCGCTGGTCCGGGCGTTCGGGGAGGACCGGCTCGAAGCCGATGCCCGGCGTGCCGGGACCACGGCCGCTTTCGCGGTGACGTTGACCGAGGACGGGGTGGTCGTCGGTGGTTCGGCGAGCCTGTCTGGGTTGGCCTGGGCGGTGAATCGGTTGCGGTCGCCCGGGCCGACGGACAGTGGGTGGGCCGAGGGGTTCGATCATGATTCGGCCGCGTTCACGGCGGCCTTCGATACGTTGACGCGCGAAGCCGCGGCCGCCGATCCCGAAGAGATTCAGCACTCGCCCCGGTGGCGGGCGCTGGATGTGGCGGGGCGGGGTGTCGGCGCTTCGCTGATCGCGGCGGGCGCGGACGGGGTCATCTCCCCCGGGCTCGCCGGGATGTCCGCGCTGGCCTTCGCCGAGCGGCTCCTACCCCAGGACCCGGAGGAGCCGGCCGAAGCGCCGCACCTCAGCGGGCGGGACCTCCAGACGTTCACCGGCGAACTGTGTGGGGCGCTGGGGATTCGGTCGGAATTGCGCGCGGGTGGAGTGCGTGTCGCGTGTGTGCAGGTCGCGGCGCGCGACACGGTCGCCGGCGAGGATCGGCTGAACAGTGGTCTGCGCGCGGACCTCGCCACGCTGGCGGCGGCGATCGAGCGCGGCGATGTCGGCGCGGCGTTGCAGGACTACCTCGCGGCCACCGAGACACTGCCGGTGCACGAGCGCATCGATGTGCGGGAGCGCCAGGACGTGGTCGTCGAAGGGCTGCTCCCCCATCTCGTTCCGGACGGACGCTGGCCGGGCGACCCGCTGGTGTCGGGTCAGCAGTTCGCGGTCGACAGCGCGATGGCCGGATTGCGGGACGGCGCGGGGATTTTCGCGGTGCACGGCGCGCCGGGGACCGGCACGACGACGATGCTGCGCGATCTGCTGGCGGGGATCGTGGTGGAGCGGGCCGCGCAGCTGGCCTCGTTCGACAATCCCCTAGAAGTGTTCACCGGGGTCACCGAGCAGGTGCAGGTCGCGAAGAACTACACGGTGGGCGCGCATCGGCTGGCATCGAATGTCACGGGGTTCGAGGTGGTGCTGACGACGGGGAGCGAGGAGGCCGCGGCCGACGTCGTCACCGAGATCCAGCGACGAGACGCCATCGATCGCGAATTCGACCATTTCACCGAGCTGGCCGACCTCGTCGGCGACGAGCCCGCGTGGGGTTTGGTCGCCGCGGCGCTCGGCGCGGAGCGGCGAACCTTCGGGGAGCGGTTCTGGTTCGGCGACCGATTCGCCACCGAACGGTTCTCCGGCTCGACCGCGGGCGGCATGCTCGACATTCTCAAACAGGCCGAGGCCGATCCGGATTCGATCCCGGACTGGTCGACGGCGGTGCAGGATTTCGCGAGTCGGCGCGCCGAGGTGCGCAGGCTCGCGCAGGAGCGACAGGACGTCGCCGACGCGGTGGCCGAGCTGCCCGGGATGCACGAGCAGCTGCGGTCGATCGCCGCGGATATCGCCAATGCTGATACCGCGCACGCGCATTGGCGGGAACGGCATCAGCTGGCGACCGAGCATCTGCGGGCGGCGCAGGCCACCCAGCATCGGGTCGGCAAGTTGCTCGGGGAGCACGGTGGGCAGAAGCCGGGGTTCGCGGCGTCGGCGTCGACCGGGTTCAGCGCGGGTCGGCGCTGGAGTACCCGGAGCAACGAGTTGCTGCGCGAGCGGCATATCGCCGAGTCGGAGATGCGGCGGCGGCAGACCGAGGTCGAGTACACGCGGGGGCAGTGGGCGGAGGCGGCCGAGCACGGGCGCGCGCTGATCCAAGCGCATCGGGAACTGACCGCGCGGCGCGAGGCGGCGCTGGAGATCATCGAGCGGGCGCGGGAGAACTGGGCCGACACCATCCCGTTCGGTGATGCGTCCGGGGACGACGAGCGGTTCCAGCTGTGCAATCCGTGGGCCGACGAGCAGTATTCGACCGCGCGGCGGGAGCTGTTCCTGTCGGCATTGCGGCTGCACCGGGCGTTCCTGCTCGACGCGGCGCCGCGGGTGCGCGACAACCTGATCGTGGCGATCGCGCTGATCCGAGGTGAGCTGGCCGAGGAGCCGAAGCCGGAAACCGTGGCCGCGGCGTGGCAGACGCTGTTCCTGGCGGTGCCGCTGGTGGTCACGACGTTCACGGCCGCGCCGCGATTGTTCGAGGGGCTCGGGCGGGAGGCGCTGGGCTGGTTGTTCGTCGACGATGCCGGGCAGGCCGCGCCGCAGTCGGTGGCCGGTGGGCTGTGGCGGGCGCGGCGGGCGGTGATCGTGGGTGATCATCGTCAGCTGGGGCCGATGGAGACGTTGCCGACCTCGGCGCAGGAGGCGCTGGTGCGGCAGTTCGGGCTCGACGCGGAGTGGATGCCGGACCTGGCGTCGGCGCGGCGGGCGGCCGATCGCGGCGTGCGGCACGGGACATGGCTGACGCCGGCCGATGCCGCCGAACCGGTGTGGGTCGGTGCGCCGTTGCGGGTGCATCGGCGCAGTGATCTGCCGATTTTCGAGCTGACGCATCGAATCGCCTACGACGACGATCTGCTGATCTTCGGTACGCCGGAGCGGGCGGAGTTCCCCGGTCAGGATCGGTGGATCGATGTGCGATCGGCGCGGGCGGAAGGGAATTGGATTCCCGGTGAGGGTGAGGCGCTGGCCGAGTTGCTGGCTCAGCTGACCGAGGACGGTGTGTCGCCCGGGGATATTCGGGTGGTCAGTCCGTTCCGGGATGTCGCGCGCGGGGCGCGGGAGATCGCGCGGGAGGTGCTCGGGGCGGAGTTCGCGGCGCACCAGGTGGGGACTGTTCATGCGATGCACGGGAATTCGGCCGAGGTCGTGGTGCTGATCCTCGGGACCTCGCCCGCCGCCGGTGGGTCGCGGCGGTGGGCGGCGACGAATCCGAATGTGCTCAATGCCGCGGTGTCGCGGGCGCGGCGGCGGGTGTATGTGATCGGCAACTACCGGTTGTGGAGCAGCCAGCGGTATTTCGAGGAGCTGGCCGCGCAGTGGGCGGTGCAGGACGAGCCGGCACGTCAGACGGTCAGCCGGTAGAAACGCCAGAAACCGAAGTCCTCGATCGGGAGGACGTCGACGGCGGAGAAGCCCGCGTCCACGGCGTACTCGGCCAGTTTCGCGGTGCGCATGACGGTGCCGGTGCCCGCCGAGCCGGGGTGGGCCATGCCGTCGGGCAGGCAGATCAGCAGGCTGAAGCCGTACATCAGGCGGTCGACATCGCTTGCCGGTGCGGTGAATTCGGCGTCGACGGCTTCGTCCATGACGATCACGACGCCGCCGGGGCGCAGTGCCTTGCGCATGGCGGTGAGGATCTCGACGGGGTGGGGCATGTCGTGCAGGCATTCGAAGGCGAACACCGCGTCGAAGGTGGCTTCGGGCAGGTCGGTGGCGGCGTCGCCGTGGTGGAAGCGGACGCGGTCGCCGAGGTCGGCGGCATTGTCACGGGCCATCGCGACCGAGGGTTCGTCGATGTCGTAGCCGTCGACCCGCAGTTCCGGGTAGGCGCGGGCCAGCGCGATGGACGACCAGCCGCCGCCGGAGCCGACATCGGCGGCGCGGGCGTCCTGGCCCGCGAGTTTCGCGTGTATGTCGGGCACGCTGGCCAGGTCGACGGCGAGACGGTGTTCGAACCAGGGGCGATTCATGTCGGACTGTGATTCGCGCATGTCCACGCCGTATTCGGACCAGCCGACGCCGCCGCCGTCGCGATAGGCGCGAACCAGGCCGGGCAGCTGGACCGCGGCGCCCGCCAGCATCCTGGCCAGGGGCGCGAGGTAGTTCAGGCTGGTGGGGTCGGTGAGGACTTCCGCGGGACCGGCCGGGAGGGTGAACCGGCCGTCGTCGACGGTCAGCACACCGGTCGCGGCCTGCTGCTCGAGCCATTCCCTGGCGTAGCGCAGGTCGCCGCCGGCGCGCGCGGTCAGTTCGACGGCGTCGGCGGGGCCGTGCTCGGCCAACGCGCGATACCAGCCGAGCCGGTCGCCGAGGTGCACCGCGAGGATGTCGACGGCGCCGAGTGCCGCGCCGAACAGCCGGTCGGCGAACTGCTCACTGGTCTGCTCTGCTGCGGTCACGTCGATCCTCCCTGGCTCGATCGCGGACCGGTCGGCCCGCTGTAGCGAAGTACGTGGTCGCGCGCCACGCGGTTCATTCGGAGTCGTACCCGGGACGGGTTCGGGTGATCGGGCCGGACGAATACGGGCTCGACAGTGACAACGACGGGATCGGCTGCGAGACCAGCTGACGCGCGGGCGGTCCGGTGCGGTTGCTGCGCGTCAGCCGGGTCGGTTACGGCGAATCGAACAGCAGGGTGCCGGGGGCGACGTCGGTGCCGATGGCGGCGCTGGTGATCGAGTCCTTCGGGGAGTCCATGACGACGATCGGGCAGATCGGGGAGTTGCCGGTGGCGGCGATCTCGGTGGGGTCGAAGGTGACGATCGGGGCGCCTGCCTCGACGTCGTCGCCTTCGGCGGCCAGGAGGCCGAAGCCTTCGCCTTTGAGTTTCACGGTGTCGATGCCCAGGTGGACCAGGACGCCGACGCCGCTGCCCAGGATGACGAAGGCGTGCGGGTGGAGTTTGAGGATCTTGCCCGCGAGGGGGGCGGTGACCGTGAGGGTGCCGCGGGTGCGGTCGGGGTCGATGGCGACGCCCGAGCCGACGATCTGACCGGCGAAGACCGGGTCGGGGACGTCGGCGAGGGGGATGACCTTGCCAGCGAGCGGAGCGAGGATGGGCACGCTCACAGGATGTCCTCGATGTCCTCGGCGAGGGTGTCGGCTTCGGGCCCGACGACGACCTGGACGACCGTGCCCGCCTTGAGGACGCCGTGCGCGCCAGCGGCCTTGAGGGCGGCTTCGTCGACCTTGCTGCCGTCCTTCACCTCGGTGCGCAACCGGGTGATGCAGGCCTCGATCTCGACGATGTTGTCCGCGCCACCCAGACCCTTGACGATCGCTTCCGCTTTGGACATGTGTTCTCCCTTTCCGCGGTGGTTGCCGGTTCCAGTATGGGAGCCTCGAATGTGCGCCACGTCATATTTCGCGGTTGACATCCGGCATCCACCTGGTCAAACTTACAACTGGTTATGACCGGACAGTACCCGTCAGGGTCACCGGTTCACAACAGTTAACCCGGACAGACTCGCAAGTCCGTTCGGCTCGCCGAGACCGCCGGGAACCCGGCACGAAGAAGGTCGACATGTCTGCCGTTACCGACAGTCCCAAGCAAGAATCGAAGGTGTTCGCGGGTTTGCAGCGCCTGGGTCGCAGCCTCATGCTGCCGATCGCGGTGCTCCCCGCGGCGGGCATCCTGTTGCGCCTCGGGCAGGACGATCTGCTCGGCCGGTTCTCCGCGCTGGAGAGCACGGCGGCGGTCATCTCGGCGGCCGGTCAAGCGGTCTTCACGTGGTTGCCGCTGATCTTCGCCGTCGGCATCGCGATCGGCTGGGCGAAGAAGGCCGACGGGTCGACCGCGCTGGCCGCTGTGGTCGGCTACATGGTGATCGACGGCGTGTTCAAGGCGATGTCACCGATCGTGCTGGAAGGCAAGACCGATCCGAAGGGCGCGCAGGCGCTGATCAACTACGGCGTGCTCGGCGGCATCGTGATGGGCCTGCTGTCGGCGATCCTGTGGCAGCGGTTCTATCGCACGAAACTGCCGGACTTCCTCGGCTTCTTCAACGGTCGGCGGCTGGTGCCGATCCTCACCGCGATCACCGGCCTGGTGGTCGGCGTCGGCATGGCGTTCATCTATCCGGCCTTCAACTCCGCGCTCACCTGGGTGGGTGAGACGGTCGCCGACAACACCGTCGTCGGCGGCGGTATCTACGGCGCGGCCAACCGCCTGCTCATCCCGACCGGCCTGCACCACATCCTGAACTCGACCGTGTGGTTCCTCGTCGGCGACTACACCGACGCCTCCGGCCAGCTCGTGCGCGGCGACCTCAACCGGTTCTTCGCCGGCGACCCGACCGCGGGCACCTTCATGACCGGCTTCTTCCCGATCATGATGTTCGCGCTGCCCGCCGCGGCGCTGGCGATCTGGCACAACGCGCGGCCCTCGCAGAAGAAGCTGGTCGGCGGCATCATGCTCTCCACCGGTCTGACCGCGTTCGTCACCGGCATCACCGAGCCGCTGGAGTTCTCGTTCATGTTCGTGGCGTGGCCGCTGTACGTGGTGCACGCGATCCTGACCGGCACCTCGATGGCGCTGGTGAACGCGCTGGGCATCCACGACGGATTCACGTTCTCGGCGGGCGCGATCGACTATCTGCTGAACTTCGGCAAGGCCACCGACGCGTGGCTGCTGATCCCGATCGGCCTGGGCTACGCGGTGATCTACTACGTGCTCTTCAGTTTCGTGATCAAGAAGTGGAACCTGCGCACGCCCGGTCGCGAGGAGGAGACCGATGTCGAGGCCGGCGTGCCCGATGTCGCCGCGGTCGAAGCCGAGGCTGCGCTCGAGGCGACCGGCGATACTCGGACCGACGCGCCGCTGGTCGCCGAAGTCGAATCGAAGCTGGACAAGAAATTGGAAGGTGAGTGAGGACATGACCACCCGCACAGTCGTCGTCGGATCCCAGGTGGGGCTGCATGCCCGGCCCGCAGCGAAATTCACCCAGGCCGTGCAGGCCACCGGCGTGCCGGTCCGGATCTCCATCGGAGACGGCGAACCGGTCGACGCGGCCAGCGTCCTCGCGGTGATGACCCTGGGCGCGGGCCACGGCACCGAGGTGACCCTGCACGCCGACGACGACGCCGTGCTGGACAGCCTGGCCGCGCTGGTGGCCTCGGATCTGGACGCCGCCTGATGGGCGAACAGGTGATCCGCGGCCTCGGCGTGAGTCCCGGTGTGGTCGTCGCGCCGTGGTTGCGGTTCGGTTCGCAGCTGGCGACTTCGGCGCAGGACGCGGTCGGCGGCTCGGTCGAGGACGAGATGGTCCGGGTCAAGGCGGCGCTCGGCGGGGTGGCCGACGAGATGCAGGCCAGGGCCGGTCGGGTGAGCGGCGTCGCGGCGGAGATCCTGTCGATGTCGGCGACGATGGCCCGCGACCCGGGCATCGTCGCCGCCACCGAGAAGCAGCTGGCCGACGGGATGCCGACCGCGCACGCGGTGCACCTGGCGTTCGAGGGATTCTGCGCCAAGCTCGAGGCGCTCGGCGGGTACATGGCCGAGCGCGCGACCGACCTGCGCGATATCGGCGGGCGCACCGTCGCGGTGCTGCTCGGCGAACCGATGCCGGGCATTCCCGAGCCGGGGTATCCGTTCGTCCTGGTCGCCCGTGATCTCGCGCCCGCCGATACCGCGATGCTCGGTGACAGCGATGTGGTCGGGCTGCTGACCACCGAGGGTGGGCCGACCAGTCACACCGCGATTCTCGCGAAGTCGCTGGGGCTGCCCGCGGTGGTGAACTGTCCCGACACCGATCGGCTGGTCGAGGACGCGCCGGTCCTATTGGACGGCAGCACCGGTGATGTCGTGATCGATCCGAGTCCGCTGCGGCAGCAGGCCGCGATCGAGCAGGCCGCCGCCGACGCGGCACGGCTGGCGGCGGCCAGTGGACCGGGGCACACCGCCGACGGGACGCCGGTGCAGATCCTGGTGAACATCGGCACCGTCGACGATGCCGAGAAGGCGGGACCGGTCGACAGCGAAGGTGTCGGGCTGTTCCGCACCGAGTTCATGTATCTCGGCAAGGCGACCGCGCCGAGTCTGGACGAGCAGATCGCTTCGTACACCACGGTTCTCGAACAGTTCGCCGGGCGCAAGGTCGTGGTCCGCACGCTCGATGCCGGTTCGGACAAGCCGCTGCCGTTCCTCGATCTCGGGACCGAGGAGAACCCGGCGCTGGGTGTGCGCGGGCTGCGGATCGGGACGGTGTTCCCTGATACCCTGGCCGCCCAGCTCACCGCGCTGGCCAGGGCGGGCGAGGCCACCGGGGCGGATCTGTGGGTGATGGCGCCGATGGTCGCCACCGCCGACGAGGCCGCCGGATTCGCCGCGCTCGCACGGGAATCGGGGCTGCGCAAGGTCGGGGCGATGATCGAGATCCCGGCGGCGGCATTGCGGGCGGCCGATCTGCTGGCGCATCTGGACTTCGTCAGCATCGGGACCAACGATCTGAGCCAGTACACGTGCGCGGTCGATCGGATGGCGGGTGGGCTCGCGCATCTGCTCGATCCGTGGCAGCCCGCGGTGCTCGATCTGATCGCGATGGTCGGTGCGGCGGGGACGGCGGCCGGGAAGCCGGTCGGGGTGTGTGGTGAGGCGGCGTCGGATCCGACGTTGGCGCCGGTGCTGGTCGGACTCGGGGTGACGAGTCTGTCGATGTCGGTGCCCGCGTTGCCCGGGGTGCGGGCGGCGTTGTCGGCGGTGGATATCGAGACGTGCCGGGACGCTGCCGATGCGGCGTGTGCGGCGAGGAATCCGCAGGTGGCGCGTGAGGCGGTCGCGGCGATCGTCGGGCGGGCATGAGTCGGAGGAGGGTGTGGGCGGTCCGGCGGGTGGTCGGGCCGTTGCACGGTGGGTGCGTGCTGGGTTCGTTCGTGGGTGACACTGCTGCCACCGCGCGGCGTGCGACCGACCCCGGGCAACAGCCGACGCGCGCAACCGGCCTCAGACAAGGGGCGACGTGGTGACCGCACGGGGTGTCGTGCGTGGGCGGCTCGTGGGAACGCCCACCGATGAGATCGCCGATGGGGTGGTCGAATTCACGGACGGGCGCATCTCCTGGGTGGGTGCGGCAGCGGGTTATCCTGCGGCTGAGCAGCTTCCGTCGGCGAGTGACGAGCTGGTGCTGCCGGGGCTGATCGACATGCACTGCCACGGTGGTGGTGGGTTCGGATTCCCCAATGCCGATGGGGCGGGTGCGCGGGTCGCGGCGGCAAATCATCGTGCTCAGGGCACGACCGGGTTGCTCGGGAGTCTCGTGTCCGCGCAGCCGGAGGTGTTGATTCGGCAGGCGGAGCTGCTCGCCGATCTCGTGGATGACGGCGTGCTGCTCGGGGTCCATTTGGAAGGGCCGTTCATCAACGCATGCCGGTGTGGTGCACAGGATCCCGCAGCGATCATCCCCGGTGATCCCGCGCTGTTCGAGCAGATCTACGCGGCGTCGCGGGGCACGGTCCGGTCCATGACCCTGGCGCCGGAGACCGCGCACTTCCCGGAGCTGCTCGCCGCCATGCGCCACCACGGTGTGCTGCCGAGTCTCGGACACACCGATGCCGACGCCGCCACCACGGCGGCGCGGATCGCGGACGCGGCCGGTGGGCCGATCACCGCGACGCACCTGTTCAACGGTATGCCCGCCCTGCACCACCGCTCCCCCGGGCCGGTCGGCGCCTGCCTGGCCGCCGCCGGTCGAGGGGACATGGTGCTCGAATTGATCGCCGACGGTGTACATCTGGCGCCCGAGACCGTGGCGATGGTGTTCGACACCGTGGGGCCCGAGCAGATCGCGCTGGTGTCCGATGCGATGGCGGCGGCCGGTCTCGGTGACGGTGACTATCAACTGGGCGCGCTCGATGTGCGCGTGCGCGATGGGGTCGCCCGGCTCGCCACCGAGGACGGCACGCCGGGGGCGATCGCGGGTGGGACCGCGCGATTGCTCGAGGTGTTGCGCTGGACCGTGCGGAACGCGGGGGTCCCGCTGGTCAACGCCGTCACCGCCGCCACCCGCACGCCCGCACGGGTTCTCGGTCTCGACGACCGCGGCGTTCTCGCCGTCGGCCTGCGGGCCGACCTGCTCGTCACCGACCAGTCATTGCAGCCGCGGCGGGTGTTCCTCGCCGGAACGGAAGGAATCTGATGGAAATCGTGATCCGGGCGGACGAGCACGAGGTGGCCACCACGGTCGCCGATATCGTCGGCGGCTATGTGGAGCGCGGCAACGCGATCCTCGGTCTGGCCACCGGGTCGTCGCCGCTGGGCAGCTACCAGGAGCTGGCGCGGCGGTATCGCGACGGCGCGATCGACTTCTCGACGGCGAGCGCGTTCCTGCTCGACGAGTACGTCGGGCTGCCGAAAGAGCATCCGCAGTCGTACTTCTCGGTGATCCGCTCCGAGTTCGTCGACCACGTGAATCTCGATCCGGCGCGGGTGCTGAGCCCCAACGGTGAAGCGGGTGACATCGCGGGCGAGGGCAGGCGCTACGACGCCGCCATCGCCGCGGCCGGCGGGGTCGACGTGCAGTTGCTCGGCATCGGCACCGACGGGCACATCGGCTTCAACGAGCCCGGCTCGGCGCTCACCTCGCGTACCAGGGTGAAGACGCTCACCGAGCAGACCCGGCAAGACAACGCCCGCTTCTTCGACGGACCGCAGGACGTGCCGCACCACGTGCTCACCCAGGGGCTCGGCACCATCGGCGAGGCCGGTCATCTGGTGATGATCGCCCTCGGCGCGGGCAAGGCCGACGCCATCGCCGCCGCGGCGGAAGGCCCGCTCTCCGCGTTCTGCCCGGCCTCGGTCATGCAGTGGCATCGGCACGTCACCGTGGTGATCGACGAAGCCGCCGCGAGCAAGCTGAAACTGGCCGACTACTACCGGTACGCGCTGGCGAACAAGCCCTCCTGGCAGTCGTTCTGAGATGACCGCGCTCGAGTTCGCGGTACAGGATGTGGCGGGCGCGATCGGCGCCCGCCGGGTCGGCGCGGATCGGGTGGAACTGTGTGCGGCGCTGGGCAGTACGGGTGGGCTGACCCCGAGTATCGGGATGATCGAGGCGGTGGTGTCAACCGGGATGCCGGTACACGCGCTCATTCGTTGTCGCGCGGGCGGTTTCGTGTATGCCGACGCCGACGAGATCGCGGTGATGAACGCCGATGCGAAAGCGGCGGTGTCGGCCGGGGTTGCCGGGCTCGTCGTCGGCGCGCTCACCCCGGACCATCGGGTCGACGTCGACGCGCTGGTGCGGGTACTCGACGGGGTTCCGGTCGACGACATCGAACTCACCTTTCATCGAGCCATCGATCAGATCGCCGACCGGGCGGCGGCGATCGAGACATTGATCGACCAGGGCATGACCAGAGTCCTCACTTCCGGCGGCGCGGCTCGCTGCTCGGACGGCCTCGACGAACTGGCCTCCATGGTCGACCAGGCAGCGGGCCGACTCCAGATCATGGCCGGTGGTGGCGTTACCCCGGCCGACATCCCCGCGCTGCACCACCTCGGCGTCGACGCGATCCACCTCTCCGCTCGCCGCATGGTCGCCGATGACGGCGGGCCGGGCGGCGGCACCGCCCACCACGAGCAACTGGACGATGAACTCGCCGCAGCGGTCGCGGCACAGCTTCGCGCCGCGACGACCAGCTGATCAGCGGCGGGATCGGCCACGATGAAGACGGTGACGGTGGCGGCCACAGCACGGATCTCGCTCGCCGATCCGGTGATAGTGAGCGGCACTCGGGAGTCGACAGCCGATCAACGGTCGAGGCGGCCGTTGGATCAGCCGCCAGCGACGCCGCGACTACGGCGGACCCGGTGGTGACGGGCTTGATCACGAGCGCTGGACGACGCGCTCGCAACCCTCATCTCCGCGAGAGATACGTTCAAGAACGTTCGGCGAGAATGAGTTCCGCTTCGCCGGGGTTGCAGTCGAACGCCGCCTGGACCGCTGAGAGCGCTTGGGCGTGCTCCCCCGCCGCGACCAGGCGATCGATCTCGGCCCACTGATCGGTGGGAGCGGCGACCGACAGGTCGAGTCGGCGTTCGAGGCGTTCCCACATGCGGGCCACTGTCGGGTCGCCCGCGAGCAGGGCACCCAGGTGGGCTTTGAAGGTGGGGTGTTCGGTGCGGTACATGCCCATCCAGCTGCTGTCGGGTGGGCTGGCCTCGGCGTTGGCGGTGCGGTCGGCGAGCTTGAGGATGACGGCGGGCGGGTGGGCGGCGATCTTGGTGTAGGCATCGAGGTTGCGGGCCTTGCGGTTCGGGCCGACGCCGGTGACGGCCCAGACCAGGTCGAGAACCTCACGGCCGAAACGGGATTCGACGTCCTCGGCGGTGACCGGGGTGTCCTCGATGACGTCGTGCAGCCAGGCGGCGGTGCCGACCGCGCCGTCGTAGCCGAAGTCGTCTAGCACGGCCCGGACCGCCGCCAGGTGCTTCACGTAGGGATGGTCGCCGTAGCGTTGGTCGCCGTGGGACTCGAGGGCGAACGCCCGCGCCTCGGATTCCCGCTGATCGAACTCCATACCGCACCCCCGTGCTCGATTCGGATCGTGACGAGATCGACCCTAGCCGAGGCCACCGACAATCAGCGCGGCTTCCGGGCGGTAAGGATGCCGGTCTGGTACTTGCTCTGGGTGAAGTCGAGCTCGGTGAAACCGGTCGCGCGCAGCTGATCGGTGTAGTGGCGGATGTCGGCGTCGGCGAAGGGGTTGCCGCCGCCGAAGAAGGGCGCGAGCAGTCGGCGCGCTCGCGGGGTGAGCGACGCGTCGGCCAGCAGCAACCGGCCGCCGGGGCGCAGGACCCGCCACATCTCGGCGATGGCGGCCGTGCGGTGCTGCTCGGGAATGTGGTGCATGACGAAAGTGCAGGTGACGACGTCGAATTCGCCGTCATCGAAGGGGAGTTCCTGGGCGGGTGCCTGCTCGTAGCGGTGGTGCGCCGCGCGATCACGGCGGCGATTGTCGTCGACGGCGATCGCGGACGGGTCGACCCCGACGGCCGCGCCGGAAGGTCCGGTCGCGACGCCCGAGGCGCGCACGAGTTTGCCCGGCCCGCAGCCGATATCGAGCGTGCGCTGTCCTGGTGCGATCCCGGCGGCCGCGACGAACTCGGCGAGCAGCCGGCGCTGCCTGCCGAGGAAGAACACCGTGGTGAACAGGTTGTAGCGGCGCAGGCCCGCGATGACGATGCCGGTGTCGCTGTCCTCGACGAACATGGGGGTGAGAAGCTGATTCCTTGACATAGGTCCATGGTCGGGCGCGGCCACGGCGGCGACCAGGACCAGAACCGCCGGATCTGTCCGTTTCCGGACACATCCGGCGAAACCGTCCCGTGGAGGAACGATGGCCGAGCACACCGATCGACGGGTCCGCCGGACCAGGGACAACCTGCACCGCGCGCTGATCGAGCTGATGATCGAGCGCGGCTACGACCGGGTGACGGTCAGCGACGTCATCGAGCGCGCCGATGTCGGGCGCTCCACCTTCTACGCGCACTATCGCGACAAGGACGACCTGCTGCTGGTCAGCTGCACCGAGTACCTGCGCCGCGAGATCACCCGCACCACCGTGCCCGGCTCCCCGCTCGCGCCGCTGCGGGTGATGTTCGCGCTCGCCGCGCAATATCCGGAGGTCTACAAGCCGCTGATCGGGCCGAAGGCGACCACGACCGTGCTGCACGCCTATCGGCAGTGCGTGGCCGAGCTGATCGGCGAACTCGTCGCGGAGCTGCCTGGCGACACCGTCGCGTTCCTGTCCTGGGGACTGCTCGGCTTCCTCGGCTCCGTGATCGACCCGGGCGACCCGGTGCCGCCCGCGACCGCGTGGCAGCGCTTCGAAACGCTGGCGCTGTACGGGCTCAGCGGCGACGCAGGTCGGGCCACGGCGGCCGGCGCAGCAGCGCCAGCGCCGCGATCACGCCCGTGAGCAGGCCGACCCATTCGCCGAGCTGAGCGATCCGGTTGGTGTCGACGGCGGGTGTCCAGTGCGCGCGGCCGTCGTGGATGACGAACACGCCGACCGGCCGCGCGGGCCTGCCGAACCCGCCACCGCGCGCGACGGTGATCACGGTCGCGCCGTCGGCGGCGGGCACCGGGTCGCCGAAGATGGTCGGCGGCGTGGTGACCGCCTGCTCGAGCCGTTCCCTGATCGTCATCCGAATCCCCGTCGGTCGTCGCGGCACTGCTGTCGAACATACGCGCCGGGAGGTGGGCTGCCCCGCCGTTCGCGAGCAGATCGCCCGAGACCGTGGGTGGGCTTGGCATGATGGGTGGGCCCAGCCACGACGAGAGGTGTTGCGCCCATGACCACCGCACCTGAGCTCGACATCCTGGCGACACCGTGGTCGCGTTCGCTCGGCCTGCGCGTGCCGGTGGTGAACGCGCCGATGGGCGGGGCGGCGGGCGGGCGGCTCGCGGCGGCGGTGACCGCGGCGGGCGGGCTCGGCATGATCGGGATGGGCAGCGCCGGATCCGTGGCCGCGCTGGAGCGCGAGCTCGCGCTCGCCGGGGACGCGGTGTTCGGGATCGGGCTGGTCGACTGGGTGCGACAGCGCGAGAGCGGACTCCTCGACGCCGCGATCGCCGCCGGGCCGCGGGCCCTGTCGATCAGCTTCGGTTCCGATTTCTCGTGGGTGCCGGTGGTGCAGGACGCGGGAATTCTCGCTATCACGCAGGTCTACGACGTGCCGGGGGCGCATCGCGCGCAGGAGGCCGGGATCGATGTGCTGGTCGCGCGCGGGTGCGAAGGCGGCGGTCACGGGGCCGACCGGCTCGCGCTGCTGCCGCTGCTCGACGCGGTCCTGGATACCGCGACGGTGCCGGTACTCGCGGCGGGCGGGATCGGTTCCGGGCGCACGCTGGCCGCGGTGCTGGCGGCGGGCGCTTCCGGAGCCTGGCTGGGGACATCGCTGGCCGCAGCGGAGGAATCCCTGCTGCCCGAGAACGCGCGCCGGGCGATGCTCGCGGCCGATTCGACGCACACGGTGGTAACGACGGCGTTCGACGAAACCCTCGACCTGCCGTGGCCGCCGATCTATCCCGCGCGCGTGCTGCGCAACGACTTCACCGATCCGTGGTCGGGCCCGGAACCCGACGAAGCGCGGCCCGACGCCGACCTGCTGCGCACGGCCATCGCCGCCGACGACGCGACCATCGCCCCGGTCGACGCGGGACAGGGCGTCGGGCTGATCACCCACATCGAGCCCGCGGCCGCGATCGTCGACAGGCTGTGCCGGGACGCGGCGACGTTATTGCGCCGCTGAGGCGCGGCTCAGCGGACAGGATTGCGTAGGTCGACGGCGCGGGCGGGGTCGGTCAGCAGGCTCTGATCGAGCTGGATCGTCTCCTCGGTGCGCCAGCGGGCGTGCCAGATCGGTACGCCGCCGGGCAGATTCGTTGCGCGGGCGGTGGTGAGCAGCGGGAGTTCCAGGCGGGCCGAGGTCACCGTGACCGCCGCGTTGGCCGGGGTGTGTGACCAGACGTCGTCGACCACGTCGGTGATCCGGATGCCGAGGCGATGGCCGGCGGCCAGGCGAGCGTCCTGCCAGAGCAGGCGGATCGCGGCTTCCGGGCGGACCGGGGCGATGCCGCGGGTGAGCACGGTGGCGCGGCCGTCGGGGGCGATGTCGTAGAGCTCCAGGGCGACGGTCGCTTCCGGCGGTCCGGACAGGTTCACGGTCGCTGTCGCCCGGCCCGCCAGGTGCAGTGCGTCGGTGACGGGTGCCGAGATCGACCAGATCTCGCGGTCGGGGCCGGGGAGCAGGCCGCGATCAGTGAAGGTGCCGGTGCGCAGGTCGACGGTCACGCGCTCGGAATCGACCGGCGGCCAGACGGTCTCGCCGCGCCAGCCGCCGTCGAACTGGCCGACTGTGACCGGCGGGCCGGGTACCTCGACGGCGGCCCCGGCGACGTGCCGGTCCAGGAACGCGGCCAGTTCGTCGGTGAAATGCGGGGTACCGCAGCGGCTGCGGCAGTCGGAGTGTCCCCACTGGCCGAACCAGGCCCGGTGCTCGCCGGGGCCCATCGCCTGCCAGGCGTCCAGGACGCGGTCGGCGCGGGTGTTGGAGTCGAGGAAGCTCTGGCCGAGGAACAGCGGGGTGGTGTTGCCGCGCAGGTCGTCGACGAGGTCGCGGTCGCGCCAGCCCGGGTTGGCGGCGTTGTGGTCGGTGGTGAGGGCGAGGTAGTTGTCCGTGCATTCCTTGGTCAATGCGACGGCGTTGGCCTGGTATTCGGGTGAGTCGTCCCAGCGGCCGGGGGTGTGGGCGATGGCGAGGTGTTCGGGGCCGGCGAGGTCGGCGGGGCGAAGTCCGTCCTCGGTCAGCGGTTTTCCGCCGAACTTCCACGAGATGCCCTGCATGTACAGGTAGGTGTACGGATCGACGACCGGTTCGAACGCCGCGACGGCGGCCAGGCCCTTCGGTTTCGCGGCCAGCGCGAGCATGCCGGTCCAGCCCTCGTAGGAGGTGCCGACGACGCCGACGCGGCCCGTCGACCACGGCTTGCTCGCCGCCCATTCGACGGCGGCGGCCACGTCGGACTGCTCCCCCGGGCCACCGAAATCCGGGCAGCCGTTGGAGCCGCCGTAGCCGCGCAGATCCACGATCACATAGGTGTAGCCGGCCTTCAGCGCCCATTCGACCGGCAGATTGTCGGTCGACGGGCCGCCCTCGGGGCGCGGTTGGGTGAGGTAGGCGAGGTGCGCGCGGTATGGGCTGACCGTCAGCAGCACCGGGGTGCGCACGTCGTCGGCCAGGCCCTGCGGCCGCAGGATATCGGCGTGCAGGCGGGTGCCGTCGGGGGCGGTCAGGTACTCCTGCGTCCACTGGAACGCCACATTCACCGACTCGGCCGACACCGGCGCCGCCATTCCCAGCACCAACGCCACACCGGCGGCGACCCGCGCCACCATCACACCCCATCGCACGGATGGACTATGGCCGGTCGCGTCGTGCGAGTCCAGCCCCGAGATCCGGGGGCCGCGGACTAGGGCTGGGGTTGCGGGCGGACGGTGAGGATCTGCTGGGCCACGCCGACCGGTCCGCGGACGTCGTGCAGCACGGTGCTGGTCAGGCCCTGACCGGTGTGGCCGAAGGTGACGCTGGTGTCGAGGCCGGTCCACTCGCCCTCGGGCTGCCGATACAGGTGGATCGTCAGGTCGACATTGGGGAACATCCACTTGGTCGGCTCCTGGCGGACCGCGATGCCGTTGGCAGTGTCGACCAGCGCGATGAACGACGCCAGAGGCTCGCTCGATTCGCCGGACACCAGTTCCACCGCCGAATGGATCCACGCGGCGGTGCGCCCCGGCTGCGGGAGCCCGACGGGGCGGGTGTCGACGGTGGCGATGTAACCGCCGGGCCAGACCGAGCTCAGCGGCCACGAGGACAGCGTGTCCGGGGCGGGCAGCCGATCGGGTTCGCCACCGGCGACGCTGTCGGTGTCCTGATCGCTCAGCAGCCAGGCGCGGGCGCTCACGACATCGCGACCGGCGATGACGACCGTGGCCTCGACCAGTTCGATCGTGCGGCCGGGCCGGACCGTGCGGACCTCGATGTCGAACTCCTCGAAGCCGATGCGGCCGAGAATGTCGAAGCTGATCCGGCTCAGCGCCAGCGCGGGGCGTTGTTCGCGCGCTCGCGTGCGCAGGATCTCGTGCACGATCAGCCCGCCGACGGGGCTGAAGTGCTGTTCGTCGCGGGCCCAGGCGCCACCCGCGTTGGCGGTGGGCACGAAGCGGTGCGTGCCGACGCGCTGGAAGTAGCTGGGGGCGATCGTCTCCGTCACAAAACTCAACCTACGGGTCGAATTTTCATCTTGCCAGTCGATTTGCCATCCTTGTGGTCGACTTCACAGCGTCACGGGCCCGCCGACGGCGCCCGATATGATCGGCCGATGACTTCGATGGCGGACGAGAGCGTCGCGCCCGCCGGGCGCGCGGCCAGACGCCGCGATCGCCGCAAGGCGGAGATGATCGATGCCGCGTTGCAGATCCTGTCGAGCAGCGGCTATCAGGGGATGCGGTTCGAGGACGTCGCCGAGCGCTCCGATATCGCGAAAGCGACCCTCTACCACTACTTTCCGAGCAAGGACGCGCTGGTCTCCGCCGCACTGGAGAAGCTGACCTCCGATGTCCTGACCCACCTGGGCGCCGCGCTCGACGCGGCGGCGGATCGACCCGCCGCCGATCGACTGCGCGCGCTCGTCGCCGAGCAGCTGCGGGTCCTCACGGCGCTGTATCCCGAAGTGGGGAAACTCTTCTCGTTCCCGGCGCCGTGGCCCGCCGAGCACACCGAGTCGATCAAGACCATGCGCAGGCGGCACGACCGGATCTTCCGCGAGGTCGTCGACGCGGGCATCGCGTCTGGTGAATTCGATTGCCCCGACCCGTCGGTCGCGCTGCACTGCCTGCACGGCATCCTCAACCACGCCTCGATCTGGCTCCGCCCCGAGGCCGACCCGGACGGGCGGACCCGCGATGCCGTGGTCGAGGAGTCGCTGCGCCTGTTCGTCCGGGCCTGAAACCTCGCAGATCGGGCACTGCACGGACCCGCGGGTCAGGTGTCGGAGCGAAGGGGTAGTTTCTCGGGCACGAGCGGGGAATTCTCGCTCGGCACGGGAGGGACCCACTGTGGCTGAGCCGAGAACCCATCACTATCAATTCGCCCATCGGGTCCTGCCCGATCTAGCGCAGCGGCTCGGCGCGCGCATGGTCACCGACGAACCGCCGTTCGGCTACACCGAACAGCTGAAGTACCTGTGGGACACCGTCGGTGAGCAGCTCGCCCCCGACGATCGGCTGCCCTGCGACGACATCAGCGGCCGCCGCCTCGACGGCGAAGGGTTCCGGCTCCTGCTGGTCCAGCTCCCGACACCGGCAGCCCCCGCGGAAGCGCATTTCGTCGCCGTCGTCCTGCCCGACGAGTCCGAGAACGTGCGGATCTTCACCCTCGAACGCGCCGCCCTCCAACCCCCGGACCGCTCCGACGCCACCATGCTCGGCTCCTGGGCCGACCACAGCCATTTCAACCTGGGGCCCGGCCCCCACCCCGACGCGACCGCCTTCGTCGCCGCCATCCACTCGAAGCTCGCCGCGCCCTAGTTCCCAACAGGCGGTGTCGAACGGCTCAGCGCGCTGAGCGTGCGTGAGTCAGGCCGTCCTGGCGTCCAACTCGTCGAGTAGCTCGATGCTGTCGCGGTACAGGGCCGCCTGTAGCTCCTCGTCGTAGGACACCTTCGACGACCGAACCGGCCTGCGACCCACCAGATATTCGCCGGTGTCGCCCGCGCGCTCGGGCGCCGCGACCAACCACGCGAGATCGGCACCGGACCCGCGCGGGGTTCGCACACCGGGTAGCACGAGCAGCGTTCGAGCGATGGTTCGCCAGGCCGCGCGCTGGAAAACGCCTGCGTCTCTGGCCAATCCGGTGCCCGGCATGAGGCCAGGGTCGTAGGCGTTGACAGTGATGCCACGCGGCGCGAGTTCGCGGGCGAGGTAGTAGGCCGTTTGCAGGTTCGCCAGCTTCGATGTCGAATACCGACGCCGGGCATCACGCTGGGGCGATTCGGCGGACTCGGGCGGGTAGGCGAGTTCGCGGGCGGTCGCGTGGAGCGGGTGCGGCATGCCGGTGAACTGATCGGGATCGTGCGTCCCCGACGACACCAGGACGATCCGCGCCGGGGCGACCAAGTAGTCGACCAGTTCGCGAATGAGGCCGACGTGGCCGAGGTGGTTGATGGCGAAGGTCGCTTCCATGCCGTCGGCGGTGAGCACGCGGCTGGTGAATTGCAGGCCGGCATTGCAGACGAGGCCGCGCAGCGGCGGCAGGTCGGCCGCCACGAGGTCGGTCGCGAACGCGAGAACCGATGCACGCGAGGATAAATCGAGCGGCCGCCCGTGCGCGTTGATGGCCGCTGCCGATGCGCGCGTGCGGGCGCCGTCGCGGCCGGTGATCACGACGTGATTGCGCGGGTCCAGCGCGAGCGTGCGGGCGCATTCGTAGCCGAGGCCGCTGGTGCCACCGGTCACCACGATCGTTCTGTCACCTGATGCCATATGGCACAGTCTGCCACATGGCACTGTCGTGCGACACTGTTCCGATGTCGCTGCGGGATCTCAAACGGGAACGGACCAGGCAATCCATCGTCGACACGGCGTTCACGCTCTTCGCCGAACGGGGATTCGACGATGTCACCGTCGCCGAGATCGCGGCCGCCGCCGAAGTCGGTACCAGGACCCTGCATCGCTACTTCACCAGCAAGGAAGAGCTGGTCTTTCCCGAGGACGAGGAACTGCGCGCCGACCTGACCCGGCTGCTCGCCGAACGCCCCGCGGGCGAACGCCCCGAGACCACGCTCGCCGTTGTCATCGCCCCCCTGGTCGGCCGATTCGGCAGCGAAAATCTTGTCAAGGCCCGTACCCGCGACGCGCTGATCGCGAGCTCTCCGGCCCTACGGGCCCGCGATCTCGCCAAACAGGCCGCCGTCGAGCACCTCGTCGAACACCACCTGGCCCGCCAGCTCGGCGTCGCGGTCGGCACCGATGTCCGCCCATCGCTGTGGGCGAAGATCGGCATGGCCTGTTTCTTCTCCGCCTATCGGGTGTGGCTCAGCAAGGGCGGCGACCTCGCCGATCACGTCGCCGCCGCCCGCGCGGCCCTGTCCGAGACGCTGCCGTCGCTCGGCACCTAGTGAACGCGAATCGCCCGCCCACGGAATCCGTGGACGGGCGATTCAGGCACTGCTACCGACGAATCGGCTGGTACGACTTACACGTCGTAGTACAGCTCGAACTCGTACGGGTGCGGGCGCAGGTTGACCGGCGCGATTTCGCTCTCGCGCTTGATCTGGATCCAGGTCTCGATCAGGTCCTCGGTGAAGACGTTGCCCTCGGTGAGGTAGTCGTGATCCTGCTCGAGGCGGTCGATGACCGTGGCCAGGCTGGTGGGGGCCTGCGGGATGTTCTTGGCCTCCTCGGGCGGCAGCTCGTAGAGGTCCTTGTCGACCGGAGCCAGCGGCTCGATCTTGTTCTTGATGCCGTCCAGGCCGGCCATCATCATGGCGGCGAAGGCCAGGTACGGGTTGCCCGAGGAGTCCGGCGCGCGGAACTCGATGCGCTTGGCCTTCGGGTTGTTGCCCGTCACCGGGATACGCACGGCAGCCGAGCGGTTGCGCTGCGAGTACACCAGGTTGATGGGGGCCTCGTAGCCCGGCACCAGACGGTGGTAGGAGTTGACGGTCGGGTTGGTGAACGCCAGCAGCGACGGGGCGTGGTGCAGGATGCCGCCGATGTAGTGACGCGCCAGATCCGAGAGGCCACCGTAGCCGGCCTCGTCGTGGAACAGCGGCTTGCCGTCCTTCCACAGCGACTGGTGCACGTGCATGCCCGAGCCGTTGTCACCGAAGAGGGGCTTCGGCATGAAGGTGACAGACTTGCCTTCCTGCCACGCGGTGTTCTTCACGATGTACTTGAACAGCTGCAGGTCGTCCGCGGCGGAGAGCAGCGTGCCGAACTTGTAGTTGATCTCGGCCTGACCGGCGGTGCCGACCTCGTGGTGGCCGCGCTCCAGCTCGAAGCCCGCGTTCTGCAGGTTGGTCGAGATCTTGTCGCGCAGGTCGACGTAGTGGTCGTACGGGGCGACGGGGAAGTAGCCACCCTTGTTGCGGACCTTGTAGCCCAGGTTGCGGCTGCCGTCCGGGTTGAACTCGTTGCCGGTGTTCCACGAGCCCGAGACCGACTCGATCTCGTAGAACGAGCCGTTCATGCCCGAGCCGTAGCGGATGCCGTCGAAGATGTAGAACTCGGCCTCGGCACCGAAGTAGGCGGTGTCGGCGATGCCGGTCGAACGCAGGTACTCCTCCGCCTTGCGCGCGATGTTGCGCGGGTCGCGGGAGTAGGCCTCACGGGTGAACGGGTCGTGCACGAAGAAGTTCAGGTTCAGGGTCTTCGCGGCACGGAAGGGGTCGATCCGCGCGGTGCTGAAGTCGGGGAGCAGGAGCATGTCCGACTCGTCGATCGACTGGAAGCCACGCACCGAGGAGCCGTCGAACGCCAGACCCTCTTCGGCCAGGTCGGCGGTGAACGCCTTGGCCGGGATCGAGAAGTGCTGCTGGACGCCGGGAAGGTCGGAGAAGCGGATATCGACGTATTCGATGTCCTCTTCCTTGATGTACTGGATGACCTCTTCGGCCGTGCTGAACGTCACTTGTTCTCCTTACGGATCGGTTCCCAGCCAGTCGCGATGCATGGGTTCGTCGCCAGCTGACGCTATGGACGCGGTGTTTCCCTACAGTCAAGGCTGTGTTTCGCCAGTGTTACGCGTGCCGGATATCTGGTGATGTCTGCCATCCGGGCGCGACCTGCATCGTAATCCTGCCATCCGCTCCGCCGCGCGGTGACGTGACCTCCACTAATGCGGTCGTGAGCGGGCGATAGCCGGCCACTATCCTGGGACCCATGGCGCGTATCACCGGCACATGGCTTTCCGGCAATCCGGCGGAACCGGGCGACCCGGAAACATCCGGCTACCCCGGCGAGCTGTACGGGCTGCCACGCGCGGGCGCCGGCTCGCTCGCCCCGACCTGGCGCCGGGTCGTCGCGCTGTTCGTCGACTGGTTCATCGCGGTCGGCATCGCCGCCGTGATCACCCGCAGCTTCGCCTCCTCCTCGATGCCGCTGCTGGTGTGGTTCGTGATCGGCGTCGCCGCGGTGACGCTGTTCGGGTTCACCCCCGGCCAGTACTTCCTGAAGCTGCGCGTGCTGCGGATCGACGCCCCGGTGGCGGTCGGGTTCGTGCGGGCGCTGGCACGGCAGGTGCTGCTGGTGTTCGTCATCCCGGCGCTGTTCACCGACGCCGACGGGCGCGGCATGCACGATCGCGCCACGGGCACGGCCCTGGTCAACGCGCGCTGACCCGTCGCGGCGGGCCGGGGGCGGCCTTTACGCTGTGGCCGTGTCACTGAATCCGGCCCTGCTGGCCGTGCGTTTCCTGCTCGAGCTCGTCGCCATCACCTCGTTCGGGGTGTTCGGCTGGCGGGCCTTCGACTCGCCCTGGCGATATCTGCTCGTCGTCGTGCTGCCGATCGCGGCCGCGCTGCTGTGGGGCACGTTCGCCGTCGCCGATGATCCGAGCCGCAGTGGCGGCGCGCCGGTGCCCGTCTCGGGCCCGGTCCGGTTGCTGGTCGAGGTCGCCGTGCTCTTCGGTGGCGCCGCGGCGCTGTGGGGCGCTGGACTGCCCCGGCTCGCGCTGATCTCGACGGCGGTGCTGGTCGGCTACCACCTGCTGGCCTACGACCGGATCCTGTGGCTGCTCACCGGACGGGCGCCGAACTCCTGACATGACACGAGCCCGGCACCTGCGATCAGGTGCCGGGCTCGTGGTGGTAGGCGGGCTCAGCGACGACGGATCGCGCGCTGCATGCCCTTCATCTTGGCGCCGGGGGGCATCGGGCCCTTCGGCATCGCCGGGCCGCTGCGCGAACTCAGCGCGGTCAGCCTGCCCTCGATCTGGTCGATCCGCTTGACGTCGATATTGCGCGGCAGCTTGGTGAGGAACTTCTGCAGATCCTTGAGCGGGGTCTGGCCCTCGTCGTTGCCGACGATCACTTCGTAGATGGGGGTGTCACCGATGAGGCGGGCGGTGCGCTTCTTCTCCTGCGCGATGAGCGACTTCACCCGCTGCGGGGAGCCCTCGGCGACGAAGACCACGCCCGGCAGACCGATGACGCGGTGCACCGCGTCGAGCTGGGTGGTGGCCGCGACGCCGTTGGCGACCCGCCACTTGCCCTGCAGGTTCTCCAGCACCCACGCCGCCGCGCCCGCCTGGCCCTCGGCCTTGCGGTAGACGTTCTTCTGCACGCGACGTCCGAAGATGATGAACGCGAACAGCACACCGAGCAGCAGACCCAGCGGCAGCAGGAACCACTGCATGTCGAAGATCAGACCGACGAGGAAGAAGACCACCGCGGTGCCGACGAGTGCGCCGATCATCAGCGGCAGCAGCGCCTTGTCTTCCTTGCGCTGCATGTTGAACGCCTGCCACAACTGCTGACGCCGTTCGCGTGATGCCTGCTTACGGGCCGCTTTAGCCGCGGCCTTGGCTTCCTTCGACGGCTTGCCGCCCTTGCCTCCTGCCATGGTCTCAGCTTAGATGGCCCCCCGCGGGGCCGTCGGACCGCATGACGCAGCGACCTCGAACACGGCGATTCGGACGTCTTTCACGGCGAATCCGCCGGGCACGGGCAACAATGGCGAGGGTGCGCCCGATGATCGAGAAACCGACCGGATCCCCCGTCACCACCGGGGTCGACGACGCGGTCGCCGAGCGGCTGGCCGCGGCGCTGCGGTGCGCGACGGTGTCGACCGAGGACCCCACTCAGACCGCCGACGCGGAGTTCGCCCGGCTCGCCGAACACCTCGAGACGTCGTTCCCGCGCGTGCACGCCGAGCTGACCGTGACCACCTTCGGCCGCAGCAGGCTCTACCGCTGGGACGGCGCCGAGCCGGGACCGGTCGCCGCGATCCTGCTGGCCCACCAGGACGTCGTCCCGGTCGACGATCCGCGGCGCTGGACCCATCCCCCGTTCGCCGGCGTCGTCGACGCGGAGTTCATCTGGGGCCGGGGCGCGATCGACGACAAGAGCCGGGTGCTGGCCGTGCTCGAGGCCGTCGAGCAGTCACTGACGGCCGGTGTGCGTCCCCGGCACACCGTCTACCTCGCCTTCGGCCACGACGAAGAGGTCTTCGGCGACGGCGGCGCGGTCCGGATGGCCGAGCACCTGCGGGACGAGAAGGTCAGGGCCGAGCTGTTGCTCGACGAGGGCGGGGTGATCACCGAGGGCGTCGCCGACGGGGTCGAGCGGCCGGTCGCGAGCATCATGCTGGGTGAGAAGGGGTACGCGACGGTGCGGCTGTCGGTCAGCGAGACCGG
Source organism: Nocardia sp. NPDC003269 (assembly GCF_042888005.1). Classification (NCBI taxonomy): domain Bacteria; kingdom Bacillati; phylum Actinomycetota; class Actinomycetes; order Mycobacteriales; family Nocardiaceae; genus Nocardia; species Nocardia sp. NPDC003269. The sequence continues at coordinate 27,143 of NZ_JBIAPA010000004.1, forward strand.
CGGGCACTCGTCCATGCCCGGCAAGCAGACCGCGGTCGGTCGCCTGGCCCGCGCCGTCGCCCGGGTGCAGGACCATCCGATGCCGCTGCGGTTGACGCCGGTGATCACCGACATGCTCGCCCGGATGCGGGTGGCGCTGCCGGAACCGCGCCGCAAGCTGCTCGAGCTCGCCGATACCCGCGGGCTGGCCACGCTGGCGGGGCCGCTGGTCACCCGGATCCTGGCGGCGGGCCCCACCACCGAGGCGCTGGTCCGCACGACCACGGCGCCGACGGTGATCCATGGTGGGGTGAAGGCCAATGTGCTGCCGCAGAGCGCCGAGGCGCTGGTGAATTTCCGTATCCTGCCCGGTGATTCGGTGTCGACCGTGCTCGCGCACTGTCGCCGGGTGATCCGCGACATCGGGGTGGCGATCGAGCTGGTCGGGCCCGCGTCGGAGCCCTCGCGCGTCACCGGGCCCGGCCCGTCCTACGCGCTGATCGCCGAGCTCGCCGCCGAGATCGTCCCCGGCATCGTGACCACCACCGGACTGGTGCCCGGCGCCACCGATTCCCGGCACTACGACGGGCTCGCCGCCACCCGCTGCAACTTCGCGCCGATCGTGCTGACCGCGGCGGACCTGGAACGGATCCACGGAACCGACGAGCGGATCTCCCGGCTCAACTACGCTCGACTGATCGAGTTCAATCGGCGCCTGATCGAGCGGCTCGCGGTGGCGCCCGGCGACGAAGGAGCAGCGCAGCGATGACGACGGACACGGGCGAATTCGCCGGCAACGGCGGCCGGATCGCCTGGCGCGCTTGGCAACCCACCTCCGACCCGCGTGCGGTGGTGGTGCTGGTGCACGGTGTCGCCGAGCATTCGGGACGCTACGAGTACGTGGGCGACGCGCTGGCCGCGCAGGGCTTCGCGGTGTACGCGCTCGATCACATCGGGCACGGGTTGTCGGAGGGCGCGGCGGCCAATATCGGCTCGATGCACGCCGCCGCCGACAATGTGGCCGCACTGCTCGACCTGGCGGGCAAGGCCCATCCCGGCGTCCCCCGCTTCCTGCTCGGGCATTCGATGGGCAGCCTGGTGGTGCTGCACCTGGCGACCCGCGGCCCGGTCGACGTGGCCGGGGTCGTGGTGTCGGCGCCGCCGCTGGACATCCCGCTGGGCAATCCGGTGCAGCGCCTGGCCGCTCCCCTGCTCACCCGGATCGCGCCGAATCTCGGTGTGCTGACCCTGGATTCGTCGACGATCAGCCGCGATCCCGCGGTGGTGCGCGCCTACGACGACGACCCGCTGGTGTTCCGCGGCAAGCTGCCCGCCCGCACCGCGGTGGAGATCCTGCAGCACACCGCGCTGGTGAAGCAGCGCCTCGACGCGCTCACCCCGCCGCTGCTGGTGGTGCACGGCACCGCCGACACCATCGCCGCGCCGTCGAGCGCCGACCTGCTCGAACGCGACGCCGGATCGTCCGACGTGACGGTGCTGCGCTACCCGGGGCTGTTCCACGAGGTGTTCAACGAACCCGAGCGCGACCAGGTGATCGCGGACGTCGTCGACTGGCTCTCGCGACATATTACCGACGAGTAACTTAGAACCTAGTAGACTCCGCGCATGGGAACCACGTCTACCGGCGCCGTCGCCTTCATCCGCGCCAGCTGGCACAGCTCCATCGTCACCAAGGCCCACGAGGGCTTCGTCGCCGAATACGCCGGCCTGGGCTTCGACCCGGCCGCCGTCGAGGTGTTCGACGTCCCCGGCGCCTTCGAGATCCCGCTGCACGCGCAGCGCCTGGCCCGCACCGGCCGCTACGAGGCGATCGTCGCCGCCGCGCTGGTCGTCGACGGCGGCATCTACCGCCACGACTTCGTCGCCACCGCGGTGATCGACGGCCTGATGCGCGTGCAACTCGACAACGACGTCCCGGTGTTCTCGGTGGTGCTCACGCCGCACCACTTCCACGAGCACAGCGAGCACGTCGACTACTACACCAACCATTTCGTGACGAAGGGAGCCGAGGCCGCCCGCGCGGTGGCGAACACCCTCAGCTCCCTGCGATCACTGCCTGCGGCCCGCTGACTACTTGAACTGGGTCAGGCAGGCCTGTTCGCCGTCGAGGACGCCGGTGCGGAACGCCTCGAGGCGCTGATAGCCGCTCGGCACCACCTTGCCGTTGACGTCGGCGGCCGCGAGGCCGTCGGCGAGCAGGCCCGACACCGCCTCGTCGAGGTCGCCGGCCGACAGGCGCGGATCACTGCCCGGCTCACTGAGTTTCGTGGTCAGCGCCCCGGACAGGCACGCGGTGCGCAGGCCCGCCGACTCGGCGCCGGTGAGTGACAGCTTGCGATCCTGCTGCACCGCCAGGGCGTAGCGGGACACGAAGACCACCGCGGCGTTGTAGTCGCCGGTGACCATCGCCGAGAGCGGTTCCTCCTTGCCGGTGGTTCCCTCCCCCGCGCGCTTGGCCATGGCGGGCAGGTCGGTGCCGATGGTGTTGCTGCCCGGGCAGTACGACACCGGCTCGGTAGTGGTGGTCGAGGCGCAGTTGCGGGTGACACCCGCGTAGTCGAACTTCGGCGCGTTCTTCACCGGCATCGACTTGCCCAGCTGGGTGGCCAGCGAGCTCAGGTTCTCCTTGTTCACCGGCAGCTGCTTCTCGCGCTCGCCGTCCTCGAAGGTGACCGGCAGGCCCGCGCGGCGCTTCTCGATCTCGTCCTTGTTGATCCCCTTGCAGGACCCGGCGCCCTCGGTGTAGCCCATCTGCACCGCGGTGACCCGCTCGAAGGCCGAACCGTGCACGGCGTCGGGATCATTGGGGTCGCGGTCGCGCACGGCGACGGTCGCGCCGAGCACACCGTTGAGGCCGTCGGTGGTGTTGAGGGTGAAGTGCTTGGACCTGCCCTCGGCGACGTGGCGCAGGAAGACCCCGGCCAGGCAGTCGGCCTGCTGCTCCTTCACCAGCGCGTCGGTGAGGAAGCCGCGCAGCAGGTCGGCCTGGGACTGGATGGCGTGGCCGTACTCGTGGGCCAGCACCATCACCACCGACATCTCCTTGTACTTGTCGACCAGCAGCGGCAGCAGGACCGAGCGGTCCCAGCCGATGGTGTGGTCGAGCGGGCAGTACGCGGCGTTGACCAGCTTGTAGGTGCTGCTCTTGCAGAACTGCACCGATTCCGCTTCCGGCGCCTTCGCCGACCACGAGATGTACTTCGAAGCGGGCTTGAAGTTGCCCCGGAACGTCTTGGAATACTCGGTCTGCCAATACTCTTCGATATCGGCGATGGCGTTGAGCGCGAGCTTGTCGATCTTGCCGTTGTCGCCGTTCTCCGCCTTCTTGTCGGTGTCGGGCACCCCCGGACGGGTGCCGCTGGGCCCGGTGTTCGACGTCGCGCCCGCCACCTCCCACGGGTTGTCCATCGCAGGCATCGCCTGGTCACTGGCGACGGTCGTCGCCGAGCAACCGGTGGCGAGCAGGCCGACGCTCACCAGTGCCGCCACAGCCATGGCGAACCGATGTTTGATCATCCGCTGTTTCCTCCCCGGGGAATGACACGGACGCCGAGCGGTCCGATGTCGAGCGCTCACATGGTAATCGACGCCGTCAATCCCGCATCCGGACCGTGGCGAGCAGTGCGCGGTGATCGGACCCCGGAATGGTCAGCGTGTGGACCTCTTCGGCCACGCCACCTGCGACGAGGATGTGATCGATGCCGATCACCGGCCCCCACCGGCGATCGGCGGGATAGGTCAGCAGGACGCCGTCGCCGGTCTGGTCCGCGGCGGCCGCGAACGGACCGTCCAGCAGCGCGCGGTAGGCCGAATGGTTCTGCGTCGCATTGAAATCCGCGCCGACGATCGCGGGCGTCGGGGCCGTCGCGAGGATCTCGTCGACGCGGCGCAGCTCGGCCGTCCACGCGGCGAAGTCGATATTGGGCGGGATCGGGTGGAAGGCGAACACCGAGATCGGGCCGCGCTGTGGATGATCCATCGTCGCGGAGATATTGCTCATGATGAAGCCGTCGTACTTCGTGTTCTTGCGCAACGGGTATCGGCTGTAGATGCCGGTACCGCCACCGCCGGACTGCGCGGGTTCCAGGTAGAAGTAGGGCAGCCGCTCTTCCAGTCCGGCCGCGCGCAGCCGGGTGATCGAGTCGGTGGTCAGTTCGTCGGCGGTGAGCACGTCGACGTCGTTGTCGCGCACCGCCGCGACCACGGCGGCCGGATCCGCCTGTCCGAAGAGCAGATTCGATTGCAGCACCCGCAGCTGCGGTCCGTCGGCCGCACCGGCCGCCGGAATGTAGCCCGGCACGATCAGCCAGGCCGCGCCCGCCAGCACCACGCCCCCGGCGATCGCGCTGCGCCAGCCGCGCGCGAGGAGAACGAGGACCAGCCCGAGCACCGCGCCCAGCATCAGCCACATCGCCCCCGACGCCAGCAGCACCAGCGACTGCTGCCGCCAGCTGCCCAGATGCAACACGATCCCGGCCACCGCCGCGATCAGCGCGCCCCACCCCAGGACCAGCAACGCCCGGTCCAACCATTTCCGCATCATGAGGCCCGAGCCTAGGCTGGCGTCCTTGTCGCGCCCTTATGGCGGCGCTAAAGGTTCTCTGAGGTGCCGGTGGCGGCCTACACTGGCGCCGCAGAAGGAGGTGGCCGGTTGTACATCGAGGACTTCCCCGCCGCGGGCCCGCTCACCGAGGACGCCGTCGACGCGCTGATGACCGTCGCGGGCCGCTACACCTCGGCGCTGACCCTCACCGTGGCCGATCGCACCGTCCAGCTCCCGGTCCTGCCGGTCTGCTGGACCGAGCTCCCCATCCGCGCGGGCACCCCGATCACCGTCGAAGCGGCCCGTGGCTACCGCCCCGCCGACACCGAGGACCGCACCGCCCTGCGCGACTTCGTCGCGACCTTCCAGCGCGCCACCGGAGCGTCCCGTTGAGGCGCGCCCGCCCGGCGGGTCTTCGCCCATGACCGTGCGCGCCAAGATCTGCGGAATCCGCTCGGAAGCCGACCTGCGGATCGCGCTCGCGGCCGGCGCGGACGCGGTCGGCTTCATCAGCGGCATCACCCATGTCAGCGAGGACGCGCTCGACGCCGCGACGGCGCGACGACTGGCCGCGCTGGTCCCGCCGTTCGTCAACCGGGTGCTGGTGACCCATCTCGAGGCGGAGGACGAGATCATCGAGCTGGCGGATCAGCTCGGTGTGGACACGATCCAGGTGCACGGGCTCGTCTCGGCGGAGACACTGCGGCAGGTCAAGGCCGCCGCCCGGGGCCGGATGATCCTGCGCGCCGTCCATGTCGCCGGCGCGGACGCCATCCTGGACGCGAAGGCCGCTGCCGCCGATTGTGACGGCGTGCTGCTGGATTCCCGCACCGCCGATCGGCTGGGCGGCACCGGCCGCACCCACGACTGGACGGTCAGCGCGCGCATCGTCACGGAACTGGCCGCGCTCGGCTGCCCGGTCGTGCTCGCGGGCGGACTGACCGCGGCCAATGTCGGCGCGGCGATCAGCGCGGTGAAGCCGTTCGGGGTCGACGTCAACAGCGGTGTCGAGGACGCCTCGGGCGACAAGTCGCAGCAGGCGTGCGACAGCTTCGTCGCCGCCGCGCACGGTGCGCGGCACGGCTGAGCCGCGCCCCGTCGGTCAGAGCGGCAGGCCCGCCTCGATCCAGTTGTAGGCCTGGATCTTCCGGGACGCCGGGTCGTTGACGACCTGGTTGATGAGGTCGTTGATCTGGTCGGTGGACAGCGGGTAGCCGTAGTGTTCGGCGGCGCCCGCCGACGCCCACAGCGAGGCGAACAGGCCGGGGCCGCCGAGCAGGTGGGACAGGGCGGTGGCGACGTCCTCGACCACCTCGAGGACACCGTGCACCATGGCGATGGCGATGTCCTCGTCGCCGGGGGTGGCGCCGGGGGCAAGGGCACCGGAGGCGACGGCGCGGCGGGCCAGCCAGTCGCGTGGGACCAGCGGATTCGGGCCGATCGCGTCGCCCAGGTAGTACCGCCACTCCCCAGGATTGCCCTGGTCGAAGGCGTGGATGTAGAAGGTGCGGGTCAGCGCCCACAGGGCGATGTAGCGCAGCGCGACCTGTTCGGGTTCGAGGGCCGCGTCGGGGCCGTCGGCGCGGTCGCGCTCGAGCTGGTTCCAGGCGAAGCGGAACCAGACCTGCTCGGAGTTGCCGACCCAGGTCGCGGGCAGGCGATCGGCCAGCGTCGCCACGTCGGCGGCGGGGCCGTAGAGGCCGGTGTCGCCGGACACCTCGACGCGCAGGTTGTCGACATAACCGCGCAGCGCGTCGACGGAGGTGAACACGGCGTAGCCGAGCTGGGCCAGCCGGGTGAGGTCGGCGCTGGCCGGCGCGAGCACCAGCACCACCGGCATGCCGACGCCGGGTTGCAGGCCCTCGGGCCAGAACGCCTCGGCGACAGCGAGTTCGCGGCCGGTCACCGGATCGGAGACCTCGCTGTCGAGCAGCGGGAAGCCGAAACCGTCGGCGACGAGGTCGTCCACCAGCGCGTTGACCAGGTCGACCGCCGGGTCACCGAGGCTCACCCCGGCCACACCGACGGACAGCAGCGTCGGCCGGTGCAGCGTGCCGGTGCGCAGCTGCTCGAGGAACGCGTCGGCCGCCGCGGACAGCAGTTTGCGGCGCGCGCGCAGGAATTCGCGGTAGTTCTCGACCCGCCACAGCGCCGGGTCGGTCGGAATCCACTGCGAGGCGAGCACACCCGGGTGCCGCCGCTCCACCTCGGCGAGGTAGTCGGCCGGTTCGCGTTCGCCCAGTTCGGCTTCCGAGCCGGGGCTGAGGAAGCAGAAGTTGGCGATGGCGTTGATCTCGTTGCGCTCGTAGCCCGCGTCACGCAGCGTGGTCTTCGGGAACAGGTAGTGCACCTGCACCGGGGTGCGCTCGCCGAACTGCTCGATGCCGAGTTCGTCGCCGGTGCCCAGGTCGCGCGAACCGTCGACGCGGGTCAGCAGGTAGAGCAGCGGATAGAACCGCGAGCCCCGGGTCGCGCCGCCGAAGTCGTCGGCGCACAGGTCGAGGGAGCCGCCGCGCAGCCGCTCCAGCGAGCCGATGAGGCCGTTGATGCCGCCGCGTTCGAGCGTCTCGTAGTCCTGCTGCAGGAAGGTCTCGGTGGACCCGCTGAACCGGCCCCACAGCGCCGAGTGGATGTACCAGTACAGCACCCGGTCGCGGTGCAGGTCGTCGTCGAAGCGGCCGCCGTTGAGGAACAGCAGCCGGGTGACCACCGGAATCGCGTAGCGCCCCATCAGAACTCGGTCGTGATCGAGGCCCAGGCGGCCCGCCACGGTGTCGAGGAAGGTGTCGACCTGGGTCGAGGTGTCGCTGAGCGCCTGCTCGAACTCCGCGGGCGAGAGATCACCCAGCGCGTCGAAGTGCGCGCGCCCGTTGCCGACGGCGATCACATTGCGCAGCAACCAGTCCAGGGTGAAGGTGTAGCCGTCCTTGTCCCAGCGGATCAGGTGATCGCGCAGGTTGCCGCGGGCCTGCGGCCACTGCGCGCACAGCGTCGCCAGCGCCAGGTCGCCCTTGGACAGTTTGGTGCCACCGGAGTTGACGCGGTTGAAGATGTCGACGACCTCGTCGACGGTGCGGTCCGAGCCGGTGATGGTCTCGACGTTGAACTCGCGATGGGTGATCTCGCGCAGCTTGTTGAGCCGGTCGAGGTAGACCGCCAGCGTCTCCGGCGGCACCTCGGTGAACCGGGGCAGGTAGTGCACCGGTCCCAGGGCGAACAGTTCGGTGACATCGATCCAGGTCGGGGCGGTCTCACGACCGGGCACCTGGAACTCGAAAACCTCACGGTCGACATCGAAGTGGAGCCCGGTGAACGCGACGGCGTCGCCCTCGAAGAACGACGGCGCGGTGCCGCGCAGGATGCCGTAGAGCGTGGTGATGCGCTGCTGGCCGTCGAGCAGCAGCTGGCGCAGCCCCGAGCCGCCGCCCTGGCCGCGCACGGCGATGTCCTCGGATCCGGTCTCCCACACCAGGAGCCCGCCGACCGGATAACCGAGGTACAGCGACCGCATCAGTCCGCGCACCTGATCCCGGTTCCAGACGTAACCGCGCTGGAATTCGGGCAGCAGCACCGCTCCGGAGTCGATCTGGTCGAGCAGGGAGGACAGACGTGTCACGGCAGCCTTTCATCGCGATCCGGTAGCGCAAGCGCTCCATCGTTGCACGGATCGTACCGACAAACACCGACGCGCCAGCGGCCGAACAGAACTCGCGGTCCGCGGGCTCGCGGGTCCTAGGTTCCGGCCACCGCCGCGCGGAACGCCTCGGAGGCGTAGAACGGCGCCAGCCTGCGCCGGACCACGGTGTCGAGATAGCCGCGCTCGTCCAGTTCGGCGAGCACCGAGGGGCCGAACCGCAGCGCCTCCTCGATCATGTCCGCGCGCCCGATGCCCAGCTCGGTGAGCAATTCGGCCAGCGGGGTGTCGCCGTATTTGTCGAAGACGTGATCGATGCCCTCGTCGAGCAGCGCGTGGAAGTAGTCGGTGTCGCGGAAGGTGCGCCAGAACTCGAAGGTGAGCACGACCGCGTCTTCCACGTCGTTGGCCGAGACCAGTTCCCGGAACGAGCCGATCGAATCGCCGGTGTGCTTGCGCCAGGTCTCGCGGGCGGCGTCGAGCAGCACGTCGTCGGCGTCGTCGCGGTTGCCGCGCAGGACGAATCGCGCGCCGGTGCGGGTGATCCGGCCGACGCCGTTCTCGATCACCGGCAGCGCCGGCTCGGCCAGCCGGGCCAGCGCGCCGCGCAGCGACCGCGCCAGGCCGCCGCCGTCGGCGTGCTTGCCCTCGTCGACGGCGGTGACGACCGCGCGCTGCACCGCTTCGACACAGGCGTCGACGGTGACCGGGCTGTTGAGCACCAGCCGCACCAGCCGGTGCGCGACCTCCATATCGGCCACGGCCGAGACCAGTTCGTCGAAGCGGCGGTTGTCGACCACCGCGCCGACCGGGATCTCGTCCTGGGCGCGGTGGTTGTACAGCCGGGCGGCAATCTCGCCGACGAGTTCGGGAATGGCGCCCTCGACCGGGATCTGCACCGCGTACTTGTGCGCGACGCCCTTGATCTGCTCGCGGGTGACGGCCTCGGCCAGGGTCAGCACGGCACATTCGGCGAGCAGGCCGTCGACCTCCTCGGTGACCAGTTCGAGGAACCCGGTGGGCGTGCGCAGCTGCTCCTTGGTGAAGGCCACGTGCGCGTCGAGCACCCGCAGTGCCAGGTCGACGTGTCCGGAGTGCGCATCGTTGGTCTCACCCATGTCGCCCAGATTGGCACATCGCGCCCGCCGGTGTGACCTCGGCGCACCCGGGGATGATCTTCGGCGCCGACACGCCGAGCGCGGCACGCAGACTCCGCCCAGATCGCGGTGCGGCAGGCCCGTACGCGCAGTTTGTCGGCGAGTATGGCATACTTGGCTGCTGAGACTGGGCTGATCACAGAGATCGCCATGGCTCACCGACTGAAAAGACTTGTAAAACACATGACTCAAGGCACTGTTAAGTGGTTCAACGGCGAGAAGGGCTTCGGCTTCATCGCCCAAGACGGAGGCGGCCCCGACGTCTTCGTGCATTACTCGGCCATCAGCGGCTCCGGCTTCAAGTCCCTCGAAGAGGGCCAGCGGGTCGAGTTCGAGGTCGGCCAGGGCCAGAAGGGCCCCCAGGCTCAGGACGTCCGCGCCATCTGATTCCGGCGTGAACGAGAAAGGCCCCGCACCCTCGGTGCGGGGCCTTTCTCGTCTCCGCTACCCCCCGAACACCCGCTCCACGACTGCCTTGGCGCGGCGGGTGATGCGCATGTAGTTGTCGAGGAACTCGCTGCCGTCGTCGGTGGGCCAGCCCGCCACCCGCGCGACCGCCGATAGTAGGCGGCCCGGGCCGGGCAGCTGATCGGTCGGCTTGCCCTTGACCAGCACGAGCGCGTTGCGGGCCGCCGTCGCGGTGATCCACGATTCCCGCAGCAGCGCGACGTCGTCGGGTTCCAGGATGCCCTCGGCCTCGATGACGTCGAGCGATTCCAGCGTCGAGGTGTTGTGCAGCGCGGGCACCTCGTGGGCGTGCCGCAGTTGCAGCAGCTGGACGGTCCATTCGATGTCGGCCAGCCCGCCGCGCCCCAGCTTGGTGTGGGTCGCGGGGTTGGCCCCGCGCGGCAGGCGCTCGGCGTCGACGCGGGCCTTGATCCGGCGGATCTCGCGCACCGACTCGGCGGACACGCCGCCCGCCGGGTAGCGGATCGGGTCGATGACGTGCAGGAACCGCACGCCCAGCTGCTGATCGCCCGCCACCTGGTGCGCGCGCAGCAGTGCCTGCACCTCCCACGGCTGGGCCCACTGGTCGTAGTAGGCCTGATAGGCGGCCAGGGTGCGCACCAGCGCGCCGTTGCGGCCCTCCGGGCGCAAGCCCGCGTCGACCTGCAGCGGCGGATCGGTGCTCGGGGCGCCGAGCAGGCGCTGGACCTTCTCCGCGACGCCGATCGCCCACTTCACCGCGGTGGTCTCGTCCTCGCCGGGGCGCGGATCGCAGACGAACAGCACGTCGGCGTCGGAACCGTAGCCCAGTTCCATCCCGCCGAGCCTGCCCATGCCGATCACCGCGAAGTCGGCGGGCGCAGGCGCGCCCCGCTCGGCCTCGGAGGCCCGGATGACCGCGGCGAGCGCGGCCTCGAGCACCGCGACCCAGACCGAGGACAGCGCCGCGCACACCTGCGGGACGTCGAGCATGCCCAGCAGATCGGCCGAGGCCACCCGGGCGAGCTCGTGCCTGCGCAGCGACCGGGCCGCGGCGACGGCACGCGCTGGGTCGTCGTAGCGGGCCGCGGCGGTCTGGATGCCGCGCGCGACGTCCTCGGGCTGCGGGCCGAGCAGCTGCGGGCCCGCCGGTCCGTCGGCGTACATGCGGATGGTCTCGGGGGCGTTGATCAGCAGATCGGGCAGGTACTCCGAGGAGCCGAGCACGATCATCAGCCGCTGGGCGATGGCACCCTCGTCGCGCAGTTCGCGCAGGAACCAGATCTGATCGTCGAGACCTTCCGAGACCCGGCGATACGCGAGCAGGCCCGCATCGGGATTCGGTGTGTCACCGAGCCATTCGAGCAGGGTCGGCAGCAGCAGCGCCTGGATGCGGCCCTTGCGCGAGACGCCGCCGGTGAGCGCCTTGAGGTGGCCGAGCGCGTTGGCGGGCGCGCCGTAACCGAGCGCGGCGAGCTGACGGACAGCGGCGTCGGGGCTCAGCCGCAGCGCGTCGGAGTCGAGCCGGGCGACCGACTCGAGCAGCGGCCGGTAGAACAGCTTGGCGTGCAGCCTGCGCACCCGCATGGAGTTGCGCCGGATGTCGGTCTCGAGCACCCCGACCGCGTCCTGACGGCCGTCGGGCCGGATGTGGGCCGCGCGGGCGAGCCAGCGCATGCCCTCCTCGTCGTCGGCGGCGGGCAGGGTGTGGGTGCGCTTGAGCCGCTGCAGTTGCAGCCGGTGCTCGAGCAGGCGCAGGAACTCGTAGGAGGCGGTGAGGTTGGCCGCGTCGTCACGGCCGACGTACCCGCCCGCGGCCAGCGCGGTGAGCGCCTCGACGGTGTTGGTGACGTGTAGGGCGTCGTCGACCCGGCCGTGCACCAATTGCAGCAGCTGCACGGCGAATTCGACATCGCGCAGGCTGCCCGCGCCGAGCTTGAGCTCACGTTCGCGCAGGTCGGCGGGGACCAGGTCCTCCACCCGGCGGCGCATGGCCTGCACGTCGGCGACGAAGTCGGGGCGTTCGGAGGCGGCCCACACCATCGGCATGAGCGCGTCGCGGTACTGCTGTCCGAGTTCGAGATCACCGGTCATCGGCCGGTTCTTCAGCAGCGCCTGGAACTCCCAGGTGCGGGCCCAGCGCTTGTAGTAGGCGAGGTGGGAGTCGAGCGTGCGCACCAGCGCGCCCGCCTTGCCCTCGGGCCGCAGCGCCGCGTCGACCTCGAAGAACGCCGAACTGGCGACGCTCATCATCTCCGCGGCCAGCCTGGTCGCGGTGGCGTCAGCCGGTTCGGCGACGAACACCACGTCGACATCGCTGACGTAGTTCAGTTCGCGCGCACCGCATTTGCCCATCGCGATGACCGCCAGCCGCACCGGCACCGGGCCGTTCTTGCACACCCGCGCGACGGCCACCGACAGCGCGGCGGTGAGCGCGGCGTCGGCCAGATCCGAGAGGTGCCTGCCGACCACGAGATACGGCGGCACCGGCTCGTTCTCGACGGTGGAGGCCAGGTCGAACGCGGCCAGCAGCATCAGCTGATCGCGATACCGGCTGCGCAGCAACGCGATCGCCTCCGGACCGGCGATCTCGGCCCGGAACAGCATCGGCCCCGCGTTGGGTCCGTCCTCGGGTTTCGCCTGGACCGCGTCGAGCAGGTCGGCGAGCAGTTCCTCGCGCTCGGGAAGCCGGTTCGCGCGCAGCAGCTTCCACGCGGCGGGCGCGGCCACCAGATGATCACCGAAGGCGGTGGACGAACCGAGCAGCCCGAACAACCTGCCGCGCAACGTGCTATCGGTGCGCAGTGCCGAATCCAGTTCGGCCCAATCGGTTCCGAGCGACTCGTGCAACCGGATCAGCGTGGACAACGCCAGATCGGCGTCGGGCGCGCGCGACAACGCCCAGAGCACGGGCACCCCGTCGACGTTGTCCCAGCCGAGCTGGTGCAGGGAATCCGCTGCGGTGGGCTCGAGCAAGCCGAGCCGGCCGACGCCGGGGACAGCGGAGCGGGCAGTCGGTGGCCGGACCATGCCCTCAAAGTACATGGTCCGCGCATCGACCGTGTCACGCCCGGTATGCCGGGCGCGGTGTCACAGGCTGAGGTATTCCTCGAGCTCCCACGGGGTCACCTGGCTGCGGTAGGCGGCCCACTCCCGGCGCTTGTTGCGCAGGAAGAAGTCGAACACGTGCTCGCCGAGGGTCTCGGCGACGAGCTCGGAGCGCTCCATCACCTGCAGGGCCTCGTCGAGGGTGCCGGGCAGCGAGCGGAAGCCCATGGCCCGACGCTCGGCGTCGGTCAGCGACCACACGTCGTCCTCGGCCTCCGGCGGCAGCGTGTAGCCCTTCTCGATGCCGCGCAGACCGGCCGCGAGCAGCACCGCGAAGGTCAGGTACGGGTTGCAGGCCGAATCTGGGCTGCGGATCTCGACGCGCCGCGAGGACGACTTGTTCGGCGTGTACATCGGCACGCGGACCAGCGCGGAGCGGTTGGACCGGCCCCACGACGCCGCCGTCGGCGCCTCGCCGCCGTGGATCAGGCGCTTGTAGGAGTTCACCCACTGATTGGTGATCGCGCTGATCTCGGGGGCGTGCTCGAGGATGCCCGCGATGAACGAGCGCGCCGTCGCGGACAGGTTCTCCGGATCGTCGGGGTCGGCGAAGGCGTTGGACTCGCCCTCGAACAGGCTCATGTGGGTGTGCATGGCCGAGCCCGGGTACTGGGCGAACGGCTTGGGCATGAACGTCGCACGCACGCCCTCGTCGATCGCGACCTCCTTGATGAGGTAGCGGAAGGTCATCACGTTGTCGGCCATCGAGAGCGCGTCGGCGTAGCGCAGGTCGATCTCCTGCTGGCCGGGGGCGCCCTCGTGGTGGCTGAACTCCACCGAGATGCCCATCGACTCGAGCGCGTCGATGGCGTGGCGGCGGAAGTTCGGGGCCGAGTCGTGCACGGCCTGGTCGAAGAAGCCGCCGTTGTCGGCGGGCACCGGCGCGCCGTTCTTCAGGCCGTTCTCCAGCAGGAAGAACTCGATCTCGGGGTGCACGTAGCAGCTGAAGCCCACGTCGGCGGCCTTGTTGAGCTGACGCCGCAGCACGTGGCGCGGGTCGGCCCAGGACGGCGAGCCGTCGGGCATGGTGATGTCGCAGAACATGCGGGCGGAGTGCTGGTGGCCCTTGGAGGTGGCCCAGGGCAGCACCTGGAAGGTCGACGGATCGGGCCGCGCGACCATGTCCGCCTCGGACACGCGCGCGAAGCCCTCGATGGCCGAGCCGTCGAACCCGATGCCCTCCTCGAAGGCGCCCTCGAGCTCGGCGGGTGCGATGGCGACGGACTTCAGGTAACCCAGCACGTCGGTGAACCAGAGACGCACGAAGCGGATGTCCCGCTCTTCGAGCGTCCGCAGCACGAATTCCTTCTGGCGATCCATACCGGCGAGCGTAAGCACCCGGCGTTAAATCCGTGTTACATACGCGCTCGCGTTTGCTATCTCGTCACCTCGTCCGCACATCTCACCCGCCGTGACGGGGCGCGGTGCGCGCCGATCCGGTTCAGCAGGTGAGACCGGCGCCGGGCGCGGCGAGGTCGACCAGGTAGTCGATGACGGCCTCGTCGAGGCAGCGGTCGCCCGCCACCAGGGCGGCGGTGTGCCGGTTGCCGCGGAAGGTGATCAGGTCGGCGCCCAGCTGCGCGGCCAGGTCGACCCCGGCCTGGTACGGCGTCGCCGGGTCGTCGGTGGTCGAGACCACGACGGTCTTCGGCACGCCGGGCGCGGATACCCGGTGCGGGGTGCTGGTGTTGGGCACCGGCCAGGAGGCGCACAGTTCCAGCGGGGCGGCGCCGGTGCCCTTGCCGTCGTCGAGGAAGGGCGCGGCCTTGCGGTACTCGCTGTCCTGGCGGCCGGTGATCGCCGGATCGGTGACGCGCGGATCGTCGACGCAGCGGATGGCGTTGAACGCGTCCTGGGTGTTGGCGTAGGTGCCGTCCTCGCGGCGGCCGTCGTACATGTCGGCCAGTTGCAGCAGGGTGTCGCCCCGGCCGTCGCGCAGTTCGGTCAGGCCCTGGGTGAGCACGTTCCACAGGTCGTCGGTGTAGAGCGCCTGCTGGACGCCGGTGATGGCGTCGCCGTAGCTGAGCCCGCGCGGGTCGGCGGTGGCGGCGGGCTTGCTCTCCAGCGGGCCGACCAGCGCGCGGAACCGGGCCACGGACTGGGCCGGATCGGTGCCGAGCGGGCAGTCGGCGTTCTTCGCGCAGTCGGCGGCGTAGGCGTTGAACACGCCCTGGAAGCCCGCGGCCTGGCGCAGCGACTCCTGGACGGGGTCCTGGGAGGAGTCCACCGCGCCGTCGAGGACGAGGGCGCGCACGTTCTGCGGGTACTTCTCGGCGTAGGCCGACCCGAGCCGGGTGCCGTAGGAGTAGCCGAGGTAGCTCAGCTGCGCGTCGCCGAGCACCGCGCGCAGGACGTCCATGTCCTGGATCACCTCGCGGGTGCCGACGTGGGCGAGCAGGTCGGTGCCGGTGCGCTGGGCGCAGCGGTCGGCGTACTCGCGGTTGTCGGCCTCGGCGTCGGCGATGCCGGCCGGAGTGTTGTCGGTGGGCGGCTCGGCGCGCTCGGCGTCGGCCTGCTGCGGGGTCAGGCACACGATCGCGGGCAGCGAGGAGCCGACGCCGCGCGGATCGAAACCGACCCGGTCGAACTTCTCGGCCAGCTCGGTGCGGTTGCCGACGGTGACCATCGACAGCCCGGAGACGCCGGGCCCGCCGGGGTTCATCAGCAGCGAGCCGATCTTGTCGCCGGAGGCCGGGATCCGCGACAGCGCGATCTGGGCGGTCGGGCCGTCCGGGCGCGCGTAGTCGACGGGCACGGTGACGCGCGCGCATTCGGTCTTGGGCGGCAGCCGGTCCTCGGGGCTGCCGAAGCCCTCGCACGAACCCCAGTCGAGCTGCTGGTCGTAGAACTTCTCCAGCCCGGGCGGCGGTGGCGGCAGCTGCGCGCGCGGGGTGCTGGTCTCGGCGCTGGTGCAGCCGGACACGATCAGCGCCGCGAGAGCGCCCCAGAGCACGACGAGCCTGCCACGCTGCACAGTGGGCCCACCTTTCCGCGCCGCACGGCGCACAACACGATGCGCCCGATCCGCGCGAAGGGGCTCGCCCTCACGGTAGCCGAACCACCGCTGTGACCGATCACACCGGCACCGGCCCTTAAACCGGCTCGGCCCGAGGTGGCACACTGGATCCGTCAGAAAAACCCGGGGACCCGGTACGGGCCTCGAGGAACCAGACGAAAGGGACGATGATGTCCGTATCCGATGAGCAGACCCCTGCCTACGGTGCCGCTCCCGAAGCCGTTGCCAAGCCCCGCCGCAAGACCCGCGTCCAGCATCTGCAGCAGATGAAGGCCGAGGGCGAGCGCTGGTCGATGCTGACGGCCTACGACTACTCCTCCGCGCGCCTCTTCGAGGAAGCGGGCATTCCGGTCCTGCTGGTCGGCGATTCCGCCGCCAACGTGGTGTACGGCTACGACACCACCGTGCCGATCACCGTCGACGAGCTGATCCCGCTGGTGCGCGGCGTCGTCCGGGGCGCCCCGCACGCGCTGGTCGTCGCCGACCTGCCGTTCGGCACCTACGAGTCCTCGCCGCAGCAGGCGCTGGCCACCGCCACCCGGTTCATGAAGGAGGGCGGCGCGCACGCGGTCAAGCTCGAGGGCGGCGAACGCGTCGCCGAGCAGATCGCGCTGATCACCGCCGCCGGCATCCCGGTGATGGCCCACATCGGCTTCACCCCGCAGAGCGTGAACACCCTCGGCGGATTCCGGGTGCAGGGTCGCGGCGACGGCGCCGAGCAGCTCATCGCCGACGCCATCGCCGTGCAGGAGGCGGGCGCGTTCTCCGTCGTCATGGAGATGGTCCCGGCCGAGCTGGCAGGCCAGGTCACCCACAAGCTGACCATCCCGACCATCGGCATCGGCGCGGGCGCCGACTGCGACGCCCAGGTGCTGGTCTGGCAGGACATGGCCGGCTACACCAGCGGCAAGACCGCGAAGTTCGTCAAGCGCTTCGGCAATGTCGGCGACGAACTGCGCTCCGCCGCAGCCGCCTACGCCGACGAGGTCCGCCGGGGCACCTTCCCCGGCCCCGAGCACAGCTTCTGAGCCACCGCCGACCCGGCCCGTCGCCACGAGCGGCGGGCCGTTCTCAGGGTTCGGCCGGATGTGCGGGGTCGCGCCGGGTGGCAGACTCGATACCGACATAGTCGACACGAGTAGAGGTATCGATGCCGCACCGCCGTTGGAAGACCCGTCCCGTGCTGCTGCTCGCGGGCGCGCTCGCCGTCGCGAGCCTGAGCGCTTGCGGCAGTGTGGAAACCACACCGACCGGCAGCTCCGGCACCACGACCTCGACGACCAGCGCGGCCAAGCCGACCACCACCGCCCCGGCGGGCAGCCCGACGATCACCGACGCCGCGGCCGCGCAGCTGTGCGACATGATCCGGCCCGAGCTGTCCAATTTCCGGGTGCAGGGGCCGACGCTGGGGCGCTTCGCGCTCAACGCGATGGTGCACGAGTGGGCACTGCGCAACGGCGGGATCAACGCCCAGGTGCTGGCCGACAAGGCGATCGTCGACCGCGTCACCACCGGGGCCTGCGCGGACGTGCGCACCGAGGCGATGACCGCCCTGGATCTGCCCAATCTCGCGGCGGGACTGGCGTTCTGATGCGCGCCCTGTACCCGGAGATCGAGCCGTTCGAGCACGGCCTGCTCGACGTCGGCGACGGCCAGTCGGTGTACTGGGAGGTCAGCGGCAATCCCGACGGCAAGCCGGTAGTGTTCGTGCACGGCGGGCCCGGCGGCGGCACCGGACCGCTGCAACGGCGCTTCTTCGATCCCGCCGTGTACCGCATCGTGCTGTTCGATCAGCGCGGATGCGGACGGTCGGTACCGCACATCGCCGACGGCGCCGACCTCGACGTCAACACCACCGCGCACCTGATCGCCGACATGGAGCTGCTGCGCGCGCACCTCGGCGTCGACCGGTGGCAGGTGTTCGGCGGTTCGTGGGGCTCCACGCTGGGCCTAGCCTACGCCCAGGCCCATCCCGAGCGGGTCACCGAGCTGGTGCTGCGCGGGATCTTCCTGCTGCGGCGCAAGGAAATCGACTGGTACTACAACGGCGCGGCGGGCAACGTCTACCCGGCCGAGTGGGCGAAGTTCCTGGCCCCGGTGCCCGTCGCGGAGCGCGGCGAGGACCTGGTCGAGGTGTACCACCGGCTGCTGCACTCCCCCGACCCGCAGGTGGCGCTCGATGCCGCCGTGGCCTGGTCGACGTGGGAGGGCGCGACGAGTTCGCTGCTGCCGCAACCGGATCGGATCGCCGAGACCGGCGAGGCGCGCTTCGCGCTGGCCTTCGCCCGGATCGAAAACCACTATTTCCGGCACGGCGGATTCCTCGACGAGGGACAGTTGCTGCGTGACATGGACCGGATCGCCGACATCCCCGGAGTGATCGTGCAGGGCCGCCACGACATCGTGTGCCCCGCGGTGAGCGCCTGGGACCTGCACACCGCCTGGCCGGGCTCGACCCTGCACATCGTCGAGGACGCCGGGCACACCGCCCACGAGCCCGGCATCACCCACCACCTGGTCGAGGCGACCGACCTGTTCGGGAAGCGAGGCTGAATCATGGCGCCCAAGGCCGGAAAAGCCGTCGTCGCGGCACTGCGGGACGACATCGACCGGCTGCTGGCCGCCGAACCCGACGTGCGCGCCGACGCCTACGACTCGGTCCACCAGATGCGGGTGGCCACCCGCCGCCTGCGCAGCGTGCTGCGGTCCTACCGCAGGCTCTTCGACGCGGACGCGGCGGCGGCCACCGAGGCCGAGCTCAAGTGGCTGGCCGATCTGCTCGGCGTGGCCCGCGACGCCGAGGTCCGCGCCGAGCGCTTCACCGATCTGCTCGCCGCGCACGAGCAGGTCCCGGACGAGGTGACCCGGGCGCTGGTCGGCGCCTCCCGCGACGCCTACACCAGCGCGCACGCCGAGGTGCTGACCGCGCTCGACGGCAAGCGCTACCGGCGCCTGACGAAGACCCTGACCGCCTGGCGCACCGATCCCCCACTGGATCGCGACCTGGCCCGCACGCCCGCGACCGCGGCCTTCGACGACGTCCTGCGCCGCGACCGCAAGCGCCTGCGCAAACTCGTCTTCGCCGAACCCATCGCCGCCCCCGCCGATCGCGTCGAGCTCCTGCACGACATCCGCAAGGGCGCCAAGCGCTTACGCTATTCCTGCGAGGCGGCGGGCGAGGTCCTCGGCACCGACGCCACCGACCTCGGCACCCGCGCCAAACGCCTGCAAACCGTCCTCGGCGACCACCGCGACGCCGTGGAATCCCGCGAGGCCATTCTCGCGGCCGCCGCCACCGCCCCCGGCTCTACCGCCACCCTCTACGAACTCCTCGCCGACACCGAAGAGGTCGCCGCGGGGCAAGCCATCGCCCGCTACCCGGCCGCCGCCGCGTTCGTCTCCGCCGCCGATTAGTTCTCGGCCGTTACCCGCGTCCGCCGGGTTCGTCACGGACACCTGTCCGCTCACCGCGGTCCCGGAGCGCCTGGTCGAACAGCTGCCAGCCGTCGAGTTCCGTGGTGCGGCCGACATCCGCGCCGCCGGTCAGCGCGAGGTCGATCAGAGTCCGAACCACGCCCGGCCGATGCAGGTTGAGGTAGGCGTTGTCGTCGAGTCGGAGTACGCCGCCGCTGTGCAGATACGTTCCGGCGACCAGGCGGTTCGGACCGTCGGCGAAGACGATGCGGAGTTGCGTGCGACTGCCCTCCGACCGGACGGTGAGGATTTCGCGGCAGTCGCGGTACGACGCCTCTCCGGTCACCTCGTGCCGATGCGAGAGGGTCCACCGGTAGGTCTTGTCGCCGGCCAGGAGCAGGCGGCTCCGACGGCTGCGCACGACCCGAGTATGCCCGCCGGCCTCGGATCAGTGTGCGGCGTAGTCGAATCCGATGGTGCGGGTCGCCACGTCGGCGGTCACCAGCCGCACCGAGACGTGCTTTCCTTCCGGGGGCTTGCCCTCGCAGCGGCCCAGGATCGGGGGCTCGGTGACGAAGATTTCGGCGTCGCGGGTGCCGTTGGCCTCGCGCAGGACCAGGGCCGCGAACTCGGTGCCGATCCGGGGCGCCAGGACGGTCGCCTCGGTCAGGTCGACGCAGGCGCGGTCGACCTTGCTCGCCACCGAGTCGGTGCGGCGCAGGGTGTCCGCGGCGGGGCCGAGACCGTCGACCACCCAGGCGGGGACCTCGGTGCCCGCGCAGTGGGCCAGGCAGATCTCGGTGGTGAAGCGGTCGGCCAGGCGGCGCAGCGGGGCGGTGACGTGGGCGTAGGGTGCCCCGATCGCGCTGTGCGTGAGCTGGTCGTCGGTGGGCTGGTCGAGGTCGCCGAGCATCGTGTAGCCGGCGCCGCGCAGCAGGCTCGTCGCCTCCGACATCAGGACCAGCGCGGCCGGGGTGTTCGCGTCGAGCCCGGCCAGTAGCTTGCCGACGGGCATGTCGGCGGGCCAGGCGACGCCGAGGGCGGCCGCGGTGCGCCGCATCGAGGCGATGGCGCTGTCGGGCGGCGGCGGCATGGTGCGCAGCAGGCCGATGGGAGTTCCCTTGTGTTCCAGCATCATCCGCGCCGCGCACATGCCGGTGAGCAGCGAGACCTGCTCGTTCCAGTCGTCGGCTGCGGTGCGGGGTTCCAGCTCGAGACGCCAGTTGTCGCCGTCGCGCACCACGTCCTGGGCGGGCAGCCGCAGCGAGATCGCGCCCTGGTCGAGCCCGGCCTCGATCCGCAGCCTGCCGAACTCGGGCAGCGCGGCCAGCGAGGGGTGCAGCGTGCCGGCGTCGGCGGCGGCCTGGACCTGCGCGTAGTCGAAGCGCTCCCGGGAGCGCACCAGGGCGCGCGTCACCGAGAAGTCGCGCGGGACAGCGTGCTCGTCGAGTTCGATGGTCCACAGGGCCGCGGGCCGGTCGACGCCGGGCAGCAGGCTGGCGGTGCCCTCCGACAGCACCGTCGGGTGCAGCGGGACATTGCCGTCGGGCAGGTAGAAGGTCTGGCCGCGGGATTCCGATTCCCGGGCGAGCGCACCGCCCGGCACGATCACGGCGCCGAGATCGGCGATCGCGTAATGCAGGGTGAAGCCGGTGGGGGTGCGTTCGATGTGCAGCGCCTGGTCCAGATCCATGGCGCTGGGCGGGTCGATGGTGACGAACTCGATGTCGGTCCGGTCGACCCGGGTACCCGCGAACGCGTCGACCGCGTCGCGGGCCTCCGAGACGGCCTCGGCAGGATAGTCCGAGGCCAGCCCGAATTCGGAACGGATGGCGCCGAAGTCGACCGGCGCCGAGACGATCCGCTGATGGAGTTCCATCCTGGCAGGTTAGCGACTGCCTACTGCAGTGCCAGCATGGTGCCGTTGAGCTGGTCGAACGGGCCGTACACGGTGAAGGTGACCCGACCGTTGGGGACCGCCGAGGAGACGGTCGCCGCGGCGTCGAGCGCCTGGCCGAACGAGGCCGCCGAGGGGTGCGGCAGACCGGCGACGGTCAGACCGAACCGGGTCTGGTGCACCCAGGCGGTATCGGCCGGGCTGAGGTCGACCTGGACCCCGCCCGCCAGCGGGGTCACCGCGACCGCGCTCGCCGATCCGGCACCCAGCGAGGTGAAAACCGCAGCGGCTCCGGCGATCAGTGCACCGGCGACAATGGAACGAACTACCCGCATGTAAATGTGACCTGCTTCCGCGATCGAATTGTGTTGGGCTCACCACCCGGGCAGCGAGCCCTGCCGACGGCGAACACTCTATGACCTCGCTCACGTTTCCGGCGACTTCCTGCGCATTTTCACGCAGGCGACACACTTTTCCCGCCACCGTCGCGCCAGTTGTTACTGTGGCGTCGGCACACCCGGCAAACGCCGGGCAGTGCGCCACCCACGTCGATAAATGGGAGTTCCGAGCGTATGTCGTCGCTGATTTTCGATTACCTGTTGCCGATCCTCGGCCCGGACCAGGCGTCCTACTGGGCCCAGCTGCTGGTGATCAACCCCGCCTAGCTCACCGATCGGATCGAGCAACTGTCGCCTCCCGTTAACCTCACGGGAGGCGGCTTGTTTTCTGGGGCGCTAGCATCCCGCGCGTGAGTAGAACTACCGCCGCTCTCGCGGCCAGCGCCACCGTCTTCGCCCTGCTTCTGGCCGGCTGCGGCGACGACTCCTCTTCCGCCGCCGCCGGCGGCTCCTCGGCCGCCACCACGCCCGAATACAAGGTCGATCCGAGCAAGGCGGGCATGTTCGTGGTGAGCTACCGCAACGCCTTCCCGAAGCTGTCCGCGGGGCGTGACGACGCCGCCGTCGCGACCGTGCTGAACCAGTCCTGTGGCGACATCAAGGGCGGGAAGTCCGAGGCCGACACCATCGCCGGGATCATCAAGGCCACCAAGAACGGTGCCGACGCCGCGACCGAAGACGAGGCCAGGGCGATCTACCAGATGTCCACCCTGATGTGCTGAGCCGGCTACCGGCCCGACCGGGCGGCGGCTCCCCCACGGGGGGCCGCCGCCTCGTCGTTCGAAGGCGGACGAGCCGGCCTGTAAGCCGGATCCTGTCCCCGGTTCGCACCGGGGGACGACCATCCATCTGGACACACCGTCGCCGGGTGCCTCGAGCGGTCCACCCGCAGGCTCGGGCGAGCAGCCCTCGAACACCTGCGCAGCCGCACCGCGAGGTGCGACCTTCGACCTTGCTCCGGGCGGGGTTTACCGAGCCGCCCCGGTCACCCGGGGCGCTGGTGCGCTCTTACCGCACCGTTTCACCCTTACCGCGCAAATGCGCGGCGGTTTGTTTTCTGTGGCACTGTCCCGCGGGTCGCCCCGGGTTGCCGTTAGCAACCGCCCTGCTCTGTGGAGTCCGGACTTTCCTCGGTACCGAGCGGCGGCGCTCGCGCGCCCGTTCTCGTCACCGCGGTCGCCCGGCCGACTCGTCCGCTCGTACAGAGTACTCGGTACGGTTACGAGCCATGGAACGTGTCGACGTCAGTTTCCCCTCGGGTGACCAGCAGTGCGCTGCCTGGCTCTACCTGCCCGACGGTGCGCCCCGGCCGCGCCCGCTGGTGATCATGGGACACGGGCTGGGGGCAAACCGCGAAATGGGGTTGGATCGATATGCGCGGCGGTTCGTCGCGGCGGGGATGGGGGTGCTGGCGTTCGACTACCGGCATTTCGGCGCCAGCGAGGGTGATCCCCGCCAGGTGCTCAACATCGCCAGGCAGCGGCAGGACTGGAAGGCCGCAATCGCCTACGCGCGCAGCATCCGGGGGTTCGACGCGACCCGGATCGCGTTGTGGGGCACCTCGTTCGGTGGCGGGCACGTGTTATCCGTGGCGCCCGACGACGACTATCTCGCCGCTGTCGTCGCGCAGGTGCCGTTCACCAGCGGGTGGGCCTCGGCGATGGCGAAGGGACCGATCAGCGTCACCAAGGTCGCCACCATCGCCGCCACCGACCTGCTGATCGGCCCGATCCGGCGCAAGCCGGTGCGGATCCGGCTGGCCGGCCGCAAGCGGGCCGCGGCGCTGATGAGCGCGCCGGACGTGCCGGAGGGCTTCGGCAGGCTCGCCGAGGAGAGCGAGACCTACCGGCCGAAAGTCGGTGCGCGGGTGGCCCTGTCGACCCTGTTCGACGCGCCCGGCCGCCGCGCGAAGGCGCTGAAGGTGCCGGTGTTCTACGCGATCGCCGAGAACGATTCGGTCGCCCCGGCCGGCCCGACCCGCAAGGCGGCCGAGCGCACCAAGCACGCGGTGGTCAAGCAGTACCCGGTCGGCCACTTCGACGTGTACTTCGACGACGTCTTCGAGCAGGTCGTGCGCGATCAGACCGATTTCCTGGTGTCGGTGCTGCGTCCGTGACCATCACCGCCTGATCCGCCCGGCTGGGCGGTGCCGGTGGGGCACGATGGGGAGATGGAACAGCTCAGCTCGCGCACGATCTACACCAATCCGTGGATGCGGCTGCGGGAGGACACCATTCGCCGCTCCGACGGGTCCGTCGGGATCTACGCCGTGGTCGACAAGGTCGACTGGGCGATGGTGATCCCGTTCGACGGCGAGGGATTCCATCTCGTCGAGCAGTACCGGTACCCGCTGGGCGCGCGGTGCTGGGAGTTCCCCGCGGGCACCCCGCCGCCCGGCACGGCGCCGTCGCCGGTCGAGCTGGCGCACAACGAGTTGCGGGAGGAGACCGGCCTGCGCGCCGACCGGATGACGCGGCTCGGCACGCTGGCCACCGCGCCCGCGTCGAGCAACCAGCGCGGCCACTGCTTCCTGGCCACCGGCCTCACCCCCGGTGAGCCCCAGCGCGAGCCCGAGGAACAGGACATGCGCACCGCCTGGTTCTCCCGCGCCCGCTTCGAGGCGATGATCCTGCGCGGCGAGATCACCGCATCCCACGCGGTCGCCGCCTACGGCCTGCTGCTCATGCACGAACGCGGCCTCAGCACACCGTGACCGGCTCCGCGAGCGCGGCGGCGCGCAGCTCGAGTGCGGCGTAGGTCGCGACCAGGGCGGCACCGGCCAGCAGGAAGCCGATGCCGAGGCCGGTGAGGGGCAGCAGACCGGAGCAGGCCAGCGCGGTCATACCGAGCGCCGAGGCGGCGTTGACGGCGACGACGGGGCGGGCGTAGCGGTGCGGACCGCGCCGCGCGATGGCCAGCAGTGCGGCACCACCGGCGACCATCACGACACCGAAGAGCAGCGACAGCGGGGTCGGCAGGCCGAGCGGCGCGCGCAACAGTGGCGCGGACACGGTCAGGGCGACTCCGAACAGCGCTGTGCTCCAACCGTCTACGCGCAGGACGGTGGCGAGTGGGCTGGGGCGGGTGTCGGTCATCGTCGGCTCCTGTTCTCGGGGTGGTGAGCCCACTGTGCGGCGGCGCGGGTCATCGCCGCAATGACCTCCGAGGTCATGGCGGGACGTCTGTGCAGGTGGATACGCTGGGCCGATGACGGACGCCCGGATCGGGCCGCTGCTGCGGGAATGGCGGCAGCGGCGCAAGCTCAGCCAGCTCGAGCTCGCCCTGGCCGCCGACACCTCCTCGCGGCACCTGTCCTATCTCGAGACCGGGCGATCCAAGCCGAGCCGGGCGATGGTGCTCCGGCTGTGCGAAACCCTCGATGTGCCCCTGCGGGAACGCAATACGCTGCTGCTGGCCGCCGATTTCGCGCCCGCGTTCCGGGAGTCGGCGCTCGACGACGTCGCACTGTCGCCCGCGCGGGCCGCGATCGAGACGATGCTCGCCGCGCACGAGCCGTATCCGGCGGTGGTGGTCGATCGCTGGTGGGACGTGGTGGCGGGCAATGCCGCGATGCCCGTGCTGATGACCGGGGTGCCCGAGCACCTGCGCACGCCGCGCCCGAATGTCTTCCGGCTGGTCCTGCACCCCGACGGACTCGCACGGCGGCTGGAGAACCTGCACCAGGTGCGCGAACTGTTCCTGGACCGGCTGCTGCGCCAGCTCGGCGCGACCGGCGACGCGCGGCTGGGCGCCCTCTACGACGAGGTACGAAGCTATCCGGCCCCGGCGGATTCGCCCGGCGAACCCGAGCCGGTCGGCCCGTTCCAGGTACCGATCCGGATCAGCTCACCGCTCGGCCCCCTCACGATGTTCTCCACCATGGCCACCTTCGGCGCACCGGCCGACGTCACCCTCTCCGAACTCGCCATCGAGTTCTTCTACCCCCTCGACGACACCACCGCCGCCGCCCTGCGCGCCATGGCCGCAGCGGCGCACTGAAGGGTCAGAGCGGGCGGCGCATCTCGAACTCGAGGCGCGGGTCACCCGGTTCCACCGGCCCGCGTCGGCCGGTCGGCACGAAACCGTGGCGCCGGTACAGGTTCTCGGCGGCGGCGTTGCCCTCGGTCACCTCCAGGCACACCACGGTGCAGCCGTGCTCGGCTGCCCAGCCCAGCGCGGCCGTGATCAGCTGATCGGAGATTCCGCGGCCGCGAACACGGGGCTCCACCCACATCGAGATCAGGTGCGCGGCAGGCGAATCCGTGGTCACGCCGACCGTCCCCACCGTCACCCCAGATATCGTCGCCACGAACTGGGCACGGGTCCGCAACACCCCGCGCCAGTCCTCGGAGGTGCGCGCCAGGGCATGCTCGACGGTCTGGCCGAACGCGCTCGGGGCGTCGCGCAGCGCGCGCAGCCGCACCTCGCGGAACACCGCCCACTGCGCGGGCTCCAGCCGCCGGATCGCGACAGTGCCGCCGCGCGTCTCCCCCATGCCGGTGATTGCAGCATGCCTGCGGCGGTGGGGCAACGGGTTTCGGGTGGAGACGGCGACAGGGGCGCATCGCCGGATCGGTGATGCGCCCCTGTCGGGTCGAGCCGAGGATCAGATGGGCTGGAAGCCCGCGCCGACGCCGCCCGCTCGGTTCAGCACGTCCAGGATGACCTGGATCGGCTGGAAGTAGGCGGGCGAGTGGATCGGGTTGGCGCCGCCGGTGCACGGGACGTCGAAGTCGACGGGGCCCAGGCCGGTGAGCCTGCCCTGGTTCATGCCGACCAGCCGGTCGCCGACGACGACCGGGCCGCCGGAATCACCGGGCTGGGAGCAGTACTGGTTGATCGAGGTGCCTTCGAGCTCACCCCACACCACGCCGCAGCTGCGACCGCTGGTGCGACCGTCCGAGCACACGGTGGTGCCGGGGCCGGGCGCGGAGCCGATGCCCGCGACGGTGGTCTGGCCGATGGTGCGAACGGGCAGCACCTTCGACGCGTCCAGCTGCAGGACCGCGAAGTCCAGGTAGTCGCCGTCGTCGGAGAACGCGACGGTGCCGATGACGCCCGCGTTCAGCGCCTGCTCGGCGCCGACCCGTGCCCCCGTCGGCGCGCAGTGCCCGGCGGTCAGACCCACCAGGCGACCGGCGTTGTCGTGGCCGATGGCGGTCAGCGAGCAACCGGAGTTGTTGTCGAAGACGATGCCCGAGGCCGCGCCGAGCACCACGCTCGGATCGGCCGACACGCTGCCCGCACCAGCGGACGCGGTGAGCGCCCCCGCGATGGCCGCCGCGAACGCCGCCATCCGTAGAAACCTCATCAAGTACCTTTCTCGACGGCCGCGGTATCTCCGCACGCCCGAGATGCTTCTCGGGCGCCGGGGCATAGTCGTTACGCCGACCGCGAACCGGGGCCGACCGTACCGTGCCCGGGTGACAGGCGGCCAGCGCTAAAGATACGAGATGTCGTTGACCAGCCGGACCGAAGTGCCACCGTCGGGATAGAACTCCGCGATGCACAGCGAGGCCAGGTCCAGGTGCAGGCGATACAGCAGCGACGGCCCGACCCCGAGCGCCAGTTGCAGCAGCGTCTTGATCGGCGTGACGTGGCTGACCACGACGACGTTCTCGCCCGGGTACAGCGCCACCAGATCGCGCCGGACCGATTCGATCCGCTCGCGCACCTGATCGAAGCTCTCGCCGCCGGGCGCGGGCACCGACGGGTCGCCCAGCCAGTCCGCGTGCAGCTGCGGATCGCGCTGCGCGGCCTCGGCGAAGGTGAGGCCCTCCCAGTCGCCGAAGTCGGTCTCGATGAGGCCGTCGAGCACCCGCAGCGGCACGTCGAGCGCGGCGGCGGCCGCCTCGGCGGTGGAGCGGGCCCGCTGCAGCGGCGAGGTCACCACCGCGGCGATATCGCCCTTGGCGGCCAGCATCTTCGCGGCCCGTTCGGCCTGTTCGCGGCCCAGGTCGGTCAGCGGCGGATTGCCGCGACCGGAGTAGCGGCGCTCGATCGACAGTTCGGTCTGCCCGTGCCGCAGCAGCAACAGCCGCGTCGGCCTGCCGATCGCGCCGGTCCAGCCGGGCGTGACCGGAATGCGCTGGGCGGCAACGGATTCGCGAGCCTCGGTGGCGGGCACCGCGACCTGGTCGCCCGCCGCGTGCCCGGCCGCCACGGCGTCGCGGACGGTGCCGACGACCGCGCCGTCGTCCATCGCCTCGTTCGCCAGCCGGTCGGCGTGGGAGTTCTCCGCGCGCGGAATCCAGGTGAAGCTGACCCGGTCGAACCCGGCGACCAGCCCGCGCGCCTGCTCGGCGAGCGGAATCATCGACGGGTGCTTAACCTTCCAGCGTCCCGACATCTGCTCGACGACGAGCTTGGAGTCCATCCGCACCGCGACCACCCGCGCGCCCAGCTCGGCCGCGGCGGCCAAACCGGCGATCAGACCGCGATATTCGGCCACGTTGTTGGTCGTGACGCCGACGTATTCCTTGCGCTCGGCCAGCACCCGCACATGGTCGGCGGCGAACACCACCGCGCCGTAGCCGGCCGGGCCGGGGTTGCCGCGCGACCCGCCGTCGGCCTCGACGATCACCTCGTTCATCCGGCTACAGCCCGGATTCCTTGGTGCGCACCATGATCGCGCTGCACTCGGGGCAGCGCAGGACGGCGTCGGGGGCGGCCTTGGCGATGCGCTGCATCTCGCCGCGATCGATCTCGATCCGGCAGGCGCCGCAGCGCCGGGCCTGCAGCAGTGCGGCGCCGACCCCGTGGGCCGCGCGCTGCTTGTCGTAGACGGCGAGCAGGTCGGCGGGGAACAGCCCGACCAGTCCGTCCCGGTCGGTCTCGCACCGCTGCTGAGCCACCGCGAGATCGGCCATCGCCTCGTCGCGCAGCCGTTCGGCGTCGGCGAGATCCTGGTCGGCCTTGCTCAGCCGGGCGCCGGCGTGGTCGTGATCGGCGGCCATCGCCTCGCGCTGTTCCATCACGGTCAGCAGCTCGTCCTCGAGCACCGAGCGGCGCCGCTCCAGGCTGCCCAGTTCGTGCTGGATCTCGGAGAGCTGCTTGGCGGCGACGGTGCCCGCGGTGAGCATGCCGCGGTCGCGGTCCTCCCGCTTGCGCACGGCGTCGACCTCACCCTCGAGCTTGCGGATGTCGCGGTCCAGATCGTCGATGCCGATCTCGACCGCGACGGCGGCGTCCTTGTAGCCGTTGCGCTCGGTCGACAGGCGCGCCACCTCCTGCTGTTCGGGCAGCGCGTTCCTGCGGTGCGCGATCCGCGTCAACTCGGCATCGACAGCGGCGAGCTGGAGCAGCTTGGACTGGACCGACGGTTCGACATTCAACGCGCACGAACTCCTGAACACGGTGGACGGATGGGTTCGTCAACCGTACCGCGCCACGGGGCACGCGCACGCCATGACCCGAGGACCGGGCGACCGCTGTCGGGCGCGCGTGTCCCGGTACGCGCCCGCCCCCGTCGACGGGGGGAGGCTGGTCGTCGCGTTCAGCCGGTGACCGTCCACGGGTCGGTGCGCAGGGTGGAGACGCGGGTCTCGATCCTGGGGAGGGCCGTGCGGACGAGTTGTTCCGCTTGACCGCACCAGGGGAATTCGGTGGCCCAGTGGGCGGCGTCGATGAGGGCGGGGCCGCCGCGGCGGAGGTGTTCGTCGACGGGATGGTGGCGCAGGTCGGAGGTGAGGTAGGCGTCGACGCCCGCGCGGATGGCCGCGTTCAGGTAGGAGTCGCCCGCGCCGCCGCAAACGGCGACCCGCCGGATGACGCGGTCCGGGTCGCCCGCGGCGCGCACTCCCCAGACGGTGCGCGGCAGGCCGACGCCGACCCGGGCGGTGAAATCGCGCAGGGTCTCGGGCTCGGGGAGTTCGCCGATGCGGCCGATGCCGAGCGAGGACGGCAGCGGCGCGCGCTCGGTGACGTGGTAGGCGGGTTCCTCGTACGGGTGGGCCGCGCGCAGCGCCGCCAGGACGGCCAGGCGGGAGGTCGGCGCCGCGACCACCTCGACGGCGTCCTCGGTGACGGTCTCGACCGTGCCGATCGCCCCGATCGCCGGGTTCGCGCCGGGCAGCGGCCGGAACTGGCCGGTGCCGGAGGTGTACCAGGCGGCCTCGCGGTAGTCGCCGATCGCGCCGGCGCCCGCGGTGAACAGCGCCGACATGAGCGAGGCGGTGTGCGTCTGCGGGACCTGGATCACCCATTTGTCCACGGAGGCCGAGGGTTTCGGGTCCAGCGGACCGGTGACGGTCAGGCCGACGGCGGCGGCGAGCGCGTCCGAGACGCCGGGGTCGGCGGAGTCGGCGTTGGTGTGCGCGGAGAACAGGGCGCAGCCCGACCGGATCAGCCGGTGCAGCAGCGCACCCTTGGGGGTGTCGGCGGCGACGGTGTCGACACCGCGCAGCAGCAGCGGGTGGTGCACGACCAGTGCCTGGGCGCCCCACTCGATCGCCTCGTCCACCACGGCGGCGGTGACGTCGACGGCGAACACCACCTTGGTCACCTCCTGACCCGGGTCACCGCAGACGAGCCCGACCGAATCCCACGATTCGGCCAGTCGCGGCGGATACGCCGCGTCGAGCACCCCGATCAGTTCGGCCAGGTCGGTCACCGCCGCCTCCTTCGTTCCGCTGCTGCCTAACCCGTCACCATCGAAGCGACGGGATCACCTTGCACCACAATGCTTTCCACGCCCGTCTCGCGCCGCGCAATGGCCGTTGCTGCAGGCCGGCCCTGTCACAGCACCGTCCGCCCCGGTCACCACGGCACCGCTGCCCAGTCGCCACGGCGCCGCTGCCCGGTCACCACGGCGCCGCCCGCTCCAGTCACCACAGCGCCGCTCGCTCCGGTCACCACAGCGCCTCTCGCAGACCCTCGATCAACCGATCGACCTCGGCCGCCCCGCGCACCGCGACCCGCAGGTGATCGGGCCCCAGCCCGGGGAAGGTGTCGGCCCGGCGCACCGCGATGCCGCGATCGGCCAGGCGCTTGCGCAGCAGTTCGCCGTCGGGAACGCGCAGCAGCAGGAAGGGACCGGTGGCCGGGGTGTGCACCTCGACGCCCAGGTCCGTGAGGCGGTCGATCATTGCCGCGCGCTCGGCGGCGATCTCGTCGGCGTGCCGCCGGGACGCGGCGACGGCCGCCGGCTCGGCGGTGGCGCTGATCGCCTCCAGCTGGAGGGTGCCCAGCGGCCAGTGCGGACGGCCGTGGGTCAGCCGGGCCAGCACGTCCGGCGCGCCGAGGACATAGCCGCACCGCAGCCCGGCCAGCGCCCAAGTCTTGGTGAGGCTGCGCAGGACGAGCACGTCCGGGGCGGACAGCCCGGCCAGCGACTCCGGTTCCCCGACGGTGTGCGACGTCGCCGAACCCGACCCCGGACGGGAGGTCGACCGCACCGGCGCTCCCGGAACCACGTCGACGGCCGGTGCCGTCCGGATGGACGACGCGTCCGGTGCGCTCGGGGTCGACGACAGGCCCGGTGTCCTGCCCGCGGACGACGACGCGGACCGCACACCACCGGGACCGGCCGCCGCGCATCGCATCGCGACACCGGACGCAACGCTCCGGGCAGCGCCGGGCACGTTGTCGCCAGATCCGCCGTCTACTGCCGCACCGCCGGCGGTGCTCTCCGCCACCGCGTCGGCGAACGCCTCGTCGACCACGACGAGACGCCCCGGCCGACGCAACGCCTCGATGACGGCCGCCGGGTGCAGTACCGAGGTCGGATTGGTGGGGTTGCCGAGGACGACCAGATCGGCCTCCTCGGGAACGAGTGCCGGGTCGAGGGTGTACGGCGGTTCCAGGATCACCCGCGTCACCGGCACGCCCGCCTCCCGCAGCGCCAGTTCGGGCTCGGTGAAGGACGGGTGGATCACCGCGGCCAGGCGCGGGGCCAGGCGGGGCAGCAGCGCGAAGCCTTCGGCCGCGCCCGCGAGCAGCAGGACCTCGTCGGGACGGCGGCCGTGCCGGGCGGCGACGGCGGCGCGGGCGGCGGCCTCGTCCTCGGCGCTCGGGTAGCGGCCCAGGTCGTCCAGGCGGGCGGCGAGGCGATCGCGCAGCCAGGCGGGCGGCGCGGTGCCGCGCACGTTCACGGCGAAATCGAGCATTCCAGGGCGCGCGTCCACGTCGCCGTGGTGGCGCAGCATCGCGGGGTCGACCGAGTCCTGGAACACAACTGAACACCCTACGTGGCGGCGATTCGGCGGCTCGGGCGACAATGGCAGGCGTGGGTCAGCTGCACGTGTCATTCATCTGCACAGGGAACATCTGCCGGTCGCCGATGGCGGCGAAGATGTTCGAAGCGCATCTGTACCGTGCCGGTCTCGCGAACCGGGTACGGGTGACCAGCGCGGGCACCGGATCGTGGCACGTCGGCGATCCGGCCGATCCGCGTACCGAGGCGACCCTGCGCCGGGCGGGCTACCCCACCGAGCACACCGCGGCCACCTTCGGTCCCGAGCATCGCGACGCCGACCTGATCATCGCCCTGGACACCGGGCACGACCGGGAACTGGCCCAGCGCGGCGTCGGCACCGACCAGCGCCGCCTGCTGCGCAGCTTCGATCCCGCCGCCGACGGCCGCGACGTGCCCGATCCGTACTACGGTGACCAGTCCGACTTCGACCTGGTCCGCGACCAGATCGAGGCCGCCGTCCCCGGCCTGCTCGACTGGGTGCGCGCCGAACTCGACGCCCGTACCACCGCCGACGCGCACCGCTGATGCGCAAACTCACCTTCCTGCTGCGCCCGAGCTGGCTCATCCTCGCGGTGATCGTCGTCGCGTTCGCGTACCTGTGCTTCACCGTGCTCGCACCGTGGCAGCTGGGCAAGAACACCAGCACCGAGCACCGCAACCAGCTGATCGCCGACTCCGTGCAGGCCGATCCGGTGACCGTGAACAGCGTCCTCGACGGCGACCCGAGCGCGCACACCGAATGGCGCAAGGTCACCGCGAGTGGTACGTACGTCCCGGATTCGACCGTGCTGGTCCGGCTGCGTCACCTCGACGGTGCCCCCGGCTACGCCGTGCTCGACGCGTTCCGCCTCGACGACGGCCGCACCCTGCTGGTCGATCGCGGCCTGGTCGCCGCCGTCGACGGCACCCGGCCGCCGGTGATCGCCGCACCCCCGGCCGGGCCGCAGCGGCTCGAAGCCCGCGTGCGCGCCTCGGAAGGGGTGGTCGCGGACAAGCCGCCGAGCACCCAGGACGGGTATCGCCAGGTCTACACCGTGGACACCGGCCAGGAAGCCACCGTCCTCGGCCTGCCCCTGGCTCCCATCCCCACCGGCACCGACAAGGGCGGCTACCTCCAGCTGGCCGAGGGCCAGCCCGGCGCCTTCACGCCGAGCCCGCTCCCCCAGCTCGACGCGGGCCCGTACCTGTCCTACGGCCTGCAATGGCTGGCCTTCGGCATCATGGCCCCGCTCGGCCTCGGCTACTTCGTCGTGGCCGAACTGCGCGCGCGCCGCCGCGACCGCGCGGCAACGCCGACGGCGGCCGAGACCGCGACCGCCGCGCCGAGCGCTCAGGCCGCGCCGACCACCGAAGCCCGCCTGGCCGACCGCTACGGCCGCAACCGCTGATCACCCGTCCCCGTCACTCGGCGGCGTAGCGCAGCAGCACCGCCGTCTCGAAATGCCGGGTCTCGACCAGCCGGAGCCCGATGCGCTTGTCCAGCGCCGGGAACATCGGGGTGCCGCCGCCGAGGACTACCGGCGAGATGAACATCTGGTACTCGTCGATGAGCCCGTGCGGCATCAGTGTGGCCGCCAGGCTCGCGCCGCCGACCTCCATGACGCCGTCGCCCTCGGCCTTGATCCTGCGCACCTCCTCGACCGCGTTCTCCGCGACCAGCGTGCTGTTCCACTGGACCTCGGTGAGCGTCCGGGAGAAGACGACCTTGGGCATGTCGGTCCAGAGCCTGCCGAAATCCTGCTGGATGGGCGGCGCGTCCGCGGGCACGTGCGGCCAGTACTCGGCCATCAGCTCGTACAGCCGACGGCCGTTCAGGATGATCTCGAGATCGCGGAACCGGTCGTTGTGGAACTGGTGCAGCTCGTCGTCCGGCTCGGTCCAGTCGATCTCGCCGTCGCGGTCGTTGACGTACCCGTCCACGGACAGGCCGAACCCATAGATCAGTTTCCTCATACCGTGTAGACCTCCTCCGCCCTCGAAACTCATCGGTCCGCGAAGAGATAGCAGGCTAACGGCGGCGCGCCCGCCCCAACACTCCGGCGGCCGCCACCGCGATCACCAGCGACCCCACCTGCACCGCCTCCGACATGCGTACCGCGCGCCGCAGATCGGCGGTGGTCGGCGCGGGCCCGTCTCCGAGGGTCGGCCGCAGTTCCGCGCCGTGCCGGTACTGGGTGCGCCCGCCGAGCCGGACACCGAGCGCCCCGGCCATGGACGCCTCCACCACGCCCGCGTTCGGGCTCGGGTGCTTGCTCGCGTCACACCGCCACGCCCGCCACGCGGCGGCGGGCCTGCCGCCGACCAGCGGGGCCAGCGCGGCCGTCAGCAGCCCGGTCGCCCGGGCGGGCACCACGTTCGCCAGGTCGTCGGTGCGCGCGGCGGCCCAGCCGAACCGGAGGTAGCGCCCGTTGCGGTAGCCGATCATCGCGTCGAGGGTGTTGACGGCCCGGTACCCGAGCAGCCCCGGTACCCCCGCGACCGCACCCCACAGCAGCGGCGCGACGGTCGCGTCGGCGGTGTTCTCGGCGACCGATTCCAGCGCGGCCCTGGCCAGCCCGTCCGCGTCCAGGACCGACGGATCGCGTCCGCACAGCGACGGCAGCAGTTCCCTGGCTCCGTCGATGTCGCCGGCGTCGAGCCGCTCGGCCATCGCGTGACCGGCCCTGGCCAGGCTGCGTCCACCGAGCGCGGTCCAGGTGGCCAGCGCGGTCGCGACCACGCCGCCGCGTGCGGCGAGCACCCCGAAACCCACCACCGAACCGACCGCGACCACCTCGTGAACCACCCCGGCCCGCCGATCGTCGGCGTAGGTCGCCTGCTCCAAAGCCGCTGCCGCCGAACCGAATCCGGCCACCGGATGCCACCGGCGCGGATCGGCGAACACCCGATCGAGCGCGAATCCCAGCACCAGCCCGACCGCGGTCGATGTCCCCTTCTGCACCCGGCCGAGGGTAGCCGACACCGGGAATGTCACACCCCGCCCCGCTGGTTCGTCATCAGTGCGACGACCCCATACACTCGCCCGGTCCCCGGGCCAGACGACCGAACGGCGAACCACGATGAGCGACCTACCGCAGCAGATCGACCAGGCCGAACTGGCCCGCCGTTTCGAGGAACACCGCCCCTACCTGCGCCGACTCGCCTACAGCACGCTCGGCAGCCTCACCGACGCCGAGGACGTCGTGCAGGACGCGTGGCTGCGCCTGCAGCGGCACCACGCGGCGGGCAAGGCGGGCGAGATCGACAATCTGCGCGCTTGGCTGACCACGGTCACCGGCCGGCTGGCCCTCGATCAGCTCGGGTCGGCGCGCGCACGCCGCGAGCAGTATGTCGGCGACTGGCTCCCCGAGCCGGAGGTCACCACCTGGGACGACCCGGCCGACCGGATCTCCCAGGACGAGCGGGTCACCACCGCGCTGCTGGTGGTGCTGGAATCGCTGTCGCCCGCCGAACGCACGGCCTTCGTGCTGCAGGACGTGTTCGGCATGACCGGTCCCGAGGTCGCCGAGGTCGTCGGCCGTACCCCGGCCGCGGTCCGCCAGCTGGCCTCCCGCGCCCGCAAGCACGTCGAATCCGGGACTCCGCGTTTCCCCGCGTCACCCGCCGAACAGGAGAAGGTCGTCTCGGCGTTCGCGCTGGCCTGGCGCTCGGGTGATCTGAGCTCGCTGCTCGGCGTGCTCGACGAGAACGTGGTGCTCACCGCCGACGGCGGCGGCAAGGTGCCCGCGATCCGCAAGCCGCTGCACGGCGCCGAGCTCATCGCCAAGGCCCTGCTCGGCTGGTACCACGCGCCGTCGGCGTCGGGGGCCTGGGGCCGCGCGGTGCTGGTCAACGGCGCGCCGGGGCTGGTCGTCTTCGACGGCGCCAACACCGGCGTCTTCTCGTTCGTCGTCGACGCGGGCCGCATCGTGGCGATCAATATCGTCCGCAATCCCGACAAGCTGCACGACCTCCCCACCGAGGGCGCCCCCGACTGGTACCTGGGCGCGGGGCAGTAGCACGGGGTCACCGCGCTCCGGTGGCAATCCCGCACCGGAGCACGGTGATCGGCTCACACGGTCAGCGAATACCCGTGGGCCGCAGCGACTTCGGCGGAGAGCAGCTTGCCGTCGACGGCAGTGAGACCCGCCGCGAGGCCGGGGTCGGCGGCGCAGGCGCCGCGCCAGCCCTTGTCGGCGATGGCGATCGCGAAGGGCAGGGTGGCGTTGGTGAGCGCGACCGTGGAGCTGTGCGGCACCGCGCCGGGCATGTTCGCGACACAGTAGAACAGCGAATCCGCCACGGGGAAGGTCGGATCGGCGTGCGTCGTCGGACGGGTGGAGGCGAAGCAACCACCCTGGTCGACGGCGATGTCGACGAGCACCGAGCCCGGGCGCATCCCGGCGACGAGCTCGTCGGACACCAGCTTCGGCGCCTTCGCGCCGGGCACCAGCACCGACCCGATCACCAGATCCGCGGCGAGCACGGCCTTCTCGATCTCCAGCGCGTGCGAGGCGAGGGTGCCGACCCGGCCGCCGAAGCGGGCGTCGAGCTCGCGCAGCCGCCGCAGATTGGTGTCGAGCACGCTCACCCTGGCGCCCATCCCCACCGCGACGCTCGCCGCGTTGGTGCCCGCCACGCCGCCGCCGAGCACCACCACATCGGCGGGGCGGACACCGGGGACGCCGCCGAGCAGCACGCCCTCGCCACCCATCGGCGCCATCAGGTGATACGCGCCGACCTGCGTGCCGAGCTTGCCCGCGACCTCGCTCATCGGCGCGAGCAGCGGCAGCGAACCGTCGGCGGCGCGCACGGTCTCGTACGCGATGGCGGTGATCCCGGAGTCCAGGATCGCGTCGGTGCACTCCTTCGACGCGGCCAGGTGCAGATAGGTGAACAGCACCTGGTCGCGTCGCATCCGCGAATACTCCTGCGCGATGGGCTCTTTCACCTTGAGAATCAGTCCGGCCGTTGCCCAGACCGTGTCGGCGTCGGGCACGATCACCGCACCGGCGGCGAGATAGTCCTCGTCGCCGAAGCCCGATCCGGTTCCGGCCCCGGCCTGCACGAGCACCCGGTGTCCGTGCGCGGTCAGTTCGGTGGCGCCCGCCGGGGTGAGCGCCACCCGGAACTCCTGCGGTTTGACCTCCGCCGGCACACCGACCGTTCCGCCTGTTCCCGTCATTGCGCCAGCTTAGGACGCCCACCGACGGGAGTCAGCCCGTTGGAACGTCGCGTGTCGGGTTCACGGTGACGGCGTCACCGAGGCCGCCGCGGGAGCGGCGGCGGTGGTGGTCGTGGCGGACGGCGGGGCTGAGCCCGCCGCAGGCGTGGTCGTCACCGGCTGCGTCGTGGCCGGCGGTGCGACGGTGGTCGTCGGCGGTGTCTCACCGCACTGGCCGGGGCCACAGTTGTCGGTACCGCACTCCGGACCCGGCATGCAGTTGTGGCCCGGCGGTAGTCCGCATTCATTGTGTCCACAGCTGTCCGTGCCGCACTCCGGCCCGGGCACACAGTTGTATCCCGGCGGTGGCGTCGGCGACTGGTGCCACGACGACTCCGGCGCCGGTGTGGGCGACTGATACCACGACGATTCCGGCGCCGCCTGGCCGCCGTTGCCCGGCACGGACGCACCGTCACCGGGTGCGCCACCCGGATTCGCGGACGGTGTCACCGAACTCGTCGCCGTCGGGGTGGCCGAGGTCTTGGACACCGTGCTCGATCCCGGCTGATCCGAGCCGGACCCGTTCGACGAACACGCCGACAACGCGAGCACCAGCGCGACCAGGGCCAGCAGTAACCGCACCATCGTGCGCGACCGGCGGCCCATCCGTTTGTTCGGCAACTCTTCTCCTGCCATCGTGGGAAACCCGCGCCCGATGATTCGGGCGCGGGTGCTGGGAAAATCTGTGGTCGAGGCGGTCTCAGACCGCGAACACCTCACCCCGCACCGGAATCCGGAGCTGCGCGGCGCGCTCGGCGTAGGCGAAGGTGCGCTCGAGGTAGTCCAGCGACTCGCTGAAGTGACCCCACCCCTCCGCGTGCACCGCGACGACGACCGCGTCACCGAGGACGGTGGCCGCCTCGACGGCGGTCCTGGCATTGAGGGTGACGTCGCTGTCGCCGAACCGGCCGACATTGGCCGCGCCGATATTGAGCACCGCGACGTCGATCCGCCCGATCCGCTCGACGATCCGCTCGACCAGTTCCACCGACGCGTTGTCGCCGGAGACATACACCGTCGGCTCACCCGCCGCGCGCAGCACGAACCCGGTCACCACACCGCTGAGCGGCTCGCAGCCCTCGGGACCGTGCAGCGCGGGCACCGCGGTGACCTCCACCGCGCCGACGGTCACGACCTCCCACGGCGCCAGCCCGCGCACGCCCGCGATCCGTTCGGCGGCATCGGGAGTCGAGAGCACGGTCTCGACCTCGGCCAGCAGGGCGCGGCCCGCGGTGTCGAGATTGTCGGCGTGCTGGTCGTGCGAGAGCAGGACGACGTCGATCGCGCCGATCGCCTCGACCGGCACCGCCGGGCCGCTGAGCTTGTGCAGGGTGATCGGGCCGGGGTAGTCGCCCGGCTCGTCGAAGGTCGGGTCGGTGAGCCAGGTCAGGCCCCCGTACCGGAAGCGCAGGGTCGGACCACCGATGTGCAGGACGTCGAGCAGGGTGGGGCGGGTGATCGTCTCGGTCATGCGCTCAACTGTCGCCGAGCGCGGCGCCCCACGACAGTGGCCTCCAGGCCGACCATCGTTAAGATCGGGCCATGCGTTCGGTGGCGGTCGTGGCGTTCGACGGGATCAGTCCCTTCCACCTGTCGGTGCCGACCCTGGTCTTCGGCCGCTCCGGCACCGGTGTCTTCGACGACTCACCCTACGACGTCCGGGTCTGCGCCGAACACCCCGGAACCCTGTCCACCGCAGCCGGTTTCGACATCACCGTGCACCACGGCCTGGACGCCGTCGCCACCGCCGACATGGTGGTCTTCCCCGGCTGGCTCCGCGACCTGGACCTCTCCCCGGCACTCGACGAGGCCGTGCACACCGCGCACGCCGACGGCGCCCGGCTGGTCGGCCTGTGCCTGGGTTCGTGGGCGATCGCGGCGACCGGGCTGGCCGACGGCCGGGAGCTCACCACGCACTGGGCCGCCGCCGAGGCCATGGCCCGCGCCTATCCCCGGGTGCGGGTGCGCGCGGACACCCTGTGGACCGACCTCGGCGACGTGATCACCTCCGCGGGCGTCGCCGCCGCGCTGGACTGCTGCCTGCACATCGTGCGCGGCGATCTCGGCGCCCGCGCCGCCACCGATCTCGCTCGCGCGCTGGTCACCGCGCCGCACCGCAACGGCTCGCAGGCGCAGTTCATCCCGGTCGCGGTCCCCGACGACAACAGCGACGACCCGATCGAGCACGCCATGGTGTGGGCGCGCACCCACCTCGACGCGGGCATCGACCTCGACCACTGGTCGCGCGAGGCGCTCATGTCGCGGCGCACCTTCACCCGCCGGTTCCGCGAACGCACCGGCACCAGCCCGCAGCAGTGGCTGTTGCAGCAGCGCACCGACCACGCCCGGCTGCTGCTGGAATCCACCGACGAGACCGTCGACCGGATCGCGCGCGACACCGGTTTCGGCAGCGCGGTGAGCCTGCGCCACCACTTCCACCGCATGCTCGGCACCAGTCCGGCGGCCCACCGCGCCCAGTTCCGCGGGGCGGCGCAATAATCACCGCATGATCATCAAGGTGTCCGGGTTCGCGCCGGAAATCGACGACACTGCCTGGATCGCGCCGAACGCGACCGTCATCGGCCGGGTGCGACTGGGCGCCGAGGTCGGCATCTGGTACTCGGCCGTGCTGCGTGGCGATCTCGAACAGCTCACCATCGGCGCGCGCACCAACATCCAGGACGGCTGCGTGCTGCACGCCGACCCCGGCTTCCCGCTCACCGTGGGCAGCGGAGTCTCGGTGGGCCACAACGCGATCCTGCACGGCTGCACCGTCGGCGACGACGTGCTGGTCGGCATGGGCGCGACCGTCCTCAACGGCGCCGTGATCGGCGCCGGCAGCCTGATCGCGGCCAATGCCCTGATCCCCGAGGGCGCGCAGATTCCGCCCGGATCGCTGGTCGCCGGCGTGCCCGGCAAGGTGCGCCGCGAGCTCACCGAGGCACAGCTGGACGGGATCAAGCTCAATGCCGCCGTATACCTGCACAATCTGGCGACACATCGGGATGCCGAGATCGTGTGAGAAGTCACACTGAGCAAGTGACCAGTAGGGATCCCTGATAGCATTTGCCCTGCGTATTGCGTCCGGCCAATGAGTGTGGCGGCCGGCACCGGATACGCGAGGCAGGAGGTATCACGGTGGCATACGTGCAGTCCGGTGTGCACCGAGCGGGGGGACGGCTCAGCGTGGCCGACATCGCCGCCCAACCCGGCGGAATCGAGGCACTCCAGTGCCGGGTTCACGAACTACGTTCCCGCGGAGTCCATTTCGCCGCCAACGCGATCGAACAAGAGATGGCCGCCCTGGATCTGTCGCCGTAGGGATAATGGGGTCATGCCCACTGTCTCGTCCATCCTCGCGCGGATACTGGAAAAGCCCGTCACCGACGGGGAGAAGCTGCTCGACAGCGCACTGTCGGCGTTTCTCGATTTCGGGATCAAACGCACGAGTATGGGCGAGATCGCCCGGCGGGCGGGGATCAGCCCGGCCACCCTGTACCGGCGCTTCGAATCGAAGAACGACCTGGTCGAAGCGGTCGGCGTGCGGGAGGCGCAGCGCTATGTGGGCGAGATCGATGAGCGGGTGCGGGCGGTCACCGAGCCGGGCGAACAGCTCGTGGAGATCTTCGTCGCGTTCGTGACGACCCTCGCGGGCAACGAACTGCTACGCAGGCTGCTCAGCACCGAGCCGGAGATCATCCTGCCCAAACTCACCACCGAAGCGGGCCCGATCCTCGCCGTCGGCCGCGAGTATCTCGCCGACAAGCTGCGCGAGCTCCAGGCGACCTCGACGGTGCCCGATTTCGAACCCGATCTGGTCGCCGAGATCATGGCGCGGCTCGCGCTGTCGCTCGCGCTGACCCCCGACGGCCTCATCCCCCTCGACGACCCCGCGGCGGGTCGCGACTTCGCCCGCCGCACCCTGCTGCCGATGGTCGGCCTCCGCGTCACTCACTGAGCGGGCACCCCGAACGCGGCGGCGACGGCCTCGTCGATGCCGGCCGCCGCCACGGGCACGCCGTCCTCGAGCACGCCGCGCACCCGCCCGACGACGGTGGCCGCGGCCGGGCAGGCCGGATCGGGCAGCGGTAGCCGGGCCACATACTGGGTGATCCAGCGGCGTCGTCCCGAATACAGCCGGTTGCCGCACACCGCGTCGTAGAACCGCAGTCCCAGCGCCGAATTCGCCACGCCCATCAGCAGATACGCGAGTTCGGTCGCCTGCTCGCCGCTCCCGAGATCGGTGAGCGAGATCCAGTAGCAGTCGCCGTTGACCACCGCGCCGGAGCGATCCAGCGCGAACCGCGGCCGCTCGCTGATATCCGGGAACACCAGTTTCGGCGCACCCCACAGGTGCGGACGCTGCGGCACCCAGATCTCGAACCACTTCCGGCCGCCGTCGAGCACATACCGCCGCCCTGACAGCACCTGCTCGTGCGAGCGCAGATACTCGGCCGCGCCGGGGAATTCGGCGAGGTCGATGGGCGTGCGGCGCGGCTGCCCGAGGTCGTAGGGGTAGAGCACCCTGGTGCCGCGATCCCGCCCGATCCGCCACGGTTGCAGGTCGTGATGGGTGATCAACTGCCGCAACAGTTCCGGCTCCGGGGTGGGGTCCATCTGGTCCCAGCGATCGGAGATGAACACCCGGTCCGCGGTGGTCTTGATGCCGACGCGGATGCGAGCGGTGTCGCCGAAGGTGCGCCAGGTGCGCTCGGCGATCCGGCCGAGCCAGTGGTCGACGGCGGGGCGCGACATGCGCCAGGCGGCGTCGCCGGGGGGAATGGCGCCAGACCGGCCGGGGCGGCTTCGCTTCGGATCGACGCTTCGTCCCGCAGGACGTCCGCCGGACCCGTTCGGCGGATTGTCGGGGTCCGGCGCACCCGCCGTCGAACGCCCGCCGACCGCCCCGGTCGACAGCACCCCCACCTCGACGGCGAATACCCGGCCGCCCGTCCCGACCAGGCAGTCTGTGTCCCCGGCCAGCGCGTCGAACAGGTCGGTGGCACAGTCGGGTTCGGCGCCGAGCTCCTCGTACACCGAGACGTAGCGGCAGTCGCGCGCCCTGGGTGCCCGCGTCGCGACGGTGACGGCGGGCAGCACCGCGGCGGCGAAGAGCTTGGTGTCGCCGAGGTCGTAGAGCTCGGCGGGATGCAGCTCGCCGGTGAGGATCCGGCGCAGATTCGCCCCCGCCCTGGTGGTGAGGAACCGGTTGGCGCACAGCAATCCGAGGACGCCGTCGGCGCTGAGCAGCCGGGGAGTGATCGCCACGAACGGATGGGTGAGGTCGATCCGCCCGCGCAGCCCGAACTGCTTGCTCAGCAGCTGCGCGGTCGACCCGCCGAGCTGCTGGGTCCGCACGTACGGCGGATTGCTGATCACCAGGTCGAAGGAACCGTCGGCGATCCGGGCCGACGCGGCGAGGAAATCCCCTGCCCGGCACTCGATCTCGACCCCCTCGGCGGCGGCCCGCGCGGCCGTGTCGGCGACCGCGTTGCGGTCCAGGTCGTAACCGGTCAGCCGGACCGTGACATCGGCCGCGGCCAGTTCCCGGTGCACCGCCAGCAGGAGCTCGCCGTCGCCGCAGGCCGGATCGAGTACCCGCAGCTCACCGGCGCGCGGCGCGTGGAGTAGTGCCCGCCGCGCCAGGAACCGCGCCAGCGCCGGCGGGGTGTAGTGCCTGCCGTGCCGTTTGCGCTCGTGCGCGTCGCGGGCCTGCGAAGCCATGCGCTCGATTCTGCCCCGGGAGGCCGTCGTCGTGCCGCAGGCACGAGGCCGCGGACCGGTTTCCGGGCGAAAAACCGATTGTTACCTGCTGAAACATCATTTCGTCCGGCAAACGGTGGTTTGTGCCACCGATTTTGGGGTTACTCCCGGCCCTGACCAGTCTGTATCGTCTGTCCGGTTTCATTCCGAGTGATGAAGTTCGAGGACGATGTCGAGATTCCGGACGCTGGCCGCGGCACTGACCGCCACAGCGCTCACCCTGCTCCCCGCCGCCCTTCCCGCGACGGCCGACGCCGACCCGGGGCAGTACGCGCCGACCATGCTCATCCTGGACGCGTCCGGGTCGATGCAGCGTCCCGACCAGGGCGCCACCATGATGGACTCCGCCAAGAAGGCCGTGCGCACCTTCGTCGAGTCGGCCCCGGCCGAAGCGAAGGTCGGCCTC
Source organism: Nocardia sp. NPDC003269 (assembly GCF_042888005.1). Taxonomy (NCBI): domain Bacteria; kingdom Bacillati; phylum Actinomycetota; class Actinomycetes; order Mycobacteriales; family Nocardiaceae; genus Nocardia; species Nocardia sp. NPDC003269. The sequence goes on from NZ_JBIAPA010000004.1 coordinate 70,303, forward strand.
ACCACCTACGGCACCGGGACCGGCAACACCGAGGCCGAGAAGGCGGCGGGCTGCCGCGACGTCCGGATCCTGCAGCCGCCGACGACCATCGACAAGCCCGCGCTGACCAGTGCCGTGGACGGCATCGAGGCGCGCGGCTGGACCCCCATGGGCACCGCGCTGCGCCAGGCCGCCGAAGCGTTGCCGTCGTCGGGACCGCGCTCGATCGTGCTCGTCTCCGACGGTGACGACACGTGCGCGCCGCCGGACCCGTGCGAGGTCGCCAGGGAACTGAAGCAGCAGGGTGTCGACCTGGTCGTGCACTCGATCGGCTTCGCCGTCGACGACACCGCGCGTGCCCAGCTCACCTGCATGGCCCAGGCCACCGGCGGCACCTACAGCGACGCCGCCGACGGCGCGGCACTGGAACGCATTCTGCCCCGGGTGAGTTCGGCGGCGCTGCGCAACTACCAGGCCACCGGCACCCCGATCACCGGCACCGCCACCTACGGCACCGCCCCGGTCGCGAAGGCGGGCCAGTACCTCGACACCATCGGCCAGCACGAGAAGCGGTGGTACGCCGTCGACGTGCCCGCCGGCGCGACGGCCTACTTCACCGGCATCGTCGCCTTCCCGCGCGCGGCCGCGGGCGCGGCCACCGGCGGCATCGCCGTGCTGGAATTGCGCGTGTACGGCCGCGACGGCACGTACTGCAGCATCCGGGAACGCGAGCTCGAATCGCGCACCGGCGACGGCGTCGCCTTCACGATCAGCAACACCCTGACACGGGCCGACGAGGAGTCGAGCGATGGCCGACCCGACCCCTGCAAGGGCGGCGGCCGGTACTACTACGAACTCAACTGGGACGAGGCGCCCGGCGGCCTGCCCGCGCGGCTGCCGGTGGAGCTGATCATCGGCATCGAACCGGGCGTCACCGATCCCGGCCCGAGTGCGGTCACCGCGAAGACGGCGTTCGCCGAGCCCGCCGGGGCGCGCAAGCCGGTCAGCGGCGGCGGCTCGTTCACCGTCGCCACCGGCCTGGACGGGAGCGGCAAGTACACCGACACGATCCAGAACGGCGAGTACGTCTTCTACAAGGTGCGCCTGAACTGGGGCCAGGGCCTGGCCTATCGCGTGCGCTTCACCGAGACCGGCGGCGCGGGCTACACCACCGCCACCAATGTCACCACGACCCTGTACTCACCGCTGGGCGGCGAGATCGACGACGACACGAACGCCTACACCGGGCGGCAGGCCACGACGCTCGAAGGCGCGACGGTGCCGATCCGCTACGCCAACCGGGAAGGCGGTGGCGCGGAGGCCCAGCGTCAGTCGGTGGCCGGGTGGTACTACCTCGCGGTCAAGGTCGGCATGCCGTCCGGTGTCACGTCCCTGCCGCCGACGCCGATCGAACTCGACCTCGTCGTCGCGGGCGAGGCCGAAGCGGGTCCGACCTACGTGACCGCCAGCCCCGACGTGGTCGGCGAGCAGTCGCAGCCCGGCACCGAGAAGTCGGTGGCCGTGGGTGGTTCGGAGTCGTCGACGCCGTGGCTCGCGATCGTCGGCATCGGGGTCGGCGTGGTCGCGCTGATCGGCATCGGCGTCGCGATCCGGTTGGTCGCCCGGCGTCGCGCCTGATCCACCGCAGGCGCCCGCCCGCACCAGAATTCGTGGTGCGGGCGGGTTCCGCGTTTCCGGCCCGACTGCTACCGTGGTCTCAAAATGAGACTAGTTCTCCTGATCGACCGAGGGAGCCGCGCCATGGCGCCGACCGACCACGACAGCAGTGATTTCGCCGCCCTCCAGCGCCTGGCCGACGCCCGCTGGACCTGCAGGCAGTTCCTTCCCGACGAGGTCGACCGGGCGACGATCGACCAGCTGCTGAGCCTGGGCGCACGGACCCCGTCGTGGTGCAACACCCAGCCGTGGCAGGTCGTCGTCACCGCGGGCGAGGGCACCGAGAGCTTCCGCAAGGCGCTGCTCACCCACATCCAGACCAGCGGCGCCGCACCGGATTTCGAGTTCCCCGCGCAGTACGCGGGCGTCTACCGCGAGCGCAGGCGTGAATGCGGGTTCCAGCTCTACAACAGCGTCGGCATCGCCAAGGGCGACCACGAGAACACCATGCGCCAGATGGTGCGCAACTTCGAACTCTTCGACGCGCCGCACGTCGCCATCGTCACCTCCGAAGCCGACCTCGGCACCTACGGCGCCGTCGACTGCGGCCTCTGGCTGCAGAGCTTCCTGCTCGGCGCCCAAGCCCTCGGCCTCGGCGCCGCCCCCCAGGCCGCCCTCGCCTCCTACTCCCCCTTCATCCGCGACTACTTCGACCTCCCCGACCACCGCAAGGTCGTCTTCGGCGTCTCCTTCGGCCACCCCGACCCCACCCACCCCATCAACACCTTCCGCACCGCCCGAGCCCCCCTCCCCGACCAGATCACCTGGCACACCAGCTGATCCGCTATTCGGGCGCCGCGGACCCGATTCGCGCGTGAGCACCCTCGATCTCCGCCGCCAGCTGCCGGTGCAGATCGGCCGCGTGGATGTCGACGACGGTCCAGACGATGCCGTCGTCCACGAGCCAGTAGCTGTGCGCGATCCGGTTTCGCATCCCCTTGATCAAGCGCCACGGAATCTCCGGGTGCTCGGCCAACCACTCCTCGCCCATTCGCTCCAGATCGGCGGCCAACCGGATCACGCTGTATTGACAGGCACGAGCCACCGCGATGTCGCCGTCGTAGGCCGCGCGTCCCCTGGCGGCCAGCTCGGCGATCTCACTCAGCGTGGCGTCGATGTACAGCAGCCGCTGGTCGGTTCGCTCGGTCACGCGGCGAATTCCAGCGGCAGCCGGTCGCGGTCGACGCCACGGCGCAACAGATCGTTCGACTCGGCTTCGCTGGTCGTCACGACGTCGACGGGACATCCGAGGACGGCGGTGAGGTCGTCGTCGAGACCGAGGATATCGATCACCGACGCGCCGGGCGCGAGCTCGACCAGCAGGTCCAGATCGGAGTCGGGTCTGTCGTCGCCACGCGCGACCGACCCGAACAGCCACACGTTCGCGATCGGGTACCGGCCGAGGACCGCGTGGAATTCGGCACGGAACCGGTCGAGCAACTCACTGGGCCGCACCGCATTGGCCAGGGCGGTGTCGAGCCGGAAACCAGCGGCGCCGAGCAACTGCTCGAGCATGGCCACCGACGGCTGCCTACGGCCGGATTCGATAGTGGCTACGGTGGATTGGGCGACCTCCGCCAGCCGAGCGAGTTCGCGTTGCGACAATCCTCGACGGCGTCGCGCGTCGAGGACGAGTTTCGCGGCGGTCGTGCGCGGTGCGGGGCGCGAGGCGGCCATGCTTCGATGATAGCGGATTCGCTATCATCGGCCCAGCGTGCGCGACGGAGCGTGGTGCTGCGATCAGGCGGGGCGGGCGGTGGTGGTGATGCCGGGGCCCGGTTCGGGGGCGATGTCGCGGGCGGTGACTTCGGCGGCGCAGTCGTCGCAGGTGAGGTGGACGTGGGCCTCGCCGGTGCAGTCCTTGTGGCGGTATTCGACCGGGGGGCCGTCGGGGGCCATGTAGGTGTCGCCCCAGTCGCGGATCGCCATCAGGATCGGGTAGATGGCGTGGCCCTTTTCGGTGAGGCGGTATTCCTCGTAGGCGCCGTCTTTCGCGGGCTGCTTGACCAGGATCTCGTGCTCGATCAGCCGGTCGAGGCGGTCCTGGAGCCGGCTGCGGGAGATCCCGAGCGCGCTCTGGAAGGCGTTGAAGCGCCGGATACCGGTGAAACAGTACTTGAGCACCAGCAGTGTCCAGCGGTCGCCGAAGATCACCAGCGGCCGCGTGATCGAGCACGGGACGTCGGCGAGTTCTTCGTAGCGCACCCTGCCATTATGCGCGTCGCCGCCACGCGACGGCGGCAGGTGTCAGCACCGGCCGGGGGCGCTCATCCCGTTTCACCGCGCTCATCGGCGATCGGGCCCTGAGCCCGCAGCGCCCGCACGACATGCGAGACCAGCTGGTCGACGATGTCGGCATCGACCGGCTGCCGACTGAGCGTGGTGCGGAAATGCAGTGGCCCGATGAGCAGTTCGAGGGCGAATCGCGGATCGGTGTCCGGCGGGATCTCCCCACGTTCGACAGCACGCTCGAACAGCGGCCGCACGGCGCGGAATCGACCGTCCCAGAACGCGGCACGCACCTCGGCCATCTCCTCGGTATCGGTGACGTAGGCGAGCGCGCGGGACAGACCGCCGCCCAGCGGCGTCGCGAGATAGGCCGCGAGTTCGGTCGCGAATCCGGCGAGGTCGCTGCGGAATGTCCCGGTGTCGGGCAGCGGCAGCGCCTGTCTGCTGTATTCGAGGAGCACGTCGAGGAGCAGATTCTCCCGGCTCCCCCACCGCCGGTAGATGGAACTGTCCCGCACCCCGGCCCGGCGGCTGATGTCGGGAATCCCGACCCGATCGACGCCGTGCTCGATGATCGCCTCCAGCACCGCCTGATGCACGGCCTCGCGCACGCGCGCCGACCGGCCGCCCGGCCGCCGCTGCGGAGCGTCTTCCTCTGTCGTCGCCACCCCCCGATCTTAAAGCAGAATTCCTTGCTTTTGATCGCCGGGGCGCTTTACGCTCACTGAAGCAGAAAGTTCTGCTTTTTCTGAGCTGGAGAGGTTCACCGATGACATCGTTGTCAGCATGGGCGAAGAAGGCGCTGGTCAGCATCTGCGCACTGACCGGCACCACCGAATACGCGACCCGCCGGGTCGGCCCCGCTCCGTTCCTGCCCGCCTTGTTCGTCGACCGCTTCACCCATCTGGGCGGGATCGCCGACGCGGAGTTCCGCACCCAGCTCGACGCCTGCCGATCCTTCGACGACGCGCGATGGACCACGCACTGGCAGACCATCGCCGCGCGGCACCTGGCCCGCGCGAACGAGGCCCTCGCCCAGCTCGGCATGCCGGACACCGACACGCTCCTCACGACTAGCGAGCCACGCGCCGAGCTGGGCACGCGATTGGCACCGGCGGCCGCGCTGCTCGCCGACCGCGGCCCGGTCGCCGACCCCGACGCGGTGGCGAAGTTCTGCGCCGAACACCCCGATTCCGCGCCAGCGGCCCTCGCCCTGGACGGCCTGATCAAGGCGATGGTCTACGAATTCGTCGCCGCGTGGCCGGGCTGGACGCCGCGCAGGCTGGCGGCCTACGAGCGATCGCACCGCCTGGCCGAACTCGTCCTCACCTGCCTGGCGCCGGCGATGGGCGTGTCCATCGAGCCGGTGCGCGTTCCGGTCCCTGGTGACGACGTGGTCCGCGGCTACCTGATGTTCCCGCTCGATCAGGAGGCTGCCGAGGTGCCGATCGTGGTGTGCAGCAATGGCATCGAGGGCACCCTCGCGGAGCTGATCCTGCCGATGCTGACCCATCGCCGTGCCGGGATGGCGCTGTTCGTCATGGAGATGCCCGGCACCTACTCCTACCGGCAGCCCTTGGCGCCCGAGGTGGAGCGGGTGTACTCGGCGGTCATCGAGCACCTCGCCGCGGATCCGCGGGTGGACAGCGATCGTATCGGCATGCTCGGCGTCAGCTTCGGGGCCTACTGGGCGACCCGGATGGCGGCGGTCGAACCGCGGCTCTCGGTCGCGGTCGCCAACGGCGCGCCCGCGCACCGCAGCTTCACTGCGGCGGCGGCACTCGGCCTGCCGGAGATCATGGTGTCGACGCTGCGCGATGCGACGGGATCGGCGAGCCTGCGCGAGATGGCGGGCAAGCTGCGCGCGCTCTCGATCGCCCACCTGTACCGGCACATCGACATTCCGCTCCTGGTCATCAACGGCGCCGACGACACCCTGCTGAGCACCCGGGACTCCGTCGACATCGCCATCGGAGCGCCGCGCGCCCAGCTGGTCCTCTACGCCGACGACGACCACTGCGCCATGGGACACAGCGAGGAATGGAGCGCGCTGTCGGTGCGATTCCTGCGCGAGCACCTGGTCGTCCGGCAGAACGTGGGGTGCTGATCCGATGTCGCTGCCCCGGATCCACCGAACACTCGACCTCGACGCCCGCCGCATCACCCTGCACGCCGACACCGGCGCCGGGTGGACGGCCACCGACGACCCGCCGTCGTTCGCCGTCCCGGCGGCCTTCACCGAGGAGTACGAGATCGCCCGCTACGAACTGCTCGGTGTCCCCGACTGTGCCCGGGTGCTGCCCGTCTGCCCGGTGTCGTTCCGCGATTTCATGGTCTACGAGAAGCACGCCGTCGATGCCGCGCGCGGGATGGCGCGGCGCTTCGTGCCCGCCGGCTACCGCCTCGGTCGTCTGTTCGAGACCCTGACCCGGCGCACTTTCCCGCCCTACCGGCCACATCGGCTCTGGAATCAGCAGCCCCTGTACTACATGTCCAACGCGTCGACGATGCTCCCGTCTGGGATTCCGGTCGCCTGTCCCGACTACAGCGCGGCGCTCGACTTCGAGCTGGAACTGGGCGTCGTGCTGGGTGCGCCGCTGCGCGATGCGACCCCGGCCGAAGCTCTCGCCGCGATCGGCGCCGTCGTCGTGATCAACGACTTCTCCGCCCGCGATGTCCAACTGGCCGAGATGCGTTCGGGATTCGGCCCGCAGAAATCCAAGCACTTCGCCACCTCGATGTCGGCGACCGCGGTCGCCGGCGCGGCGGTCGCCGATCGGCTCGACGCGCTCACCGCGTCGGTGCGGATCAACGGACACACCGTCGCCCGGACCGGCACCCACGGCATGCGGCACAGTCTCGGCGCGGCGATCGCTCATGCGTCCCGGAGCGAACAGCTGTTCCCCGGTGAGCTGATCTCGACCGGGACGCTGCCCGGTGGCAGTGGGATGGAGCTGGGCCGATGGCTCGCACCCGGCGATGTCCTGCGGCTGGAGATCGACGAGATCGGTGTCATCGAGCACCGGATCGAGGGGTGAGTGCGGCGTGACCATCGATCAGGTTTCCGACTCCGTGTATGTCGTCGCCGGAACGAATGTCAACTGGGCGCTGATCAGCGACGGCACCGGCGTGACCCTCGTCGACGCCGGGTACCCCGCCGACACCCCGCTCGTGCTCGACTCGGTTCGCCAGATCGGCCACGAGCTCGCCGACATCACCGCCGTCCTGCTGACCCACGCGCATCTGGACCATATCGGCGCTGTCCCCCGGCTCGTCGACCTGCTGAACGTCCCGGTCCACACCGGTGCCGAGGAGGTCCGGCACGCCAAACGTGAGTACCTGCAACAGATCACGCCGGGCCGGCTGGTGCGGACGCTGGTCGCGCCCGGCGGGGCGCGCTGGGTCGCGCAGACACTGCGCGCGGTCCGCGGCGGTATGGGTACCAGCGTGCCGACCGCGACAGCGGCATCGATGCTTCCCGGCGGACTCGTCGCCCTGCCGACACCCGGTCACACCGACGGGCACACCGCGTATCTCCTTCCCGCCGAAGGGGTCCTGTTCTCCGGCGACGCGCTGGTGACCGGTCACCCGCTGTCCCGCCGGACCGGACCGCAGCTGCTGCCGCCGGTGTTCCATCACGACCTGGCCCGCACCCTCGACAGCGCTCGCGCGCTCACCCGGCAGCCCGCGCACACCCTCGTCCCCGGCCACGGGCAGCCGACCCGGCTCGTCCTCGCCGACTTCACCGACACCGTCCGATGACCCCGCGACCACGACACCGAACAGCAGCGCGCTCGATCATGGTGGGCGCCACCGTGCTGGCGATGGGCAGTTGTTCACCGCTGCCGGACGCGCCGACCGAGATCACTGCGGATTTCGAGAACATCGCGGGCATGTACGAGGGCAACGACGTCATGGTCCTGGGCCTGGCGGTCGGCAAGGTCGACAAGATCATCCCCAAGGGCACCTACGTCGAGGTCCACATGACCATCGACGGCGGGGTGAAGATCCCCAAGGAAGCGATCGCCGCGATCATCTCCCCCTCGATCGTGACCGACCGCCACATCGAGATCACCCCGCCCTTCACCGGCGGTGAGTCGATGAAGTCCGGTGAGCACCTGCCCAAGGCGCGCACCCGGACCCCGGTCGAGCTGGACACGATGATCAAGACCATCGACCAGTTCTCCGCCTCACTCGAGCCCGAGCCCGGTCAGGAAGGACTCGGCCCGCTCTCGGGTCGCGTGCTCTACCCGGTGCTCAACGGCAACAGCCAGAAGATCCGCGAGACCCTCGACGCCCTGTCGAGCGCGTTGAAGATCGGTGTCGACAACAAGGACGCCATCTCCAACATCATCCTCGAGCTCAACGAGCTGACGACGATGCTGGCCGACAACGACCAGTCGGTGCGCGACTTCAGCAACCGGGTCACCGCCATGTCGGGCCTGCTGGCCGAACAGGCCCCCGGCCTGCAAGCCACCCTGGATCAGCTGAATGCGTTCCTGGCCAACACTTCCACGACGTTCGGTGACCATGAGGACGACCTGACCGAGGCGCTCCTCGGTCTCACCGAGGCCACCGCTCAGCTACGTGCCAACTCGGATGCGATGGTCGAGATCGTCGACATCGTGCCGCTGTTGATGCAGAACATCGACGGCGCGATCGACCACGAGCGACGGTTCGTGCGAATCCACGCTCTGGTCGGTACCGCCCTCTCCGGCGAGATCGTCAGCGTGTTCTGTGAGCGGGTCCAGATGAAGTCCGATGGCTGCCGCTCCGGGAACATGCAGGACTTCGGCCCCGATTACGGACTCACCGCCGCACTGCTCGGGCTGACGAAATGATCTCTCGGAGGCCATCTTCCGTACATGCCGCAGAATGAAGCGGTGTCGACGGACTCGGTGCTGACGAAGGCGCGTCTGCTGTGGGAAGACCTCGCGGCGGCGCCGGGGGCCTTCGGAGCGGACGGCGAGGTGAGCGTGGTGGTCTCGCCCCACGCATCCACCTGCCCGCCCGGCTGGATCGGCATCGTCGTCCTGGGCGGGCAAGCCGTCGTCACGGTGCCTGATTCCCGTACAGCGGAGGAGGTTCGCACCGCGCTCGCGCGAGTGTCGATCGACCACCTCACCGATCCGGCTCAGCTCGGCACAGTCCTGCCCATAGCCGAGACCATCGGTCCCGCCGCACTCGCCTACGTCGACCAGCTCAGCTTCCAGCCGCTACCTGTTGCCCAACCGATCGAGCACCTTCCCGCCGACCACCGCGACCTGCGCGCACTCGAGTCCGAAGCGGGCCACGAGGACGCGGCCGAGGCAGGTCTGGACGCGCTCACCTCGCCCGCGTTCGTCCTCCGGTCCGGCGAAAAGGTCGTCGCCGCAGCGGGATACGAAGCGTGGCCGATGCGCACTGCTCACCTGAGCATCCTCACCGCGCCCGCACACCGGGGGCGGGGACTCGCCCGGGCAATCGCGTCGGCCGCGGTGGCGCACGCCTTGGCGGCCGGCCTGTTCCCGCAATGGCGCGCGCGAGTCCCCCAGTCCCGAGCTGTCGCCCGGGCACTGGGTTTTCGCGAGCTGGGCGCTCAGTTGTGCGTCCGGCTCGACCATCCTGCGCTCCATCGCGCACAGCGTGCTGGATCAGCTCGAATCCTGCACGCCCCCGATGGTTTCCGTGCCGAGGGTTGACCGGCCGTCACCCTGTGCGCTCATCGGGTGCGCGGGGTGCCCGTCCGGCGCACAGCAGGGCGACGATTCCCCCGATGCGCGGAGGAACCCGATGAGCTGCGCACGGAGATCGTCATTGGGTTCGACGTCGGCGGCCACCGCCACCCGACCGGCGATCTCGGTCGGCAGCTCGTGGTCGTACCAGGAGGTCAGGACACCGATCGCCGCGCGACGCAGCCGCACGGGATAGCCACGTAACGCGGCCAGCACCAACGGTTCCCCGGTACCCGGCGTGGCGCGACCCAGCATCGACAGCACGGATTCGAGAATGCTGTCGCTGATGCCTTCTTCACCCCATCGGATCACCCCGGCCCCTGGACCGCACGCGATCTCGTCGAGCGGGAGCAGCGCTCGGGCGAGTTCGGCGATGCGGGCCACGTCGTCGTCCGGGGTTCGCTGCGCGACCCACGCCCACACGTACCCGTTGCGGGCATCGTCGCCGAGGTGCGCCACGGCCTGTGCGTACGCATCGATTCCGACGGCATTCGACAACCGCAGCGCCCTGTTGAACCCGAAGGGACCGTGCGGGTCGGCAAGCCGCGCGGTCACGTACTCGGCCCAGTCGGGACGCGCGAGCAATGCCGCGCAGACCTCGGCCAATCGGGTCGTTTCAGCCGATGGCCAGTCCACCTCGGCGGGCGGTTCCCGCAGCAGGTTTCGGATCGACTGGACGGCCGAGATGCGGCTCAGTGTGGGTTCCGCGGCGCCCAGCAGCTCGGCGAACCGCGCCAGAACCGGCAGCGCGTCCGGGTACTGCCGGATGTCCGCGGCCGGGCCTCCGATGCCCGAGAGCGCGTCGAGAATCTCGGCCGCGCCGTCGAGAAGTGCGTCGTCGACGACGGATTCGGCGAGCGCGGCCCGCAGATCACCGGTGGTCGCGGCGAGATGCGCGAGGTATTCGTTCATCACCCCATTGCGGAAACCGTCCCGCAGCAGCCACGCCTTGACCTCCGGATCACCGGTGCGGGCCAGGCGCTCCACGGCGTGGATCCGTCCCCAGCCGTCGACCCGGCGGGCCAGCTCGAACACCGCGCGATCGCGATCCGGCTGCGAATTGGATAGCGCCACCGCCGCGTACAGGGTCAGATCACCCAGTGCGCCCAGGGTCAGCAGGACCTCCCGGTCCCGGCTGTCACCGACCACCCCGAGCATCACGATGCCGAGCGCCACCGCGTTGCGGCGTGTCCCCAGATCGGTCAACTGCCGGGCCACCGACCGCACCCGCTCGGCGGGCAGTGCGGCGGAACGCAATTCGCGACACAGGTCGTCGGCCACGGCGAGCGCGCGCTGTTCGGCGAGCGCGTCGTGCAATGCCACCATCGCGGCGTCATCGGGCTCCTCGACGAGCACCCGCACCGCCGCCACGATCTCGGCCGCGGGCGCGGTCTCGTTCGCGAAGTGATGCGTCTGGATACCGTCGAGAACAGTAGAACTCAGAATCTGCCGCTCATCGGGCACCTCATCCGGATACGGATGTCCCTCCCGCGGCCACGGTCCCGGACCGTGCACGGCGGCGAGTGCGAGCGCATGAGCGAGATACGTGGTCTGGTCGTCATCGGGGACCAGCCACGCGCCGGGCTTCACCGGCAGGGGCGCAGGGCGCCCTTTCCACGAGAATTATTCACGGCCACACCGTAACCGACCCCACCCGCGAACACCAGTGCTCACACATCTGCCTGGCTCGCCACCGCGTTCAGCCGCGACCGCCGTCGCAGCCTGGCCGCCACCACAACGCTCAGAGGCGCGTCCGGCCATTTCCGCCAGTAGCCTTTCCCCGGCCGGACCGACCACAGTTCGGCCTCACACTGTTCGGCCGCAACCAGATCCACCGGCCCGGTCGCCCTGGCAACGACGCCTTCGCGGCGCCGGTCGACCCGATTCCGTCTGCGCTTGGCGCGCGGAATGTTCTTCCGCGAACTCTTGTCGTTCTCGCCGTACCAGTTCCGCCGATCCTTCGCGTAACTGAGCGCCTTCTTCTCCTGCGGACTCCGCCGAACCACCGCTCCCCCATCCCTCCGTATCGAGGTCAGGCTACGGATCGGTCCGCCACACCGCACCCGAGTTTCCGCCCGCCGAACCCGTACCCACGAATAATCGCTCGGCAACGGCCCACCCGCGTGGTGGGATCTCGCGGTGATCAAGATCCGCCAATATTCCTATTTCGCGCTGTACAGCGCGACGATGACGGCGGTCGACATGACCGCGTACCTGGGCATGGCGCCCGACGAGATCCGGGTGCTTGGCAGCAAGTCCGCGGAGCATCGCATTCCCCGGTCCCACAGCTGGCAGGTCACCCGGCACAGCACCGAGAGTATCGACGAACAGATCGAATACCTCATCGACCGGCTGACACCGATCCGCCCCCAACTGCTCTCGCTGCTCGACCGTCCCGACGTCGAGGCGCGCATGCAGGTCGTGCGCCACTACGACGACCCCGACGGCGTTCACGGTGCGCCCGGAGGTACGAGTTGGGCCGATGTTCACAAGTGGCCACGTCCACTGGGTTGGCACCTCACGACAGCTGTACTCGAGTTCCTGGTAGCGACCGGAGCGGAGCTCGATGTCGACGAGTACAACTGAGGCGCACGCGAAACGGCCGCCGCCACTTCCCTTTCCGGGAAACGACGACGGCCGGTACGACTACCGCGCTGCGGTCAGAGCGGGATGTTCTTGTGGTGGCTCTTGCGGGCCGGGGCCGAGGCCAGGGCCGCGGCGATAATGCTGCGGGTCTTGGCGGGGTCGATGACCTCGTCGACGACGCCGATGGCGACGGCGCGTTCGACGCCGCCCGCGATCTGCTCGTGCTCGGCGGTCAGACGCTCGTGGAGGGCTTCGCGCTCCTCCTCGGGGGCGGCCGCGAGTGCCTTCTTGTGCAGGATGCCGACCGCGGCCTTGGCGCCCATGACGGCGACTTCGGAACCGGGCCAGGCGTAGACGGCGGTGGCGCCGAGGGAGCGGGCGTTCATCGCGATGTAGGCGCCGCCGTAGATCTTGCGGGTCACCAGGGTGACGCGGGGGACGCGGGCCTCGGCGAAGGCGTGCAGCAGCTTCGCACCGCGGCGGACGACACCCTCGAGTTCCTGACCGACGCCGGGCAGGTAGCCGGGCACGTCGGTGACCACGATCAGCGGGATGCCGAACGCGTCGCACAGGCGCACGAACCGCGATGCCTTCTCGGCGCTCTCGGAGTTCAGGCAGCCGCCAAGGCGCAGCGGGTTGTTGGCGAGCACGCCGACGGTGCGGCCACCGAGGCGACCCAGGCCGACGACCATGCTGCGGGCGTAGCCACCCTGCAGTTCCTCGAACGAGGATTCGCCGTCGACGTTGTCGAGCAGCTCGTGGATGATCGGCTTCACGTCGTAGGCGCGCTTGGCCGAGGCGGGCAGCATCGCCTTCAGGTCGACGTCACCGTGCTCGGCGACGGCCTGGTCGAATTCGCCCTGCTCGGCGAACATCGAGACCAGCCGACGAGCGCGATGCATGGCATCGGCCTCGTCGTCGGCGGCGATGTGGCACACGCCCGACTTCTTGAAGTGTGTGGTGGGACCACCGAGGGTCTCCATGTCGACGTTCTCGCCGGTCACCGAACGCACCACGTCGGGACCGGTGACGAAGACGCGGCCCTCGGGCGCCATGATGACGATGTCGGTGAGCGCGGGACCGTACGCGGCGCCTCCGGCGGCGAAGCCGAGGACCACGGAAATCTGGGGAACCAGGCCGGACGCGCGGACCATGGCCTCGAAGACCAGGCCTACCGCGTGCAGGGCCTCGACGCCCTCGGCCAGGCGGGCGCCACCGGAGTGCCACAGGCCGACGACCGGGAGGCCGGAATCGATGGCGGTGTCGATCGCGTCGACGATGTGCTTGCATCCCTCGACGCCCATCGCCCCGCCCATGACGGTGGCGTCCGAGCAGTAGGCCACGGTGCGCACACCGTCGACCTCGCCGATCGCGGCCAGCACACCGGACTTGTCCCGCGGGTGCAGGGGCAGCACCGTGCCGGGATCGAAGAACCGCTGCAGTCGGCCGAGCGGGTCGCGCGGATCGGTCGTCGTGTCGTGAAACGCGGGAGCAATGATGGTCATCGCGTTCGTCTCCTGCCTTCGAAGAAGAGTTGCCGCTACGGCGGCTGCGTATGGCGAACCGCCGGTGGGGTCGAACCATTCAGTTGGCGCGACCCCACCGGGGATCGTGAATGCAGTCGATCGGTGCGGCTAAGCCCGACCGAAGGCGAGCGCGACGTTGTGCCCACCGAAACCGAAGGAGTTGTTGATCGCGTACTCGATTTCCTGGTGCCGGGCCTGCCCGTGCACCACGTCGAGGTCGATCTCCGGATCCTGGTTGTCCAGGTTCAGCGTCGGCGGAACGACGCCGTCCCTGATGGCGAGCACGGTGAGCACGGACTCGAGGGCACCGACGGCGCCGATCGAGTGGCCCAGTGCCGACTTCGGCGCGTACACCGAAGCGTGGTTACCCACGGCCAGGTTGATCGCGTTGGCCTCGGCGGTGTCGCCGATGGGGGTCGCGGTCGCGTGGGCGTTGATGTGGGTGATGTCCTGCTTGGTCAGACCGGCGGTCTGGATCGCGCGGGTCATCGCCCTGGCCGCACCGGTGCCCGCGGGATCGGGAGCGACCAGGTGGAAGCCGTCGGACGTGATGCCTGCACCCAGCAGTCGAGCGTGGATGGTGGCACCGCGAGCCTTCGCGTGCTCCTCGGTCTCGATGACCATGAGCGCGCCCGCTTCGCCGAAGACGAAGCCGTCACGATCCTTGTCGAACGGACGCGAGGCGCCCTTCGGATCGTCGTTGCGAGTACTCATCGCCCGCATCATGGAGAACGCGGCGATCGGCACCGAGTCGATGAAGCCCTCGACGCCACCGGTGACGACGATGTCGGCGTCACCCATCACGATCATCCGCCACGCGTTGGCGATGGCCTCCGAACCCGACGAGCACGCCGAGACCGGAGTGACCACTCCCGCCCTGGCCTTCAGCTCGAGACCGACGACGGCCGACGGACCGTTCGGCATGACCATCTGAACAGCCAGCGGCGAGATCTTGCGGTAGCCGCCGTTCTTCAGCTTGTCGACCGAGTCGATCAGCGCGTCGCCACCACCGAGACCGGTGCCGATCGCGACGCCCAGGCGGTCGGGGTCGACCTCCGGGCTGCCCGCGTTCTTCCACACCTCGCGACCGAGGACGGTCGCCAGGCGCTCGACATACGCCATACGGCGGATCTCGACCCGGCTCAGGAGGGTGTCGGGGCTGACTTTCAGGTGACCGCCGATACGCACCGGCAGGTCGTATTCCTCGATGAAGGAATCCTCGAGAACGTCGATTCCGCTCTCACCGTTGAGGAGTCCCTTCCACGTCGCATCGACATCACCCGCGATCGACGTGGTCGCCGCCATGCTGGTGACGACGACGTTGGGGAAATTCCCGTTCAAGGTGGAAGGAGTGGTCACTGGTTCAGCCCTACTCGGCGTCGAACTTGGCCTTGAGCTCCGCGGCGGCGTCGGAGTTCTCCGCCTCGAGCTTCTGGATGTAGGAGACAGCGTCACCCACGGTCTTCAGGCTGGCCAGATCCTCGTCGGGGATCTTGACGCCGTACTTGTCCTCGGTCTGCACAGCGATCTCGACCATGGACAGCGAGTCGATGTCCAGGTCGTCGACGAAGGACTTCTCGATGGTCACCTCGGAGGGTTCGATACCCGTAACCTCTTCGATGATCTTGCCGAGTTCTTCGACGATCTGTTCCTGGGTCAGAGCGGCCACTTTGGTGGCTCCCTTCTTGTTCTCATTTGTAGGGGTCTGTACGGCCGGCACCTCGTCGTGCGCGACCGCCGGGGGGAAAGCTAGCCGGAGATGGTCAGTTCGACCAACGCGGGGAGGTCTTCCGGAGTCTTCAGGGCCAGGTTGGGCGTGCCCTTGAGCTCCCGCTTGGCGATACCGACGAGGGTGCCCGCCGGCGGCAGCTCGGCCACAGCGGAGACGCCCGCCTCGCGGACGGTCTCGGTGCACAGGTCCCAGCGCACGGGGCGAGTGACCTGGGCGGCGAGCTTATCGATCGCGTCGGCGCCCGAGGTGACCGGCTTGCCGTCGAAGTTCGACAGCAGCGTCCGGATCGGGTCGCTCGGCGAGATCTGAGCGATGGCATCGGCGACAGCAGCCTGGGCCGGGGCCATGAAAACGGTGTGGAACGCACCGGCGACGGGCAATGCGCGGACCCGTGCCTTCTCCGGCGGGTTCGCGGCGAGCTCCGCCAGAGCTTCCAGGCGACCCGCCGCCACGATCTGGCCGACCGCGTTGCGGTTGGCCGGGACGAGGTCGAGCTCGGCGAGCCGTGCGAGCACGGTGGCTTCGTCACCACCGAGCACAGCGGACATACCGGTCGGCTCCAGCGCACACGCCTTGGCCATCTCCCGGCCGCGGATGGCGGCCAGGGTGACCGCCTCGTCGGCGGTGATGACGCCGGCGACAGCGGCCGCGGCGAATTCGCCGACCGAGTGTCCGGCGACGATGGTATCCGCCGGGATCGCCTCGGGGGCGATTTCGGCGAACGCGAGCAGTGCGGACGCGACGACGAGCGGCTGGGTCACCGCCGTGTCGACGATCTCCTCGGCCGTCGCGGTGGTACCGAGACGGACCAGGTCGAGGCCTGCGGCCTTCGACCACAGCTCGAGGCGGTCGGTCGCACCGGGGAGGGCGAGCCAGGGCGCGAGCATGCCGGGTGTCTGGGACCCCTGTCCAGGGGTGAACAACGCGATCACTCCCTAAGAAAACACTGTGACCCCCGCCGCACGAGATGTCGGCGCGAATGAAGCTTTCGAACGGGTTTTGTAGGGGTCCCACAAAATCCGAGGTGGGGTGTCCCGATCGACCGATTCGCCGATCTCGTTACAGGGGCTCGTAGCCCACTGAGGTAGGCGGGGTTTCTGTGACGGGGGGTGATGATTCGTTATGCGTTCGTGTCAAACGGCCCACTGTCGCCGCGATTCGGAGCACATAAGCGTCTCGGGGATTCATGGGATCACGTCCGGTGATCTCGCCGATTCGTTTGAGACGGTACCGAACGGTATTTGGATGGACGTACAGCTGACGCGCGCACGTTTCTACTGCTCCACCACAATCCAGATAGGCGTCGAGTGTGTCGGACAACGAAGATCCGGCAGCAGCCAACGGGAGCACAAGATACTCGTTCAGCGCCTCTATCGCAGCTCTATCGCCCAGCAGGGCGCGTTCGGGCAGCAATTCCGAGGCGTGAACGGGCCTTGGCGCGCCACGCCAGCCCACCACGGCCTCCATCCCGGCCAGCGCCTCGATCGCGCTGGCGTGCGCCGCGCCAAGGGTGCGCATGGTCGGGCCGATCACCACCGGGCCGTCGGAGAAGACGTCGGCCAGCAGATCGGCCAGGAACGGCGAGGCGATCCCGGCGTCGCCGAGATGCCCGCTGACGACCATCACCAGCCGCGCGCCCTGCACGACCGCCAGCGCGGCCCTGCCGTGCCTGGTTGCGATGGTGTGCACCGCGCCGACCGTCGAGACACCCTGATCCGCCGGTGGGGTGCCGACGAGCACGGTGGCGGGCGCGGTGGCGTCCCAGTTCAACGTGGCCGCGCGGGAGAGCATGTCGGGACCGGTGTCGCCGCGGACCACCGCGTCGACCACCAGCGCCTCCAGGCGGGTGTCCCACGCGCCGCGCGACTCCGCGGCGCTGGCGTACACCGAGGCGGCCGCGAAACCGAGCTCACGCCCGTATCGCAGCACCGCCTCGGTGAGCGCGACCAGCTGCCGGTCGTTGCGCGCCAGGGCAGGCAGCCACTGCTCGAAGAAGTCCATGGCCACCCGCACCATGTCCACGGTCTGGCGCAGCGTCAGCCGCCGCGCCAGATCCTGCGGAATCACCTGGAACGCGTCCAGGCTGAAGCGGATGTCGGAATCGGGATCCTGCAACCACTCCAGGAAGTTCACGACCGCCGTCTGCACCAGCATCTGGACGCCCGCACGCTGCGCGGCGTCCAGATCGGCGAAGAACGGCAGCCGATCCTGCATCGACCCCACCGCCTCGGTGGACAGCCGGCCCGAGAACTGCTTGACCCGCTTGAGCAGCGTGTCGGGCAGCGGATCACGGGTCTGCCGATTCGGGGACAGTGCCCCGGTCGGCAGATAGACCTCGTGTTCGCTGGTGCCCTCGGTGATCCGACGGGGCCGCGGCGGTTTGCGCTCCACAGTCCAATAGTCCGCTACGCGAGTTCCTCGCCCGCGTCCGCACTGGGCTTGGGCGCGGCGGAGACGTCGTCGATGCGGTATTTCGCCGCCGCTTCCACCGCCTTCGCCTTGTCGAGCGTGCCGTCCTTGACCAGGCCCTCGAGCACCGCGACCACGATCGACTGCGCGTCGACGTTGAACACCCGGCGCGCGGCCGGGCGGGTGTCGGAGAAACCGAACCCGTCGGTGCCCAGGGTGATGTAGTCGCCCGGCACCCACTGCCGGATCTGATCGGAGACCGCGCGCATCCAGTCCGTGGCGGCCACGACCGGGCCCTGCGTCTGCGCGAGCGCCTGGGTGACGTAGGGCACGCCCGGATCGGTGTCGGGGTGCTTGAGCGCCTGGATCTCCTTGTCCAGCGCCTCCCTGCGCAGTTCGCCGAACGAGGTCACCGACCACACGTCGGCGGCAACGCCCCACTCCTGCGCCAGGATCTCCTGGGCGCGCAGACCGTCGGGGACGGTCACGCCCGAGACCAGGATCTGGGCGCGGATGCTGCCCTCACCACCGCGCTGGTACAGGTAGAGACCCTTGAGCAGACCGGCCACGTCGAGGTCGTCCGGCTCGGCGGGCTGCTGGTAGGGCTCGTTGTACAGGGTGATGTAGTAGAAGATGTTCTCCCCGGCGAAGGCGCCGGTCTCCGGCGGATTCGTGCCCGGCAGCGGGCTGGTCTCCGGCGTCGCGCCGCCGTACATCCGGCGCAGGCCGTCGCGCATGATGTGCGCGATCTCGAAGGAGAACGCCGGGTCGTAGGTCACCACGGCCGGGTTGGTCGAGGCGAGCAGCAGCGACTGGCCGTCGTTGTGCTGCAGACCCTCGCCGGTGAGCGTGGTGCGGCCCGCGGTGGCGCCGAGGACGAAACCGCGCGCCAGCTGATCGGCGGCGGCCCAGAAGCTGTCGCCGGTGCGCTGGAAGCCGAACATCGAATAGAAGATGTAGAGCGGGATCATCGGCTCGCCGTGGGTGGCGTAGGAGGTGCCCGCCGCGGTGAAGGTCGCGGTGGAACCGGCCTCGTTGATGCCCTCGTGCATGATCTGGCCGACGGTGCTCTCCTTGTAGGCGAGCATCAGCTCCGCGTCGACCGAGGTGTAGAGCTGGCCGTTGCGGTTGTAGATCTTCAGCGTCGGGAACCACGAGTCCATACCGAAGGTGCGGGCCTCGTCGGGGATGATCGGCACGATCCGCTTGCCGATCTCCTTGTCCCGCAGCAGCTCCTTGACCAGGCGCACCAGCGCCATGGTGGTCGCGACCTTCTGCTTGCCCGAGCCCTTGCGGACCGAGCGGTAGGCCTCGTCGCCGGGCAGGGTCAGCGGCTTGGGCGCCGTGCGCCGCTCCGGCACGAACCCACCGAGCGACTGACGCCTGCTCAGCATGTACTGGATGGCCGGGTTGTCCATGCCGGGGTGGTAGTACGGCGGCAGGTACGGATCCTTCTCCAGCTCGGCGTCCGTGATCGGGATGCGCTGCAGATCACGGAAGTCCTTGAGGTCCTGCAGCGCCAGCTTCTTCATCTGGTGGGTGGCATTGCGGCCCTCGAAGTGCTTGCCGAGGGTGTAACCCTTGATCGTCTTGGCCAGGATCACCGTCGGCTGGCCCTTGTGCGCCATCGCCGCCGCGTAGGCCGCGTAGACCTTGCGGTAGTCGTGGCCGCCGCGCTTGAGGTTCCAGATGTCGCTGTCGGACATGTTCTGGACCAGCGCCTTGGTGCGCGGGTCGCGGCCGAAGAAGTGGTCGCGCACGTACGCGCCGTCGTTGGCCTTGTAGGTCTGGAAGTCGCCGTCGGGGGTGGTGTTCATCAGGTTCACCAGCGCGCCGTCGCGGTCGGCGCCCAGCAGCGCGTCCCACTCGCGGCCCCAGACCACCTTGATGACGTTCCAGCCCGCGCCGCGGAAGAACGACTCCAGCTCCTGGATGATCTTGCCGTTGCCGCGCACCGGACCGTCGAGCCGCTGCAGGTTGCAGTTGATCACGAAGGTCAGGTTGTCGAGCGCCTCGTTGGCGGCCACCTGGATCAGGCCGCGCGACTCCGGTTCGTCCATCTCGCCGTCGCCGAGGAACGCCCAGACGTGCTGGTCGGAGGTGTCCTTGATGCCGCGGTCGTGCAGGTAGTGGTTGAACCGCGCCTGGTAGATGGCGTTCATCGGGCCAAGGCCCATCGACACCGTCGGGAACTCCCAGAAGTCCGGCATCAACCGCGGGTGCGGGTAGGACGGCAGGCCGTGGCCCGGTCCGCCGTGGCTGTACTCCTGCCGGAAGCCGTCGAGCCGGTCGGTGCTCAGGCGGCCCTCCATGAAGGCGCGCGCGTAGATGCCGGGCGAGGCGTGGCCCTGGATGTAGATGTGGTCGCCGCCGCCGGGATGGTCCTTGCCGCGGAAGAAGTGGTTGAAGCCCACCTCGTAGAGCGCCGCCGAGGACGCGTAGGTCGAGATGTGGCCGCCGACGCCGATGCCGGGGCGCTGCGCGCGGTGCACCATGATCGCGGCGTTCCACCGGATCCAGGCGCGGTAGCGGCGCTCGACCTCCTCGTCACCGGGGAACCAGGGCTCGTTCTCGGTGGGGATGGTGTTGACGTAGTCGGTGGAGGTGAGCGCGGGGATCGAGACGCGACGCTCGCCTGCGCGCTCGAGCAGTCGCAGCATCAGGTACCGGGCACGGCCCGGACCTTCGCGGTCGAGCATGTCGTCGAAGGATTCCAGCCATTCGCTGGTCTCCTCGGGGTCGATATCCGGAAGATACGACGCCACTCCCTCGCGGATCACCCGAACCCGCTCACCGGTAGGTCTGGTGGCGGACTCGGCGCCTGCGGCGGGTGCCGCCGCGGCGGGGTCGTTCGCGGAATTCGCTGATACAGAGTGGATCAGGTCGGTCAAATCTGCTCCTCGTACTGGGGGCTGAACTGCTTGTTGGCGTCGCTATCCCCGGGCCTGCCCGCTTGGTGTGCGGGCCACCCGTCACGAAAGTTTCGGGCGCACCTTTCATCCTTACCGAAAAGGCTGCCCGGGGCATCCCTCCCGAGCAGGTACTGCCCGGTATTTCGCTGGACCACGGCCTGCCGCTCCCCCAGCGGCCCCTGCTGCCTCATTCATATCACTTCCCTATGGATTCCGAACCGAACGGAAGTCCCGGAGCAGCGCCGATCCACGCGTCCGCGGATTCGACTAAGTTCTGCAGGGGAAGCAACCGAGCGAGAGGGATCGGGGAACGATGAGGCTGCTGGACGTGCGCCGGCTCGGGCTGGTCTGTGCCACTGTCGCCGTGACCGCGGGCATGGTCGTGGCCGGCTGCGCCGAGCAGGTGCCCGGCACCGCGACCACCGACCCCGCCGAGGTCGCCGCCTACCAGACCTCCGCCGCCGCGTCCGCCTCGGCCGCCGCCGCGTCCAAGGCCGCCGCCGCGCAGACCAAGGCGATCAGCGACAACTGCACCCAGTTCCCCACCACCACCGGCGCGGGCGTCACCGCCTTCAACGAGTTCGTCACCGCGCACGACCGCAACGCCCCCGACTACGCCGACAAGCGCGAGGCCGCGGCTACCACCCTCGACAACGCCGCGACCAAGGTCGAGACCGGCGTCACCGCGGCGGCGGGGGCGCTGCCCGCCGATCTCGCCGAGAAGTTCACCGCCTATGTCGTGGCCGCGCGCGAGCTGTCCGCCGAGACCAGGAAGATGACCTACAGCTCCCAGGTGACCCGGCTCAACGACGCCAGCCGCAAGATCAACCAGGCCCGCACCGCGGTCCACGACGCCTGCCCGAGCCGCTGAATTCGCCCCGCCGACACGCGGCATACGGTCCCAATTCATCCGATCGGCTTGCGCTGCGGCCGATAACCATGTTCGCTTGCACGTATCTACTGTCGGCAGTTTAGGGAGGACACCACCGTGGTCGCCGCGGCGGACGCGCAGAACTACGCTCAGAAGCTTGGCATTTCTCACGGCTTGGTCGTTCAGGAATTGGGCTGGGACGAGGACACCGACGACGATTTGCGCGCCGAGATCGAGGAGGTCAGCGGCGGCGAGATGGTCGACGAGGACTCCGACGAGGTCGTGGACGCCGTCCTGTTGTGGTGGCGAGAAGGTGATGGCGATCTGGCCGACGAGCTGATGGACGCCATCGGCCCGCTGGCCGACGAAGGCTTCATCTGGGTCCTCACCCCCAAGACCGGTCAATCGGGCCATGTCGATCCGAGCGAGATCGCCGAAGCCGCGCCCACGGCCGGCCTGACCCAGACCTCGACCATCAGTCTCGGCAGCTGGACGGGCTCGCGCCTGGTCCAGCCGAAGGCACCGTCCAAACAGCGCTGAATCCGCCGTTCGCTAAGGTCTCAGCCGGACGAGAACGCTCGGCTGAGACCCGACACGACGGAGGATTCGCTGTATGCCGCTAGAGGTTGGCACTCTCGCGCCGGACTTCACGCTCAAGGACCAGAACAACCAGCCGGTCTCGCTGTCGGATTACCGCGGCAAGAAGAACGTCCTGCTGGTGTTCTATCCGCTCGCCTTCACCGGCATCTGCCAGGGTGAGCTGTGCAAGGTGCGTGACGAACTGCCCAAGTTCCAGAACGACGACGCCGAGATCCTCGCGATCTCCGTCGGCCCCCCGCCCACCCACAAGATCTGGGCCGCCGAACAGGGCTACCTGTTCCCCCTGCTGTCCGATTTCTGGCCGCACGGCGCGGTCACCCAGGCCTACGACGTCTTCAACGAGAAGTCCGGTTACCCCAACCGCGGCACCTTCGTCGTCGACAAGTCCGGCTACATCACTTTCGCCGAGATGAACGGGCCCGGAGAGGCCCGTGACCAGGCGGCTTGGGAGAAAGCGCTCGCCGCGCTAGATTCATAAACCGTCACCGCCGGTTCCCGCCGGCGGTGCCAGGGCGTATAGCTCAGCGGTAGAGCACTGGTTTTACACACCAGCGGTCGGGGGTTCGATCCCCTCTGCGCCCACCTGAGAAGATGCAGGTCACGTCAGAAGAGGCCACCTGGCGCGCAGCGGACTCAGCAGGCCGGATGCTGCTGGAGCACTGCGGGATTCACTCTCCATGGATACGCTGACACCCATGGGGGACCGGCCGTTCGAACGCATCGATCTGGGTGCGGTACTTCCCGGCCTTTCGGCTGAAGAGGCCGCCCGGATCGGTCGCGCCGCATCTCGCATCGACGAAATCCAGTCACCGTTGAGGCGATCTGGATGGGACTGGTTTCCGGACAACGTGCGGGCCGATCCGCCCCCGGATCGCGTTCAGCTGGTCATTTTCGGCACCGGGATCGTGAACGACGCTCCGGGGGACTGGCTCGAATACGAGTTGAGTGTGGTTCGCGAAGAACAGCCACGTATGAGTGTGGAGGTTCTGATCGGGGTTGCCTGCTGGTGCGAGCGCGAACACGGCACACACTACGTTCGCTCGCAGGCGTGGCTGGTCGGTACCGCCGCGTCGTTCACCGAGGCGTTCGAATCAGCGGCGGGCGTCCTCCTGTCCTGGATGGACGGTAACCGCAGTCCGTCCGAAGCGCGTGCTGCCGCCGGCCTGCCGAACGGTCCTGGCCTCCCCTGATCGACCGGTGAGCTCGGCGTACGACCATCCAGGTAGCTCGCAGGTCGGAGGGGTGCCCGGCCGGCTGTGTACCGGTCAGCCGGGGGTGTTCAGTACGGCGCCGACAGCTTCGACCATCAGGTCGGTGGTGCGCTGGAGGACATCGGTCAGGGGTTCGGTGAATTCGGTTGCCGCCCAGTGGTCGACGGCGGCGAGGTACCCCCAGGCAGCCTGGGCGGCGGCGTAGCGGATGGTCAGGTCGATGTCGTCGCGTCCGAGCCGCTGGGTCAGCAGGTGCTGGATCTGGTGCTCCAGGCGGTGGATCTGTTGCAGCTCGCCGGTGCGGACTTCGGGTTCGGACGTCATCAGTCGGACTCGGCGCCGGATACGTTGCTCTTCACCCGAATGCGCAAGGGCCGCAATGACCATCGGCGCGACGGCGGTGACCGCGGCCAGTAGCTCGGCCGTCGTGACGACGTCGGTGCCTGCGGTCAGCAGGGTGAGGGCCTGGGTGTCGACGTGGTCCCAGACAACCAGTTGTTCCTTGGTGCCGAAGTAGCGGTAGATCGTGCTCGCCGAGACCCCAGCCGCTGCGGCGACCTGCTCCACCGACACCTTGCGGTAGCCGTCGGACTCAAACAATCCCAGGGCGACGTCCTGGATTTCCAGCATCGCCTGAATCTTGCGGCGCTCGAGCAGGCCGGGCGGTTGCGATTGACGGACGGGATCGGGCACCCCGAAACGATACGCGAGCCCATTGCCGACGACTGACAGTGACTTGCACAACTTCCTAAAGCGGCGCTAGTCTCTGAAAGTCACTTTCAGGCAGCAAGTGGCATTCAGCACGGTGGGACGAACTCCGGACTACCGACAGTGCGAGGCGGGAGCCAGGGTGGGCAGAAACTCCACAGTCAGCGTCGAATCCGTGAGCCGACCGGAGCCGATACGGCACGATGTCGTCGTCGACGGGCGCCGAGTCGCTTACGTGCAGGCCGGTGCCGGTGAACGCGTGTGTGTCCTCATCCATGGACTGGGCGGGTGCCGGCGGCACTGGGCCGCGACGATCCCGGCGCTGGCGCGCACGCACCGCGTCCTCGCGGTCGACCTGCCGGGATTCGGCGATTCGGAGAAGCCGCAGGTGTCGAGCATGGGTAACGCCGTGGCGGTGGTCGACGCACTGCGGGAACGGTGCGGGGTCGAGCGGATCGATGTGGTCGGGCATTCGATGGGCACTCTGGTGGCGTGCGAGGTCGCGGCCAGACTTCCCCACACGGTGGACCGAATCGTGTTGGCCGGTGGCCCGATCACCTCGGTGCTGGCACTGTTCGACGCGCCGATCACCACCCTGCGCCGCGACCCCGGGCTGGTGAACTTCCTGGTCGAAGCGGCGACCGCGGGGCTACCGCTGCCGTCCTCGATCCAGGAACTGATCGTCCGAACCCCGTGGGCGCGAAAACTGGCGCTGGCGCCGTATGTTCCGCGTCCGGACGACATCTCCCAGGAGACGTTCGGCCACTTCCTCGCCGGTGTGGGCGGTCCAGGCACCCTGTCGACGTTGCGACAGGGATTCGGTTACGACTTCACCTCCTCGCTGACACTCACCCGTCCGACACTGCTGATCGGCGGCGAGCTCGACCGGATCGCCCCCGCGGCCGACCTGCGAGGCTTCGCCGCCGACAACCCGGCGGTGCAGCAGGTGGAAATCCTCTCCGGTGCCGGACACCTGCCGATGCTCGAAAAGCCCGACGAATTCAATCTGCTCGTCACCGAATTCCTCTCTACCGACACAGAATCCAGGTGAACTCATGACCACGATCCCCACCCGCATCGCCGCCGATCTGCACCGACTCGTCGAATCGGAAGATCTCGGCTCGTCCTTCTTCGCCGCGGCCGCCGATCATGCCTCGTCCGCCCGCCGCCGCGCCGGCTGGCAAGCCCTGCACGAGTTGGAGATCCGGACCCAGGCCGGCGTCAGCGCCTTCCTCGAGCGCGCCGATCTGGCTATTCCATCGACCAATGCCATGGCCGACACCCTCGGCCGCATCGGTGGCAGCGGTTTGCACCTGATGCCCTACGGGCTGCAACTGCGCGCGGTCCGCGAAACGACCACCCGCTACCTGCCCGCCTTTCATCGCCTTGCCCGCCACTACGAAAACACCGCCGAGGCAGCGTTTTTCGACTACGTCGTCCGTCACGAACTGGCCATCATCGAGTTCACCAGCCACGCCCTCGCCGACGCTCCCACCTGCATCGACCCCGTCCTGCGCCTGCTCGACCACCCGGTCCCTCTCAACTGAACCGGCATGAGAACGACGAACGGCGCCGGAACCATGAGATTCCGGCGCCCTTCGCGGTTCGAACGATGTGACTCGGCCGGATAGTGGCCGTGACCTCAGTCGTTGGAGTAGAAAGGAAACCGGGCGAAGAGCCTGCGCGGTCTTACACACCAGCGGTCGGGGGTTCGCTGCGCCTATCCACAGCGTTATCTGGTCCGTGCCGATCGGCTCCCACGAGAAGGATGCACCGTGCGCACTGTCTACGTCGTCACGCATCCGGAAGCGACGCATCACGTCGACCGTCTGGTGGGCGGCTGGTACGACTCCGCACTCACCCCCGCCGGGTTGCGGGACGCGGAAGCGATCGCCGCCGCCGTCCGCGCGCGGATTCCCGAGGACACCGAGGTCGAGCTGTACTCCTCGGATCTTCGGCGGACCGTCCAGACCGCCGATGCCATCGCCGCGCGACTGGGAGTCGTTGCGACACTGGACGACCGGCTGCGCGAGAAGTCCTACGGCGACGCCGGTGGCCGCCCCCAGCGCTGGCTCGACGACCGCTTCCGCCCACCCCCACCCGTCGGCGACCGCATGACCCACGACGAGGGCATCCCCGGCGCCGAAACCAAAGCCGCGCTCGCCCACCGCATCTACCCCGCCCTCGACGACATCCTCCGCAGCGACTGCCGCCACCAGATCATCGTCACCCACGGCGGCGCACTGACTTTCGTCATCGCCGCCTGGATCCGCATGCCCCTCGACGCCGCCGACTACGCCCACTTCCACGCCACCTCCGGCGGCATCACCGAACTCCGCGAAGACGACTACTTCCACAACCGCCAACTCCACACCCTCAACGACACCAGCCACCTCGGCTCTCGCTGAACAGGTCGTCGTAGCTGCCTGCCAGCAGGGTGCCCCACGGTGATTTCGTGGGGCACGCTGCGTCAGCCGTGAACTACACGCGGTCGGCGACGGTCAGGGTGCAGACGCCGTCTTCGCAGGTGCGCTGGAGTTTTCCTCGGGAGAGGGTTTGCATCAGGCCGATGGCCCAGCAGGTCGGGCAGCCGCGCAGAGCGAACAGGCCGACGGGCAGGAGCAGGAGGCTGAGCAGGCCGGTGAGGGGGATGAGGGCGACGGAGCCGGTCAGGGCGAGGAAGCCCAGGGCGCCGCGCAGTAGGTGGATGGGGAGGGATGAGCTCGCGTAGTCGGGGGCGTCAGGTGTCATCGTGTTCTCCTGGAACCGGGTCGGTGTGCAGGGTGTCGCGCACGGCAGCGCGGGCACGGTGCAGGCGGGATTTCATCGCGGCGGTGCTGAGGCCGAGGGTGTCGGCGACCATGCGGCCGCTGTAGCCCTGGATGTCGCGCATGATCAGCACGCGGCGCTGGTCGACGGGCAGGGCGGCGACCGCGGCCGCGACCCTGCCCGCTTCGAGGCGCTGCAAGACCTCGTCCTCGGCCGACGCGGCCGCCGCGATCGGCGGCACCGGCGGGCGATCCCGCAGGCCGAGCCGCGCGCGCCGCAGGCACTCGTTGCGCACGATGCGGAACATCCACGACGCGAGCGCCCCGGAGGCCCGCAGCATCCCGATCTTGCGATACAGGATGATCAGCGCCTCCTGCGCCGCGTCCTCCGCGTCTTCCGGTGTGGCGCACAGCGATCGGGCGAAGCGCTGGATGGTGGGGTGCGAGCCCGACACCAGCGCGGCGATCGAATCGACATCACCACCCTGCGCGGCGACGATCAGCTGATGATCGGGCCAGCTCGCCTCAGCCACGTCCGGCTCGTTTGCGCCGCACGACGACCATGCACGTGCACAGCGCCATCAGCCCGACGACGATTCCGATTCCGATGAGCACAGCAACCTCCGTTTCCGTTCCCGACATTGTCGTCGGGACATGGATAAGAGGCACCGGCCGCGGAAAAGGGTTCAGACACCCGATCGCGGGGGTCGGCGAGCGGTGACGATCCACGCGCGCGAGTCGAAGTACACGCCGTCACCGGTGTGATGCGCGTCGAGCAGTGCCCGCAGCCGCGCCCGCGCCGCCTCGGCGCCCGCGGGCCCCAGACCGGCGATGATGTCGCGGAACTCCACCAGCCGCAGCACATTGTCGAAGGCGGCGGCGCTGTCCCTGCCGTAGTAGACCGGTTCGTCGACCTCGGTGAAGGCGATATCGGTGAATCCGGCGGCCGCCAGGATGCCTTCGGTGACGGCCGGATCGGCGAGCGCGAATGCCCCGGGACCGTCCCCGGCGATCGCCGCCTCCGTCGTGAGGGTCTCACGGATCACCGAGGTCCACTCGTTGCGCTCGCGGCCCTGCCACACCAGCAGCACCAGCCGCCCCGAGGGGCGCAGCGCGCGACCGATATTGGTGAACGCGGCCACCGGGTCGGCGAAGAACATCGAGCCGAATCTGCTGATGCCCACGTCGAAGTACCCCGGCGGGAACGGATGCGTCTGAGCGTCCGCCAGCTGAAAACTCACATTGGCCAGGCCCTCGTCGGCGCTGAGCCGCCGGGCGTGCGCGAGCATCCGCTCCGACACGTCGACGCCGACCACGGTGCCCTCCGCGGCGGCACGCGCAGCTTCCCGCGTGGTCTGCCCGGCGCCGCACCCGATATCGAGCACCCGGTCGTGGACGCGTACCCGCGCCGCGGCCCGGAAATGGGCATTGTGCAGGCGCAGCTCGGCGTCGTAGTCGAACACCTCGGCAGGCTTGTCCTCTGGTTCTGTCACCGGATCCCCTCAACGCTCGACCGGACATCGCACAGGACGCCGTGCGCCCGATCCGCCGTCACCGGCGCGACCGCCACCGAGTCCCCCCGCTCCAGCGTAGAGCGTCGGATCGGCAGCGCGAACAGGCTCGTGTTCGGCGCGCCACAGGTCGAGGAAGAGATTCCGTCGTTGTCGACGACGCGGTGGCCGGATCGCCCGACCACCGCATCTATTCACTAAGGCGTCGAGTAGCCGATGAGGGCGCCGATGCCCGCACCGATCGGAATGGTGATCAGCGCGCCGACACCACCGAGGAAGAACCCGAGGACCGCGCCGATACCGGCGCCGACCAGGGCCCCGATGCCCGCGTTGTGCTGCTTGCGGGCGAGGGTGTCGCTCGCTTCGTCGACGAAGGTCGCCAGGTTGTCGGTGACGAAGGCGGGCGCGGCGACCGGCCGTAAGGTGACCGACTGCCCGTCGGCGGCGATCCCCGCGGCCAGCTCGACATCGCCCGCGCCGGTGACGATGCGGGTCGGCACGGCCGCCACCACCCGCCCGGACCGGTCGGAGAGGGTGACGACGCCCCCGGCGAGCCGGAACGTGCCGTCGGCTACGGCGGCGGTGAGTCCGGAGCCGTCGGCGAGCGGACTCGCCGTGAACGCCACTCCCCCTTCGACGCCCTGGACGGTCGGAACTGTTGCTGCTGGTCCGGCGTGCGCGGTGGTGGCCGCGAGGCCGAGAGCCCCTGCCGCGAGAACGGCGACGGTGCCGAATCGTCGTGCGCTGGAACTCGTTCGAGACGAGAAAAACATCTTGCCCCTCCAGTCTGCCCGCCGAGATCGGCGGAACATCCTCTGCTGGACCGGATCTCGATCCGCGCACATTTTCGCATCGTTAACGATCAAGGGAAACCCCACCAGCGGTGATACCGGAAAAACATCACCGGATCCGCGCGAATTCAGGTGAGGTTGTGTTCGTAGGCGAAGGCGGCCGCCGCCGTCCGCGAGCCGACCTCGAGCTTGGTGAAGATATTCGACAGATGCCTGGCGACGGTCTTCTCGCTGACCACCAGCTCCCCCGCGATCTGCGGATTGCTGCGCCCCGCCGCCACCAGCCGCAGCACCTCGACCTCGCGCGCGGTCAGCCCGCCGGGCAGGGCGGGCGTGAGCAATCCCGCCACCTCGTCGGCGGCCGGAGTGGCGCCGAGCCGCGCGAAGATCCGCTGCGCGGCGGCGAATTCCATCCGGGCCGAGTCCTCGTCGGCGAGCGCCCGCAGCGCGCGCCCGAGATCGGCGCGGCAGCGGGCGGTCTCGTACGGCGCGTCGAGCGCCGACCACAGCCGGACCGCGCGGCGCAGTTCGCCGACCGCGCCGACCGGGTCACCGTTCACCGCCGCCACGCAGCCGGCCGCGTGCGCGGCCGCCGCCCGCAACGCGGTGCAGCCGAATCCCTCGGCCAGCGCCGACAATTCGGTACTCAGCGCGCTCGCCTCGGCCAACTCCCCTGAGGTGAGCAGAATGTCGACCGCGGCGGGCAGCACCCGGGAGCGATGCACGGGATCGGGTGTCTCGGCCACCAGCCGCCGCACAGTGGCCACGGCGGCGGCGGTGCGACCACGGGCCGCCCAGAGCAGCGCCAGTCCTGGCTGGGGATCATGGCCGTATCCGACGGCCTCGGCGTAGGCGTCACCGGCTTCGGGGAACGCGCCCCGCAGGCGCAGCACGTCACCGCGCTCCGCCAGCGCGAGACCGGCGGGCGCGACGGTCCCGGCCGCGAGATAGCGCCCGAGCGCCGACTCGTATTCCTCCAGCGCGGCGTCGTAGGCGCCGTGCACTCGCATCAGCTGTCCGCGATGCACCGCGCACTGCCCGGTGAACAGCACCAGACCCGGTTGATCGGCACACCAGGTGGTCAGGGCCAGCGTCCACTGCTCCATTCTCGCGAAATCGGAGATCTCCTGACACGCCTCGACCAGCGAGCAGTAGATCTCGCCCGCGAACAGCGTCGACACCTCCCCCGCCGCGACCGCCGCCATCGCCTCGTCGAGCAGGGCGAGTCCTTCGCGCACCCGGCCCGCGTAGAGGGCGACCCGGCCCTGGACCGACAGGCCCATCGCGATCAGCTCCGGGACCTCGAAGCGGCGCCCGTAGTCGGTGACGCGGTCCGCGCAGGCCTCCAGCTCACCGAATTCGCCCGCGGCCAGATGCCGGTGCAGCACGGCCACCCACACGTAGCCGTGCTCGACGACCTCGCCGGGGACCTCCGCCAGCAGCCGCTGCGCCCGGGCCACCCAGCCGCTGCCGACCGCGGCTTCCCCGCTGTTCAGCAGGGTCATCGCCAGCCAGAACGCGCAGCGCGCCGCCGCGGTGACCGCGCCCGCGTCCAGGTGCAGCTGGTACGCGCGCTGCATGGCCTGGATGCTGTCGTTGGTCCGCCCGGTGAGGTGGGCCGCGGTGGCGAGGCGGGCGAAGTCCTCGGCCCGGAGCAGGTCGGCGTCGGTCCCGGACAGCGCCTCGAAGGCGGCCACCCATTCCCGGCGCTCGTAGGCCTCCCGAGCTCGCAGCAAGCTGTCGACCACGCTCATCGCACATCACCCTGTCTAGGAGGATACGCGCAGGTCACAGCGATTGTCGGTGGTCAGGCCGCGGCTACGTCCGGTGCGATGTCACGCGAGCGGGCCACGATCCGGCGGGCGAGGTACTCGGCATCGCGGCCGACGCCGGGGAAGACCATCGAGGAGAACGCGTACTGGAAGCTCAATCCGCAGAAGAACAGCCCTGGCGCGTCGTCGACGACCCCGCGATATTCTCGCGGCCAGCCGTTCTCGTCGAAGACCGGCAGGTCGATCCAGTCGAACACCTGCCGGAATCCCGTGGCCCACACGATGTTCCGGACGTCGAGCAGCGTGCCGTCGTCGAGCTCGGGCCGCCCGTCGCGCACCCCGCGCACCCGCTGGGTGATCCGCTCGACGCCGCGCTCGGCGAGATCGGCCCGCTTGACCCGCAGCATGGGTCCACCGTGGAAACGCACCTCGCGCAGCTGTTTCCGGCCGATCGGCGTGCGCCGGGTGACGATGTGCCGCCAGGCGAACACCAGGATCGGCAGCGCGACCCGGATCGCCCGCGAGTCCCAGCGCAGCGGAATCTGCCCGCAGTCGCGACCGCACAGGATCGTCGGGTGGGTGCGGGCGAGTTCGTAGGCGATATCGGTGCCCGAATGCGAGGCACCGACCACCAGCACCGGCCCGTCGCCGAGCTGGGCGGGACCGCGATACCGGCTCGAATGCAGTTGGGTGATCGACGGATCCAGCTCCGCCGCGAAGTCCGGCACGTGCGGCGTGCGGCCGAAGGTGCCCGTCGCGACGACGACATTGTCACAGCGGATGACGTCGTCGCCGAGGTGGGCCAGGTAGCCGCCGCCCGGCCGCGCGGTGAGCCGGTCGACCCCGGTCCGCATCCGCACCGGCAGATCCCAGTGCAGGGCGTATTGCTCGAGATAGGCGGCCACCTCGTCCTTGCCGGGATAGCTCCAGCGGTCGGCCGCCGGGAACGGCAGGCCGGGCAGGCCGTCGTACTTGGCCGGGGTGTAGAGGCGCAGCGAGTCGTAGTGCCGTCGCCAGTTGTCGCCGATGCGCTCGCCGCGATCGACGATCAGGAACGGTTGTCCCGCCCTTCGCAGCGCACTACCGGTCGACAAACCGGCTTGACCTGCGCCGATGATCAGTGTGTCGATGTATTGGATGGTCATGACGGCCTCCTGGCTCCTGGGTTCACGTCCTGGATTCCGACGCTAGGGAGCGAGCCGTCACCGCCGCATCGGACGGATCACCCATTCGCCGCCGTCGCGGTCTGGGTCGATTCGCGTAGTCGGCTCAGGCCAGAGTTTTCGAGTCGACGCTGACGAGGTCGTATCGACGGCTGGAGTGGTCGGCGGGCGGGTTGTCGACCGGGCTGACCCGGACGGTCAGCTCGTAGGCGTAGCCGGGCTCGTAGGTGAACCCGGTGATGCCCTCGTAGAACAGCTGCCAGCGCTCGTCGGGCGCGTACCGGATCTGCAGGCAGCGCATGGGCGCGACGCCGACGCAGTCGACCTGCTCGGGCGCGACGAGCATCCGGACCGTCTCGTCGTGCGGCGCGGGCTGGTCATCGGCCGGACTCGCACAGCCGAGGACAACGACGGCGAGCGCCGCGCCGAGCGGGAGGAGTCGTCGCATCATGCTGTCCTTCGGCCGTCGAGAGGAACCGATCGCTTACCCCGCCAGAGTAGCTGACCGGTAGCCATCACCCCGGTAGCCATCCTCGACCTGCGGTCACGGAGTCGAAAATTGCTACGTGCCGCCGACGAATTCCGTTGGCAGAATGGGGACCTCATCGAGTAGTACCGGAGGGAAATACATGACCATCCTGGTAACCGGGGCCACCGCGAACATCGGCCGCAAGGTCGTCGACCACCTGCTCGCCGCGGGACACACCGAGGTCCGCGCGCTCACCACCGATCCGCGCAAGGCCGCGCTGCCCGCCGGCGTGGAGGTGTTCGAGGGCTATCTGCGCCGCCCGGCGACGCTGCCCGCGGCGTTCGACGGCGTGGAGCGGGTGTACCTGGCGCCCACCCCCGACACGGTGGCCGAGGTGCTCGCGCTGGCCCGCGCGGCGGGGGTGAAGCACGTCGTCGATCTGTCGGGGGAACCGGAGAGCTGGTGGGGCACGGTGAGCACGGCCGTCGAGGACAGCGGGCTGGCCTGGACCCACCTGTGGCCCGCCGACTTCATGGAGAACACGCTCACCTGGTCGCAGCAGATCCGCGACACCGCCACCATCCGCGAGCCGTACCCCGACACCGCGACCGCGCCCATCGCCATGGACGACATCGCCGCCGTCGCCGCCACCGCCCTGCTCTCCGACACCCATCAGGGCCGCGCCTACCCGCTGGCGGGCCCCGAAATCCTCAGCCGCACCGCCCTCGTCGCCCACCTCGCCACCGCCCTCGGGCGCGAGCTGGCCTTCCGGCAGTCCTCCCGCGAGGAAACCATCGCCGCCCTCACGCCCACCATGGGCGACAACGCCGTCTGGTACGTCGACAACGTCCTCACCGACTACGCCCCTGACCCCGGCACCCTCCCCATCACCAGCGTCCAGGACATCACCGGCCGCCCCGCCACCACTTTCGCCGAGTGGGCCGCCACCAACGCCTCCCGCTTCCTCGCTCCCTGACGTCGCCGCGCCGGCGGGCCGCCCGGCCTTCACTGTGGTCGCTTGCCACGGCCGTCCGCGATCGGCGGATCGAATTCGCATTGCGCGCGTGCGGATCGGTGGACGACCATCGGGGTGTGGACACCGAACATCCCCCAGCACTGCCGCCAGGGATCGTGCCGCCCGATCGAGTGCTGGTCGGGGACCTGGTGATCCGGCGGTGGCAGGCCGAGGATCTGGCAGCCAAGTTCGCCGCGATCAACGCGTCGTTCGAGCAGCTGCACCACTGGATGGAGTGGGCGGCCGAGCCGCCGGACTTCGACGATGTAGCCGCGAACCACGCGACGCTCTCGGCATGGCCCACACCGGACGGCGGATACAACTACGGCGTCTTCGATCGCGCGAACACCCTCCTCGGAGTCGTCGGCCTGCACGATCGCGTCGGCCCGGCCACCCTCGAAATCGGCTACTGGTGCCACACCGAACACGTCGGCCGCGGCGTGATCACCCGCGCCGCCGGCGCCCTGACCACCATCGCCCTGACCCTCCCCGGCATCCACCGCATCGCAATCCATTGCGACGCGGCCAACCTCCGCAGCGCCGCGGTAGCCCGCCGCCTCGGCTACCGCCTCGCGAGCACCGGCCCCCGAGCCATCTCCACCCCCGGCGAATCGGGCCGCGGCATGCTCTGGGTCATGGACCGCCCCGCGCAACGCGGCCCTACAGTGGCCGGGTGAGCGATGCGACGCGTTCCGGCGCGGTGACCGGGCGGCCGAACAGCGGCCTGGGGTGGGCCGTGGCCACCGCCGCGGCGTCAGCGGTGGTGACCGTGCTGGTGGTCGCGGCGATCGGCGGCGCGGTGAGCACCGGAATCGCGGTCGCGGTCCACGCGCCCGACCGGTTGACGGTCCTCGCCACCGCGGGCGTCTATCTCTGGATGGTGGTCGTGCCGGCGGCGATCGGAGCCGGCGTCACGGTCGGAATCGGCCTTTCCGCAGCGGCATTGGCCGATTCCGCCATCGCGGGCCGGAGTCCACGCGCGTTCCTCGGCCGGTGCGGCGCCGCCGGAATCGCGGGCGCCGCCGTGCTGTGGCCCTTCGCCGCGCTGTCCGGTGTCGTCGCGGCGACCTGGACTGCCCGGCTCGCGGACGGCGCCACCGTCGACAGCGCTTCACGGATCATCATGCGAGTCCTGCGCTCGGTCGACGACTGGTCGTTCGGCTACACCCTGCTGACGGCCGTCCTCGGTGTGCTCGCCCCGATCCTCCTCCGTCGGCGAACCGGCGCGAACAACGGTCGAATCCTCGCCGCCACCACCGCCGTTCTGGCGGTGTGCGCGCTGGTGTTCACCGCCCACGCGACCTACCTCAACCGTCCGGTCGCCCCGGCATCCACCGAATCCCTTCCCGCCGTTCGGAACTGACGGGGCTCGCGAGTCGGTCAGGCGCGGCCGAGCCACTCCTTCACCAGTTTGGTGCCGTCGGTCTTGCACATCGCCTGCACGATCTTGTAGTTGCTCGGGTTGACGAGCGTCTTGTATCCGAGCTGGTCGGCCAGGGCGGGCAGGGTCGATTTCTGGGTGGGATCGTCGAGGGCCAGGAACTGGGCGCAGGTCATGGTGGTCAGGTCCCCCGTGGGGACCGGTGCGCCGGATGTGGTCGGCTTGGTCGATGATGGCGCGGTCGATGATGCCGGGGTCGCCGTCCCCGCCGTGTCACCGGAACATCCCGTCAGTGCCAGTACGGCGCCGACGAGCACGATCGACCACCCGAATTTCCCGCCCCCACGTGTCATACCGACGAAGGTAGCAGCGCCACGGCCGGCGCGCGGATCGAGCGGTCAGCCGACGTCGCGGCGCAGCCAGGTGACTTCGGCGCCGACGCAGTCGGTGCCCTGGCGGTAGGCCTCGAGGTCCTCGTCCCACGCGGTCCCCAGGGCACGGTCGATCTCGGCGGACAGGTCGTAGGTGCCGTGGCCGCCGAGTTCCCTGGCGGCCTGGAGTAAGGCGCGTAATCGCATCTCGCCGAGCATCACATCGCCGTTGGCGCCGGTGGAGCCGTGCCACAGGCCCAGGGCCGGGACGAAGCTGTAGCGCTCGCCGTCGACGCCCTCGCTGGGATCCTCGGTGACCTCGAAGCGCAGAACCGGCCAGGCGCGCAATGATTGGGCAATCCGCGATGCCGTGCCGACGGGACCGATCCAATCGCTGCTGGCGCGCAGTTGTCCGTCGGCGGGTTGCGCGGTCCAGCGCAATTTCGCGGGGGCGGAGAGCGCGGTGGACAGTGCCCATTCGACGTGCGGGCACAACGCGGCGGGCGATGAGTGGATGTAGACCACACCCGCCGTCGCATCAGCGAACTGACTCGATGCGCGCACTACACAACACCTCCAGCCTCGACAAGGAGCGTCTTCCCCAACGACCCGTCGGACTGGCGTGGCCCGAGTGTACTGAAGTGTTCGGTGGTACGGGTGTTACTTCACAGCGTGTTGTGTGTCTCTGCGATCACGGAATCGCTGAATTTCGGCCACGCCGCTCGAGCCCAGTCGCCGAAATTCTCGTCGCTCAGCGCGATCGTCGCCACTCCTATTTCCGGGTCGACCCACAGGAACGTGCCGGACTGCCCGAAGTGCCCGTAGGTCCGCCCGGAATTGGCGGATCCGGTCCAGTGCGGGGATTTCCCGCCGCGGATTTCGAATCCCAATCCCCAGTCGTTGGGGCGCTGGGAGCCGAATCCGGGCAGGACTCCGTCGCGGCCGGGGAATTGCACCGAGGTCGCGTCGGCGAGGGTTTGCTCGGATATCAATCGAGGTGTCAGCAACTCGACGGCGAATCGAATCAGGTCGTCGACGGAGGCCTTCGCCGCGTGCCCGGCGGAACCGTCGAGGACCGCGGTGCGCATACCGATCGGTTCGAATACCGCCTCGCGCAGATAGTGCGGGAAGGCGATACCGGTATTCGCGGTGAGGAAATCGGCGAGCAGTTCGAAGCCCGCGCTGGAATAGATGCGCCGGGCGCCGGGCGCGGCGATGACGTCGGGGGTGGCGAAGGCGACGCCGGAGGTGTGGGCGAGCAGATGCCGCACGGTCGATCCGGGCGGACCGGCGGGCTGATCGAGCTCGACCGCGCCCTCCTCGATCGCGACGAGCGTGGCGTAGGCGACGAGGGGCTTGGTGACCGAGGCCAGCCGGAACACCCGCGCGGTGTCGCCGGTGGTCGACACGCCGCCCGCGGTGACGACCGCGGCGGCGGCGTTGGCGACCGGCCAGTGCTGGATCTGCTCGAACGAACGCATATCGGCAGCGTACGAGACGCCGCTACGATCGAGTCACCATGAGTCCCGCACCATCGATCCACGGCGACGTGGCGGCCGGTTTCGGCCCCGTCGCCGACGCCTTCCGCCGCAACTTCACCGAGCACGGGGAGATCGGCGCCGCCGTGGCCGTCTACGCAGGTGGCGAGCCTGTGGTCGACCTGTGGGCAGGCCATCGCGACCGCCGACGCGAGGTGCCGTGGGAGCGCGACACCATCGTCCCGGTGTTCTCCTCCTCGAAGGGGATGTCGGCGTTCACGATCGCCACCGCCGTCTCGCGCGGCCTGCTCGACTACGAGCAGCCGGTGGCGAAGTACTGGCCGGAGTTCGCCGCCAACGGCAAGGACACGATCACCGTCCGGCAGCTGATCGACCATCAGGCCGGGCTGTCCGGGCTGGACCGGATCGTGAAACTGCGCGAGCTCGCCGATCGCGACGCCCTCGGCACGCTGCTGGCCGAGCAGAAGCCGGCGTGGCGGCCGGGCACCCGGCACGGCTATCACGCGCTGACCCTCGGCCTCTATCAGAGCGAGCTGCTGCGCCGCGTCGATCCGGCGGGCCGCAGCCTCGGCCGGTTCTTCGCCGAGGAGATCGCCGCCCCGGTCGAGGCCGATCTGTTCATCGGGCTGCCCGGGTCCGAGCCGATGGAGCGGGTCGCCGAGCTGTCGGCGACGAAGGGCCTCGACATCCTGCGCTACGAACTCGCCGACATCCCGGTGCGGATCGGCGCCGAGGTCTACGCCAAGCGGGGGCTCTCCTACGCGGCGCTGACCAATCCGCGCCCCGGCGCGCCCGCCCGCGCCGCCCGCCGGGAATTCCTGGAGATCGAGTGGCCGGGCATGAACGGCGTCGGCAACGCCCGCGCGCTGGCCCGGGTCTACGGCGCGGCGGCCGGGCGCACCGGCGCGCTGCCGATCAGCGACACCGTGCTCGATCTCTTGGCCGCGGCCGACACCGCCGACGACGTGCCCGCCGATGACCTGGTGCTGCACACCAAGAGCCGCTACCACCTCGGTTTCCGCAAGTCGCGCGGCAGTTTCCGCTTCGGCTCGGACAAACGCGCCTACGGCACCACCGGCCTCGGCGGCTCGTTCGGCTTCGGCGACCCGACGACGGGCCTCGGCTTCGGCTACAGCATGAACCGCCTCGGCATGGCGATCCTCGACGACGTCCGCAGCCGCAATCTGCGCGAGGCCGTCCTGCGCTGCGCCGGCTGACCTCGGCGCGCATCGGTGGTAGGTCCCGCCGATGCGCGCCGTCGGTCGATCAGTGTCCGGCGACGCCGCTGATCTCGTTCGGCGCCGCCGCCAAGGTGACGGTGGCCGTGACCTTTCCGTCCGCCAGGTCGACGCGATGCACCTGCTTGGCCGCCGGGTCGGAGACGTAGGCGATGCCGCCGCGAACGAACAGCGCGGGCCGCGCGTCCTGCCAGTCGAGCGGTTCCTGCCAGCTGCCGAGCACCGGAATGGTCCGGGTGACGGTGCCCGCGACCGGGTCGACGACGTGGATCTTGCCGTCGGTGCCCAGCACCAGCGCTTCGCCCTGCGGGCCGCGACCCAGGGAGCGGAAGGTGTAGCTGGTGCCGATGTCGACCAGGCGCAGGGTGCCGTCGGCGGTGTTCACCAGCGAGATCCGCTGCGGCCGTTCCAGTTCGGCGTCCTTGTCGACCTTGTAGTCGCCGAGCACGATCGGCGAGTCCGCGCTGCCGGACATATTGCCGATCCGGCCGTACGCATCCGGGCTGGCGACCTTGGTGAACTTCCCGTCGCGATAGACCACGGCACCGGTCTGGCAGCCGATCACCACCGCCTCGTCCTTCGCGGTCGCCTCACCGTGCACGCCGGGGCAGTCCTCGTTCCTGGCGAGTTCCTTACGATCCTGATCGAGCGCGACCGCGCCGACCCGCTTGTCCTCGGTGCCCAGGGTCACCACGAGCTGCCGGTTGCTCAGCTCGATCGCGACACCGTGGTGCGGTGCGGCCGCACGGTAGACCTCGGTCTTCGGCGTGCCGTGCGCGAGCTGCGCGGAGTCGAAGACGGTGACCTCGCCCGATCCGTCGGCGAACAGCACGGTCTTGCCCGCGTGCCGCACGACGTGGCCGGGCTTGCGCGCGGGGAACTCGGTGCCGGTGAATTCCCGGTCGTAGGCGTCGAAGACGCGGAACCCGTCCTTGGTCGACACCATGAGGTGGTCGTCGTCACCCGCCGGGTTGAGCCGGTTGTAGCCGTCGAGCTTCACCTCGCCCTGCTGGGCCAGCGTGGCGCCGTCGAGGACGTAGATGCCGCCGTTGTAGGTGAGCGCGATCGGCTCCGCGCCCGGCGTGTGCTCGTGGTCGTGCGCGGCGTCGTCCGTGCCGCAGCCACTGAGCGCGACCACCGAGGCGAAGACCCCGGACAGGGCCACCAGCGTGGTGGTCCGTGACCGACTGTGCATGTGCTGCTCCATTTCTCCTGCGTGAACTACGTTGTCGGCCCGGCCAGCCCGCGGGCGATGGCCTCGGTGTTGGCGCGGGCCATCTCGAGATAGGTGGCCGCGCCGCCGCCGGGCGCGGTGAGCGATTCGGTGTGCAGGCCGATCACCCGCACCGTCAGACCGGTGTGCTCGGCGAGGACGCGCGAGAGCCGGTCGGGCTGGGCGGAATCGGCGAAGATCGCGCTCACGCCCGCGGCCCGGATGGCGGCGGCGAGCCCGTCGAGATCGGCGGCGCTGGGCGAGGCCAGGGTGGTGCCGCTGGGGATCACCGCGCCGATCACCCGGAAGCCGAATCGCTGTGCGAGATAACCGAAGACGTGATGGTCGGTGACCAGCTGCCTGCGGTCGGCGGGGATCGCCGCGAACCGGTCGGTCATCCACCGGTCGAGCTGATCGATCTCGGCGAGGTAGCGCTCGGTATTCGCGCGCACCGCCGCGCCGTCGACGCCGTCCACCCGCGCGAGGACTTCCGCGCTGATCGCTTCGACGGCCGTGCGGACCCGCCGCGGGTCGGTCCAGAAGTGCGGATCGGGCTTGCCCGCCGACTCGTCGGCGGTGTACGCGATCGGGTCGACCCGTTCGGCCACCGCCAGCGTGGGCACGCCCGCCGCGGCCGCCGCCTGCACGTGCCGCGCGACGCCCTCTTCGAGGCCGAGCCCGTTGTGCACGACCAGCGCCGACCGTTCGATCTCAGCCGCCTGCCGGGCCGAGATCGCGAACGAGTGCGGGTCGGCCCCGGCCTGCATGAGCACGGTGACCGGCACGGTGTCACCGACGACCGCCTTGGTCAGATCGCCGAGGATATTGGTCGTCACGACGATCCCGGAGCGATCGCTGTCGGCCGAACAGGCGCTGATCAGCGACATCAGCACGGCCACGCTCAGCGCGGAGATCATCGCGGCGGGCCACGACCTCCGCCTGTGTCGGCGACGGCTCCGAGCCGACATCAGGATCCTCGGCCACCGGGAAGGAACGACGTCGCGCGCCGGCGGTGGCGCCGAGTGGGCGAAACCGTCGTTCCTGCCGAAGGCCAAGACGTTGTCGCGGCCCGAGCCGAGACAGCGGTTCGGGCTGCGGTCCACAGCCCGGTAGGGCGCTCCCGCACGTCTGCGTGTTGTCGCGTTCACAGTCCGGTCTCCACGATCAGCGTCGGCACGATATCCAGCGGAAAGTCCCGCGCCACACGAAGGTTGTCGTTGTAGGCGATCTCATGGATGGCACGTGTGCGAATGTCGTTGACGTAGGCGCGATCCGGATCGACGTGGATCGCGGCGGTCTCGACCGGTCCGCCGACGAGGCCGAGACGTGCTGTCTCCGCTCCGGTTACCGGATCGAGGCCGTGCAGGACGCCATCACGGGTGAGGACCAACAGCGACGACCCCTCGCCCGCGGTGTTGACCGCCACCGCGTCGACGATCGGCGTCGAGGTCCAGGTCTTCGCCCTGATGTCGAGCGTCCACACCCCGGTGCGCCCAGCGAGCGCGGTCAGCGTGGTGCTTCCCGGCCGATGGGTGAAGGCGGTCGCGCGCTCGGCGGACGACGCCGGGTACGGAATCTTCTCGCTGACGAAACCGC
Source organism: Nocardia sp. NPDC003269 (assembly GCF_042888005.1). Classification (NCBI taxonomy): domain Bacteria; kingdom Bacillati; phylum Actinomycetota; class Actinomycetes; order Mycobacteriales; family Nocardiaceae; genus Nocardia; species Nocardia sp. NPDC003269. The sequence goes on from NZ_JBIAPA010000004.1 coordinate 111,244, forward strand.
CATCGCGCTGCGCGACGACGAGAGCGCCGTCGGCACAACCGAAGACGACCCCACGCCTGGTCACCGCCTGCCCGCGCGTCTCAGCGCACGTCACCGGCTGCGCTTCCCCCGCCGCGCCGTCGCGCCCGCGCACCTCCACCCGCCCCGCACGATCGACGACGATCAACCGCTCCGCGTACGGCACCGCCACACCATCGATCTGCCGCGGCTCCCCCACCGTCCCTTCGCCCAGCGCGGCCCGATCGAACAGCATCGTCTCGCCACCCTCCGAAACGACCGCCGTGACAACGGGATCACTGTGGGCCGTGATCGAGCCCGGCTGCGCCGCCGGGAAATCGGTCGACCCGACCATCCGAATCGGTGCGCTGTAGTAGTGCCGATGATCGCCGTGATCGACCGTCCACGCGCCACTGTCCACGATCGTCAGACGGCCGCCGACAGCGAGGAAGCCGAAGCGGCCGTCGCCGGCCAACCGCACGGCAGCGCCATCTGGACTCGGCGAATGCGCCTGCTGGGAAACAGTTTCCGATGCATCGAGAGTGGTCACCTGCTCGGTGAGCAGATCGACGACCCGCACCTCCCCCGTCCCCACATCCGTAACGATCAACCGCGTCTGCGGCTCGGCCATCTCCTCGGCCCCCGCGACGAAACCGTGCGGCGCCTCCTCGACCATCGGCGGCTCCCCCGACCCACACCCGACCAGCGACACGGTAGCGAGCGCGGCCACCGACGCGGCACCGAGCCGACGCGCGCCGAAGCGGTCGCGCAGCGCGGCGAGGATCGCCGACAGGAAGAACGCGCCGACCGCGACGGCGGCGATCGTCGCGCCCGCCGCGGTTTCCGCGTGCCACGAGACGAGCAGGCCGACGGCGGTCGACGCACCGCCGAGCAGCGCCGCGATCACCATCACGACCGGAATCCGGTCCGACCAGTACAGCGCCGCGGCCGGCGGCGCGATGAGCAGGCCGAACACCAGCAGCGTGCCGACGACGTGGAACGACGCGACGATGGCCAGCGTCACCAGTCCGATCAGCGCCACCTGGGCGAGCTTCGGCCGCAGCCCGAGCGTGTGGGCCTTGCGCGGATCGAAGGTCGAGGCGACGAACGCCCGATGCCCCAGCACCGTCACCACGAGCGCGACCACCAGCGCCACACCGAGATACCCCAGATCCCGCGACCGCACCGCGAGCACGTCACCGAACAAGAACCCGGTCAGGTCGACGGCGAACGACTGCGAACGCGACACGATGATCACCCCGGCCGCGAGCATGCCGACGAACAGCAGCCCGATCGCGGTATCGGGCGCGAACCGCTTGCTCCGGCCCAGCGCCGTCACCCCGAAAGCCATGGCGGCGCAACTGATCGCGGCACCGAGCAGCAGATTCCCGCCGAGCAGCGCCGCGACCGCGACGCCGGGCAGCATCCCGTGCGACATCGCGTCGCCGAGAAAGGCCATGCCGCGCACCACGACCCAGGTCCCGGCGAGGGCGCACACGCACGACACGAGCAGCCCACCCCACAGCGCGCGTTGCACGAAGGCCACCTCGAACGGGGCGAACAGCCAATCCATAGCGCGAGACGATATACTGAAAATGATTATCGTTTCAATTGAGGTGAGATGCAGCACACAGAGGACAGCGCGATCACGATCGAGCGCTTGACGGCGGGCTACGGCGCGACGCCGGTGCTCACCGAGGTGTCGGCGACGATTCCGCGCGGACGGGTGACGGCGATCGTCGGCCCCAACGGTTCGGGGAAATCGACCCTGCTCGGGGTCCTGGCGGGCACGGTGCCGATCCAGGCGGGCAGGATGACCCGCGACACCACCCGCCGACCGGCGATCGTGGTGCAGCACACGGCGATTCCACCGACCCTGCCGTTGACCGTGCGCGACACGGTGGCCATGGGACGATGGGCGCGGCGCGGACCGTGGCGCCGCCTCACCCGCGCGGACAAGGCGATCACGCACGCCTGCCTGGAGCGGATGGATCTCACCGCACTGGCGACGCGGCGGCTCGACACCCTCTCGGGTGGACAACGCCAGCGTGCCCTGCTCGCCCAGGCCCTGGCCCAGGAGTCCGATCTGCTGCTACTCGACGAACCGGCGACCGGCCTGGACGCGGACTCGCAGGCCGCGATCGCCCAGGTGCTGACCGAGGTCGGCGCGGCCGGGGTCACCGTCGTGCAGGCCACCCACGATCCGGCCGAGGCGGCCAGGGCCGATCATCTGCTGACGCTGGCCGAGGGGCGGATCGCCGCGGGTCGGCCCGGCGAGGTGGGTGCACGGTCGTAGAATCGCGGGGCATCCGCTCCACCCGCTCGCCGCGCAGCAGGAGGAATCATGGCCGCGACACCGATCTCCGTGGACGCCTATCTGGCCGATCAACCGGACGCCCAGCGCGCCGCGCTCCAGCGGATCCGCGAGACGATTCATCGCGTGCTGCCGGAGACGGGCGAGAAGATCAGTTACGCCATCCCGGCCGTCACCCTCGACGGCCGGGCGTTCATGTCCTTCGCCGGGTGGAAGGAACATGTGAGCGTGTACCCCGTCCCGGACGGGGACGAGGCGTTCGAACGTGCCGTCGCGCCCTACGTCGCGGGCCGTGGCACCCTGAAATTCCCGCTCGGAGAACCGATTCCGTACGACCTGATCGCGCAGGTCGCGGTCCGGCTCGCCGAGCGGGAACGCGCTCGCTGACTTACCAGTCGGCTTCGGTGAAGCGGATGATGCCGCGGATGTTCTTGCCGTCGAGCATGTCCTTGTAGCCCTGGTTGATCTCCTCCAGCGAGTAGCTGCGGGTGACCATGTCGTCCAGGTTGAGCTGGCCCGACTTGTAGAGCGACAGCAGGCGCGGCGCGTCCTGACGGGCGTTGCCGCCGCCGAAGATGCAGCCCTTCACCGTCTTCTGCAGCATGGACAGCAGGAAGCTGTTCATCTTGACGTCGCCGGCGTCCATGCGGCCCATCGAGGTGACGACCAGGGTGCCCGCCTTGCCGGTGAGGATCAGGCCCTCTTCGATGTAGTCGCCGTGCATCTCACCCATGGTGAGGATGACCTTCTCGGCCATCCGGCCCTCGGTGGCGTCGATCATCGGCATGATCGCGGCGGCCATGCTCTCGTAGGTGTGGGTGGCGCCGAACTTCTGCGCCTGCTCGCGCTTCCACGGGTTCGGGTCGATGGCGATGACCTTCGACGCGCCGGAGAGCACCGCGCCCTGCAGCGCGCTCATGCCGACGCCGCCGATGCCGGCGATCACCACGGTCTCGCCCGGCTTCACCTCGGCGACATGGGTCGAGGAGCCGAAGCCGGTCGGCACGCCACAGCCGACGAGGCACGCGACCTCGAACGGGATGGTCGGGTCGATCTTCACGACCGAGGTGTGGTGCACCGTCATGTACGGGGCGAAGGTGCCGAGCAGGCACATCGGGATGACGTTCTCGCCGCGCGCCTGGATGCGGTAGGTGCCGTCCGAGATCGCCTGGCCCATCAGCAGGCCAGCGCCCAGGTCGCACAGCGCCATGTTGCCCGCGACGCAGGCGGGACAGCGGCCGCAGGCCGGGATGAACGACAGGATGACGTGGTCGCCAACGGCCAGGTCACTGGGGCAGTTCGGGCCGAGCTTGGTGATCACACCAGCGCCCTCGTGGCCACCCATCACGGGGTAGCCCGGCATCGGCGTCGCGCCGGTGACGATGTGATGGTCGGAGTGGCACATGCCCGCCGTTTCCATCCGGATCTGCACTTCACCGGCGACGGGATCGCCGACCTCGATCTCCTCCACCGACCATTCCTGATCGATGCCCCACAGGATCGCGCCCTTCGTCTTCATGTCCGGTCGACCTCTCGCCAAGCTTGTGCCACGTTGTGATTGCACTCACCCTAACGAAGAATCGGCCAATTCTGAAACACGTTCTAGAAATTGTCCGAGAAAAATCTATCCGCGCACGTCATGGACATGATGGACGAGGTCGTGGAGGAAGTATCGGGACAGCGAGGTGACCGTGAACAGCGATCCGTCGCTGCGCGCGCCCCGCGCGCCGAGCCGATCCGCCGGCACCGCGGCGAAGGCGGCGGCGACCCGATCGGCGGCGGCCGCGAGTTCGGTCGCCACCACCGCCGGGTCCTGCCGGTCGTAGCGGTCGGCGACGGCGGTGGCGTCCTGGTCCCAGTTCTCGAAGCGCGGCGGCTCGACGCCGTCGTCGGCCAGCATCAGGGCCAGCCGGGCGTCGAAGATCCGGCACACGTCGCGCACGTGGGCGCCGTATTCGAGCACCGACCAGGTCGCGTCGTCCGGACGGACCCGCGCGTCGTCGCGCTCGAGCGCGGCGCCGATCCGCGCGGCGCTGTCGAGGGTCCGCTCGGGCACCGCCGCGTAGGCGGTCGCCTCGGCGTCGAATCCGCAGTCGGGACAGGCGCGTTCGAGGACCCAGGTCCAGTTCTTGGTGTCGGGAACGATCATGTCCCCAGCCTAGGATGTCCGAATCTTGCGATCCATCGATATTCCGCCAACCATCGGCGAGATCCGGGCATCACGCGGTCAGCTGACGGGCCTTCTCGAACAGTTCCAGGGTCACCGCGTGCAGGAAGTCACCGACCGGCTTGGGCGCCTTGCCCGCGAAGGCACGGGCGTGCGTGCCCTCGAGCACGATGCCGAGCTTGAAGCAGGCGAGCACCTCGTACCAGGTCACCGCGCTCAGATCGCGGTCGGAGAACCGGCCGTAATGCTCGATCATCTCCGCGGGCGTCGGCAGGCCGCCGACCGTGCCGAGGGTGCCCATCAGGCCGGCGCCGACGGTGCCGGGCACCGGCCGGGTGGCCAGCTGCCAGCCCAGGTCGAGCAGCGGATCGCCGATGGTCGACATCTCCCAGTCGACCATCGCGGCCACCTGCGGGCCGTCGTAGTCGAACATCATGTTGGCCAGGTGACAGTCGCCGTGCATGATGCCCGGTGTCCAGGTGGCGGGCCGGTTGCGCTCGAGCCAGTCACCGACCTGCTCGACCCCCGGAATCCGCGGACCGGGGTAGCCCTCGTTGGCGGTGTAGGAGTCGAGTTCGCGCAACCAGCGCGGGACCTGGCGTTCCAGGAAGCCCTCGGGCTTGCCGTAGTCGTCCAGGCCGAGCGACTGATAGTCGAGCGCGCCGAGCCGCGCGATCGCCTCGACCGCGGACAGGCCCATCTGCCTGCGGATCTCGGGATCGCTCGCGTGCAGCTCGGGTAGTTCGGTCTGCGGGTTGAAGCCGTGGATCGGCTCCATCAGATAGAAGACCGCACCGATCACGGTCTCGTCGTCGCAGGCGGCGATCACCCGGGGCGAGCGCACCTCGGTGCCGTCGAGCGCGCCGAGCAACCGCGATTCGCGGCGGATCACGTCGTTGCTCTTGGCGCGCAGATGCTTGGGTCCGCGCCGCAGCACGTACTCGCGATCACCACGGCGGAACCGCAACATGATGTTCTGCGTGCCACCACCGATCGCGCTGACCGGGCCGAGCTCGCCGACGGGCAAGCCACGCTCGTCCATCCATCGGCCGATCGCCGCGAAATCCGCGATCGCCGGGTCCACGTCGACCGGTTGCGAAACAGACATGGCGATCATTGTGCCCGAGGCGGGTCGTCCGTGGGCCCGGCGTAGGGTTTCTGCCACGATGCGGACGCTCTTGATCGACAACTACGACTCGTTCACCTACAACCTCTATCAGCTGATCAGCGAGGTCAACGGGAGCGAGCCGATCGTCGTGCGCAATGACGAGGCCGACGGGCTCGCGCTGGCCGATTTCGACAATGTGGTGATCTCGCCCGGCCCCGGCCGTCCCGATCGCGCGCGCGACATGGGGGTGTCGACGGCGGTGATCGCGGAGTCGACCCTGCCGCTGCTCGGTGTCTGCCTCGGGCACCAGGGCATCGTGATCGGCGCGGGCGGCACGGTGGGCCGGGCACCCGAGGCCCGGCACGGCTACCTCGATCGGGTCGCCCACGACGACCGGGATCTGTTCGCCGGGCTGCCGCAGGATTTCACCGTCGTCCGATACCACTCGCTGGCCGCGCGAGAGCCGCTGCCGCCGGTGCTCGAGGTGACCGCGTCGACGAGCGACGGTGTGATCATGGGGGTGCGGCATCGCGAACGGCCGCAGTGGGGTGTGCAGTTCCATCCCGAGTCGGTATCGAGCGAGTTCGGCGCGGCACTGCTGCGCAACTTCGCCGACCTCACCAAGGCGCGCACGCGAGACGGCGCGCCGATCATCGTGCGCGGACCACGCGAAGAGCCGCGCCGGACGGCACCGGAGCGGCGATTCCGGCTGCGGCACAGCGTGATCGAGCGGGCCATCGACACCGAGGCGATCTTCCTGCGCCGCTACGCCGCGTCGCCGACCGCGTTCTGGCTCGACAGCGAACACGTCGAGCCGGGGCTGGACCGGTTCTCCTTCCTCGGCGACGCGTCGGGCCCGCACGCGGAGATCGTCGGCTACCGGGTCGGCGAGGGAGCCGTCACGGTGACGGACGGCGAGGGCGTCCGGTCCGTCCCCGGCACCGTCCTGGACTATCTCGACCGCGAATTGCGGCACCGGCACTGCGACACTCCCGACCTGCCGTTCGATTTCGCGGGCGGGTATGTCGGCTATCTCGGCTACGAGGTGAAGGCCGACTGCGGCGCGAGCGCGGTCCACCGCTCCCCCACCCCGGACGCCCAGTGGATCTTCGCCGACCGGCTGATCGTCGTCGATCACGAAGCGGGCCACACGCATCTGCTCGCGCTGACCGAGCACGACCTCGCCGCGGCGGATCGCTGGCTGGCCGAGACCGCCGCGGCCCTGGCCGATCTGCCGACCTGGGTCAATCCGGCCGACCTGCCCGTGCCCGCCGATCCGGATGCCGTGCAGGCGCATCTGGTGCGCGGTCGCGACCGCTATCTGGCCGATATCGCGGTCTGCCAGGAGCGGCTGCACGCGGGCGAGTCCTACGAGATCTGTCTGACCGACGCCGTGGCGGTCGCCGCGACGCCGGACGACGGGCTCGCCTTCTACCGGCGGTTGCGCCGCTGCAATCCGGCGCCGTACGCGGCGTATCTGCGGTTCGACGGGCTCGATGTCGCCTGTTCGTCGCCGGAGCGATTCCTCAAGATCGACCGCGACCGGGTGGTGGAGAGCAAGCCGATCAAGGGCACCGCGCCGCGCGGGCGGACCGTCGCCGAAGACGAGCATCTGCGACTGTCGCTGGCCGACGATCCGAAGACCAGGGCCGAGAACCTGATGATCGTCGACCTGCTGCGCAATGATCTGGGCCGGGTCTGCGAGGTCGGCTCGGTGCACGTGCCGGAGCTGATGGCCACCGAGACCTATTCCACCCTGCACCAGCTGGTGTCGACGGTGCGCGGGACGCTACGGCCCGAGGCCGGGGTGATCGACTGCCTGCGGGCCTGTTTCCCGGGCGGCTCGATGACCGGCGCGCCGAAGCTGCGCACCATGGAGATCCTCGACGAGCTGGAAACGCAGGCGCGCGGGGTCTATTCGGGCACGATCGGCTTCCTCGGGCTCGGCGGTACCGCCGACCTGAACATCGTCATCCGCACGGCCGTCCGGTACGACGACGAGTGGCGGATCGGCGCGGGCGGCGCGATCGTCCTCGACTCCGACGCCGAGGACGAGTACGCGGAGATGGTGCTCAAGGCCGCCGCGACCTTCCGGGCCCTGCGCTAGCGGCGCTTGCCCTTGCCCTTGCCGGTGTCCGGTGGTGGCTCCTCGCCGGCGCGGCCGGTGATCCGGCCGAGCAACCCGACACCCGGCAGCTTCGCCAGCGCGCCGAAGAGGTCCTCACCCAGCGAGATCATCGCCTCGAGCCGGGGCAGCAGCCGGTCGTAGGTGGCGAAGACCGGGTCGGCCAGCGCCAGGGTGCGGTCGAGCCGGTCGATGGTGCTGTTGAGCCGGTCGACCGCGATCGACAGGTTCTCCACCAGATCCGGCAGCTGCGCGGCCAATTGCGCCGACGCCGGTGGCAGCCGCACCGCCGCGTCGAAGGCATAGCCCGCCGTCTGCTGCGCGGCATCGATGGCCTGCCCCGCCGCCGTCTGCGCGGCTCCCACCGCGGCCTGCGCCGCGGACAGCAGATCGGCCCCCGGCACCTTGCGCCCCTGCGGCTCCGGCGGGGGCTCCGCGGCGCGTCCCCGCTTCTTCGGGTTCGTCATGCCACCACTGTGCCGCACCGAACACCAAGACGCAGGGATGCCCCCACCGTGTCCTGGGACAACGGTGCCTGATCGAAGGGGCCGCGTTTCGAGGGCGCCAGCGCTCCATGAACACTGTCGGTGCGGCGTGGCATCATGCGAGGACCATGGAACTCCGTAAGGGCGCGCACGCGCCGGTCCCGACATCGCTTCTCGCCGTGGTTCTTTCATGGCGGTCGGCGCATGCCGTCGACGCGCACGCGCTGCTGGTCACCGAGTCGGGGCTGGTGCGTGGAGATCGGGATTTCGTGTTCTTCAACGCCCCCCGGCACGCCTCGCAGGCGGTGACGCTGGATCAGGAGCCCGCGCCCGGCACGGCGCGGTTGAGTGTGTCGCTGCCGCGGACCGAGGCGGAGGTGGCGCGCATCGTCGTCAGCGCCTCGCTCGACGAGGGCACCTTCGATCAGCTCACCGAGCTGACGCTCACCGTGCACGCCGCCGACGGGCCGGTGGCCACGTTCGCGCTGGACGCCATCGAGGACGTGCAGGCGATGATGTTCGGCGAGTTCTATCGGCGTGACGGGCAGTGGCGGTTCCGGGCGATCGGGCAGGGCTGGTCCGGTGGGCTGGCCGGGCTGGCCACCGAATTCGGCGTCACCGTGGACGAACCCGGCCGGGGGCAACCGGGCCGGGCCGCCGCGGATCGATCCGGAGTACCCGCGCGGCCCGCTCCGGCGATGTCCGCTCGCGTCGCCGATCGCGCGGAGGTCGCCCTCGGTCCGCACGGTGATGCCTCGGTCGCCGCCGGGTACGCGGACACCGCGACCGACGATCCGGTCGACCCCGCGCTCTCCGGACGCGCCCTGCCGCGCCCGCCCGCGCTCACCCGCCGCGTCATCGACGTCCCGCCACCACCGCCGCCGGATCCGGAACTCGCCGACTGGCATCCCGACCCGCAGGTCCCCGATCAGCTGCGCTGGTGGGACGGCGACGAGTGGACGACCAGCACCCGCACGCACGTGCGGGACAATCGCGCCCGCTGTCCCCGCTGCGACAACCCGCTGCGCCGCAAACTCTTCGGCGGGCACGGCCCGTGCCGGGCGTGCGCGGGCGAGATCGAGGAGTTCCTCACCCACTGGCGCACCCACGCCCGCCGGGTGCTCACCGGCCCCGGCACCCTGTCCGAGGACTGGATCGAGGTGTGGGCGGCCCTGCGCTACCAGCGCATCGACGAAGAACGCGGCCGCGCGGTGCTACGCGAGGCCGGACTGACCCAGGTGGAGCGGATGGTCGCGTTCGCCTTCGCCGACGGCGAGGTCTTCGCCGACGAGCTCGACGCGTTCGAGCACGTGGTCAGCGAGCTGGCCCTGTCGGGCCCGATGGTCGAGGACCTGCGGCGCCGGATGCACCGCGGCCGCACCCTGTCCCGGCTCCGCGCGGGCGAACTGCCCACCATCGATACCCCGGGCCTGCACCTGGATCCCGAGGAACGCGTGCACCTGGATCTGCCCGCCGTGCACATCAGGATGCTCGCGCGCGGCCCGCGCAATACCGAGGGCCGGTTGATCGGCAGCTCCAAGAAGCTGCGTTTCGTCGGCGACGGCACCGGCATCGAGCTGCCGTGGAACCGCGTCGTCTCGGTACATCCCGAGCACGGCACCGTGGTGCTCGCCGCCACCTCGGCGCGCGGCGGCGCCACCTTCGGCGTCACCGATCCCGACTACGTGGCCGCCGCGCTGGAAGGTGCGCTGCGCGTGGCGAAACGCCTGGTCCTGACGCCGGGCCAGCGGGACAGCCGCAGCATCCCGCAGGACGTGAAGGCCCAGGTGTGGCAACGCGACGGTGGTCGCTGCGTCGAGTGCGGCGACGGCCACTACCTGGAGTTCGATCACATCATCCCGCTGAGCCGCGGTGGTGCGACGAGCGCGGCGAACCTGCAGATCCTGTGCCGAGCCTGCAACCGCGCCAAGGGCGCTCGGATCTAGCCGAGAATCGCGTTCATGATGGTGCCACCGCTGGTGGCCACCACGCCGCCGATCATGGCGCCGGCGATCATCTTGGGCGACTCCATGGCGCTGCCGTTCCACTTCTCCCAGGCGAACTTTCCGCCCGCGACGGTGATCGCCAGCACACCCGACAAGATCATGAACCAGGTCAGGTACTGGACCATCTGCATGATCTTGTCCGACAGCGGCGGCGCCTCGGGCGTAGGGTTGCCGACCTGCGCGAACGTCGTGACAGTCTCGGCCATCGACGTCAGAATGATGCTCATAGCCTGCTCCCCTTTTCGCGTGATGCGAACTGCGTTCCAGCACTGCCGTATTCGAACGAGTCCAGGATACGGGCGCGCACCCCCGGCACACCAACAAAACCGATCGGTCCGCTCCGGGTGGGCGGCTGCGGCACCCGATTCGACCGGATAACATCAGCGACAGCAGTGCATCGCCGTTCCCCCGAGTACCGAGTGAGAGCAAACATGATTCTGGCCGCCGTCACCGATACCCTGGCGCAGATCGGCAATCCGACTCCCGAAGCACCCCCGATGTCGGACAAGATCTTGCAGCTGGTGCGTTACTTCACCTGGTTCATCCTGCTGTCGGGCGTCATCGCCATCACCTACGCGGGCGGCAGGTTCGCCTGGGAGAAGTGGACCGGCGGCGGACTCGAGTCGCCGAAGATGATCGCGGGCGCGATGATCGGCGGCGCGGTCGCCACCAGCGCGGGCACGATCATGAACGCCATGCTCTGATCCCCGTCCGCTCGGCGCGGTCCGGACAACTCCGGGCCACCTCGACCGGCAAGGCATCGCGACCCGAGTGCTCTTGTTCGGCAAGAGAACTCGGGTCGTCTGGCGTGCGGGGTCTCGAGTGTCGGCCCATGGCAGCAACCTCCTTACGTGTGGTGGGGCGGGTCGGCTAGGTGTACAGGCGGTCCAGGAAGGCGAACAGGTTCTCGCGGACCCGCTGCGCCTTCTCCTCCGGCGTCAGGTCCTCGCGATATCGGCTGCCCAGCGCCGGCCGCTTCTTGTTGCGGGCATACAGCGAGCAGGCCAGGTCGGTGCAGAGATAGCTGCCGACCGTGTTGCCGCGCCGACCAGACTCACCGGCCTTGTTCGCGGTCATCAGCGAGACGCCGCCGCCGGTGTGGGTGGTCAGGCAGAACGCGCACATCTGCGTCTTGCCCGAGCCACCGGTCTCGTGCCGCAGGGCGACGCTCACCAGTTCGCCGTCGCGCGGGACCGCGAGATAGCAGCGGCCCGGGTACGACGGATCGGTCCAGCCGAGGAAGTCGAGATCGTCCCAGGGACGGTCGTCGAGGTCGCGCGGCACGGACAGCCGTTTGGCGTCGCCCTTCGAGCAGTTGACGAACGACGACCTGATGTCGCGTTCGGTGACGGGTTCCATCGGAATGTCCTTTCGGTGTGGTGGTCACAAACGGTAGACAGGCTAACGATGCCGCTCGTGGTCGACAACCGATTTTCCGCCCCCGACCTGGGCACCGGAACCGCCGCTATTCCGCGCGAACCGGCCCGGAGGTAGATTCGAGAGGCGGCGGATTCGATCGGTCACCGCCGCCATTACGGCACACAGCTGCCGTCGACAGGACACCGGCGATCTTTCCGGATGTCCATGAAAATACGCCCACACTCAGCCGTGGCACCGACACTGCGAGGGACGATTTCGATGACACCCGATGAACTCATGGAAGAGGCATGCAGGCTGGCCAAGGAGTCGGTCGACAACAATTGGGGCGGACCGTTCGGCGCCGTCATCGCGAAGGACGGCGAGATCATCGCACGAGGTCAGAACCGGGTGCTGCTCACCGGCGACGTCACCGCGCACGCCGAGATCGAGACCATCCGGAAGGCGGCCCAGGTCCTCAACGGGGAAGCGCCGTCCATTTCCCGGGAACACCAGAACGAATCGACCCTGACATTGGTCCCGCGCCCGGAGGGATCCGCCGACAAGCTGCCCGAACGCGCGAAAATGTTGATGGGAATGGAGATCTACATCAGCGGCGCGCCCTGCCCCATGTGCATGAGCGCCATTTATTGGGCGCGCCTCGACGCCGTGCATTTCGCGAGCGACCTGGCCGACACCAGCGAGATCGGATTCGACGACGCGTTCCAATACGAGGACTTCACGCGGCCGCTGTCCGAGCGGCGGGTGCGCATCGAACAGTTCCGCCGCGATCTGGGCGCCGTCGCGTACAAGGCGTGGGCCGAGAAGCCCGACAAGCACCCGTACTGACATGCCGGCCGCGAAGGCCGTGCCGCCCGCCGCGGCGACGGTGATCATCACCCAGCGGTTGCGCGCGGGCCGCGAGGCCGAGTTCCGGCGGTGGCAGGCGGCGGTCAACGACGCCGCGGCCGGTTTCCCCGGGTTCCTCGGCGCCGATGTCACCCCGCCGGGCGACACCGGGGCTGAGTGGTCGGTGCTGTACCGGTTCGACGGCATCGACCATCTGAAACGCTGGCTGGACAGCGAGACGCGGCGGGACCTGCTCGCGCGCGGAACCGGGTTCTTCGAGCGGCCGTCGACCCAGCACGTCCTGGTCGACGAGCCGGACGGCGAGGTGGCGACCGTCGTCGTCTCGCATCCCGTGCCCGCCGACCGCGAGGCGGAATTCGTCGCCTGGCAGGCCCGCGTGACCGAAGCCGAGCGGACCTTCCGCGGCTTCCGCGGGTCCGCGTTGCACCGGCCGATTCCCGGCGTGCAGGACGAGTGGACGATCGTCTATTCCTACGCCTCGGTCGAGGATCTCAACGGCTGGCTGGAGTCCCCCGAGCGCAAGGCGCTGCTGGCCGAGGCCCCTGACTTCCGCGACTTCGAGGTCCATCGCATCGCCAACCCCTACGGGTCGTGGTTTCCGCCGACCACCGGGCCCGACGACGGTCCCGCCTCGTGGAAGACGGCCCTGTCGGTGCTGGTCGGCCTGTATCCGACGGTGGTGATCCTCACCCTGGCGATCGATGAGCTCTGGCCGAGCGCCCAGCTGTGGCTGAGTCTGCTGATCGGCAACATCCTGTCGGTCAGTCTGCTGACCTGGGTGGTGATGCCGATCGTCACCCGCGCGCTGGGTTTCTGGATGCGCCCCGGCCCCGACCGCGACCCGCGCACCGACGTGCTCGGCCTGGTCTGCTCGATCGGTTTCCTGACCCTGGCCGCGCTGTTCTTCTATCTGGTGACGAGGGTGTTCTGGACCCTGCCGTGAGTGCGGTCCGGCGCTACCGGTCGAGGAGCGCCGCGACGGCGCGTTCGGCGCTCTGGACGGCGCTTTCCATCGTCGCCGACCAGTCGGTGCGGGTCCAGTCCCCGGCCAGCATGAGGTTCGGGACCGAGGTGCGCTGGTCGGGGCGCAGGTTGTCGGTGCCGAGGACCTGGGAGAAGGTCGCTTTGGGCATCTTCACCACGTGGCCGGTCACGACCTTCGCGTCGGCGGCTTCCGGGTAGTAGCGGCGGATGAGGTCGATCTGCTCGGCGACGATCTGCTCGTTGCTCTTGTGGATCTGCTCGTAGGCGCCGCTGGTGGTCAGGCAGTACAGCCAGGTGCCGTCGGGGGTGCGGCCGTGCATGCGCTGCCGGTCGAAGACCTGATCGATCACCCCGGTGCCGCCGATCAGCGCCTCCATGGCCGACGCGGTCTTCAGCGGCCGGTCGAGATACAGGTTCGTGCTCACGATCGGGGTGACGTTCAGTTTGTCGGCGGCGGCGTAGATTTCGGCATGCTCGGGCAGGTCGTCGAGGAGGCCGCCGATATTGGAGTTCGGGACCGCGCAGATCACGGCGTCGGCCTCGAGCACCGTGCCGTCGGCCAGCTGCACACCGGTCGCCCTGCCCTCGGTGACGACGATCTTGCGGGCCACCGCCCGGTACCGCACGTCCACGCCGTGGCGTTCGAAGATCCGCTCGGCTCCAGCGATGTAGAGGGTGTCCAGGTCCACGGTGGGGTAGCCGATCGTGACGGCCGCCCGGTCCCGCATGCCGATCCGGACCCCGGTGGCAAGCACGTCGGCGAACACCTTCGCCGACTCCCGGTCCACCGGTTCCGCCGCGATCCCGAGCGCGAGCCAATCCCACAGGGCTTCCCTGGCTTTCGCCGGCATGCCGACACGCTGGAACCACTGCGCGGTGGTGAGGTCGGCGAGGTCGCGAGGCTGCCACAGCGCCTGCCGGACCAGCGTCAGCGCGGAGCGCAGCGCACGCAACCGCTCCAGCGGGCCCGCGTCCGGGTGCGCGCCCATCAGCGTACGCACCGCGCCGAAACCCTTGGTGTACAACATGACCGCGCGCCCGCCCGGCCAGCGCAGGCTCCCGGCACCGGGGAACTCCACGTACTGCCGGGTGCCGACGCTGTCCAGATACCGCCACAGGCTGTGATACCCGCTGGCCACCACGTGCTGGCCGTTGTCCGCGAGGTCGTCCACCTCGGCGACGCGCATCGCCTGCGTGCGACCGCCCAGCCGAGCCCGCCGCTCCAGCAATGTCACCTGTTTCCCGGCCTCCGCCAGCCACACCGCGGCGGCCAACCCGGCCAGACCACCCCCGATGACGACGAACCGGCGCGAATCGCGTGCACCCTCCATTGAGACAATGTAATTCAATTGCTCTCTTTATATCGCCAGAACTGAGGTGAAGAGACGACTGCGCGGATCGTCATTGTGGTTGTCACCCGCTGACCGAGACATCCCGCCGGTAGCGCGGACACCGGGCCCACGCGCCACGAGAATGCGGTGATGACGCGAGGACCTCTGCGGGTGGATCTCCAGCTGGACGGCCGCCCGGACAACGCCGCGGCCCGCGCGGCGCAGCTGGTCGCCTGTGGCGCCGACGGCTTGTTCACCTTCGAAGGCCCGCACGATGTCTTCCTGCCGTTGACACTGGCCGCCGGCACCGCCCCGGTCGACCTGATGACCAATGTCGCCATCGCGCTGCCGCGCAGTCCCCTGCACCTGGCCCACGCCGCCTACGATCTACAGCTGCTCAGCCACGGCCGGTTCCGGCTCGGGCTCGGTTCGCAGATCCGTCCGCATATCGAGAAGCGCTACGGCGGAACGTGGTCGCGGCCCGCCGCCCACATGCGCGAGACCGTCCTGGCGGTCAAGGCGATCCTCTCCGCCTGGCAACATCGCACGCCGCTGCGATTCGAAGGGGAATTCACCCGGCACACCCTGATGGCGCCCACCTTCGATCCCGGTCCCAATCCCTATGGGATGCCCGAAGTCTGCCTCGGCGCCCTCGGTCCGATCATGACCAGGGTCGCCGCCGAAGTCGCCGACGGTCTCCTGATCATGCCCTTCAACAGCGCCCGTCATCTGGCCGAACGCACCTGGCCCGCGATCGAGGACGGGCTCGACCGCGCCGGGCGGCAACGCGCCGACCTGGCGGTGTATCCACAGGTGATCGTCGCGATGGGCCGGACCGCCGCCGAGCTGGACGCGGCCTCGGTGGGCGCACGCCGCCTGCTCGCCTTCTACGGATCGACGCCCGCCTATCGCCCGGTGCTCGAGGTGGAGGGCTGGTCCGACCTCCAGCCCGAGCTCAACGCGTTGTCCAAGCGCGGCGCGATCGCGGCCATGACCGATCTGGTCGACGACCGGATGCTCGGCACGCTCGCCGTCCACGGCACACCGGAGCAGTGCGCCGCCGCCATCCGGGCGCGCTTCGGCGGCTTCGCCGACCGGATCTGCTGCTATTTCCCGGGTTACGCCGTCGCCGACGCCCATATCCGCGACCTGATCGCCGCCCTGCGGAACGGCGCGTAGGCTCCGCGGCGACCAGGGCGACTATCCGCTCAGCGCTTGGCGGGCAGCATCACCGCGACCATCGTCACCGGCTTGTCGGTCCGGTTGCTCCAGGCGTGCTTGATCCCGCGATTGATCACGGTGTCGCCCGCGCGCAGCAGGGTCTCGCCGGTCTCGTAGATCGCGTAGATCTCGCCGTCGATGATGGTGGCGATGTCGACGGTCTCGGTGGCGTGCAGACCGACGATCGCGTCGTCCTCGGCCTTGGCATCCTCGCCGTGCAGGTTGCCGATCGACTCCGCGTACACCGCCGGATCGATCTCGGCATCCGGCGGGAAGGTCGCCAGCCGAACCACCACGCCCGCCGCGGGCGGATCCAGTTCGACGTCGGCGGCCAGGGTGTCACCATCGGCCATGGCCGCGGGCAGCGCGTCGACCCGCCAGACGTCGTTCACCGTGAACGCGGGCAGCGCGACCCGCGTCGCGGTGTTCTCGTCGACCGCGATGGTCGACTTGCCGTCCGCGTCGAGCCCCGCGATCACGCGCCGCGCGACCTTGGCCAGATGCTCACCACTCATGACATCACCCTTCGATCCGGTGCCGACCACTCGACCCTCATCTCATAGATAATATATTCAATATCACACTAGATGATCGCGCAAGCACTTGCGAAGAACCGGGTCGTTGGCCCGCCATGTGGCGGGCGATCGGTCGGGAACAACTGGTCGTCGGCGGGTTCTGGCGGGGGATCGATCGCGGAGATAGTTGTCCGCAGACCGAGGCTGGAGGAATCGTTGGGTATCTACGCTGTCACCGGATCAGCGTCCGGAATGGGCAAGGCGGCCGCGGACCGGCTGCGTGCCGCCGGGCACACCGTCATCGGAGTGGACATCAGGGACACGGACACGATCGCCGACTTGTCGACCGCGCAGGGTCGTCGCGACGCCATCGAGCAGGTCTCGGCCGCCGCGGGCGGGAGACTCGACGGGGCGGTCTTGGCTGCGGGAGTGGGCCCGGGACCCGGGCGTGAGAGCGTGATCCCGCGGGTCAACTACCTCGGCGTGGTCGAGCTCCTGCAAGCCTGGCGACCGGCGCTGGCCGCGTCCGGCAACGCCAAGGTGGTGGTTTTCTCCAGTGCCGGTACCACCACCACCCCGCTGGTGCCGCGCCGGACGGTGAAGGCGGTGCGCGCCGGTGACCTGGACAAAGCGGTGCGCAGTGTCCGGCTGCTGGGTCGCCGCGCCGCGCCGCCGGTGATCTACGCGGCGACGAAGATCGCGCTCAGCTGGTGGGTGCGGGAGCAGGCGGTCGGGCCGGAATGGGCAGGCGCGGGTATCCGGCTCAATGCGATCGCCCCCGGCGGGATCCATACCCCGATGCTCGAGCGGCAGCTGGCGAGCCCCGAGGAGGCGAAGCTGCTCGCGGCGTTTCCGGTACCGATCGGAGGCTTCGGCGACGCCGCGCACATCGGCGACTGGGTCGTGTTCATGCTCTCCGACGCCGCCGACTTCCTCGTCGGCAGTGTCGTCTTCGTCGATGGTGGCTCCGACGCCTACTTCCGGCCCGAAGCCTGGCCCAACATGGTGCCGCTGCGCGGTCTTCCGCGGTACATCCACCGCATCCGCGAGTTCGCCCGCTGATATCCGCGGGCCGCTACCGGAGGATGCCCGCGGTGCGGGCGGCGCGGAGCCAGTCGGGGAATTCGCCGAGGAGGCGGCGGTAGAGTTCGGCGTCGTCGACGCGGTCGATGTCGTCGATGGCGAAGAAGCCCGCGTTGTCGACCACGCGGCCGTCGAGTTCGTCGAGGGTGCGCAGGACGCCGAAGTTGGCCTTGCCGAGGCCGATGAACTGCCAGAAGGCGGGCAGGGCCGCGGCTTCGCGCATGAGAGCGGCGATTTCGCGTTTCTTGGCGAAGCCGCCGTCGGTGAAGAACAGGACCAGGGTGGGGGCGGCGCCCGCGGTGAGGGTGTCGATGACGGCGCGCATCACCGGGAGTTCGTCGTTGCGGCCGCCGATGCTGTCGTAGTCGATGCCGTCGTGGGTGCCGGTCAGGTGGAGGTAGGTCTGGGCCCACTGCTCGCCGCCCGCGACGGTGATGTCGGGCAGTTTGGCGAAGGTCAGCGCGTAGAGGTAGGCCTCGAGGGTGCCGTCGTCGTCGAGCTGGGTGGCGACGGGGATCATCCGTTCCACCACGCGGTGCACGGTGCCGCCGCGATACAGCTTCTGCATGCTGCCGGTCTTGTCGATCACCAGCACGACCCGCGCCCTGGTGCCGAACGCGCTCTTGTCGAGGAGGACCTTCGCGACCTCGCGCTTGCGCAAGTCCAGCTTCTCGCGCTTCTCGAACGACAGGGCCGCTTCGCCGGGGACGGTCCGCACCTCGGGCTGGGTCGCCACCGCGGGCTCGTCGTCGACGCTCACCCCGTGATCGGTGACCAGATCGGCGAACCCGCCGGCATACCCCTGCCCGACGGCCCGCACCTTCCACTGCTCACCCCGCCGGTACAGTTCGAGCGCGATCACCACCGACTCCCGGTCGAGCCCGTCGATCACGTACTCGTACAACGGATTCCCCGCGGCGTCGGCCACCGCGGCCACCGGTGCGACGGCACCGCCGAACGTCGTCCCTTCGGCCGCGACGGTGATCACCGCGCGAATCTGCTCGATGTCGGCGGGCACGGCCGCGAACGTCACCGCGAGCGCCGTCCCGTCGAGCCGAACACCTGGCGCCTCGGGCTGGTTGAAGAACACGAAATCGGCGTCGGAGCGCACTTTCCCGGCCCCGGTCACCAGCAGCGCCGACAGATCGGCCGGCACACCGCCCCGCACGGTCAGCACCACCTCCGGCTGCGCCAACCCCGCGTTCTGCCCCTTCACCAGCTCAGCAGCCACTGTCACTCCTCCATCGGCCGTCCTGCCCACACCCTAAGCGCCGCGACGCAGGCGGGCAGCGCGATCCCGCGACCAGATGCCGCTGTCAGCAGCGTTCGTACCGGCGCGCGAAATCTGTCGACTCGGGCGAGACCTCCCGCTCGGATCCGGGACAGCCGCCCACCAGCACACCGAAACCGAGATCGGGACCATCGCGCCGGACGATCTGGTAGTCGACCACGGCACCGAGCCGGGCGAGGTGTGGAAGATGCCATTCGGCGAGCTGCCGCGTCTGTTCGGCGCTGAATTTCTCCGTATCGGGCGGGAACACCATGACTTTCATGGCGCGTCCCGCGGTGTCGGGCGGGTCGATGACCGATATCTCGACGATCGCTCGGGTGGGTGGATCGGTCAGCAGCCGCTCCCACAGATCGAGTTCACTGTCGGAGGGGAAGCGGCGGGGGCGGCTCCCGTAACCCAGACTGGGCTCCAGTGACGAATGCCCGCTGGTCGACCACTTCGCATGATCCGAGGACACCGCCCAAAAGTTTGCTGCCAGTTCGGGAAATCCGGCGATGATCCGGCGCATCGCCGCCGTCGCGCGGTGGGGTTCGGTCGCCGAGCCGGCGCTGACTTCGATGGTGCTGGACCAGCGGATCTTCGCACCGGTCCGGGCCGCCGACAGCCGGGACCAATCGGATACCGCGTTCGCTTCCACGTCCACGTTCCGCCCGAACAGCCAACTTCCGTAGTAGGAGTCCGACCCACGGTCGATATCGAGCAGGGTCGATTCGCCGTGATACTGCGGCGGGAGTTGCTGGGCGGCCATGGTCCGGACGACAGCCGCCGCCTCGGCCGGGGCGGCCTCGTCGTCGAGCCGCACATCGAGCTTGGAGGTGTAGTACGAGTTGTGGCCGTACGGGTGGTAGTCGAACGAGTGTGCCGCGTCGGCCACTCCGGGAAGGTCCTCGACCGCCGACTCGATCGCCCGCGACCAGCGGTCGCGCTCGGCTTGATCCGGCCCCTGCGGAAACAGGGAGCATCCGGTCAGCAGGATCGCCGCCAGCGCCGACACGAGGGCGAGCACAGTGAAACGCACGACATTCATCCTGCCAGCGGCCGGCACGGGTGTCGGGTCGAGCACCGATGACCTTGGGCGCGTACTAGATCCAGCCCTTCTCCCTGGCCTTGAGGGCGGCCTCGTAGCGGTTGGAGACGCCGAGTTTGCTCATCGCCGAGGACAGGTAGTTGCGGGTGGTGCCCGGGGACAGGTGGGCGCGGCGGGCGATGTCGTCGACGGAGGCGCCGTCGGCGGCGAATTCGAGGACGTCGGCCTCGCGCGCGGTGAGGACGGTGTCGCCCGCGCTGATGGCCTCGGCCGCCAGCTCCGGGTCGACATAGCGGCCACCCCGGTGGACGGTGCGGATCACCTCGGCCAGGGTCGCCGCCGAGGTCGTCTTGGGCAGGAAGCCGCGCACCCCGGCGGCGAGCGCGCGTTTGAGATAGCCGGGCCTGCCGTGGCTGGTGACGATCAGCGTGCCCGCGCCCGGGGTGATCCGCTGCAGCTCGACGGCGGTATCGATGCCGTCGATCCCCGGCATCTGCAGGTCGATGACGGCCACCGCCATCGGCTCGTCCGTGTCGGCGCGACGCCGCCACAGGTCGACGAGTTCGGTGCCCGACCCCACGTGCGCGACGACCGTCAGATCGGCCTCGAGCCCGAGCATCGTCGCGAGCGCGGCTCGGATGAGCGTCTCGTCGTCGGCGAGGTAGATCGGAATCACATCGTCTCCCAGTGGATTTCGAGGGTGAACTCGTCGGCGATCGCGTCGACGTCGAGAGTCGCGCCGACGGCGGTGAGCCGCTCGGCCAGGCCGCGCAGCCCGGAGCGCGCGCCGATCGCGGCATGCGGGCGGTCGTTGCGCAGCGACATCCCGGCGCCGCCGAGTGCCAGCGTCGCGGTGGTCGCGGCGGAGTGCTCGACGATATTGGTCGTCCCCTCGCGCACCACCCAGGCCGCCACCTCGTGGAATCGCGGCGGCACGGCGGCCGCGTCGCCTTCGACGACGAGCTCGCAGCCGACCGCCGAGAGCAGCGACCTGGCCCCGGCGACTTCGCCCCGCAGGTCGATATCGCGGTAGCCACGGACCAGCGCGCGCATGGCACCCATCGACTCGACGGCGAGCATCCGCACCGCCTCCATCTCCGACTCCGCGTCGACGTGCTGACCCGACCGGGACAGTGCCACGGCCAGTTCACTTTTCACCGCGATCGCGGAGAATCCCCGCCCGACGACATCGTGCAGATCGCGCGCGAAGCGCAAGCGTTCCTCGGCGACCTGCAACTCGGCTTCGACGAGTTTCGCGCGGTCGAGTTCGTCGATGATGCCCAGTCCCCACACGGTGAGCAGCGTGACCCCGACGGCGAAGAAGCCGGTGCCGAGGAACACCGCCGCGGCCTGCGGCGCGGCTCCCTGCGGGAGCCCGAAGACCAGCGCCGTGGCCAGGGCGAGTCCGATCAGCAGCCACCACCTGTGCCGGACGAACGGCACGATGGCGAACATCGCGAACATCGTCGCGAATCCGCCGGCCGCCCGCGCGGTGTCGACGATCCGCTCGTCGATGGCCAGCAGGGACACCACCGCGCCGATCCCCCACAGCCCGGCCAGCGTGGCCGTGGCCACCGGCAGCAGCCACGGCCGCGCCACGACTCCGCGCCTGGTGGCGAGATCGGGCTGCGCTTCCACCGCCGCGACGGCCGCGATCCCGCCGAGGACGATCACCGGGATCGACAGGCGCGAGGAGGCGGACAGGGCCATCGCGGCCACCACGGTGACGATGGCCGCCTGGAGGGTGAGCCGCGAGTACAACCGGAACTTCGCCGCGCTCGACAGCTCGTGCCACCAGGCGGTCCAGCGCCTCATCCCCGATCGTCCCAGCGGAAGCTCTTGCGGGTCAGCGCGAGTGCCAGGACCGTCCATATCGCCAGTGTCGCAAACGCGGGGCCCGACGCGGTGACGGTCCCGACCGGGCTCAGCACCGGATCGGTCGCCGCGGCCGTGGCCGTCTTGCCGGACGCACCGAGGAACACCAGGTCGGAGACGGCGGCGAACGGCGTCCAGTCGGCGAGCACGGCCAGCCGGTCGGGCAGGACGGTGCGGATCGAGGCGAGCCCGAGCATGGCCAGCAGCATCACCGGCAGCGAGGTGATCTGGGCGGCCTCGGCGTTCTTGGTGACCGCGCTGGTCGCCAGCGCGAGTAGCGCGAACACACCGATCCCGCCGATGAGGGCTGCAATCATCAATACCGGATTGACCGGTGCGGGCGCTCCGCTGCCGTAGACGACGGCGGTGACAGCGACCGCGCACGCCAAGGTCACCAGGACGCCCGGAACCGCCGGCGCGGCCTGGATCTGCCAGTCGGCGGCCTCGCCGGTGCGCAACCGTTTGAGCACGCCCTCGCTGCGGCGGGTCGTCACCATCGACAGCACCGAGTAGTACTGCACGAACACCAATGCCATGAGCGCGAGCATCTCCACGGCCGCCGCGGCCATGGCGGCCGTCGGCGCGGTGTCCTTGCGGGCGATGAAGTAGGTGGCCAGCGGAATCCCGACCGGGAACAGCGTCGCCAGGTAGACGAGAGTCTTGTTGCGCCGGAACTGCAGCCACTCGGCCGCGGCGAGGGCGGCGAGCGGACGGCGGCGGGGCGCGGTGGCGGTGGTCATCGTCGGGCTCCGATCAGTTCGGTGGCGGGCGCGGGGGCGTCGTGGTCGCCCGCGATATCGAGGAAGACCGATTCGAGGGAGGCGGCGCGGGCGTCGAGCCCGGCCAGCCGGACGCCGGCCTCGCGCGCCCAGTCGAGCAGGGCGAACAGGTGTCCCTGCAGGTCGTCGGTGCTGATGGTGACGCGCTCGCGCGCCTCGATCCGCGCGCCGCGCAGGGGCGGCACCGGCAGTCCGGGATGGTCGAAGACGATCCGCGACGGATGACCGTCGACGATCTCGCGCAGGGTCCCGTGCCGCGCCACCGCGCCCTTGTCCATGATCACGATGCGGTCGGCGAGCGACTCGGCCTCGTCGAGGTAATGCGTGGTGAGCACCATCGTCACCCCGGCCGCCTTCAGGTCGGCGAGTAATCGCCAGGTCGCGCGGCGGCTTTCGGGGTCGAGACCGGTCGTCGGCTCGTCCAGGAACAGCAGGCGCGGCTGACCGAGCAGCGCACAGGCCAGGTCGACACGGCGTTGCTCACCGCCCGAGAGCGAGCCGACCCGCACCGTCGCGCGGTCGGCCAGGCCGACCTGGGCGAGCACGGTGTCGACGGTGGTCGGCGTGCTGCACGTCCCGCGCCACATCGCCAGTGTCTCGGCGACGGTGAGCTCGGCGGGCAGTCCCCCGGACTGCAGCATGATCCCGACCCGCGGACGCACCTGATCGCGATGCCGGATCGGGTCGAGGCCGAACACCTCGACCCGGCCCGCCGACGGCGCGGCCAGCCCCTCCAGCATGTCCAGCGTCGAGGTCTTGCCCGCGCCGTTGGTCCCCAGCAGCGCGAACACCTCCCCCTCGACGACGTCCAGATCCACCCCTGCGACGGCTTCGAAGGCCCCCGCACCGCGACCATAGGTGCGGCGCAGCCCACGCGCGGCGATGACGATGTCGTTCATCGTGTGCCCCTTTCTCACACCTTCCACGGTCGTCGACGCGGGCTCTGCCCAGTAGTAAGCGCGATCACCGATCAGCGATGAATCCCGCACGGGCAGCCGATGACAAAAGTCATGCGGGCTCGGCGACCGACGAATTCCGCAGCAGCGCAATCCCGTACACCGCGAACCAGATCGTCCACAGCAGCCAGCCGGACAGGCCGACCAGCCCGAGCGGCCCCTTTTCGTCGATGACCACCGGCGCGAGGGTCGCCGCCGTGAATTGCAGTGCGGCGGCCAGGAATCCGAGCACCGCGTGCCAGCGCGGAACGAGCCCGGCGAGTCGTCCGGCCAGCGTCAGGCCGACGAGCGCCAGGGCCAGAAAGGTGCCGTTGAGCGCGAGCAGCGCATCGTGAAACACCCACAGCGCCCCGGTCTCGGGTGCGAGACCCAGGGCGTAGCGGATCGCGACGATCACCGTGAAAGTGGCGTTCTGCAACAGCAATCCGGCGAAGCCGACGAGCGACCACCCGGTGCCCGCCGCGCGTTCGGCCCGCCGCACCGCCGTCAGCACACCGGCGCCGAACACCACCGCGCAGAACCACGCCAGCGGTGTCGGCGCCATGGCCGCGGAGGTCAGCGGCGGCGCAGGGCGGGGTCGAGGAGCGACGGTGGGGCGTCGTTCTTCTCGGCGGGGGCGAGGTCGGTGCCGGGGGCGACGATGGCATCGATGGCGTCGAGGACATCGGCGGACAGGCGGGTGTCGGCGGCCGCGAGTTGCGCGTGCAGGTGCGCCGGGGTGCGCGGGCCGATGATGGCGCTGGTGACGCCGGGGTGGGCGGTGACGAAACCGAGGGCGAGCTGGATCATGGTCAGCCCGGCCTGGTCGGCGACCTCGGCCAGCTGTTCGACGGCGGCCAGCTTGGCCCGATTGGCCGGGACCGTGGTGTCGAAGCGGTGGGGCATGAACGCCGAACGGCTGGTGGCGATCTCACGATCGGCGCGAATGGCGCCCGAGAGCCAGCCCGAGGCGAGCGGACTCCAGGCCAGCACGCCGAGCCCGTACTCCTGGGTGACCGGCAGGACGTGGGTCTCGATGCCGCGCTGCAGGATCGAATAGCTCGGCTGCTCGGTGACGTAGCGGCCCAGGTGGTGTTCCCGCGCCGCCCACTGCGCCTGCACCACGCGGTAGGCGGGAAACGTCGACGAGCCGAAGTAGCGGATCTTGCCCGCCTGCCGCAGGTCGGTCAGCGCCGACAGCGTCTCCTCGTCGCTCACGCTCGGGTCCCACCGGTGGATCTGAAAGAGGTCGACGTGATCGACCCCGAGTCGGCGCAGGCTGTCGTCGAGCGCGGTGACCAGCCAGCGACGCGAACCGCCGCGATGGTTGCGCTCCTCCCCCATCGGCAGGCTCGCCTTGGTGGCCAGCAGGAGATCGTCGCGACGCCCCGCGACGGCCTTGCCGACCAGTTCCTCCGACTCGCCACGGCCGTAGACATCGGCGGTGTCGACGAGGTTGACCCCACCCTCGACGGCGGCGTCGATCATGGCGGTGACCTCGTCCTGGGTGGACCTGCCCAGCGCGCCGAAGTTCATCGCGCCGAGCACGAGACTGCTGACCTGGACACCGGTGCGACCGAGGCTGCGGTACTGCATGGGTTGCTCCTCCGTGAGCTGTGCGACTTGGTTCAGGGCGCCGGATCTGACATCCTGAACAAACGGAACAGCGTTCCGCTAATCAACATACGGAACATGGTTCCGTTTGCCAACCCTCGGAGGTGACAGCACGGTGGCCGACCACGACAGCGCACCCGCGGCGCCGCGTCAGCGCGCCGATGCCCGGCGCAATCAGCAGACCCTGCTCGACGCGGCGGCGGCGGCTTTCGTCGCCGCGGGCGTCGACGTCCCGGTCCGCGAGATCGCCGCCGCGGCGGGCGTCGGCGTCGGCACGATCTATCGCCACTTCCCCACCCGCGCCGACCTGATCGTCGCCGTCTACCGGCACCAGGTCGACGCCTGCGCCGCGGCGGGCCCCACCCTGCTCGCGACCGACGACTCACCGCACGCCGCGCTCGCCGCGTGGATCGAGCTGTTCGTCGACTTCCTCGTCACCAAACACGGTCTCGCCGAGGCACTCCAGTCCGACGACACCGCCTTCGACACCCTGCACACCTACTTCCTCGACCGGCTGCTCCCCGTCTGCGCCGAGCTGCTCGACGCCGCCGCGGCGGCGGGCGAGATCGGTCCCGGCACCGATCCCTACGAATTCCTGCGCGCCGTCGGCAATCTCTGCATCGGCGCGGGGAACAACCCCCGCTACCAGCCGCGCCGCGTGGTCGCCCTGCTCGTCCGGGG
Source organism: Nocardia sp. NPDC003269 (assembly GCF_042888005.1). Taxonomy (NCBI): domain Bacteria; kingdom Bacillati; phylum Actinomycetota; class Actinomycetes; order Mycobacteriales; family Nocardiaceae; genus Nocardia; species Nocardia sp. NPDC003269. The sequence goes on from NZ_JBIAPA010000004.1 coordinate 137,008, forward strand.
GTTGCGGACCTAGGAATCCGTGATCACCGAGCGAATCATCCTGCGGTGGAGGATGATCGGAAGGATGAGGTTCGATGTCGCGTTTCTGCAATACGCCGGCTCGGGTCCGATGCGGCACGAGGAGCGGCTACTCTCCGAAGGCCTGGCACGGCGCGGCATCCCCGTCCGCTACTACAGCTGGAAGCGGATCCACCACCGGCAGCTGCCACTGGGGCCGACCACCTTCATCGCCGGCGACACCGACGCCATGCACGGCGCCATGCGCCAGCTGCGCATTCCGGTGCCCGAACCCGACGACTACCCCGAGGCGCTGCGCGACTATCTCGGGCGCAGGGTGTGGACATCGACCCTGGGCGAGGTCGAGAGCGCGCTCGACACCGGTACGGCGACACCGGTCTTCGTGAAACCGGCCGACCGCCGCAAGCGCTTCACCGGCACCGTCTGCTACTCCGAACGCGACGCCACCGCGTGGCACAGCACCAGCAGGCGCCGCCGGGTCCGATGTTCGGAGGTGGTGGCCTGGCGCACCGAATACCGCGTCTACGTGATCGACGGCCGCATCGTGACCGTCGACCACTACGACGGCGACCGCGCCGTCACCCTGGACATGGCCGTGGTCGAGTCCGCCGTCGCCGCCTACCACCGGACCGACACCGCGCCGATCGCCTACGGCATCGACTTCGGCGTCCTGGCCGACGGCCGCACCGCCCTGGTCGAAGCGAACGACGGCTATTCCCTCGGCGCCTACGACATCACCGCCGACGACTACACCGAACTCGTCCTCCGCCGCTGGACCGAACTCCTCACCACCTCCGGCGCCTGAGTCCGCATCCGCGCGCCGGAGCTCCTGACCGGAATCGTCTACCTCTCGGCCTGGTGCTGTGTCGAGTTGCCCAGCGCTCCGCTGATCCCACCCAGCTGGCCGCGCTGAAGCAGGGCCTGATGGCCGACGCGACCGACGGTCACACCTCGATGAACTGAACTCTCGGTGACCTGTGTCACGTCCTGTCACAGCGCATGGCCCGGCGGCGTCTCATGCCCGAAGCCCTCGAGTGAAGGAGAGACCGATGAGCGAGAAGATCCAGGTCGTCGTGGTCGGTGGCGGGTACGCGGGTGTGATGGCGGCCAATCGGCTGACCCAGCGCGACGATGTGGCGGTGACGGTGGTCAATCCGCGGGCGCGGTTCGTCGAGCGGATTCGGCTGCATCAGCTGGTGGGCGGGACCGATGACGCGGTGGCCGAGTACGGCGATGTGCTGGCGACCGGGGTGCGGCTGGTGGTCGACACGGTGACCGGGATCGACGCGGCCGGGCGCACCGTCGCGCTGGGCGGCGGCGACACGATCGGCTACGACTACCTGATCTACGCGGTGGGCAGCGGCAGTGCGGCGCCGCGCGTGCCGGGAGCGGGCGAATTCGCCTATCCCATCGCGAGTCTGGAGGAGGCGCAGCGGCTGGGCCCGGTGCTCGACGCCGCGGCGGCGACGGCCGCGGTGACGGTGGTCGGCGCGGGGCCGACCGGGATCGAGACCGCCGCCGAACTGGCGGAACGGGGTCGCGCCGTGACGCTCGTCTGCGGCGACGTGCTCGGCCCGTACCTGCATGCCCGCGGCAGGCGCGCGGTCACCAAGCGGCTGACCGCCCTCGGCGTGACGATCTTGGACGGCCCCGACGCGAAGGTCGTCGAGGTGACCGCGGAGTCCGTGCGGCTCAGCGGCGGTCATGTCCTGCGCAGCGCCGTCACCATCTGGACCGCCGGTTTCGGCGTCCCCGATCTGGCCACCCGCAGCGGCCTGCGCACCGACGCCGTCGGCCGCCTGCTCACCGACGAGACCCTGACCAGCATCGACGACGACCGGATCGTCGCCGCGGGCGATTCGGCGGCACCGTCGAACCTGCCGTTCCGGATGAGCTGCCAGGCCGCGGGCCCACTGGGCGCGCACGCCGCCGACACGATCCTGCGCCGGATCGCCGACGAGCGCCCCGACCCGATCGATCTGGGCTTCGCCGGTCAGTGCATCAGCCTCGGCCGCCACGCGGGCGTCTTCCAGTTCGCCGACAAGGACGACGCCGCCAAGTGGTTCCACCTCGGCGGCCGCCCCGGCGCGAAGGTGAAGGAGTTCGTGTGCGGCCACACCATCAAGCAGCTGGCGACCGAGGCGCGCAAGCCGGGCACGCACACCTGGGCCAAGGGCGACCAGCGCGCGCAACTGCTGCGGGACCGGGCCGACACCGACCCGGCAGGCGCGGCCGCGACCGCCGGGCACCGGTGACCGATCGGCCCCGACGACCGCGGCAGGTCATCGGGGCCACCGGCTCGGGCGCACGCTGCCTAACAGCAGTGAAAAGGACGGCGCTACTCAGGCATTCGGCGTCGCGGTGATGCTCCAGAAGTCGGCGTAGCGGCCACCCAGCTCCAAGAGCTCACGATGGGTGCCCTCCTCGACGATGCGCCCCCGGTCGACGAAGACGACGCGGTCGGCCGTCGCCACGGTCCGCATCCGGTGCGCCACCAGCACGACGGTGCGCCCCGCCATCAACCGCTCGATGCCCTGGTGCACGGCGGCCTCGTTCACGGGGTCGAGGGCGGAGGTGACTTCGTCCAGCAGGACGATGGGCGCGTCCTTCAGCAGCGCGCGGGCGATCGAAACCCGTTGACGCTCACCGCCGGAGAGCAGCGCGCCGCCCTCGCCCACGTCGGCGGACCAGCCGCCGGGCAGTCGCTCGATCACCTCGTCCAGGCCGGCGGCCGTCGCCGCGGCGCGGACCTCGGTGTCGGTGGCGTCGGGGCGGCCGAGCCGGATGTTGTCCTCGATGGTGCCGTCGAAGAGATAGACATGCTGGAAGACGATGGCGATGCGCGACATCAGGGTCGTGGTGTCGATCTCGCGCACGTCGACGCCGCCGATCCGGACGGCGCCCGCGCCCACGTCGTGGAAACGCGCGAGCAGCTGGAGCAGGGTGCTCTTGCCCGCGCCCGAGGGACCGACGATCGCGAACCGCTGTCCCGAGGGCACGGTCAGTGACAGGTCGTCGACGACGGTTCGGTCGCCGTGTGCGAAGCCGACGGCGTCGAACTCGAGGTCGTGCCGGTCCGGTGCGATCGGGTGGTCGGGTTCGGGCAGCGGCGCCAGCTGGAGCAGGTCGTCCAGGCGGGTCAGTTGTGCTCGCGCACTGCGCAATCGGCCACCGATCTCGGCCAGCGACAGCAGCGGTTCGGCGCAGCGGGCCACCAGGACGAGGATCGCCAGCAGTTCGGCCGCGCCGACCTGCCCACCCAGCGCGAGGTAGGCGCCGAGGGCGAGCAGCACGGTGAACACGACCTGCACGGCCAGCGTCAGGCCGACGATGCCGGGCAGGGCCGACAGCGCCGATCGGCGGGCGGCGCGCTGGAGTCCGCGCAGGGCGTCGTCGAGCAGGCCGAAGCGCTCGGTGGAGCGGCCACCGGCGCGCAGCACCGGCTGGGCCTGCAGGTACTCGATGACCCGGCCGGCAGCCTGGTGATCGCGGTCGTGGCGTTCGGCGTCGGCGGCGGCCATCGCCCGGCCCGTCCAGCCCTGGATCGCGGCCACCAGCGGAACGGCGACCAGCGCCGCCAGCCCCAGCTGCCAGTTGAACGCGAGCAGCACGACCACGATCGTCAGCGGCGTCACCACCGCGCCGACGAACGGCGCGAGCAGGTGCGCGATCACGCTCATCGCCTCCAGCACACCGCGACTCGCGAGCACCGACACCTCGCCGACCCGGTCGGGTCCATACCAGCCGAGCGGCAGCCTGGCGAGGTGATCACCGAGCCGGTGATAGGTCCCGCGCAGCAAGGTGGTGCCCGCGCGGAAACCGGCCAGGTCGCTGAGATAGCGCAGGGCGCCGTAGAGGGCGACCGCGATCCCGAACGCGAGCAGCCACGGCTCGGCGCCGTTCGGGTCGTCCCCGAACAATTCTCGGAGCACCGGCACGAGCAGGGCATAGGACAGGCCTTCGAGGACCGCCGTGGCCGTCATCAGCGCGACGGTGCGGCGCACCGGTCCGGCGTACTGATGGCCGAGCACGCGCAACAGGGTCCGGATCATGATGCGTCTCCTCCGTGGGATCGCCGGAACGCGGCAAAGGTGCTGTGGCCCGCCAAGAGCCGCGCGGGCGCGCCGCGCTCGACGATCACGCCGTCTGCCAACACGACGACGGTGTCGGCGTCGGCGATGGTCTCCGGCCGGTGCGCGATGACCAGGATCGTGCGGTTCTTCCGCAGGCTCGACAGCGCTTGCCGCACAGCCTGTTCGGTCCGCGGGTCCGCGAAGGCGGTGGCTTCGTCGAGCACCAGGATCGGGGTGTCGGCCAGCAGGGCGCGGGCCAGGGCGAGGCGTTGCGCCTCACCACCGGACAGCCCGGCCTCCACGCCGAGCACGGTGTCGTATCCGCGCGGGAGTTCGGTGATCCGGTCGTGGATACCGGCCAGCCGCGCCGCGCGGACCACCCGCGCGTGATCGGCGTCCGGCACGGCCAGCGCGATATTGTCGGCCACCGACGCGCGCAGCAGGCGCACGTCCTGGAAGACGAACGACACCTCGCGATAGAGCCGGTCGCTGCCGATCTCGCGCAGGTCGACGCCGCCGAGCGTGATCGCGCCGTGGGTGGGGTCGAAAAATCTCGGAAGCAGCTGCACGAGTGTGGATTTGCCGCTGCCGGACGGTCCGACGAGGGCGGTGACCGTGCCCGGTTCGAGGACCAGGTCGATTCCGCGCAGCACCTCGCGCCCGGCGTCGTAGCCGAACCGGATGCCGCGCAGTTCCACGCGATGCCCGCGGGGCGCGATCGGTTCGACCGGCTCGGGCAGCGGTGCGACGTCGAGGACGTCTTTGATCCGGCCCACCGCGCGGCCCGCCGCTTGCAGATCGTCGAAACCGTGGCCCAGGGCCGCGACCGGGGCGGTGAGCCCGAGGCCGAGCAGCAGGAACGGCAGGAGATCGACGGGTGCCAGCCCGCCCCTCGTGATCAGCCAGGCGCCGCCCACCAGGACGACCAGCAGCACGAACGGCGGCGACAGCGCCAGCTGCATCCCGGCGGCGATCGGCGAGAGCCCGCGCGCCCAGCGCAGGAAGGTGTCGGCGAAATCGTCCACCGCCGAACGGAATCGGCGGTGCGCGCGGTCGCCGCCACCGAATGCCTTGACCTCGGCGATGCCCTGCACGAACTCCACGACCGCATCGGCGATCCGGCTCATCGCCGCGTCGAACTCGGTCTGCTCGCGCTGTCTGGCCGGCGTCACCATGAGCGGGACCAGCGCGATCGCCAGCAGCACCGGGATCAGCGTGATCAGGGTCAGCCGCCAGTCGACGGCTACCAGATAGACCAGCGACACCAGCGGCACCACGAACGCCGACACCAATTCGCCGGGCGCGTGGGCGAGGAACGGATGCACCGCGCTCACATCCTCGCCGACCACCTTGGCCAGTTCGCCGGTGCCGCGCCGGGAGAACCACCCGATCGGCACCCGCCCCAGATGGGCGGCCAGCTGCCGCCGCAACGACAGCTGCACCGCGCCGTCGACGAGGTGCCCGAGCCCGGCGGACGCGGCGGTGAACACCAGCCGGACGAACAGTCCCGCCGTCCCGAGGACGACCACCAGCCACACATGACCGCGATCGATCGGCCCCGACGACAGCAGGGTGCGCCCAAGCTCGACCACGGCCAGCAGCGGGGCCAGGCCCGCGACGGCGCCGATGATCTGCAGGACGATCACGGCCGCGAATCCCCCGAGATGCGGGCGCAGCAGCGCGGCGAGGCTCGGCCCCGTGGGTCCGGCGTCCGGTGGTGCGGCGGAAGTCTCCGCTACCTCGACGAGGTCGGTGGTGGTCATCGGTTTCCCCTTCTCCTCGCGTGACCGCGGCATCGGCACTGGTCGGCGACCTGACGCCGAGCCTCGCGTCGTTCGAGAAAGTCACTGTCTCTAGCAAGTGACTGTAGGTAAGTCGATTCAGACAGTCAATGTCTATAGCGTGTTACTTTCTGTAACGAGTAGCTCTTGCTAATCTGCTCGCATGACCGGACTTCGCGAGCGGTGGCGGCTCAAGGCCATGCACACCATCCAGGAACGCGCCCTGGATCTCTTCGACGAGAAGGGGTTCGGCGCCGTCACGATCGAGGAGATCGCGGCCGCCGCCGAGGTGTCACCGTCGACGGTCTATCGCCTGTTCGGCACGAAGGAAGGCATCATCGTCGCCGACGAGTTCGACACCATGAGCGAGGCGGAGATCGCCGCCATGGTCGACCCCCACGATCCCGTCGAGAGCCTGCTGCGCTCGGTCCGCGCCGACGAATCCGCCCCCGCCGGTGCCGAATCCGCCCCGGCCGACCAGGGCCCGTGGCGCCGGGTCCGCTACCACTTCACCGAGCCCTCGGTCCGGATGGCCGCCTGCGCGTCCGCCGACCGCACCAGCCGGCGACTACTGCCCCTGATCGCGTCGACCGGCAAGTTCACCGACACCCAGGCCCGAGTCGCCACCAATGCCCTGACCTTCGGCTATTTCGCCGCCCTCGAACAGTGGTACCTCGACGGCGGCGAACGGCCCATCGCCGACTACGTCGAGGAGGGCCTGCGCCCCTTGCGCGCGCTCTGGCCGTCCGACGACCGACTCGCCTGAATCCAGAACTCCGCCACCGCCCGGACGAACTCGTCCGGGCGCTCGAGCGGGAGGAGGTAGGCGGCGCCGTCGATGACGGCCGCCGACCCCGACGTCAGGGTCGTCGCGGCGGCCCGCGCCTGCTCGCCCGTCCAGTCGGAATGCTCGCTGCCGGTGAGGAACAGCGTCGGCGCGTGAATCGCGGGCAGGTCCGGGGTGAGGTCGCGGCGCCGCAGCGAGATCGAGACGATCGCGTTGGCCATCGCCCTCCGGTCCGCCGCCCGGAATTCCTCGCCCACCATCGCGACGGCCTCCGGATCGCTCGCCGCCGTGCGCGGCGAGAGCAGGACCTGACTCAGGATGTCGACCAGGAAACGGGCCGGGCCGAGCACACGGTAGAGCGCGAGCAGCAGTCGCGTGCGCTGACGCCCCTTCCACGTGTACGCGCGGACCGGCGTGCCCGCGGTGACGAGCGTGCGCACGAGGTCGGGGTGCCGGGCGGCCAGCAGGATGCCCACGTGACCACCCCAGGCGTTCCCGATCCAGTCGACGGGCCCCTCGATACCGAGCCGCCCGAGCACCTGGCTCGCGGCCTCGGCACACTCCGCCATCGTGTAGCGGCGGCCGGGATCGCCGCTGGCCCCGTGCCCGGGACCGGTCACCAGAACGAGCCGCCGCTCGCGCGCCAGCGCGGGTTCGACCCGCGCCCAGCTGCGGCTGTCGACGAAGAGGCTGTGCCAGAGGACGGCGGTCGGGAGCGTGCCGTCCCGGCCCGTGTCGCGTACGACCAGCGGGCCGACGATTGTCTCGATGATCTGCTCGGACATCGCTGCCATCCCTTCGATTGACAGTGTCAACCTGGGATCAGTATCGTCCCGTGGATTGACACTGTCAACCATGGTGGGAGGTGCTCGTGCCTGCGAAGACGACGCTGCGCGACCGGCTCATCGCGGCCGCGCTCGACCTGCTCCGCGACGAACCCGCGGAGACCTTGAGCATCCGCAAGGTGGCACACACGCTGGGCACCAGCCACCAGGCCCCGTACGTGCATTTCGGCGATCGTCGCCGTTTTCTCGCGGCCGTCGCGGGTGCGGGACTCGCGGACGCCGCGGCCGAAGCGGAAGTCGCCGTCACCGCCGCGGGCGCCGACCCCGAGGACCGGTTACGCGCGCTGGTGCGCTCCTACGTCCACTTCGTCGATACGCGTCCCCACGTGCACGCGCTCGCGTTCGGCCCCCTCGTCGCCATGAACGACGACCCCGTCCTGCAAGCCGCCGCGACCCGCTACTGGACCGTGCTGTCCTCCACCGTCGCCGCCAACCAGCCGGCCGGAGTGGACGACGCCGACGTCGCTCGGCGCACCGCGATGGTCTGGGGAACCGTGCACGGCATCGCCGGGCTGACCGCGGCGGGCAAGATCCCGAGCGGTGTGCCCGCCGATCGAATCACCCTGTTGGACAATGCTGTTCACGCGATGCTGGCGGGCTGGCGCGCCGGAGCACGCTAGTCGAGAACACCCCGGAGGACGCGGGCGAAAGCCTCCGGCTGCCCCGGGTAGCCGGACTCTTCACCGGCGAACCCGCCGTGATGGCTGGGGAACACGACCGGCTTGTCCCCGAGCTGCTCCGCGAGCGCCGAGGAGGTGCGCTCGGTGACCGTGCCCGCCGACTCCTCGCCGTAGCCGAGGACGATCCGGGTGGGTGCCGCGGTGAGCGCAGCGATGTCGGCGCGGTAATCGAGGACCGGCCTCGACCGCTCCGCCAGCAGCGGGTGGTCGCGCGCGCCGTCGTCCTCGACCGGCAGGCCGAACATCGCGGGATCCACGGTGGGCGCGGCGAAATAGTCGTCGGTGAATTCGCCCTGCCAGGACGTCATCGCGATGAAAGTGGCCATGCCGGCGCCGAAGCCCTTCGCCGCGTAGGCGTCGCGATACCCGGCCGCCGCGCGCTGGGCCGCCGCCGCGTCGGGAAGCGCGGACAGCAGCGGCGGTTCGTGCGCGACCAGGGTGCTCACGTCCTCAGGGTGGGCGGCCACGAGCGCGAACGCGACGATGGCTCCCCCACTGCTGGCGAACATCTCGACCGGGCCCGCGCCGAGGGCCTCGATGACGGCATGCACGTCCTCGGCATGCATCGCGGGGACGTTGTCGACCTCACCGTCGGTGCGGACGCTGCGACCGAGTCCGCGCGGGTCGTAGGTGACGACCGTGCGATCGGGGAAATGCGCGGCGAGCGCGGTGAACCCACCGGCGTCCATCGGGAGTCCGGTCATGAGCAGCGGCGGCCGCCCGTCGGCGGTCGGGAGCGGGCCGTGGACGTCGTAGGCGAGAGTCGCGCCGGAGGTTTCGAGCTCGTGTGTCGTCATGCTGGTACCGACGTGTCGGCAGGCGAGAACTCATCGGCAGGTGCCGAACCGTTCCTACTCGTCGAGCCGGATCCGAATGCCCGCCATGCGCTCAGGCCCTCCACGCAGCGCACTGCCCAGCAGCCCGACCCGAGCGGCCAGCCCGTACTTGCGCTTCATCAGGCCGGGGAAGTGCGCGCTCGCGTCCGGCGCCAGCACCTCGGCGAATCCGGGTATCGCGGCGCCGAGCGGCCTGCCGCGCCAGTCGCAGGCTGCGACCGTCACCCGGCCCCCGTTGCGAATCCGCTTCACCTTCCCGGTGTCCGCCGCGCTCCACACCGCCAGCGACCGGCCGTCGCGCATCACCCAGACCGGGGTGGGGACCGCCCGGCCGTCCCGGCGGAACGTGGTGAGGGGCAGATACTTGCCGGCCGCCAACTCGCTCAGCACCGTGTCGATGTGTTCCATGGGGAAAGACTAACCAGTTAGTTATATTCGTGTCGTTGGAGCCGCTCGACGGTGCGCACGAGGCAGTCGGAAGGAACCCGGATGGGGCGATTCGTTTGGACTCTGCTCGCGGGCTTCGTGCTCGGCACCCCCGCGGTCCCGCTCGGCCTCTCGCTCTCCCTGCCCGGCCCGATCACGCTGGTCGCGGTGCTGCTGGGGGCGGCGTGCGGTGTCGTCTTCGCGGTGTTCGTCATGGAACGTGTTCGCCTGCACTGGCAGTCCTGGCGGGCGCGCCGGAATCCGGCTGCGGCATCAGCGGGTTCAGCGAACGGCGCGAGCGTCGGCGGCGCGGCGCCCGCCGATAACGCTCGCCTCTCGGGCGGCGCGGGACGACGGGCACGGCGCGTCCTCGACCGGTACGGCGTCGCAGGCTTCGGTATCGCGGGCCCCGCCCTCTTCGGCACCTGGGGCTCCGCCATGCTCGGCGCCGCGCTGGGCATCCCCCGCTGGCGGCTGATCCGGTGGCTTACGACCGGGATCGCCCTGTGGTGCACCGTGCTGCTGTTCGCCTCGGACGCGGCGTTCGCCGTCTTCGGGATCGGCTGACGCAACGGGGTGCGCAGAGGCAACTAACCAGTTAGTCCGAATTACGATGGCCGATATGTCCCGCGCCGACGCCACCAAGGCCCGCATCCTCCAGGCCGCCACCGACGAGTTCGCCACCTATGGCATCGCCGGAGCCCGGGTGGACCGCATCGCCAAGGCGGCGGCAGCCAACAAGAACCTCATCTACGTCTACTTCTGCAACAAAGAGCAACTCTTCGACGCGGTCCTCGACGCCAACGTCACCCACGGACTCGACTCGGTCCCCTTCACCCCCGACGACCTCCCCGAATACGCGGGACAGATCTTCGACTACTGCCAGCAGCACCCCGAGGTCATCCGCCTCGCCACCTGGCACCGACTGGAGCGCGGCGACCAGGACCCGGCAGGCATGTCGCCTGCGCGCGAGGCCAAGCTGGCCGCACTCGCCGCAGCCCGAAAGAACAGCGGCACAGGCTCCAACTTCTCCCCCACCGCGCTACTGACCTTCGTCCTGAGCCTCGCGCTGGCCTGGACCCCGGGCAACGTCGCGAACATGGCCACCTCCCCGACCGAGAGCACCGCCGACCGCCGCCGCGCGATCGTCGACGCCGTGCGCCACCTGCTGTGAGCACGCCCGGGCAACCCAGCGAAAATGGTTGGCCGACAAAAGTATTCGTCCGCGCCAGCGGCTGCTCGATATCGCCACCGCCGCCCTTACGGGATCTCCGGGCAGGTCGAGAATCCATTGGTGCGGATGCACCGCACTCGATCAACCGGTCGCAGCCCGCCAAGATATTCGCTGGCCAGAGGGGAAAGTGGGGCGGGTGGGGCTCGAACCCACGACCAGCGGATTATGAGTCCGCGGCTCTAACCGACTGAGCTACCGCCCCTGGCCGCGGGTGTCCGCGGGCGAGTCGCATGGTACCCGGTGGGTGCGATGTTGACCACTCGGCGAGCCGGGTGGCGGGGGTCGGCGGGGCGGGCGAGGATGGGGGTATGGCCGATCTTTTCGTGCGGGTACTGCGGGGGCATCAGTGGGTGTACGAGCACAGCGGTGGGCTGGTGGGGCACCGGTTGCTGTTCGGGAATCCGACGCTGTTGCTGCGGACGGTCGGGCGCAAGAGCGGGCAGGCGCGCACCTCGGCGTTGACCTACGCGAAGGACGGGGCGGATTTTCTGGTGACCGCATCGAACGGTGGGTCGCCGCGGCCGCCGGGGTGGCTGGCGAATGTGAAAGCGCGACCGGACTGCGAGATCCAGGTGGGGACCCGCACGATCGCGGTGACAGCGCGGCCTACCTACCCGGACGATCCCGACTACGCCCGGCGTTGGGAACTGGTGAACGCAGTCAACGGCGACCGGTACCGCGGCTATCAGACGAAGACGCGGCGACCGATCGCCGTGGTGGTGTTGAACCCGAGAACCGAACCCAGCTAAGCCTTTTCGGCCTTCTGCCGCTGCACACGTGCCCGCTCCTCGCGGTCGCGACGTTCGATCTTGCCCCCGGGGTTGCTCGCTAGCTTGATCACGCCGACAACCAACAGGAGCACCGCAACTATCACTGCTATAACAATTATTCCCTGCACAGTATGAACTTATAGCGTATTCCGTTGCGGCGCAGACTAAGTTACAATGACGCGCCGATCGTCAAGAGGGTCCGGCCGAGCGCCGATCGGCTCTCGATGACCGCGTGCGCGCGCTCGACTTCCTCGATCGGGAACGTCTGACCGATCACCACCTCCAGCCTGCCTGCGGCGACCTCGGTTTGTGCGCGCCGGGCGATGGAATTCCAGTCGATCTCGCCGGCGACGACATCGAACAAACCGACGACGGTGACCCCGCGGGCGGCGGCCGAATCGGCATCGACGTGAGCGAAATCACCTGCGGCAGACCCGTATCCGAGGAACGATCCGTTGTCCGCCGCGGCGGTCAGCGCCTGGCCGCCGATCGCGCCGCCCGCGCCGTCGAAGACGACATCGGCGCCCCCGCCGGTGATCTCCCGCACCCGCGCCTCCCAGCCGTCGACCGTGTAGTCGACGACCGCGTGCGCGCCGAGCCGCTGGGCGAGGGCGAGTTTGTCGGCACCGCGCGCGGCGGCCACCACCTTGGCGCCCGCCGCCACCGACAGCTGGATGAGCAGGGTGCCGAGTCCGCCGGCGGCCGCGGTGATCAGCACCCATGAATCCGGTGCGACGGCGGCACTGTCGAAGACGGCGAGCGCGGTGCGGCCGTCGTGGGCGAGGGCGACGGCCTGCTGGGTGCTCAGCCCGTCGGCGATCTCCACCAGTGTCTCGGCCTTGGCCAGGGCGTGTTCGGCGTAGCCGCCGGTGGGGACGCCGCCGCCGACCCCGCTCGCCGCGGTCTGGGTGACGACGCGCTTGCCCAGCCAGCCGGGGTCGACCTCGGCGCCCACCGCGGAGACGACGCCGCCGACCGCGCCGCCGGGCACGTACGGCAGGCTCAGCGCGAAGAAGTCGCCGCCCCAGCCGCTGCGCAGTCTGGTGTCGAGGAACATCACGTCGGCGACCTCGACGTCGACGACCACCTCGGCCGGACCCGGCTGCGGCACAGGGACTTCCCGCACCTCGAGCACTTCCGGACCGCCGAATTCCTTGACCTGCACCGCACGCATCGCGCCTCCTTCGTGGTATTCACGGACGCGTCCAGCTTGGAACCTGAAGTCGAGTTCAGGTCAAGGGGTGTGCGAGGTGGATCACACGATCACGAACCGCCGCCGCAACTCGAACCACCACCACCGCAGCTGCTGCTCGACCCGCCGCCACAGCTGCTGCTCGAGCCGCCGCCACAGCTACTGCTGCTCGAGCCGCCACCGCACCCGCTGTTGCTTCCGCCGGAGCACCCGGTCCCAGCACAGCCGCCGCTCGAACCACCGCCACAGCTCGATCCCGAACCGTGCGGCCCCGGCGACCCGTCGAAGAATCCGTAACTCCCCGCCGACCCGGCCAGCCAGCTCTGGTCGACGAACCCCTGGGGCCCGCGCGGCGGGCTCAGCTTGCGCACCAGCACCACGACCGCCGTGACCAGCACCGCGATGCCGACCACCACGAACGCGAGCACGATCAACAGCATGACAACCATGTCTGCAGGCTAACCGCCGGATCGGTCGCCGGCAGCGCCTACGGACGACCACCCAGGGGGCTTACAGTGAATTCGTGGCGCTCTCGTTCCTTCGACGCGGACCGCGACCGATCGACCTCACCGCGGTCGATCGCACGGTCGCCGACCTGCGGTTCCCCGACGCGATCTTCAAGACCTGTCCCTGGCAGCCGCGGGAACTGGTGGAAACCGGTCTGCGCCAATGGTTGCGCTGTTGCGGCGCGGCGATGCGCGACGACCAGGTGATCGGCATGCCCTCGCACGCGGTCGACGAGGCCTGGCACGGCTTCATCCTGTGCACCCAGCAGTACGCGCGATTCTGCGCCGAGGCCTACGGCCGCTTCCTGCACCATTTCCCCGACGGCGCGGGCGACAGCGCGCCCGACCACGGGTCGATGCTCGACCAGCTCGGCCGCACCGTGGTGGCCTGGTCGCTGGTGGCCGGCCCGGACGAGCGGTGCGTGCTGTGGGACCTCGACCGGCAGGTCGGCGTGGAGCAGCCGTGGGGCGTGGACGCCCGGCACGTCGCCGCCGTACAGGAGCGACTGCGCCGGACGTGACCGCGCGTCAGACCAGCTTCATCCGGCGGGCCGCGAAACGCACCGCGCCGGGCGCGAGCCGGTTGATCCGGTACTGCACCCACGATTCCGGCGTCACCGGCACGATGTCGCGGCCGCCGCGCACCGCCTTGACGATCTGCGCCGCGACCTTGTCGGGGGTGTAGCCGCGGCGCTCGTAGAGCTTGTCGAACTTGCGCTGGGTGGCCGCCTCGTCCTCGGCGGAGACACCCGAAATGCGGGTGGTGGCCACGATATTGGTGTGCACGATGCCGGGGCACACGGTCGAGACCGAGATCCCGCGTTCGGCCAGCTCGGCGCGCAGGCAGTCGGAGAACATGAACACCGCCGACTTGCTGGTGGCATAGGCGGCCATGTCACGCTGCGGGCTGTAGGCGGCCATGCTGGACAGGTTCACGATGTGCCCGCCGAGGCCGCGCTCGGCCATCGCCGCGCCGAAGGCCCGGCAGCCGTTGACCACGCCGCCCAGATTGATCCGCAGGACCCGGTCGAATTCCGCGGACGGGGTGTCGAGGAAGCCGCCCGCCTGGCCGACGCCCGCGTTGTTGATCAGGATGTCGGGCACGCCGTGCGCGGCGATCACGTCGGCGGCGTGTTCGCGCACCGCGGCCTCGTCGGAGACGTCCAGCGGATAGGCGTGCGCGACACCGCCTTCGGCGCCGACGAGCTCGGCGGTCTCCTTGGCTGCGTGCTCGTTCACGTCGGAGAGCACCACCTCGGCGCCGAGCCGGGCGAAGGCCAGCGCGGTCTCGCGGCCGATACCACTGCCGCCACCGGTGATCACCACCAGCTTGTGGTCGAATTCCTTCCGGGTGCGGCCCACTTCGGCGCGCGCGAGGCCGCGCGGCACATCGCCGCCGGCGAGCGCGTCGATCAGTTCCGTGGTGGCCGTGGCCAGCAGTTCGGGGTGCGAGAACGGCATCCAGTGCCCGGCGGGCACGTCGCGACGCCACAGGCGCGCGGTCCACTTGCGGGAATCGTCGTAGCCGGCGGGGCGCACGGCCACGTCGCGACCGGCCACGATCAGCTGCACGGGCACCTCGGTGCGGCGCTCGCGCGGGGACAGCATGCGCTGCACGATGTTCGCGCGGTAGATGAGCAGGCCGTCGACCATGTCGCGGCGGAACGTGGGGCCGAGCACGACATTGCCGGGGGCGGTGTCGTTCATCAGCGCGACGGCGCGCTGCCACACCTTCTCGGTGCCGATCGCGGTGAAGGTGGCGCGCGGCAGCACGGGGGTCATGAAGAACGCGGTGTAGGCCGAGGACAGCGCCTGGGTCACCGGCTGCCAGATATTGCGCGGGGTCGGCCGGGAGAGGCGGTCGCGCACCCAGGCGGCCAGGTGGTCGAGGTTCGGGCCCGACACCGAGGTGAACGAGGCGATCCGCTCGGTCGCCTGCGGCTCGCACACGGCCTCCCAGACCTGCACCGAACCCCAGTCGTGGGCGAGCACGTGCACCGGGCGGTCGGGGCTGACCGCGTCGATGACGGTGTAGAAGTCGCGGGAGAGTTCGTCGAGGCGGAAGTCGGCGGTGCGCTGGGTGCGGGTGGACTCGCCGTGGCCGCGGGTGTCGTAGGCGACGACGTGGAAGCGCTGCGCCAGCCGCGGAATCACCTTGTCCCACAGGTGGTGGGTGTCGGGCCAGCCGTGCACGAGCACGACGGTGTCGGCCGCGGGGTCGCCGTATTCGAACACGGCCAGGTCGAACTCGCCGTTGCGGACGGTGCGCCGGTTGGCGGCCTGCGTGGTGTCGACAGACATATCTCTTCGGACTCCTTGTCCTGGAATCGAACTCACAGGTCGAGCACCAATCGCTCACCGTGCGAACGGGATACGCAGGCGAGCATGTCGCCCGCGGCGTGGTCGGCATCGGAGAGGGTGTTCTCCCGATGATCGGGCTCGCCCGCGAGCACCCGGACCACACAGGTGCGGCAGAAACCCTGCCGGCACGAGTAGGGCTGGTCGGGGCGGGTCGCGAGGATGGCGTCGAGGGCGCTGCGGTCGGCGGGGACCTCGATCACCGCGCCGGTGGAGGCGAGTTCGATCTCGAAGGCGGTGCCGTCGACGATCGGCGGTGGCGAGAACCGCTCGAAGTGCAGTTCCACCTCGGGCATGGTGCGCACGGCGGCGACGATCGCCGAGGTCATCGGGGTCGGGCCGCAGGCGTAGACCGCCGTGCCCGCGCCGACCTCGGGCAGCAGGGCGGCCGCGTCGGGCAGGCCGTGCTCGTCGTCGGTGCGCACGATCACGTGCTCGCCGAAGCTCTCCAGTTCCGCCAGGAACGGGATGGTGTCGCGGGAACGCCCGGTGTAGACCATCGTCCACGGCACGCCGAGCCGGTGCGCGAGCCGCGCCATCGGCAGGATCGGGGTGATGCCGATGCCGCCGGCGACGAAGTGCAGGCGCTGGGCGGGCGAGCCGTGGCCGGGGACCGCGAACGGGAAGGCGTTGCGCGGGCCGCGCACCACGAAGCGGCTGCCCACCGGCAGCTCGTCGTGCACCTCGCGCGAACCACCGCCGCCGTCGGGGATGCGGCGCACCGCGATCCGGTAGGCGCGTTCGTCGGCGGGGTCACCGCACAGCGAGTACTGGCGCAGCAGGCCGGAGGGCAGTTCGAGATCCAGGTGCGCGCCCGGGCGCCACGCCGGCAGCACCCGGCCGTCGGGCGCTTCCAGGCGCAGGCTCACCACGTCCTGGTCGTGCGCGACGATCCGGCGCTCGGTGACCACCACCGGGAACCGGCGATCGTCGACGCGCGGACGCGGATCACGGCGATTGACCAGGGCGCTCCAGCGCAGCCGGGCGGTCGCGATGGCGTCGAGCACCCGGGTGCCGGGGTCGTGGCGATGCTTGCCGTAGAGGTCGCCGGGCAGCGCCTGCGGCACGTCGCGCACGGTCACGAGGCCGCCGCCCGCGCCGCGGGCGACTGCGCCAGGTAGGCGACGGCCTGCGCGGTCGAGCCGACGGTCTCCGGGCTGTAGCCGGGCTGGAAGGTCGACAGCGCGCTGATCAGCAGCGACGGGATGCCCGGCAACGCGCCCCGCCACATCGCGCCCAGGATCGAGGTGATCACCCGCGGATACCCGTGGTCGGGCAGCTGCGGATCCTGCTGCACCAGGAACTTCGCGCCACGCACCACCAGCGCGATGAAGATCGGGAACACCAGCATCATCGAGGCGCAGCGGCGCACGTAGCCGACGCCGAAGTACTCGGCGACATCGTGGGCGACGTTGCGGTGCTCGACCTCCTCGGCGCCGTGCCAGCGGAACAGGTCGGCCATGCGCGGGTCGGCGCCGAACTTCTCCAGGTCGGCGTTGATCACCCAGTCGCCGAGCCAGGCGAAGAAGTGCTCGAGGCAGGCGATGAACGCGAGGCGTTCGATCAGCATCTGCCGTCCGGCGCGGTCGTCACCGCCGCGCGGGCCCAGGGTCTTGCGGAACAGGTATTCCATCTGCCGCACGTAGGGGCCGGCGTCGATGCCGTTGGCGGTGAGCACGTCCTGCAGGACCTTCTCGTGGGTCTCCGCGTGCATCGATTCCTGCCCGATGAAGCCGAGCATGTCCTCGCGCAGCTTCTCGTCCTTCACCAGGGCCAGTGCCTCGCGGTAGGTCACGATGAACATGCGCTCACCCTCGGGCAGCAGCATGTTCAGCGCGCTGATCAGGTGTGACGCGTACGGCTCTGCCGACATCCACTGCAGGTCGACATCCGACCAGTCGAAGGTCACGTTGCGAGCGTGCAGGGCGACCTTGCCGGGATCTACCTCCGGTCGCCGTGCGGCCCGGCGAAGTAGCTTCATCGGTACTCCTCGTCCTACCGCGCGTTGCTCGGTCGAGCGCCGGGCGCCACGGTGCGCCGGTCGTGCGGTAAGGAAATGATACATGTACGTAGTATTTGAGGTAACACCTATTTTGCAGCGATTTCCCCGAAATCCGGCCGCGAGCGGGTGCCGACGGTCACCCGGCCGAGGTGCGACGCCGGAACCGGCGCACGAGGACACCCGGGTTCCAGGTGCCGCCGCGTCCCCTCGTGAGCGGGTAGCAGGCGAAGCCGATGGCCGCCGCGCTCGCGTGCCCGACATCGGTGAACGTGCGATTCACGAAGACCGGCGGCAGCACGACCGCGAGCACGCCGACGATGTAGAGCCATCGCCACGGCCTCACCAGCCGATAGGCCAGCACCGCAGCCACACCGGCCAGCGCGTAGCTGACGCCCACGTCGAGGGTGTACATCGCCCGCGCCGGCGCGTCGTCGTTGCGGATCGCCCACAGCAGCACGCCTTCGCTGAGGTAGGTGGCGCCCACATGGGCGACCACGGCCACCGCGAGCCAGCGCAGCGTGCCGAGCCAGCGTTCGGTGTTGGCGTGGAAGAGGGTGAACAGCACCGCGTAGGCGAACCAGCTGCCCCCGCCGGTCCAGAACGCGCTGCCGATCAGCACCCGGACGGGGTCCTCGGCCAGATGGTGCAGATTGGTCGACCGGTGGCCCAGCCACTGGCGCGCCTCGTCGTCCGGCAGTCGCCGGATGATCACCGTGGTCACCGCCAGCGCGGCGAGCCACAGATAGGTGCCCGGCGCGCTGCGCACCCACCGCCACACCGCTACCGCGCCTCGTCGAGCCCGCCCGCTGCCAGCTGCGCTCACCACCCCAGTCTGCCGGATCCGCCCGGGACCACAATGGAAGGCACGACGACCCTTCCCGATCGACCGCGCTAGCGAGAGGCAGGTGGGTGCGGTGATCCGCGTCGGCACCTCCGGCTGGCAGTACCGCGACTGGCGCGGCGTGCTGTACCCGGACGGCCTCCCGACGCGGCGGTGGCTCGAGCGCTACGCCGAGGCGTTCGCCACGGTCGAATCGAACTCCGCGTTCTACCGGCTGCCGAGCCGCGAGACCTTCGCCGCCTGGCGGGACCGCACACCCGCCGACTTCCTGGTCGCGGTGAAGGCGAGCCGCTATCTCACCCACCTCCGGCGGCTGCGCGACCCGGCGGAACCGGTCGCGCGGCTGCTCGACCGCGCGGCGGGACTCGGCGATCGGCTCGGCCCGATCCTGCTGCAACTACCGCCGACCCTGCGCGCGGACGCCGCCCTGCTCGACGACTGCCTTGACTGTTTCCCCGCCACCGCGCGGGTCGCGGTGGAACCACGCCACGACTCCTGGTGGACCGACGAGATCCGGGCCGTGCTCGAATCCCGCGACGCGGCCCTGGCCTGGGCCGATCGCGACTCCCGGCCGGTCACCCCGCGCTGGCGGACCACCGGCTGGGCCTACCTGCGCCTGCACGCCGGACGTGCCTCTCCCCCACCGCATTACGGTCGACGTGCGCTGGCGAGCTGGGTCGATCGTCTGACCGGCACCTGGCCGGACGACGCCGAGATGTTCGTCTACTTCGACAACGACCACGGCGGCGCCGCGGTCGAGGACGCCGTCACCTTCGCCCGCCTCGCCGACGCGGCGGGCGCGCGGGTCACCAGGGTGCCCTGGTAGCGACAGCACAGCACCCCCGCCTCGGCATCGAGACGGGGGTGCGCGCGGCGGACATCACCAGCCGGGATCGGTGTCCAGCGGGACGTTGATCCAGCTCGGGCGAGCGGGGTCGAGTTCGAGGTGCTGGGTGCGCAGGCCGCTCTCGTTCAGCAACGGCCGCAGCGGGATTCCGCTGGGGAAGTTGCTCGCGAACACGTCGATCCGCAGGCGGTGGCCCGGCAGCAGCACGCCGTCGGTGGCGCGGATGCCGATCTCGATCGTGGTCGGCTCGCCGGGGACGACCGGCTGACGGGTGTCCAGGGTGAGGATCGGGTACGGGTCGGTGTAGTCGCCGTTGGGCGAGCGGGTCGACTTGGCGTCGTCGATCGCACGCAGCGAGGCCACCAGCTGACCCTGCGACCAGACCGTCGACCGGCCGTCGGGCGCGACATCGTTCACCGTCACCGTCCAGTACCCGTCGGTCGCGTCGAGCACCGTGTTCAGGTGCGCGGCGATCGCGCCGGAGATCCGGGTCGGCTGGGTGACCGGCGCGGTGGTGAAGGTCAGCGCCGCGCCCTCACTGATCCGCGCGTCCTTGGCGCACACATCCGGCAGCGGGATCAGCCCCGCCGTGCCCTGCGCGGCGTCCCGCGAGCAGATGGTGGTCAGGCTCGGATCGACCGAGACCCGCTGTGCCGCACCGGGCGCGCCGAGGAGGCTGCCGTCGAAGCGGGCGCCCGGCGCCGAGCCGGACGACGCGGGGTCGAGATACATCCGCCGGTACTGCATGCCGGGGCGCGGGAAGGCGACGTCGGTGGTCCACTGCTCGCTGCCCTGCTGCCACAGGGTGACCGGCTCGTAGCGGTCGACGCCGTTGTCGATGCCCTTGAGCCACTTGTCGAACCAGGCGCGCTGCAACGATTCCAGCGGCGCGGGCGCACCGGCCTGGCCGAGACCCGAGCTCACGGTCACGTGGTAGACGTTGCCCATGACGAGCTTCTTCTGCTCAGCAGGAACATCGACGGCGTTGTAGATGCGCGGGGTCGAGTAGGTGAAGATGTCGTGCCAGCCGCCGTAGAGGAAGGTCGGCACCTGCACCTGGTCCGGCTGCCCCACCCAGGCGGTGCGCAGCGGGCTCTCGTCGTCGAGGATGCTGGCCATCTCCGGCGGGATCTGGTCCACGCTCGGCGTGGTCAGGGCCGCGATGAGCACGTTGAAGAAGGTGAACGGATCGCGCACCCGGTCGCCCAGCCAGGTCCAGTCGAACTTGCCGTTCAGGATCGACACCAGGTCCGGCAGCAGTTTCGCGCCGTCGACGGCGAGCAGCCATGGCGGGATGAAGCCGACGCCGAGCGCGCCACCGGGCGCGGCGACGTCGCGGATCAGGTCGCTGCCGGGCACGATCGGGAAGATCGCCTTCAGCGCGGCGGGGTGCCGCTGCGCGGTCTGGAGCTGGTTGATCCCCGAGTAGGAGATGCCGCTCATCCCGATCTTGCCGTTGGACCAGCCCTGCGCCGCGGCCCAGTCGACGACCTCGACGCCGTCGAGCTGCTCGCGTTCGCCGAACACCTGCCAGGTGCCCTGCGAGAAGCCGGTGCCGCGCACGTCGACGACCACCTGGGTGTAGCCGCCGCGGATCAGGTTCCGGTCGACGCCGAAGGTGCGGGCAGCGCCGCCGGGCAGCGCCTTCATCATGTCGCTGAGGCTGCTGAACCCGAAGGCCGAGAAGTCCAGGTTCTGCAGCACCGGCATGAGCACGTCCGACAGGCCGGGCACCGCGAGCGCCGAGTCGGCGACGTTGGACACCAGCTTCGTGTACGGCGTCATGTTGACGATCGTCGGCGTCGGCTCGGTGATCGGCTGACCGTCGGCACCGGCCGGATGATAGACGTTGGCTTTCAATACCGTTCCGTCACTCATCGTGATCGGCACGTCCCATTCGATGAAGACGTTCGGGTATTGCTGCGGGCCGTTGTGGGTGGCGACGAACTGCGCGTCCAGCCCCCCGTTCGCCGGCAACGCCTGGCCGACCGGGGCCGATGCGACGGCGCCCGTGAACACGACGACGGATGCGACCAGCGCGGCCAGTCGCCCTCGATATTTGATCATGCTTCGGTCTCAGCCCTCCACCATCGGGAACCACGACGTTCCCGTACCGGGAAGTAACGTAGCCTGCGTCACGTTCGATCGCAAGAACATGTTCTCGGCCGATTACCCGCAACCACCAACCGCCGCACCGACCCCCGCGGGCCACCTGACAGAATCGATGGCGTGAACGCGCCCGAACTCGATGCCGACGGACGCAGGTACCGCGGCGCCGCACCGGGGCAGCGCCAGCAGGACCGCCGCGCCCGGCTGATCGAGGCGGCCACCGAAGCCTTCGGCACCGACGGCTACCGCAACACCACAGTCACCACGCTCTGCGCCGCGGCCGGTGTCGGGAAGCGCTACTTCTACGAGTCCTTCACCGACAGCGAGGATCTGCTGCTCGAGGTGTATCGCGAGGTCACCGCACGCATGCTGGAGGCGATCCACGTCGGCATCGGCGACGTCGACGCCGATATCGACACCAGGGTGCGCGGGGCGCTCACGGCGTATTTCCAGCTCATCCTCGACGACCCCCGCGTGCCGCGGATCGCCTTCTTCGAGATCCTCGGCGTGAGCCCGACGGTGGACCGCGCCTACCACGATGTGCTCGACGCGCTCGTCGACATCTGTCTGGCGCTGTTGACACCGTATGTGGACCTGGACTCCCATCCCGCGCCGAGCGCGCGGATGGTGGTCCTCGGCCTGGTCGGCGCGATTCTGATCATCGCCCAGAAATGGGTGCTCGACGACTACCGCCAGCCGCTGGCCGATGTCGTCGACAGCGGATTCCTGGTGGTCGGCGCGGTGCTGGCCCGGATCCGCGCCGACGCCGAATAGCGTTGCGCTAGCGCGCCTTCCGCGCACCGATGCCGTCGAGCAGCGCGTTCAGCCCGTACCGGAAGGTGCTGTCGGGGGCGGCGTTGTAGCCGGTGCCCGCCGCGCGGTCGATCCGGGCGTGGAGCCGGGGGAAGGCGGCGGCGATCTCGGTCGCCTCCGTCATCGCCTGCGCCAGTTGCGTTTCCGGGTCGGCGCCACCCTTGCCCAGTCGCCTGCGCAGCGAGACGTTGGCGGCCGGGCCGGTGGCGTTGCCGAGGACGAACAGGAAGAGCGCGGCGACCGCGCGGTCGGCCTCCTCGTCGTCGAACCCGGCCGCCTCGAAGACCGCGAGCGCGTTCTCGTCGTGCCGGGACTTGTTGGGGCCGTAAAGCAGATGACTCGCCTGCGCCTGCACCAGCCAGGGGTGCCTGGCCAGCGTCGCGTTCATGCCGGTGGCCATCGCCTCGGCCGCCGCCCGCCAGTCGGCGGCATCGGGATCAGGGAGCTCGATCTCGCCCCACACCTCGTCGACGGCCAGGCGCACCAGGTTGTCCTTGTTCTTCACGTGCCAGTACATGGCGGTGGCGGCGGAGTCGAGGCGCTGCCCGAGGCTGCGCATGTTCAACCCGTCCAGCCCTTCCTCGTCGAGCAGCTCGATCGCCGCGCCGACGATCTGTTCCCTGGTCAAGGTGTCGCGTGCCATGCGGCCACGATAGGCGCGCCGCCGTCACTTTTACAAAGTTCAAGAATTCTCTTGCACTTAGTTCAAGTCGAGAGCTATGGTTCTTTTACTTAGTTCAAGTCGGATCGGAGCACACCATGAACACCCTCGTCGCCGCCATCGAGATCGCCATCGCCGCCGCCTTCGTGAGCATGCCGATCGTGCGCAACCGCTACGGCAAGGCCGCCATGGCGACCGCGCAGGCCGAGCTGTCCCGCCAGGGCGTGCGCACCACGGCGCTGCACGAGCACGGGATGCGCTTCGACGCCAGCGGCCACGAGAGCGCCGCCCCGCTGAGCGTCGCCGCGATCATGCTCACCGCCGCCGCACTGAACCTGGCCGGCCTCGACATCGCCCGCCCGGTGAACTGGGTGGTGCTCGGGCTGGTGTTCCTGGGCAACTGCGTGATCGTCTACAGCAACCACACCGCGGTCAGCTCGGTGACCGCCGCCTTCGCCCGCACCGGCGACCCCGAACTGGCGCGGATCGACGTGCCCGCGCTGCTCGACCGCGCCGAAGCCGGGTTCCCGGCCTGGACCTGGACGCTCCAGAAGGTCCGCAACACCGTGGTTTTCGGCGGCGCGCTGCTCGGGCTGGCGATCTCGATCCTCGGCTGAACCCACGAAAGCCCCGGCTCCGGCCGGGGCTTCGTCGTGCGTGGGCCGAACACTGCGACCTGCCGCAGAACTCCGCCGTCGTGCCGTCTTCCGAAGCAGGTCAAGCGATCCCGGCGGTGAAGGCGGTGAACCGCTCGGCGATGCGGTCGGGATACTCGCCGTTGATGGCGTGCGACGCGTCGGGCCAGACCTCGACCTGGGCGCCGGGGATCAGGCGCGCGGTGGCGGCGGCCGCGGCGGAGTCGTGCACGATCGAGCGACCGGCGAACAGCGCGAGGACCGGCACCGTGAGCGCGCGCAGCTGGTCCTCGGTGGGGCGTGGGAGCAGGGGCTGGGCGCCGCGGTAGTCCCTCATCCCGGCGGCGATCAGCCTGGCCTCGGGCAGCGAGTCGTCGACCGGAACGCCACCGGAGATCCAGCCGAGCAATCGGTGTCGCACCCCGGCGGGCAGGGCGGGGATGGCGCTGCCCAGCGAGACGACGATCATCTTCCAGCTCAGCGGGGCGAAGGTGTTGGCCGGATCGAGCAGGGTGATCGAGGCGACGCGCTCCGGGCGATGCAGCGCGGTCTGCACGGCCAGGTTCGCGCCGATGCTGACCCCGAGCAGGTGGGCCCGCCGAACACCCAGTCCCACCAGTGTTTCGGCGACCCAGGTCGCCTGATCTGCGCCGTCGGTCAGCGCGCGGGTCTGCCCGCTCGCGCCCGGTTCGCCCACGCTGTCCACCGACCAGACCGTGCGCCGCGCCATCAGGCCGGGCAGGTTGGCGGCCCACATCGGGGTCGAGGCCTGGCGGCCGGCGAGCAGGACCACCGGGATATCGCCGCCGGGGCCGAACCGATAGGCGCGCACCGGGCCGAACGAGGTCGGCACCGCGGCGATGGCGTCCGGCGGCGGGAGTTCCGCCATGCCCGCGCGGTAGGCGGCGGCGAAGTGCTCGAAGCCCGCCTGGTCGGTGAAGTGCCCGACCTTGTCCGTGGGTCGGCCGATCGTGGGATCGAGGAACAATCCGTCGGCGGCCATATCGCCGAGCGTAGCCCGCTGACCTGAACGAATCCCACAGTCGCGGTCGGCACGCCAGCGGCTGGTCAGCGACCCCGCAGCAGGGCGACGATCGCGTCCTGACCCTTGCGCTCGGCGTTCTGCAGCGCGGTGCGGCCCTCGGCGTCGCGAATCCCCGGGTCGGCGCCCGCGTCGAGCAACGCGGTGACGGTCTCCTGGTAGCGCTGCGAGCCGTCGCCGTAGACGATCGCCTCCTGCAGTGCCGTCCATCGCGGGGTATTGACATGGTTCACCGCGACCCCCGCCGCGATCAGCATCCGCACGGTGCTCACGTGCCCGTGCTCGCTCGCCGGGATGAGCGCCGTCCCGCCGTAGCGGTTGACGCTGCGCAGGTCGGCGCCGTGCCGCAGGGCCGGCTCGAGGATCTCGTCGAAGCCCTCGGCACCGGCGTAGAGGTAGGCGGAGTCCTGCAGGTCGTCCTTGGCGTTCACGTCGGCGCCCGCCTCGATCAGCGCCACCGCGGCCGCGCTCGCCCTGTTCTTGGTGGCGGCCACCAGCGGGGTCCGGTCCTGGTCGCCGCGGGTTTCCGGATCGGCGCCGCGGGCGAGCAGGTCACGCACCCGCGCCGCGTCGTTGTTCGCCGCGGCGGCGAACAGTTCGTCGTCGAGGCTGTGGTCGAACTGCCGGGTGGTCGGCGGCACCTCGGCCTGCGCGGGCGCGGCGGCGGTCACCGGGACCGGGGCCGACTGCGGCACGTCCGAGTCGGCGGAGCAGGCGCCGATACCCACCGCGAGCACGGCGAGCGCAAGCACGCTCGCGCGGGTGCCACGGACTGTCGGGCGAGCCGGATTCATGGGTTTCTCCTCTGGTCAGGTCCCTTCCACCGTGCCCATCGAGCCACCGCGCGTCCAGGACGCAGTACCGATCATCGCCATCGACACCGTCTATGACGGATCGCGGTAGCCGCCGGATGAACAGCACAGAACCATCGCCCCCGCTGTATTGCCCTGCGCGGCAGCCGATGTCCAGACTGGGAGCCGGTCGACCACCTGGCCCGTGCACGACGACGGGCGGCGATCATCACGAGCCGAAGGACGAGCGATGCCGTTTCTGCTGATCTCCGGAGTCTTCGTCGCCGAAGGCGCACAGCCCGACGGTGACTCGGTGCGCTTCCGTCCCGACGACCCAACCCTGTGGGACCGGGTGGGCGGCCCGCACCGGGTGAAGCGCAATGCCTCCGGTGCCGCGCAGCTGCGCCTGGACGGCATCGACTCGCTGGAAACGCACTACACGCCCCGCCACGGCACCCGCACCCATCAACCGCTGCCCTTGGCGCGCGCTGCGGCCGCGGAACTGCTCGCCTGGCTCGGCTTCACCGGCGTGGTGCGGGACGCGAACGAGACCGTGACCAGCGCCGATCAGGCCGCGGTGCCCGGGTTCATCCTGACCAGGGGTGCCGATCTGCACGGCCGCTGCGTCGCCTTCGCCGGTCGCGGCGCGTCCCCCGGCAGCGCGGGCACCGAGATGTTCGTCGACGTTGCCCTGTTGCGGCTCACCCTCAACCATCACCAGCTGGCGACCGGCCTGGCCTACCCGACGTTCTATCGCAGCCTGTTCCCCGCCCTGCGCGCCGAATTCGCCGCCGTCGCCACGGCCGCCGCGACGGCGCCCACCCCACTCGGTGTCTGGGCGGCCGACGCCACCACCAGCGGCGCCGCGATCACCACGCCGACGTCGCTGTCCGACGACGTGGTGATGCTGCCGAAGCTGTTCCGCCGCCTCGCCGACTACCTCGCGCTCGGCGACGGCGATCTCTCGCTCGACGGCTTCCCCGCCTTCCTCGCCCAGGCCGCCGACCGCTTCTTCATCCTCTCCACCGGCCACTCCACCACCGGCCTCGACGCGATCACCGTGGTCGACGGCCCGACCGTGCGCCTGACCCACCCGCCGACCGATCTGGTCTTCGACGAGAAGGTGTGATCGGTGGCTGGACCCCGCTAGCGTTGGCGGCGACGTCAACCTAGGAGGTCCGCATGCCCGACACCGTCCGCGGAGTCATCGCCCGCGCGAAGAACGCGCCGGTCGAAACCGTCGACATCGTGATTCCCGATCCGGGGCCGCACGATGTGGTCGTCCGCGTCCAGGCGTGCGGGGTCTGCCACACCGACCTGCACTACCGCGAAGGCGGCATCAACGACGAGTTCCCGTTCCTGCTCGGGCACGAGGCGGCGGGTGTCGTCGAGTCGGTCGGCGCGGCGGTCACCCATGTCGCCGAGGGCGATTTCGTCGTCCTGAACTGGCGCGCGGTCTGCGGCGAATGCCGGGCCTGTCGGCGCGGTCGCCCGTGGTACTGCTTCGACACCCACAACGCCAGCACGCCGATGACGCTCACCGACGGCACCCCGCTCACCCCGGCGCTCGGCGTCGGCGCGTTCGCCGACAAGACCCTGGTGCACGAGAAGCAGTGCACCAAGGTCGATCCCGAGACCGATCCGGCGGTGGCCGGCCTGCTCGGCTGCGGCGTGATGGCGGGTATCGGCGCGGCGGTGAACACCGGCGCGGTCTCGCGCGGCGACAGTGTCGCGGTGATCGGCTGCGGCGGCGTCGGTGACGCCGCCATCGCCGGCGCCTCCCTCGCCGGCGCGGGCACGATCATCGCGATCGACCGCGACCCGCGAAAGCTGGAGTGGGCCAGGGACTTCGGCGCCACCCACACCATCGACGCGAGCAGCACCGACGTGGTCGAGCGGATCAAGGAGCTCACCGACGGTTTCGGCGCCGACGTCGTGATCGACGCTGTCGGCCGTCCCGAGACCTGGAAGCAGGCCTTCTACGGCCGCGACCTCGCGGGCACCGTGGTCCTCGTCGGCGTTCCGACTCCCGACATGACCCTCGACATGCCGCTGATCGACCTGTTCTCGCACGGCGGTTCGCTGAAGTCGTCCTGGTACGGCGACTGCCTGCCCGAACGTGACTTCCCGACGCTCGTCGACCTGCACCGCCAGGGCAGGCTGCCGCTGGATCGCTTCGTCACCGAGCGCATCGGCGTCGACGAGGTCGAGCAGGCGTTCACCGCCATGGGCGAGGGCAAGGTGCTGCGCTCGGTGGTGGTCTGGTGAGTGCCCGCGTCGAGAAGGTCGTCACCTCGGGCACTTTCGCGCTCGACGGCGGTACCTGGGACGTCGACAACAATGTGTGGCTGATCGGCGACGACACCGAGGTGCTGATCGTCGACGCCGCCCACGACGCCGACGCCATCGCCGCGGCGGTCGGCTCCCGGCACGTCACCGCCATCCTGTGCACACACGGCCACAACGACCATGTGACCGTCGCGCCGGAGCTGTCGCGGCGCCTCGACGCCCCGGTGCTGCTGCACCCCGGCGACGAGCCGCTGTGGCGGATGACCCACCCCGACGCCGCCTACCGCTCGCTGGCCGACACCGACCGGATCACGGTGGCCGGCACCGATATCGATGTGCTGCACACCCCCGGCCACTCCCCCGGCTCGGTGTCGCTGCACCTGCCGGAACTGTCGGCGTTGTTCACCGGCGACACCCTGTTCGCGGGCGGACCGGGCGCGACCGGCCGCTCCTTCTCCGATTTCGGCACCATCATCGATTCCATCCGCGACCGCCTGTTCGCCCTCCCGGACGACACCACGGTGCACACCGGCCACGGCCCCGACACCGCCATCGGCACCGAACGGCCCGCCCTCGCGGACTGGATCGCCCGCGGCCACTGAGTTCGGGCCAGGAGTGTCCGCACGCCTTCGGCGGGCACTCCTGGCACCGGGCCCACAGCCACGCCTCGAATTCCGTGGCACCGCAACCGGATCGGCGGTCAGCTTGCTCGGCGGACTCGGGCCAGCGCCAGGCCACCCAGCGCCGCGCCGAGGAGACCGAGGACACCGGCGATGTACCCGCCCGCGATCCCGTTCCCGGTGCCGAGCCCACCGTCGGCGGTGACGACGACGAACGTCCCGACCACGGCGGCGAGCATCCCGGCGCCGACCGCGAACGCCGCCCGGAGACTCGACGGCCGCGCCAGCGCGAGGCCGCCCAGGATCGCCCCGAACAGGGCGAGGAACGCGGCCGAGGTCGCGATCGCGCGGTCGGCGGTCAACCCGTAGGCGTCCGCGACCAGAACGGTCGACGCCGACGCGGGCGCGGCCGCGACGAGTCCGGCGCCCAGGACGGCGGCGACGGTACCGGGGAGGTGACGGAAAGACGACATGGCGTACTCCTTCGATCTGCTGTGTACCGCTCGATCTTCGGCCGGGACCCCGGGTCCGGTCATCGTGCGACCGTGGACAATCCGCGCTGCCGCGCCCGCGGTAGCGGCTACCGCCGAGGCGGTACCACCGGCGCGGATACCGCGGGCGCGGTAGTCGCGAGATCACCCCGTCGGCGGACTCACCGCGCCGCGCACCGGGCTAGGGTGCTGACATGAGCAGGGCATGGATCGGCGACGCGGCGATCGCGGTCGGCGTCGCGGCCGTGCTGCTGGTCACCGCGCTGACCCGGCAACCGTCCCCCGACGACCTGCGCCCCCTCGGGTACGCGCTGCTGGTCGCCGGTGGCCTGGCGCTGGCGGCCCGCCGCCGGGCGCCGGTGGCCGTGCTGGTGGTGACCGGCGTGTGCGCGCTGGGCTCGCAGGCGCTCGGGTTCGATGTGCCCGCCGTCGCGTTCCTGTTCGCGGTGTACTTCGCCATGCGCGCGGGCCATCGCTGGATGACGCTCGCCGCCGCGCTACTGCTCCTGGCGACCCTGCCGTTCGCCGCGATGCTCTCGCTGCACGACACCGCCGCCGCGCTCGCCCGATCCCGCGACGCGCTCGAGATCGCCTGGCTGATCGCCGCCGCCGCGGCCGGGGAGGCGCTGCGGCAGGCCGAGCGCCGCGCCGACGAGGCCGAACGCACGCGCGAGGAGACCGCGCGCCGCCGCGCCGACGAGGAGCGCCTGCACATCGCCAGGGAACTGCACGATTCGCTCACCCATCAGATCTCGGTGATCAAGGTGCAGTCCGAGGCGGCCGTGCATGTGGCGCGCAAACGCGGCGAGGACATCCCCGAGGCGCTGCTCGCCATCCGGGACGCCGGACGCGAGGCCGCCCGCGAACTCCGCGCGACTCTGGAAGCGCTGCGCGATGACGGCGCGCCCCGGCCCGGTCTCGCTCAGGTCGCCGAATTGGTGGAGCGAGTGCGCCTTTCGGGGATCGAGACGACCTTGACCATCGCGGGCACCCGCACCGATGTGCCCGCCGCGGTCGACCGGACCGGCTACCGGATCGTGCAGGAATCGCTCACCAATGTCACCCGCCACGCGAACGCCGCCACCGCCTCGGTGCGCATCGACTACGGCCCCGACACCCTCGTGGTCGACGTGGCCGACGACGGTCGCGCCACGCCCGCCGACGCGCCACGGCCCGGCGTCGGTCTGCTCGGGATGCGCGAGCGGGTGACCGCGCTCGGTGGGCACCTGCGCGCCGCGCCTCGCGCTGGCGGCGGATTCGCCGTGCACGCCGAATTACCGGTGGTGCGATCATGATCCGGGTCCTGCTGGTCGACGACCAGCCACTCATCCGCAGCGGATTCCGCGCGCTGCTCGAGATCGAGGACGATATCGAGGTCGTCGCCGAGGCGGCCGACGGCGGCGACGGTGTCGAGCTGGCCCGTCGCCACCTGCCCGACATCGCCCTGGTCGATATCCAGATGCCGGTCGTCGACGGCATCGAAGCGACCCGCCGCATCGCGGCCGACCCGGCCCTGGCGGGGGTGCACGTCGTCATCCTGACCAACTACGGCCTCGACGAATACGTCTTCGACGCGCTGCGCGCCGGCGCGGCGGGCTTCCTGGTCAAGGACATCGAACCCGAGGACTTCCTGCACGCGATCCGGGTGGCCGCCCGCGGTGACGCGCTGCTCGCGCCATCCATCACCCGGCGTCTGATCGCCCGCTACGTCACCCAGCCGCCGCACGCACCCGCCGCGGATTCGGCGCTGCGCGAACTCACCACCCGCGAACGCGAAGCCGTCGCCCTGGCCGCCCAGGGGCTGTCCAACGACGAGATCGCCGCCCACATGGTGATCAGCCCGCACACCGCCAAGACCCATATCAACCGCGCGATGGCCAAGCTCCACGTCCGCGACCGGGCTCAGCTCGTCGTCGTCGCCTATGAATCCGGGCTGGTCACGCCGCGCACGCGACCCTGAGCGCGAACGGTCCCGGGACTAGCGTCCGACGCCCGGGACGAATCTGCCTGTCGCGGCGCAGTACTCGCGGTAGCCGACGCCGTGGACGCGGGCCAGATACGGCTCCTCGACGACGCGGACCTGGAGTTCGATCGTCGCGAGCAGCAGGACGAACCCCGCCAGGGCGACGATGTTCGGGATGATCAGCGCGATGCCCGCCCCGAAGACCAGCATCGCGGTGAAGATCGGGTTGCGTACCAGGGCGAACACGCCGGTGCGCACCAGCGCCGTCGTCTCGTCGGCATCGACCCCGATCCGCCAGGACTCGCCCATCTGGACCTGGGCGAGGAGGGTGGCGCCGATGCCGACGACGGCCAGCACGATCCCGACCAGCTGAATCGGTGTGGCGGTGAGGAATTCGAGCGGGTCCAGGACACCGCTCAGCTGGAGCCCCACCCCGGCCAGGCCGACGACGATCGCCGCGACGAAGCCGACCCCGGCCAGCCATTCGAGCGAGCCGGGCCGCCCGCTGATGCCACGGAACCCGGTGGAACCCGTCGTCCGATACTGCCGCCAACTGCGCCACCCGAAGCCGAGCGCGCCGAAGATCACGTACAAGACCAGTGCCGTGACAGCCATGGCCGGTGTCCTTTCTCATCCATCGCAGCAGTCGCGGGTCGCGACCGCGCCGAGCGGCGGTGCCGGACAACAGGTGTCGCCCCGCCAGGCATTGCGCCCTTCCTTGACGGCGATGACCGCGATCACGAGCGCGGCGATCGGGTCGGCCCACGACCAGCCGAGCAACGCGTTGAGCACCAGCCCGACCAGCAGCACCGCGGACAGATAGGTGCACAGCATGGTCTGCCGGGAATCGGCCACCGCCGAGGCCGACCCGAGTTCGCGGCCCGCCCGGCGCTGCGCGGTCGACAGCACCGGCATGATCACCAGGCTCAGCGCCGCCAAGGCGATGCCGACCGGTGAGTGCCGCGCGTCGTCCGCGCCGGTCAGCGCGCGGACGGCGTCGACGGTGACATAGGCGGCCAGGCCGAAGAACGAGAACGCGATGATCCGCAGGGCGACCCGCTCCCGCGCGTGCGGATCCCGGCCGGCGAACTGCCAGGCCACCGCCGCCGCGGACGACACCTCGAGCACCGAATCGAGCCCGAACCCGATCAGCGCTGCCGAGGACACCCGCGTGCCTTCGGCCAGCGCGATGCTCGCCTCGACCACGTTGTAGGTGATCGTCGCCGCGACCAGCCGGCGGATCCGGGTCGCGAGCACCCGGCGCCGGTCCGGAAGCAGCAGCGGCACACCGAGATCGGCCATCAGCAGCAGTCCTGCGTAGCGGCTGCCGGGCAGCAGGCCGGGTCGACCGCGAGCACGAGCCCGACCAGGTCGTCGAGGGCGCGCCCGATGCGCGGATCGGCCAGTTCGTAGCGGCTGCGCCTGCCCTCGGGCACGGCGACGACCAGCCCGCAGCCGCGCAGGCAGGCCAGGTGGTTCGACAGGATCTGCCGCGACACCCCGATCTGGTCGGCCAGCTCCGACGGATACCCGGGCGCGGAGCGCAGGCTCAGCAGGATGCGCGTCCGGGTCGGGTCCGACAGGGCGTAGCCGAAGCGGGACAGCGCGTCGCCGTGCATCGCGGTGCTCATGCTCCGAATAGTACAGCTGATTCTGTATTCAGAAAAGTATGTATCAATCCGGCCGGTCGGCGCGTCCATCGGCCGACTGCCACAGCCCCACGACCAGCGCGATGACCAGGGCAAACGCCGCGAAAGCCGTTCCGGTGCGCAGGAAATGGAACAGATCCCATCGGGTGAGGATCGCGGCGTAGTCGGCCGGCGGCCCGTCGATCACCCACTGGTTGATCCGGTGATTGATCGGCACATTGCCCAGGCGGGTGATCAGGAACGAGGCGACCACCAGCCCGGTGGCGACCGCGGCGACGACCCGGCGCCGCCCCGAGGACAGCACCGCGAGAACCAGACAGCTCAGCGCCGCGGCGGCCATGGTGGCCTGCATGCTGATGCTGTTGTTCTGCATGAGTTCGGTATGGAACTCCAGGCGCATCCGCAGCGGGACGCGATGGAAGGTCGGGACCAGATTGGCGGCGCCGTAGCCGAAGGCGCCGGCGAGCAGGCCGGTCGTGAACAGGGCGAGCGAGCGGATGAGCACGGGTTCTCCTCGGCCGATCACGCAGCCGCGACGGGGCGGGTGAGCTGGTCGGCGCGCCGGAGCTTGCCGTCCGGCGTGAACTCGCCGAACAGGAAGACCTCGGTGGCCACGGTCCCCGTCGTGCGCATCGTGGCGTGGATGGTCAGGCGGGCGGCCATCCTGGCACCGTCGGCGATCACCTCGTGCACCTCGAAGCGATAGTCGCGCAGGTTCTTTCGCATGGGACGCAGGTGCGCGACGAGCCGGTCACGGTCGAGCCGGATCCCGTCGGCGATCTGGACCACCTCGGGCGCGTGGAACCGGTCGACCACCTCGGCCGGATCGGCGTCGGCCGCGAGGGCCGCGGCGGTGAATTCGGTGAAGAAGTCGGCGATGAACCGCTCGGGCGAGCGGGGGGATGCGGGATCCATGACACTCCAGTCGTAGAATTCTTACAGCGATGTAAAGGTTAAGCTCGATCGGATAACTTTGACAAGGGTGTAAGATTTGACCGGATCACGGGAACCGAAGCGGCGCGCCGACGCCACCCGCAGCCGGGCGGCCGTCCTCGACGCCGCCACCCGGCTGCTCGCCACCCAGCCGGACGCCGGCATGGCCGCCATCGCCGCCGAGGCGGGGGTGACCCGCCAGACCGTCTACGCCCACTTCGCCTCGCGCGACGACCTGATCAACGCGGTCGTCGAGCGCACCACCACCCGGGCCGCCGAAGCCATGCGCGCCGCGGACCTCGACAGCGGCCCGGCCACCGCCGCCCTGCTCCGGATGCTCGACGTCGGCTGGCAGTTCTTCCGCGTCTCCCCGCTGGCCCACCACGTGGGCGCGTTCGCCCGGCAACGCGACGAGGACCGCCAGCTCCCCATCAACCACCGCCTGCTCCGCCTCGTCACCCGCGGTCAGCAGGCAGGCGAATTCACCGACGCCGTCACCCCCGAGTGGCTGGTCACGGCGATCGTCGCGGTCAGCCACGCGGCGGGCGACGAGGTCAGAGCGGGCCGGATGACCCAGCCCGAGGCCCAGATCGTGTTGCGCGACAGCGTGCTCCGCCTCGTCGGCGGCGTCGACCAGACGTGAGGCGATCCGGCCCACCCGCGACATTCCCGGCGCGGGACCGGGTGCCGCTCAGCGGGTGACGGCGGCGACCAGCGCCTCGATCAGGCGATGGCTGCGCGCGCTCATCTGCGCGGCGGACTGATCGGGGTGCCGCAGCCACCACTGGATCAGTGAGGTCACCGAGCCCATCCAGACATCGGTCAGCGCCGACAGATCCGCGGGATCGGTGAGCTCGACCGTGCCGAGGACATCCGCGACTCCCCTCGCCGCCTGAGCCGCGATCCCCCGCCGGGCCGCGCGGGCGGCGTCGGCGGCCTCGCCGTCCTCCGGATGGGATCGATCGAACACGACGCTCCAGTCGAGCGGGCGTGGCTCGAGTGCGGCGAAGATCGCGTCGAGAGTCCGTCGAGCCATCGACAGGTCGTCACCGGCGGTGATGG
Source organism: Nocardia sp. NPDC003269 (assembly GCF_042888005.1). Lineage (NCBI taxonomy): Bacteria > Bacillati > Actinomycetota > Actinomycetes > Mycobacteriales > Nocardiaceae > Nocardia > Nocardia sp. NPDC003269. The sequence goes on from NZ_JBIAPA010000004.1 coordinate 171,262, forward strand.
CCGACTCGATCGCCTCGTGCAGGAGGGCGGCGGCGCGCGTCACACACGCGATATACACCTCGTCCCTGGATCGGAAGAAGGTGTAGACCAGCGGCTTGGACACGCCGGCACGCTGGGCGACAGCGGTGAGCCCGAGCCCGGCGTAGCCGACCCGGCCGATCTCGGCCACGGCGGCGTCGAGGATCAGCTGTTCACGCTCGGCGCGGGGGACGCCCTTGGTTCCGGCGGTGCTCACTCCCCCATCCAACCATCGCCGGGGACAGCCATTGACTCCGAATTGACCACTTAGTAAATTACTTCTACGTCTATATTAGGAGCCGGTATGTTCTCCGCGGTCTGGGACCACATCAACAACCCCCTGCTCTACGCAGTCCCGTTCTTCATCGTCTTCATCGCGATCGAGGCGGTGAGCCTGCGGCACGCGAGCGCCGACGCCGGCCCGCGCGCGTACTCGCCGATCGACACCCGCACCAGCCTCAGCATGGGTTTCGGCGCGCTGGGCGCGATGGCGCTGTTCAAACTGCTCACCCTGATCCTGTTCGTGATCCTGTGGACCGAGCTGGCGCCCTGGCATCTCCCGACCACCGCGTGGTGGTACTGGCCGGTGCTGATGCTCGTCGTCGACCTCGCCTGGTACTGCAATCACCGGTTCTCACACCGCGTGCGCATCGGCTGGGCCGCGCACCAGGCGCATCACTCCAGCGAGTACTTCAACCTCGGCACGGCGCTGCGGCAGAAATGGAATCCCTGGTCGGAGGCCATCTTCTGGGCGCCGCTCCCGCTGCTGGGCTTCGCGCCGTGGACCATCTACGTCGCCTTCGCGCTGAACCTCATCTACCAGTTCTTCACCCACACCGAGACGATCGGCAAGCTGTGGCGCCCGGTCGAATTCGTCTTCAACACACCGTCCCATCACCGGGTCCACCACGGCAGCGACCCGGAATACCTGGACCGCAACTACGGCGGCATCCTGATCGTCTGGGACCGGATGTTCGGCACCTTCCAACCGGAACTGCACACCCCGTCCTACGGACTCACCACCCCGGTCGGCACCTACAACCTGCTCCGCCTCCAGTACCACGAATACGGCAACATCATCCGCGACGTCCGCGCCGCGACCCGATGGCGCGACCGGCTCGGGTACGTGTTCGCGCCACCCGGCTGGCAGCCCGCGGATCAGCGATCCGATATCGCCGAAACGAAGCAGGCGGCCTGAGTTCGGTGGGCCACTAGCCAGCGCGGGACGCCGCGACGACGTCGAGCAGTTCACGCGCCGCGGTGGCGGTCAGGTCGAGGCCCGCGGTGTGGGCGGCGGTGAACTCGGCCGCACCCAAGCCGGTGCGGACCACGGCGGTGGCGCGGTCGACGTCGGGTTGCTCGGCGGGGAGCAGGGGCATGCCGGTGCCGGCGCGCAAGGCTTGGGCGGCGCCGAGCAGGCGGGCGGCGGTGTCGAATTCGCCCAGGGCGGCGGTGGCGGCGGCCGCGCCGCCGAGGGCGAACGCGGCGTCGCGGGGGGCATCCATGCGCTGGGAGCCGTCGAAGGCACGCAGGTGTTCGGTCAGGCCCGCGGCGGGTTCGCCACGCTGTTCCAGCAGATAGCCCAGCTCGACCTGGAGCATCGGGACGAACAGCGGGATCTCCTCCTCGGCAGTGGGGTCGGTGGCGGCGTCGGCGAGCAGGGCGCGCAGCAGCCGCTCCGCCTCGTCGGGCCGATCGTCGCGGCGCGCGGTGAAGGCCAGCACGATCGAGGCGAACAACCGGCCCGCGCCGTCACCCTGTTCGGCGGCGAGCACCATGGCCTGCTCGGCGAACTCCCGGGCGGCGTCGAACTCGGTGTGCTGCATGGCGATCCAGCCGAGCCAGCACAGATGCGAGGCCGCCTGCCCCCACAGTTCCAATTCCCTTGCCAGCACCAGGGCTTCCCGATGGATCTCGGCGGCACCGGCCAGATCGCCGGTCAGCTCGGCCAGGCCGCCGAGCCACTCCGCGGCCTGCAACCTGCCCCACCGATCGCCGAGCTCGGCGAACAGCCGCGCCCCTTCCTTCGCGTAGCGGTCCAGGGCCGCCACGTCGGCTCGGCTGTGCGCGGACTTCGCCAGGGCGACCTGGATGGTCGCGACACTCCAGCGATCACCGAGGTCCCGGCACTGCGAGAGCAGTTCGCGCACCGAGGTTTCCAGGTCCTGGTCGGCGCCCGCGTCCAGCGCCGAGATCAGCAGGACGACTTCGGCCCGCACCCGCACGGCCGGGTCGTCGAGTTCCGCGAGCCCCGCCGACACCGCGGCGCGGCGCGCGCTCGCGTCGGTGAAGTCGCCCTGCTGGAAGGCGGCGGTGAGCTGCCACGCCGCGACCGGCGCCCGACGACGCGCGGTGCCGCCCAGCGCGAGTACCGCGTCGAACCAGCGGCGGGCGAGGCCGAGCCTGCCGCGCAGCAGCCAGTACCACGCCAGCGCATCGGTCAGCCGGAGCGCGGTGTCGGCATCGCCCTCGCGCAGCGCGTCGTCCAGCGCCATCCGCAGATTCGCGTCCTCGCTGTCGAGCTGCACCAACCATCGGTGCTGGTCGGCGCCATAGAGCTCCGGCGCGGCGCGCTCGGCCAGCGCGAGGTAGTACGCGTGATGCGCCCGGCGCACCGCGACGTCCTCGCCCGCTTCGGCCAGCCGGTCCAGGCTGAACGCGGCCACCGACTCCAGCAGCCGATACCGGCGACCACTCTGCTGGACCAGCGATCGGTCCACCAGCCGCGCGATCACATCGGCGATCAGCGCGGGCGCGACCGGTGCCGGAGCGCCGTCGACCTCGGCGGCGCACACGGACAAGGCCGCGTCGAGCGTGCACCCGCCCGCGTGGACGGCCAAGCGGCGCAGCACGACTCGCTCGTCCTCGTCGAGCAGCCCCCAGCTCCAATCGATCATGGCGGCGAGGGTCTGCTGACGCGGCGGAGCGCCACGATGCCCGGTCGCCAGCAACCGGAACCGGTCGTCGAGCCGGGCCACCATCTCGTGCACGCCGAGGGCGCGCACCCTGGTGGCGGCCAGTTCCAGGGCCAGCGGGATGCCGTCGAGCCTGCGGCACAGGGTGGCGACCGCGTCGGCGTTCCCGGCGTCGAGCGCGAACTCCCTGGCACCGGCCTGCGCGCGAGTCACGAACAGCCGCACCGCGTTCGACTCGGCGATCGCGGTCACGTCGCTGCCGGGCGACGGCACGGTGAGCGGTTCGACGGTGACGACGTCCTCGCCCGCCAGGCGCAGTTGTTCGCGGCTGGTCGCCAGGATGCGCAGCCGCGGGGCGGCGCCGAGCAGGGCCTCGGTGAGGTCGGCCACCTGCTCGACGATGTGTTCGCAGTTGTCCAGCACCAGCAGCAGGTCCTGCTCGGCCAGTGCCTCCCCCAGCGCGATCGCCGAGCCTGCGCCGTCCTCGAGCCGCATGCCGACGACCTGCGCCACGGTATCGGCGACGCGATCGGCGTCGGTGGTGGCCGAGGCCAGCGGCGCGAGCTCGACGAGCCAGGTTCCGTGCGGATACTGCTCGGCACGGCTCGCCGCCGTCGCCGTGGCGAGGCGGGTCTTGCCGACGCCACCCGGACCGATCAGGGTGACCAGCCGGGAGCCGTCGACAGCCCGGCTCAGCGCGTCGAGATCGGCTGCCCGGCCGATCAATTCGGTGCGCGGCGCGGGGATGTTGGTCGTGCGCCTGCGGACGACGGCCCGCGGGCGGGTGACCACCAGGCCGGGGTCCTGGCCGAGGATCGACCGGTGCAGGTCGACCAGTTCCGGGCTCGGGTCCAACCCCAGTTCGTCGGCGAGTTGCCTGCGCAGGTCCTCGTAGCTGTCGAGCGCGTCGGCCTGCCTGCCCGCGCCGTACAGTGCCCGCAGCTGGGCCGCGCGCAGCCGTTCCCGCAGTGGGTGTTCCGCGACGAAGCGGGTGAGTTCCCCGACCACCGCACCGTATTCGCCCTCGGCGAGCCGGGCCTCGGCCAGCTCCTCGACCGCGACCAGGCGCAGTTCCTCCAGCTGGGCGACGGCCGAGCGGGTGAACTCCGCGTCGCGGAAGTCGTCGAAAGCCGGTCCGCGCCACAGTCCCAGCGCCTCGGTCAGCGTCGCGATCCGCGGCCCGGTGTCGGTGTGCGTGCGCGCTTCGGCCAGCAGTGCCCGGAACCGCAGCGCGTCGACCGCGGTGGTGGCCAGGCGGTATCCGGGTGGCGGCGACACCACCAGATCGCGGCTGCCGGGTTCGGCGTCCTCGAGCGCGCGGCGCAGTTGCGAGGCCTTGGCGGCGAGGGTGCCCGCGGGGTTGCCGGGCGGGTCCTCGCCCCAGATGTCATCGATCAGCCGGTCGGCCGACACCGGCTGACCGGCGGCGAGCAGCAGATCGGCCAGCAGGGCCCTGACCTTGGTCCCGGGAACCGCGACGACGTCACCACCGTCGGTCCACACCGTCAGCGGACCGAGCACACCGAAACGCATAACCGCACCCTAGCGGGTTCCGGGCGCACCGGAATCCGACCGTAAACAAACCGGAAGGCCCCGGGCGCACTGTGGTCCCAACGAGATCGACACCCCACAGGAGAACGACATGAAACTCACCGCCCTCGCCCTGATCGCCGGGATCGCCGCCACCGCGCTGCTCACCGCCTGCGGCTCCGACCAGGCCACCGCGCCAGCGTCGCCCGGCGCCTACGCCGAGGTCAACGGCCTGCGCATGTACTACGAGCGCCACGGCGTCGCCACCGAGCAGCCGCCGCTGGTGCTGCTGCACGGCGCGCTCTCCGGCATCGGCACCGACTTCGCCGAGCTGATCCCCGAGCTGTCGAAGACTCGCGAGGTGATCGCGATCGAACAGCAGGCGCACGGCCGCACCGCCGATATCGACCGCCCGCTGCGGACGCCGCAGATGGCCGACGACACCGTCGCGCTGCTCGGTCAGCTCGGGATCCGGCGCGTCGACCTGCTCGGCTACAGCATGGGCGCCGGCGTCGCGCTCGACATCACGCTGCGCCACCCGGACCTGGTGCGCAAGCAGATCCTGCTCTCCGGCGGACTCGGCGCCGAGGCCATGCACCCCGGCCTGATGGAAGGAATGGACGAACTGAAGCCCGAGCACCTGCACGGCTCCACCTTCCACACCGACTACCTGGCCAACGCGCCGCGCCCGGAGGACTTCCCCCAGCTGGTGGCCCGGGTGATCGACCACGACGTCAACGGCATGCCGTCGGTCTCCCCTGAGGCCGCCCGCACGATCACGGCCCCGACACTGACCGTGATCGGCGACTCCGACATCGTCCGGCCCGAGCACGCCGTGGAGATGTTCCGGCTCTTCGGCGGCGGCATCATGGGCGACACGCCCGCCGGCCTGCCCAACGCCCAGCTCGCGATCCTGCCCGGCACCTCCCACATCACCGCGCCGCATCGCCCCGAGCTGCTGCTGCCGATGATCCCGGCCTTCCTCGACGCGCCCGTCAAGGACGCCTGATGCACGAGCCGATGCGGGTGGCCCTGATCGTCGGGTCCACCCGCACAGGCCGTTTCGGTCCGCTGGTGGCCGACTGGTTCGCCGGTCGCCTCGCCCGCCGCCGTGACCTGTGCCTCGACCGGATCGACCTGTCCACCGCCGCGCTCCCGCACCAGCTCCCCGACTTCGATGAAGAACATCCGGACCCGGTGCGCGCGTTGGGTTCCCGGCTCGCGGCCGCCGACGCGTTCGTGATCGTCACCCCCGAGTACAACCGCAGCTTCCCGGCCGCGGTGAAGAACGCGATCGACTGGTTCGACACCGAATGGGCCGCCAAGCCGGTTTGCGTCGTCACCTACTGCCGCGACGTGGAGGGCGGCCACGGCGCCGCGCAGCTCCGGCAGGTCTTCGGCGAACTCAACGCCGTCCCGATCCGCCGCACCGTCACCATCACGAAAGCCTGGCAGCGCTTCGCCGTCGACGGCTCCTGGCCCCGCCGCGACGCCGAACTCGACGACACCGTCGAGTCCACCCTCGACCAGCTCACCTGGTGGGCCACCGCCCTGCGCACCGCCCGCACCGCCGCCCCGTTCGTACCGTGACGAACACCGATGAATTCCGGGGGTGGGAGCCGTCTGTTCCAGGGAGACGCAATCAGCAGAGGAGTCGTCATGCCATCTTCCGTCCGACAGTCACCCGAGCGGCTGGTCGCCGTCGGCGATGCCGACCTGTGTGTGACCACCTTCGGTGACCGGCGGCACCCCGCGATCGTGCTGCCGTGCACCGCGCGGCTGTTCTGGGAAGACTCCTGGTGCGAACAGCTGGCCGACGCGGGCCGGTTCGTCCTGCGCTACGACATCCGCGACACCGGCCGGTCGACCGCCTACCCGACCGGCGCCCCCGGCTACACCCTCCGCGACCTGGTCGCCGACCTCATCGGCCTGTTGGACGCCCTCGACCTGCCGCGGGCCCAGCTCGTCGGCTGCTCCGTGGCCGGGTGGATCTGTCAGCTCGCCGCCCTCGACCACCCCGACCGGGTATCCGCCCTGGCCCTGATCAACACCCGCCCGACCGCGCCCGGCCCCGTCGACCCGGACCTGCCCGAACATGCCGACCGGGTCATGGCGTTCTTCACCAGGACCGCGCCCCCGGACTGGTCCGACCGAGCGTCGGTGATCGACTACCGCGTAGAACAGGCCCGGGTACTGGCAGGCACCCACGGATTCGACGAACCGACGGCACGGCTGCACGCGACCCGGATGGTCGACCGCACGACCGATATGTCCGCCAGCGTCCTCAACCTGGCCTACGTCGACTCCGGCGACCGCTGGCGCGAGCGACTGGGCGAGATCACCGCGCCGACCCTCGTCGTCCACGGCACCGACGATCCCTTCTTCCCCTACGGCAACGCCCTCGCCCTCGCCCGGGAGATCCCCGGCGCCGAACTGCTCCCCCTGGACGGCATCGGCCACGAGCTCCCGGCTATCACCTGGGACCGTGTGCGCACCGCCCTCGTGGCACAGCAGCCGGACAGCTGACCGCGCCGCCGATCATTCTTCGATCCCCAGCGTCACCTCGGTCGACTTGATCAGCACCTTCACCACCGACCCCTCGGCCAGCCCGAGATCGTCGACGGCGTCCCGGGTGATCGACGAGGTGATCTCGTCGCCACCGGCGAGGCGCACCCGCACCACCGCCATCGCCTCCCCGCGCGTCACCGAGACCACCGTGCCGTCGAGTTGATTCCGTGTGCTCAGTCGCATGCACCGCAGCCTAGATCGATCACCCGCGGTTTCCCGTCGACACGCGTCGGAGGTCAGACCGCCAGCGGCAGCTCGACCGGATCGCCCGCTTCCGCGCCAGCGCCGCGCACCACCGCGGCCAGCAGGCCGAGCAGGACGAACTGATCCCGCGGCAGCAGCAGCGCCTCCGGCGCCCAGTTGTGCACGAACCCGACGGCCAGTCCCGAGGCGGGATCGGCCCAGCCGCCGGAGCCGACGAAGCCGATGTGCCCGAACGCGTTTCGCGCACCCGGCACCGGCATCGAGTGGTAGCCGAGCCGCCAGCCCATCGGCAGCAGCAGGTTGCGGTCGGGCAGCACCGATTGCAGGCGTGCCATGGCGCGCACCCGCTGTCGCGAGAACAGGGGCGATTCGGTGGCGATCGCGTTGTAGACGGCGGCCAGGGAGCGCGCGGTGAACACCCCGTTCGCGCCGGGGAGTTCACCGCGCAGGATGGCCGGGTCGGCGCCGTGGGCCAGGCGGTCGATGCCCTCGGTGTAGATCGACCGCAGGAAGCCCGCGCCGGGGACCGGGGTTCGCGCGGCGAGCCGGATCATCATCTCGGCCTGGGGAATTCCGAGCGGAGTGGTCGATCCGTGTGTCGCCGCCACCGTGGCCCGTGCGCCGGGACCGGGAGCCCCGAGGTGCAGTCCGTCCACCCCGAGCGGTTCGGCCAGCTCGGTTCGATACAGCTCGCCCATGCTCTTGCCGGTGACCGCCCTGGCGATTCCCGCGATGATGGTTCCGTACGAAATCGCGTGGTAGGCAGGGATTCCGCGGAATCGGTCCGGTGCCGCGGCGGCGAGGCGTTCCTCGATCAGCCGGTGGTCGGCGAGGTCGTCGGCGGTGTGGGCGAAGACGCCGATCCGCGACAGCCCGGCCCGATGACTCATCGCCTCCGCGACGGTGATCCGCGCTTTGCCGTTCACACCGAATTCCGGCCAGTACTCCGCGACCGGCGCCTGGTAATCGACGAGCCCGCGTTCGGCCAGCACATGCAGCACCGTCGAGGTGACGCCCTTCGACGTCGAGTACGACAGCGCCGCGGTGTGCTCCTGCCACGGCATCGCACCGATGGCGTCCGCGTACCCGGTCCACACATCGACAACCGGCCGCCCGTGCTGATAGACCGCCAGCGCACCGCCGCCTCGCCCACCGTCGAACAACCGCCCGAACCGATCGATGGCTTCCCGGAACTGGGGTGCGGCACTACCGCGAATCGCGGTGGTCGGCGGCCCCGGACGAGACGATGCTCCAAGCATTAGAAAACCTCACATGTCACCATTGACAGACGAATTCCGGATCACCGTCCGCAATCAGTCGGAGGGTTTACGTTACCCGAGATCAACAGGCATTTCGAGACCGCGAGGCCTGTTCGAGACCCGTCCGCGCACATTCCTCTCGAACGGAGAAATTCCCCGGCGAAATTTGTCTCAGACGACCAACTAGTCGCCTGCGGCCACGGAACACGCCGTAGGTCGAGCGAGTCTGCTACCGCCCGGAGCCGCTCTCGATCACGCTTCTGCGCGCTCGCTCCACTTGGCCATCCAGCTGGCATTCTCCAGCGAGATGGTGTTCTCGCAGTCCGCCACGAATTCCCCCCACCGGTCCCGGTCGGTGGGTGATCCGTCGGCCCGCCACCGGTCGAGGCGCCGGTGCAGGCGGTCCGCGGTGGCGAGGTAGGTCATCACCAGGAAGTCGTATCGCTTGGCCGCGAGATAGGCCAGCAGCGAGCCGCTCAGCGTGGTCATCACGGCCACCCAGGGCGCGATCCGCCCCGCCGCCTCCGCGCCGACACCGGTATTGATCGCGGCGACGATCGTGGCCGCGAGGCCGAGGCCGATGGCGGCACGCCGCAGCCCGGCCGCGCGGGCGCTGTAGCGGTGGGCGGTCGGCAGGTAGTAGTCGTCGATCTGGGCCTGCACCCGGTCGTGGACGTATTCCTCGGGGCGCATCGGGCGCGGCGCCCGCACGGTCGTATCGGCGGGCGCGAGCAGCGGACGCAAGTCGTCGGCCGCCTGCTCGATCCCGGCGATATCGGCCTGCAATTGCCCCGGCTGTTCCGGATACCCGGTGGCGCAGTACGCGAGAATTCGCTGCTTGATGCCTTCGGAGACCGCCCTGGCTCTGGTCCATCGGCGGGTCGATTCGGCGGTGAGGTACTGGGCGGTGAGGAAGGTCGCCACCGCCAGCGCCACCGCGCCGGAGAGGGCCACGATGCGGGTCGGAATGCCCGCCGAGCGGAGGATCGTCGTGGTCGAGGCCGTGGCGATCGCGCCCCAGCTGCCGAGGAGGAGGACCGCGAGGCGGGTTCGGTCGAGGCGGCGCTTGAGGTGGGTGGCGGTCAGGGACCAGCGGGTTCGCCGCTGCCAGAGGGTATTCAAGAGCTCGTCGGTCATCGGCTATTCCTCCCCCGCGATCGGCAATCCCTCGCACAGTTCGATGTAGTCGATTTCCGGGGACACCCAGATCCGCCACATCTCGCGGCTCATGTTGTGCGTCATCTTGGCGCAGAGTTGCTCGGGCGAGGCGGTCGGAACCGACCACATCCGGATGGTCTTGTCCACACTGGCGGACATGATCCGTGCACCGTCGGGTGTGAAGTCGACCGAGGTGATGGGGGCACCGTGACCGACGAAGGCCGGGCCGATCTGCTGTTGTGTCGCCACATCCCACAGTCGCAATCGGTTGTCGATGCCGGCCGTGACGAGCGCACGGCCGTTCGGAGCGAACCGCATCAGGCCCGCAGGACCGTCCTGCCACAGTGCCTTCCCGATTTGCTTGCCGGTCTCGGTATCCCAGAGACGAACCGACTTGTCTTCGTAGCCAACAGCGAGCAGACGACCGTCAGGGCTGAAGGTCGTGCTTTTGACCCAGGCCTCGCCGACCATCGGCTCGCCCACCGGCTCGCCGCTGTCCGCATCCCACAACCGCACCGAGTAGTCGGCGGCGCCGGTGGCGACGCGCCGTCCGGCATCATCGATCGACAATGTCCGCACGGTGGCCTTGTCATGGCGAAGCTCCGGTCCGATCGGCCGCATGGTCGCCATGTCGTAGATCTGGGCGTCGCCGCCGACTCTGGTCACCACCCTGCGCCACCCGGGATCGAAGGCAAGCGCCGTAGTGCTCGGTGGCAGCGAGATCGGTGGCCTGATCGGGGTGCCCGATGCGGCGTCCCAGGACCGAATATCGGTCATGGTGATGGACTCGGGGCTGAATCCGAAAGATACCACCTGCGTTCCATCGGCTGTGTATTCCGCCGACTGGAAGATGCCGGGTTCGCCGTGGATCACGGGACCGATCTGTGCACCGGTGGTGGAGTCCCACTGCCGGATGGTGCCATCCGTGGCCCCCGAGACGATGCGCCTGCCGCTCGAGCTCACGTCCGCGCCTAAAACCATGGCGCCGTGGTGTATAGGCCGCTCGCCGCCCAGATCCCATTCGCGGACAGTCGAATCCAGACTGCCGGACAGGACTCGCCCGGCGTCCGGGTGCAACGCGACGCTGGACACGACGAGTTCGTGTCCTTCCAGTGGCTCACCCAGGGGTTGGCCTGTCGCGGCATCCCACAATCGGATCGTCTTGTCATCACTTGCCGAGATGATTTCCGCCCCGTCCCGGCTGTACGCGACGTATTCGACAGCTGCGGAGTGGCCCTGTGACGGCTCACCGATCAACTGGCGGGTCTTGGTATCCCACTGCTGGATATCGAATCCCGCAACCACGAGCCGGTCCCCGCTGTGATCGAAGGCGAGGTGGTTCACCGCGCTGGCGGTGTACACGGTCAGCGGCTCGCCCGAGGGCAGCCCGGATCGGGCGTCCCACAAACGGATGGTGCCGCCGAAATCACCCGAAGCGATGAGCCCGTTTCCGCCGAACGCCACCGAGATCACCGGCATGGTGTGTCCGGTCATCGCACCGACCTGCCGATGCGTGTCGACACTCCAGAGCAAGACGGATTTGTCCGCGCCCGCCGAAACGACGAACTGGCCGTCCGGGCTGAAGTCGACTCCTGTCACGCGTCCTGCGTGGCCGTGCATTTCGGCACCGACCTGCTGCTGAGATCCTGCATCCCACAGGCGCACCGTCCCGTCCGCGCCCGCGGATACGAGAACGCTTCCGTCCGGACTGAACGCGATGCGTGTCACCTCGGCAGTGTGCCCCGTCATCAACGCACCGATCCGCTTCCAGGTAGCGGAGTCGAGGAGTTGGATCTCGGTACCGCCCGCCACCGCGATCGTTTTCCCATCCGGGCTATAGGCGACGTCGGCGACCTCGACGCTACCCATATAGGCGATCTTTCGGAGTTTGCCTTGTTGATGAACGGCGTTGAGAAGGGCGAATTCCCGCGGAATTTCGGCCGGAATGCGGTACGCGGCGATTGCCATCTGCATTCCCAGAATGTCGTTGCTCTTGCCCGGCCATCTCCCCGAAAGCATGAGCTGTGAATTCGCCGACAACGCCAATACGGAGGCCCGACGGCTCTGGGCGACAGCCCGCTCCTGCGCCCGATCAGCACGCACCCACAGAAACCCCGCGACCAACGCCGCGACCATCGTCAACACCAGCGCCGCCCGCAGAATTCGCGACCGCCGATGCAACGCCACCGCGCTCCGCTGCGCATCCTCCTTGGCCCGGCTCTCGGTGGCCGCCAAGGTCTCCGCCGCCTCCTGCCGTTCCCGCGCGGCCCGCAACTCCTCCTCCCGATGCCGACGTTCCTCGTCGACCCGCTCGTCCTCGGCCTGCCGGGATGCCAGCAGCAGACCCCGGACGGGATTGAGCCGCTCACGAAATCCCGGTGCGGCGGCGAGCGATTCGGCGTCGGAGAGCCGAGAGCCCGACAGCAACCATTCCTCGCGGCGCCCGTTCTGCTCCCACGCCTGCGCTGCCCGCTCGAGATTGTCGGCGGCCTCGAGATCGGCGGCCTCGACACGCAACCAGTCGGCGAGCGTATCCCATTGGCGTAGCAAGCTTTCCAACGCGACTTCGACGACGATCGCGCCGTCACGTTCGTCCTTGACCAGCAGCCTGCGGGCGACGAACCGCTCGAGCAGCGGATGACTCTCCGGCGGCAAGTCGAACCAGCGGGCCGGTCGGCGCATCGGCTGGTCGGTGCCGGAGTTGATGGTGGCCAGCCACGGCACGAACGCCCGGCGCAGGATCGCCAGCTGATCGGCTCTGACCTCGGGATCGTCGTCCAGCAGTTCGTCGACCTCACGCTGCACCACGCGGCGTAGTCCGCCGAGGGATTCGTAGTGCGCGAGGGTGATCTCACCGTCGCCGTAGTCCTGATACAGCCGGGCGAGGGTGAGCGAGAGCAACGGCAGGGTATCGGCGCCGCGCGACCAGTCGTCGAGCAGGCGTTCGACCAGGTCCGGCGCGAACGACAGTTCCGCGCCCGCTTCCCGCGCCCGCCGCACCGGCCCGACGATGACCTCCTTGAACTGCGCCTGCGGCATCGGTTTCAAATCGTCGAACGGCCGCACCGCGACCGAGGCGAGCATGGGCGCGGTCTGCAGCGGTTCGTAGCGGTCGGAGCGGATGGTCGCGATCGCGATCATCGATATGCCGCGATCGCGGTCGAGCAGGCCGCCGAGCAGGGTGAGCAGCACGCCCGCCTGTTCACCCGCCTCGGGTCCGAACAATTCCTCGGCCTGGTCGATGGGCAGGATCAGCGTCGGCGCCGGGTCGTCGCTGTCGGGGTCGAGGACGCGGTCGCGCGCGGCCCGCTGCGCTTCGATCAGCCAGGCCCTGACCTGCTCGATATCGCGGATGCCGTCCTCGATCTCGGTGAGTCCGGGTCTGCGCAGCCCGACGTCGACGCGCAGCGTGTGGATCGACCGGGCGAAGCCGGCGTCACCGGTGAGCGCTTTGCGGTGCGGGCGAACGATTCCCATCGTGCGGAAGTGGCGGTCGTCGCGGGTCAGCCGCGGCAGCAGCCCGGCGCGCACGAACGACGACTTGCCCACACCGGACGGACCGAGGACGACGAACAGATGACCCCCGCCGAGGCTACGCAGTCCGCGCACCGTGTCCATCGCCCGCCCGATCTGCGCGTCGCGGCCGAAATACACTGCGGCGTCTATCGATTCGAGTGGTTCCCAGCCGCGGAACGGCGCGCGGCCGGGGTCGCCGGGCGGTGGCCAGGCGAAGGTGTCGGCGCCGATGCCCGCGGCGCGCAGGCCGTGCCGGAGCCGTTGCAACCCCTCGGTCAGGAACTCGACCGTGTCCCCGTTCACGGTGATCGCGGTCTTCGGTCCGTCGCCGAAAAGGTCGCAGCGCTGCCATTCGCTGGTCATGTCGCGCCCGGTCAGCGGTTCGAGCCGGACCGTGAAGATGGGCTTGTTCAGCGACTCGGCCTGGCGGTATTCGACCTTGCACTCGTGCGAATTGTCCCAATTGTTCGACAACAGGCAGATGACCGCCTCGCAGCGATCACCAGCCCGACGTAACGCGTCCTTCCATCGGACGCCGGCCGGAATCCCGGTGTCCGGGTCGAGATCGAGGAAGATCTCGCCTGCCAGACCGGGCTCCGCCTCGATCAGCCACGCCCGCAGCGCGACCGCCTCGCGGCTGTCCCGGCTCGAATGGCTGAGGAACAGCCTGGCCATTTTGCCAGAATGCGCTCGCGCCGAGCGCGGGTCAACCCCGCGCCCGGCGCAGCGATCGGCGTTCATGGTGGTCAGGCCCGGGAACGGTCGATGCCCGCTTCGATCAGTGCCGTCCGCGCGACGTCCTTCGCGCACGCGGTGAGCGCACCGAACGCGCTGATCCGGCTGAACGTCTGCCCGGTGTGGACGACATTGTCGTGCTCGTCGTCGCCGTCCACGATCGGCACGGCACCGGCCAGCAGCCACTTGCGGACATCGGCGACCGACGGCATCGTCCCGGTCGCCCGCAGATGCAGCTGCTGCACCAGCAGGATGACCCCGGCGACCACGGGCGTGGCCTGGCTGGTGCCGTGCTGGATGGACTCACCGGTGTCGTTGCGGATTCCCGACGAGGTCGTCGGGGCACCGGGCGCGAAGATGTCGGTCGCGCAGTCGCCGCCCGCGGTCGCGTGCAGGCGCTGCGAGAACGGCGTGATCCGGTCCGGTGCCGTGGACAGGGCGGTCGCCCCCGATCCGTAGCTGAACGATCCCTCGTCGGCGTCGTAGACGGCGCCGACGCTGATCGTCTGCCGGAAGATCGCCGGGTAACTCATCCCCTGGGCACTGCTGTGCCCGAAGTAGTCGTTACCCGCCGCGACACAGCAGGCGACCCCGGCGTCGGTGAGTTTGCGCAACTCCACGCCGACGCCGTCGCCCGCGAAACCGGCGTCGGTGGTGTTGTTGTCCGAGGCGCCCAGCGACATACAGACGACGGAGATCCCGAGCGCCGCCCGATTGGCCAGCACCCAGCGCAGGGCATCGCGGATCGCGAGAAAGCTACCGCCACCGGAGTTGTCGAGCACCTTGACCGGCACGACGTTCGCGCGCGGCGCCATCCCGGTGTGCACGCCGCCCGCGCAGATGATGCCCGCGACATTGGTGCCGTGGCCCTGCCCGTCTTTCGCGTCGGTGGGTGAACCGTTGTTGTCGGTGGTGAAATTCCGGCTCGCCTTCACCCGTCCGGCGAAATCGACGTGGGTGGTGCGCAGACCGGTGTCGAGGACGGCGACGGTCAAACCGGTTCCGTCGACATTGAATTTGGCGCGCGCCTCGGCCGCGCACCAGCAGATCGACCTCGAGCAGCTCGGGCAGCACCGACAGGTCGGACTGCAACGGCTTCTCGACGGGCACGACCGTATCGAACGCGACGCCGGCTGCCGGCTCGGCGGAAATGATGTCGGACATGATGATTCCTCCTACAGCGCCGAGTACTCGACGATGAAGTCGAAGACGTCGCGGGTCATCCGCCTGCCGAAATTGGGCTTCGAGTTGTCGCCGATCGCGCCGGTGGCACCGCGCAGCACGCCGACGACATAGGGCCAGCCGTCGGTGTCGTAGACGTAGAGGCCGGAACCGCTGTCGCCGTACCACGCGTCCATGAAGAAGTTGATGTACTGGCCGTTGAGCAGGCCGTTGCCCTCGTTGCCCCAGATCTGCGGCTGAGCCTTGTCACTCGGGTGCCCGTACAGATACATCCGGTTGCCGGTCACCACATTGTCGGGCGCGACCCACAGGCCCTTCCATCCAGACGCCCGGCCGGGGAAGTCCCCGTAGCCGGAGAACTCGATGACCGCGTAGTCGAAGCGCGCGTCACCGCCGGCGTTGTTGACCCAGCCGCCGGGCACCGTCACGTTGTAGCCGCCGTGGCTGCCGAACGGCATCGGGGTCGCGTCCTGGCGGTCGGTACCGGGCGCGAAGGAGGCGAACGGCAGCCAATTCGTCCCGTTGTGCACGACGTGTGCCGCGGTCAGCGCGGTCGACGGCCCGATCATCGTCCCGGACCCGGAGTAGCTCCCACCCGGCAGCGCGAGATAGGTGACCGTGCTCATCGGATACGCGGTGTTGTCGCGTCGCACGACCCGGTTGTCGGGGCCGATGATGCCCGAAAGCGCGTGCAGCGACTTCGAATCGATGTGTTCGGACTCCGAGCGCGGCAGTGCGGTGTAGGACGACGTCTGCCGGGCGCGGTCGGCCCGCAGCAACTCGACGAGCGAGGTGTTCGGCGCGTCGGTCGTGTACTCCTTGCCCTCGTTGTAGATCACCGGCCGCAGCGCTTCGGCGAGCTCGTAGTCCGACAGTTCGAGAACGGAGCCGAGCTCGTCGCCGTACGGCGGCTCGACGCGGGGGTACACCGAGTTCGGTGATACCTTCGCGTCGCCGACCAACGTCAGCGGTTTGCCTTTGGGCGAGGTCAGGGTGGTCATGGCGGTAGACATGCGGACTCCTCGGTTCCGAGCGGCTTCCGATGCCCATCGCCACGTCAGCCGCGGATTGTTTGGCCGCTCTCAACGTACGAAGTTGCGCGTCGGCCAACGCGAGTACACGGCTACCCCAATTCCCGGGCGTACTACCTGCGTACTACGCGACCGGATCATGCGGCCGGCACGGCAACGAGGTGGCTATCGACCACCCCTTGGGTCCCTGGTCCGGCGCGGCGCCGCGGACGACAGTTGACCTATGACTGGAACGACATCGACCCCCCGGGTGTGGTGATGGACGTCTCGACCCTGCTGATCTGGCTGGCGATCCCGGTGTTCGTCGTCGCCGTCGTGGCGGAAATCGTGTACCTGAAGCGTCACGGCAAGTCCTACGACTTCCGTGACTCGGCGACCTCCCTCGCCGCCGGCCTGGGGTACCAGCTCCTCAACATTCCCTGGGCCCTGGTGGAGCTCGCGATCTTCGCCGCTGTCTCCTCGCTGGTGCCGTGGCAGCTCGAGGGCTGGGCCGCGTGGGTCGTCGCGCTGATCGGGGTCGACTTCGCCTACTACTGGTTCCACCGCGCCCACCACGAGATCCGGGTGTTCTGGTCGGTCCACGTCGTGCACCACTCGAGCGAGAGCTTCAACCTCACCACGGCACTGCGGACGCCGTGGCTGGTCGTCACCTCGCTGCCGTTCCTGGTGCCACTCGCGCTCACAGGAATCGACGGCAGGATCATCGCCGCCGCGTACGCGATCAACCTGCTGTACCAGTTCGGCATCCACACCGAAGTCATCGACAAACTGTGGGCGCCTGTCGAATTCGTGTTCAACACCCCGAGCCACCACCGCGTGCACCACGGCTCCAACGCCGACTACCTCGACCGCAACTACGGTGGCGTGCTCATCGTCTGGGACCGCGTCTTCGGCACCTTCGAGCCGGAGGGCGAGCGGGCGGTCTACGGACTCACCAGCAACGTCGACACCTACAACATCGCGAAGATCAACGCCCGCGAGCTGATCGCGATCTGGCGGGACATCCGGAACGCGTCGTCCTTCTCGGACAGGCTCGGCTACCTCTTCCGTGGGCCCGGGTGGCAGCCACAGCCGACCTGAGCCGCCGGGATCCGATCCGGTGGTCCCAGCCCACGCCGCGTGATCCGTAGGATTCGGCTGATCTCGCGGTGAGGAGACAGCATGGTGGTCACACCCGGTCTCGGCCTGGCCCTGCTCTGCCTGGGACTGGTGGCCGCCGCGGCCCTGGTCTACCGGCTGGCCCACCTGGGTGGACCGGCCGTGGTGCCCGCGGCGGCGGGACGAGCGGTACTGCAACTGAGCGCGGTCGCGCTGATTCTCGCCGCGGCCGTGCGGCAGGTGTGGTCGGCGGTGCTCGTGGTGCTCGTCATGTTCGGCGCGGCGGCCGTCACCGCCGCGCGACGCGCCGAGGCGGGCCGGTCGGGAACCTGGCTCGGACTGGCCATCGCCGCCGGTATCACCGCCGTGCTGCCCGCGACGCTGCTCAGCGGAGTCGTCCCGATCCACGGAGTCACCCTCGTGGCGATCGGCGGCATCCTGCTCGGTGGCACCATGACGGCGACCTCGCTGGCCGCCCGCCGGGGCCTGGACGCCGTCACCCGACGCCGGGGTGAGGTCGAGGCCGCGTTGAGCCTGGGATTCGGCGCCAGGACGGCCCGCCTGGTGGTCCTCGGCGACACCGCGATCGACGCGCTGATCCCCGGCGTCGACCAGGCCCGCACGGTCGGATTGGTCACTCTCCCCGGCGCTTTCATCGGCGTGCTGCTCACCAGCGGATCGGCCGTTCAAGCCGGCGCCGTACAGATCCTGGTCCTGATCGGATTGATGCTGTCACAGGCCTGCGCGGTAGCGGTGACGGTCGAATTGGTCGCCCGGGGCCGAATTCACCGGAATTCTCCGCATTCTTCCGAGTCCCGGCTCACATAATGAAACAGGCCAGGCACGATAATCGCGCCTGGCCTGGTGGTTATGCTCCCCCATCTGGACTCGAACCAGAAACCTGCCGATTAACAGTCGGCTGCTCTGCCAATTGAGCTATAGGGGAATACTCTCCTGAACCGTTAGACTCAGGCGGTCTGCCTTGGCGGGCTGACCGAGATGAAACTTTAGCGCATGGCATCGCAGGTTCCCAAATCGGGCCGCTACCTGCGGACATGCGGCGTATAACGATGTGCTGACGAACGGTGGCCGGATCGACAGGGGTGGGGCCACTGGGGCAGGATGGAGCCCGCACACAGACGTGGGAGGAGCTCCAGGAGATGCTGCGGTTGATCATCGGCGTAGCGGCCGGTTATGTGCTGGGCACCAAGGCCGGGCGCGCGCGCTACGAGCAGATCAGTGCGGCGACGCGCGCCGTCGCGGGGAGCCCGGTGACGAAGAAGCTGGTGTCGGTGAGCCGGCAGAAGCTGTCCGACAAGTTGAGCACGCAGCCGAAGCTGGAGCCGATGACGCCGATCGACGAGCGCACCACGGTGCTGGTGCCGCACAACCAGCTGCGCCGCTGACTCAGGCGCCCGCCGCGAAGCCTTCGCTGCCCATCGCCTGGGCGGCGAGGCTCTTGCGGTACTGCTCGAGCGCGACCAGGTCGCCGAACAGGGTCATGTAGGTGTCGGGCTCTTCACTGGCCGACAGTCGCTGCAGCTTCGACTTCAGTTCGGCGATCTGACGGCCGACCCAGGCTTCCTGGGTGCGCGCCAGCACGCCGGTGATGAAGCGCGGGATGTCGTTCTGCGACCGCACCGGCAGCTGCTCGTTGGCGAGCTCGGAGACCAGCGCGCGCGTCATCAGATCGTCGGTGTGGTCGGCCACCGCCGCGACCCACTCCGCGCCGCCGAGCCCGGCCGCCGTGCCACCGGCTTGCGCGATCATGATGCGCACGGCCACATAGGCCGGATGGGTGAACGCGGCGGTGTCGATGGAGTCGAACACCACACCCGCGATGCCGGGGTATTGCAGTGCGGCGCTGAGGGTTTGGCGCTGCGCGAGCAGCACAGGGTCGTTGGGCGCCGGGCGCACCGAGGAGCTCTCCTCGACCCGCGGCGCGGCAATCGGGTCGGCGCTCGCCTTTCCGGCCTGCTTGCCCGGACCGGCGGCACCGCCCATCCGGTTCTTCTTGGCTTCCTCGCCGACGCGACGGACGACGAGCTGGATGTCGTCCCAGCCGACCCAGCCCGCCAGTTTGGTCGCGTAGCCCTTGCGGGTCGCGTTGTCCTTGATCTGGGCCACCACGGGCACGGTGCGGCGCAGCGCCTCGACCCTGCCCTCGACGTCGTCGAGGTTGTGTTCGGCGAGCAGACCGCGAATCACGAACTCGTAGAGCGGGGTCCGGCGCGCGACCAGATCGCGGACCGCCGCGTCGCCGGAGTGCTGGCGTAGTTCGCACGGGTCCTGACCGTCGGGGGCGACGGCGATGTAGGTCTGGCCGGCGAGGCGCTGATCGCCGCTGAACGCCTTCAGGGCGGCGGCTTGGCCCGCCGCGTCACCGTCGAAGGTGTAGATGATCTCGCCGCGCCAGAAGTTGTCGTCCATCAGGAGCCTGCGCAGCACCTGGAGGTGCTCCTCGCCGAAGGCGGTGCCGCAGGAGGCCACGGCGGTCTTCACCCCGGCCAGGTGCATCGCCATCACGTCGGTGTAGCCCTCGACGACGACGGCCTGATGCCCCTTGGAGATCTCGCGCTTGGCGTGGTCGAGCCCGAAGAGCACCTGGGACTTCTTGTACAGCAACGTCTCCGGCGTATTCACGTACTTGCCGGGCATGGTGTCGTCGTCGAAGAGCTTGCGCGCGCCGAACCCGATCACCTCGCCACCGAGGTTGCGGATCGGCCACAGCAGCCTGCGGTGGAACCGGTCGATCGGCCCGCGCTTGCCCTGCTTGGACAGCCCGGCCGCTTCCAGCTCCTTGAACTCGAAACCCTTGCGCAGCAGGTGCTTGGTGAGCGCGTCCCAGCCGCCGGGCGCGTAGCCGCAGCCGAACTGCTGGGCGGCGGCGCCGTCGAAGTTGCGGTCGGTCAGGTACTTGCGCGCGGTCTCGGCCTCGGGCTCGCGCAGCTGTGCCATGTAGAACTCGTGCGCGGCCGCGTTGGCGGCGACCAGCCGGGAGCGGGTACCGCGGTCGCGCTGGACCGAGGTGCCGCCGCCCTCGTAGTTGATCTGGTAGCCGATGCGGTCGGCCATCTGCTCGACGGCCTCGACGAAGCCGATGTGCTCGATCTGCTGCAGGAACTTGTAGACGTCACCGCCCTCACCACAGCCGAAGCAGTGGAACAGGCCGTGGTTGGGCCGCACGTGGAACGACGGCGACTTCTCGTCGTGGAAGGGGCACAGGCCCTTGATCGAGTCGGCGCCCGCGCGCTTGAGCGCGACGTACTCACCGACGACATCTTCGATCCGGACCCGGTCACGGATCGCCGCGATATCGCGATCTGGGATTCGTCCGGCCACGATCAGTGAGTCTAGTCGGGCCGGCTCAGCGGCAGTCCAGCGAGGCGGCGACGCGCTCGAAGCGGCTCTCGGTGTAGGAGGCGATCTGGTCGATCACCACGCGCACCCTGGCGGTGTCGTCGGTGGCGGCGTTCCACCAGGGCAGCATCTGGTCGTCCAGGTGGGCGGGCGCGGTGGTGAGCAGGCGGTCGGCGACGGCCTGCACCCGTTCGCGCTGGGTCTGCTGGCGGGCCAGGTGGCCGCGGTCGGACCGCACGTAGCGCAGGGCGACCGTCTTGAGGACAGCCACCTCGGCGGCCACGATCGGCGGCACGATCAGGTCGGCCTCGTAGCGGATGAGCGGGCCCGGCCCGTACCGCTCGTGGGTGGCGGCGATCGCGGCCGTCGCGAACCGGCCGACCAGCTCGCTGGTGAGCCGCTTGAGCGCCACCGAGGCGGCGAAGGTGCCGTCGTAGTCCACCGCGTCGGCGACGACGTCGAGTTCGGACAGCCGCTGCGCGGCGGCGGCCAGCGCGTCGATCGACTGGTCCGGGTGCTGGCCGTGGCCCTGTTCGGCGAGGGCGGCCTGTTCGCTGGGGTCGGCCAGGGCGCGCAGGTCGATCCGGCCGACGATCACGCCGTCCTCCACGTCGTGCACCGAGTAGGCGACGTCGTCGGACCAGTCCATGATCTGGCATTCCAGGCTCTGCTTGCGGTCCGGCGCGTCCTTGCGCACCCAGGCCAGGCGCTCGAGGTCGTCCTCGTAGGCGCCGAACTTGGTGCCGGAACCGCTTCTGCCCCACGGGTATTTGAGGGTCGCGTCCAGGGCGGCGCGGGTCAGGTTGAGACCGGCGCTCTCCCCCGCCGGGTCGAGCACCTTCGGTTCGAGGCGGGTCAGGATGCGCAGGTTCTGCGCGTTGCCCTCGAAACCGCCGTACTCGTCGGCGAATTCGTCGAGGGCGCGTTCACCGTTGTGGCCGTAGGGCGGATGGCCGATGTCGTGGGCGAGGCCGGCCAGGTCGACGAGATCGGGGTCGGCGCCGACGCCGTCGGCGATGCTGCGGCCGATCTGGGCCACTTCGAGCGAGTGGGTGAGCCGGGTGCGCGGGGTGTCGCCCTCGCGCGGGCCCATGACCTGGGTCTTGTCGGCGAGGCGGCGCAGCGCCGCCGAGTGCAGCACGCGGGCCCGGTCGCGGGAGAACTCACTGCGGTGGCCCTTGTCCGCGGCGCCCGGCCAGGCGGTCTTGCCCGGCTCGTGGACCATCCGTTCCCGGTCGTGCGGGGTGTAGCTGTCGCTCATCGAATCTCACTGTCCCGCCGTGTAAGAGAAGTCTGCCGAGAAATGGGTCAGCTGGTACCAGAGCAGCGCGCCGGTCTCGCGGGCGATGCCGTGGAACTGCGATTCCCTGGTGTAGACCGCCGGTCCGGTGCGGGTCGGCGCGGTCCACGCGTCCAGTCCGGCGTCGCGAGCCATCGTCCTGGTCCGCAGTGAATGCCACGGATCGCTGACGAGTACGGCCGATGACATCCCGCGCGCCGTCATCGCGGTCGCGACCGCTTCGACGCTGCGCAACGTGTCGGATCCGGTCTCCACCGCGAGGATGTCCTCGCTGGGGACGCCCTTGTCCTCGAGGTAGCGCTTGCCCGAGGCGGCCTCGGTGTAGAGGTCGCCCTCCTGTTTGCCGCCGACGGTGATCACCCGGGGCGCGACGCCGACCTCGTAGAGCCGCCACGCCTGGTACAGCCGCGCCTCGAAGACCGACGAGGGGGTGCCCGAGTACTGCGCGGCGCCGAGCACCACGATCGCGTCGGCCTTGGTGTAGTCGTCGATGCGGGCGACCTGCCACACCCGGAAGGCGGTCCCGGCCACGAGGACCACGCCCATCAGCACCGCTCCGGCGATCAACCGGCCGATCCATCGCGAGACCGACGACGCGAGCCCGTGCGGGCGACGAGCATCCGGGGCAGGTGCGGCCGTGCGCGGGAAACCCGATTTCATCCTGATCAGTGTGCCAGGTCCGGCCGACGACCGATCATGCCAGCGGTCACCACCGGATTCCGGTCCGGTGAACGACCGACAGCGGGACCGTCCGCCCAGGCGATCCGCGCGGCGATCTCGACCATCGAGCGGACCAGTGGGCTGTGTGTCGACCAGCCCGGCGGGGGTGAGTTTCGCGCCGAATGCCGCGGTGTGCGGCGCCGGTGTGGTCACGGCTGTGGCGGGAACGAGCGCGCCGCATCGATTCGAGTAGTCCAACTACTCGACAATTGCCTGGTCAGGGGCGTGTACTGAAAACGGTGGCCTGCTACGACACCAGGACACCTCTGCTGGGTGGTCCGGGCAACCGGGTGTCCCTCCCACGGTCGCCCGCGCACCGGGCGGCATCGGTCGATCCCCGCGGACCGGCCGCAGAAGGTTCCACATAAGGGTTTCCCACAACCAGGATGCGCGAACCTGATTTGTTGTGTTTTTCACGGCTCCTCGAAGGGGGTGCCCGCCCTAACAGGTAAATCTCCGCGCGACCTCCCCGAATCTCGATTCCGGAGCGGCCACGTGACCCAGCTAGACAACGAGACCTTCGCGGTGACGGTGTCCCGCGGAGATTCAGTCATCTTCCACTGGATATTCCGTCCCCGGACCATCAAGAAGGTCCATCGGGTCGGCGGTGTGATCACCGTTTTGGAGTAGGCGGCGTCAGAACCGTCGGAGCAACGGCATCAGGGCCCGGGCCTGGTGCCGTTCTTCCGTCTCGGGCCGGTTCACCAGCCTCGTTCCCGCCATTCGGCGAGGTGCGGGCGCTCGTCGCCGAGCGTGGTGTCGTCACCGTGGCCCGGATAGACGACGGTGTCGTCGGCGAAGCGGTCGAACAGCTTGGTGGTGACGTCGGTGAGCAGGGTGTCGAAGTCGGTGGCGTTGTGGGTCCGGCCGACGCCACCGGGGAACAGCGAGTCGCCGGTGAACAGGTGGGCGCGGCCCGCGCCGTCGACGAGTGCCAGGGCGATGGAACCGGGAGTGTGGCCGCGCAGGTGGATCGCTTCGAGGACGATGTCGCCGACCTGGACCGTGTCACCGTCGGCGAGCAGCCGGTCGGGCCGCACCGGCAGGGGGTCGGCGTCGAGGGGGTGGGCCGCGGTCGCGACGCCGAGCGCGTCGGTGACCTCGGACAGTGCCTGCCAGTGGTCGGGGTGCTGATGGGTGGTGACGATCAGGTCGATCTGGCCGGGGGTCTCCTGGCCGGTGAGCTCGAGGATGCGGGCGGCGTCGTTGGCCGCGTCGATCAGGATCGCGGCGCCGGTGGCCGTGCTCTGCACGAGGTAGGTGTTGTTGTCCATCGGACCGACCGACATCTTCACGATGCGGGCGCCGGGGACATCCCGCTGCTGGGCGGCTCCGGTCGCGGTGACATGTCCGGTGTAGAGACGATCGACTGTGGCCATCCGCCGATCGTAGAAGCCACGCTGCGCGCTGTCGTACCCGCGTGGTTGCCGTGCGCCCGTTAGATTCGACACATGCGGCAGTCGAGGAAGAGTTCGGCCCCACGATCGGTTCCGGTGCGCGCCACGGCCGGTCTGCTCTGCGCGGTGCTGGCCGCGTTGAGCCTGCTGTGCGCGCCGGGCGCGACCGCGGAGCCACCCGCGCGGATGGGACCGCAGGTGGTCGACACCGCCGAGGTGCTCAGCGGCGCCGACGAGGCCAGGGTGCTCGCGGCCGTCGATCAGCTCTACCGCGATCACCAGGTCAAGCTCTGGGTGATCTACGTGCGGAACTTCGCCGCGCAGGCGCCGCGGGACTGGGCCGCCCGGACCGCCGAGCTCTCCGGCTTCGCCGACCGCGATCTGCTGCTCGCGGTCGCCGTCGACGATCGCGGCTACTGGCTGCACGGCACCCTGCCCGACGGCGTCACCGACGGCGAGCTGGACACGCTCCTCGCGAGCACGGTGGAACCCGATCTGCGCGACCGCAAATGGGCGCAGGCCGGGGTCGACACCGCCGACGGCATCGGCGCGGCCATGCGCGGCGCCGGCGTGCCGTGGGTTTGGCTGGTCGGCATCGGGCTGGTGGTCGTCGTCGGGGCGGGCGGGCTGATCCTGTTCTCCCGCAAGCGTCGTCGCGACCGGGACCGGGCCGAACTGAGCAATGCCCGCGCGGTCGACCCGGCGGATTCGGGCGCGCTGGCGAAGCTGTCGCTGCCGACGCTGCACGCGCTCTCGCGCGAACGGCTGGTCGAGATCGACGACGCGGTGCGCACCAGCACCGAGGAACTGACCTTGGCCACCAGCGAATTCGGCGAGACCGCGGTGACGCCGTTCCGCACCGCGCTCGACGCCGCCCGCGCTGCGACCGCGAAGGCGTTCACGATCCGCCAGCAGCTCGACGACGCGGTCCCGGAAACCCCGGACCAGCAGCGCAGCCTGCTGATCGACCTGATCTCCACCGCGGGCAAGGCCGACCGCGAACTCGACGCCCAGGTGGCCGATTTCGACGCCATGCGCGATCTGCTCATCGACGCGCCCGCCCGGCTGGACGGGCTGACCCGCGACATCGTCGACCTGACCGCGCGCACACCCGCGTCCGACACCGAACTCGCCCGGCTGGATTCGGCCTACCCCGCCTCGGTGCTGGCGCCGATCCACGACAACGTGCGGATGGCGACGGAACGGATCACCTTCGCCGAGCAGAACATCGACACCGCCCGCACCGCGCTGACCCAGCCGGTCGGGCAGCAGGGCGGCGCGGTCGCGGCGATCCGCGCGGCCGAGGGCGCGATCGGCCAGGCCCGCACGCTGCTCGACGCGGTGGACCAGGCCGCGACCAACATCCAGCAGGCCCGCGACGGTCTGCCCGCCGCCCTCGACGAACTCCGCGCCGACCTCGCGGCCGCGGCGGCCCTGACCGAGTACGGCGGGCCCGATCTGGCCGCCGCCGTCGGCGCGGCCACCACGACGCTGAACACGGCCGCCACCGGCGCCGAATCCGATCCGCTCGACGCCTTCCACGACGCCGTCACCGCCGACGCCGAGCTGGACCGGGCCATCGCGGCGGCCTCGGATCGCAAACTCGCCGTGGAGGATCTGCGGCGCAGGCTCGATCGGACGCTCACCGACGCGGCCGCCCGCATCGACGCCGCGTCCTCGTTCATCACGACCCGGCGCGGTGGCGTCGACGCCGAGGCGCGGACCCGGCTCTCGGAGGCCCAGCGTCATCTCGCCGAGGCCCGCGGGCTCGCGGCCACCGCGCCGGAGCGCGCGCTCGTCAGCGCGCAGACCGCCGCCGATCTGGGTGGACAGGCCTTGCAGCAGGCGCAAGCCAGCGTGCGCGCGTGGGAGTCGCGACAGCCGGTGGCGGGCAGTTCGCAGGCCGGCGCGGTGCTCGGCGGCATCCTGCTCGACGGGTTCCTGCGCGGCTCGATCGGCGGCGCGACCCGGCGCGGTGGCGGCGGTTTCGGTGGTGGCGGC
Organism: Nocardia sp. NPDC003269; assembly: GCF_042888005.1. Taxonomy (NCBI): domain Bacteria; kingdom Bacillati; phylum Actinomycetota; class Actinomycetes; order Mycobacteriales; family Nocardiaceae; genus Nocardia; species Nocardia sp. NPDC003269. Next base: position 197,254 of record NZ_JBIAPA010000004.1, read on the forward strand.
GGCGGGTACCGGCCGGGGTCCTACGGCGGCTCGTCGGGGTCGCGCCGGGTCAGCCGGGGCGGTCGATTCTGAGCGCTTGACCCTCACACCGTGTGAGGCCGTACACCGGAAGGCGTCATGTTCAGTATCGGAGATTTCGCCAGACACGGTCAGGTGTCGGTGCGCATGCTGCGCCACTACGACGCCGTCGGATTGCTGCGGCCGGCCCGGGTCGACCCGGCCACCGGCTACCGGTTCTACGCGGCCGCCCAGCTGGCCCGGCTCAACCGGCTCGTCGCGCTCAAGGAGCTCGGGTTCACGCTCGAACAGGTGGGCCGGATGCTCGACCCCGGCCCCGGGCCCGACGAGCTGCGCGGCATGCTCGCGGTGCGCCGGGCGGAGCTGGAGCAGCGGATCGCGGCCGACGGTGCCCGGCTGACCGAGGTCGAGGTGCGACTCCGCATCATCGAGAAGGAGGGCGTCATGCCCGATCAGGATGTCGTCGTCAAGTCGCTGCCCGCGGTCCGGGTGGCCGAATCGACCGGGGTCGCCGCGGGATTCGAGCCCGCCGCGATCAGCCCCGTGATCCAGCCGCTGTTCGGCGGGCTCTGGGAGCAGATCACCGAGGCCGGAATCCCCGTGGTCGGGCCCGCCATCGCGTACTACCGCGAGCTGCCCGACGGCACCGTCGGTATCCACGCGTGCGTGCCGGTCGACGTGGAACCCGATGCCGCGCCGGGATTCTCGATCGTCGACCTGCCCGCCCAGGGCCGGGTGGCGACCACCATCCATCGCGGCAGCGTCGACGGGATCGGCGCGGCCTGGCAGGCGCTGGGCCGCTGGGTGGAGGACAACGGGTACCGCACCGCGGCCCCGGTCCGCGAGGTCACCCTGGAGTGGACGCCCGACCCCGCCGGATGGGTCACCGAGCTTCAGGAACCGATCGCGCCGCGCTGATTGCCGCGGAAGGTCCGGTCAGGCGCTGGCCGCCTCCGCCGCCGCGGGGCGGCCGGTCAGCTCGGCGGCGAGCGCGGGCAGCAGTTCGCTCGCCCGCGGTCCGCCGCCGAGCCTGGCCAGGGTGAGCCGGCCGAGGTAGGTGTAGACGAGGAAGGTCACGGCCGCCGAGGCGCCGGTGGACGGGCGGGGGTGGGCCGAGAGGTAGACGATCTCGTAGTCGTCGAGGATCAGCCCGGCCGGCGCGCGGAAGGTGGGCACGGTGCCGGTGTTGGTCAGGGCGATGTGCCCGGCGGTGGAGTGCACGCGGGTGGGCCCGAAGAAGTCGGGGAAGTGCAGTACCGACTGTTCGATCACGCCACGGGCCAGGTCGTCGTGCAGCGCGGTGCCGATCCGGCGGGACAGCGCGACGATGTCGTCGGTCTCGGTGACGTCGGTGGTGAACGCGGCCAGGCCGGAGATATTGGTGCCCGCCGCGGCGGCGAGCGGCGGGTCGAGGCGCCTGCGCATATCGACCGGGTAGAGACAGCCGACCTGCGCGACATCGTAGAGCGCGGCGAAGGCGCGCAACGCCGCCGCGGTGACCAGCCCGTTCACGCTCACCGCGTGGGTGCGCGCCAGTTCCAGGACCCGCGCGGTCGCGATGGGGTCCAGGTGGATCCGGTCCGGCCGCGCCAGCGCGGGCGTCGCGGGTGGCGAGGGTTCGACGACCCCGACCGCGTCGGCGACGACCAGCGGCCGGATCACGGCTTCGAGCCCCGACTTCGGTCCGCGCGTGGTCCCCCGCCGTGCCAGCAGCGATTCCAGCGATACCGGGTATTCCCGGGCGGCCGCCGCGATGGTGCCGGTCTCCACGTAGTCGGTGTAGTACCCCCACAGCCGCTCGAACAGCTCCACACAGTGCCCGGCATCGGCGACACTGTGGTGCACGAACAGCGTGACCCTGGCCCGATCCTCTTCGGCGAGAACCACATCCAGATAGCCCAGCTGGGCGCCGGGATCCATCGACTCGGTCGGGATGCGTACCTCGTCCGGATCACCGAAACTCACCCAGGCACCGACCGGCTCGATGTGCCCGGGGCGCACCAGGATTCCGGTCTCGGTGGCGTCCTCGACGATCCGGCAGACCAGGATCGGGAAAGCGTGTTGCAGGGCGGCGAAGGCCGCGCCGAGGGCCGCCGCGTCGAGTTCACCGCGCAGGGTCACCGAGCGTCCGGTGAAGGTGGCGTGCCGAACGAATCGTTGTTCCGACGGGTCGAGCTCCCGCAGCACGTCTTCCGGTTCCCACAGCACAACGGAAAGAGTGAGGCACGCGGCCCACTGACGCAAACCGCCGGGTACGCACTGTGATCACCTGCACGCCGCCGCGCGTGCGCGATCGTCGCGCGGGAACGCGCGGAGCCCGCGTCGCACGTGGCGACGCGGGCTCCGGGCGGTCGGTATCAGGCGCCGAGGAGGCGGGTGGCGAGGTAGGACTCCACCTTGTCCAGGGCGATGCGCTCCTGCGCCATCGAGTCGCGCTCGCGGATCGTGACGGCCTGATCGTCGAGCGTGTCGAAGTCGACGGTGATGCAGAACGGGGTGCCGATCTCGTCCTGGCGACGGTAGCGGCGGCCGATGGCACCGGCGTCGTCGAAGTCGACGTTCCAGTGCTTGCGCAGCTGCGCGGCGAGGTCCTTGGCCTTGGGCGTCAGGTCGGCGTTGCGCGACAGCGGCAGCACCGCGGCCTTGACCGGCGACAGCCGCGGGTCCAGCCGCAAGCTGATCCGCTCCTCGGTGGTGCCCTTGGCGGTGGGCACCTGGTCGACGGTGTAGGCGTCGACCAGGAACGCCATCAGCGAGCGGGTCAGACCGGCCGCCGGCTCGATGACGTACGGGATGTAGCGCTCACCGGAGGCCTGATCGAAGTAGCTCAGGTCGGTGCCCGAGTGCTCCGAATGCGTGCGCAGGTCGTAGTCGGTGCGGTTGGCGATGCCCTCGAGCTCGCCCCACTCGCTGCCCTGGAAGCGGAAGCGGTACTCGATGTCGGTGGTGCCCGCCGAGTAGTGCGACAGCTTTTCCTTGGGGTGGTCGTAGAGGCGCAGGTTGTCGGGATCGATGCCGAGGTCGGTGTACCAGGCCAGGCGGGTGTCGATCCAGTACTTGTGCCACTCGGCGTCTTCGCCGGGCTTGACGAAGAACTCCATCTCCATCTGCTCGAACTCGCGGGTCCGGAAGATGAAGTTGCCGGGGGTGATCTCGTTGCGGAAGCTCTTGCCGATCTGGGCGATGCCGAACGGCGGCTTCTTGCGCGCGGTGGTCTCGACGTTCTTGTAGTTGACGAAGATGCCCTGCGCGGTCTCGGGGCGCAGGTAGTGCAGGCCCTCTTCGTCGTCGACCGGGCCGAGGAAGGTCTTGAGCAGGCCGGAGAAGTTCTTCGGCTCGGTCCACTTGCCCGGCTGGCCGGTCTCGGGATCGTTGATGTCGGCCAGGCCGTTGGCCGGCGGGTGGCCGTGCTTCTCCTCGTACGCCTCGAGCAGGTGATCGGCCCGGTAGCGCTTGTGCGTGTGCAGCGACTCGACCAGCGGATCGGAGAAGGTCTCGACGTGGCCGGAGGCCTCCCAGACCTGGCGCGGCAGGATCACCGAGGAGTCGAGGCCGACGACATCGTCACGGCTGGTGACCATGGTCCGCCACCACTGCCGCTTGATGTTCTCCTTCAGTTCGACGCCCAGCGGACCGTAGTCCCACGCCGACTTGGTGCCTCCGTAGATCTCACCGCACGGGTAAACCAGGCCCCGGCGCTTGGCGAGGTTGGCAACGGTGTCCACCTTCGACTTGGGTGCCACGCGAGATTTCTCCATCCCTTGGGAGTCGGACAAGTATGTCGACAAGGGTATCGGCACCGGCCAACCGGTTTTGCACCGCACGGGCGAAGTAGCGCCGCGACGGCCGCTCGGCGACAGGTTCGGCACTTTCTCGGACAACCGGCGGGCCTGGTGTCCGCCGATGTTCTTCAATGGAGGCAGTCGAGTTCGAACCGGGGGGTTCGTCATGCGTCAGCTGCCATCCGATCCGTTCGATGCCGCGGCCCCGCGTCGCCCGGCCGAGTCCGTGCGCCCGCGCTCGAAACGGGCGGCCGCTGTCGCCGTCGTGACACTGGTGGCGACGCTGCTGCTCGCGGTGACCCTGGTGCTGCTGCGGATGGACCGCGGCGCCGCGCCCACGCTGGTGCTGCCGACGGTCCCCGAGCGAGCCGCGATCGATCCGGCGCGGCCGTTCCTGAATACGCCCGCGATCACCTGGGCCGAAGGCGAGGCCGGAATCGTCGTCGCCCCGGCGACACCGGTGGGCCGATACCCCGCGGAGCAGGTGGCCGCGGTCATGGAGCGGGTGCGGCAGGCGATCGTCGCCGCCCGGCTGAATCGCCATGTGCTCGAAACCCATGACGCCGAGCCGGTGCTCGCGCTGCTGTCGGCCCAGGCGGCCACCGGCGCGCGCGAGCTGATCCGGCCGGGCAACGAGGCCGAGACCTGGTGGGTGTCGGCCAAGATCGCCGCGGGCTACTCGCTGCTGCCCGCGACGCCCCGGGTGATCGGCACGATGACGCCGCGCGTCGGCCCCGACGGCGAACTGGTGATCAGCACCAACTACCTGGTGGCCTACGCCTTCGAGGCCTGGAACGTGACCCGGCTCGACGACCCGCTCGATATCGTGGCCGTCGACCGCTGGGAGGTCGACTACGAGTGGGTCGAGGATTCGCGGTACGCCGAGGAGTCCCAGGGCCTGCACCTCGGCGCGACGCGCGGGTTCACCTTCGGCGCCAATTGCGCGATGGTCCGCAAGGGGTTCCTGGCGCCGGGCTACAGCGACACCGGCCTGGCCACCGGCCCGAGCAGCCAGCCGGTGGAGGCCTACTTCGATCCGAACGCGCCGCTGGACGAGCACAGCAACTGCTGATCGCCGCAGCTCAGCGCGCCACGTTCGACATGCGCACGTCTGCATGTCAAAATGGCATCGGTTTCCATTAAGGAGTTGGTTGATGACCACCGATGCCACGGCCGCACACGCGCACAGCCCGTATCACTCTCCCGCCCCCGCCACGGTGCCCGCGCGCCAGGTGCTCGAGGACGCGGGTGAGCTGCTGCGCGCGCTGGCCGCTCCGGTGCGGATCGCGATCGTGCTGCAGCTGCGCGAGTCGCCGCGCTGTGTGCACGAACTGGTCGACGCCCTCGGGGTCACCCAGCCGCTGGTCAGCCAGCACCTGCGCATCCTCAAGTCGGCGGGCGTCGTGCACGGCGAGCGCTCGGGCCGCGAGGTGCTCTACGAACTCGTCGACGACCACCTGGCACACATCGTCGTCGACGCCGTCGCCCACGCCGAGGAAGGGTAATCCGGTGGCAGACAATCCCTCCGGCAAGCAGGTCGGGATCCGCAGCACCCGCCAGCGCAGCGCGATCTCGGCGCTGCTCAGCGATATCGATGAATTCCGTTCCGCCCAGGAACTGCACGACGAGCTCCGCAAGCGCGGCGAGGGCATCGGCCTGACGACCGTCTACCGGACCCTGCAGTCGCTGGCCGACGCGGGCATGGTCGACGTGCTGCGCACCGACTCCGGCGAGTCCGTCTACCGCCAGTGCTCGAGCGGGCACCACCACCACCTGGTCTGCCGGCACTGCGGCCGCACCGTCGAGGTCGAGGGCCCGACGGTCGAGGCGTGGGCCGCGACCATCGCGGGCGAGCACGGCTTCACCGAGGTCAGCCACACCCTGGAGATCTTCGGCACCTGCCGCGAGTGCGTCGACGCCCGTGCCCGCGCCGAGAAGGACGAGACCGCGACGGTCTAGCCATGTGACTCACGTCACATGATGGAACCCCCGGTTCGACTGCCCCGTCCAACCTTCACGAAGAGACCGATCCGCGCGGTGGTACCGACGGCCCGTGGCCGAGCGGCGCCGAAGGAGGGGGCAATCGTGAGCACACTCGGTGTCGAACCCGATCAACTGAAATCGCTGGCGACGACGTGGCGGCAGGAGGCCGACGCGGTCGGCACGCTCGCCTGGTCGGCCATGGGCGAGGCCACCGGCGACGGCAGCGATGTCCTCGCCACCGTCCGCGCCATGACCGACCCCGCGCAGCAGGCGATGTCCTCGATCTCGACCAGGTACACCACCCTGGCCGACCTGATCGACAAGTTCTCCGCCGACATCCAGGCGAAGGACGCCGAGATCGCGGGCGAGATCGGGAAGCTGGGTCCCCGCTGATGCGCCCGACCCTCCCCCAGCTCGACGGCTGGAACCTCGACGGCCTGCAACGCGCCGCCGACGCCGCACGCGCCAATGCCGATGTCGTGTCCACCTCGGTCGACGACTGCTCGCGCGCCATCGCCACGGCGGGCGGCTGGCACGGCCGGACCAGGGACGCGGCGGGCAGCCGGATCGACGAGGAAGTCGACCACGGCTACGAAGTCCGCACCGTGCTGCTGCGGATCGCCGACGACACCGAGGACGCGTACCAGGGCCTGAAGCACGCCCGCACCTACGTCCTCGACCAGCGAACCTCGGCCGTTGGCCAGGGTTTCCAGGTCGAACCCGACGGCCGGGTCTCGCACTCCGATCCCGCGAAGGAGGGCGCGGCGGGCGTCTTCCAGCTGAACCTGTTCGGCGGCCTCGACGAAATCGAGCGCCTGGACAGCCAGTTCGGTACCCGCCTGAAGGAATCGCTGGCCGACCTGACCGCGATCCGCGACGGCCAGCCCGACATCACCCTCGCCGACGGCACCGTCCGCGACCCCGATGCCGTGGCGATCCAGCTGGCCGCGATGTCGGACGACGAGCGCGCGACCTTCCTGGCCGGGCTGAGCCCGGAGGCGCAACGTCAGCTGGTGATCGCCGCGCCGGAGAAGCTCGGCAATCTCAACGGCGTGCCGTTCGCCCTGCGGATCGAGGCCAACGAGATCAACATCCGCAACGCGCTGACGACGGAGAAGGCCAAGCCGGATCCCGACGAATCACGGGTCAAGCAGCTGGAGGCGATGCTCGCGCCGATCCCGAACCCCGAGGGCACCGGCACACTCACCGCGGCCGCCGCCGCGACCGGCGACAACGCGACGCCCCGGCTCGACATGGTCGACCGCAAGTTCGTCATGTTCAGCACCGAGGGCAACGGCCGGATGATCGAGATGCTCGGCTCGATGAAGGCGGGCTCCCCCGGCGTCGGCGTGTATGTCCCCGGCACCTCGACCAACCTCAACGGGTCCGGTTCCAATCACGTCGCCGCGTGGAATCTCGCCGACAAGACCGACAGCCCCGTCTTCCTCTATATGGAAGGCGATTTCCCGCAGAGCCTGACCAGCCTTTCCGACGGGGCGCCGAGCCCCCGGTTCGCCGCCGACATGGCACCGAAACTGGTGGAGTTCGGCCAGGAGATCGACCGGGAGGTGGCCGCGAACACTCCCGGCACCCCGGTGACCTACGTCGGCCACTCCTACGGCGGTTCGATCGTCGGCTCCGCCGAGCAGCTCGGTCTGCGCGCGGATCGCATCTTGCACGCCTCCTCCGCGGGGACCGGCGTGTTCGATACCGGCTGGAACAACCCGAACCCGAACGTGCAGCGGTACTCGATGACGGCGCCGGGCGATCTGATCGGAGTGGTGCAGTCGTATCCCGAAGGGGGACTGACCATTCCGGGCGGAATCCACCTCCCCGGCAATCCGCACGCGTCCGAGGCGCTGGGTGGGGATCCGGACGAGGCCCCCGGGGTGATCCGGCTCGACACCGGGTACTACAGCCGAACCTCCACCGACGAACCACCCGAGGTCATTGTCGGAACCAACGGCCACGGACGGTACTGGGACGATCCCGGCTCGACCGCCTTCCGCAATATCGTCGGTGTCATCGAGGGATCGTCGGCGGCCGCCTATGTCGAACGCGGGATCGAGACCCCTTACGTGGATATCGGCTTGGGCGACAACGGAAACGGCGCCAAGGAGTCCTTCGATGCCGCCAAGGCCGCCGCCGCGAAACAAGCGGCCGCCGCGCTCGGCATCGATATCGACCCCTACGCCAGCCCACGGGTCACCGACAATCCGGACACCGGCGCGCAGATCGGGATCCGATGAAGGCCGCCGCACTACTGGTCATGGCGGCGGTACTGTCCGGTTGCACGATTCTGGAAGAGCAGGGCCCGACGAACGAGGACGTCTTGAAGGGGACCGGCCTGACCGTCGCTGCGGCCAAGCCGATCGTCGCGGACAATTTCGAACTCATCTGGCCCGCGCCGCTGTCCGTCGACCCGGAGACGGTCAGTGTGCGCACCGGCTGCCGATCCAGCATGACCTCCATCAGTGGTGAAGGTCCGCCATGGCGCCCGAGATACGAGCGAGAGGTGGTCGATCCCTCGCAGGAATTCATCGACCGCGCCATGGCGAATCTCGAGGCGATGACCGCCCGCGGCTTCACCCTCGTGCCCAGCCAGAATCCCTCCGAAGACCCGGTGAGCAGGTACTACCGGGACGCTCGCGGGTTCTCGGTGGCGTCGTCGCGGACGCGGGTCGGCAAGAACAACGAGGAGGTGCGGTTCATCATGGCCTCCACCTCCCCGTGCGCGGCGGAGTGACGGCCGACCGGCCGGGCACCGTACCGCGCGCCATCGGACGACCCGGCAGTGCGATCGGGGTTCGGACTAGACTCTGCACAGCCGTCATCGCTCGGGCACGAGCGCACAGCTGTCTACACCAGGAGGGGATGGTCGAGATGACAGTGGGAGGCCATGTGTCGAAGGCCGTCGGCATCGCGGCCATCGGGCTGGTGGTCGCCGGTTGCGGAGACAGCGGAGGCGGGACGGCCGCGCCGACGACGACCGCGGTGAGCGTGGCGGCGAGCCCGACCTCGGTGGATGCCGAGGCGAAAGTGTGGGATCCGTGTTCGCTGCCGGATTCGGCGATCGAAGCGGCCGGGCTGAAGGCCGGTAGCAAAGAATCAGGAGCCGCGGGCGTCGACTTCACCGGATGGAAAGTCTGCAACTGGAACGATCAGGGCCGGAAATACGGTCTCGCTGTCATGTCGTCGGAGCGTTCTTTGGCCGAAGTCAGGCAGCGAACCGACTACAGCGAGTGGAACACACTCACCATCGGCTCACGTGCGGCGCTCGAGTTCCGTCCGGTGGGCGCCATCCACGATCAAACCTGCTTCGTTGCCGTCGAGGTACCTGCCGGAACAGTTGTTTTCAAGGTACAGAACCGGTACAGCGCAGTCGGAGCGCTCCCTCCGTGCAGCGAAGCCCAGCGCGTTAGCGGGGCACTGGCCCAGTACCTTCCTACGGCGTGAGGGGGCGCACATGCCACTAGGCATCAATCCAACCGAGTGGAAGCAGCTACTCTCCCAGGCAAATTCGGGAGAGTTGGCTCTAGATCCTGAGGTCGGCCGAGACCTGGACAGGGTCTGCGACGACCACCTCGATCGGCTCGAAGAGGTGCTGGGAAAGATCGGCACCGTGAGCTTCATCTCCGGTTTCGGCACCCTCGACTCGGGTGTCACTCTGGAGAAGAAGTTCTCCCTCACCGCCTCGGGGAGCGACCGAGCGTTGGATACGGTGATCCAGCAGCACATCGAAGCCGTCCAGACCGCGAAAGAGGTTGTCGCCAAGGCGATTGCCAACTTCGTCGCCCAGGACGGCACCCTCGCCACCGAGATCTCCGCGACAGGAGAACCGCAGTGACCTACGACGAGTACAAGAGCAGGGTCATCGCCGCGCAGCAGCAGTGGAACGACGAGCGCACCCGCATCTACGACCGGCAGAAGCAGGGCAACTACTCCACGATCTTCGGCGGCGACACCCAGCCCCCGCACATCACCACGCCCGACAGCTATGACAGCATGTCGCTCGCGCAGATGCAGGCCGCGGTGGCGGCGATGAAGCCGAAGCTCGTCGACGACGCGGTGACGGCGTGGGCCAATATCGGGATGAACCTGATGGGGACGTTCTACAAGTTCAATCAGGAGTTCGCCCGCACCGTCACCGGCGCGAACGGGCACAGCGGGTGGACGGGCGCCGCCGCGTCGGCAGCGGTGACCGCGGTGAACAACTATGCGGAGCAGTCGATTCCGCTGTCCCAGGCGGCGACGGCGATCAGCCTGAAACTGTCCGAGATGCGGACCGGGATCGAGGAGACCCAGGCGCTCATGCCGGGTCTGACCGCGCGGGAGTCGGTCACCGGCAAGACCCTGCCCGGCGACGGGGTGATGAAGGTCGACGAGCACAACCAGAAGGAAGCCGAGGACGAGGGTCGCCGGATCCTGCGCACCGTCTACGGTCAGGTCGCCGTCCAGACCGACAACGGTGTCCCCTTTCTGCCCTCGGCACCGACGATCACCAGTGGGACCGGTGACACCGGCGTGACGGGCGGCAACGGCGGCACGAATACCGGTGGGACACAGGGTGGGACCACCACCACCGACGGTGCGACCACCGACGGCACGGTGCCGGAGACGCCGGGCGAGGGCACCTCCCCCGGGGACACCGACACCTCGTCGTCGACCACGCCGTCGTCCACCGACGCCGGGTCGACCACGGCGCAGAGCACCACGCCGCAGTCCACCTCGCCGAGCACGACCACTCCGGGGTCGACCACCCCGGGAACGACGACCACCCCCGGGACGACGACTCCGGGCACGACCATGCCGGGAACAGGTCGCCCCACCGGCACCGGGCGCGGCTCGGGCGGTGCACCCGGCGGCGGGTCGCCGTCGACGCCCGGAACGGGTCGCAGTATTCCCGGCAGCCAGTCCCCCGCCGCCGCGGCCGCCGCGGCGGGTCGCGCGGGCGCGACGACCGGGGCGCGCGGTGCGGCGGGCATGGGCGGGATGGGTGCGCCGGGCGCGGGTCGCGGCGGATCCGACGACGAACGGACGAAGGGCGTCCCCGACTACCTGATCACCCAGGAAAACGGCGAACTACTGATCGGCACGGACGGGCTCCGGACCGTGCCCCCGGTGATCGGCGGAGACAGCGACAGTGCAGCGGGCTGAATTCACCGGCATCGAGTTCGAGATCCTGTGGTCGGGTTACGGTCGTGACCGGCTGCCCTACCCGTTGCAGTACCGCACCGACATCACCGACTTCGACGAACTGAAGCGGCACCGGGAGGCGGCGGTCGAGAAGCTGCTCGGCAAGTACGACCCCGCCGTCGAATACGCCCTGGCCGTGCTGCTCGAACCCGAGGCCAGGGTCGAATCCAAAGGCTATGTCGGGCAGGATGACTCGAATGTCGTGCGCTTCCACGGCGCGATCCGCGGCCGGGCGGGCGCGACCCTGACGCAGGCCCGCGGTCCGGCCGAGGACATCGGCGGCGATGTCGTCATGACGTATTGCACCGCCGATCAGGTCGCCGCCCTCGCGGTCGCGGCCCTGCCCCGTGCGAAGGCGGGGACCAAGCCGCCGGTGGAGGTCCGGCGCGAACAGCTCGCCGCCGAAGAGGAACACTTCGAATACCGGGCGGGCCAGCTCAGCTCCGCCGACCAGCTCAATCGTGTCTTCCGCCGCAAACGCCATGCCTTCGGCGAGATCTCCGCCTTCTCCGGACCCGCCGTGGACGCCCGGCCCGGTCCCGGCCGCACCTTCTGGTGGATGGACTACGACGACGGCCGCTACTACGTCAAAACCGGCGACCCGATCATCGCCGAACCGCTGCCCACCGACCGGATGATCGCCGGCATCCGCCGCATGCTCGCCCGGGCCCAGCGCTACCACCAGGAATTCGGCGAGCCCGACGAACGCCTCGCCTGAGCGCCGTCACCACCCACCGTCGAACAGTGCTTGCAGCGCCGGCAGCGGTTCCGCGACCGTCGTCGTATTCGCCACCGCGACAACGGCGAACACCACGGCCAACCCCATCGCGAGCAACCCGAGCCCGGCGAGCACCGCCCGCTCCCCCGACGACTTGCCCGCCCGCCGTGTCCACAGCACCATGGTCGCGATGCCGAAGCCCACCGCGACCACGGACGAAATCACCACCATCGCCACGTGATAGCGCGTGAAGTCATCGATCATCACCTCGAGCGCGGGCGAGGAACCCGCCTCGGCCGACACCGCCAACTGCCGATTCACCTCCGCCAAGGTCCCGGCCAGTTCGGGCCCGACGGGATCGTCGAAAAGCATCGGCAAGACCGACGCGTAGGGCGCCACCGCGCCTTGCGCATTCGCCATCACCGCGAGCAGGGCGAGGACCGCGAACAGCGTGACCACCGCGCCGGCCGAACCGAGCGCGAGCCGGCGCACCCACCCCGCGTCGCTGTCCCGTCCGACGGCATCCCACAGCACCGCGGCCAGTACCGCCAGCACCGCCAGCAGCACAACGGCGATCAGCCCTTTGACCAGGTGGTACCGAAACCAGTACTCGACCACGTCGTTCAGCGCGGGCGAGAACTCCCCGTTCCCGGAACTCCAGTACCCGGCGAAGGCCACCCGCAGCGCCCGCCGCAGCTCTCCTTCACCGTCGATCCCGCCCTCGGATCCCCATCCCGCCACGATCCCCGGAACGAGCACGAACGCGATGCCGAGCAGGACCGCCACCCCGCCGAGCCCCGCGACCCCACGCCCGGACAACCGCATCCCGCGCGGCGCCACCGCCACACCACCCACGACGATTCCTCCGATCAGAATCGGCAACTACGACACCGTCGGTCGCCCACTCCGATGCTAGCGAGACGTTTCCGGCGCGCGGGAGATCGCGATAGAATTCGGGGTTCGTAGAGGTCGACTCCTGACCGGAGAACACTGTGACCGAAGCCGACTACATCGTCGTGGGAGCGGGGAGCGCGGGCTGTGCGGTCGCGCGCAGGCTCGCCGACAGCGGCGCGGCCGTCGTGCTGATCGAGGCAGGGACGGCCGATGACAAGGGCTGGGCGAAGGCGCTCTTCCGGATTCCCGGCGCGATCAATGTCATGCACTCGACGCCGCAGCTGAAGAAGCTGTTCGACTGGGGCGACAAGTCGACACCGCAGCACCATGCGCTCGACCGCCGGATTCCGATGACGCACGGCCGGGTACTCGGCGGGTCGAGTTCGGTCAACGGCATGCTCTTCGTCCGGGGTAACCGGAAGAACTTCGACGACTGGGCCGCCAAAGGCTGTCGCGGGTGGGCCTATGAGGACGTGCTGCCGTACTTCCAGCGGATGGAGGACTGGGAGGGCGGCGCGAACGCGTGGCGTGGGGCGGGTGGTCCGATCAAGGTCACCCGCCAGCACCGCATCACCGACGCGGCACGTGCCTTCATGGACGCCACCGTGGCACGCCTGGGTGTGCCGGAGATCGACGACTACAACGGGGCGAACCAGGAAGGCGTCGCGGTCTTCCAGCAGAGCGCCGCGCACGGTGTGCGGTACTCCGCGGCCAAGGGCTACCTGCACGACGATCCGGTGCCCGGTCTCGTCGTGCTCACGGAGACGACGGTGACGAGGATCGTCATCGACGGCTCGCGGGCGACGGGGGTGGAGATCCTGGTCGACGGCGGTACGCGGGTGATCGGGGCCTCGCGCGAGGTCATCGTCTCGGCGGGCACGTTCGGGTCGCCGCAGATTCTGCAACTGTCGGGAATCGGTCCCGCCGCGCACTTGGCCGAGCACGGCATCGCGGTCGTCGCGGATCTGCCGGTGGGCGACAACCTGCACGACCACCTGTTCGTCCCGGTCTCCTTCCGGATGCGGTCGGCGTTGCGCAAGCCGACAGCGCCCTATTTCCTGCGCGGATTGGCGGCCGAACAGCTCCGTCCGGGATCGTCGTGGGCGGCCGGTTCCTCGTTCGAATCCGTCGCCTTCGTGCGCACCTCGCACGCGCGCGAGATCCCCGACCTGCAACTGCTGAGCCTGTATTGGGTGTATCCCTCGCCGAATCAGGACTCCGACAAGCGCGTCGTCCCGGCTACCAAGAAGCCGGGTCAGAGCGTCTTCCCCGCGCTCATCTACCCCGAGAGCCGCGGCACCGTCCGGTTGGCCTCGGCCGATCCGGGGGCCGCGCCACTCATCGATCCGGCCTACCTGACAGCGCCCGCGGACACCGAGGTGCTCTTGGAAGGCATCGACATGGTCCGCGCGATCATGGCGGGAACCGGCGACAACCAGGGCGAGATCATCCCGGGCGCGGACTTCACCGACCCGGCCGCGATGCGCGCGGAACTACCGAACCGCATCCACACCGTCTACCACCCGGTCGGCACGGTACGCATGGGTGTCGACGACCGCGCGGTCGTGGATCCCGACCTCCGCGTACGCGGCATCGACGGCCTCCGCGTCGCCGACGCCTCGATCATGCCGACCGTGACCGGCGGCAACACCAACGCCCCCACGATCATGATCGGCGAGAAATGCGCCGCCCTGATCCTGAACGGCTGAGGTCAGCCCGCCTTCGGACATCAGACGGGGAGGTCGCGCCAGGGGCGGAGGGGGAGGGTGGTGCGGAAGGCTTCGATGGCGGCGGCGACCTCGAAGGGGGTGGTGGCGTGGGTTAGGTGGTCGGTGTAGAGGATCCGGCTGGCGACGGTGTCGAGGTCGAAGCCCCAGGTCATCGACATCAGGGGGTTGATGAAGAGGTCGGAGTTGTTGGCGCGGGTGCGTTCCAGGGAGTGGTGATTGCCGAAGGCGCCGCGGGCGGCGTCGGTGATGGACGCGCTGACGATGCTCTCGCGGCCGGGGGTGTGGCGTTGGGTCCAGGCGACGGCGTCGAGCCATGCGTCGACGGCGGGTGTGCCGGGGGTGAGGGCGAAGACGCCGTGGTAGGCGCCGAGTTGGGCCAGGGCGGCGACGTTTTCGAGGAAGTGGGCGTGGCAGACGCCGTGGTAGGTGTCGATGCCGAAGCCGACGCAGGCGGCGAGTTTGACCGGGAGGTCGAGGGCGGCGGCGGCGAGCAGGCTGGTGACGTCCTCCACCGGGGTGCCGAGGCCGGCTTCGTCGCCGGTCATCAGGAGATCGGTGCCGCCGTCGACGAGGACGACGGCGTCCAGGCGTAATTCCCGGGCCAGCCATGCGTAGGCGGCGCGCACCGCGGCCGGTCCGCCTTTGCGGATCAGATAGACGGTGTCGGGGTAGTCGTGGTCGGCCAGCCAGGTGGCGACGTGCTTCTCCGGGAAGTAGTGCGACTGGCCCTCGGTGTCAGCGTCGACCTCGAACACCCCGGGCGCGACGGGTTTCGCCGTGGTGCGGGTGGCGGCGGTGAAGGTGAGGTTCGCCAGGAAGACGGTCTTGTCGCGTTCGTGGAGAGCGAAGGCGATCGGCAGACCGCTGAGGAGGTCGAAGCCGCCTCCCGCACCCGCGATCAGGATTCGCTCGGAGTCGCGGAGCGGGAACAGGACCGAGGAATCGAGGAGGGAGGGGGATGTCGTCGCGTGGGCCGATGCGGGTCGGTTCCGGTCCGCACTCATGACTCCCCCTCGGACTCCGCTTTCTTTGCCACCGTAGCCATGCCGATCCCGGCGTGCCACGGCTGCATCGACGTGCGGACCGCCGACACGGCGATGCTCCGCACGAAAGTCGTTCGTGCGGAGCATCTTCGCGGGGGGAAACTCAGGCGGGAACGGCAACCGGTGCCGGGGTGGCCTCCGGGGTGGCCGAGGAGCGCAGTGCGCCGATTCCGAGCAGGGCGAGACCGGCCGCCGACCAGGTGAGCAGCACCGCGAGCGGAGCCAGCGCGCCCGCGCCGTCGAAGTAGGCGACCGAGCGCAGCAGCGACGCGGCCGCACCGGGCGGGCACAGCTGACCGATGGCGCCCCAGGGCTGCGGCAGGAGTTCCGGGGCGGAGGTGGCGGCCGAGAACGGGTTGCCGATGAGCAGCATGAGCAGCGCGCCGAGGCCGATACCGGGGCGGCCGATGGCGGCGGCCAGGCCGACGATGGTGGCGGAGACCGCGAACGCGGCCAGGCCGGCGATCGCGGCGAGTTCCAGGTAGGAGCCCGGGACGATCGAGAGCCAGGTGTGGAAGACCAGGGTGCTGAGCAGACCACCGGCGACGCCGAACGTGAGCAGGCCGGCGAGGCGGCCGCCGAGGCTCGGGATCAACAGGGTGAGCAGGACACCCGCCGCGATGCCGGACATGACCAGCGGCAGGACCATCGAGCCGAAGCCCGCGCCACGCGGGTCGTCGGGGTCGGTGGCGACGACGTCCTGGACCGGCGCGGCGGGGGCACCGCTGAGCTGCTGAGCCAGGGCGGTGAGCTGCTGGGCGACCGCGGGTGAGGCGGCCGAGGCGACCAGGACCTGCGGCGCGCCCTCGCCGGTGACGACGGCGCCGTAGATCTCGTTGTCGGTGAGCGCCGCCCGGGCGGCGGCACCGTCGGCCAGGGTGGTGATCTCGAAGGCGTCGGGACTGCGCTGCTGCAACTGCTGGGTGACCTGCGCGGACTGCGGGCCGGTGACGGCGATGGGCAGATCGCGCGGAGCGAGGTTGACGGCGGGCCAGGCGAAGGCGATCAGGAGCAGCGCCTGCAGCAGGGTGGCTGCGAGGCCGAGAGCCACTGCTCGTCGGGTGATCGACATGACATTCTCCCTTAAAAGCGAATGTTCGTTCTTTTTGGTGGCTTCACGGTCCCATCAGCGGGCGTCCTTGTCAAGAACGGATATTCGTTTTATTTTTGACCCATGCCCCGAGTCAGCGAAGAACACCTGGAGCGCCGCCGGAAACAGATCCTCGAGGCCGCGCAGCGATGCTTCACCCGCAAGGGTTTCCACGAGACGTCGATGCAGGACGTGTTCGCCGAGTCCGGACTGTCCGCGGGGGCGGTCTACCGCTATTTCGCCAGCAAGAACGACATCATCTTCGCGCTGATCGTGGAGACGATGACCCCGTTGCGCGGCCGGATGGCCGAGATCATCCGCAGCGAGACCCCGCCGACGCCCGCCGAGGTGGTGCGCATGGTGACCGCCGAGGTGATCGAACGCGGCGGGCCGGACGGTCCCCTCCGGCTGGCGCCGCAGGCCTGGGCGCTGGCGATGGTCCAGCCCGAAGCGAGCGTTCCGGTGCGCCACGCGATCGCGTCCATGCGTGATCTGTGGCGCGAGTACGCGGTGCGGATGCGGGACCTGGGCTGGATCGCGCCCGACGCCGACGTCGACGCGCTGGCCAAGGCGATCATCGGGGTGCTGCCCGGTTTCATGCTGCAGCACCTGCTGCTCGGCGACGCCGACCCGGACACCTTCGCCCGTGGCATCGACGTGCTGATGACGATCGAACCGGGCGGTGCGGGTTAGAAAGCTCACTGTTACGCACGCGGTCGAGCGGGTAGGTTCGGGTGCGGTGCCGGTCGGGGTCGAGCGCCGAAAAACACCGAACAACGATTCGACCAGGGAGTTTCCTGTGGCATTTCACCGACGAACCCTTCGATCGCGCGGGATCGCCGTCCTGGCGGCCGCGGCCGTGCTGCCGCTGGCCCTCGCGGGCACCGCACAGGCACGCAAGATCGGCGACTTCGAGGTGGGCGGCGCGATCGAGATCGAATACGACCAGGCGGGCGGCGCCGCGCTCGGTGACCCCACCTCCCCCGAATCCGACG
This sequence comes from Nocardia sp. NPDC003269, assembly GCF_042888005.1. Lineage (NCBI taxonomy): Bacteria > Bacillati > Actinomycetota > Actinomycetes > Mycobacteriales > Nocardiaceae > Nocardia > Nocardia sp. NPDC003269. The sequence continues at coordinate 214,703 of NZ_JBIAPA010000004.1, forward strand.
CCGCGGCGGGCGGCAAGTACCAGACCTTCGCCAACAACGCGGCGATCTACTGGCACCCCGACACCAGCGCCAACACCGTCGCCGGGCAGATCCGCGACAAGTTCGCCGAGCTCGGCAACGAGGGCGGCAAGCTCGGCTACCCGGTCACCCGCGAGGAGTCGACCCCGGGTGGCAGCGGCCGCTACAACCACTTCCAGAAGGGCTCGATCTACTGGTCCGTCGGTACCGGCGCGCACCAGATCAGCGGCCCGATCCGGGACAAGTGGGCCGCGCTCGGCTGGGAGTCGAGCCCGCTGGGCTTCCCGCTCAGCGACGTCTCCAAGGCGGGCAAGGGCGACGGCCAGTTCTCGCTGTTCCCGACCGGCGCCATCTACTGGTCCTCGACGACCGGCGCGCACGCAGTGTGGGGCAGCATCCAGGCCGACTGGATCCGCGCCGGTTCCGAAGGCGGCCGCTACGGCTACCCGACCAGCGACGAATACGACTACCAGGGTGGCAAGGCCCAGGATTTCCAGGGCGGCAAGATCACCTGGAAGCCCTCGAACTGACGCCTACGGCGCGAGCAGGCCCTGCCTGGCCCTGCTCGCGCCGGTCAGCGTGAGCAGCAGCATGGTGGTGAGGGCCTGATCGTCGAGGCCCTCGGCGGGGAACGTGTAGCGCAGGATGACATCGCCCAGCTTGCCGCGCCCGATCAGGGTGACCGAGCCGAACTGGATCTCGTTGTTGCGCTCGGCGACGCGCTTGTGCAGCTGCGGCTTGAGCGGCCGATCCCAGGCCAGCACGCTGGTCAGCGACAGCACCGTGAGCCCGGGCGCGAGGGTGACGGCGCGGATCGAGCACAGCGCGCCGTCGTATTCGAAGCCGAGCGAGCCGTCGGCGTCGACGCGGATATCGATGTCCTGCATCTGCAGGCAGGCGCCGGTGCGCGCCTGCAGGTCCAGTTCGGGCGTGACCACCGCGTCCATGTCGGCTCCGTCGCTCATTTGGTCCCGCCGAAGCGGCGATCGCGCTTGGCGTATTCCAGGCACGCGTCCCACAGGTTACGCCGATCGAAATCGGGGAAAAGCGTGTCCTGGTAGACGAATTCGGCGTACGCGGCCTGCCAGATGAGGAAGTTCGAGCTGCGGAACTCGCCGGAGGGACGCAGGAACAGGTCGACGTCGGGCATATCGGGTTCGTCGAGGTACCGGGCGACGGTGGCCTCGTCGATCTTCTCCGGATCGATCTCGCCCGCGGCCACCCGGCGCGCGATCTCCCGTGCGGCGTCGGCGATCTCGGCGCGGCCGCCGTAGTTGACGCACATGGTCAGCGTCATCACGTCGTTGTCCTCGGTGAGCTCCTCGGCGACCTCGAGCTCCTTGATCACGCTGCGCCACAGGCGCGGTCGGCGCCCGGCCCAGCGCACGCGCACGCCCATCTCGTGCATCTCGTCGCGGCGGCGGCGGATCACGTCGCGGTTGAAGCCCATCAGGAAGCGCACCTCGTCGGGGCTGCGCCGCCAGTTCTCGGTGGAGAAGGCGTAGGCCGACAGCCACTTGACGCCGATCTCGATACAGCCTTCGACGGCGTCCATGAGCACGGCCTCGCCGCGTTCGTGACCGGCGGTGCGCGGCAGGCCACGCTCCTGCGCCCAGCGGCCGTTGCCGTCCATCACCAGCGCGACGTGGTTGGGGACGAGCTCCGGCGGGATCGCGGGCGGCCGCGCACCCGAGGGGTGCGGCGACGGTGGGCGAACGGTGCGGGCCGTCTTGCTCGCGGTGGAAGAGTCACGACGCAGGATCACGGCTTCCATCCTGCCTGATCGTCTCGCGCGCCCCGCACGGGCTCCGGCATCCGTACGGGCGACCGGCGCTCGCGTGTCGTCAGCCGACGCGGTCGACCACGGGGGCCGCGGTATCGGTCCGCGAGCGCTCGATCAGCGGCAGGGTGCGCAGCTGCCGTTCCAGGTGCCACTGCAGGTGGGCGGCGACCAGACCGCTGGCCTGACGGCGGACATTGTCGGGGACGCCGGCGATGTAGTCCCACTCCCCCTTCAGCAGGGCGACGAGCAGATCGAGGACACCCGCGGCCGGGGTGCTCGCGCCCGGCGGCCTGCAGTGCACGCAGACCGCGCCGCCCGCCGCGACGTGGAACGCGCGATGCGGGCCCGGCGTCGCGCAGCGGGCGCACTCGTCGAGGGCGGGCGCCCAGCCCGCGAAACCCATGGCGCGCAACAGATAGGCGTCGAGGACGAGTTCGTGCGGGCGCTGCTTGGCGGCGATGGCGCGCAGGGCGCTCGCGGTGAGCGCGTGCAGTTTCGGCGCGGGCGCGCGTTCCTCACCCGCGAGGCGTTCGGCGGTCTCGAGAATCGCGCAGGCCGTGGTGTAGCGGCCGTAGTCGTCGATGATGTCGGCGGCGAACGCCTCGACCGTGGTCACCTGGGTGACGATGTCGAGCGTGCGGCCCGGATGCAGCTGTACGTCGATGTAGGCGAACGGTTCGAGCCGCGCCCCGAACTTCGACTTGGTGCGCCGCACCCCCTTGGCGACCGCGCGCACCAGACCGTGTTGCCTGGTCAGCAGCGTGACGATGCGATCGGCCTCGCCCAGCTTGTGCTGACGGACCACCACCGCCTCATCCCGATACAACCGCACGGCCCCAGTCTTCCACGTCGACCCGACACCGCCACCACGGACACGGCGGGCCGGTCAGTCCCGGCGCAGCAGACCCGCGATGAGCAGCAACAGGGATTGCTGGGTCTCGGCGCGAGCGCGCTCGGCGTCCTCGGCGTGGGCGACGATGAGTGACGCCTCGGTGATGGCGCTGAGCAGCAGCTGCGCGAGGACCGGGACGGGGACGGCCGGGACGAGACCGGCGTCGACGGCACGTTGCAGTTCGCCGGTGATCAGGCCGAGGCCGTGCCGGGATTCGAAGTCGCGGAAGGCGGGCCAGCCGAGGACGGTCGGGGCGTCCATCAGGACGATGCGCAGCATCTCCGGGCGGCCGCAGATGTCGAGGAAGCAGGCCAGACCCGCGGTCATCCCGGCAACGACGTCGTCGGGGTCGACCGCCGCCACCGCGCTCGCGATCTCCGCGGTCGCCTCGGTCTCGATCTGTTCGAGCACGGCCAGGAACAATCCGCGCTTGTCGCCGTAGTGGTGGTGCAGCGCGCCGCGGGTGACGCCGGCGGCGGCCACCAGCTGTTCGGCGGACGTCGCGGCGAAGCCGCGCTCGGCGAACAGGCTGCGGCCTGCCTGCTCGAGCGCGGCTCGGGTGGTGCGGGAGCGATCCTCCTGACTACGGCGCTGCATGCAGCCGAGTGAACTCCACGATCAGTTCGGCGAGCAACTCCGGCCGGTCCTCGGACAGGAAGGTGTAGGAGTCGTCGACGGTGCGCAGGCTCGCCTTCGGCAGGGCGGTGACGAGCCGCTGCGCCAGTGTCATCGGGAACAGCCGGTCCTCGGTGGACCACACCACGAGCACCGGGACATCGACCTGGCCGAAGCGCTCGGCGGCCGCCTGGGTGACCCGGTTGTCCACGCCCGCCGCGAAGCGGCGCAGGTCGGCCCGGATCGCGGCATCACGCTGGGCGGGCCGCAGGTAGGACTTCGCGATCTCCTGCGGCAGAGGGTGTTTGGTCACCAATCCGAAGGCGAGCGGCAACCGCTGCAAGGGCCGCCATCCGAGCGGCGCGAGCAGCGCGGCGATGGCGCCGGGCAGCTTAGCGACCTTCAGCAGACTCGCGAACGGCTGCGGCGGGAAGACCTCGAAGCAGTCGACGGCGGCCAGCACCACCCGGCCGATCCGTTCCGGCCTGCGGGTCATCAGGATCTGGGTGAGCGCGCCGCCGGTGTCGTTCGCCACGATGGTGACATCGGTCAGGTCGAGCGCGTCGAGGAACTCGGCGATGAGGTCCGCGATACCGGTAGGCGTGAGGTCGGCGTCGGGCAGCGGGATCGAGTGCGATCCGAGCGGCCAGTCAGGCGTGAGGCAGCGGTGGCCGGCGGCGACGAGGCCGGGCACCACTCCGCGCCAGAGGTCGGCGTTGACCAGCAGGCCGTGGACGAACACGACCGGCGATCCGGTGCCGGTGTCGTGGTAGCGGATGCGGCCGGACGACAGGGCGATCTCGCGCGCCGGGCCGAGTGCTGAGCTGATTCCCATGGGGTCCTCCCCTGGTTCGAATGCTGGGCCTCATCACTGTTACATACATACGGGATGTATGTCTATAGCCGAGAAATCCACCCAGGGTATGTGGACGGGTGACCAGCTCGACGCTACCGTCGACCCCACTACCTGCAGAGACGGAGTTCACATGTCCGCGCCCGACCGCATCGCGCCGAAGCCATCGGCCGACCTCGGCCTCTCCGAAATGTCCGCCGCGATCGCCGACGGCAGCCTCTCCTCCGTCGCCGCCGTGACCGCGGCGCTCGACCGGATCGAGGCCGCCCAGCCGACGCTCAACGCCTTCCGCGTCGTCCGCAGGGAGGCCGCGCTGCGCGAAGCCGCCGACGCCGACGCGCGCCTGGCCGCCGGTGCGCGGCTGCCGCTGCTCGGCGTACCGATCGCGGTCAAGGACGACACCGATATCGCCGGGGAGATCACCGCCTTCGGCTGCGGTGGCGAGTTCACGCCGAAGACCGAGGACGCCGAATCGGTGCGCAGGCTGCGCGCCGCCGGTGCGGTGATCGTGGGCAAGGCCAATACCTGTGAGCTGGGCCAGCTCCCGTTCACCAGCGGCGACGCCTTCGGCCACACCCGCAATCCCTGGGATCGCACGCGCACCCCCGGCGGCTCCTCGGGCGGTTCCGCGGCGGCGGTCGCGGCCGGATTGGTGCCCGCCGCACTGGGTTCCGACGGCGCGGGCTCGGTGCGCATCCCGGCGTCGTGGAACAACCTGGTCGGGATCAAGCCGCAGCGCGGGCGCATCTCCACCTGGCCGCACGCCGAGGCGTTCTACGGCCTGACCGTCAACGGGCCGCTCGCGCGCACCGTCGGCGACGCCGCCCTGCTGCTCGACGTCGCCGCCGGGCCACACCGCGGTGACCTGCACACCCCGGCGCCGATCGACGCGAGCGCCGCCGTGGGACGTGACCCCGGCAAGCTCAGAATCGCACTCTCCCTGCGGATTCCGTTCACCGCGACCAAGACCGCGCTGGACCCGCAGATCGCGGCGGCCGTGCACGCGCTGGCGCAGACGCTGCGCGGCCTCGGGCACACCGTCACCGTGGCCGACCTGCACTACGGCCTGATGATCGGCGCCTCGTTCCTGCCACGCTCGATGGCCGGGATCACCCGGGTGCGCCGGGCGATGCCGGAAGCCGTCGTCGACCCGCGCACCACGGCCAACGCCCGGCTCGGCGGTGTCCTCGGCGGTCCCGTGCTCGCCGCCGCCCGGCGCGCGGAGCCGTTGCTGCACAAGCGGATCGGCGGATTCTTCGACGACTACGACCTGGTCCTGGCCCCGACCACGGCCACCCCGCCCCCGCGCGCGGAGGAGATCGACGGCATCGGCGTCGGCGCGACCAACAACCTGATCACCGCCGCCTGCCCGTACACCTGGCCGTGGAACGTGCTCGGCTGGCCGAGTGTGAACGTGCCCGCCGGTTTCACCGAGGCCGGGCTGCCGATCGGCGCGCAGCTGATGGGCACCGCGAACACCGAGCCGATGCTCATCTCACTGGCGGCACAGCTGGAAGCCGAATTGCGCTGGGAACGAGAGCGACCCACGCCGTGGTGGTGAGTCACAGCGGCGCGACGGGCCACCATCGGTCGTAGAGCTCGGCGCCGTTGGTGGCACCGAAAACGCTGAGCAGGCAGAAGTTTCGCGCGGTGTCGTCGAATTGGACGACGAGTCCGCCCGATGTCGTGCCTGCCCGCAGGCCCGGCATGTCCTGGACGATGAGCTTGCCGCGGCCCGAGGAGCGCTCCCAGTTCTCCTCCCGGACCCCGGTCGCCTCGAGGAACGGGCGCGCGCTGCTCGGCGTGCGGTCGCCGTTGCAGTACACCGTCATCCGCTCGACGGGATCGCGGTCGCCGTTGCAGCTGAGCCTGCCGACGCCGTCGTGCCGGTCGAGCGCGATCGGCCGGTGCTCCTTGTCGACGGCCGCGCACCGGATGCCCTGGAAGCCGCTGGCGAACGGCGTGCGTGGGAGCAGTCCGGGAAAGGCACGGACGATGTATTCGTGGACGCCCCATGCCGATTCGGCGGCGGTGGTCGGCGCCACCGAGGACGCGGGCGCGGCGCTCGGCGACTCGTCGCGATTCAGCGCGACCACACCGATCGCGACCAGCGCGACCGTGAGCACAGCCGTCACCCCGGCGACCAGCGGCCATCGGCGCGACGGCACGACCCGGCGTGGTTCCTGGACCGAGCCGAGGCCGACCGGGACGGTGGTCGCCTGGGCCAGGTCGACGGGCGCGAAGCCCGGGCGACCGGCCGGTTCGCGCGGCGTACCCGGCTGGGCCACGCGCGTCGTCGGCGGCACCGGCGCACCGAACGCGGCGGCCGCCGCGGCGGCCAGCGCGCCGCAACTGGAGTACCGGTCGTCGGGATTCTTCGCCATGGCCCTGGCGATCACCGCGTCGATGGCGCGCGGCAGATGCGGGTTCACCTGCGTCGGCCGGGGCGGCGGCTCGGTCAGGTGGGCGTTGATCACCGCGGCGACGGTGTCGCGGGGAAACGGCTTGCGCCCGGTGAGCAGTTCGAACAGCGTGCAGCCCAGCGAATACAGATCGGCCCGGCGATCCACGGCATCGAGCCGGATCAGTTCCGGCGCCGCGTAGGCGAGGGTGGCCAGAAAGGCGCCGGGTTCGGTGAGCGCGGTGCTGTCGGCGCCGGATTTGGCGATGCCGAAGTCGGCGACGAGGATCCGGTCCGGCTCCCCCGGCCGCGCCTCCAGCATCAGATTGGCCGGCTTCACATCGCGGTGCAGCAGCCCGGCGCGGTGCGCCGCGTCCAGCCCGGCGGCCGCCTCGGTGACGATGTGCAGCGCGTACTCCGGCCGGGGCACGCCGGCGCGCAGCACCGCCGCGGCGTCGGTCCCCGCCACGTACTGCATCGCGATCCACAGCATGCCGTCGACGAGGCCGCGATCGTGCACGGCCACCACGTTCGGGTGATCGATGCGGGCCGCCAGTTCGGCCTCCCGGATGAACCTGGACCGGAATTCCGGTGCGCCGCTGTGCGCTTCGCTCAGCACCTTGATCGCGTCCAGGCGGGGCAGCCGCGGATGCCGCGCGGCGTAGACGGTGCCCATCCCACCGCTGCCGAGCACCCGCTCGATCACGTAGCCCGCGAAGACCGAGCCGGACCGCAGCTGTGCGGTCATCCGGCGCGCACCAGCAGGCTGTACTGGGCGGCGGCCTTCTGCTTGATCTGCTGCTCGCGCGGCGCGAACACGGTGGCGACATAGCGTCCGTGCAGTACCCGGCAGGCGAAGCGCACCGCGGGCTGGCCCGCGTCGTCGTCGAGGCACTGGACGTCGGCCAGACCGGCCGGACCGGCGACGGTCCGCAGGCCGTCGGCGGCCAGTGACCGGGTCCCGCGATCGAAGGCGCGGCGCGCTTCGACGGCATCGGGATACCGCATCAGCCCGTCGAAGCCGATCATCGCGAAGGCATCGGCCGTGGATCGCTGCTGCCGGGTTCCGTTCAGATAGGCCACGTTCGGCCCGTAGACCACGCCGCTGGCGTGCACCAGCGTCTTGCCCCCGGCGAGCTGTTCGCGATCGATGAGCAGCACGGCGGGCCGCGACCAGCGGCCCAGCTTCTCCGGAACCAGGCGGGTCAGCATCTGCTCGCCGTCGAGCGGCAGGCGCGCGAGCTGGTCGACCGGGGTGGCGACGAAACGGTCGAGTTCGGGCAGCTGCGCGTCGAAGGCCTTGCCGATCAACCCGGACAGGGCCGCGGCGTCCGGCGTCGGGTGCGCGACCAGCGCGCTCACCACGAACGAGCCGCGCGCGACGGTGGCGGCCATGCTCGCCACGGCGGGCCGCCAATGCGCCCGCGCCGTGGGATAGTTCGGGATCGCGACGGCGACATTGTCGCGGCTGACCGCCGCGTCGGTCGCATCGAGGTCGACGGCGGCCTTGGCGGCGGCTTCGGGATCCGGCAGGCGCAGCGCCAGCAGCGACAGCCCCTTGGTGCGGACCGAGTCGGTGCCCGCGACCTGGAATCCGGCGATCATGCCGTACTTGTCGAGCACGGCGCGCGCCTGCTCCGACAGCACACCGGACACCTTGGCCGGGGTCGGCAGCGGGACCGTGGGTTTGGCGTCGGCGGGCAGGGACAGGGCGGCGTCGGCCTTGGCCGGGTTGATCATCACCTCGCCGATCCGCACCGACTCCAGCACCCGGCCCGAGTACTCGTCGCCGTCCGGCGCCACCAGCGGAACATGCTGGTAGGTACCGTAATCCAGCGTCGACAGGTCGGCGTCGGCCGGTTCCGGCGTGCCCGCTACCGTGCAGCCGGTCAGCGCGAGGACGGCGAGCAGGGCGGCCGTCCGCACGGCAGCACGGGGATCACAGCGGCGCATCGGCCCACCACTTCTCGCGCAGTTCGGCGCCGTTGGCGCCGCCGTTGACATCGATCCGGCAGAACGAGCGCGCCGGTTCGTCGAAGTAGACGTGCAGGAAGCCGGTCTGGGTCTTGTCCAGGCCGATATTGCTGCCCCAGTGCAGGTTCCCGGTGCCCGTCGGGCGGCGCCATTCCTCATTGCCCTCGACCTGATCGGTGCTGGGCTGCGCCAGCATGCGGGAGCGGTCGGTATTGCAGACGACCGTGATCCCGACGGCGGGATCACGGTTTCCGCTACAGCTCATCTTCGCGATCGGTTCGGCCTTGTCCGTCGGCGCGAAGTTCCACTTCTCGTCGAACATGTAGCAGCCGGTCAGCTCCTGGTAGCCGACGCCGAACTGGAAGGCGGGCAGCAGGTCGGGGAAGGTGTCGGCGACGAAGTTGTAGGCACCCCACGCGGTCGCCGGTGGCAGTGGCGGCAGCGTGGTGGACGCGGCCGTGCGCGACGCCGAATCCTCGGGTCCGGCGGCGACCAGCGCCGCCGTCGTGCCGAGCCCGAGGACGACGACCACCGCTGCCGCCACCCAGAAACCACGGCGGCGGATCAGTCTGCCCCACGGCGTCCGGCGGCGCAGCAGGGCCGCGGTGAACGGGTCGGCCTCGAGCATCGGGGCGGGCGGCCACGTCCCGCCGAAGCCCGGTCCGGCGACGGGCAGTGGCAGCACGGACGGTTCGTGCGGCGGCGCGTCCTGCACCGACGGCTGTGCCCGCGTCTCGGCGCTCGTCGTAGCGGCGGGGAGGGCGGGGGTCGCCGCGGTCGGTGGCAGCGCGCGCCCGTCTACCGCGGCGCGAGCGGCCGCCGCCAGGTCGCCGCAGGAGGCGAACCGGTCGGCGGGGTCTTTCGCCATGGCCCGCGCGATCACGACGTCGAACGCGACGGGCAGCTCCGGCCGCAGCGCCGACGGCCGCGGCGGTGGCTCGTGCAGGTGCGCGTACATCAGCGCCGCGGGTGTCTGCCGGACGAACGGCACTGTGCCGACCAGCAATTGGAACAGCGAGCAGCCGAGCGCGTAGACGTCGGCGCGCAGGTCGACCCGGTCGCCGCCGAGTTGTTCGGGCGCCACATAGGACAGCGTCGCGACGAGTCCGCCGCCGGCCGACAGCGTCGCGGTGTCCTCGGCCCGGCGCGCGATCCCGAAGTCGGTGACCAGCACCCGGTCGGGATGACCCGCCTCTTCGGCCACCAGGATGTTGGCCGGCTTCACGTCGCGATGCAGGAGCCCGGCCCGGTGCACCGCGTCGAGTCCGCGCGCCGCCTCGCCGACGATGTGCACCGCCCGCGCCGGATCGAGCCCCGACGGCGCGGCGCGCACGAGTTCGGCCGCGTCCGACCCGGCGACGTACTGCGTGGCGATCCAGAGCTTGCCGTCGGTCTCCCCGCGATCGCGCACCGCGACGAGGTTCGGATGGGCCAGCGCGGCGGCGAGTTCGGCCTCGCGCAGGAACCTGGCCCGGAACTCGGGATCGGCGGCGTGGTCGTCGGCCAGGATCTTGAGCGCGTCGTGGCGCGGCAAGCGGGGATGGCGGGCCAGGTAGACGGTGCCCATGCCACCGGCGCCCAGTCGCCGCTCGATCAGATACCCGGCGAACTCCGCGCCCTCTGCGATACTCACCCGCCCCGGTCTCCCACGGTCACAGTGCTACCGGGACCCTTCCGGCAGCGTCTCCGAATCGGTCGCCGCTGAAGCCGGTCCCCACCCGGAGGTCATGTTCGAGCGACTATAACAGCACGAATCCGGTAGTGCGGTCCGGGAATTCCGACATCTCCGCACTACCGCCCCGGTTCGGTCCAGCCCTCGAGATCACTCTTCGTCCCGGCCGGGCAGCCGTCCTGACCGGTCCGGCGCGGGAACATGATCAGGCAGCGTTGCGGACCAGGACCGCCGACCGCGGTGGTGACCAGTACCGCGATCGACGAGCCGTCGGCGACGCGACGCGTCGAAAAGCCCAGGGTGCCGGTGACACCGCGATAGTCGCTCTCGCGCAACTGCACCGCGATCGCGGTCCGGTTCGGCGGCAGGTCGGCGAGCACGCCGCGGCTGGCCCGGACCGCCTGCAGGAACAGGCCGCTCACGTCGAACGCGAGCCCGGTGCGGTCACCCGCCCAGGTCGGGCGGTAGTCGGCCAGGTCCGGGTAGCCGCGCAGGTCCTCGATCAGCCCGGCCAGTTCGACGCACAGCTGCTCGTGTTCGAACGGCACCGGCTGATCGCCGAGTTTGCCGACGCCGCTGACGCAGTCGGCGCCGCCGAGCATCACCGGCGCGGCCTTGGACACGTAGCGCACCGTCAGGTTGGCCGGCAGCGCGGCGGTGGCCTTGGGGTCGGTGATCAGCCGGGTGACCGCGTCGTTGCCGAGGATCGCCGGTCCGGCGCCACTGAGGCAGCCGCGGCTGACCGCCTTGGCGAAGGTGGGGAAATCAGCGTTGCGGCCCGCGAAGAACAGCAGGGTGCGCCGGTCGGCACCCTCGGTCTCGCACGGCGCGGGGAACCGGTACAGCTCCTGCTGTTCGCGCCAGCTCAGACTCTGCTGGGCGACACCGCGGCCGGCGAGCTCGGCCTGCAGATCGGCGACCAGGGTCGTCACGTACAGGTCGTCGGCCGCCTCGGGGTGGTAGATCGTCACCTTGTCGTAGCGCGGGGCGCCGTTCGGCTCGCGTGCGCCCTGGACGTAGTCGGCGACCAGCCGGGCCTGCACCGTATTGCTCGGCGCCGCTTGGAAGTACAGGGGCGAGGCCCGGTCCAGGCCGTCGGCCGACAGCGTCGTCGCGACCGCGGGCACGCCGAGTTCGCCGAGCCGGGCGATCGCCGTGCGGGTCTCGTCGGTACTGCGATCGATGCCGACCACGCCGAGCACGCTGGGATCATCGGCCACCAGGCCGCGCAGCGCGTGCTCGACCACCCAGCTCGCCTGGCGCATGTCCGAGCCGCCGTTGGCGATGACGACGCGCAGCAACGGTTCCGACTCGTCGGAGGCCAGCAGCGCGCGGCGCTGCTGCACCGCGAGCCCGGCCAGTTCCTCGACCTGGGCGTGCGGGTAGCGCACATTGGTGTCGGCGTAGCTGAGACCGGCGAAGTACACCAGCGAGACCAGCGGCCGGTCCGGGTTGCTCGCGCGGGCCTTCGTGGCCTGCTCGTTGAGCCGGAACACCTCGCGCTGCATGGCCGTCAGCTCGGGATCGTCGGCGAAGAGCTGCGCGGCGTTGTCGCTGTAGCCGACGCACTCGCCGTCGCGCAGGGCCACCGAGACACCACCGGTCCACGGCCACTGCGAGCACGGCGCGCCACGCAGCGGCGGGAAGTAGACCAGCGCGGCGGCGACGGCCAGCGCGATCGGGATGAGCACGCACAGGCCGACGAACCAGCTGCGCGCCGCCATCGGCGGTGCGGGCGGCAGGGCGAGACCGCGGAAGCGCGGGTCGCTGATCCGCGGCGGTGTGTCCGGGGGCAGCAGCGCGCGCAGCGGCAGGAACCACGCGTCGGCCTGGCGGTGGGTGCGCCGGTTGTCGATCTCCCTGACCCAGCTCTGCAGCGGGTCCGGTGGTTGCGGCGAGGGCTGCTCGGCCAGGCTCTCCAGGGTGCGCAGCGTGCGCAGCTCCCCGATGTCACCGAGCTCGCCGACCTCACGGTTCGGGCCCTCGTCCCGGAAGGCGACAAGCACCAGCGGGTCGAAATGCCCGGTCTCGTTCCTGATCTCGTTGATCCAGGTGAGGATGCGGGCACCGTCACTGCCCTCGGCGAGACCACCGAGCAGCGCGACCGGATAGGCGGTGCGCCGCCAGCTCGACGGCCGCCAGATCCGGCGCCGGTACGCGTCGCGCAGGTCCTCGAGGAACGCGTGGATCAGCAGTTTGGCGACCTGCTCCTCGTTCTCGTCGACCCGGTGCGAGGCGGTCAGCCGGGACGCGAAACCCAGGAAGCTGCCGGACAATTCGGGCGCCAGATAGCGTTGGTGCAGAAACCACCTGGTCACCTTCGACATCCCGGGGATGCGCCCGGACACCCACAGCCACAGCCGCAGCACCGGCCACAGCGCGAGCACGCCGAAGACCACGCGCGAGATCGTGTCCCCCGCGACGCCCTCCGCGGTGTCGGAACGGCTGGTCGGCGATCCGCTGCGCAGCAGCTTCGGCAGCCGACGGCGTAGTTCGTCGGGTGCCTCGGACTCGTCGCTGGTGACCCGCTGGCGCGTCAGCCAATCGGCGGTGCGGTAGCGCGGGAACTTGATCGCGCCCATCGCGGTGTCGTCGGCCGCGAAGCCGGCGACCAGCTGCTGGATGATCGGCAGGCAATGCCCGGCGATCTCCTGATCGTCGTGCGAGCTGACCGCGGTGAGGTCGGGCGTGAGCGCGGTGCGCGGCAGATCCGGCGCGTGCAGATCGACCTTGGCCCGCGGAGTCGCGCGTCGGCCGCCCGATTCACTCAGCCAGCTGTAGAGGTCGGCGACCAGCGCCGCGTGCCCCTGCACGCCGACCAGTTCGACGATCGGCCGGGGCAGCGTGCGGCGCCCCCGCAGCAGCGTGCGCAGCACCCGCGGTTTGGTATCGGGGATCTCCAGCGCCCGCAGCAACTCCAGCAGCTTGCCGACATCATTGGCATCGGGCACTTCGACGGCCTCCCCGGGCGATCAGCGAGCACACCGAACACCGTCGGCGTATTCGCCGAACGATACCCCGTACCGCCGACGCTCAAACGGTCAAAAGCCCAGCTTCCCCAGCTGTTTCGGGTCGCGCTGCCAGTCCTTGGCCACCTTCACGTGCAGGTTCAGGTAGATCCGGGTCCCCAGGATGTGCTCGATCTGCTTGCGGGCGTTGGTGCCGACCTCCTTGAGGCGGGAACCGTTCTTGCCGATGATGATCGCCTTCTGGCTCGGCCGTTCGACGTACAGCAGGGCATGCACCTCGAGCATGTCCTCGTTGGCCTCGTACGGCTGGATCTCCTCGATCACCACGGCCAGCGAGTGCGGGAGCTCGTCGCGCACACCCTCGAGCGCGGCCTCGCGGATCAGCTCGGCCATCAGGGTTTCCTCGGGCTCGTCGGTGATCTCGCCGTCGGGGTAGAACGCCGGGCCCTCGGGCATCTTCGAGGCGATCACGTCGACGAGCACCTCGACCTGCTCACCCTTGACCGCCGACACCGGCACGACCTCGGCCTCGGGCCCGAGCAGCTGCGAGACCGCCATCAACTGGTGGGCGACCTGGTCGCGGCTCACCTTGTCGATCTTGGTGACCACGCCGAGCACGGTGGTCTTGGGCGCCATCATCTTGATCTGCTCGACGATCCAGCGGTCACCGGGGCCGATCTTCTCGTCGGCCGGGATGCACACGGCGATCACGTCGACCTCGGAGTAGGTGTCGCGCACGAGATCGTTGAGCCGCTGGCCGAGCAGCGTGCGCGGGCGGTGCAGGCCGGGGGTGTCGACCAGGATCAGCTGGGCGTGCTCGCGATGCACGATGCCGCGGATGGTGTGCCGGGTGGTCTGCGGGCGCGAGGAGGTGATCGCGATCTTGGTGCCGACCAGGGCGTTGGTCAGCGTCGACTTGCCGGTGTTCGGGCGGCCGACGAAACAGACGAAGCCGGAACGGAATTCCTTGTCAGCCACCGTGCACCTCGCTCAGCACGGCGCCGGCGCGGTCGGTGCGGATCACCGCGGCCGACGGCGAGACCTCGCGAACCGCGGCGATGCCCGCGTCGTCGGCGTCACCACCGACGACGACGGCCGCCTCGAAACCCTCGGCGCCGCTGGAGATCGCGGCGGCCACGGCGGCCTGCAGCGCGGTCAGCCGCAGCGCCGTCAGCGCGACCTCGCCGGCGGCGTAGGTGCGGCCGTCGGTGTCGCGGATGGCGGCGCCGCTCGCGCCACCGGTGCGGCCCAGCGCGCCCCGCGCCAGCACCAGCAGTTTGTTGTCCTCGGCATCCAGTTCACTCATCGGTATCTCCGTTGTCGTCGGGCACGGTGACCTCCGCGGGCTCGCTGCCGTTGGTGGTCTGCTCGGTGCCGTTGGTCTTGCCCTTGCGGGACTTCTCGGTCTTCTTGTCCTTCTCGGCGTCGCGGCGCACCAGCACGGTGTTCACCCGCATCCGCCCGCGCGCGTCCGCGCCGCCCTCGCCGCGCAGCACCAGGCCGTAGACGGTCACCTTCGACCCGGGCAGCGGCACGCGCCCCAGCTCGTGGGCCAGCAGCCCACCCACGGTGTCGACGTCCTCATCCTCGATGTCGAGCCCGTACAGCTCGCCCAGATCCTCCACCGACAGCCGTGCCGACACCCGGTAGCGGCCATCGCCCAGGTCTTCCACGGGCGGCGTCTCGTCGGTGTCGTACTCGTCGGCGATCTCGCCGACGATCTCCTCGAGCACGTCCTCGATGGTCACCAGACCCGCGATGCCGCCGTACTCGTCGACCAGCAGCGCCATGTGGTTGCGGCGGCGCTGCATCTCGTCGAGCAGATCGTCGAGCGGCTTGGAATCGGGGACGAACACCGCGGGCCGCATGACCTCGCGCACGGTCACCTTGCGGCTGCGATCGGCGTACGGGACAAGGTCTTTGAGGTACACCACGCCGAGCACGTCGTCGACGTTCTCGCCGACCACCGGAATCCGCGAGTGCCCCGACCGCACCGCCAGCGACATCGCCTGGGCCGCGGTCTTGTCGGCCTCGATCCACACCATCTCGGTGCGCGGCACCATCACCGCGCGGGCGAGGGTGTCGCCGAGTTCGAACACCGACTGGATCATCCGGCGTTCGTCGTCGGCGACCACGCCGCGCTCGCGAGCCATGTCGACCACTTCCCGCAGCTCGATCTCGGAAGCGAAGGGGCCGTTGCGAAATCCCTTACCCGGGGTGATCGCGTTGCCGAGCAGGATCAGCAGCCGGCTGACCGGCCCCAGCGCCGCGCCGATGATCTGCAGCGGCACCGCGGCGCCGAGCGCGATCGAATAGGCGTGCTGGCGGCCGAGGGTGCGCGGGCCGACACCGATCACGACGTAGGAGACGACCACCATCACCGTGGCGGTCACCAGCAGCGCCGTGCCCGCACTCCACAGCGACAGGGCCGCGGCGGCGAGCAGGACGGTCGCGGTGATCTCGCACAGGATGCGCAGCAGCACCATGAGATTCACGTACCGCGGCCGGTCGTCGACGATCTTGCGCAGCCGCGCCGCGCCGGGCCGTTCCTCGCGGACCATGTCGTCGAGCCGGGCGCGCGACACCGTGTTCAACGCCGAGTCGACCCCGGCGAACACCCCGCCGAGGCCGATCAGCACGATCGCCAGCAGGGTTTGGGTCAGTGCGGTCACGCGGGGCCCAGGGCGTCACCCGGTGCGGTGAAACCTGCCTTGCCGAGCAGTTGGGCATCGCGCTCGGCCAGTTCGGCGCGCCGCTGTTCCTCACGCAGGCTCACGTACCACTCCTCGAGCAGCTGGGCCTGCAGCGCGAACATCTCCTTCTCCTCCTCCGGCTCGGCATGGTCGTAGCCGAGCAGGTGGAGCACGCCGTGCACGGTGAGCAGTGCCAGCTCGTGGTCGAGGGAATGGCCCGCCTTCTGCGCCTGCCCCATCGCGAACTCCGGACAGAGCACGATGTCGCCGAGCATCGACGGGCCGGGCTCGGGGCTGTCGGGGCGACCGCCCGGCTCCAGCTCGTCCATCGGGAACGACATCACGTCGGTCGGGCCGGGCAGGTCCATCCAGCGCACGTGCAGGTCGGCCATGGTGTCGAGATCGACGAGCACCATCGACAGCTCGGCGGCGGGATGCACGTCCATCCGGCCGATGACGAAACGTGCGACGCTGACCAGGTCTTCTTCGGGGACGTCCATGCCCGATTCGTTGGCGATCTCGATGCTCACCTGTTCAGGGTACGGTGCCGACCCGACGCCGCCGGGAGCGGCATCGGGCCAGCGTGGCGTGAGTTACCCCCGGTTCGCGCGGCCGGCGGCGCGGCGCTGTGCCCGGTTGCCCGGGTAGTGCGGGCCGGGAACCGCGCGGGTGTCGGACTCGTACCGGTCGTAGGCGTCGACGATGTCGGAGACCAGCCGGTGCCGCACCACATCGGCGCTGGTGAGCTCCGAGAAGTGGATGTCGTCGATGTCGGTGAGGATCTCCGCGGCCGCCCGCAGACCCGAGCGCTGCCCGTTGGGCAGGTCGACCTGCGAGATGTCACCGGTGACCACCATCTTCGAACCGAAGCCCAGGCGGGTCAGGAACATCTTCATCTGCTCGGCCGTGGTGTTCTGCGCCTCGTCGAGAATGATGAACGAGTCGTTGAGGCTGCGGCCACGCATGTACGCCAGCGGCGCGACCTCGATGACACCCGAGGCGAGCAGCTTGGGGATCGCTTCCGGGTCCATCATGTCGTGCAGCGCGTCGTAGAGCGGCCGCAGATACGGGTCGATCTTGTCGTTGAGCGTGCCGGGCAGGAAGCCGAGCCGCTCGCCGGCCTCGACCGCGGGCCTGGTCAGGATGATGCGGGTGACCTGCTTGGACTGCAGGGCCTGCACCGCCTTGGCCATCGCCAGGTAGGTCTTGCCGGTACCGGCGGGACCGATGCCGAACACGATGGTGTTGGCGTCGATCGCGTCGACGTAGCGCTTCTGGTTCAGCGTCTTGGGCCGGATGGTCTTGCCGCGGCGCGACAGGATGTCCAGGCTCAGCACCTCGGCGGGCGATTCGGACACGCCCTCGGTGAGCATCGAGACGGTGTGCCGGACCGCTTCGGGGGTGATCACCCGATTGCGGCCGGTCAGCGCCACGAGCTGCTCGATGACGCGCTCGGCCAGCGCCACATCGCCGGCCTTACCGGTGATGGTGACGGTGTTGCCGCGGACGTGGATGTCGGCCGGGAGCAGCTTCTCGAGCTGACGAAGATTCTGGTCGGCCGAGCCGAGGAACGGGAAAACAGACTCCGGGGCGAGTTCGATGCTGGAACGCACTGTTCGCGCCGCGGGACCCGCGTTGTTACCGCCTGCGCCGATGCCTGATACGGGGTTGGTGGGGTCGCCGATCTCGCCTGAGTTCTTCAAAAGTGGCTATGGCCTGCTTCCGGTCTCGACTGTGTGTTCGATGAGCACAGTTTAACGCGCGGCACCGACACCGCCCAGCGATATAACGGCGGGATCGGCCGAACCGCGATCGACCGGTGATCGCAGGTCACGAGCGGGCGGCGGCCGCCGGGCGGGTGATCTACCAGCGCGGAGTGAGCGCGCCGAGGGCACCGAGTGCCACCGCGGCGGCCGTGGAGGTACGCAGCACGGTCGGGCCGAGCACCACGTTGGTGGCCCCCGCCTCGGCCAGCGCGGCCAGTTCGGCGTCGTCGAGGCCGCCCTCGGGCCCGACGATCAACACGACGTCGCTCGCCCGGGCCAGCGGCAGCTCGGTGAACTTGCCGGCGCCGGACTCGTGCAGGGCGGCGACGATCGCGCCGTCCGCGCCGGCCTTTCGCACCAGCTCGATCAGATCGCGGGTGCGGTGCAGGTCGGTGACCTCGGGAATGTAGGCCCGCCGGGACTGCCGGGCCGCGGTCTTGGCGGCGGCCCGCCACTTCTCCACGCCCTTGGCGGCCTTCGCCTCCCAGTTCGAGACGCACCGCGCGGCCTGCCACGGCACGATGACGTCGGCGCCCGCCTCGGTCATCAGCTCGACGGCCAGCTCCGACCGATCCGACTTGGGCAGCGCCTGCACCACGGTGACCCGCGGCGTCACCGGCGCGGCGATCCGCCGGTGCCGCACCGCGAGCTCGAGCCGGTCCTTCTGGGCCGCAACGACTTCCGATTCGGCGAGCACACCGCGTCCGTCGGACAGGGTGATCGGCTCGCCGACCTTGATCCGGCGCACGGTGGCCGCGTGCCTGCCCTCCGGACCGTCGAGGACCGCGACGGCACCCGGTTCGGGCACCTCGTCGAGGTAGAAGACCGTCGCGGCCACGGCCTCAGCGTCCGCTGAAGGAGGCGCGCAGCCGGGCGAACAGGCCGCTGTTGTGCTCGGACTGCGCCGACATCACCTCGGCGCGGTCCTTGTCGCGCATGCCCTTGAACTTGCGCAGCAGGTCGGTCTGCTTCCCGTCCAGCTTGGTCGGCACGATGATGTCCAGGTGCGCCAGCAGGTCGCCGCGGGCGCCCGAACGCAGCCGGGGCATGCCGTGGGCGCGCAGCTGGATGACCTCGCCGGGCTGGGTGCCCGCCGCGATGGTCAGCTCGGTCGGGCCGTCGAGGATGGTGTCGACGACGACCGTGGTGCCCAGGATGGCGTCGACCATCGGGACCCGGACGGTGCAGTGCAGGTCGTCGCCGTCGCGGACGAAGGTGTCGTGCGGCTGCTCGACGACCTCGACGTAGAGGTCACCGGCGTGGCCGCCACCGGGGCCGACCTCGCCCTGCGCGGCCAGCCGCACCCGCATGCCGTTGGCGACACCGGCCGGGATCGGCGCGGCGATCTCGCGACGCGCGCGGACCCGGCCGTCGCCACCACACTTGTGGCAGGGATCGGGGATGGTCTCGCCCGCGCCACGGCAGGTCGGGCAGGGACGCGAGGTGAGCACCTGACCCAGGAAGGACCGCTGCACCGACTGCACCTCACCGGCGCCGTCACAGGTCTCGCAGCGCACCGGCTTGGAGTTGCCGTTGGTGCCGGCGCCCTGACAGATGTCGCAGAGGATCGCGGTGTCGACGGTCAGATGCTTGGTGACGCCGACCGCGCACTCGGCCAGGCTCAGCCGGGTACGGATCAGCGAGTCGGCGCCGGGCTGGACGCGGCCGCGCGGCTTGCGCGCGCCACCACCCTGCCCGCTCATGCCGCCGAAGAACGCTTCGAAGACGTCGCCGAGACCGCCGAAGCCCGCGCCGTTGAAACCGGCTCCGCCGCCGCCACTTTCGAGCGGGTCGCCGCCGAGGTCGACGATGCGGCGCTTCTCCGGATCGGTCAGCACCTCGTAGGCGGTGGAGACTTCCTTGAACTTGGCCTGCGCGGCCTCGTCCGGGTTCACGTCGGGGTGCAGTTCGCGGGCCAGCTTGCGGTAGGCGCGCTTGAGCTCCTGGTCGGTGGCGTTCTTGCCGACGCCGAGCAGTCCGTAGTAATCCCGTGCCACTGTGAGTTCTCTAGTCCTTGGTCGCTGTGGTCCAGCCGAGCGCCGGGCGCATCCTTAGTCGAATCCACTCAACTTTACCGGCCGAAGTATCGACCTTAACAGTTGCGGGTCGGGCCGATTCCGGCCCGCGTCATCTTTCGGCAAGTACCTCGCCGATGTAGCGGGCGACGGTCGCCACCGAGGCCATCGTTCCCGGATAGTCCATCCTGGTCGGGCCGAGTACACCCATGCCGCCGAGCACCGCGCCCGCCGCGCCGTAGCCGGTGGACACCACCGAGGTGCCGCGCATCTGCTCGACCTGGGTCTCCTCGCCGATCTGCACCATCACCTGGCCCGGTTGCTGCGCCGCGGCCAGCAGTTTCAGCACGATGACCTGTTCCTCGAGCGCTTCCAGCACGGTCCGCAGCGAACCCGGGAAACCGAAGTCGGCGACATTGCGGGTGAGGTTGGCCGTGCCACCGAGGACCAGCCGTTCCTCCGGGTGCTCCACGAGGGTTTCCACCAACACCGTGGAGACCCGAACGAGCACGTCCTTGATCTTGGCGGGCGCCCGCTCCGGCAGGCCGGCCACCGACGCGCTGGCCACCGACAGCAGCTTGCCGTCCATGGCACCACCGAGCAGCCCGCGCACCGCGGCGAGATCGTCGTCGGAGATGACGGCACCGAGATCGACGATGCGCTGATCGACCCGGCCGGTGTCGGTGATCACCACCAGCAGCAGGCGGGCCGGATTGAGCGCGACGACCTCGATATGGCGCACGATCGACGCCGAGACCGTGGGGTACTGCACGACAGCGACCTGGCGGGTGAGCTGGGCCAGCAACCGCACCCCGCGACGCAGGACGTCGTCGAGATCGACGCCGGATTCGAGGAACTCCATGATCGCGCGCCGCTCGGCGCCCGAGAGCGGCTTCACCTCGGCGATCCGGTCGACGAACTCGCGATACCCCTTGTCGGTGGGGATGCGGCCCGAGCTGGTGTGCGGCTGGGTGATGTACCCCTCGGCCTCCAGCACGGCCATGTCGTTGCGGATCGTGGCACTGGAAACACCCAGGTGGTGCCGTTCCACGAGCGACTTCGAGCCGATCGGTTCCTTGGTGGCGACGTAGTCCGCGACGATCGCTCGCAGGACCTCGAATCGCCGATCCTCGGTGCTCGACGCCATCGACCCCACCTCCTCGCTCGTGCCGGGTACGTCATCGGCCCGTGTACCGCTGTGTTCGACGCACAGACTCGCACGCGGACGCTCGGAGCGTCTCGTTCTCCAGTCTAATTGTCCGGTCCGAGATCGCCCGCTCACATGGTCGCGACGGAGTGGAGTTGTCCACAGGCCGTGGTTTGTCCACAGGTGGCGCGCGGGCTCTGGTACCGCTGCGCACAGCGGCGTACGTTCGGCACTGATTCAGCTGTTTACCAGCGTTTTTCGGGTGTCGACGGCGGGGGGCATGTGGTGCGGCGAGACGGCAGTGACACGGCCACGGGGGTGGCGCTGAATCCGGCGGAGTTCGCCGGATTCGATCGGGGGTGCGCGGAGTTCCTGCGGGTGATCGGCTCGCTCATCGCGCTGGCCGGCGAGATCGGCGACCAGGCGCGGTGGGGTCTGGGCGAAGACGACCCGCGGCTGATCTCCGCGGCCACGGTGGTCGCCCGGCTGCGCGCCAAGGCGGACTCCGGCGCGAACAGTGTCGCCGCGGTGCTGGCGGCCCACGCCGACGCCGTCGCCGAACTCCGGTGCGCGTACCGAGCCGCGCGGGATGAACTGGTGCGCACGGACGACGAGGGGGCCGGACGGCTCCGCGCGGTGGAACCCGTGGCAGGACAACCGATTTCCGGGAAGTCTCTGCCATGACCGGGTACGAGCCGCGAGCGATTCCCGATGGTGGTGAGAATGCGTGGCACTGGGGTCACGCGGAGATCACTCGCGCGTTCACGGCACTAGAGGTGACCGATGCGATCGCGCAGGCGGACCGGTTCGAGTGGATCGCGGTGCGGTGGGCGGAGGGGCTGGACGCCTTCGCTCGGACCATGCGGGAAACACTCGCGACGGCATGGTCGGGTGTCGGGGCCGACGCGGCCGGTGCCGCTGTCAGCGCGTATGTGGCGCGAGCGCGGGAACTGGCGCCCGCACTGGTGGAGCTACCCAGCCTGGTCCGGGCCGCCGCCGAGGCGATTGTCGCCACGAAGTACGCGATTCCCGAACTGGTCCTCGCCGAGCCGGGATCAGCGTTGTCGCCGTCGAGCGGGGCGGCAGCACATCGTGTGGCCGCCGCCGCAGAGGAATCCGCGCGCCTCGCGATGCGGGAGCGGTATGTGCTGCCGTTCAGCGCGATCGACGACCGGATTCCTGCGCTGCCCATGCCGATTCGGCCGGTCGGGTCGGGAGCGGATTCCGGCCGACAGCGTGTGCACACCTGGAGTGCGGACGGCACGCACACACTGTCGGCAGGTAGACACCACCAGCCGTCGACGGACCATGATCACGCACTACGGATGGGCGGCGACGAACAGCCGTCGACCGACAACGACCGTGCTTTGCCCACGAGCTACAACCCATTCCCATCGACCAACTGCGATCACCCACAGCGGATGGTCTCCAACCCGCCGCCGTCGGCGGACAGCGACCACGCAGTACCTACGGGCGGCGATCACCGGCCGTCGGCAGGACGCATGAACGCGCAATTGACGGACGATGCGGCAAGTGGCGTGGTGAATACCTCGGCGGCACTTCGAGACGAACCTTTGCAGGTCTCGTCACCGGATTTTGGGCAACTCGAGGACAGCACAGCGGCGAGCGGTGGATCGATCGGAACCGGCCTGGCTGTGGCGGACTCGAGTGCACGTGGATCGGCCGGCGAGGGGATGTCGGACGGGGAGTCGGCGGCGAGTTCAACGGTGGCGTCGTCGTCGACTACGGGCGTCAGCACCCCATCGCTCTCGGCTGCGCCCGGCAGCCATGAATTCCCTGCGCCCGGTAGCACCGGATTCCACACACCCGGCGGCCCGGGAACCGCTGCACCGAGTGGCGCCGGACTCCACACACCCAGCGGCCCAGGGTCCGCTGCGCCAGTCAGCACCGGACTCCGCACACCCGGCGGCCCGGAAACCGCTGCGCCAAGCAGCCCAGGGTCCGCTGCGCCCGGTAGCACCGGATTCCACACACCCGGCGGCCCGGAAACCGCTGCGCCAAGTAGCCATGGGTCGGCTGGGCCGAGTGGCCACGGGTTCCATGCGCCAGGCGGCGCGGGGTTCCATGCGCCCGGTGCGCAGCGGTTCCGTCCGATCGGTGGTTCGGAGGTCGCGGCACATTCCGTGCCCGCGGTGCCGGGTATCGGGGCGGCGGTGGCCGGGCTCGGCCGGGCGGCCGCGGATCTCGGCGACAGCGGGCCGGGCTCGGGTGGGCCGACGGCAGCGGTGGGAGATCGGGGGTCGGCGGGTGGGATGCCCTACCGGTCGGGGCGCGAGGGCGACTTCGGTCGGCCGGAGGCGGGGCGCAGTGTGCCCGGGGCGGTGGGGCCGGTCATCGGGGCGAATCCGCCGGGTGTTCCGGCGCTGGCCCGGGTGATCGATCGGCTGTTCCAGTACGTCACGCCGTTCGGTCAGGCACAGGAGCCGGGTGGTGGGACGGAACGCGCGGTGCCGGCGTATCTGATCACACGGGCGAATACCGACGTGCTGCTCGGCGAAGGGCGACCGACAGTCGTGGGAGGCGTGATCGGCGGTGCGGCGGAATCAGGGCCGGATGCGCAGCACGGATACTCGGCTCGGGACTGATCATGTCAGCGAGCCGAGAGCTACGAGCGGGTGCGGCCGATCGGATCGGCCGCCGGTGCGGACCGCCCGCGAAGGGCGGTCCGGCCCGATTCAGCGTTGGGCGGCGGTGGAGGCCGCGCCCACCTGCTTGCCCGCGAGGGCATCCAGGCCGAGCATCGCCAGCAGCGATACGCAGTCTTCCGCGTCGTGGGAATGTGACGCGACCGTGCGAGCGGCGACCGCGCACTGCCGCGCGTTCTCCGCCTTCTCCGCAGAGCGCGCCTCGGCGAATTCGCTCTGCTCTTGGACGAGGGTGATGTGCCGTTCGGTGGACATATAGCTCCCTAGGATCGAGCCGAAGCCTACGCCCCCAATCGTTATCTTCGGCCCCGAACCCACCGAACCCCGCCCTCGACGACCCCGGTGCGCGGCACCTCCGGTGAGGTGTGCATCACGCCTTCTCATGGCGCTGACCGGGCGATCATCGATGTCGCCCGCGCCACTGTCCGACCCCGGAATTCCGGTCACGAATCGGTGTCAAGCGACCTGGGTCGTCGCCGCCCGCAGCAGTCGCAGCTGACCGATCTCGGCCACGTTCTTCATCAGTTCGGCATCGACCCAGGAGACCAGATGAGCGATCGTCAGCCCGGCGTCGGCGGGCCAGGGATAGGCCGACGCCGCGTCCAGTTCGGCGTCGTCGAGCGCGTCGACGATCGCGATCCAGTCCGTCCGCAACTGACGCAGCCAGGCGATCGTCGGCGCTCCCGGCCCCGGCCAGGCGATGTCGGCCCGCTCCCGTGGCATCCGGCGGCACACGTGGTCGATGGCCACGCTCCACCACCAGCCGATATGCCAGCTCAGCCAGGCCACCGTCGGGACCGGGATCGGATCGGGCTCGGTGTCGGCCCAGTCCGCCACCCAGCCGCCGGTGTCGTCGGGCCGCATCGTCCAGCACAGTTCGGCGGGCTCCCAGAGGAAGTCCGCCGCCGTCAACCGATCCAGGTGGTACTCGAACAGCGACCAGGTCAGGTCGAACTGCCAGCGCACCAGCTCATTCCGCGAAGGAGACACGCGGCGCATCGTGTCACGGCCGCCGCGCGACCGATACCGAATATTCGCGGGTCAGTCGAGCAGGTCGCGGACCACGCCGTCGGCGAGGAGGCGGCCGCGGTCGGTGAGCACGAGGTGATCACCGGTGATCTCGGCGAGCCCGTCGGCCAGGATGCGGTCCAGCGCGGGACGCGCGGTGGGTGCGAGGGTGGCCAGTGGCAGACCGGTCCGGAGGCGGACGGTGAGCATGAGGTGCTCGGTGTAGCGCTCGTCGTCGGTGAGGGCTTCCCAGCCCGCGGCGGGCAGGCCGCCGAGGGCGACGCGGTCGGCGTAGCGCGACGGATGCTTGACGTTCCACCAGCGGACACCGCCGACATGGCTGTGCGCGCCGGGGCCGGCACCGAGCCAGTCGCCACCGTCCCAGTAGCCGAGGTTGTGGCGGCACCGGGCGGCGTCGTCGGCCGCCCAGTTGGAGACCTCGTACCAGGACAGGCCGGCGTCGGCGAGGCGAGCGTCGATCCGTTCGTAGCGGGCGGCGAGGACGTCTTCGTCGGGTGCGGGCAGTTCACCGCGACGGACCTTGCGCGCCAAGGCCGTTCCGTCCTCGACGATCAGCGAATAGGCGGAGACGTGATCGACACCGGCGGCCAGCACGGCGTCGAGGCTCGCGTCCAGATCGGCGTCGGTCTCGCCGGGCGTGCCGTAGATGAGGTCCAGATTGACGTGGTCGAACCCGGCGGCCCTGGCTTCCTTCGCCGCCGCCACCGCGCGGCCGGGCGTGTGGGTGCGGTCCAGGATCTTCAGCACGTGCTGGGCCGCGGACTGCATGCCCAGCGACACCCGGGTGTAGCCGGCGGCCCGGATGCGCTCGAAGAACTCCGGCGCGGTGGACTCCGGATTGGACTCGGTGGTCACCTCGGCGTCGACGGCCAGGGTGAAGTTCGCGCGCACCGCGTCCAGGACCGCGGCCAGTCCGTCACCGCCGAGCAGCGACGGGGTTCCCCCGCCGACGAAGACGGTCGACACCGGCGGCGTCGCGCTCGGCAGCGCCGCGAACTCGGTCGCGGCGGTCGCGAGCTCACCGCGCAGCGCCTCGAGCCACGACTGCGGCGACGCCGAGGTCCCCAGCTCCCCCGCCGTGTAGGTGTTGAAGTCGCAGTACCCGCACCGGGTGGCACAGAACGGCACGTGCACGTAGACCCCGAACGCGCCGCCCCCGAAATCGCGCAGCACCGGCCGATCGGCATCGGCCGGTGTCACGCCGGGAGCCCCGGAAGCAGCGCTGATAGTCACCCCTCCAGTCTGCCGGGCTCCCGTCGGCTCCGGCACGCAGGGGCCGACCGGGGTCCCGGATCGACCGGTCGACGATCAGTCGGCCACCACGGGGGTGTTCTGATTGGCGGTGAGCACCCAGGCGCCGTCCTCCTTGGTCATGACGTACATCGGCGTGCCCTGCCCCGACAACTCGCCGTCCAGGGTGAAGTAGCGTTGCCGGATCTTGACGGCGGCGACGTCGGGCCGCAGGAACAGCACGTGCTCGATCTCGTAGGTCGCCTTGCCGTGGGTGGTGGCGCCGGGCAGCACCTGCGCGGTGAACTCGGCGATGGCGGGCCTGCCGAACAGCCGCTTGCCGTGGCCGGTGGTCCAGATCGCGTCCGCCCGGAAGACGGCGGTGAACTCGTCGATCAGTTCGTTGTCCTGGGCGTGGGCGATGGACTCGACGACGGCGGTGATGGCCGCGAGTTCGGTCTCGAGATCGGCGGGCGTCTGCCCCGCCACAGTGGCGTCGTTGCTCATGCGACCACTGTGCAACCTCAACGACACTCCAGGTCAACGCGCTGTGCCGCACCGCACATCCGGGGTCCATGACGAATCACAAGTCGCTTCCGGCCGGGGAACTATGACCCCCGTCACAGAACGGGACGACCGTCCAGGGAATTTCCCCCAAAAGTGCGGGAAATATCTCCTTGCGGTCGGAACGACCCGGCTGACATGGCACAATAGGCCCATGCACGCAACTGGAGTACGACTCGTGGCCCGGCGCCACGTCGACTTCCAGCGTGTCTGCAGCGCCTGTTGTCGGCCCGGTTTCCACCGGTAGCGCAGCGGCGTCCACGCCCGGGTCTCCCCCGGTGCCATCGACTTTCATCGGCCCGCTGACCACCTGACGCGAGCCAGCCCCTCGCGCCTTCAGCACGGATGTACCACCCACCCCGCAGGAGCGACCCCACATGACGTCGAGCACCGACGCCGCTTCGACCGAACAGTCGACGCCGGCCCGCCCCGAGCGCCCGGCAGCCGAACGCCGCGTCCGGCCCGATCGGCCGCGCAGCGAAGCCCCCGTCGCGCCGCGCGAGCGCACCGGCAAGCCGGTCCGCCGCCGCTCCGAAGGCCAGTGGGCCCTCGGCTACCGCGAGCCGCTGAACCCGAACGAGCAGTCCAAGAAGGACGACAACCCGCTCAACGTGCGCGCGCGCATCGAGAACATCTACGCCAAGGGCGGCTTCGACTCGATCGACAAAGCCGACCTGCGCGGCCGCTTCCGCTGGTGGGGTCTCTACACCCAGCGCGAAGAGGGCTACGACGGCACCTGGACCGACGACGACAACATCGACATCCTCGAAGCCAAGTACTTCATGATGCGGGTGCGCTGTGACGCGGGCGCGCTCAACGTCGCCCAGCTGCGCACCATCGGCGGCATCTCCACCGAGTTCGGCCGCGACACCGCCGACCTCTCGGACCGCGAGAACGTCCAGTACCACTGGATCGAGGTCGAGAACGTCCCGGAGATCTGGCGGCGGCTCGAGTCGGTCGGTCTGCACACGACCGAGGCCTGCGGTGACTGCCCCCGCGTCGTCCTCGGTTCGCCGCTGGCCGGTGAGTCGCTCGACGAGATCATCGACCCGACCTGGGCGATCGACGAGATCGTGAAGCGCTACATCGGGAAGAAGGAGTACTCCAACCTTCCCCGCAAGTTCAAGACCGCGATCTCGGGTCAGCAGGACGTGGTGCACGAGATCAACGACGTCGCCTTCGTCGGCGTGAACCATCCCGAGCACGGCCCCGGCCTCGACCTCTGGGTCGGCGGCGGTCTGTCGACCAACCCGATGCTGGCCAAGCGGGTCGGCGCGTGGGTGCCGCTCGACGAGGTGCCCGACGTGTGGGAGGCCGTGGTCTCGCTGTTCCGCGACTACGGCTACCGCCGCCTGCGCACCAAGGCCCGTCTGAAGTTCCTGATCAAGGACTGGGGCATCGAGAAGTTCCGCCAGGTGCTCGAGGACGAGTACCTCGAGCGCAAGCTGATCGACGGCCCCGCGCCGGAGCAGCCGGCCAAGCCGATCGACCACGTCGGCGTGCAGAAGCTGCGCAACGGCCTCAACGCCGTCGGCTTCTCCCCCATCGCCGGTCGCGTCTCGGGCACCATCTTGAGCAAGGTCGCCGACGCCGCCGAGAAGTACGGCTCGGACCGCATCCGGTTCACCCCGTACCAGAAGCTGATCATCCTCGACATCGCCGACGATCAGGTCGACGCGCTGATCGACGAGCTCGAGCCGCTGGGTCTGCAGGCCCGTCCGTCGATCTGGCGGCGCAACCTGCTCGCCTGCTCGGGCATCGAGTTCTGCAAGCTGTCCTTCGTCGAGACCCGCAAGCGGTCGCAGGTGCTCGCGCCGGAGCTCGAGCAGCGCCTGGCCGACATCAACGCCGAGCTCGACGTGCCGATCACCATCAACATCAACGGCTGCCCGAACTCCTGCGGCCGGTCCCAGATCGCCGACATCGGCTTCAAGGGGCAGCTCGTCGACGACGGCGACGGGAATCAGGTCGAGGGTTTCCAGGTTCACCTGGGTGGCAGCCTCGGCCTGGATTCCGGATTCGGCCGCAAGCTGCGTCAGCACAAGGTGACCAGCGTGGAGCTCGGTGACTACATCGAGCGTGTCGTCCGCAACTTCGTCAAGAGCCGGGAAGCCGGTGAGCGATTCGCGGTGTGGGCCGTTCGCGCCGACGAGGCCGACCTCCGCTAGTGGATGAGGGGATCTCAACTGTGACAACGAATCTCGCCGCGAAGCTGTCCGAGGACGAGCTGCGGGCCATCGCCGAGCAAGGCGCGGCCGAGCTCGGCACCGAGGCCTCGGCCGCCGACCTGATCGCCTGGACCGACCGCACGTTCGGGCCGACCCGTTCGAGCGACCCGCAAGCGGTCGCCGGCGGTGGCTACATCGTCGCCTCGAACATGCAGGACGGCGTGCTGGTGCACCTGGCCGCGCAGACCCGGCCCGGCGTCGACGTGCTGTTCCTCGACACCGGCTACCACTTCGCCGAGACCATCGGCACCCGCGACGCGGTCGAGGCCGTCTACGGGGTGAACGTGGTCAACGTGCGCCCCGAACACAGTGTCGCCGAACAGGATCAGCTGCTCGGCAAGGATCTGTTCGCCCGCGACGCCGCGGAATGCTGCCGGTTGCGCAAGGTCGTTCCGCTGAAGAAGTCCCTGGCCGGCTACAACGCCTGGGTCACCGGCATCCGCCGCGTCGAGGCGCCCACCCGCGCCAACGCGCCGCTGATCTCGTTCGACGAAGCCTTCGGACTGGTGAAGATCAACCCGATCGCGCCGTGGTCCGACGACGAGATGCAGGCCTATATCGAGGCCAACGGCATCCTCGTCAATCCCCTGGTGGAGGAGGGTTATCCGTCCATCGGCTGCGCGCCGTGCACGCGTAAGCCCGAGCCGGGGTCCGATCCGCGCAGCGGCCGCTGGGCCGGCCTCGCCAAGACCGAATGCGGATTGCACCAGTCATGACCATCACCACCACCGGGAGTGAGCCTGTGAGTACCAACACCACCGAACGCGACCTCGGCCTGACCGAGTTCGACACCCTCGCGGCGCTGGAATCCGAGGCGATCCACATCTTCCGTGAGGTCGCGGGCGAATTCGAGCGGCCGGTGATCCTGTTCTCCGGCGGCAAGGACTCGACCGTGCTGCTGCACCTGGCGCTCAAGGCCTTCTGGCCCGCGCCGCTGCCGTTCGCGCTGCTGCACGTCGACACCGGGCACAACCTGGACGAGGTGCTCGAGTTCCGCGACAAGGTGGTGGAGAAGTACGGCCTGCGCCTGCACGTCGCGTCGGTCGAGGAGTACCTGGCCGACGGCCGGCTCACCGAGCGCCCCGACGGCATCCGCAACCCGCTGCAGACCGTCCCGCTGCTCGACGCCATCACCGAGCACCGCTTCGACGCGGTCTTCGGCGGCGGCCGTCGCGACGAGGAGCGCTCGCGCGCCAAGGAGCGGATCTTCTCGCTGCGCAACGCCTTCGGCCAGTGGGACCCGAAGCGCCAGCGCCCCGAGCTGTGGAACCTCTACAACGGCAAGCACGCGCCGGGTGAGCACGTGCGGGTGTTCCCGCTGAGCAACTGGACCGAGCTCGACATCTGGCGCTACATCGCCCGCGAGGACATCGACCTGGCCAGCATCTACTACGCCCACGAGCGCCCGGTGTACCAGCGCGACGGCATGTGGATGACCCCCGGCGTCTGGGGTGGCCCGGCCGAGAACGAGGTGCTGGAGACCCGCTCGGTGCGCTACCGCACCGTCGGCGACGGTTCCACCACCGGCGCCATCATCTCCGACGCGGCCGACAACGAGGCCATCCTGGCCGAGGTCGCCGCGTCCCGACTGACCGAACGTGGTGCGACCCGTGGCGACGACCGCGTGTCCGAGGCCGCCATGGAAGACCGCAAGCGAGAGGGTTATTTCTGATGTCCGACCTATTGAGGCTGGCCACCGCCGGTTCTGTCGACGACGGTAAGTCCACCCTGGTCGGACGGCTGCTCTACGACACGAAGTCCGTGCTGGCCGATCAGATCGACGCCGTCACCCGCGCCTCGGTCGACAAGGGTCTGTCCACCCCGGACCTGTCGCTGCTGGTCGACGGGCTGCGTGCCGAGCGCGAGCAGGGCATCACCATCGACGTGGCGTACCGCTACTTCGCCACGCCCAAGCGGTCTTTCGTGCTCGCCGACACCCCCGGTCACGTGCAGTACACCCGCAACACGGTGTCCGGCGCGTCCACCGCACAGCTGGTGATCCTGCTGGTCGACGCGCGCAAGGGCGTCATCGAGCAGACCCGCCGCCACGCCGCGGTGCTGGCGCTGCTCGGCGTGCCGAAGCTGGTGCTGGCCGTGAACAAGATCGACCTGGTCGACAATCCGGCCGAAGTGTTCGCCGCGATCTCCGCGGAGTTCAACTCGCTGACCGCGAAGCTGGGCTGGGCCGACGAGGACGTCCTCGAGATCCCGGTCTCGGCCCTGCACGGCGACAACATCGCCAGCCGGTCGGACAACACCCCGTACTACGACGGCCCCTCGCTGATCGAGCACCTGGAATCGGTGCCGGTGGACGCGGATTCGACCGGCGCGCACGCCCTCGGCCTGCGTTTCCCGGTGCAGTACGTGATCCGGCCGCGCACCGCCGAGTACCCCGATTACCGCGGCTACGCGGGCCAGATCGCGGCCGGTTCGGTCTCCCCCGGTGACGAGATCGTGGTGCTGCCCTCGGGCAAGCGCACCACGGTCGAGCGCATCGACACCCCCGACGGCGAACTCGCCGTCGCGCAGGTGGGCCGCAGTGTGACGCTGATCCTGGCCGACGAGGTCGACATCTCGCGCGGCGACATCATCGCCTCGGTGGCCGACGCGCCGGAGGCGATCGACACCTTCGACGCGACCGTGTGCTGGCTGGGCGACAAGTCGCTGCGTCCCGGCGCCCGGCTGCTGCTCAAGCACGGCGCCAAGACCACGCAGGCGATCGTCGGCGCGCTCGTGGAGCGGTTCGACGAGCAGACCCTGACCGCCGAGCCGAGCCCGGAGACGCTGGAGCTCAACGACATCGGCCGGGTGTCGCTGCGCCTGGCCGAGCCGATCCCGGCCGACGACTACCGCACCAACCGGCACACCGGGTCGTTCCTGCTGATCGACCCCGCCGGTGGCAACACCCTGGCCGCCGGCCTGGTCGGCGATGTGCTGACCTCGGTCGAGGTCGGTACCGCGGTCTGATGACGTCGGTGCTCGCCCCGCTGCGTGGTGCCGCCGTGGCGCCGCGCGGCGGGCGCGAGCCCGCGCTGATCCTGGTCGCCCACGGCAGCCGTGACCCGCGTTCGGCGGCGAACGCGGCGGCCGTGCGCGATCTGGTCGCCGCGCAGCGACCGGACCTGACCGTCCGGCTCGCCTTTCTCGATCTCAACGCGCCGTCGGTCGACCAGGTCGTCGACGCGGTCGCCGCGGAGGGATGCACCCGCGCGATCGTGGTGCCGATGCTGCTCGGCAGCGCGTTCCACGCCCGCGTCGATCTGCCCGGACTGCTCGACGCGGCACGGCGCAGGCATCCGCTGCTCCAGCTGGATCAGGCCGACGTCCTCGGCCCCGATCCACGCCTGATCACCGCTCTGTGCGATCGGATCGCCGAGGCCGTCCCCACCGGTGCGGGCCGGATCGGGATCGCTGTCGCCGCGGTCGGTTCCTCGCGCGCCGGCGCCAACGAGCGCACCGCCGAGGTCGCCGTCGAGGTGGCTCGGCGCACCGGACTGCGCGCCGAGATCTGCTTCGCGACGAGCGAACCCACTGTTCGGGAGGCGGCCGAGCGACTGCGCGCCCGCGGCGCCGAACGCCTCGTCGTCGCGCCGTGGTTCCTCGCGCCCGGCCTGCTCACCGACCGGTTGCGCACCGCCGCACCGGAATTCGTCCATGTCCCGGCGCTGGGTACGCACCCGCTGCTCGCCGCCGTCGTGTGGGATCGCTACGACGTGGCCGTCGGCGCGGAGTGGGAACTGACCGCCTGAGCGATCCGCCTCAGGGGTGCGCTACCCCGGAGTCCGGTACCGACGCGATATCGGGAACGACCGAGTCCGGTGCGGCCGCACCGGTTTCCACCGGTACTCCCTGCGGAGCCGATATCGCGGGGGCTTCGATCGGCATCCCTTGACCAGGATCGGCGGGAATACCGTGCGTTTCGATTGGGATCTGCGACGGGATCTCGACCGTCAGCGTCCACGGCACCTGGTCGGACGGCACGCCGTGCCCCGGCGTGGCCGAGTCCGGTGTCGTCGGCGGGTAGGTCACGGGGACGCTAGCCGAGCTCTCAGCGAATCCGATGGACTCCGCTCTCGTGGATCCCGCCGACGAATCCACGACCGCGCGGTCGGGCGCCCGCTCGTCGAGATCAGCCACCGAGGGGTCCGATGGCGACAGGTCCGCGTGCTCGGCGCCACGCGGGGTCCAGCGGCTCGCCGGAACGACCGGCAGTGCGTGTTCCGGCCCGGAAACCGGTGCCGCGCCGACGTGCTCGCCGGGCACCGCGGGCAGCGCCCGGCCGGGTGCCGCCACCAGCGCACCGCCACGGCCGTCGTCGGCGCGCAGCAGCCCCAGCGCGGCCGAGAACAGCAGGGGCACCGCGATCGCGGCGGCGACGAGCGCACCGCGCGAGATCGGCCTGCGGACCGGAACCAGCACGGTGCCCGCAGCCGAGCGCCGGGCGCCGAGCAGCGCCGCACCCCGGGCGATGGACTCGCCCGGCACCGGTTCGCGCAGAACCGGACAGCGCAGGGCGTCGGCCAGCGCGTGCGCCACGTCGACCGGGGATGCCGCGCCGCCGACGAGGAGCACCGCGTCGAGGCGCCCGGCGGACAGTCCTGCGGTACGCAGGCATTCGTGCACGAGGGGCAGTGAGTCCCGGACGAGGCGATCGCGGACCGCGAGCGCGTGCCCTGGATCCGGAGCGGCGGCGCCGGGATCCTCCGCCTCCGCCAGATCGTGCGCGGTGACCGCCAGCGCCGCGGCAGTCGAGCGGCCACCGAACGCATAGGACCGGGCGGGCCGACCCGCGATCCGATGCCCCCGCCCGTCACGCACGACCACCGCGAGATCGAGCGAGGTCGCACCCAGGTCGTACACCAGCAGCGTCGCCGGATCCGGTGCGGCAGCGGCGGTCTCGTCCGGCCGATCGAGCACCGCGGCGGCCGCGATCGGCTCGGCCACCAGCGCGACCTCACCCAGTCGCGCCCGTCCGAGTTCGCGCCGGAGCGCGGCGAGGTGCCGCTCGTCGTAGACGGCGGGGACGGTCAGCACGGTGTGCTCGGCGACCGCGCCGTGCGCGGCCATCGCGTCCCCGAGCACCCGGACGACCAGTTCCTCGGCCGGGGGTTCGAGCGACAACCCACCGGCGATGGTCAGGTCGGCGAAACCGAGAATCCGATCCGCGCGGGAGCCGGTCCGGTCCCGCCGGACCACCGGATCGTCACCGCCGCCGAGCACCGCGCAGACCGTATTGCGCGCACCGATGGACACTCCCCAGCCGACCGCCATCGCTCACCCATCTCTCTCGGCCGACAGCGGCCGGGAACGTCTTTACCCGACCCGAAGAAATAGTTTAGCCTCTCCTAATCTTTTGCTGGAACACCGGGTGGAGGCCTCGATGGTGGAGAACTTGCTGGTCATTCGACCTGAAGCGGCTGTTGCGCCGGCGGTCTGGGGCACGCTCCATACCCCGGCCCCGACGCCTCGCGGCGGCCGCTGGCCCGCCCCGGAACCCGAGCGGCCGATCGGCCTGCTCGATTCCTGGTGGCTCATCGCCGCCGCGGCACTCGGATCGACGGTACTGCTCGGCGGCGTCCTGTGGGTGGCCACCCATGTGCACCCGGACCCCGCGCTGCACACCGCCGGACTGTTCGTCCACCTGGCCGGGCTGACCCTCGGATTCGGCGGGGTACTCATCGCCGACTACCTGACCGCGCTGTGGCTGACCGGGCGCAGCACTCTGGCCGAGGCGATGTCAGGCGTCTCCCGGATGCACGGACCGATCTGGCTCGGTCTCACGACGCTCGTCGTCAGCGGTACCGTGCTCGAGCCGAATCTCGGTTCGCCGCTGACCCAGACCAAGATGGTGCTGACCGCGATTCTCACCGTCAACGGCTTACAGGCGACGGTACTGAGCAAGCGACTGGCCGAACGGACGACCGCACCGCTCCCGCCGCGATTGCTGCTCTGGGGCGCCGCCTCCGGCGCGATCTCCCAGATCTGCTGGTGGGGCGCCATCGCCATCGGCTTCTGGAACGCCCAGCACTGACCCGAGACCCCAACTCACGTGACCCAGTTCACAGGTCACTCCTCTTCACCGCATACCCCCCTGGGGTATATGTTCGTAACAACGCACAGCGAACAGAAAGAGGCGATCACGATGACCACCAACGCCCACGCCGGACACCACACCCACGCCGGACACGCTGACACCGCGCACGCGGCGCATCAGAACAACCACGCGGACAACGGAATCGATATCACCGCGCACGCGGCACACCAGGGTCACGGCAAGCACGCGGCCGCCGACCACGGCGCCGCCCACGCCGGTCACGCCGCGGGCGCGCCGGGCGGCCTGCTGGTCACCCAGGACGGGTACACCCTCGACCTCGACACCACCATCGCCGCGCCCGGCGCCATCGATTTCCGGTTCCGGATCCTCGGCCCGGACGGGGCGGCGGTCACCGAGTTCGACCCCATCCACGACCGCGAGCTGCATCTGATCGTCGCGCGCCGGGAGCTGACCGGGTTCTGGCACGTCCATCCGGTGCGCGAGGCCGACGGCACCTGGGTGATCCGTCTCGACCTGCCCGAGGCGGGCGCCTACCGCGTCTTCACCGATATCGCGCCGCGCGCGCTGGGCCGCACGATCACCCTCGGCGCCGACCTCGCGATCGCGGGCCACTATGCGCCGCAACCGGTTCCGGAGGTCGGGCGCACCGCGACGGTCGACGGGTACGAGGTCACCGTCGACGGCGAACTGCGCGCCGAGGGCGATCTGCTCACGCTGACCGTCCGCAAAGACGGTGCGCCGGTGACGGATCTGCAGCCCTACCTGGCCGCCTTCGGCCACCTGGTGATCCTGCGCGCGGGCGATCTCGCCTACGTGCACGTGCATCCGAACGGCGAACCCGGCGACGGCGTCACCCCGGCCGGGCCCGAGATCACCTTCCACACCGCCGTTCCCGGCCCGGGCACCTACCGCCTGTTCCTCGATTTCCGGCACGGCGATGTGGTCCGCACCGCCGCGTTCACGCTCACCGCGGGCATCGCGGCGCCGCGGCACGCCGAGCACGCCGGACACGCACACCACCACTGAGTCGCCGATCGATGGCGTCGTTCCCCGCATCGGGGAACGACGCCATCGGCGTTTCCGGGGTCGGTCAGGACGCGAGCAGACGCGTGGCGATGGCGCGCGCGGCGTCGACCCGCGCCGAATCCCCGATCTGGCGCGCGATATTGGCGGCGCTCACCACCGCGTCGAGCTCGAACACCAGCTGTTCGGGGTCGGCGCCGGCGAAATCACCGAGCTCCTGCGCCTTGCGGATCTCGACGGCCAGCAGCGCCAGCCATTCGTCGTGGTCGGCCACCACGGCATCGCGGACCGGCCCCTCCTTGCTGCTGTACTCGGTCAGTGTGGCGACGCGAAAACAGCCACCGGGGAAGGGCGGATCCTCGATGTGCGCGAACCAGCGGTCGATCAGCGTCCTGATCCGGCCCGCGCCGCGGGGCTCCCCCAGGCTCGGCGCGATCACCCGTTCGATGAACACGTCACGGGCGGTCGCCACGGCGGCCAGCTGCAGCGCCTCCTTGGTGCCGAACAGCGTGGCGATGCCGCTCTTGCTGATCCCCAGATCGGTGGCGAGCATGCCGATGCTGATGCCGTCCAGCCCTTCGATGGAGGCGAGTTCGGCGGCGCGCCGCGCGATCGTGGCCCTGGCGCGGGCGCCCTTGGCCAGTCGTTGGTCGCCGGACTCGGTCAGCTGGGTCATGAACTCCATTGTTCCACCGCCTCTTGCATGAGTGAACGATCGGTCGTACTTTTATCTACGAACGATCGTACGTTCTTATTTCTCTCCGTGAAGGAACTTCCCATGACCGACGTTTCCGCTCGGCCCGAAGATTCGCCGACCAGCACGCCACCCGACACCGGCGCCGCGGGCCGCACCCTGGCCGTGTCGGCGGGTGCCGCGTTCATCGCCTTCCTCGATCTGTCCGTGGTCAACATCGCGTTCCCCACCATTTCCACCTCCTACCCCGGCACCGCGACCAGCACGCTGACCTGGATCGTCAGCGGCTACGCGATCGCCTTCGCCGCCCTGCTGACGCCGGCGGGCCGGCTGGCCGACGTGCTCGGGCGGCGCCGGATGTTCGCCCTGGCACTGGCCGGATTCGCCGTCACCTCGCTGCTGTGCGGACTCGCGCCGAGCGCGGGCTGGCTCATCGCCGGACGCGTGTTGCAGGGCATGACGGCGGCGTTCATGGTGCCCGCCGCGCTGGCGCTGGTGCTGGCCGCCACACCCAGGGAGAAGATCGGCTCCGCCATCGCCGTGTGGACGGCCGCGGGCGGCTTCGCCGCGGTGGTCGGCCCGGCCATCGGCGGCGCGCTCGTCGAGAGCCTGGGCTGGCGCGCGGTCTTCCTCGTCAACGTGCCGATCGCGCTCGCGCTGATCGTGCCCGGCCTGCGACTGCCGAGCACCGACGACACCCGCCGCGACGCCGCCCTGCCCGATCCGCTGGGCATCCTCGCCGTCGCGATCGGCCTCGGCGCCGTCGTCGCCGCCATCACCGAGGGACAGACCTGGGGCTGGACCGCGCCCGGCACGCTCGCCGCGCTGATCGGCGGCTCGGTGCTGGTGGCGTTCGCGCTGGTGCGCTCGGCGCGGCACCCCGATCCGGCCGTGGCCGTGGCACTGTGGCGGAACCGGCAATTCGCGCTCGCCAACGCCGGCTCGCTGCTGTTCGGCGCGACCATGTTCGCCTGGCTGCTCGCCGGACCGATGTTCCTGGACGCGCTCTGGGGCTACTCGGTGCTCGAATCGGCCGCGGCGCTGACCGTCGGCGCGGCGGCGTCGATGGTGACCTCGGTGATCGTCGGCCGGATCACCTCGCCGCAGGGCCAGCGCTGGGCCGGGGTGATCGGCGCGCTGATGTACGCCGCCTCGCTGGCCTGGATGAGCACCGACGCGTTCGGCCCCGACCCCGCGCTGTGGTCGGCGTGGGTGCCCGCCGGGCTGCTCGGCGGCGGCGGGATCGGCATCGTGGTCACCGTGCTCGGCACCGCGGCCGCGAGTTCGGTTCCCCCGCAGCAGTTCGCGGCCGGGATCGGCATGAACGTGACCGCCCGGCAGGTGGGTGGCGCGCTCGGGGTGGCGGTGCTCGCCGCCGTCTTCACCGCGATTCCCGGCGACGCGGTGCGCGCCTTCCACACGGTGTTCGCCGTCGGCGCGGTGATCGGTCTCGCGGTCGCGCTGCTGCTCGTCGTCCCGTCCCATGCCCGTGCCGACCGCTAGGAGCTCCGAGATGTCGTCCACCACACCGTTGTCCGAGCAGTACACCGAGGCCGACGATCCACTACTGCTGCACCCCGACGAGGCGAGCGCGCTGCTGCGCGACGCGCCGTGGCAGCGCTTCGCGGTGCTGGGCGACTCGATCGCCGCGGGCACCGGCGACCCGAGCCCCGGCTACGCGCCGGGCGGATGGGCCGACCGGGTCGCCGGCGTCCTGTCGTCGGTGAATCCCGCGCTGGTGTACCGCAATACCGGCCGGATCGGCGCGACCAGCACCCAGGTCAGGCAGTATCAGCTGCCCGAGATCCTGGACTTCGCGCCGGACCTCGTGCACATCAGCTGCGGCGGCAACGATCTGTTCGAAGCGGGCGGCGACCCGAACCGGCTGCGGGACAACCTCTCGGCGATGTTCGCCGAACTGGCCGCGACGGGAGCGCGGTTGTCGGTGTTCACGGTGGCCGATGTGTGGGAGATCGAGCGGATGGCGCCGATGCGGCCCATGCGGCCGCGCATGGCCGAGATGAACGAGGTGATCCGCGCGGTGGCGGCCGACCACGACGCGGTGCTCACCGAGTTCTGGGATCACCCGGTGCGGACGCGGCCGGGTCTGATGAGTGCCGACCTCATCCACTTCACGACCAGCGGGCACGCGGTCGTGGCGACCGAGGTGATCCGCGCACTGGCCGCGCGCCTCGACAGCTAGTGCGCTGTGGTGCCGGCGGTAGCCCGTCGGCACCACAGCGCGGTCAGCTGTTGCCGCGGACCAATTCGGTGCCGAGGGCCACGAGTTCGGCACGGACATCCGGCGGTCCGAGCACCTCGACATCGGCGCCCCAGCCCGCCAATTGCCGGGCGACCATCTTCGCGGTGTCGGCGGTGATCCTGGCCTCGACCCGGCCGTCCTCGGCGGGTCCGAGCAGGGTGCAGTTGCGGCCCTGCTGATCGGCCAGGATCGGTGCGAGCGCCGCCGACACCAGCACCGTCGCGGCGACGGCGGCCCGCCGTTCCTCCATCCGGGTGACGATCCGCGCCCACTCGGCGCCGAGATCGAAATCCGCAGGGCGATCGGCTTTTTCGGCCAGGACCGTGACCGCGCCGATCCGGTCCAGCCGGAATGTCCGGCGACCACGCTCGGTCCCCGCGACGAGGTACCAGACCGTCTCCTTCTCCACCAGTCCCCACGGATGCACGACGCGGACCGTGCGTTCCCCGGCCCGCGAGTACTCCATGCGGACCTGGCGGCGATCGACCACCGCCTGCTGCAACAGGGACAGCGCCGCGGGCGGTTCCGGGTCCGGTCGGCCCCAGCGGGCGGGGTCGACGACGACCGCGTCGGCCGCCGCGGCCGCGTCCGCCCGGAAGGTCTGCGGCAGGGCCCGCACCAGCTTGCGCAGGGCGGACTTCACCTCCGGCGCGGCCTGCGCGGCCGGCCCGGCGAGCAGGAACAGCGCCCTGGTCTCGCCCGCGGTCAGCCCGGACAGATCGGTGCGCGCGCCACCGATCAGCGACCAGCCGCCACCACGGCCCGCCTGCGGATACACCGGGATGCCCGCCGCCGACAATGCCTCCAGGTCACGGCGGGCGGTCGCCACCGAGACCTCCAGTTCGGTGGCGACCTCGGCGGCCGTCACCCGCCCGCGCGCCTGCATCAACAGCAGGGTGGCCACCAATCTGTCCGCTCGCATGGTTCCTGATTCTGCCGAACAAAGTGCTCATTCGGTGAGCACTTTGACTGGCAGAGTCGTTCTCACCACAACGACGACATCGGGAGCAGACATGCTGCAGGGAATGGCGACCACCACCTACTACGCCGACGACCTCACCGCCGCCAAGGACTGGTACACCGAGTTCCTCGGCCTGGCACCGTATTACGAGGTGCCGGGCGGCTACTACGAGTTCCGGGTCGGGCCGAGGCAGGCCGAGCTCGGCATCATCAACCGCACCTACGCTCCCGCGGGCGCCCGCAACGCGCCCGGTGGTGGCGGTGTCGTGTTCTGGCATGTCGACGATCTCGCCGCGACCTTCGCCCGGCTGCTCGCCCTCGGTGCCACCGAGTACGAGCCGATCACCGAGCGCGGTGAAGGCGCGGGATTCGCGACCGCGGCGGTGCTCGACCCGTTCGGCAATGTCCTCGGGATCATGAGCAACCCGCACTTCGTCGCGATGACCGCCGAGCGGGACGCGGCGGCGTCGGCCTAACCGGTCAGGCGGCGAACCAGCGCTCGAGGACGGTGGCGACACCGTCCTCGGTGACGTCGCCGGTCACTTCGTCGGCCAGGGCGAGGATCGAGTCCGGCGAGCCCGCCATCGCGACGGAATGGGCGGCCCAGCGCAGCATCTCGCGATCGTTGAAGCCGTCCCCGATCGCCAGGGTGGCCTCCGGCTCGATGCCGAGCGCGAGCCGGAGCCGTTCCAGCGCCCAGCCTTTGGAGACGCCGCGGCGCGAGACCGTGACCCACGGGCCGAATTCACCGTGTACCCAGGAGGCGTCGGGCACCTCCAGCGAGACGAGCAGCTGCAGCATCTCCTCCACGGTGCCACCTGGCCACCAGCCGTTGAGCCGCGGCGTCGGCGAGCTGCCCAGCATCTGATGGTCGACGAGCAGGAACTCGCCGATGGAGAACTCGCCGGGCCCGTGCCCCGTCGCCCAGGTGCCCTCCCCCACCCGCTCGGCCGCGAAGATCATGTCCGGGAACAGCGCTCGCAGGGCGTGGATGGCGGGCGCCGGGTCGAACGACTGCACCGCGACCGGCTCACCCCGCGCCACATCGATGTGCACCGCGCCGTTGGAGCACAACGCGTGTCCCTCTGTGAGGCCCAATTCCTTCAGCACCGGCCGTGTTGTCAGCAGGGTGCGCCCGGTGGTCACCACCACGTGCGCGCCCGCCGCCACCGCGGCCCCCACCGCCGCCACGACCCGCGCGCTCACTTCGAACCCCGTTGCCAACAGGGTCCCGTCCACATCGAGCGCGATCAGTTTCGGCGCTCCCCCGAGTAATGCCATCTGCCCATTGTGCCCGTCCCCACCGACACCCACCCGAAAATCCGGCACCCCTACCAGCCACGATCACCCACACCCGCAACCGATCCCACCCGCCCGATCGGACACGGATCCGCGCGTAGCCGTTCCAGCCCTGTCGATGGCGGGTCCACTCACCCGCATAGCTTCCGCCTGCCGCACCTGGACCGAGATCGGCTGAGGTGCGGGGTGGCGACTGCTCGTCGAGTTGCCGGATCGAATGGGGAGCGGGAACAGTCGATCACGCCGCAATCGCCGCTACGACCCAGCCGTCCCGTCGAAGCTGTTCGGTACGAACGGACTTCAAGCAGCCTGGGCGCGAGGCAGCCACCCCGCTCCGTCAGATCGACGCAGGGTGGACAGGCCAGCGCCGATCAGCGTCGCGAACCACCGCCACCGCCACCGCCACCACCACCGCCGCCTGTGGCTCCGCCGCCGCTCATGCCACCGCTTTTGGACCCGCCGGATGAGGCGCCGCCGGACGCACCGCCACCGGAAGCGCCACCGCTCGAGGCACCGCCCGATGAGGCTCCGCTGGAGGTGGATCCGCCGGAGGATGCGCCGGACCCGCCGCTGGACGCACCGCCACCCGACGCGCCACCACCGGAAGCGCTACCACCTGAATCACTTCCGCCCGAAGCGCCACCGCTGGATGCACCACCGCCCGAAGCGCCACCACCGGACGCACCGCCACCCGAAGCGCCACCGCCGGAGGCGCCACCGCCGCCGGAGGCACCGCCGCCCGAAGCGCCACCGCCAGAAGCACCACCGCCAGAAGCACCACCGCCGGACGCACCACCGCCGGAGGCCCCACCGCCCGAATCGTTTCCACCGGAGGCACCGCCGCCGGAGGCACCACCGCCCGACGCGCCACCACCGGACGCACCGCCGTCGGCCCCGCTCGACGTCCCGCCACCGGCGCCGCCGCCGGAAGTGTCTGTACCACCGGTCGTTCCGCCGCTGGGGGCGCTACCGCCGGTCGTGCCGCCGGAGGTCGAGCCGCCGTCCGTGGTTCCGCCACCGGTGCCGGTGGGGGTTTCGGTTCCGCCGGTCGTGCCGCTCGAAGGTGCTGTGCCCGTGCCGGTTCCGCCGGTCGGTGCCGAGGTTCCGGTGTCGGTGGACGGTGTGGTCGTCCCGCCGCCGGGGGCGGAGGGGCTGGTGCCGGGTGCGGTCTCGCCGGGCGCGGTCGGTGTGCCCGGGGCGGGGGCCGAGGGGATGCCCGAGCCTGGGGACGTGATGGGTCCGCCGGAGGGGAGGCCGGGCGCACCCGGGCCGGTCGGCAGGTCGGAGGGTTGGGTGGGCGTGCCCAGGTGGAAGGGCAGTGGGTTGATGAAGCGGGCCGGGTCGCCGTAGGTCGAGAGGGCGAGAGCCGGTGGGCGACAATCGTCGCGCGCGCCCTGGTTCGCGGTGCCGCCGCGCTCGGCACCGTCGGCGGGCTTGCCACGGCCCGCCGTGGCGGGGGCGACGATCATCTCGTAGGCGCTCTGCGCGATGGCGGCGCCCGCGACGCGGACCCGGCCGGTCAGCGGGTCGACGGCACCGAGCAGTCCGGTGCTCTGCGCGGCGACGAGGTCGGCGCTCATGTCGTAGAGCAGCGCGTCGGCGGGGGCGCCCAGGGCCGGGAACCGGTCGAGTACCGGGGTAAGGCCCGGATCGAACGGGCTGCCGAACACCGTCATCGCCGACATGGCGAGCGCGGAAACGACAGCGGCGCTGGAGAACACGGCGACGTGCGGCGCCGAGGGCCCGCCCTGCTGCACCGGCGCGAAGGTCCGGGCCGCCAGCGCGGCGGCGCCCGCGGCGACCACCTGACCGGGATCGGCGACGGTGACCAGCGGGACACCGAGTTCGGCCAGCGTGCGCGCGACCTCCGGCGGCCGCGAGGCGCCACCGACGATCAGGATGCGCGAGAGGTCGGCCAACCGCAGGCCCGCCGCGGCCACACTCTTGCTGACCAAGGGGAAGGTGTCGCGGATGTGCTCGGCCCGCAGCGCGTCGGTGTTCACCATCGAGGTGAGGGTCGGCGTCGCGCGGCCCACCTTGCCTGTCCCCGCGTAGCGGGCGACCATCTCCCCCAGCGGCTTGCCGCCGAAATCGGTGGAGCGCACCGGAGTTCCGACCATCGGATGGTGCGGCCAGTCCGGGCCGACGCGCAGCACGGTCAGGTCGAGACTGTTGGCGCCCAGGTCGTAGACGAGCACGAAGCCCGGCGCGAGCGGCCCCTGGTCGGCTTCCAGCCATTCGGCCGCGGCGACCGGTTCCGGCGCGAGCAGCACCTGACCGGCGCCCGCCAGGTGCAGCGCCTGACCGAGCAGCGCGACCTGTTTGTCGGAATACACTGCCGGATAGGTCAGTACGGCACCGGCGGCCGGCTCCGCCAGCTCGATCAGGCCGGTGACGACCGCGGCGATCAGGTTGGTCGCCGAGTAGAAGCGGCCGCCGATCACCATCGGCTCCGGATCGCGGCTCAGATCCGCGAAATCCGTGATCGCCGAAGCGAATTCATTGATGGCTCCGATGCGGGACCGGCCCGCTTCATCGAAGGTGAGTGCGGTACGCCGTGTGCGCACCGTCGGCTTGGTCGGATCGTCGGCCACCATCGCCGAAATCGCATTGACCGTACCGATGCTTAAGCCCAGACCTCTGGTCATGTATTTGCTATCCCGTCAACGCACCGTGACCACGTCCAGCACGCGAGCGCACCATGTGGCCGCGGTCGTCTTCCAAACAGCTCGCACAGATTAACCGGCCCAAAGCCGAATTGCTGCCTGATTGATACGAAACACGTGACCTTTGGCCCTTGTTTGTGGATTCTCGCTGGTTGGCAGGTATACGGACGACCGTCCAGTCCCCTGAACGTTGCCAAAGCTACTGACAGACTCCGAGATACAGCTACCTGCGAGTAATCGAGTTGCGCGGCCGTTGAATACATTCCTGAGGTCTGTTTCCAGGCCTCTTTAACCCACTTACCGACCGGTAATCAATTCTTTTGCTGCCTTCCGCAGTACCGAATTCGCCGAATTCAGGTGCCGCATACCGAAGTACCCGCCAAACACTATGACGCGTCAACGCAGCGGCCGATACCCGCCAGCACCGACCTCCGAACCACGGTTGACTCGAGGTGCGCAGAGACAGCGAGCTGCGCTCTGAAAATGTCAGGGAGAGAAGGGAATACAGATGTCCACTCGTTTCGCCGACCAGGTCGTCCTCATCACCGGCGCCGGTTCCGGCATCGGCAGGGCGGTCGCACTGCGGGTCGCGGCCGAGGGCGCGGCGGTCGTACTCGGCTCGCGGGGCAAGGATCAGGGCGAGGAGGTCGCCGCACGGATCAGGGCGACGGGCGGGCGCGCGCGGTTCGTCGCCACCGACGTTACCGTCGACGCCGATGTCGAGCGGCTCACCCAGGCGGCGCTCACCGAGTACGGCAGGCTCGACGCGGCATTCAACAACGCGGGCGCGGTCACCGCGTTCGGCGGCGTCGCCGAGATCGGCGACGCGGCCTGGCGCGCCGAACTCGACCTGAACCTCACCGGGGTGTTCCACGGGCTGCGGCACCAGGTGCCCGCGATCACCGCGTCCGGCGGCGGCGCGATCCTGAACAACGCCTCCAATCTCGGCGTGGTCGGGATGGCCTCGGTGGCGCCGTACGTGGCGGCCAAGCACGGCGTCGTCGGGCTGACCAGGTCGGTGGCGCTGGAGAGCGCGGCGGCCGGCGTG
Organism: Nocardia sp. NPDC003269; assembly: GCF_042888005.1. NCBI lineage: Bacteria > Bacillati > Actinomycetota > Actinomycetes > Mycobacteriales > Nocardiaceae > Nocardia > Nocardia sp. NPDC003269. The sequence continues at coordinate 259,226 of NZ_JBIAPA010000004.1, forward strand.
CGGGTCAACGCGCTGGTCTCCGGTGCGGTCGACACTCCCGCCTTCCGCTCCTCGATGGGCGCGACGCCCGAGGGCGAGGCGGCGATCGCGGCGCTGCACCCGATCGGGCGGATCGCCAGGCCCGAGGAGATCGCGGCGCTGTGCGCCTTCCTGCTCAGCGGGGAGGCGTCCTTCGTCACCGGGGCCGCGGTCGCGGTGGACGGCGGTTTCACCGCGCAGTGAAACGCGGAAGGCCGCCCCGGACTCCGGGGCGGGCCTTCGTGTCTGCGCCGGTCGCGTCAGCCGCGGGCCAGCAGGCGCTTGATCGGGCCCCCGTGGGGAACCGCCGCGCCACCGGCGCGCGCCTGGGGTCGGCGGGCGCGCACCAGCCGGTCGAACTCCCGCGCGTCGCGCGCGGGCGCGCGCAGCTTGCCCGCGTTGAAGTCGGCGGCCAGCTGCTGCACCGTCTCCTGCGCGCAGGACTTGTTGGTGCCGATGAAGCCGGTCGGACCGCGCTTGATCCAGCCGGTCACATACGTCCCGGTGACAACCTCGCCACCGGGCGCGCTCAGCACCCGGCCCTGGTCGTTCGGGATGACGCCACGGGCATCGTCGAACGGCAGGTCCTTGGTCGGCACCCCTCGGTAGCCGACCGAGGTGAGCACGACACCCGCTTCCAGCAGATCCGTGTCCCCGGTCGCCACCGCACTGGTGCGGCCCTCGGCGTCGGTGACCAGCTCGTTGCGCTCGACCCGCACTCCGGTCACCGTGTCGGTGCCGAGGATCTCCACCGGCGAGGACAGGTAGCGGAACACGATGCGCTTGCGCTCACCGAACGGACGCTGCGCGACGCTGTGCAGCAGCCGCAGCTTCTGCTCGACCTTGTACGGCAGCTCGGGGGTGACCTCGGGCAGCTCGCCATCGATCGCGATGTCGATGTCGGCGGCCAGCAGGCCGACGAACTCGGGGACCGTGAAGGCCGACTCCGCCGGGCCACGCCGGCCCAGGATCACGACCTCTTCGATCTTGCTCTCGCGCAACGCCTTCAGCGCGTAGGGCGCGATGTCGGTGTCGGCCAGGGTGGCCGGGTCGACGGTCAGGATGCGGGCCACGTCGAGGGCGACGTTGCCGTTGCCGACGATCACGACGCGCTTCTGGTTCAGGTCGAACCGGTCCTCGGCGTGGTCGGGGTGACCGTTGTACCAGGCGACGAAGTCGGTGGCCGACACGTTGCCCGGCAGGCCCTCACCCGGAATGCCCAGCTTGCGGTCCGAGGACGCGCCCACCGCGTAGATCACGCCGTGGAAGTGCTCGAGCAGCTCGGCATGGCTGACATGGGTGCCGATCTCGACGTCGAGGTAGGTACCGAAGTCCTCCTGCTTCGACATCACGTCGAACAGCTCGGCGACCTGCCTGGTGCGCTTGTGATCGGGCGCGACGCCGAGCCGGGCCAGACCGTAGGCCTGCGGCAGCCGGTCGAACATCGTGACCGCGACGCCGGGCTGGGTCAGCAGCTCGTCGGCGGCGTACATCGCCGACGGGCCCGACCCCACGATGGCGACGCGCAGCGGCGAACGCTGGGTGTCGATCGTGGGCGGCATCACCGGGCGAGCCAACGTCGGCCGGTCCCGCTGCACGCGGTAGAAGTCGGCGTTGATCTCGATGAAGGGCTTCTGCTCTTCGGTCAGCTTCTTCGAGGAGGTGATGGCGTCGACGGGGCACGCGGTGGCGCAGGCGCCACAGTCCACGCATGCCGCCGGATCGACGTAGAGCATCTCCGCGGAGAGGAAGTCCGGCTCATCCGGGGTCGGATGAATGCAGTTCACCGGGCATGCGTAGACGCAGGAGGCGTCACTACAGCATGACTGGGTAACGACGTATGGCATATTGCTATCGTCTCAGGCCGCGTGCTTGGCGGAGCGCTTGGGCTCCGAGCGGTAACGGCTGGACGGGCCGTCGATTCCGAACAGCTTCCACACCTTCTTGGCGATCGGGTTCATCAGACCGACCTCGTCGGCGAGCGCACGCACGTCGATGAAGTAGTCGGCGAAGACCTGCTTGGACTCCTTGGCGCCGTAGAACAGCTCCTTGCGGACGTCGGCGGGCATGTCGAACTGCTTGAAGAAGGTCTTCGGCGGGGTCGCGATGGCCCGGCCGAGGATGAACATGATCGTGGGCATCGCGATCGACAGCACGAACTTGTTGAACGGCCGCTGCGCGGGCACGTTCTTCTTCAGGAACTCGTGGGCGAAGGAGATGTGGCGAGCTTCCTCGGCCACGTGGATCGCCATCACGCCGCGCATGATCGGGTGGATGTCGTCACCCGAGCGCAGGATGTCCTTCTGGATGTGGTCGATCGGCTCTTCGCCGGCCAGCACGGCCATGAAGAACAGGTTCGGCATCAGCGCGCCGACCGGAGCGGCCAGGTGGCGCAGCTGACGCACGAGCGGGTTCATGCCCGGCACGTCGGCGACGCGGTTCACCATCTCCTGGAACATCAGAGTGTGGTTGTGCTCTTCGATCATCTCGTGCGAGCAGTACCGGAACTCCGGGTCGTTGTTCTTCAGGTTGAAGATGTGCTGCATCATGCCGATGATCAGGATGGCCTCGAACTGCAGGCCGACCTTGGCGACATTGGCCTGGCGGACCTTGCCGATCTCGATCTTCTGATCCAGCGGCAGCGCCTGGTACCAGGGGTGACGGCCGATCGGGTCGGCCGAGGTGACCAGAACCCAGCGCTCGGGCTTGTGGTTCGGGTCGAACTCCGGGTTGTCCCAGTCGATGTCCTCGAACGGGTCGAAGTGCCGGTCGACCGACGCCTCCGACAGCATCAGCAACTTCTCGGCGTACGCCTGAGCCTCCGCGACTACGGGATCGACGTCAGGGGTGGTGGGCGCAGACATCGTCGTCACTGCCTCTCCTCAAGGGACGTTTACTGTTTCCAATAGTTACACCTACGAGGAGTCACGTCAACTCCCCGCACCTCTCGATTTCGCGTGTTCGGCGCGTCGGAATGCCGCCACGAAAAGCTACTCACCAGTAAAAATGGTTCTACCTGTGACACTGCGTCATGCACAGTTCGCCGGCGGCCGCGGCGCGACCGGGAAAATTCGTGCACCCGGATTCGGCGATTCGCCGGACGGACCGCCGGTACCGGTTACCCTGCGCGCGCACGACACGCGACGACCACGCCGTGCGCGCCAGCGAACCGCTCGACAACGTCGCCCGGCTCAGGGCACCACGGGGGTGATGTTGGCGTTGTGCCGGAACACGTTGGCCGGATCCCACGCGGTCTTGACCGAGCGCAGTCGGTGGTATTTGGCGCCGTAGCTGGTCGCGACCTGCTCCTGGCCCGGGTCGGTCAGGAAGTTCACGTAGCCGCCGTCACCGCGGGCGAACGGGCGCAACTCGCCCCAGAACTCCAGCACCCATTCCCGCTCGGCGGCGAAGACGGCCGGGTCGGGGCAGCCCCCGGAGATGTTCACCAGCACGCCGGGGTCGCGGGTACCGCCGAACGCGGTGTTGCCGTCGGGCACGTCGCAGAACCGGCCGCACATGGGCATCACCGGCACCGCCGACAGCGGTGAGCTCTTGCGCTGATACTGCTCGACCATCACCTCGGCCACCGCGGCATCGATCCGGTCCAGGTAGAGCGACTTCTCGTAGGCGCAGGTGCCCCATGGTGCGGAATCGTCGAACAGTTGCTGCAGTGCCGGGTAGGGCATCTCGGCGACCAGTTCCCACGCCGGCGTCGGCGTCAACGCGCGCAGCGGGGCGACCGCGTCGGCCAGATCGCCCGCGGAGCCGTCACCCGCGACGCAGACCACGAACCCGCCCTCCCCCTGCCAGCGTTCGGGGACGAACGGCGCGGGCGGGCAGCTGATCGCGTTGATCGCGCCGAAGTGCCGGGCGGGCAGATCCATCAGCACGGCCTGCCCCTCGACCAGCGCGGCCACCGCCTCCGACGGCGGCCACCACAGCAGCGCGACCTGCACCATCGGCCCGAACTCGTGCAGCGTGAACTCGAAACTCGTGACGATCCCGAAATTGCCGCCGCCCCCGCGCAGCGCCCAGAACAGGTCCGGATTCTCCTGCAGCGAGGCCGCGACGACGTGCCCGTCGGCGGTCACCACCTCCGCGGCGACCAGGTTGTCGCACGACATCCCGAACAGCGGGGTCAGCCAGCCGAAGCCGCCGCCGAGGGTGAGCCCGCCGATGCCGGTGTCGCTGATGAAACCACCCGTCACCGCCAGTCCCTGCCGACTGGCCATACCGTCCACCTCGGCCCAGGTCGCCCCGCCGCCACAGCGGGCGCGCATCCGCACCGGGTCGACCAGCACGCTGTCGAGCTTGCTCAGATCGAGCATCACCGCACCGTCGGCGACGGCATGCCCGGCATAGTTGTGGCCGCCGCCCCGCACCGTGAGATCGGCGCCGCCCGCCCGGATCGCGGCGACCGCCTCGGCCACCTCGGCGGCGTCGGCGGGCCGCACCACCGCGAGCGGACGGCGATCGATGGAACCGTTCCACACCGCCCGCGCCTCGTCGTAGCCCGCGTCGGTGGGCCCGATGACCTGCGCTCGAATCGAGCGCCGTAACAGATCTACGCTGAACACCCCGGTCGACATGACGTCCACCTCCGGTCCGGGCGCCTCCGCCCAGCAGTGCCGACCCCCAGGTCCCCGACCACGGTCGACGCGACCCGCGCACACCCCTGGCGCGGGCCCCGCCCGGTTCGGTGCGACCGCACCGGATCCCATCGTCTCACCGGGTGGCCGCGGGCAACAGGGGTCGCCGGTCTCAGCTCTGCGGCAGATCCGGGATCCGGGTGGCGCGGGCGTAGACCGTCTCGCCCTCGCTCAGATGCAGCGCGACCGCGTCACCGCGGGTGATCTGCGCGGCGAACTGATCACCGGTGGCCGCGTTGCGCAGCTCGAGCCGCACCTCGAAACCGAGCCGCACGATCCGCTCGACCGTCGCCCTGGTGACGCCGGCGGACTCCGCGGTGCCCTCGTGCTCGGCCAGCGCCATGCTCGGATCGCGCCCGATCCGGATGTCGTGCGGCCGGACCAGGTGACCGTTGAGCCGGGCCACCGCGCCGAGGAACGACATCACGAACTCGTTGGCCGGCCGGTCGTAGACGTCCTCCGGGGACCCGACCTGCTCGATCCGGCCCTTGTTCATCACCGCGATCCGGTCGGCGACGTCGAGCGCCTCCTCCTGGTCGTGGGTGACGAGCACGGTGGTCACGTGGACCTCCTCGTGCAGCCGGCGCAGCCACTGCCGCAGATCGGTGCGGACCTTGGCGTCGAGCGCGCCGAACGGCTCGTCGAGCAGCAGCACCTGCGGGTCGACCGCCAGCGCGCGGGCCAGCGCCATGCGCTGGCGCTGGCCGCCGGAGAGCTGGGCCGGGTAGCGGTGCTGGAAGCCGTCCAGCCCGACGATGCCGAGCAGCTCGTCGACGCGCTTGTCGATCTCCTTCTTCGGCCGCTTGCGGATGGTGAGGCCGAAGGCGACGTTGTCGCGCACCGTCATGTGCTTGAACGCGGCGTAGTGCTGGAACACGAAGCCGATGTCGCGCTTCTGCGGCGCCACGTGGGTGACGTCGTTGCCCGCGATCCGGACGATGCCCGAGTCCAGCGATTCCAGACCGGCGATCGAGCGCAGCAGCGTCGACTTGCCCGACCCGGACGGGCCGAGCAGCGCGGTCAGCTCGCCGGAGGTGATGTCGATGCTGACATCGTCGAGAGCGGCGAAGGAACCGTAGTTCTTGCGCGCGTTGGTCACGGTGATCATTCGGTGCCCCGCTTGCGTTCGAGGAGAGTCATCAGGAGGAGAACAACCAGCGCCATCGCCATCAGCAGCGTGGCCGCGCTGTAGGCGCCGAAGGTGTTGTGGTCGTTGATATAGCGGCCGTGCACCAGCAGGGTCAGCGTCTGCGACTTGCCGGGCAGCGCGGTGGAGACCATGATCACCGCGCCGAATTCGCCGAGCGCGCGGGCGACGGTGAGGACGACGCCGTAGGTCAGGCCCCAGCGGATCGCGGGCAGGGTGATCCGCCAGAAGGTCTGCCAGCGCGAGGCGCCGAGGGTGGCCGCGGCCTGCTCCTGATCGTCGCCGATCTCGTGCAGCACCGGCTCCACCTCGCGCACCACGAACGGCAGCGTGACGAAGATGGTCGCGATCACCATGCCGGGCAGGCTGAAGATCACCTTGAAACCGAGCGACTCGAGGCCGCCGAACCAGCCGCCCGCACCCCACAGCAGGATCAGCGACACACCGACGACCACCGGCGACACCGCGAACGGCAGGTCGACGATGCCCTGCACCAGGCTGCGCCCGGGGAACTTGCTCCGCACCAGCGCCAGCGCCGTGATCACACCGAACACGACGTTGAGCGGTACGACGATGGCCACGATGATCATCGACAGCTGGAACGCCGAGATCGCCGCCGGCGTGGTGATCGAGTCCAGGAACGCGCCGATCCCACGCTCGAAGGTGCGCCACAGGATGATCACCAGCGGCAGCACCAGCAGCACGAACAGGTAGCCGAGGGCGACCGTGCGCAGCGAGAGCCGGGTGAACAGCGACAGCTTCATCGGGCCGCCTCTTCCTTGCGTGCGGTGCGCTCGGCGAGCAGCCGCAGGACGAGCAGGCTGGCGAAGGAGATGGCCAGCAGCGCCACCGACACCGCGGCGGCGTTGACCGGCCGGTCAACCTCGATCTGCTGCTGGATGTACTGCGAGGTCATCTGCGTCTCACGCGGGATGTTGCCGCCGATCAGCACGACCGAGCCGTACTCGCCGATCGCCCTGGCGAAGGCGAGGCCGCCGCCGGAGATGATCGCGGGCGCCAGCGTCGGCAGCACGATGCGGCGGAAGGTGATCCAGTTGCTCGCGCCCAGCGAGAGCGCGGCCTGTTCCACTTCCTTGTCGACCTCGATCAGCACCGGCTGCACCGAGCGCACCACGAACGGCAGGGTGACGAACGCCAGCGCCACCACCAGACCGGGCTGGGTGGCGTTGAGGTGGATGTCGATCGGGCTGTTCGGGCCGTAGAGCGAGAGCAGCACGATCGAGGCGACGATCGTCGGCAGCGCGAACGGCAGATCGATGAGCGCGTTGACGATCCCCTTGCCGGGGAACTCGTCGCGCACCAGCACCCAGGCGATCAGGGTGCCCATCACGACGTTGAGCACGGCGACGACCACCGAGACCAAGACGGTGATGCGCAGCGAGTCCAGGGCCGCGGGCGCGGTGACCGCGTCCCAGAAGCCGGACCACCCGTCCTCGAACGAGCTGACGGTGAGCGCCGCCAGCGGCAGCAGCACGATGACGCTGAGCCAGAGCACGGCGATGCCGATGCCGACCGGGCCCACCGAACCGGTCACACGCAGCCACGACCAGCGGGGCTTGCGCGGCGCCGGCGCTGATTTCTCCAGTTTCACGGCAACGCCGGGATCGGAGGTTTCCCCGGTCCCGGCGTGCCCACTGCTGTCAGTCACAGTTGTCCAGTATCGCGTGTGTGCTGGATCACGGCCTACTTGGTGGCCTTGTCGTAGATGACCGCGACCTTGCCGGTGCCCTGCGCGAACAGTTCCTTGTCGACGGCCTTCCAGCCACCCAGGTCATCGATGGTCCACAGCTTGGCCGGGGTCGGGAAGTCCTTGGCGAACTCGGCCGCGACCTTCGGGTCGACCGGACGGAAGCCGGCCTGCGCCCACGCCTTCTGGCCCTCCGGGGTGAACAGGAAGTCGCGGAACGCGGTGGCCTTGGGCAGGTTCTTGGAGTTCTTCAGCACCGCGACCGGGTTCTCGATCTTGAAGGTGGTCGGCGGGTTGATGTGCTCGATCGGGTCGCCGTTGCGCTCGGAGAAGATGGCCTCGTTCTCGTAGCTCAGCAGCACGTCACCGGTGCCCTGCAGGAAGGTCTCGGTGGCCTCGCGGCCCGACTTCGGCTGCACCTTGACGTGCTCGGGCGAGATCAGCTGGGCCAGGTAGTCCAGGCCGGCCTGCTGGTTCTTGCCGCCGTCGCTCTTGGCGGCGTACGGGGCGAGCAGGTTCCACTTGGCCGAGCCCGAGCTGAACGGGTTCGGGGTGACGACCTCGACACCGGGCTTGATCAGGTCGTCCCAGTCCTTGATGCCCTTGGGGTTGCCCTTGCGGACGACCAGGGTCACAACCGAGCCGAAGGGGATGCCCTTGCTCGCGTCGGCGTTCCAGTTCGACTCCACCAGGCCCGCGTCCACGAGGCGGGTGATGTCGGGCTCGACCGAGAAGTTGACGACGTCGGCCTCGGCGCCGTCCTTGACCTTGCGCGACTGGTCGCCGGAGGCGCCGTAGGAGGCCTGGATCTGGACGCCCTTGCCCGCCTCGGTCTTGTTGAACTCGGGCACGACCTTGTCGAAGCCCGGCTTCGGGACGGCGTAGGCGTACAGGTTGAGACTGCCCCCGCTGCCGTCGGCCACGGTGGCGCCGCCGTCGGTCGAGTCGCTGGCGCCGCCGCCGCAGGCGGTCAGCGCGACCGCGGCGACAGCAGTGAGAGCGATGGCGGCGGCGCGGCGGCGCGAGCCGATCCAGGTGTTGCGAGACATCGGGGTGAACCTTTCGGGAAAGGACCTGCGGCGCAACGGCTTTCGCTGCGGCAGGGAACGCTTTGTCGATCGGTAGACCTGTCGTGTGCGGACGACACGACAGTTGGCGCGACTCGGGCCCGCTGGCCCCCGGAGTTACGGACTACGACTGCGAAAGGAAAGCGCGCGCCAGTCTACTGGGCAGAAACGCGCAGACGAGTCCGGTGGCCGATCATCGACAGAGGATGTCCGCGACCGCGAGGTTGCCGACAGCGATCAACGCCAACTCATGGCGGATCTGCGGGGCGACACTCGACGACACAGGCAGACTGTAGCAGATTGCGACATGATGATTCGAATCGACGAGAGTTCTACTTCGAGGGGGGATTTGATCCTATGACTATGGCTCCAGACCGCGTGCGTGTGCGTTTCCCGGAGATCAGTACCCGCACGTGGGAGCATCCGGCCGACCGGACCGCCCTGGTCGCGCTCCGTGCCCTGAGCGGGTTCGACACCGTGCTGAAGGCGCTGTCGAGCCTGCTGCGCGAGCGCCAGCACCGGCTGCTGTACCTGGCGACGGCCGTCCGGGTCGACGACCGTCAGTTCCGCACCCTGCACCAGTTGCGGGCGGATTGCGTCGGTGTGCTCGACGCCGAGTCGACGCCGGAGATGTACGTCCTGCAGGACCCGACGGTGAACGCCTTCACCATCGGGATGGACCGGCCGTTCATCGTGCTGACCACCGGCCTGCTCGACCTGATGGACACCGAGGAGCTGCGCTTCGTCATCGGGCACGAGCTCGGGCACGCGCTGTCCGGGCACGCGGTGTACCGCACGATGCTCATGCACCTGCTGCGGCTGTCCGCCTCGATCGGCTGGATGCCGGGCGGCGGATGGGCCCTGCGGGCGATCGTGGCCGCGCTGATGGAGTGGAGCCGCAAGTCGGAGCTGTCCGGCGACCGCGCCGGGCTGCTGTGCTGCCAGGACGTGGAGGCGTCGGTGCGGGTGCACATGAAGACCGCGGGCGGCACCTGGCTGACGGAGATGAACCACGGCGCGTTCCTCGACCAGGCCGACGACTACCTGCGCTCGGGCGACCTGCGCGACGGCGTGCTCAAGCTGCTGAACCTGGAGTTGCGCTCGCACCCGTTCTCGGTGCTGCGCGCGGCCGAGCTGCGCCGCTGGATCCAGTCCGGCGACTACGACCGGGTGCTCGGCGGCACCTACCCGCGGCGCGCGCACGACCGCAACGCCAAGATCAGCGACGAGGTGAAGGAGGCGGCCCGCAGCTACCGGGAGTCCTTCGACCAGTCCGACGACCTGCTGGTGCGCACGGTGCGCGACCTGGGCCGCGATGTCGGGGCAGCGGTGAGCACCGTCGGTCAGGAGGTCGGCCGGACCGTGTCCGATCTGGGCAAGCGCTTCGACGACTGGCGCCGGAACTGACGCGTCAGCGGGTGAAGAACCACGCGATGACGACGAGCACGAGCAGGGCAACCAGCGCGAGCTGAACGCGAGAACGAGGCATCAGCGGGCACCGCTGCCGACGGTCGGGCGCGCCGGCGCGGCAGCGGTGACCGGCACCGCCGTCGCGGCGACCGGCGGCTCGGTGCGGTCGCCACGGCCGAGCAGGCGGAAGATCGCGCGCAGGGCGCGGTCGAGCACGAAGGCGATGGCGAAGCTGATCGGCACCATGCCGACCAGCACGACCAGGAACTGGGGGATGAAGGGCAGCCCGGCTACCCAGAGTTCGAAACCGTCCCACCAACCCGCGATGTTTTGCACGCCGACCAGCCTAGACGGTCACCGTGAACGGGCGAATTCCGTCGCTGTGAGCGGCACGTCAGCACCGAGCGGTGGACGAGCGCGGTGCCGCGCCCTGATGATGGGGTATGGAGTCTCCCAGTGCTGACAGCCTGCCGATTCTGAGCCCGGTCTCCTCCAGCGGCAGCCGCGGTGCCTTCCCGCCGATCGACGACTACGCGTTCCTGTCCGATTGCGAGACCAGCTGCCTGATCGCCAACAGCGGGTCGGTCGAGTGGTTGTGCGTGCCGCGTCCCGACTCCCCCAGTGTCTTCGGCGCCATGCTCGACCGCAGCGCCGGGCACTTCCGGATCGGCCCGTACGGCAAGAACGTGCCTGCGGAACGGCGCTACCTGCCGGGCGGGATGATCCTGGAGACCACCTGGCAGACCGAGACCGGCTGGCTGATCGTGCGCGACGCGCTGGTGCTCGGGCCGTGGCACAACAACATCCAGCGGTCCAAGACCCATCGCCGCACCCCGATGGACTGGGATGCCGAACACATCCTGCTGCGCACGGTCAAGTGCGTGAGCGGCACGGTCGAACTGGAGATGAGCTGCCAGCCCTCGTTCGACTACCACCAGGGCGGCGCGAAGTGGGAGTACACCGGCAAGGTCTACGAACAGGCGACGGCCCGGCCCTTCCTCGATCCCGATGCCGGGCCCGCACTGGTGCTCACCACCGATCTGCGCCTCGGGCTCGAGGGCAGGGAGGCCCGCGCCCGCACCCGGATGTCCGAGGGCGACGAGGTGTTCGTCGCGCTCACCTGGTCGGAGCTGCCCGCGCCCGCCACCTTCGCCGAGGCCGCGCAGAAGATGTGGGCGACCGCCGAATGCTGGCGGCGCTGGATCACCCTGGGTGATTTCCCCGACCATCCGTGGCGCGGCTATCTGCAGCGCAGCGCCCTCACCCTGAAGGGCCTCACCTACGCGCCGACCGGCGCCCTGCTCGCCGCCGCCACCACCTCACTCCCGGAAACCCCTGGTGGACAACGCAACTGGGACTACCGCTACACCTGGGTGCGCGACGCCAGCTTCGCCCTGTGGGGCCTGTACACCCTGGGCCTGGACCGGGAGGCCAACGACTTCTTCGCCTTCCTCAACGACGTCACCACCGGCGACAACGGCGACGCGCTCCCGCTGCAGGTGCTCTACGGCATCGGCGGCGAGCGCCGCATCACCGAGTACGAGCTGCCCGATCTGTCCGGCTACGACGGCGCCAGACCGGTCCGCATCGGCAACGCCGCCTACGACCAGGACCAGCACGACATCTGGGGCACCATGCTCGACGCGGTGTACCTGCACGTGAAATCGCGCGGACAGGTGCCGGAATCGCTGTGGCCGCTGCTGGAACGCACCGTGCACGCGGCCATCGCCAACTGGCGCAAACCCGATCGCGGGATCTGGGAGGTGCGCGGCGAACCGCAGCACTTCACCTCCTCGAAGGTGATGTGCTGGGTGGCGCTCGACCGCGGCGCCCGGCTGGCCCAGCTGCACGGCCAGCACGCCCGCGCGGCGGAGTGGTTCGACATCGCCGAGCAGATCAAGGCGGACGTGCTCGAGCACGGCGTGAACCACGAGGGCGTGTTCACCCAGACCTACGGCGGCGACACCCTCGACGCCTCGCTGCTGCTGGTGGTGCTGACCCGCTTCCTGCCGCCCGACGACCATCGCGTGCGCGCGACCGTGCTGTCGATCGCGACCCGGCTCACCGTCAACGGCCTGGTGCTGCGCTACCGCACCGACACCACCGACGACGGTCTCGACGGTGAGGAGGGCACCTTCACCATCTGCTCGTTCTGGCTGGTCTCGGCGCTGGTGGAGATCGGTGAGCTGGAACGGGCCACCCACCTGTGCGAGCGGCTGCTCGGGCTGGCCTCTCCGCTGCGCCTCTACGCCGAGGAGATCGACTCACGCACCGGGCGGCACCTGGGCAACTTCCCGCAGGCGTTCACCCACCTGGCGCTGATCAACGCGGTCACCCACGTCATCCGGGCCGAGGATTCGCGCAACGCGGGCCAGTTCCAGCCGGCGCACACGCCGTCGCACCGGCCCTAGCCGTCAGTACGCGAGCCGGTCGGCGCGTTCGCGCAGGCCGGCCACGGTGCGCAGGCCCGCGTCGATCTCGGTGATCCGCAGCTCGCGATGGTCGCCGTAGCGCAGCCCGGTCTCCTCGGCCGCGCGCAGCGCCTCGTCGGCGGTGCGGCCCACCTCGGCGGCGATCTCGGTGTAGTGGTCGCGCAGCACCCGCTGCAGCGTGCGCAGGCGGTTGCGGGATTCCTTGCCCACCTGGAAGATCACGTCGTCGGCGAGCCGGGCGACGGCGACCTTGGCCTCGGCCTGCCTGCGCTGCTTGCGATTGCGGCGGTCGTCCCACAGCGCGTTCACGCCGAGCAGCACGCCCGCGCCCGCGGAATACCAGTTGACCAGCGACATCCCGAGCAGGCTGGTGGCCAGACCGACCATCAGGATGCCACCGTAGGAGCCGCGCAGGGCCGACAGCGCCTGCTGTCCGACACTGGATTTCGCGCTCTCCAGCGTCTCCAGCGACTGCACCGGCTCGAGCACGTCGCCCGGATTGGTCAGGCGCAGTTCGGGCAGCGGCGGGGTGCGGTTGTCCGGCGGGAACTTCGCGGCGACCTGCTCGGCGAGCTCGACGGCGCGGTAGTGCGCCATCACGAAGTTCTCCTCGACGGCCTCGCAGATCCGCGCGTCCAGCTCGGTCGCGAACTCGGTCCACTTGCGGGCCGGATCGGTGCGCGAGATCTCCGCCTCGGCCTCGCGCACGAGGGTGCGTAGTCGATGCCGCAGATCGTGTTCGATATCGGCGCTCAGCTCGGAGCTGCCGTCGACGAGGGTGACCTGCCAGGTCGCGGTGCGCTGACGCAGCTGATCGGCCGCGGTCCGGGCGGCCGCCAGCCGCTGGGTGATCTCGGCCCGGCTGCGCGGGTCGCGCAGCGCGTCGGCCTCGGCGCGCAGGGTCAGGACGAGTTGATCGGTGACCAGCGCGATATCGCGCACGGCCGCCGCGACCGCGACCGAATCGGCCTGGGCGACAACGTAATCGCGCAGGTGATCGATGAGTTGCGGCACACCCGACTCGATGTCGCGCTGCTGGTCGCCGTTCTCCTGCGCCTGCCGGTGCATCACCGCCGAGACGGGCGCGACCGCGAAGTTCAGGCCGGCCCCGTCGAGCAGCGCGCGGTTGCGGCGCTGGGTCAGCGACCAGTGCGGGTTGCGGTCGATCTTGGTGAGCACGCAGACCACCGACGGGCACACCTGCTCGACCCGGCGCAGGTAGTCCAGCTGCGCCTCGGTCAGCTCGGCAGCGGCGTCGGCGGCGTAGAGGACCACGTCGGCGGCGGCGATCATCGACCAGGCCGCGCTGTCGTGGGCGGCGGGGCCGGGCGCGTCCATCACCACCAGGCCGTCGGCCAGCAGCGGGCTCGGCTCGGCGAATTCGGCGCGCAGCACGCCGAGGGCGGTCAGCGCGGGTCCGGGGTTGAGCGGGTCGACCGACACGCGCTCGACGCGACCGCGCTGTGCCGACTTCACCAGTGTCGCGGCGGGGTTGGGCCCGTACTCGACGATCACCGGAACGCTCGGCTTGCCGTCGGTGGCACTGACCGGCGTGCCGACCATGCTGTTGACCAGCGTGCTCATGCCCGCCTGTGGTTCACCGACCACGACCAGGCGCACCCGGGGATCGCTGAGTCTGGCGCGCACCATGCCGAGTCTGGCGTCGAGGTCGTCACGACCGCCCGTGCGGACCAGTTCCCGCAGTTCGTCGACCAGGGAAACGACCGGAGCCATCACATCCGGATGCTTCACCGTCGCGGCCTGCAGTCCGGCAGCGGCTGACAACCTGTTCCTCACTCTCGTTGCATGAGTCCGTCCGAGACGCTGGGAGCAGACGTCGTCGTGTCAGACGACGAAGTCATACCCATGATGCTCGACGGGAAACGCGGCGGCCAGGTGATCTGCGCCGCCCACCCCGGAGTCGAACAGTCCGGCCGACACGCCATGGTAGCCGTCGTCGGTGTAGCTGATGTCGGCGGCGATCGGCTTGGTGTCGATGACCGGCGGTTTCACCGGAACCTGGGTCGGCTGCACGGTGACCACCGGCGGCGGGGTGACCACGGTCGGCGGATCGATGTCGACGGTCGGCTGCTTGGTCGGCATCGTCGGCTGGTGGGTCGGCGCGGTCGGCTGCTGGGTGGGCACGGTCGCGGTCGGGTGCGACCCGGTCGGGTCGGGCACGTCGACGGTCGGGGTGCTGGGCGCGGTCGAGGGCACCGTGGCGCCGCCCGTGGTGCCCGGCTTGGTGATGACGACGTCATCGTCCGGAACCGTCGGCTTGGTGGGGCCGGTCGCGCCGGTCGGCGGCACGGTGACCGGCGCCTTGGTGGGCTCCGGCAGCTGCGCGGTCGGCTTGGGCAGGTCCGGCAGCTTCACCGTGGTGGGGGTGTCGATGTCGACGGTCGGCTGCTTGGACGGCACGGTCACCGGGACGGTGGTCGGGGTGTGGCCGCCGGTGACGTCCGGCACGACCACCGGCTTGGTCGGCGTGGTCGGCGCGAACAGCGCGGGCACCGCGGCGGCGGGCGCGGTCAGCGGCGAGGTGGCGGCGCCCGCCCCACCGAAGACGTTGGCGATCGGCGTCGACGCGGCATCGGGCTGGATGGTCGTCTGCAACGGCGTGCTGACCACCGGATTGGTGGCCACCGGCGCGGGCGCGGCGGGCGCGACCGGCGCCGGGGCCGGCGCGATCGGCGCGGGCGCCACGGGAGCCGGAGCGGGGGTCTGCGCGAGTGGCGCGGCAGGCGCGGGGGCGGGCGCCGGAGCGGCGGCCGTGGGCCCGGTGGTGCCGGGCAGGCCGACACCGGAGGACGACGATCCCGGCAGGCTCGGCCCGGTCGGCGAGGTCAGGCTGCCGCCGGTGCCACCGGCGGTCGTGTCGCCGGGCACCTTGATGCCGTCACCGAGCCACTTGCCGTAGTCGTCGAGCTGATCGCCGACCTGGCCGACCTGGGCGGTGACCTTCATCTGCGAGGTGAACCACACGCCGTCCAGGCCCGCGTGCGCGTCGATCTGCCATTCGGTGTTCACCATCGCGGCGAAGCCGTCGAACATGTCACCGATGCCGTCGAACAGCCCGTCGCCGGGCTGGCCCGCACCGGGCGTGCTCGCACCGGGCAGACCGCCAGGCGAACCGGGCAGGCCGATGCCGTCGTAGCCGGGAATGCCGAGTCCGTGGCCGGGCAGGCCGTCGAACCCGGGGAGGCCGATCCCCTGACCGGGCAGGCCGAAGGCGGGCGTCTCCGGGAGGCCGAACGGGTTGTCGGTGTCGGCGCCGCCGAGACCGAGGCCGGGCCCGGCGGGCGTCTGCGCGTAGCCCGGGATGCCGTAGCCGGTGGAGTGGCTGCTGTCGGAGCCGGGGATCCGCAGCTCCCGCTCGTCGTCGGAGCCGGGAATCTGTGGGCGCCACTCGGATTCGGTGGCGCGCGCGACCATGGTGACGTCGGCCGGAGCGGGCGCGTGCGGGGCGAACGGCGCGTGCGGCGCTTGATGCGGCGCGGGCACGTCCGACAGATCGGGGAAGGTCACGACCGGGCTCGGCGCGTCCGGGCTCGGGTCGGAGTGGTACTGCGAGGACCACCCCGCGACCCGGCTGTCGGCGTTGCTGGTGCCCGGCGTCGTGTCGGGGCCGGTGCCGTTCGCGGCGACCAGGGCACCACCGGTGACGTACGCGCCGGCGCGCGCTACCCGCGCGACACCGTTGGCGACCCGGTAGGCCGTGTCGGTCCCCTCCGCGCGCGCAGCATCGTCATCGAAAGGCAGATCACGCGTCATCAATGCTCCAACACTCGCATCACTGTCGGCCCCCCACCACGAACGAGGCGAAGTGAAGATCATCCAACACTACTACCGGAGGCCGAACTGTCGTTTCGTCCAGAACGGTTGGTACCACCTTATGGCGAGCAACAGATTTCGGCGACCCGGTGGAATCAGGGGGTTCACGATCCCAAGAGAACTCTAACGATTGCTCAACGGACCCTGAAGATCGGCTGCTTAGCGTCGGTTTCGCCGGTCGAGCCGATCGGCGAAACCCGTTCGGAGGAGTCCCGCCCATGACCGTATTCACCGCCCGCCGCCGGGCCCGTGCCGCCGCCCTGGTCGGCAGCTTCGCGCTGCTGACCGGCACGATCGCCGGTGTCGCCGGCGCCGCGACCGCCGATCCCGCCGTGACCAGGGAGATCGGGCCCGAACGAACGCTGATCATCTGTGCGCCGGACGCACCGGGCACGCCAGCCCTGCCCCTGCCGCCGGAAGGCGCGCGCGTACACATCGAGCGCTTCGACGGCGAGCCGGCGCGCCCGCTGCCGGTCCTGCCCGCGCTGCCGGGCGAACCGGCCGTCGACGCACCGAACTGCCAGGACGTCGACCCGGGCGACGCACCGGGCGGGGTCATCGTGGTCCGCCCACCGCACGTGCGCTGACCAGGGAAAACAGTGGATCGCACTAGGGTGAGCGGGATGACCGGACAGCAGATCTTGGTCGTCGACGACGAGCTCAGGGTGCTGGCGTCGCTGCGGCGCGGCCTCGAGCTCTCGGGCTTCGACGTCGTCACGGCCGGTGACGGCGCCGCGGCGCTCGCCCTGGTGCGTTCCGCCACCCCCGACGCCATGGTGCTCGATGTGAACATGCCCGAGCTCGACGGCGTCGGCGTGGTGACCGCCCTGCGCGCGATGGGCAACGACATCCCCATCTGCGTGCTCAGCGCCCGCAGCGCCGTGAGCGACCGGATCGCGGCCCTCGAACGCGGCGCCGACGACTACCTCACCAAGCCGTTCGACCTCGGCGAGCTGATCGCCCGGCTGCGCGCCCTGCTGCGCCGCAGCGCGGCAACCGCTGCGCCGCAGGGTAAGACGGTGCGGGTGGGGCAGGTGGAGATCGATCCGGCCGGGCACCGGGTGCACGCGGGCGGACGACAGGTCGACCTCACCAAACGCGAGTTCGAGCTGCTGGCCATGCTCGCCGAGAACACCGGCATCGTGCTCGGGCGCGAGCAGATCCTGTCCGCCGTCTGGGGGTACGACTTCGCCACCGACACCAATGTGGTCGACGTGTTCGTCTCGTATCTGCGGCGCAAGCTCGAGGCCGACGGCGTCGATCGGGTCGTGCACACGGTGCGCGGCGTCGGATTCGTCCTGCGGGAGCGCCCGTGAGGACCGGGTCGTGGTCCCTGCGGACCCGGGTGGCCCTGGTGTCGGCCGTGGTCGCCGCGCTGGTGGCGATCACCCTCGGGCTCACCTACGCGGCACTGCTGAAGGTGGCGGGCACCCGGCAGCTCGATCAGACGGTGTCGACGATGAATGTCCAAGTGGTGCAGCGCATCGACGGCGTACCCGCCCTGCCGATCCCGCTCCCGGCCGAGACGATGCCGTTCCCCGACGCTCCCGAACCACCGACGGTGGTGGCGCCGGGCAGCCCGTCCGACACCGCGCTGGCCAAGGTCAAGGGCGCACCCGGCCTGCTGGTCCGGCTCGATCCCGACCGGGAGCTGGTCGACGCCGCGATCACCCGCAGCCAGCTGATCGGCCTCGGCATCGGGGTCGGCGGGGTGCTGGTGGCGGCCGGATTGGGTTGGGTGCTGGCCGGTTTCGCCGCGCGCCCGCTGCGCAGGCTGGCCACCGCGACCCACGAGATCGACACCCTCGACGAGCTGCCGCCGCTGTCCGGCCGCGGCGCCAGGGAGGCCGAGGAACTCTCCGACGCCATCACCCGGATGCTGGCGCGCCTGGAGACCGCGCACGGCGAGACCAGGCAGGCACTGGCAGGCGCCCGCGATTTCGCCGCGGTCTGCGCGCACGAACTGCGCACCCCGCTCACCGCGATGCGCACCGATCTCCAGGTCCTGGCCGGGGACGACCTGCCTGCCGAGCAGCGCGGCGCCGTCCTGGCCGATGTGCTGGCCGCCGAACGCCAGATCGAGCGCACCCTCACCGATCTGGAGCGCCTCGCCGTCGGCGAGCTCACCGACGCCGGCGCCTTCGAACCGTTCGACCTGTGCGAGACCCTCGATCGCGCGGTCCAGAACGCCCGGCGCGCGCAGCCAGGGGTCGACATCACACTGACCGCGTGCGACCCCGTCCCGATGACCGGCCTGCCCGGCGGGATCCTGCTGATCGTCACCAACGCCGTCACCAACGCGGTCCTGCACGGACACGCCACCGAGATCGCGGTCGCGGCCCGTGCGAGCGCGGACGGGATCGAGATCACCGTCGACGACAACGGCACCGGGATTCCGGAACACCTGTCCCCCACCGCCTTCGACCGCTTCGCCAAACGACCGGGCTCCCCCGGCTCCGGCCTGGGCCTGGCCCTGGTCCGTCAGCAGGCCGAATTGCACGGCGGCACCGCCGAACTCGCCGAAAGCCCGCTCGGCGGGACGCGCCTGCTGGTACGCGTCACCGCCGAGCCGGGATGAGCTACTTGCCCTTGGGCTTGTCCGACGCCGCGTCCGAGGATAGCGCGGCCACGAAGGCCTCCTGCGGCACGTCGACCCGGCCGATGGTCTTCATGCGCTTCTTGCCCTCCTTCTGCTTCTCGAGCAGCTTGCGCTTACGGCTGATGTCGCCGCCGTAGCACTTGGCGAGCACGTCCTTGCGGATCGCCCTGATGTTCTCGCGCGCGATGATCTTCGAGCCGATCGCGGCCTGGATCGGCACCTCGAACTGCTGACGCGGGATGAGTTCGCGCAGCTTGGTGGTCATCTTGTTGCCGTAGGCCTGGGCGGCGTCCTTGTGCACGATGGCACTGAACGCGTCGA
Organism: Nocardia sp. NPDC003269; assembly: GCF_042888005.1. NCBI lineage: Bacteria > Bacillati > Actinomycetota > Actinomycetes > Mycobacteriales > Nocardiaceae > Nocardia > Nocardia sp. NPDC003269. The sequence goes on from NZ_JBIAPA010000004.1 coordinate 278,411, forward strand.
CCGCCTCGCCCTGGAGCAGGATGTCGACCTTCACCAGCGCGGACGACTGCTCGCCCGCCTCTTCGTAATCGAGCGACGCGTACCCGCGGGTGCGCGACTTGAGCGAGTCGAAGAAGTCGAAGATGATCTCGGCCATCGGCAGCGTGTAGCGCATCTCCACGCGCGTCTCCGACAGGTAGTCCATGCCGAGCAGCTCGCCGCGGCGGCTCTGGCACAGCTCCATGATGGTGCCGACGAACTCGCTCGGCGCGATCACGGTGCACTTGGTCACCGGCTCGAAGGTCTGGCGCACCTTGCCCTCGGGCCAGTACGAGGGGTTGGTGACGATGTGCTCGGTGCCGTCTTCCATGACGACCCGGTAGATCACGTTGGGCGCGGTGGAGATCAGGTCGAGGCCGAACTCGCGCTGCAGCCGCTCGCGGGTGATCTCCATGTGCAGCAGACCGAGGAAGCCGCAGCGGAAGCCGAAGCCCAGCGCCACCGAGGTCTCCGGCACGTAGGTCAGCGCCGCGTCGTTGAGCTGCAGCTTGTCCAGCGCGTCACGCAGATCCGGGTAATCGGAGCCGTCGACCGGGTACAGGCCCGAGTAGACCATCGGGCGCGGTTCCTGGTAGCCCGCGAGCGCCGAGGTGGCGCCGTCGCGCGCGGAGGTGACGGTGTCACCGACCTTGGACTGGCGCACGTCCTTCACGCCGGTGATCAGGTATCCCACCTCACCGACGCCGAGGCCCTGGGTGGGCTTCGGTTCGGGCGAGACGATGCCGATCTCGAGCAGCTCGTGCTGCGCGCCGGTGGACATCATCTTGATCTTCTGGCGCGGGGTCAGCTTGCCGTCGACCACACGCACGTAGGTGACCACGCCGCGGTAGGTGTCGTAGACCGAGTCGAAGATCAGCGCGCGGGCCGGGGCGTCGGCGTCGCCGACCGGCGGCGGGACCTCGGCGATCACCTTGTTCAGCAGCGCGTCGACGCCGACACCGGTCTTGCCCGAGACGCGCAGCACCTCGTCGGGCTCACAGCCCACGATGTGCGCGATCTCGGCGGCGTAGCGGTCCGGGTCGGCGGCGGGCAGGTCGATCTTGTTGAGCACCGGGATGATCACCAGATCGCGTTCCATCGCCAGGTACAGGTTCGCCAGCGTCTGCGCCTCGATCCCCTGTGCCGCGTCGACCAACAGGATCGCGCCCTCACAGGCCTCGAGCGCGCGCGACACCTCGTAGGTGAAGTCGACGTGGCCCGGGGTGTCGATCATGTGCAGGACGTAGTCCTCGCCGTCGACATTCCACGGCAGCCGGACGTTCTGCGCCTTGATCGTGATGCCGCGCTCGCGCTCGATGTCCATCCGGTCCAGGTACTGAGCGCGCATGGCCCGCTCTTCGACCACACCGGTCAGCTGCAGCATCCGATCGGCCAGGGTCGACTTGCCGTGGTCGATGTGCGCGATGATGCAGAAGTTCCGGATCCGGGACGGATCGGTGAACGTCGTATCGGCAAAACTGGAAGCCACTCCACTCCTCGAGGGGTATCGGCGAACTGCGTCTATCGTCCCATGCGACGAATCGCCCCCTTGTCACCGGTGCGCTCCAAGCGCGAGCGACCGTTATATTTCAGGGATGGCCAGCAGTTGGAACACTCTCGGTAAGCAACTCGGCGTCATCGCCAAGGAGCAGGGACCGAAGATCGTGCGCAAGCAGGGTCCACGGCTGCTCGAGAAGCTGGTGGGGGCGCTGGCGGCCAAGCCGGAGCCCGCCGTCGCGGTGCGCCCGACCGCGTCGACGCCGGTGCCCACCGCGCACCGCGCCCGGCAGATCGTCTACTGCCCGCAGCTCGACGGGCGCGCCGACCCGGGCGAGATCGTGTGGACCTGGGTGCCCTACGAGGAGGACCCCACCAACGGCAAGGACCGGCCGGTGCTGGTCGTCGGGCGCGATCGCAAGACCCTGCTCGGGCTGATGCTGTCGTCCAAAGCCGAACGCGCGCACGACCGCAACTGGGTCGGCATCGGCTCCGGCCCGTGGGACCACGACGGGCGACCCAGCTGGGTGCGGCTGGACCGGGTGCTCGACGTGCCCGAGGACGGCATCCGGCGCGAGGGCGCGATCGTCGAGCGCAAGACCTTCGACCTGGTCGCGCACCGGCTCGTCGCCGAGTACAGCTGGAGCTGACCGACCTAGGTCAGCACGTCCCTGGACCGGCCGAAGATCAGGCCGTACACCAGCGCGCCCAGCGCGCCACCGGCCAGCGGGAACAGCACGAACACCCACACCTGCGCCATCGCACCGTCCTGATACGGCGCCACGCCCAGGCTGCGGGCCGGATTCACCGAGGTGTTGTCGATCGGCAGCGAGACCAGGTAGATCACCGTCAGCGTGACACCGATCGACAGCCCCGCCAGCGGCACATCGGAGATCTGGTCCGTCGAGGCCAGCACCACGAACACCAGCAGCGCGGTCAGCATCACCTCGATGATGATGGTCGCGGCCAGGCCGTACCCGTTCTGGACGACGACCTCACCCAGCGGTCCGCGGATCGCCGACGGACTGTGCGCGCCCCAGCCGTTGGCGCCGAGCCCGTCGACCGCGCGGTCGTAGGACGGCAGGTTCTTGGCCAGCGCGAACAGCACGAGCCCGGCCAGGAAGGCACCGACGAGCTGCGCGATCACATAGCCCGCCGCGCCGACCGCCGAGATCCGGCCGAGCAGCAGCTGGCCGAGGGTGACCGCCGGATTGACGTGGCAGCCCGAGATCGGCCCGATCGCGTAGACGAGGAACATCAGCGTCAGACCGAAGGCGAAGGCCACCCCGAGCGACCCGACCCGGTCACCCGCCAGCACCAGCGTGCCGACGCCACAGATCACCAGGATGAAAGTGCCGAGCCCTTCGGCGGCCCATTTCTTCGGCTCGGGTACGACCTCGGACTCGACGAGTTCCTGTGCAGTGGGCATCGGCCACCACCTCTCCGGGAGGATTCATCCCCGCGGCGAGCGGGGTCCGCACGAGCGAGGTGGACATTACGCCAGGCGGGTGACCTCCACAACGACCTCGAGGTCGGTCGAGCCGCCGCCGGAGAAAACACCTTTCAGCGGTGGCACATCCGCGTAGTCGCGGCCGACGCCGACCGAGACGTGCTGCTCGTTGACGGCCAGATTGTTGGTCGGGTCGTAGCCCCACCACTGCCCCGTCCAGGCCTCCACCCAGGCATGCGACTGGCCCGCCACGGTCTCACCGATCTCGGCGCTCGGCTTCGGATGCAGATACCCGGAGACGTACCGGCTGGGAATTCCCATGCTGCGCAACAACACCAGGGTCAGGTGGGCGTAGTCCTGGCACACCCCGCGCCGCTCGGCGAACGCCTGCAACGCCGAGGTGTGCACCGAGGTCGTGCCCGCGATGTAGTCCATCTCCTTGTGCACCCACTCGGCCGCGCGCACCACCGCCTTGGCCGGCTCCTCGCCCCGGGACAGCTGCCTGGCCACCGTCGCCAGCTTGCGATCGCGCGGCACATAGGCCGTGGGACTGAGCATTTCGTCGAACCGGTCGACGATCCGGCCGCCGCGCAGGTCGTCCCAGCTCAGCTCCTCGGTCGGCTCCGCGAACGGCTCGGTCTCCACCACCGAGGACCCGGTCACCTCGAGTTCGGTGTGCGGCGCGTGCAGATCGAAGGCGGTGACCGCGGTGCCCCAGTAGTCGGTGTAGCGATACGACCTGGTGGCGGGCACGGTCTCGACGCGATTGAGGATCACGTTCTGCCTGCTGTCGGCGCGCGGCGTCAGCCTGGCCTCGTTGAACGACCGCGTCACGGGCGCGTCGTAGACATATCCGGTGGTGTGCACCACCCTGATCCGCCAGCTCACAATTCTCCTTCCACCTGCACGCGGCCGTCGGAACTGCTGCGCACATCGGTCCACGCCACCCAGGGGGCGGCGTGGAAGTACTGACGTGACACGGCCTCACTGACCTCCCGGCACGACTTCTGCAGCGCGAGCAGCCTGCTCTGCAAGTCCTCCAGCAGCACACCGGGCGGCAGGAATTCGAGCTCGCTGCGCGCGCGGCCCAGCACCCGCTGGGCCTCGTGCCGCGCGCCGACGCGGCTGCCCGGCCGCTGGTCGAGCTCGGTCAGGCAGGCCTCGGCGACGCGCAGCGTGTGGAACACCGAGCGTGGGAACAGCCGGTCGATCAGGATGAACTCCGCGACCCTGGCCGCGTCGAGCGCGCCGCGGTGGGTGCGCAGGTAGGTGTCGTGGGCGCCCGCCGAGCGCAGCACCGTCACCCAGGCGGGCGAGGACGTGCGGTCGCCCGCGCGCGAGAGCAGCAGGCGCACCATCATGTCCACGCGTTCGATGGAGCGGCCGAGCAGCAGGAACCGGTAGCCGTCGTCGCGCGAGAGGGTCGAGTCGGTCAGCCCGGTGAACATCGCCGCGCGGTCCTTGATGTAGGAGAAGAACTCGTGCGGGCCGAGGCCGCGCGCCGCCTTCTCCGCCGTCGCCAGCCCGTTGTAGGTGGCGTTGAGGCACTCCCACATCTCGCTGGAGGTGACTTCGCGTGCGCCACGGGCGTTCTCGCGGGCCTTGCCGATGGAGTCGCTGATCGAGACGCCGTGGTCGTGGCTGAACGCGACGAGGTCGGTCACCGACCACACGTCCAGGTGCAGTCCCTCCGGCGGTTCGATCCCCAGCACCTTGAGCAGGACCCGGGAGGTGCGGTCGGCGTCGACGGTGGCGTCCTCGAGCAGCTGGTGCACGGCGACGTCGAGAATGCGCGCGGTGTCGTCGGCGCGCTCGACGTATCGGCCGATCCAGTAGAGGGATTCGGCGTTGCGAGCAAGCATGTGTGTCAGTCCCCGATCAGCCGCTGCGTCTGTTGTTGTTGCTGCTGTTGCTGATTGGCCTGCGGCGCGCTGAGCTCGCGGCCGATCTCGAACGAATCGGCCTGCGGCGGATCGCTCACCAGTTCCGGACCGGCCAGTTCCCGGTCGACCGGACCGGAGCGCCCGGCCAGCACCCAGGTGTCCTTGCTGCCGCCGCCCTGGCTGGAGTTCACCACCAGCGAGCCCTCCGGCAGCGCGACCCGGGTCAGCCCGCCGGGCAGCACCCAGATGTCCTCGCCGTCGTTGACCGCGAACGGGCGCAGGTCGACGTGCCGGGGCGCGAGATCGTTGCCGATCTTGGTCGGCACGGTCGACAGCTGCACCACCGGCTGGGCGATCCAGCCGCGCGGATCGGCCTTGACCTTGCGCCGGATCGCTTCCAGCTCGCGCGGTGTCGCGTCCGGCCCGATGACGATCCCGTAGCCGCCGGACCCCTCGACCGGCTTCACCACCAGTTCGCCCACCCGGTCGAGCACCTGCTCGCGTTCGTCGTCGAGCCAGCAGCGGAAGGTGTCGACATTGGGCAGGATCGGCTTCTCGCCGAGGTAGTACTCGATGATCGTCGGCACGTAGGTGTAGATGAGTTTGTCGTCGCCGACGCCGTTGCCGACCGCGCTGGAGATCACCACATTGCCCGCGCGGGCCGCGTTGAGGACGCCGGCGACGCCCAGCACGGAGTCCGGGCGGAAGTGCATGGGGTCGAGGAAGGTGTCGTCGATGCGCCGGTAGATGACGTCGACCTGGCGCTCGCCCGCCGTGGTGCGCATGTAGACGACATTGTCGCGGCAGAACAGGTCACGCCCCTCGACCAGCTCGACGCCCATCTGCCTGGCCAGCAGCGAATGCTCGAAGTAGGCGGAGTTGTGCACCCCCGGGGTGAGCACAACCACGGTCGGGTCGGCCTCGTTGGGCGCCGCGGAGGCCCGCAGCGCCCGGAGTAGGTGGGCGGGATAGTCGCCGACCGCCCGCACCCGGTGCGAGGAGAACAGGTCGGGGAAGACCCGGGCCATGGTGCGCCGGTTCTCCATCACATAGGAGACGCCCGACGGCGAGCGCAGGTTGTCCTCGAGCACCCGGAAGTCGCCGCGTTCGTCGCGCACCAGATCGATGCCGGAGACGTGGATGCGCACCCCGTTGGGCGGCACCAGCCCGGCGGCCTCGCGGTGGAAGTGCTCGCACGAGGTGACCAGGCGCTTGGGGATCACCTGATCGCGCAGGATGTTCTGCTCGCCGTAGACGTCGGCCAGGAACAGCTCCAGCGCGGTGACCCGCTGCTTGATGCCGCGTTCGAGCTTGGCCCATTCCGCGGCCGCGATCACCCGCGGCACCAGATCCAGCGGGAACGGGCGTTCCTGGCCCGACAGCGAGAAGGTGATGCCCTGGTCGATGAACGCCCGGTCCAGCGCGTCGGAGCGTTTGGCCAGGTCGTCGACGTCGTTGGCGGCCATCGCGGCGTGGATACCCTTGTACGGCGCCCGGACTCGTCCCGCCGCGTCGAACATCTCGTCGAAGGCGTCGGCGAAGCGGCCGGGGCCGTACCCCTCGAACAAACCGGCGTGCGTGTTCACCGGATGCCCGTTCGTTCTCACCAACGCCGGTGATGCAGATCGAGCCGTACTCGGCGCTGTGGTGGAGGTCATGAGAAAAACTGTGCATCACCCGGCAGCGGGGTCGTGTGAGACACAGGTAAATTTCTTGCATCACCTGAAACGGGTGAAAATCGGCGGGGCCCGTGGCGGGCGTTCGGAGCCCGATTTCGCCGGGCGGTGCCGAGCTGGTAACCTCGATCTTCGGCGCGGTGTTACCCGTAGTTCAGCACCATCTGCTGCATCGTGGGCGCGCGCCCGACGAGCTTTCGAGACATACCACCCAGCGACAGGAAACCAGAGGATACAGGCGTGGCCAACATCAAGTCCCAGATGAAGCGGATCCGTACCAACGAGGCGGCGCGCAAGCGCAACCAGTCGGTCAAGTCCGCGCTGCGCACCGCGATCCGCAACTTCCGCGAAGCTGCCGCGACCGGTGACAAGGAAAAGGCTGCCGAGCAGCTGCAGTTCGCGAGCCGCAAGCTCGACAAGGCCGCGTCCAAGGGCGTCATCCACGCCAACCAGGCGGCCAACAAGAAGTCCGCGCTCGCGCTGGCTCTGAACAAGATCTGATCGGAGCGGGGGCTCCCCGCTCAGCAATACTTCGCAAGACGCAGCCGCCGTGGCCTCGATGACCACGGCGGCTTTTGTCGTCGGCTACCATTCCGCGCATGCTGACGGTGTACGCGAATCAGACGGTGGTACGAGGCGACGACCTGGCCGAGGTGATCCGCGCCGCGGAGATCCTTGGGCTCGGTCTCAAGATCGAGAATGTGATGGTCCCGGACGAGGACGGCGGCTTCGCGGCCGCGTGGATCGTCACCAGGGAGGACGAGGTCCCGCTGTACGAGGAGTGGGACGGTCGCTACGAGGATCTCGAGGACGACGAGGAACTCGCCGTCGTCGGCGACTGATCAGTTCACACAGGGGATCTGCCCCGAGGTGATGTCGCTGCGGACCGGTGTTCCCGCGTCGGGGGTCTCCGACACCGAGGTGGTCGTGCTGGTCCGCCAGGCGCCCGTCGTCGTCTCGTACGGCCACGCGGCGGGTGGTTCGGTCCGCGCCGTGGTGCGCCGGGTGGTCGTGGTGGCGGGGACCGGCATCCCGAACGCGGCCGCGATCTCGCGGCGGATCGCCGAGCGGTCCACGATGTTCACGTCCTGCCCGTTGATCACGTCATAGCGCAGGATCGGCAGGGTCCGGAATTCGACCTGCGGGTCCTTCGCGGAGCCGAGCGTGCGCACGAATTCGGTCATGTTCCAGCCGTCCGACAGGACGATATTGCGGTGCGCCACCTCCATCAGCGCCGACAGTTTGCCGGGGTCGGTCAGGGTGCCCGCGCTGCGCAGCTGCCTGGCCACCGAGGTGAGGAAGGCCTGCTGCCGGTGCGTGCGGTCCAGATCGCCGTTCTCCAGTCCGTGCCGCTGCCGCACGAAGGCCAGCGCCTGGGCCGGGTCGAGATGCTGGCGGCCCGCCGGGAAGTCCGCGCCGGAGAACTCGAGGTCCTGCACCGGATGGTTCAGGCACACCTCCACCCCGCCCAGCGTGGCCGCGAGATCGTAGAAGCCGGCGAGGGTGATCTCGGCGAACCGGTCGATCGGCACCCCGGTCAGATCGCGGACCGCCCGGACGATCGAGGCGCGCCCCGCCTCCCGGCCCGCCTGCTCGAGCTTGCGCTGATCGGTGACCCCGCGCGCGATCAGCTGATCCTGCACCGCGGCCTTCTTCAGCCCGTACGCCTCCTTGATCTTGGCGTGGGTGTAGCCGGGAATACCACTGACCGGCACGTAGTCGTCGCGCGGAATAGAGACCGCGACGATCTTGTCCATCGCGGCCGGAATATGCACCAGGATCAGCGTATTGGCGTTGTAGCCGCCCTCGTCGCCGTCCCCCGCGTGCAACTGGTCCAGGATTTCCGGCGGCAGCTCGTTCCCGTTCTGATCGCGGCGCGTGTCGAGCCCGATCAGCAGGATGTTCAGATCCCCGCCGAGCGAATGCGGCGCATCGTCCTCGATGGCGTGCGAGCGCAGGAACCCGGCGTCGAAACTGCCCGCCGTCGACCACCCGTACGCGGTGACGGCGACCACCAGGGCCGACATCCCGGCGGCGAACCCCTTCCCGAATGCCCTGGCCAACCGGCCCGCCGAGGCACGAGCGCGGCCCCTGCTCCCGCGCTCCCCGGTCCGGCTGACGGTCGGGTCGTCCATGTCATGATCAACTGTGCCAGCCGCACGACCGCACCGACATCGCGATTCGGTCCCGATTCCAGCGTGTCCCGGCGTGTCCGCTCAGCGAGTGGACCGGGGCGGTGTGGCCCTCAGCCCGCGGCGCGGAGATCGAGGATGCGGGAGAGGGCGTGTTCCACGGCGTAGGTGGCGTCGGCGGCGCCACCCTTCACGTCGGCGTTGAGGGCGGCGACCACGTGGAGCGCGGTGCCGATGGTGGCCGGGGTCCAGCCACGGGCCTGGGCCTGGGCCTTCTTGACCTTCCAGGGCGGCATGCCGAGCTGCTGGGCGAGTTTGAACGGGTCACCCCGGCCCGCGGAGCCGACGCGGGCGATGGTGTGCACGGAGTCGGCGAGGGCGTCGGCCAGCAGGACGTGCGGGACGCCCCGGTCGGTGGCCCAGCGCAGAGCTTCCATCGCGGCCGGGCGGTCGCCCGCGACGGCGAGATCGGCCACGTCGAAGCCGCTGACCTCGGCCCGGCCCGAGTAGTAGCGGCGGACCGCGTTCACGTCGACCTTGCCGCCGGTGTCGGCGACCAGCTGCGAACACGCGGCGGCCAGCTCCCGCAGTTCCGAGCCGACGGACTCGATCAGCACTCCGACCACGTCGGGCGCCACCCGGACGCCGAGGGTCCGGAACTCCGCCCGCACGAACTCCGCCCGCTCGGTGGCCTTGGTGAGCTTGGCGCACTCGTGCACCACCGCGCCCTGCTTCTGCAGGGCGGGAGCCAGCGCCTTGGCCCGGCCACCGCCCGAATGCAGCACCATCAGCACGACACCCGCCGGCGGGTCGGCGGCCGCGTCGGTGATCACCGCCACCGCGTCCTTGCCCGCCTCCGCGGCCGATTCGAGCACGATCACCCGGTCCTCGGCGAACAGCGACGGGCTCAGCAGCTCGGCCAGTTCGGCGGTACTCGCGTCACCGGCGCGCAGCCGGTCGACGGGCACCGAGTCCGGGTCCGGCGCGCAGGCCCGCACCTGGCCGGTCACCTGCGCCACCGCGCGTTCGACCAGCAGCTCCTCGTCACCGAGAACCAGATGTACCGCGGCAGGGCGTTCGCTCACCAGGCGATCCTACGTTCGGGCACCGACAGCGAACTGGCCGCGGTCCTTCGTCGGTGCGCCGCTCCCCACGGGCCGGCGGTGGGCGAGCCCGACCCGGCCTGCCGGCACCGAAGCACCGGTGTGCGCGGTGTCGTCGACCGGCGCCCGAGGCCAGGTCACCGCGCAGGCATCGTGGACCGTGGCGGTCGGTGCGGGCGCGAGCCCGTCGGCGGGACGTGGCGATTCTCGGGTCCGCGGCGGTACCCGACACAATCACGTCGCCGTGACGGTCGGTGCGGGCGACGGTCACGGCGAGCGTGTCCAGCGCGGCGATAATCGTGGCGTGCGGGTGGCCGAAGGAGTTGTCCGTCCCGGCACTGATCAAGGCCAGGCGCGGGTGGACCGCGCGCAGGAATTCCGTTGTGGTGGTGCGGGATCCGTGATGGGGAACCTTGAGGATGTCGGCCCTGATGTCGTGGTCGCGCGACACCCGGGACTGCGCGGTGGCTTCGATATCGCCGGTGAACAGGATCGTGCCGACAGCGGTGCGCGCCCTCAGCACCAGAGAACGATCGTTGGCGTCGTCCAGATCCAGTGACGAAGGTGCTTCCTGATCCGGTGCCAACACCGTCAATTCGACTGTCCCGAACGTGAGTACATGACCCCGATGCAGCTCCATCACCGGGATCCGTGCGGACTCCGCGAGTTCGACGACTCGCTCGACGCCACCGGATTCGGTGCTGTGAGCAGTCAAAGGTCGCTGCGCCACAATGCCCTGTTCAGCGGTGAGAGGTGATGTAGTCGAGTGTTCGCCGTTCGGGTGGCGGCCGTCGGTGACGGGGCTCCCGTCGTTGGTGGAGGAGCCACGGGTGGACGGCTCGTCGCTGGTGGACGGCCCGTCACCACCGGAGCGCCCGCCACCGGCGGAAGATCCACTGGCAGAGGAGCCATCACTGGTGCGGTGCCCGTGGCTGGTCGGGTGGAGTTCGCCTGGTGCGGTGGCTATCGCGGCGATGGTGCGGCCGCGGAGCACGCCGGCCAGACCGTCGATGTGGTCGGCGTGGGGATGGGTGAGGATCAGGAGTGGGACATGGGTGATGTGCAGGCGGTCCAGGCAGCGGCGGATCGGGCGGGGGTCCGGTCCGGTATCGATCACGATCGCGGCGCCGGGCGCGACGGAGAGGGCGAGTCCGTCGCCTTGGCCTACATCGCACATCGCCAGCACCCAGCCCGCGGGTGGCCACCCTGGCTGCCAGAGGCGCACTGGGACAAGCACTACCGCGATGCCCAGGGTGCCGACGGCGAGCAGTCGGCGGGCCTTCGACCACCGCAGGGCGGCCACCAGGACGACAACGATCGCCGCCGTGACCAGTCCCCCGCTCATGCCGGAGGGCACCGAGACCGTGGCACCGGGGACCGCGGCGACCCGGTCGGCCACCGTGAGCAGCCACCACATCGGCGGGCGCGCGCACCACAGCACCCACACCGCGGCATCACCCCACAGGCAGGCGAGGCCCGCGCCGACCGCACCGATCACGGTGATCGCCCCGACCACCGGCGCGACCAACGCGTTCGCGACGATCGCGACCACACTCACCCGCCCCGACAGCGCCACCATGAGTGGAAGGGTGACGACGAACGCACCCGCCGACACCGCGACGATCTCCGCGGGTGCGCGCCACCACCCCCGCGCCCGCAACCAGTCCGCCCACGACGGCGCGAGCAGGATCAGACCGGCGGTGGCGAGCACCGACAGCGCGAACCCCGCGCTCACCGCCAACTGCGGTGCCACACCGAGCAATCCGATCACCGCGGCACCCAGCGCGGGCAACGCCTGCTTGCGCCGCCCGGTGAGCAACGCGAGCACCGTCACCGAACCCATGGCAGCCGCCCGCAGCACGCTCGGATCAGGCCGCGCGAGGACGACGAACATCACCACCGTCACTGCAGCGGCCACGGCACTCGTCTGCGGACCCGCGGTCAGCAATCTCGTCAACGCGAGCAGAGCGGTGAGCAGGATCGTGAAGTTCGCACCGCTGACCACACAAAGGTGTTGCAGACCTGCGATCTCGAAGGCATCCCTGACCTCCTCGGACAGCCCGGCGGTATCGCCGACGACGAGCGCCGGTAGCAGTCCCGCCGCAGCAGGTGGCATCGCCCGCGCCGAAGCCGCCGCCAGATCCGCCCGCACGCCCGCTGCCATCCGCTGCCACCACGGAGGTATCCCGACCCGCTCCACCACGCCGACGGGGTGCAACGCCGCCACCGTCAGGTTGGACCGATTCGGCTCGGCGACCTTCGCCCGAAACCGAATGACCTGCCCGGGCGACAGTTCAGCCCACTCCTCCCCCGGCGCGAGGATCACCAGCGCCCCACCGCCCCGGGTGAGTGTCGACCCGACCAACCCGCCGAGCCGGTTTGTCATCGCGCTCGCCGTCGGCCCGCCCACCGGCAGCCCACCCGCTGACGGCACATCTGCCGTCGGCACCTCCATCGGCAGCACGCCCACCGACGACACACTCACCGGCGTCACCTCCACCGACGGCACACTCGCCAGCGACCTGCTGATCGTCGGCACACCCGCCGACGACACCCTTGCCAGCGGCACCTCCACCGGCAGCACGTCCACCATCGGCACACCGGCCGACGGCACGCCCGCCGACAGCACATCCACCGACGGCACGCCGGCCGACGGCACATTCACCGGCGTCACCTCCACCGACGGCACACTCGCCAGCGGCCTGCTGATCGTCGGCGGCGCGTCGACAGGCGGCACACTCGCCGGCGTAATGCCGATCGCCGGCTCGTTCAACGGTGGCATGTTCACCGGCGGCACACTCGCCGACGGCACACTCGCCGACGGCACGCTCATCGCCGATGTGCTCGTGCCTCTGCTGAACTCGCGTAGTTCCGCGTGGACGATCCACCGCCGCTGTCCGCCGAATCCGCCTGCCCGCATCGGTTTCGGGTCGTCGGTGACCACAGCCAGCACTGTCACCGTGCGCCCGAACGACTCCCGCAGCGGGTGTGTCTGCACGTGGTGCGCGCGCCAGGCTCCCGCTGCCCCGAACCCGGCGGTCGCCAGCATCGTCGCCAATCCGGCGACTGCAACGACCCGCCATCGCTCACGCTTGTGCGCGATCGCCCACAGCAGCACTACCCATGCGCCGATCGCCACCACCACTGCACCGACCGCCAGTACCAGCCCCGCGAACCATCCGAGGGACACCGCCACGATCGTCGCGGCCCAGCAGCCCAGTGCCGCCGGGACCAGGCGCATGTCCAGGACCTGGCGTTCGGTCTCCTCCGCTATCTCCTCCTGAGCCGCGGCACTCATTCCGAGTCCGGGTTCGACATCGGCGCGTCATGGCAGACCGCACTCCGCCCGAGCACCGACGACACCCCGAAGCACCCGAATTCCATACTGCTGTAGGAGTGTTCGACGCAATCCGCGAAGCAGGTAGAGAACCCGCTCGCCGGTAGCGGGTCCGCTTCCGGCGTCGATACGTCCGCGCTGTCGCCGTCTGGGTCGATCGACTCGGTCACGTCGTCACCAGGTCGCGGAGGCGGGCCAGGCGGGCGGGGCCGATGCCGTCGACTTCGCCGAGCTGGGCGACGTCGGTGAATCGGCCGTTGGTGGTGCGCCACGCGAGAATGGCTTTGGCGGTGACCGGGCCGACTCCGGGGAGGGCGTCGAGTTCGGCTTCCGTCGCTGTGTTCAGGTTGACGCGCGTCTTCGAGTTCGGGGTATCGGTGTTCGGGGGCGGTCCGCTCGTGGCGTGTTGCCCCGTGGCGGGTGCGCGGTCGGCAGCGCCGATCATGACGCTGCCGAGACGTGGCGGTCCCGTTTGGGGGCCGGTCGTGCCGACGACGACCTGGTCGCCGTCGGTGAGGCGCTGGGCCAGGTTCAGTCCCGCGAGGTCGGCGCCGTCGGTGGCACCGCCCGCTCGCTCGATGGCGTCGGCGACGCGCGCGCCTCCCGGCAGATGATGCAGCCCCGGCCGTTCGACCAGACCCACCACGCTGACAACGACTTCCGCGGTCGGGCTCGGCATGGCGCCGGCCACCGCGGCCAGGCCCGCGCTCGGTTCCGAGTGGGTGCCCGAGGTCTCCGCGCGGACGACGGGCACCGGCGGCAACGACTGCGGCGTCGGCTGATCGCGGAGAACCAGCACACCGGTGCAGACGACGGCCGCCACCCCCACCAGGCCGAGAACCAGCGCACCGCGGCGGCCGGGGTCGACTCGCGCCTGGCGGAACCGGTCCGGAACGAGTCGGCGCAGTCTCCCGGAGTCGGCACCCTCGTCGAGCCAGCCCGGCGACCGCACCTCCCCGGTCGGGGGGAGTTCCTCCTCGTCCCACCGACCTTCGGTGCTGCGGCGTGGACGGGCCGTGCCCGGCTCCCCGCGCAGCGAGCCGGACCCGGGTTTGTCGCGCAACGCCAACCCACCCAGCCGTTGCCGTACCCGCTCGTGTTCGTCGTGTCGTGACATGCCGGCGACGCTACGAGGCGGCGACCGCGGGAACCCGGCGCCGACCTGGGCTTCGAGCGAACCTGTGGACAACCGTGAGCCTGTGGACAACTCCCGGTCACGCGGTCGTCGGGACCGGTCTCCGCGCTGCCCGAGCGAATACGGTGCGCCCATGGCCGAGACCACGTACGGATGGACCCATGGACCTCGCACAACGATTCCGCGACTTCGCCCACCGCGAGGCGAACGGCAATTCCCCGCTGTACCACCGGCGCGCGCTCGAGATCGCCGAGGACCCGGCGGTGCTGGCGCTGATCGCCGCGCTGCCGACCGGCAAACAGCAGCCCAACCTGGTGCTGGCGGCCGCGCGGGTACACGGCGCGATCGCGGTGCCCTATCGCGATTTCCGCGAGCAGCTGATCGCGCACTGGCCGTCGATCGCGGCGACCGCGCTCGCCCGGCGCACCCAGACCAACGAGGCGGGCCGCGCGGCCACCCTGCTGCCGGTCCTCGCCCGCCTGCCCGGACCGCTGGCGCTGATCGAGGTCGGCGCGTCGGCGGGGCTCTGTCTCTACCCGGACCGCTACAGCTATCGCTACGGCGCGCTCGCCCTGGATCCGGCGGACGGTTCGTCCTCGGTGGTGTTGCGGTGCACGACAACCGGCGCCGTGCCGATTCCGCAGCGGCTACCCGAGGTCGTCCATCGCGCCGGAGTCGACCTGAACCCGCTCGACGCGGCGGACATTCGCGACCGGGAGTGGCTGGAAGCACTCGTCTGGCCGGGACAGGACGACCGACTGTCCAGGCTGCGCAACGCGTGTGCGATCGCCGCCGCGAACCCACCGGCACTGGTGACGGGCGACCTGAACGAGCGAGTCGCCGAACTGGTCGACGCGGCACCCGGCGACAGCACCGTGGTCGTGTTCCACAGCGCGGTGCTCACCTATCTGCCGGCCGCGGCACGCGAGGGATTCATCGCCACGGTCCGCGCGCTGCCCTGCCACTGGGTGTCCCAGGAGGGCACCGGGGTGATCGCCGAGTTCACCGACCGTGTGCCCGTGCGGAATTCGGGACGGGCTCGGATGGTGCTCGCGATCGACGGCGAGCCGGTCGCGTACGCCGGGCCGCACGGTCAGTCACTCGACTGGTTCGGCCCGGCATAGCGGGAACACCCTCAGACGCGGCGCATCACCGAGACCACGCGGCCCAGGATCACGGCTTCGTCGCCATCGATGACCGAGTAGGCGGGGTTGCGGGGTTCGAGCAGGACGTGACCGTTGCGCCGGCGATAGACCTTGACGGTGGCCTCCTCGCCGATCATGGCGGCAACGATGTCACCGTTGGTCGCCTCGCGCTGGCTGCGCACCACGACCAGATCGCCGTCGCAGATGGCGGCGTCGATCATCGAGTCGCCGCGCACTCGCAGCCCGAAAACCTCACCGCGACCGACCAGTTCACGCGGCAGCGTCAGCAGGTCGTCGGCGTGCTGCTCGGCCAGGATCGGCGTGCCCGCGGCGATGTCGCCGACCACCGGCACGGTCACCGAGTCACTGGAACCGGCGGCGGGGGTGTCGCGCAGGAACAGACGCACATCGATCTGGCGGGCCATCCCGGTGCCGCGCCGCAGGAAACCGTCCTCCTCCAACGCTTTCAGATGCTGGGAGACCGTGGAGGTGGACCGCAGGCCGACCGCGTCGGCGATCTCCCGCGCACTCGGCGCGTAGCCGTGCGCGAGCACCGAATCCCGGATCACGGCGAGGATGTGTTGCCTGCGGGGCGGCAGGTGCGCGGTGTCGGGGAAGTCGAAGTCGTCGTATCCGGTCACCGGGGCATCGTAGAGGCCCAGCGGTCCGGACCGTCGGCGCAGGCTCCCGGTGTGCCACTCAGCGCCGGAAATCGGCGCCGGTCAGGAACACCCACCGGGCACGACCAGCACACCCAGCGCGCCGACACCGAGATGGACACCCAGGGTGGGACCGAACTCGCCGACGTACAGCTCCTCGACCTCCGGCACCTGTTCCCGCAGCTGGGCCGCGATGCTCTCCGCGGCATCGGCGGCGCCCAGGTGCTGGACCGCCAGGGCCGCACCGTCGCGCCCGGCCGCCTCCACCGCGGCCGCGACCAGCTTGGCGTAGGCACGCGACCGCGTACGCACCTTCTCGCGCAGTTCCAGCTTGCCCTCGACCAGCTGCAGCAGCGGCTTCGTCACCAGCTCGCTGCCGAAGAACGCGGCGGCACTGCTCAGCCTGCCGCCCTTGCGCAGCTGCTCGGTGCGGTTGACCAGGATGAACGTGCGGGCACGGGCGGCGGCCGTCACCGCGCGTTCGTAGACCGCGTCCAGCGCCTCACCCGCCCGCGCGCGGCGGGCGGCCGCGAGCACCGGCAGGCCGGTCGCCAAGCCGGCCCCCAGCGAATCCACCAGGCGCACCTTGTCTTCGGCGCCCATGTCACGGACGGCCTGCCTGCCCGACTCCCAGGTCGCCGACAGCGTGCGCGACAGGTGCACGGCGACGACACCGTCGCCGTCACTGCGGCTCAGCGCCCGCTCGTAGACTTCGCGCAGCTCGCCCGGCGACGCGGCCGAGGTGGTGACCGAGTCCGTCGAGTAATCGATCTCGACGGGGTCGACACCCTCCCGGATCTCCCGGTCGCCGACGAGCACATGCAACGGGACCACTTCGATACCGAGCTCGCCGACGACGTCGGGCGACAGCCCGGCCGCCGAATCGGTGACCACCACAACGGTCACGGACTACCGGACCTCCTGCAGCGCCTTGGTCATCGCCGTCGCCACCGCCGCGTGCCCGGCCCAGCCCCAGTGGATGCCGTCCGGGTTCGCCGCGCCCGACTCGATGTCGTCGCGCACGGCCTCGCCGAGGTCGACCAGCGGCACCGCGGTACGGCCGGACCACGCCTGCAGCGCCTTGACCGCGCGCGCCCGGCCTCGGTGCACCCGCCCGTAGGCATCGCACTTGTGCACCGACGGCAGCACCGCGACCACGGGCAGCTCGGGACGCAGATGATTGAGCGCCTCGCGCGACTGCTCGAGGTAGTCGACACTCACCTTCGGCGGAAGCGCCACGGGCCGACCGAGTTTCGACAGCTTCGGCTGCAGCCAGTTGTAGGAGGCGCGCACGCCGCGACGCAGCTTGGGCGGACGGATGTAGCGGATCAGCTCGCGCAGCGCGGTCGGCAGCGGCGAGGGCAGCGTGTCCATGCCGCCCACGGCGAACACGACGGCACCCGCCCGCGGCACGGCGGCCCACACCCGGGGGTCACCGATCAGCGCCCAGTAGGCGTCGCGGCAGGTCCACCCGATCCGGGCGATCAGCTCGACATCCCAATCCAGTTCGGCGGCCACCATATTCGGCCAGATCCGGGGATCGTCAGCGGGCAGGCCGCCTTTGGGTCCGTAGTAGGCGAGCGAGTCGGCGATCACCAGCAGCACGGGCCGCGGCGAGGCGGACTCCACCGGCCGGGGCGCGGTGGACTCCTCGACGAGGACGACCTCCGCGGCCGCCGCACCGAGCGATTCACCCTGTGCGACAGCGGTCTCCGCGACCGGAGCCGCCACCTCGGTGACCGCAGCGGCCACCGTGACGGAATCGACGGATGCCGCGACGGCTTCGTCCGTCTCCGTCGCGACCACGTCCGGCACCTCGTCCGCCGCGGTGTCCGCGTCAGCGGAACCATCGGCCGCACTTGCCGACTGGAGATCCAGCGCCGCAGCGGGTTCGGCCGCCGATTCGGCGGGTGCCGCATCGACGGGAGTCACGACGGGAGTCGCACCATCGACTACCTCGGTGTCGGCGGTCTCGGTGTTATCCGGCTGCGCGACAGTCGATTCAGCGTCCGGCTGCGCGGCGGAATCCGCTTCGACGGCTTCGGCGACAGCGGCGCCCGCTGTGGCGGGCTCGCCGTCGACATCGCCGTCCGCGTCGTCCGACGAACCGGCCACCGCCGATTCACCGGCAGCGGCCTCGGCCTGCTCGGGCTCGGCGTCTACCGGCGCGGGCGGCGGACCGAACAGCGCGTCGGGTAGCGAGCGCTCACTGCGCGCGGTGACCTGCTTGAAGAGTTCGTCCGGTACCGAACGGATGGGCTCCTCACGCTCGGGGCGTGCGGGCTTAGCGGGTGGCGGGCCGAACAGCGCGTCCGGCAATTGCCGTCCGGCCTTGGCCGTCACCTGCTGGAACAGTTCGTCCGGTACCGATCGGACGGGCTCTTCAGAGGACATCGGGAGCTACCTTCGCCGCTGCGTTCCAAACATCGAGGCGCCAGCCGGGTCGGTCGATGTCGGGCCCGTGGCTGGACAGCTGCACCCAGCTCGTGTTGGCCAGCCCGCCGAGGGCGGGCCAGTTCTCCGGAGGCAGTTCCAGCAACGCGGCCGTGAGGGCAGCGATCAGCCCGCCGTGCGCAACCAGGATGATAGTCCGGCCGGGCCAATCCTGTCGCTCGTTGTACAGTTCGCGCACCACCGGAAGCGCACGCGCGCCCACCTCGAGTTTGCTCTCGCCGCCGGGCGGTGTGTAGGTGGCGTCGAGCCGCCACTGCACGCGCGCGCCGGGATAGTCGGCGTCGACCTCGAGATGGGTCAGCCCCTCCCAGTCACCCAGGTGGGTCTCCCGCAGTCGCTGATCGGTGACGACCGGCAGATTGCTGATGTCGCCGAGCGCCTGCGCGGTTTCCTTGGCACGGCGCAGATCGGAGGCGTGGACCGCGATCGCGTTGCGGGACACCAGTTCCCGCGCCGCCTCTTTGGCCTGCTGCCTGCCGAGGTCGGTGAGATCGGTATCGATCTGGCCCTGCATCCGGTCGGCGGCGTTCCACTCGGTCTGCCCGTGCCGCAGCAGGATCAGCGTGCGCACATGGGCGTACTTGCTCACTCGGTGTCGCCCTCTACCTGTGCGTCGTCGGCGGCGGGTGTCGCCGGGGTGGCGATGCCCTCGACGGCCACGGTCGGGCAGTCACGCCACAACCGCTCCAGCGCATAGAAATTGCGCTCGTCGTTGTGCTGGATGTGCACGACGATGTCGACGTAGTCGAGCAGCGCCCAGCGACCCTCGCGGGTGCCCTCGCGGCGGACCGGCTTGTGCCCGGCTTCGCGCAGCTTCTCCTCGACATTGTCGACGATCGCGTTGACCTGACGCTCGTTGGGCGCCGAGGCGATCACGAAGCAGTCGGTGATCACCAGCTGCTCGGAGACGTCGAGGACGACGACGTCGGTGGCGAGCTTGTCGTCGGCCGCGAGTGCGGCGACCTTGGCCATTTCGACCGCTTCGGCAGTGGCAGTCACGACTGCACCTCGCTCGTGTGGCTCAACGTCAGCTACCTTCCGTTCCTGCGGGCACATACAGGTGCCGCTTCGATATGTACTGCACCACGCCGTCGGGGACGAGGTACCAGACCGGCCGACCCTCCGCCGCGCGGCGGCGGCACTCGCTCGACGAGATGGCCAGCGCGGGGATCTCGATCATCGTGACGGCATCGGCGGGCAGGTCCCGCAGATGCTCCTCGAGATGGTCGGTGTTCAGCTCGTACCCCGGACGGCTCACCCCGACGAACTTCGCCAGTTCGAACAGTTCGGTCCAATCCTGCCATGTCAGGATGTTGGCCAACGCGTCCGCACCGGTGATGAAGTACAGCTCCGCGTCGGGATGGGCATTCTGCATCTCGCGCAGGGTGTCGACCGTGTAGGTGACCTTGTTGCGTTCGATATCGGCCCGGCTGACCGAGAACCTCGGGTTGGACGCGGTGGCGATGACGGTCATCAGGTAGCGGTCCTCGGCGGGGCTGACCTGCTTGTTCACCTTCTGCCACGGCTGTCCGGTCGGAACGAAGATGACCTCGTCGAGCTCGAACCGGTTCGCGACCTCGCTGGCCGCGACCAGGTGACCGTGGTGAACGGGGTCGAACGTCCCGCCCATGACGCCGAGCTTGCGGCGCGGCCGAGCTGTCTCGTGCATGAGGTCCGAGCTTAACGGGGTTGCCACCACTCGACCGGACCGGACCGCCCCCGAGCGGCCGGGCGGTCGTTCGGGCCCGACGCCTGCGCGCACATCTGGGCGAACTGGGCGCGGGTGCGGTCGAGCTCGTCGGCGATGTGCGCGGCGGGCTCGGCGGCGAGCCGCTGATTCAGCTCGGCCATCAAGACGTCGATCGTGACCCACCACGGACCGCGGATCCGGCCCTGGGGTCCGCGCAGCTGTAACCACGCCGCCGCGCGCAGGCAGCGGGCCCGCGGCACGATCTTGTCCAGCTCACCCCACAGTCCCGCGGCGCGCAGATAGCCGCCCAGCGCCGCGGACTCCTGGCCGCAGCACTCGCGGGCGACGGCGGCCGACCACACCAGGTCCGCGTGCCTGCGCCGCTGAGCGGGCGAGCTCGCGAGCAGCCGGGCCGCCTCGGTGAACTGCCAGGCCGCCTGCCGGTAGCGGCCGAGCCGCAGCAGCGACTCGGCGAACTCGGCGCGGACCAGCGCGAGCTCACCGGGCGGATAGGCGACGGCGCCGGTGAGCAGTGGCCGGTCGAAGGCGGTGACCGCCTCGGCGTGCCTGCCCGCCCGCGCCCAGGCCCGGCCGGCGACCACCCACAGGTGGGCCGCGTCGGCAGGCGAGATCGGGTGCCAGCACGCCGCGGCGGCGGCCGCCGCCCTGGCCAGGTCGCGATCCCGGCGCGGTTGGGCGGCGATCGCGGTGACCAGGCGGGTGCGCAACTCGGCGAGTTCGCGTCCGTCGAGTTCGCCGCAGCCGACGACCAGGGCCCGGCGCAACTGTTCCTCCGCGGCGGCGGGCGCGTCGGCCAGCCGGGTCGCCGCGACATCGGCCAGCCGCCGCGCGGCCCGCGCGCCCGCGCCGGGACGCAGGTGCTCGGGGCGCACGATCTCGCCGGACGGCACCGTGCTGTGGGGTGCGCACGGCGACGGGACGGCCCCGGCGCCGTCGTTCGCGAGCGGATCGGTCACCGGGTCGACCGCGCCCGCCGTGCCACCACTCGTACCACCGTGTCGGACGACGCCCGTCGACCGAACCGCTCGTCGTCGCGCGACGCCCCTGCCAGCATGGCGGTGATCTTGGTGGAGGGCGCCTGTAAGCGGCTTAACGTCCGCTGAAACGATCAGCCGGTGGGGCGCTTGGACTTCGGCAGTTTGGCCACGACCGCGTCGTAGGAGGCGTCGATCAGCTCGCGCAGTTCGTCGGGTGGGACGGCGCCGCCGACGGTGACGCTGTTCCAGCCGTAGCGGCCGATGTAGGCCGAGGCGGTGACGTCGCCGGGATAGACGTGCACCAGTTCGTCGGCCTCGGCACGGTCCCGGCCGCATTTGAGACCGATCGCGCCGCCGTCACCGAGGAAGGCGAAGATCTTGTCGCCGACCTTGGCGACGATGTCGCCCTCCCACGGTTCGTCCTGCCAGGCACCGGGTTTGGCCAGGCAGTAGGTCAGCAGATCCTCGCTCATCACCAGCTCCTTCAGACGGGCAACAACCGGGAGACCACATCGGTCAGCTGCCGGGCCGACCGGCATTCGTGCATCTCGATCACCTCGCCGTAGTCGCGCGCCGCCGAATCGCCGGTGCCCCACAGGTTCCGCGGCTCCGGGTTCAGCCAGTGCGCGTGCCGGGCGGTGTCGACGAGCTGACGCAGGATGTCCAGCTTCGGATTGCGGTAGTTGGTGCGACCGTCGCCGAGGACCAGCAGCGAGCTGCGGCTGGTGACGGCGTCACCGAAGTTGTCGGCGAAGGTGGTCAGGGCCTGGCCGTAGTCGGAGTGCCCGTCGGCGTCGATGATCCGTGACTCGGTGAAGATCCTGGTGAGTACGTTGTCGAGGCCGACATACGGGTCGAAGAAGCCGGTGACCTCGTCGGTGCGGTCGACGAAGGCGAAGATCCTGACCCGGGAGAACTGCTCACGCAACGCGCTCACGAGCAGCATGGTGAAGTTGCTGAAGCCGGCCACCGAACCCGAGATGTCGCACAGCAGCACCAGTTCCGGGCGGCCGGGCCGCGGCTTGCGATTCACCAGATCGATCGGGACGCCACCGGTCGACATCGACGCCCGCAGGGTCTTGCGCAGGTCGATCTCGCCGCGACGGGCCTTCTTGCGCCGCACCGCCAGGCGGGACGCCAGGATGCGGGCCAGCCGCTGGCTGCCGCGACGCAGTTCGACGAGTTCGCGTTCGGAGGCGCGCAGGAAGTCGGCGTCCTCGGCCTGGCGGGCGACGCCGTAGGTGGCGACACGGTCGCGCCCGATCTGTTCGGCCACGCGACGGTTGGTCTCGGCTTCCACACTCGCCCGGAATCCGGCGATCCGTTCCCTGGCGATGCGCCGGGCCACCTCGGTGTCGCGGTCGCTCGCGTCCGGCGCCAGCGCGAGTCCCGCCAGCACCCGGGACAGCAGGGTCTGCGGCGCGAGGTCTTTCATCGCCTGATAGGCGGAGAACGACGGCCCGCGCGCGGACTGGTACTGGCCGAGCTGTTCGACGACCTGCCCGGCCAGCAGCTGCAACTGCTGACCACCGTCCTCGGCCGCGAGCAGTTCGGCGAGCTGCTCGCGCAGGGCGGGCAGGTCGATCTGGCCATCGGGTGTGCGCGGCAGCTCGCGCGTCTCGGCGGAGCGCTCCCCCACCGCGACCGGGAACCACAGGTCGAACAGCCCGTCGAAGGTGGCGCGGTGGGTGGGGCGGCGCAGCAGCGCGCACGCCAGCCCCTCCCGCACGGACTCGCGATCGAGCAGATCGAGCACGGTCAGCACCCGGCCCGCGTCGACGGTCTCCGACGGCCCGACCGACACACCACGGGCCCGCAGGGCCGCGACGAACCCCGCGACATGCCCGCCGAGGCCGTGCGGGGCAGGCGCTGTCATCTCAGGCCAGCTTCAGCTCGGCCAGCGCGCGCTGGTGGTCGCTGCGGTGCTTGAGCACCACGCCGAGGGTCGCGCGCACGGTGGCGTCGTCGAGGTCGCCTGCGCCGAGGGCGAGCAGCGTCTGGCCCCAGTCGATCGACTCGGCCACCGACGGCAGCTTCTTGAGCTGCATCCCGCGCAGCACGTGCACGATCCGCACCAGCTGCTCGGCGACCGACTCCGACAGCTCGGGTACCCGGCTGGCCAGGATGCGACGCTCCAGGTCTTCGTCCGGGAAGTCCAGGTGCAGGTAGAGGCAGCGGCGCTTGAGCGCTTCCGACAGCTCCCTGGTGGCGTTCGAGGTGAGTACCACGAACGGCTTGCGAGTGGCGGTGATGGTGCCCAGCTCCGGCACGGTGACCGCGAAATCGCTGAGCACCTCCAGCAGCAGGCCCTCGATCTCGACGTCGGCCTTGTCGGTCTCGTCGATCAGCAGCACCGTCGGCTCGCTGCGCCGGATCGCGGTGAGCAGCGGGCGCGAGAGCAGGAATTCCTCGGTGAAGACGTCGGCTTTGGTCTCGGCCCAGTCGTTCTCGCTCGACGCCTGGATCCGCAGGATCTGCTTGGCGTGATTCCACTCGTAGAGCGCGCGGGCCTCGTCGACACCCTCGTAGCACTGCAGCCGGACCAGTTCGGCGTCGGCGACCTGGGCCACCGCACGCGACAGCTCGGTCTTGCCGACACCGGCCGGACCCTCGATGAGCAGTGGCTTGCCCAGCCGGTCGGCCAGGAAGACCGAGGTGGCGGTGGCCTTGTCGGCCAGGTAGCCGGTCTCGGCCAGGCGGGTGATGACGTCGTCGACCGAGGTGAAGATCGGTTCCTGTACCAGTGTCACGATCACACCGGCCGAGTCTGGCCGTCGCCCCACACGATCCACTTCGTGGAGGTGAGTTCGGGCAGTGCCATCGGGCCGCGGGCGTGCAGCTTCTGGGTGGAGATGCCGATCTCGGCGCCGAATCCGAACTGCTCGCCGTCGGTGAACGCGGTGGACGCGTTCACCATCACCGCGGCGGCGTCGACGCGGGTGGTGAACTCGCGCGCGGCGGCCAGGTCGGCGGTGACGATGGCCTCGGTGTGACCGGTGCCCCAGGTGTTGATGTGCTCGACCGCGGCGTCGAGGTCGTCGACGACCTTCAGCGCGATATCGAGGGTGAGGTACTCCTCGCCCCAGTCGGTGTCGGTGGCCGGCACCTGGCCGGGCAGATCACCGTGGATGGTGACGCCTGCGCCTTCGAGTGCCTTGCTCAGCCGCGGCAGCGCCGACTCGGCCACCGCCGCGTCGATGAGCACCGTCTCGGCCGCGTTGCAGACGCTCGGGCGACGGGTCTTGGCGTTGAGCAGGATGGCCTCGGCCATGTCCAGGTCGGCGGCGGAGTGCACGTAGACGTGGCAGTTGCCGGTACCGGTCTCGATGGTCGGCACCTGCGCGTCGCGCACGACCGCGTTGATCAGGCCGGCGCCGCCGCGCGGGATCACCACGTCGACCAGGCCGCGGGCCTGGATCAGGTGGGTGACGCTGGAGCGGTCGTGGCTGGGCAGCAGCTGGACCGCGTCGGCCGGGACGCCCTGGGCGACAAGGGCTTCGCGCAGCACCTCGACGAGGGCGGCGTTGGAGTTCGCGGCCGAGGACGAGCCGCGCAGCAGGGCCGCGTTACCCGACTTGAGCGCGAGACCGAACGCGTCGACGGTGACGTTGGGGCGCGCCTCGTAGACCATGCCGACCACGCCGAGGGGCACCCTGGTCTGGCGGATCTCGAGGCCGTTCGGCAGCGTGGAACCGCGCACGACGACGCCCACCGGATCGGGCAGACCGGCCACCTGGCGCAGGCCGGAGGCGATGCCGTCGATGCGGGCCTTGGTCAGCCGCAGGCGGTCGAGCAGGTTCTCCTCGGTGCCCGCGGCCTGCGCGGCCGTGATGTCGGCGGCGTTGGCCGCCAGCACGCGGTCGGCGGCGGCGAGCAGGGCATCGGCCGCCGCGTGCAGGGCATCGTTCTTCTGCGCCGTGGTGAGCTGAGCCAGCACGCGGGACGCGACGCGAGCCCTGCGGGCGGCGTCGTGCACCGCTGCGCGGATGTCGAGCTCGGGGGTCACTTCTACCGTCATGGGTATCAGCGTACGCAGGCCGCCGGTCCGCCTCGACGCCGCCTGGACCCCGGAATACGGCTCCGACCGGCGGCGGGACCGAGTTGTCCACAGGTTTCGGGGCACCGCGGGACTTGTCCACAGGTCATCGGGTGATCCGGCCGGGAACCCGCGCCCGCGGTGGGGTCACCGCTAGATTTGCCGCATGGACCGCAGCGCCGCACCCACCGTCGTCGTGCTCGGCAGCGTCAACATGGATCTGGTCACCACCACGGCGCGGCGGCCCGCACCGGGCGAGACGGTGCTCGGGTCCGGCTTCGCGACCGTGCCGGGCGGCAAGGGCGCGAACCAGGCCGTCGCGGCGGCGCGGTCGGGCGCGCGGGTGCGCTTCCTCGGCGCGACCGGCGACGACGCGTTCGGGACTACGCTGCGCGCGACGCTGTCCGGCGCCGGTGTCGACATCTCCCTGCTGCGGACCGTCGACGGATCGAGCGGGGTGGCCACGATCGTCGTGGACGAGTCCGGGGAGAACAGCATCATCGTCGTCGCGGGCGCGAACGGGCGGGTGACCGACCTGACCGCCGACGAGCTCGCGGCGATCGCCGCCGCCGACATCCTGCTGTGCCAGCTGGAGATTCCGCTCGCCACCGTGGCCGCGGCGGCCCGGCACGCGCGCGCCGCGCACACGATCGTCGCGCTCAATCCCTCACCGGTGCGGCCGCTGCCCGCCGCGCTGTGGGCCGATGTCGACCTCGCCATCGTGAATGCGCTGGAGTCCGAACACTATTCGTCCGACCTCGACCGGATTCCGCACGTCGTGCGCACGCTCGGCGGCGACGGCGCCCGGTATCGATCAGCCGAGGGCACCGAGTTCGCCGTCCCCGGACGCACGGTCGACGTCGTCGACACCACCGGCGCGGGCGACGCCTTCACCGGCGCCCTGGTCGCCACCTGGCCCACCGGCCCACACCCGGCGCTGACCTGGGCCAACGCCGCAGGCGCCCTGGCCACCACCCGACTAGGCGCCAGCTCCTCGATCCCGGATCGCACCCGGATCGAACACGCGCTCACGGCGGACTGAGCGCCGTGCTCCGCCGATCGGTCCGGCTCGCGCCCGGCGATATTCGGATGCGCTGCCGTGGCCTCGGTCCTACCGTTGGTAGTACACCGAGGAAAGGACCGAACCATGTTTCCCGTCGAGCTGCGCGGTACCAGGGCGCAGACGCTCATGTGGGCAGACGAGCACGAGATCGAGCAGTCCGCGCTGCGCCAGCTCCGCAATATCGCCGAGCTGGAGTGGGTGTACGGACTGCGCGTGATGCCGGATGTACACCTGGGCAAAGGCGCGACGGTGGGGTCGGTCATCGCGATGCGCGACGCGGTCGCGCCGGCCGCGGTCGGAGTCGATATCGGCTGCGGGATGGAGAGCGTCAAGACCGGGCTGACCGCCGCGGACCTGCCCGACGACCTTCGTTCCCTGCGGTCGCGGATCGAGCGCGCGGTACCGGTCGGGTTCAACGCGCACAAGGAGGCGGTGAATGTCACCGCGCTGCATGCCGGTTCGCACGGCCAGTCGGCGCGGACGAAGGGCTGGGACCGGTTCTGGCGTGGGTTCGGCGAGCTGCACCCCGGGGTGTCATCGCTGGAGTCCAAGGCGCACAAGCAGATCGGCTCGCTCGGATCCGGGAATCACTTCATCGAAGTCTGCCTCGACCAGGACGACGCGGTGTGGATTCTGTTGCATTCCGGGTCGCGCAATATCGGGAAGGAGCTGGCCGAGCGGCATATGGCGGTGGCGCGGGCGTTGCCGCACAATCAGGCGCTGCCGGATCGGGATCTGGCGGTCTTTCTCGGGGGGACGCCCGAGATGGCGGCGTATCGGCGGGATCTGACCTGGGCGCAGGAGTACGCGGCGCGCAATCGGGCGGTGATGCTGTCGCTGGTGTGCCGGGCGGTGCGGGACGAGTTCGGCGAGCGGGACGTGCGTTTCGACGAGCCGATCTCGTGTCACCACAACTATGTGGCGGAGGAGATCATCGACTATGTGGCGGAGGAGATCATCGACGGGATGCCGATGCTGGTGACCCGCAAGGGCGCGGTGCGGGCGGGGGCCGGTGATCTCGCGCTGATTCCCGGGTCGATGGGGACGCGGTCGTATGTGGTGCGGGGCAAGGGGAATCCGGCCTCATTCCAGTCGGCCTCGCACGGCGCGGGACGGCGGTTGAGCCGGACCGCGGCCAAGAAGCAGTACACCGTCGCCGATCTGGTCGCGCAGACCGAGGGCGTGGAATCGCGGAAGGACGCGGGCGTGGTCGACGAGATCCCGGCCGCGTACAAGGACATCGACGAGGTGATCGCGGCGCAGGCCGACCTGGTCGACGTGGTGGCGACGCTGCGTCAGGTCCTCTGCGTGAAGGGCTGAGTCATCGTCGGCGCAGGGTGCCCGCCACACCCGCGCCGACGAGCAGCAGTCCGAGGACGAAGGTGAAGCCGCTGGTGATCCACGCGTTGAGCGCGATGTGCAGCTCGTCGGTCATCAGCGGCAGATCCCCCACCATCCGCCAGGTGCTCTCCGGCGAGACGAAGTAGACCAGCCCCGGCAGCACACCCCACACCAGTCCAGCCAGGATGGTCGCGATCGGCGTGAACCCGGCCAGCGCGCTGACCAGCAACAACAGCACCGCGCCCACGATGATCTGCAGGGTCGAGCCGAGGCGGTCGGCGGCGTCGCCGAGAATCACCCACCGGCTGGTGTCGAGCGCACCGTGCGCCGCCAGCGCCATCCCGAGCGGCGTCACGATCAGCGCGAGAAACGCACCGGCCACCGTCCGCGAAACCCCCGAATTCGTCCGGAACTGCGCCCCGGGCGGCGTCCATCCAGCAGGCGGGTCGAATCGGTTCGCCATGGAGCCCCTCCGGCAAGTCCGGTAACCCGCCCTATTGTCCTCCCCCATCCCACATTTCGCCGAGGGAACGGGGTACCCGACCCCGACCCCCTATAGACAGATCTCGCACGAACATGGGTAACTCGCCGGGTACGGGCTCACCTGGCCACCCACTCTCCGTCGGCCGCCGGACCGAAGCCCCCCGCACCTGACTCCGGCCAAAAATCCCGGAGAGGCGGAACTGTACCGGGGGTCGTCTCTGTCGGTGGGGTCGGGCAGCATGGTCGGCATGACCTCAGCGACCGGCCACGACGTGCTCGATCTGACGGCTCCCGACCTGCGCGAACGCGCCGAGGAGTTGTTGCGCGAGCTCGCCGGGCCGCAGGCGCGGTTGCGCGAGGACCAGTGGGTCGCGATCGAGGCGCTGGTGGTGCAGCGGCGCCGGGCCCTGGTGGTGCAGCGGACCGGCTGGGGCAAGTCGGCGGTCTACTTCATCGCGGCGAAGCTGCTGCGGCGGGCGGGGCGGGGGCCGACGGTGATCGTGTCGCCGTTGCTGGCGTTGATGCGCAATCAGGTGGCCGCCGCCGAACGGGCCGGGGTGGTGGCCGACACGATCAACTCGGGCAATGTCACCGAGTGGGACGAGATCCACGAGCGGGTGGCCGCCGGCGCGGTCGATGTGCTGCTGGTGAGCCCGGAACGGTTGAACAATCCGGACTTTCGCGATCAGGTGCTGCCCCGGCTGGCCGCCGACGCGGGGCTGGTCGTGATCGACGAGGCGCACTGTGTCTCGGACTGGGGGCACGATTTCCGGCCCGACTACCGCCGCATCCGGACGCTGATCGCCGATCTCGGGTCGGATGTGCCGGTGCTGGCGACCACGGCGACGGCCAATGATCGGGTGGTCACCGATGTGGCCGGGCAGATCGGCACCGACACGCTGGTGTTGCGCGGCACGCTCGATCGCGAGTCGCTGCATCTGTCGGTGGTGCGCTTCGACGACGCGGTCCAGCGGACGGCGTGGCTGGGTGCCCAGCTGGACCGGCTGCCCGGGTCGGGCATCATCTACTGCCTCACGGTGGCCGCCGCGCACGATCTGGCCGACGTGCTGACCTCGCACGGGCACACGGTCGCCGCCTACACCGGCCAGACCGATCCGGCCGAACGCGAAGTGCTCGAGGGCGCGCTGCTGAACAACGAGGTGAAGGCGCTGATCGCGACCTCGGCGCTGGGCATGGGCTTCGACAAGCCGGATCTCGGCTTCGTGGTGCACGTGGGCGCGCCGTCGTCCCCCATCGCCTACTACCAGCAGGTCGGGCGCGCGGGGCGCGGCACCGATCGCGCCGAGGTGGTGTTGCTGCCCGGCGCGGAGGACGCGCGGATCTGGAGTTACTTCGCCTCGGTGGCGTTCCCGCGCGAGCACATCGTGCGCGCGGTGCTGGCGGCGCTGGACACCGATCGGCCGATGTCGACGGTGGCGCTGGAACCGCTGGTCGAGCTGAACCGGTCGCGGCTGGAGATGGTGCTGAAGGTGCTCGACGTGGACGGCGCGGTGCGCCGGGTGCGCGGCGGCTGGCTGTCGACCGGTGAGCCGTGGACCTACGACACCGAGCGCTACGAACGCCTGGCCGCCGCCCGCGACACCGAGCAGCAGGCGATGATCGACTACCAGGCGACCACCGCCTGCCGGATGACCTTCCTGCGCCGTCAGCTCGACGATCCCGGCCTGGGCGCCCTCGACGCCGCGACCCCCGATTGCGGACGCTGCGACAACTGCACCGGCGCCCGTCCCGACACCACCGTCGACGCGGCCGCCGTCGCCGCCACCCGGGCCAGGCTGGACCGGCCCGGCCTCGATCTGGCACCGCGCAAGCAGTGGCCGACCGGCATGGCGAAACTCGGAATCCCGTTGTCGGGCAAGATCACCGGCGCGGCCGACACCGGCCGGGTGCTGGGCAGGCTCACCGATCTCGGCTGGGGTCAGCGGCTGCGCGCGCTGCTCGACGGCCCCGACGCGCCGGTGCCCGACGCGGTGTTCGACGCGTGTGTCGCCGTGCTGCGGGACTGGACCTGGGCCGCCCGCCCGACCTCGGTGCTGGCGCTGGAATCACCGCGCTATCCGCAGCTCACCGCGAGTCTGGCCGCGCGGCTGGCGCAGGTCGGGCAGCTCGACAACCTGGGCACCCTGCACACCAGGCCGGACCGGCCGCCGGTGTCGGCGGCGAACTCCGCGCACCGGGTCGCCGGGCTGTTCGACTCGTGGGAGGTGCCGGATCTGAGCGGCGTCGACGGCCCGATCCTGCTGGTCGACACGCTCACCGACACCGGCTGGACGATGACCGTCGCCGCCCACGCCCTGCGCACCAGCGGCGCGGACGCG
Organism: Nocardia sp. NPDC003269; assembly: GCF_042888005.1. NCBI lineage: Bacteria > Bacillati > Actinomycetota > Actinomycetes > Mycobacteriales > Nocardiaceae > Nocardia > Nocardia sp. NPDC003269. The sequence goes on from NZ_JBIAPA010000004.1 coordinate 308,850, forward strand.
GTCCTGCCGTTCGCCTTGGCGACGCCGACCTGATCGGATCCCGCGACGACGCACCGGCCGCCTCGCCGCCGAGCAGCCGCACGGCTTGCCGCCCGCGAACCCTCCCCGACAGGCCGCGATTCCCGTAAGCTCGGTCCGTACGTGCAGGTCAACCGGCCGACGATGGAGTCGACGATGACGTCCACAGCACCGAAGAAGCTCCCTCCACTGCCTGTGCTCCGCGCGATCGAACGGGTGCGCGACGCACTCGGCACCCTGCACCGGAAACTGGTTCCCGGCCATATCGCGCTGCTGGAGCTCCAGATCGCCGGATTCCTGTCCCAGGCCATCAGTGCCGCCGCCGAACTCGGCATCGCCGACGAGCTGGCCGAGGGCCCGCGGACGCCGGCGAAGCTGGCGGGGGCGCTCGGGATCGACGAGGGCGGGCTGCGCAGGCTGATGCGGCTGCTGGTGAGTTTCGGGGTGTTCGCCCAGCGGCGCGACGGCTCCTACGAACTCACCCGGCTCGGCGACGCGCTGCGCAGCGACGCCGAGGTGACGCTGCGCGATCTGTCGCGGTTCTTCGGCTCGCCATACCATCGCAACCACTGGACCCATCTGACCGACGCGGTGCGCACCGGCGAAGCCGTCGGCCAGGCCCTGGACGGGGCGAGTTTCTTCGAGTACGCGGCGGTGAACCGCGAGGTCGGCGAGTTGTTCGACAACGCGATGACCAGCGTGAGCACCCTGGCGATCGAGCCGCTGCTCGCCGCCTACGATTTCGGCCGCTTCGGCACCCTCATCGACGTGGGCGGCGGGCGCGGCAGCCTGCTCACCGAGATCCTCGGCCGGTATCCGGCGGCCCAGGGCATCGTGTTCGACCTGCCGAACGTGGTCGACGATCTGACCGCCGACCTGGAGGCGGCGGGTCTGGGACAGCGGTGCACGGTCGAGAGCGGCTCGTTCTTCGAGGAGGTCCCCCAGGGCGGTGACGTCTACCTGCTCAAACACATCGTGCACGACTGGTCCGACGCGCAGGCCGAGCAGATCCTGCGCACCGTGCGCGCCGCGATGCGCCCCACCTCGACGCTGCTGCTGCTCGAACTGGTGCTGCCCGATCATCAGCGCCCGCATCCGGGGAAATTCATCGATCTGGAGATGCTGGTGAACACCGAGGGCGGCCACGAACGCACCGAGGCCGAGTTCCGCGCGCTGCTGGCGCGCAGCGGCTTCACGCTGGTGCGGACGGTCGAGACGGCCGCGCCGGACTGCGTGCTCGAGGCCGTTCCGCGCTGACTGGCGGGTCGACACGCCGCCGCCGATTGTGTGTGCGACCCGCCACCAGTGTTTCAATGCGGCTATGACCAGGACCTCATTTGCTCGATCCCTGATGGCCGTCGCCGCGGGCTGTGCGGCCGGATTCACCCTCTTGACCGTTCCCGCCCAGGCGTCGAACGAGAACCCCCTCGACTGCGCGGGCGTGCCGGGCGCGCAGGCCGCGGCCGACCGCGAGAGCGCGCAGCGCGGCATTGCGATCACCCCGCTGTGCTTCAGCGGTGGCCTCTACAGCGGCATCCACGCCGGTATCCCGCTGGCCGTGCTGAACCCGCTGACCATGCCGGGCACCGCGAGCGTGTGCGTCGACGAGCGCGGAACCGTCGAGGCGGCAGCCAAATTCGAATGGACCGACCGGGTCCACGTGATGCCGATGTGCATCCAGAACCGGGCGTTCGGCGTGTACGAGCTTTAGTTCCGCGCCGCCGATCCGCGGTCCGCACGGAGTCGATCCGTGCGGACTTTTTTTGACTCTTGCCCTATACGTATACATCTACTTATAGTGAGTCGGACGGGACGCACAGTCGCCGCACAACCGCATACCGACCAGTGACGACGAGCCGGAACAGGGCTCGCCGCTCGAATACCCATGCCTATATGCGCATTCCGATATCGAAAAGGACCTCTCACCATGTTCGCCAGACTGGGGCGCGTCGTCGTCCACCATCCGTGGAAAGTGATCGGGCTGTGGGTGATCGCGATCGTCGCCGTGCTGTCCACGGCGCCCGCGCTCACCGCGACGACCGATCAATCCGCCTTCCTGCCTTCGCATTACGAATCCATCCAGGCGATGAAGCTGCAGGAGCAGGCCTTCCCGCAGCATGCCGCGCCCGCCGCGCTGATCGTCGCGGTCCGCGCCGACGGTGGCCCGCTGACCGAGACCGACTCCGCCACCGTGACCGCCGTGGCGGGCGGGCTCACAGCGCAGAACATCAAGGGTGTCACCGGCATCCAGGTGACTCCGCCTTCGGAGAATCGCCTGGTCCAGGTCATCGCGGTGCAGATGGCCAAGCTCACCGACGCCTCGGACAAGACCCAGGGCGAGGCGGTGCGGAGTCTGCGCGAGCACCTGAAGGATCAGGTCGGCGACACCGGACTGAAAGCCGGCATCACCGGCACGGCGGCGCAGACGCTGGACCAGACCGAGCAGGGTGAGAAGGGCATGGCGATCATCGGCATCGCCACGATCGTGCTGATCCTGGTGTTGCTGCTGATCATCTTCCGCAGCCCGGTCATCGCGCTGCTGCCGGTGATCACCATCGGCGCCATCTCGGGCACCGTCGGCGGTCTGATCGCCATGGCGGCCGAGGCCTTCGACCTCGAGATCGACACCTCGGTGAACTCGATCCTGCTGGTAGTGCTGTTCGGGGTCGGCACCGACTACATCCTGTTCCTGATGTTCCGGTACCGGGAGCGGCTGCGGGCCGGTGACGATCCCAAGACCGCCATGGTCAATGCCGTCGCCCGGGTCGGCGAGGCCATCACGTCGGCCGCGGCCGCGGTGATCATCGCGTTCATGGCGCTGACCCTGTCGAGCCTCGGGATGTTCCGGGCGCTGGGCCCGGCACTGGCGATCGCGGTCGCGGTGGCGCTGCTGGCCGGGCTCACACTGGTGCCCGCCATCGTCTCGCTGCTGGGTACCAAGGTGTTCTGGCCGTCGAAGGCCTGGCAGGTCGAGCCCAAGGGCGCCCGGTTCGGCGCGATCGGCGCGGCGATGGGCAGGCGGCCCGGCGTGTTCGCCGTCGCCTCCGGTGGCGTGCTGGTGGCACTGGGCGTGTTCGCCTTCGGCTTCAATCCGACCTTCGACCTGAACTCCGGCTCGACCACCGATGCCTCGGAGTCGGTGGCGTTCACCACCGAACTGCTGAAGGGCATGCCCGCCGGTGCCACCCAGCCCTCGGACGTGCTGCTGCGGTCGAGCACTCCGCTCGCCGAGGACCAGCTCGCGACCTATCGCACGGCACTGACCGGGGTCGACGGTGTCGGGCAGGTCGGGGCGCCGCAGCTGTCGGCGGACGGGACGACCGCGAACTTCCAGGTGACGCTGGCGAACGCGCCGGAATCCGACGCCGCCCTCGACACGGTGGCCGGGCCGCTGCGCGAGGTCGCCCACCAGGCGGCACCGGCGGGCGCCACGGCGGCGGTCGGCGGTATGACGGCGGTGTTCGTCGACTTCGAGGACGCGATGAACCACGACTACCGGATCGTGTTCCCGGTGGCCGCGATCCTGATCATGCTGGTGCTGGCGTTGCTGCTGCGCAGCCTCGTCGCACCGTGGTACCTGATGGCCTCGGTGTTCCTCGGCTTCGCCGCGACGCTGGGCGCGACGGTGCTGGTGTTCCAGCAGATCCAGGGCGAGCACGGGCTGATCTTCACGCTGCCGGTGATCATGTACCTATTCGTCGTCGCCCTCGGCACCGACTACAACATCCTGATGGTCGCCCGGTTGCGGGAGGAATCCCGGGAGGGGCACACGCCCCGCGAGGCGGCGGCGCTGGCGGTGCGCCACACCGGGCCGACGGTGGCCGCGGCCGGTCTCATCCTGGCGGGCACCTTCGCCTCGATGATGCTGGCGGGCAACAGCTCGCTGTCGCAGATGGGCTTCGCCATCTCGGTGGGCATCGCGATCGCGGCCTTCGTGATGGCGCTGTTCTTCACCCCGGCGGTCACCGCGCTGCTGGGCAAGCGGGCCTGGTGGCCGGGCCACGGTGGCGACAGCGACGAGGAGCGCTCACCCCGCTGGGCCGAGTACTCCTACGCCGAGAGCTACTACACGCCACCGGTGCGACAGCGCCGCTGACACGGAAGGCACCGCAGGTCCGCTCCCCCTCGGGAGCGGGCCTGCTCGTCTATCGTTGCCCGTGTGGCCAAGTCTGCGACACCAGCGGTGGAGCTACCGGTGGGTGAGCACACGGTGCGGGTCAGCAATCCGGACCGGGTGTACTTCCCCGAGCTCGGCGCGACCAAGCTCGACCTGGTGCGGTACTACCTGAGCGTGGGCGACGGCATCGTCAACGCACTGCGCGACCGGCCCTGCATGCTGCACCGGTTCCCCAAGGGCCTGCCCGGCGGGAAGGTGCATCAGAAGCGATTGCCCGGTGGCGCGCCGGACTGGATCTCGACGGTGCGGGTGTACTTCCCGCGCTACGGCAGGCACGCCGACGAACTCTGCGTGCACGAGCTCGCCGACGTGATCTGGGCGGTGCAGATGTCGACCGTGGAGTTCCATCCCTGGAATTCGCGGGCGAGTGATACCGAGTCACCCGACGAGTGGCGCATCGACCTCGATCCCATGCCGGACTGCCCGTGGTCGCGGGTGCGGCGGGTCGCCGGGGTGGTGCACGAGGTGCTCGACGAGCTGGGCGCGGTCGGCTGGCCCAAGACCTCCGGTGGCTCGGGACTGCACGTCTACGTGCGGATCGCGCCCGAACACGGCTTCAAGGAGGTCCGGCGGGCCGCGCTGGCCTTCGCCCAGGAAGTGGAGCGGCGCGCGCCCGCCGACGTGACGACCGCGTGGTGGCGCAAGGATCGCGAACCGGACCGGCTGTTCGTCGACTACAACCAGAACGCCCGCGATCACACCATCGCCGCCGCCTACTCGGTGCGCGGGGTGCCCGCGGCGACGGTGTCGACGCCGGTGCGCTGGACCGAGATCGACGACATCCACCCGCGCGACTTCACCATCGAGACCGTCCCGGCCCGCTACGCCGAACTCGGCGATATCCAGGCCGGCATGGACGACGCGGTCTTCGACATCACGCCCCTGCTCGACCTGGCCGACCGGCACGGCGTCGACGAACCCGTCGACCTCGACGAACCGTGAACCCGCCCGGCCGACCCCGCGAAGCCGGGGTGGGGCGGCACGGTCGCGCGCGAGAGGGAAGAATCGGATTCCGACACAGCTCGGCCGCACGGTGCGGCGTGGGCGGCCGAGCATCCAGGAGGTCTCCGTGCAGGAATCCGCGACCACGATCGCGCTCGGTCCGGACCCGCAGGCATCCCGTCTGCTGGAGAAGGCGGTCGTCGGGGCGGGTGCCCAGGTCGGCGAGCTCGCCGACGCGGAGGCGCTGATCTGGACCGGCACCCCGGGTGCCTTCCCGGCGACGCTGCCGTCGTCGGTGCGCTGGGTGCAGCTGCCCGCGGCGGGGATCGAGGACTACTTCGACGCCGACGTCTTCGCCGCGCACCCCGACGTGCTGTTCACCTCCGCGGCGGGCGCGTTCTCGCACAGTGTCGCCGAGCACGCGCTGATGCTGCTGCTGGCCGGGGTCCGGTATCTGCCCGAGCACCTGCGGGCGACCTCGTGGCAGCAGCGCGAGTTCTTCCCGCATGTCGGCTCGTTGCGCGGCAAGACGGTGACCATCGTCGGCGCGGGCGGGATCGGGCGGGCCCTGATCCCGATGCTGGCGCCGCTGGGCGCGCACGTGATCGCGGTGAACCGGTCGGGCACGCCGGTGACCGGCGACGGCATTCCCGAGGGCATGGAGACGCTGCCCGCCGATCAGCTGAGCCGGGTGTGGTCGCACACCGACCATGTGGTGATCGCGGCGCCGGCGACCGCGCAGACCCGGCATCTGGTCGGCGCCGACGAACTGGCCCGGCTCAAGCCCTCGTCCTGGGTGATCAATGTGGCCCGCGGCAGCCTGGTCGACACCGACGCGCTGGTCGACGCGCTGACCCGGGGCGTGATCGGCGGCGCCGGTCTCGATGTCACCGAGCCAGAGCCGCTGCCGGACGGGCATCCGCTGTGGACGCTGCCGAACGCGATCATCACCCCGCACGACTCGAATCCGCCCCAGCTGCGGCTGGCCGCGTTCGCCGATCACGTCGCCGCGAATGTGACCCGGTTCGTGGCGGGCGCGCCGCTGCTGGCAATCGTGGAACCGCGCCGCGGCTACTGAGCGATCCGGCCGCGCCCCACCCAGGCCGCGATCTGGCTGCGCTTGGCGAAGCCGAGCTTGGTGAGAATGTGCTGGACATGGTTCTGCGCGGTGCGTTCGGACAGCACCAGCGCGGCGGCGATCTCCCGATTGGTGAGGCCGCGGGCCACCAGGTCGGCGACCTCGCGTTCGCGCGGAGTCAGGGTGGCGCAGTCGTTCCGGTTGGCGGTGAGCACGCGTAGCCGCTCGGCCCAGGGCGGCATGCCGAGCGACTCGGCCACCGGCAGGGCGGCCGCGGCCAGGGCGAGCGCGTCGGCGGTGGCGCCGCGGGCGAGGTGGAGTTCGGCGAGTTCGCATTCGGCTTCGACGGCGAACCCGGGCGCGCCGATCGCCCGCGCGATCCGCGCCGCCGACCGCAGCTCGACGCACGCCGCGTCCGGATCATCCAGCGCGGCGGCGAATTTCCCGAGCCACAGGGTGGTCGGACCGAGGTAGTGGGCAGTGCCGCCACCGCCGGTGATGTGTCCGTCGCGGTAGCGCGACAGTCGCTCGCGGAAGTAGGCGACATCGTCGCGCAGACCCAGCGCGACGGCCACCGCGCCGCCGACGGCGAGCACATTGAGCAGGAAATACGGTGGCACCGGCCACTTCTCGGGCCGGCCGAGGCCGCGATAGAGCGGCTCGGCCTCGGCGATCCTGCCGCTGTCGACCAGGGGGAAGGCGGTACCGAGGGCGGCGAACAACAGCGTGCGGACCTCGCCGCGGATCGGTGCGTGCGACGGGGCCATGGCGTGCGGATCGTGGCCGGTGTGATGGCCGACGACGGCCCGCAGCGCGCGGAAGGCACCCTCCCCCGCGGGATGGCCCAGGGTGGTCGCGAGCGCGTGGGCCCGGCCCGCCCGGTCCAGCGCGTGCGCGAATTCGCCACGGGCCTGCGCCAGCGCCGCTTCGGCGACCAGCAGATGCCACCGCGCCATCGGGCCACCGGTGTGCTCGGCACACCAGGTCAGGCAGGACAGTTCGCCCGTGACCGCACCCAGATCGCCCCGCTCCCACAGGGCGTCGATGCGCCACAGCCTGCCCCACATCTCCACGGCCGGATCGCGGGCCCGTTCGCCCGCCGCGATCATCCGCGCGGCCAGGACGCCGTGTTCGGCCCGGTGGTCGGGTCCGCTGCAGGCGAGCTGACGGGCTCGCAGCGCCGCCGCGAGCACATCCGGATCGTCACCGCGATCGGCCGAGACCAGGGCGGCCCTGCTGGATTCGTCGACACCGTCGAGCCTGCCGAGATAGACGGCGGTCTCGGTGGCGCGGGCCAGCAGCCGGGCGCGCAGGGGTTCGGGCAGGTCGTCGGTGGTGAGCGCGTCGGCGCAGGCGTCGGCGATATCGCGATCCCAGCCACGGTCCCCGATCGGTTCGAGGACCAGCGCGGCCTCGGCCCGCAGCCCCGGTTCCCCGGCCGTGCGGGCCAGTGCCCGCGCGGCGGCGCAATCGGCGCGGGCGGCGGTCAGGTCGCCGGCCCGGACCGCGGCGACGGCGCGCTGGAGCAGCAGTCCGCCCCGGTCGACCGGCGCGAGCGCGGCGGCGTGGGTCAGCGCCAGACCGTACAGCCGCACCGCCTCCTCGAAGGCCAGCTCGCGCAGCGCCACCTCCGCCGCGCGCCGCGCCCAGCGGACGGCGGGCTCGTGCGCGCCGGTGACCGCGGCATTGGCCCAGTGCCAGGCCAGCGCGGCCGCATTCGCCTCGACCGCATCGGGATACAGCGCCTCGATGGCCAGCGCCGCGCGCTGATGCAGGATCACCCGCTGCCGCAGGGACAGGCCGTCGAGCAGGGCCGCCCGCACGAGCGCGTGCGCGAACCGGACGGTGCCCGGTTCGTCGGCGGTCGTCAGCAGCCCGGCCTCGATCGCCTCGTCGACGGCCGCCAGACAGTCCACCGCCGGGCGGGCGACCAGCCGGGCGGCGACCGCGATCGAGAACCGCTCGCCCAGGATCGACGCCGCCCGCAGCAGTTCCTGCGCCTGGCTCGACCGCGGCGCCATCCTGGCGCGCACCACCTCACGCAGGCTCGTCGGCAGGCGCAGGGCGCCGTCCGTGGAGCCGCGCATCGAGCGACCGAGTTCGCGCAGGTAGAAGGGGTTGCCGCCGGTCATGTCGAAGGCGTCGCCCGCCAGTTCGTCGGGCAGCTCGCGGCCCGCCTCCAGGCACAGGCAGCGCGCCGAGTCGGCCGGGGAGAGCCCGCGCAGCAGCAGGGACGCGGTGACCGGTTCGCGCAGGAGCTCCGGTTTGATCGCGGCCCAGCCGCCGTCGGTCGCACCGGCGCGTTCGATGGCGCACACCATGATCCGGCGCTCGCGCAGCGCGCGCACGACGTAGAGCAGCGCCTGCAACGAGGGCTCGTCGGCCCAGTGGATGTCGTCGACCACCAGCAGCACGCCGGTGTCGGCGCCGTCGAGGCCGGCCGCGAACCCCTCGAACAGCGCGATCCGGTCGGCACCTGGCGCGGGCGTGCCGGTGCCGAGCGCTTGGCGCCACAACCAGAAGGGCGGGGTGTCGGGGAGTTCGAGCGCGCGGGCCCACAGGGTGCGCACCCCGCGGTCACGGGCGCGCCCGGCCAGTTCGGCGACGAGCCGGGTCTTGCCGACGCCCGCCTCACCCGAGCAGATCACCAGGTGGGGCGCACCGTGCACCGCGTCGTCGAGCCGGGCCAGCAGATCGGCCAGTTCCCCCTCGCGTCCGATGAGCTCGGTGATCACGCCGCACCTCCGAGTACCAGAGCATACTCGCAGGTGAGGGCCCTACAGAAGGGTCAGGAGGCGGTCCGCTCGACGAACCCGCCGACCGTTACCACGTACTCCTTCGCTGTGTCGTCGTAGCCGATCGAATACGTGGTCGGATACCGGGTGCTGTGCTGATAGGCCTGCGGTTGCGGAATATCGCCGGTGAACGAGGGCTTGGTGAGCAACCAGTCCCTGGTGAACATGGGCTCGGTGAAGATGTACTGGCCGTCCCAGGCGCCGTTGATCAGGGTCTGGGTGAACTCGCCCGGCACGACCGGATTGCTCATGTCGACCCAGTGCACACCCATCGCGGGCACGGCCTGCACCTCGATCGGCTCGGGCAACGTCGAGCTGTTCGCGGGCATGTACTTCGAATCCGGGTTGTGCGCCGCCTTGGTCAGGAACTCCGGGTCCTGCGGGCTGATCGCCGCCACCGTCGCGTCGTCGACGAAATAGAAGTGGGCGTCGAAGTGCGGCTTGTCGAACATGCCGATCGGCGGGTGACCGTGCGGCACCCAGTCGAAGGTGAGGTGGTCGACCACCGTGCCCGCCGCTTCCTTCGGCAGCGCCAGCGGGGGGCTGGCGGGCGGCGGACCCTCCGGCATCGTGGCCGGCATCGGCAGGCCCTCCAGCGCCGCCTCCTGGACGCGCAGGCCGACCTCGGTCGGGGTGCCGCCATCGTCAGTGGTCACGAAAGTGCGGATCTGGCCGTTGCCCAGGGCGCGTTCGTCGCCGTAGTAGGTCTTGTCGGCATCGTCGCCGCAGGCCGCGGCGGTGGCCAGGACGAGCAGGGCCGCCAGTGCGGTGGTGATGCTTCGCGTGCGCATGGCGCTCACCCGTGCGTGGGTCATGGCTCCTCCGATCGACGGATCTGTCCCGAAGGTAGGAGCCACGACGGCGGTCGTCGTCCGCCGAAATACTCATCTCGCTACTCAGAGCGCCCGAAGTTTCCATCCGGACGGAAGAACGATGCGCCGGAATCGGACACGACCGTTAGGCTGTCCTCGTCCTGGTTCGGTAAGGATGGGATCGGCAATGGGATGGACCTTCAACGCTGACGAATTCGCGCACGTGTGGCGGGAATCCGGTCAGGACAGAATGCCCTTCCCGATCCGGGTGCTCGAATCACCGCGCACCGAGGACGAAGCCGCCCGATTGCGCGCCGACCTCGATCATCGACTACCCGGCGGCGGCGACCCCGACCTCGCCGCCTGCCTGCGGATCGTCGCCGCACCCCACGCCAGGATCGCGCTCGTCGGCGGCGCGCACACCCCCGGTAGCGAGATCCGGTTGCTCGCCTGCTCGGTCTTCGATCACGCGGTCCTCATCGTCCAGGAGCCCGGCACCCGGCCCGACTACGGTGGCCGCGTGCGGGTTTCGATCGGGCACACCGCCGGGATCGGGGCCAGGGTCGCCGCCTGTCTGCCCGACACCCCGCCCGGCCGGGAACCGGCGCGCGAGGCCGCCGCCGACGCCGTCCGCGACGAGGAGACCGTGGTCGCGGCCCATCCCGCGGTCCCCCGGATCCAGCGCCTGCTGCGCCGCCCGCACACCGCGGAGGGCCACATCCGCATCGAGACCGGGCTGGACCGCGCCACGCCGGTGCCGCCGGTGCATTACAGCTGGATCGATGTGGCCGGCGACGGCCGCTATCTGCTGCGCGCGGGGGAAACGGTGCACGTCGTGCCCGCCGCGGCCGGTCAGCTGGCCGCACAGCTGCAGCGCAGGCTCGCTCCTGTGCACAGTTCCAACACCAGAAGGTCCGGCTAGCCTGGACGCCGACGCACGATCTGGAGGGGAGACGCGATGACGATCGAGAGCAGCAGAGCCGAGATCTCCCGGTTCCGCAGCGCCGCCGCGGCGGGGACCGTGAAGTTCGATCCTGATGCCGCGCGCCGCTGCGCCGACCTCTACGAACAGCAGGCCGACCGGCTCGGACAGCTCCGTCAGCGCCTCGAATCCGCCGGTGAGGCAGGTGGATTCGGCGGTTTCATCTCCGCGCAGCAGCTGCAGGCCGGGTTCGCGCACAAGGCCCGCGACGCCGCCGATCTGCTCGACCACTACATCGAGGCCGCCTACCGGATGAAGGAGGCGTTCCTGCTCAGCGCCGGTCTGCTCGACGAGGCCGACGCCGCCGCGGCCGCCGCCCTGCGCGCGGTCGACCCGAGGCGGCGCTGATGGGCGGCACCGACCCCACCTACATCAGTGCGATGGAGCATTTCGAGTCCATGCCGCACGAGCAGATCCATGCCCGCACCCAGCAGATCGACGCCGCCGAGGTGCTCGACGCCTCGCTCGCCTGGCTGGAGAGCGCCGCCGCGCTGACCACGACCATGCCGCTGACCAGGTCCAATGCCGACCGCGTCATCGACGAGACCGGGTGGGAGGGTGCCGCGGCCGACGCCGCCTTCGCCAGCACCCGCAGCTTCGCCGACTCGATCGGCGAGCTGGCGACGGTCTTCGGCGAGGTCGGCGCCCGCCTCGGCGGCGTCGCCGCGGCCGCGGAAGCGGTGAAGCTCGCGGTGGTGGCGCCCGGCGGGTCCGGGCCGATCGGCACCATCGCGCGGTTGCTCGAGGCCGCCCATGTCATCGATGCGCAGATGGCGGCGGAGGCGTTGCGCCAGGAAGCCGTGCTGGCGATGAACATGATCTACAAGCCCGCGTACTCGCTGGCCGGGACGGGTGTACCCGCCTTGCCCGCGCCGCCGGGGTCCCCGGGGTCGCCGGGGTCGACGGAACAGGGACGCAACGGGTCGTCGCCGGGGTCACCGCAACCCGCTGCACCGCAGGGTGATTCGACGCAGGGCGGTTCGACGCCGGATACCGGAGGCACGACCGCGCCGGGCGGGAACGGCGAAAGCTCTGCACCGAGCCAGAATCCGGCCCCGAATACCGAAACCCCGAAGCCGGACATCACTCCCGCACCGTCGAGCGAGACACCCGCTCCCCCGTCTCCGGGCACCCCCGCCCCGACGACGGAACAATCCGCTCCGACCAGTGAACGACCGGCACCGTCCACAACCGATCAACCGGCACCTCCCGCTCCGACGTCGGAACCTCCTGCGCCACAACCGGAACCCACCACCCAGGCACCCCAGTCCCCTGCGCCCACGTCCGAACAGCCCGCCCCCCAACCGGAACTCGCACCGCCTACCCCCGAACCGGCGCCCCAGGTCCCCGCGCCGACATCCGAACAACCGGCGCCGGAGCCTCCGGCGCCGACGACGGACCAGCCCGCACCCCCGCCTTCCGCGCCCACCTCGGAACAGCCCGCGCCCCCACCCACCTCGGAACAGCCTGCACCGCAGCCGGAGCCCGCGCGCCCGACCCCCGAACCGGCGCCACAATCCCCTGCGCCGTCTTCGGAACAGCCTGCGCCGCGCACAGAATCATCAGCGCCACCCGCGCCGCAGACCGCTGCACCGGAAGCACCCGCACCGCAACCGGTTCCGCGAGCACCGGAACCACACGCGGGCATCGTGGTGCCGCCGGTCCCCGGTGGACCGGTCGATCCCGGCGGACAGCCGGGCGTCACCGGCCCGATCCCGGAAACGAACGAACCACGGCCGCAACCTGCGACACCCCCGCCCGCACCACCCCTGGACCTGGATCAGCCAGGCGTCATTCCACCCCGGCGGTAGGCCGCCGCGATCGCGGGGCCGGTCGACGTTCAGGCTGTCCCTCCCCTCGGCGGTCGGAGGTCGGGCGGTTCCCGTCGCCTAAGCGGCCAGAGGTCAGGCTGATCTCCTGGCGCCTAGCGGTGGGCCACATGTTTCGGCGCTGAACGGGCTCGACCGGTTCGCCCTGTGCGGGTGAACCGCAGAGTTCTGGAAGGGCACGACGCCGAGTCGCGGAAGCGAGTCCACTCCGGCGCGGCCTCGATCTCGGTCGCGAAAGGTCTACCCGTGGGCGATGTTTCCGGTGTCGGAGGTCCGGATCAGACCTTGACCAGGTCGTCGGCGTGGATGACCGGGCGCTGCATGGTGTCGGGGAGTTCGGTGGTGGAGCGGCCGAGCATGGTGGTCAGTTCGGTGCTGTCGTATTCGACGACGCCGCGGGCGACCACGCGGTTGTCGGGGCTGACCAGGTCGACGACATCGCCGCCGAAGAAGCGGCCGCGGACGCCGGTGATGCCCGCGGCGAGCAGGGAGCGGCGTTTGGCGACGGCCTCGACGGCGCCCGCGTCGATCAGGACCGCGCCGCGGGTGTCGGCGGCGTGGCGGACCCAGAACTTGCGGCCGGACAGGCGGACCGGGCGGGCGGCGAAGGCGGTGCCGACGGTGCCGTCGGCCAGCGCCGTCGCGGCGTCGGCGGCCGAGGCCAGCAGCACGGGGATGCCCGCGTCGGCGGCCAGGCGGGCGGCGGACAGCTTCGAGGCCATGCCGCCGGTGCCGAGCGCGCCACCGCTGCCCGCGATGACGCCGTCGAGGTCGGCGCTGCTGCGCACCTCGGGAATGAAGTTCGCGGCGCCCTTGCGCGGGTCGCCGTCGTAGAGGCCGGAGACGTCCGAGAGCAGGATCAGGGCGTCGGCGCCGACCAGGTGCGCCACCAAGGCGGCGAGGCGGTCGTTGTCGCCGAAGCGGATCTCCTCGGTGGCGACGGTGTCGTTCTCGTTGACCACGGCGATCGCGCCGAGCGACCGTAGTCGGTCGAGGGTGCGCTGGGCGTTGCGGTGGTGCTCGCGGCGGGCGAAATCGTCGGCGGAGAGCAGCACCTGGCCGACCGTGCGGTCGTAGCGGGCGAACGAGGTGCCCCAGGCGTGCGCGAGGGCCAGCTGGCCGACACTCGCCGCGGCCTGCTTGGTGGCCAGGTCCTTGGGCCTGCGCGACAGGCCGAGCGGGGCGATGCCGGCGCCGATCGCGCCGGAGGACACCACGACCACGTCCGAGCCGGCCCGCATCCGCGCCTCCACGGCGTCGGCCAGCCGGTCGAGCCGGTCGGTGTCCAGACCGCCCTCGAGGCTGGTCAGCGCCGACGAACCGATCTTCACCACGACCGCGCGCGCCGACACGATAGCCTGGCGCGCCGCACTCAGCTCCGAACTCACCCGCATAGCCTTACTCCCTGCACCGCGATCACCATCGTCGACGGTCCCGGCGCGAGCCGGTGACCCACCGCAGTATGCCGATCGAACGGCCGCGCGCGACACCGGTTTTCGGTGCCGCGCGGCGGCCGGACCCCTTACTTCTCGTTCTCGTCGAGCAGCCCGCGACGCGCCCGCGACGCGTGCTTGCGCTCGGCCGCGCCGACCCGGCTGTTGTTCTCCAGTCGCACATCGGTGCCACGCCCGGTCGGCACGATGTCGACACCCGCGGACACCTGCGGCTCCCACTCGAACGACACGTCGCCGATGGTCACCGAGCACCCCGGCTCGGCACCCTGCTTGACCAGCTCCGCCTCGACACCGAGGCGGGCCAGCCGGTCGGCGAGGTAGCCGACGGCTTCGTCGTTGTCGAACTGGGTCTGGCGCACCCAGCGCTCCGGCCGGGTACCGCGCACGATGAAGCCACCCGGCTCCTGCGGATCGGCGATGACGCTGAACCCGGACTCGTCGGTCGCGATCGGGCGGATGATCTGGCGCTTGGGCGCGGCCTTGGGGTGATCCTCGCGATACTGGCGGACCATGTCGGCCAGCGCGAAGGTCAGCGGACGCAGTCCGGCGCGGCTCACCGCGGAGATCTCGAACACCGGCCAGCCGCGTTCGGTGAACTCGGCGGTCACCATCTCGGCCAGTTCGGCGGCGTCGGGGACATCGGTCTTGTTCAGGATGACCACGCGGGGCCGGTCGGCCAGATCGCCGAGGCTCGCGTCACCGGCCAGCGCCGGCTTGTACGCGGCCAGTTCGGCCTCGAGCGCGTCGACATCGGAGACCGGGTCACGGCCCGGTTCGAGGGTCGCGCAGTCGACCACGTGCGCGAGCACCGCGCAGCGCTCCAGGTGGCGCAGGAAGTCCAGGCCGAGGCCACGGCCGTCGCTGGCGCCGGGAATCAGACCCGGCACGTCGGCGACGGTGAAGGTGGTGTCGCCGCTGGCGACCACACCCAGGTTCGGGACCAGGGTGGTGAACGGGTAGTCGGCGATCTTGGGCTTGGCGGCCGAGAGCACCGACACCAGCGAGGACTTGCCCGCAGACGGGAACCCGACCAGGCCGACGTCGGCGACCGACTTCAGCTCCAGCACCAGGTCGAGCTCTTCGCCCTCTTCACCGAGCAGCGCGAAACCGGGCGCCTTGCGTGCCTTGGACGCCAGCGAGGCGTTGCCGAGACCGCCGCGACCGCCCTTGGCGACCACGAACTTGTTGCCCGCGCCGACCAGGTCGACGACGACCGCGCCGGCGGAATCGACCACCACGGTGCCGTCGGGCACCTTCAGCACCAGATCGGTGCCCATCTTGCCGTCGCGATTGCCGCCCTCGCCGGGCTTGCCGTTGCCTGCCTTGGCGTGCGGGTGGAAATGGAAGTCGAGCAGGGTGTGGACGTTGGCGTCGACCTCGAGGATCACGTCCCCGCCGTTGCCGCCGTTGCCGCCGTCGGGACCACCGAGCGGCTTGAACTTCTCACGATGCACCGAGGCGCAACCGTGTCCACCTCTACCGGCACGAACATGCAGCACGACGCGGTCGATGAATTTGGACATGGGTTGATCCTCCTCCTTCTGACTGGTCGATTGCGGTAAGGGTGGGCGAACACGACGGAGCGGGTCAGGGAAACAACCCTGACCCGCTCCGGTGTCCGTGGGGAGCTGACGCTCCAGGCGGTCAGGCCTGGGCCGGCTCCGGGACGACGATGTTGACGGTCTTGCGGCCACGCTTGGTGCCGAACTCGACCGCGCCCGCCGCGAGGGCGAACAGGGTGTCGTCGCCGCCACGACCGACGTTCACGCCGGGGTGGAAGTGGGTTCCGCGCTGACGGACGAGGATCTCGCCCGCGCTGACCTTCTGGCCACCGAAGCGCTTCACGCCGAGGCGCTGGGCGTTCGAATCACGACCGTTCCGGGAGCTGGATGCACCCTTCTTATGTGCCATTGCTTCGTCTCCTCGGGATGTCTTACTTGATGCCGGTGACCTTGATGACCGTCAGCGGCTGACGGTGACCCTGGCGCTTGTGGTAGCCGGTCTTGTTCTTGAACTTGTGGATCCGGATCTTCGGGCCCTTGGTCTGGTCGACGACCTCGGCGGCCACGGAGATCTTGGCCAGCTTGTCGGCGTCGGTGGTCAGATCGGCGCCGTCGACGACGAGAACCGGGGTCAGGGCCACGGCGGTGCCGGGCTCGCCCTCGATCTTCTCGACCTTCACCAGGTCACCGACCGCGACCTTGTACTGCTTTCCGCCGGTCTTGACGATTGCGTACGCTGCCATCGGTCGGCTTCCTCCACTCACGTTGGTCGTGCTCGTTTCACGTCACAGCTGCGCGACGCGTGTTCTTGACTGGGGCTCATTCCCGCGAACGGGGAGAGCAACGGTCACTTGCCTGCGGTATCACCCTGCCGTTCGGCTAGGTGCCCAATCGCGGGGCAGCGACCGACCTAGGTTACCAGACCGGTATCCACTCCCCCAATTCGGCCGGTCAGGGCCGGATCGGGGGCCTGCGCGCGAGGAGGGCTCCCCGCGCGCAGGTGGCCTCCTAGTTCGATTCGGCCGCGGGCGCGCCCGCCGGCCTGCCCACCGCGCGGCGGCGCGGCTTGCGGGCGGGGACGACGACCGGCTCGGCGGCGAAGTCCACCACCGCCGTGGCGGGCGGCTGCTCGCTCGTCGACAGGACGAACACCGCGCCCGCGCTGTCGGGGGCGGGTGCCGCCGTCGAGCGGGCCACCCGGCGCCTGCGCGGTGCGCGGGCAGCGGGCTCCTCGACGACCGGCTCCGGTTCGGGCTCGGCCTGCTCGGGCTCCGGCTCGGCGACCGCCTCGGCCGCGACGGGCTCCGGCTCGGCGTCCGCCGGGACCGGCTCCGGCTCGACCGGCGTCGGCTCGGCGACGGGCTCGGCCGCCGGGGTCTCGGCGGCGACGGCCGGGGCCGTCTCCTCGGCCGGGATGACCCCGGTCAGCGCGGGACTGTCGACCGCCGACTCGGCCTGGGCGGCCGCGCCCCGGCTCGACCGGCGCGACCGGGACCGCGAGCGCGAACGGGTCGGCTCGGCGGGCGTCTCCTCGGTGGCCACGGCCTCGGCCACGACCTCCTCGGCGGGCTCGCCGTCCTCACCGTGGTGGGCGGCCATCGCGAGCGCGACCGGGTGGGCCCGCTTGACCGCGATGTCCTCCTCACCGTGCTCGGCGGGAGCGGTGCCGTTGGTCGCCGGAGCGGCCGTGGCGGCGGGCTTGTCCTGGCTCTTGTCCTTGCCGCGACGACGCCGCGACGAGCCTTCCTTGGCCCGGCTGCCCGAGTCCTCGGCACCGGACCCGGCGTCGACCGGGTAGGAGTGCACGAGGATGCCGCGCCCGTGGCAGTGCTCACAGGTGGTGGAGAACGCCTCGACCAGACCGGTGCCCAGCTTCTTGCGGGTCATCTGGACCAGGCCGAGGGAGGTCACCTCCGACACCTGGTGACGGGTGCGGTCGCGGCCCAGTGCCTCGGTGAGGCGGCGCAGCACCAGGTCACGGTTGGATTCGAGCACCATGTCGATGAAGTCGACGACGATCATGCCGCCGATGTCGCGCAGCCGCATCTGGCGCACGATCTCCTCGGCCGCCTCCAGGTTGTTCCTGGTGACGGTCTCCTCCAGGTTGCTCGACCCGGAACCGGTGAACTTGCCTGTGTTGACGTCGACGACGGTCATCGCCTCAGTGCGGTCGATCACCAGGGTGCCGCCGGAGGGCAGCCACACCTTGCGGTCGAGCGCCTTGGCCAGCTGCTCGTCGATGCGGAAGGTCTCGAACACGTCGACACCGTTGTTCTCGTGCTGGTTCACCCGCGGCAGCAGGTCCGGCGCGACGGTGCGGACGTAGTTCTCGACGGTGCTCCAGGCCCGGTCACCTTCGATGACCAGCCTGGCGAAATCCTCGTTGAACAGGTCGCGGATCACCTTGACCAGCAGGTCCGGCTCCTCGTAGAGGGCCTTGGGCGCGTTGGACTCCTTGGCCGCGGCCTCCTCGATGGTGCGCCAGGTGGCCTGCAGCCGCTCGACGTCGCGGGCCAGTTCGGGCTCGCTGACGCCCTCGGACGCGGTGCGGATGATCACGCCCGCGTCGGCGGGCACGATCTCGCGCAGGATCTCCTTGAGCCGCTTGCGCTCGGTGTCGGGCAGCTTGCGGCTGATCCCGGTGGAGGTGCCGCCCGGCACGTACACCAGGAAGCGACCCGCGAGCGAGATCTGGGTGGTCAGGCGGGCGCCCTTGTGACCGACCGGGTCCTTGGACACCTGCACCAGCACCTGATCGCCGGGCTTGAGCGCCTGCTCGATCTTGCGCTCCTTGCCGCCCAGACCGGCGGCGTCCCAGTTCACCTCACCGGCGTAGAGCACGCCGTTGCGGCCACGGCCGATGTCGATGAACGCGGCCTCCATGCTGGGCAGCACGTTCTGCACCTTGCCGAGGTAGACATTGCCCACCATCGACGCCTGGCCGGAACTGGTCACGAAGTGCTCGACCAGGATGTTGTCCTCGAGCACCGCCACCTGGGTGGTGATCTGGTGCCCCGGCGCGTGCTCGGCGGCGTCGAACGACTTCTCCCGCACGACCATCACCCGGTCGACCGCCTCGCGGCGGGCCAGGAACTCCGACTCGGTCAGGATCGGCGGACGACGGCGACCGGCCTCCCGGCCGTCCCGGCGACGCTGCCGCTTGGCCTCGAGCCGGGTGGAACCGGAGATGCCCTGCACCTCGTCGGACCCGGCCCGGCCGCGGCTCTTGTTGCGCGGCTCGCGCTCGTGCACGACGGTGTTCGGCGGATCGTCGTCGGCGGCGTCGGCATCGCCACCCTCCCCGCCGACCTTGCGGCGGCGGCGACGGCGACGGCGACGGCTCGCGCCCTCGGGCTGGTTGTCGTCCTCGTCGTCGGACTCGGCGTCGGTGTCCTCGGCCTGCTCGGCCTCGTCGGTGGCGGCCTCCGACGACGCGGCAGACTCGTCGTCGGCGTCGTGCTCGGCGCCCTCGGTCTCGGTGTCGTCGCCGTCGGCGGACTGCTCGCCCCGGCCACGGCCGCGGCCACGGCGGCCACGGCGACGGCGGCGCGGCTGGCCGTCGGCGTCGTCGTTGTCACCGGCGGCGTCGGACTCGTCCTCGGCGTCGGTGGTCTCGGTCTCGGGCTCGACGTCGGCGACCGGCTCCTCGGTCCGCTTGGCCGTGCGCTCGGCCCGGCGGCGCTTGCGCGTCTCCTCGGCGGCGGTGGCATCCGGCGGCAGGAACAGCGGCGCGGTGAACGCGGGCGCGTCGAAGGCCGCGGCCTCGGCGGGCGCCGGGGTCTCGGTGGACCGATGGGTGAACAGATCGGTGTGCGCGTCGCTCGCGGCGAACACGCCCTCGGTGCTCGCGACGTCGGGCGCCGAGAACATCGGCGCGGGTGCCGTGGTGGAGTCGGCCGGCTGCTCGGCGACGGGGGTGGCGGGCGACGGTGCCGCCGCGGGGGTGGATGCTGGGGATTCGCCGGTCTCGGCGTCGGCGGCGGCGATCGCGTCGCGCACGGTCTCGGCGACCGCGCGATCCACATTCGATTGGACGCTGCGCGCCTCGGTCCCCAGTTCGGCCAGTTTGGCCAGGATGCGTTTGCTGGTCACTCCCAACCGCTTGGCCAGTGCATGAACTCGAATTCGCTCCGGCAATTGATCGGCATCCTGTTGTGTTGTGTCCAGCGGCTCTGTATCGGCCACGAAGTCTCCTCGGGCCCCCGGGCGCGTCCCTCCCCGGTACGGGAGTGACGCGGCCGACGCGGGGGCATCGTCCGTGCACCTCGTACCGATGGTACGAGGGTCATCTGGTCTCGCCCCGCGTGTCCGGTCTCACCTCGATCGATCTTCTGGCGGGCCAACCGGTCACGCGGCGCCTGGCTGTACGGCGTGACGCCGCGCTCCGAGCGCTCATCCAGCGTGCCTGCGCGGGCAACCCCAGCAACAGGGTCGTCCGTGGCAGCGATGATCGGCATCCAACCGCGGTGTCATCCGGTCATGTTCGTCACCGTCGTCGCGTACCTGCGCGACAGGCTGTCACCAACCGCCCTGTTCGAGCATCGGTGACGAACACATCCGTAGTCAGTATCCCATACGGTTCGCGCGGGGATCGCCATCGGCGCAACTCACGCGAACCTCGGCCGCTCGAGCCCGTCGCGTCCGCACCGGACGCGACGAGCGAGTACAGCGCGTTCAGGCAGGGAACTCGGGGAACCAGAGCGCGATCTCGCGCTTGGCGGACTCGGGCGAGTCGGAACCGTGAACGAGGTTGAACTGGGTCTCCAGACCGAAGTCACCGCGGATGGTGCCGGGGGTGGCCTTCTCGACCGGATCGGTGCCGCCGGCCAGCTGACGGAAAGCGGCGATCGCGCGCGGGCCCGACAGCACGGCCGCGACGACGGGGCCCGAGGTGATGAACTCGATCAGCGAACCGAAGAACGGGCGCTCGGCGTGCTCGGCGTAGTGCTCCTCGGCCAGCTCGGTCGACACGTTCTTCAGCTCCAGCGCCTCGAGGGTCAGGCCCTTGCGCTCGATACGGGCGAGCACCTCGCCGACGAGGCCACGGGAGACGCCGTCCGGCTTGATGAGTACCAAAGTCTGCTCAGTCACGGCGTCACTCTAACCGGCGTCGCCGCCCGGAGCCGAACTCGTGTCAGTTCGGCCACCCATTCGTTGACTGGGCAGTAGCCCCGCGTCCATCCGGCGCTGCACGTCCGAGCGCAGCACCAGGATGAACGCCCACACCGCGACGAACACCAGGCCGATGATCCCGATCGACAGGTGGATGAACGTGCCTGCCAGCAGCAGCACCTGCAGACCGATGTTGAACGGGATCGCCCACGGCTTGCGCTGCACACCGGCGCCAAGGATCATCAGCACCGCGAGCACCACCAGGTAGGTGCCGGACAACCAGGTGACCCCGCCGCCGACATCGGCGACCACCGGCAGCGCCAGCAGCACCACGATGGCCTCGAGGACCAGGGTGCCCGCCATGACCCCGCGCAGACCCTTCCACGGGTCGGTGGTGGGCGGTGGAACCTCACTCATGCCGGAGCCTTTCCGAAGAGGGCGCGCGCGGCGCCCGCGGTCACCACCGAGCCGGTGACCACGACGCCGGCGCCCGAGATCACGTCACCGTCGTCGCCCGCCTGCTCGGCCAGGGCGATCGCCGATTCCAGCGCGTCGGGCAGGGTCTCGGCGGTGATCACCCGCTCGTCGCCGAAGCGCTGCACGGCCAGGTCGGCGAGCGCGTCGACGTCCATCGCCCGCGGTGACCCGTTGCTGGTGACCACGATCTCGTCGAAGACCGGTTCCAGCGCGTCGAGGATGCCCGCCGCGTCCTTGTCCGCGAGCACGGCGACGACGCCGACCAGCTTGCGGAAGTCGAACTCGGTGGTCAGGGTGTTCGCCAGCGCCGTCGCGCCAGCGGGATTGTGCGCCGCGTCGACGAAGATGGTGGGCGCGTTGCGCATCCGCTCCATCCGGCCCGGACTGGCCGCGCTCGCGAAACCCGCGCGCACGGCCTCGATGTCGAGCTGACGATCGGCGCCGGCGCCGAAGAACGCCTCCACCGCGGCCAGCGCGAGCGAGGCGTTGCGGGCCTGGTGCTCGCCGTGCAGCGGCAGGAAGATCTCGTCGTAGACGCCGCCGAGCCCCTGCAGGGTCAGCAGCTGACCGCCGACCGCGACGGCCCGCTCCAGCACCCGGAACTCCGCGCCCTCGCGGGCGACCGCGGCGTCGGCCTCGACGGCGCGGCGCAGCAGCACGTCCATCACCTCGGGCTCCTGCTCGGCGATCACCGCGACGGTGTCGACCGGGATCAGCGCCTCGGGGGCGCGCTTGATGATCCCGGCCTTCTCCTTGGCGATCGAGGGGAGATCGGGGCCGAGGTACTCGGTGTGGTCGAGGCCGATCGGGGTGATCACCGCGACCTGCCCGTCGATGACATTGGTCGCGTCCCAGGTGCCGCCCATGCCGGTCTCGACCACGGCCACGTCGACCGGCGCCTCGGCGAAGGCGGCGTAGGCCATGCCGGTGAGCACCTCGAACTTGCTCATGGCCGGGCCGCCGGCCGCCTCGGACTGCTGGTCGATCATCCCGATGTAGGGCTCGAGCTCGCGGAAGGTCTCCACGTAGCGGGCCGGGCTGATCGGCGCGTTGTCGATGCTGATCCGCTCGGTCGCCAGCTGCAGGTGCGGGCTGGTGATCCGGCCGGTGCGCCGGTGCAGCGCGGTGAGCAGGGCGTCGATCATCCTGGTCACCGACGTCTTGCCGTTGGTGCCCGCGACGTGGATCCCCGGATAGTTGCGCTGCGGGTTGCCCAGCAGGTCCATCAGCGTGCTGATCCTGGTCAGCGACGGCTCGATCTTGGTCTCGGGCCAGCGCTTGTCCAGCTCGGCCTCGACCAGCGCCATCTCGGCCAGGTCGACCGGCGACGGTCCGGCGCCGAGCGGAGCCGGGTGGTGGTCGTCGGCTTCGTACTGCGGCTCCGGCTCGTCGTTCACTTGCCGCTCAGCTCCGCCAGCCGGGCACCGATGCGCGCGACTTCGGCCGCGGCCACATCCCGGCGGCCGGTGATCTTGTCGACGACCTGCTGCGGCGCCTTGGCCAGGAACGCCTCGTTGCCCAGCTTGGCCGTCGTGGTGTCGAGGTCCTTCTGCGCGACCGCGAGATCCTTCTCCAGCCTGCGGCGTTCGGCGTCGAGGTCGATCGCGCCGGAGGTGTCGAGCCGCACGGTGACCGTCGCGCCGGACAGGCGCACCTGCACCTCGGCGGTGGTGGCGAAGTCGTCGCCGGGTTCGGTCAGCCGGGCCAGGTTGGCCACCGAGCCGGCGAACCCGCCGAGTCCGGCCTCGTCCAGGCCGACCAGCGTGGCCTTCACCTTCTGCTTGTCGGCCAGGCCCTGGTCGCTGCGGAAGCGGCGGATCTCGGTGATCAGGCGCTGCGCGTCGGCGACCCGCTGCGCGGCCACGCTGTCGGTGGCCACGCCGCTCGCCGTCGGCCACGGGGCGACGACCACCGAGTCGCCGCCGGTCAGCGCCTTCCACAGGGTCTCGGTGACGAACGGGATCACCGGGTGCAGCAGACGCAGCACCGCGTCGAGCACCGTGCCGAGCACCACCGCGGTGCTCTCGGCGCGGGCGTCGGACTCGGCGAACTGGACCTTGGACAGCTCCAGGTACCAGTCGCACAGCTCGTCCCAGGCGAAGTGGTAGAGCGCCTCGCAGGCCTTGCCGAACTCGTAGGCGTCGAAGGCGGCGTCGACCTCTGCGCGCACCTCGTCGAGCCGGTCCACGATCCAGCGGTCGGTGTCGGTGAGGGTCTCGCGCGGCGGCAGCTCACCCGAGCGGGCGCCGTTCATCAGCGCGAACTTGGTGGCGTTGAACAGCTTGGTGACGAAGCTGCGCGAGGCCAGCGCGTGCGGTTCGCCGACCGAGAGGTCGCCGCCCGGCTGGGCGCCGCGGGCCAGGGTGAAGCGCAGCGCGTCGGCGCCGTAGGAGTTGATCCAGTCCAGCGGGTCGATGCCGTTGCCGCGCGACTTCGACATCTTCTTGCCGAACTGGTCGCGGATCAGGCCGTGCAGGAAGACGTCCTCGAACGGCACCTGCTTCTGGCCGCCCTTGCCGACGGTGAGCACCGGGTCGTCGCTGACGAACATGCCGAACATCATCATCCGGGCCACCCAGAAGAACAGGATGTCGTAGCCGGTGACGAGCACGCTGGTCGGATAGAACTTGGCCAGCTCCGGGGTGGCGTCGGGCCAGCCCATCGTGGAGAACGGCCACAGGCCCGAGGAGAACCAGGTGTCGAGGACGTCCGGGTCCTGCACCCAGCCCTCGGGGGCTTCCTCGTCGGGGCCGAGGCAGACGATCTCGCCCTCGGGGCCGTACCAGATCGGGATGCGGTGACCCCACCACAGCTGGCGCGAGATGCACCAGTCGTGCATGTTGTCGACCCAGTCGAACCAGCGCGGCTCCTGGCTGGCCGGATGGATCTTCACGTCGCCCTCGCGCACGGCGTCGCCGGCGGCCTTGGCCAGCGACTCGACCTTGACCCACCACTGCATCGACAGGCGCGGCTCGATCGGCTCGCCGGAGCGCTCGGAGTGGCCGACGCTGTGCGCGTAGGGCCGCTTCTCGGCGACCACGCGGCCCTCGGACTGGAGGCGCTCGCGCACCTTCACCCGTGCCTCGAAACGGTCCATACCGTCGAATTCGGTTCCGGTGCCGGTGATCCGGCCGCCCTCGTCCATGATCGTCGGCATCGGCAGGTTGTGCCGCAAGCCCATCTCGAAGTCGTTGGGGTCGTGCGCGGGGGTGATCTTCACCGCGCCGGTACCGAACTCCGGGTCGACGTAGTCGTCGGCGATGATCGGGATCTGGGTGCCGGTGATCGGGTGGTAGACGGTGGTGCCGATCATCGCGGCGTAGCGCGGATCGTCGGGGTGCACGGCCACGGCGGTGTCACCGAGCATCGTCTCCACCCGGGTGGTCGCGACGACGACGTACGGCTCGTTGTCGTCGAGCGAGCCGTAGCGCAGCGAGACGAGCTCGCCGTCGACGTCCTTGTAGTCCACCTCGAGGTCGGAGATGCCGGTCTTGAGCACCGGCGACCAGTTCACCAGCCGCTCGGCCCGGTAGATCAGGCCCGCGTCGTACATCTTCTTGAAGATGGTGCGGACGGCGCGCGAGAGGCCCTCGTCCATGGTGAAGCGGTCGCGGCTCCAGTCGACGCCGTCACCGAGGCGGCGCATCTGCGCCTGGATCGCGCCACCGGATTCGCGCTTCCAGTCCCAGACCTTGTCGATGAACAGCTCGCGGCCGAAGTCCTCTTTGGTCTTGCCGTCGACGGCCAGCTGCTTCTCCACCACGGTCTGGGTGGCGATGCCGGCGTGGTCCATGCCGGGCAGCCACAGCACCTCGTAGCCCTGCATCCGCTTGCGGCGGGTGAGGGTGTCCATGAGGGTGTGATCGAGGGCGTGGCCCATGTGCAGGGTGCCGGTGACGTTCGGCGGCGGCAGCACGATCGAGTAGGCGGGCTTGCCGCTGGTCGCGTCGGCGCCGAAGTATCCGGCGGCTACCCAGCCCTCGTACAGGTCGGCCTCTACCTCGCTGGGGTTCCAGCTCTTGGGCAGGGCATCGGCACGATTACGCGAGTTGTCTGGGGCTGCGCTGGTCACGCCCCAATCCTAAGGGGCGCCGCCTCGGCGGCTTACCACCACCTCCGGCGGTCGGCCCCGGAGAAAAACAGAGACGGAATCTTCGGTGGATGAGGGACACCGAAGACTCCGTCTACCCCTGTGATACTACCGGCGATTCGCGGTGGCCAGGGGAATCCATAGGCAATTCTCAGCTTCAGGTTGCCGCGCGAGTAACTTTTGTTTCCCGGCCACAACGTCACGCGGAAGTTGTTGTGAGCCAACCGGCTCCGACGAAGATCCGGGTAATCCCCGATTGCCGAATTGTCCGTTTTCGCGGATTCTGGAGAGGGTGACGCCCCCGCTCGATTCCGCCGCCTCTCCCCCGCCCCGCGCCGCGCGCACCCGGACCGTCCGGCCCGCCGCGCTGCTCGACCTGCGCGCGGGCGAGGTCGACGAGCTCCACTACCCCGCCGCCAGCGTGCTGGTCTTCGCCGGTGTGCCCGGCGCGGGCAAATCCACTGCGCTACACCGCTTCTTCGCCGCCGGACCGGAGGCCGAGCAGCCGGTGCGCACGGCCTCGGGCGCGCTGGTGCTCGATTCCAACCACACCCGCAACCGGCTCCGGCACCGGCTCGGCCTGCTGCCGTACCCGCTGTGGCGACCCCTGGTGCACCTCGCGCACTACCGCGCCATCCGCGCCGCGCTGCACACCGCCGAGGGACCGGTGGCCATCCACGACTGCGCCACCTTCGGCTGGAGCCGCGCGCTGATCGCGCGCTGGGCCCGCGAGGGTCGCCGGGAACTGCACATGGTGCTGATCGATGTGCCCGCGACGCAGGCCAGGGACGGGCAGATCACCCGGGGCAGGCGGGTCAACGGGGTGGCATTCACCGCGCACTGCCGCCGGTGGGAGCACATGATGCGCGACCTCGGCGCGCGCGATGCGGGGCCGCTTCCGGCGGACCCGGCGCAGCTGGAGTCGGCATCGGTGGTGATCGTCGACCGCCCGACTCTGAGCGCGGTCGCCCGCATCACCTTCGACGCCGCCTGAGCCGCCACGCGCCGCTCCCACCGAGCTGCCGGGGCCCCCGGCGTTACCCGGCGCGAGTCGAGCGCCGGGGGTACGACCAACCCCACCACGCGGACCCCGGCACGCTCGACGACGACCGCGGGTCCGCGGCAAGCACCAGCGCAGACCACGCGGTCAACACCCGTCCGAGGCACCGGCCCAGGCCGCGCCGCCTGGACCCGCCTAGGGCACCAGTACCGTCAGCGCGCCCGGCATCGCCTGCACGGTGACCGGCAGCATCCCCGCCGGCTCGCCGTCCGCGGTGGCGTAACCGCCGTCGGCGCTGACGGTGATCCGCCGGGCGCGGTAGCGCTTGGTGGACGGATGGTCGATCCGCTTGCCCGCCGACAGCGCGGGCAACAGCCGTGCCATCTCCAGCCGGGAGACCGCGCCGACCACGGTGATGTCGAGGTAGCCGTCGTCGGCGACCGCCTCCGGGCAGACCAGCATGCCGCCACCGTAGGTGCGGGTGTTGCCGATCGGGGCCATCACGGCGTCGGTGTGCACGACCGTGTGCTCGCCCTCGGGGTTGTCGAGGGCGCCGGGCGCCAGGCCCGACAGCTCGATCGTGAACGGCAGCGTGTAGCCGCGCATCAGCTCGGCCACCGCGGCCACGGTGTAGCGCAGCGGGCCGCGCGGGTAGCGCATCTTGTTGGCGCGCAGGGTGACCCGCGCGTCGAACCCGGTGCCGACGACGGTGGCGAACCAGGTGGGCGTCGCGTACGTCGACTCGATCCGGCCGAGGTCGATGTGACGGACCCGCCCGCGCAGCACGATGTCGGTGGCCGCCTCCGGATTACCGGTCGGGATGCCGAGTTCCCTGGCCAGGTCGTTGCCGGTGCCCGCGGGGACGAGGCCGAGCGGCACCGTGCTGTGCGCGACCGCGGCCAGCAGCACGTTCATCAGCCCGTCGCCGCCGACGCAGAGCACCGCGTCGGGCCTGCGGAGCTCGCTGGTCACGGCCGCCCTGACCTGCTCGACGGATTCGGCCGCGCTGGGCGCGCGGACCTCGGCCACCTCGACGCCCTGCGCCAGCAACCGCTCCAGCACGGCCTCGGCGACACCGTCGCCCCGGCCCGCGCCCGAATGCGGATTGGTGACGACGAGCACGCGTCGCACCGCGAGTTCACTCACGACTCCACCTCACCGGGACTCGGCGCCGTCGTGCGCGACCGCGCGCGACGGTTCTGGATCACTCGCCGAGACTCCCTCACGGCACCAGCTTTCCAGGATTCAGCACGCCGGCGGGGTCGAGTTCCCGCTTCACCGCGCGCAGTACGCGAACACCCAGGTCACCGATCTCCGACTGCATCCACGGACGGTGGTCGGCGCCGACGGCGTGGTGATGGGTGATGGTGCCGCCCGCGGCGATGATCGCGTCGCCGACCGCCGACTTGGCGATCCGCCACTGCGCGATCGGATCGTCGAGCTGCTTGGCGACGATGGTGAAGTACAGCGAGGCGCCGGTCGGGTAGGTGTGCGAGATGTGGCACATCACCAGGGCGGGCGTGCCCTGCGCGCCGAGCGAATCCATCAGCGCCCCGGTCACCTTGGTCTTCAGGTTCGACAGGTTCGCCCAGGTGGTCGCGGTCTCCAGGGTCTCGCACAGCACGCCGACGTCGAGCAGCGCGTCCCGCAGGTACGGCGCGGCGAAGCGGCCGTGCTCCCACTGCTGGGCCGGCGCCTCACCCAGCGCGGTGCCACCGGCGGCGGTGAGCAGCCCGCTCGCCTCCAGCGCGCGGGCGGCGACGTGCGCCTCGGTGCCCTCGTAGGTGGTGATGGCCAGGCAGCCGGTGACCGGCGCGCCGCCGATGTCCCCGGAGCGGGCCAGGTTCAGCCCGGTCTCGGCCTCGTCGGACAGGCGAAGCACGGTCGGCGCGGCGCCGGTCTGCACCAGGGTGCGCAGCGCGGCGGCGCCGGTGGCGAAGTCGGGGAACGACCAGGCCTGGTAAGCCGTGGTCGCCGGGACCGGGTGCACACGCAGCGTGACCGAGGTGATGATGCCCAGGGTGCCCTCGGAGCCGACGAACAGCTCCCGCAGGTCCGGCCCGGCGGCCGAGGCGGGCGCGCGCCCGAGTTCCACGGTGCCCTGCGGGGTGGCGACGACCAGGCGCTCGACCATGTCGTCGAAGCGGCCGTAGCCCGCCGAGGCCTGACCGGACGACCTGGTCGCGGCGAACCCACCGATGGTGGCGAACTCGAAGCTCTGCGGGAAGTGCCCCAGCGACAGCCCGTGCGCGCCGAGCAGCTTCTCGGCCTGCGGACCGGTGACGCCGGCGCCGAGGGTGGCGAGCCCGCTCACCGGGTCGACGCCGGTGAGGGTGTCGAGCCTGCGCAGATCCAGCGCGATGACGGTGTCGAACTGCCCGCGCACCGGGTCGACGCCGCCGACCACGCTGGTGCCGCCGCCGAACGGGACGACCGCGACGGCGTGCTCGGAGCAGTAGGCCAGCAGCGCGAGGACCTGTGCGTGATCGGCCGGGAAGACGATGGCGTCCGGCGCGTCCTGCGGGCCGGTGGCCCGGCGCCGGAGAAGATCGGGAGTGCTCTTGCCGCCCGCGTGACGCAGCCGGGCGACATTCTCGGTACTGAGATTTTCGTCACCGACGATAGCGGCGATCCCGGCGCGGTCGGTGTCGGTGAGGGTGGCGGGGCGCAGCGGCACGTCGCCCTCGTCGCGACGCGCCACCGGCTCGCCCGAGATGCCGAACACCTGCGCGAGCAGGCCACGGATCTGCGCCGACAGGGGCTGGTGTCCAGCGGGGACACCCCAGGCGTCCCACACCATACTCGGCGGCAGGGTGGCGGCACCGGAATTTTCGGGTTGCGTCTCGACCATGCGTTACATTCTGACATATAGTGTCAAGCAGTAACCAGTACGATATGTCCTCGAGTCGACATCCGATCGCTGTCGGATGTCACTGCCCCGCATTCACGACACCGACCCCGCTGGCCCGCTCGATACCCTTGAGCGTTCCAGCTCGACCACGGCGCCCCTTCCGGCGCCGCCGAACACACCGGGGTGAAGCACGATGATCGACATCGCAACCAACGCGGACGAGCAACTCTCGCCCACCGACGTGGCGATCCTCGATGCCACGCGCGCCTGTGTCGTCGATTTCGGTGTCCGTCGCACCACGCTCACCGAGGTGGCGCGCCGCGCCGGGGTCAGCAGGCCGACGGTGTACCGGCGCTGGCCCGACACCGGGTCGCTGATCGCCGAGCTCCTGGTCCGTGAGTTACGCACGATCGTCGGCGAGACCATGCCCGAGATCGGCCTCGGCCGGGACCGGCTGGTGCGCGGCATCGTCGCCGGTGCGGCCGCGATCCGGGCGAACGCGGTGTTCGCCAAGATCTTCCGGACCGACACCGACCTCATGCTCACCTATGTGTTCGGCAGGCTGGGGCGCAACCAGCGCACGCTGATCGAGCTGTTCGCGACCGCGATCCGGCTCGGCCACGACGACGGTTCGATCCGGGCGGGCGACGCCGAGCAGATGGCGACCATGCTGCTGCTCATCACCCAGTCCGCGGTGCAATCCGCGGGCACGGTGGAGCCGCTGCTGGCCGGTGCGCAGTTCGACGCGGAGCTGTCGAGGGCGATCGAGGGTTACCTGCTCCCTCCTCGCGACAAGGACTGTGATGACTCCTGATTCGAAGGCCGCCCTGCACGCGACCCGCCGCACCGCCGACCTGGCCGCGCTGGGCGATCGCCCCGAGGTCGACGTGCTGGTGATCGGCGGCGGCGTGACCGGCGCCGGCGTCGCGCTCGACGCCGCCTCCCGCGGACTGCGCACGCTGCTCATCGAGCGCACCGACTTCGCGTTCGGCACCAGCCGCTGGAGTTCGAAGCTGGTGCACGGCGGTCTGCGCTACCTGGCCAGCGGGCGGGTCGGCATCGCGCACGAGAGCGCGGTCGAGCGCGGCGTCATGCTGCGCACCACCGCGCCGCACCTGGTGCGCCCGCTGCCCCAGCTGGTGCCGCTGCTGCCCGGCATCAAGGCGTCCCAGAGTGCGCTCATCCGCGCGGGTTTCGCCGCCGGTGACGCGCTGCGCGTCGCCGCCCGCACCTCCGCCGACACCCTGCCCCGCTCCCGCCGGGTCGCCGCCGCCGAGGCGCTGCGCCTGGCCCCGACCGTGCGCCGCGATGGCCTGCGCGGCGGCCTGCAGGCCTGGGACGGCCAGCTCGTCGACGACGCGCGCCTGGTCGTCGCCCTGGCCCGCACCGCGGCCGCGCACGGCGCGACCGTGCTCACCAGGGCGGAAGCCGTGACGGCGAGCGGTGATTCGGTCCAGCTGCGCGACACGATCACCGGCGAGACGCTGACCGTGCGGGCCCGCGCCGTGATCAACGCGACCGGTGTGTGGGCGGGCGAGGTCGACCACAGCATCAAGCTGCGGCCCAGCCGCGGCACCCACCTGGTGTTCGACGCCGCCGCGTTCGGCGGCCTGAGCGCCGCGCTGACGGTGCCGGTCCCCGGCAGCATCAGCCGCTTCGTGTTCGCGCTGCCCGCCGCGCACGGCCGCGTCTACCTCGGTCTCACCGACGAGGAGGCGCCGGGCCCGATCCCCGACGAGCCGCAGCCCACCGAATCCGAGATCGACTTCCTGCTCGACACCATCAACACCGCGCTGCGGGAACCGTTGACCCGCGCCGATATCCGTGGCCGCTTCGCCGGTCTGCGCCCGCTGCTCGAGACCGCCGACGACAGCACCGCCGACATCTCCCGCGAGCACGCGGTCCTCACCTCCCCCGACGGCCTGATCACCGTCGTCGGCGGCAAGCTCACCACCTACCGCCAGATGGCGCAGGACGCCGTCGACGCCGCCGTCGCCCACGCCGGGCTGCCCGCGTCGGCCTGCCGGACGACCAGGCTCCCCCTGGTCGGCGCCGTCGCCGGCGCGGCCCGCGACCGCATCGACGCGCCCCCGGTCCTGATCGAGCGCTACGGCAGCGAAGCGGGCCGGATCGTCTCGGCCTGGCTGGCCGACCCGTCGCTGCGCGAGCCGGTCGCCCCCGGAATCGATGTCACCGCCGCCGAATTCGACTTCGCCATCAGCCATGAGGGCGCCCTCACGGTCGACGACCTGCTCGACCGCCGCACCCGCATCGGCCTGGTCCCCGAGGACCGCGCCGCCGCCACCCCCGCCGCCGAGGCCGCTTTCGCCAGGGCTGTCGTCGGCAGCTGACCGCGCCGCCCTGCACGACTTCGCGCACTGGCGCGACCGACCGCCACCCCGGCGCGGCTGCGCGCACTGGCCCGACCGACCGCCACCCCGGCACGGCTTCACGCACTGGCGCGACCGACCGCCACCCCGGCACGGCTTCGCGCACTGGCGCGACCGACTGCCACCCGGGCGCGGCTGCGCACAGCGGTCCGACCGACTGCCACCCCGGTGCGGCGCGGTGGTCCGGCGGACCGAGCCACCCTGCGCCGATCGCCCGGCCGCTCGCATCGGCGGCCGGGCGACCGTCAGCCGTAGATCCAGGTGTCCAGGTCGGCGCGCATGCAGGCGCGGGGCCATTCGTCGAGGCCGTGGGCGATTTCGGCGGCGCGGATGGCGCGCAGCTCCGGTGTCTCGTCGGCGACCGGGATGTAGGTGAACCCGAGCCGCTCGTAGTACGGGCCGTTCCACGGGACCTCGGTGAACGTGGTGAGGGTGATCTCGCGCAGCCCACGCTCTTTCGCCCAGCGGACGGCGTGGTCGATCAGGCGTTTGCCGATGCGCAGCCCGGCGTGGGCCGGGTCCACCGAGACCTGGTCCACGTGCGGCTCGCCGTCGACCATGCCGAGCACCAGGTAGCCGATGGCGCGACCGGTCTCGTCGGGCCAGACCCAGGCGCGCCCCGCGGTGATGTAGTCGCGCAGGGTGTCGGCGGGCGGCGGGTCGTCGTCGGCGACCGCGGTCATCCCAACCGCGGCGAACGGGGCGCCCGCACGCTGCTCGATCTCCTGCAGCACCGGGATCTCGGCCTCGGTCGCGGGCCGGAGGGGACCGCCGCTCGCCCGCGGTCGCTCGGCGATCCCCGACTCGTCGACGCCGGTCATCGCGCGTCCACCGGGGTGGCGAGGATGCCGTTGAGCATGGCGCGCAGCGCCCACCGGCCGCGCGCGTCGCCGTCGCCCGCGAGCATCTGCTCGCGCAGCGCGACGATCGTCGGGTAGCGCTCGGCGGGCAGTTCGGCGAAGCGCCCGCCGATCTCGGCGAGGTAGTCCGACTCGGTGCCGCCCTGGGTGTTGTAGGCCGCCTGCTCGGCCGCCTCGGCGGTGATGTGCAGATGGATCAGGTCGACGGCCCAGGAGGCGGTCGCCGGATCGAGGCCGCCCTCGCGCAGCAGCGCCAGCAGCTGTTCGATCAGGCCGAGCGCGTGTTCGGTGGTCGGGATCCGGCCGAACGCGACCAGGGCCAGCCCCTCGTGCCTGCCCAGCACCTCGATGGCGCGCTCGACGACGGCGGTCAGGCGCGCCCGCCAGTCGCCGTCGGCGGGCGTGGTGACGGTGGACAGGACATGATCGAGCATGCCGGTCATCAGGTCGTCGCGGTTGGCGACGTAGACGTAGAGCGACGCGGCGCCGGTGTCGAGCTCCTGGGCGACCCGGCGCATGGTGAGCGCGGCCAGGCCGTCGCTGTCGAGGATGCGCAGACCGGTCTCGATGACGACCTCGCGGCTCAACGGCGCCTTCGCCGGTCGGGCCCGGCGGCTGACGGGTGCGGCGTTCATGCGCCGATCATACGTGGGCCACGAACGACGTTTGACACGAACAATGTTCGTACGGCTCGATGGACGACTCCCGCGGGCCTCGCTGCGCCCACCCGCCGCGCGCACGGGTTGCCCGGCCCGCCGAAAACCGCTGCGCCAGTACCGCATCGATCCCGACTCCCCTCCGCGAAACCGCAGGTGGACCCCTGTTCGCCCAAGGTTCGCGACCACATCCCGCAACCGCACGCGACGACTCGATCTATGCTGGCAAAGGCCAGTCCGACAAGGAGGCATTGATGCGCGCGCATTCGTCTACCGTGGCCATCGTGCCCGGTACCGGGATCGTCGCCCGATTCGGCGACGTCGTCATGTATCTCGCGGGTGAGACCCCGTCCACCGACCGACTACTCGGTGCGGTCGAAACCGTCGCGATGAGCACCGCGGCCTCCGCGCCCGGTGCCGCGCTGGCCCAGCGACTGGCCGGCGTCGTCTTCGGCGGCGCGTCCGCCCCGCCGCCGTTCGGCGTCCTCGCCCCGACCGCCGACGGGATGCTGATCCTGTTGCGCGGCGCGGTGATCGCCGAGATCTCCGGCGCCGAGGGCAACCGCCGTCTGGCCGGCGACCGCGCCTTCACCTGGGTCGACGAGATCATCCGCGAGCCCGTCCGCCGGATCGCGGTCGGCGCCGAGATGGCCGACCCGACCAGCGCCAATCCACGCACCGACCTGCGGGCCGGCATCGTCACCGGCAACGGATTCGTGCTCAACCTCGGACGGCGCCGCAATCCCGCGCCGCGCCGGGTCGAGGCGATCGACGAGCCGCCGCCCACCGAGGCCACCGGCTTCCGCGCCCTGCGCACACCGGCGGGTCACACCGAGAACGGGGAGGCCAGACCGGCGACCGCGGGTTTCGCCGTCCCCAGCGCCGAGGCCGGATCCGCCGGTCCGGCAACCGGTTTCGTGGCCGCCCCCGAGGTGGGTGATCCCGACGGCGAGACGGTGAGCACGGGCTCGCGCCCGGCGACCGTCGACGGTGAGACCGTCAGCACCGGTCCGCGCAATTCCCCCGCCACCAACGCGCCGCTGGCCTGGTCCCAGGCCCTGGACGCGGCGAAACGGGCCGAGCCCGTCGCCCTGGGGAAGTCCGGACCGCATCCCACCAGCTCGCGCGGCGCCCTCGTCACCGAGGACGGGCTGAGCTATCCGCTGGATCGGCCCTATGTCCTGGGCCGTAACCCCTCCGGCGACGAATCGGTGCGGGCCGCCGCCGCCACCCCCATCCTGATCGAACGCGACCGGCTCGTGTCCCGGGTCCACGCCTTCGTCGCCCCCGACCGGGGCAAGGTGTTCGTCCGGGAGGCCCCCGCCACCTCCGGTACGTTCTTCGCCGCCCCCGACTCCGAACGCTGGTCGCGCGTCGGCACCCTGCCCATCGAACTGCAACCGGGCTGGCGCCTGCGCATCAACGATTTCCTGCTGACCTACTGCGTCTGAGCCAGCTCATCGGGCCGAACTGTCCCGACGCCCGTGGTGTGCACGCTGTGCGTCCACGGGCGTCGGACCGCGATTCGGCTCAGGCCTCGAGGGCGTCCAGCAGTGCCGCGCGCTGGCGAGCACCGAGGCCGCCGATGCGGCGATCCTCGGGGATCTCGGCCTGATCCATCAGCTTGGCCGCCTTCACCGGGCCGACACCCGGCAGCGCCTTGATCACGGCGGCGACCTTGGTCTTCTTGACCAGGTCGTCGCTGTCGGCCTTCTTGAGCAGATCGGCGACGGTGACCTTGCCCTCCTTCACCTTGCCGATCAGTTCCGAGCGCGCCTTGCGCACGGCAGCCGCTTTGGCCAACGCCTCGGTGCGCTGTTCGGCGGTCATCGTAGGCAGTGCCATGTCTCCTCCGCTTCCACTCGTCACTCGAACATCTGATTGACGGACCGAGTAAACAGCAACCGAACGGCAGCACCAGTCCGACACACCGCGAGGATACGCCGATGAGTTTTGCGTGCTGGGCCCGTCGTAATGGGTGAACGACCTGCAAGACGGACGAAACGGACGAAAGGATCGGCGCCATGGAGCTCTCCCTGACCCAGTTCCGCACCATCGACGGCGTCCACCAGGCGCCGGGCGGGCCGCAGGAGGACACCGTCGACGGCTTCACCCACGGCGGCTGGCCGGCCCCCACCGGCGTGCTCATCGCGAGCCACCGCGCCGACGGGGCACCGGAGTACGGCGACTTCTCCGCGGGGTGATCCACGTAACACCACGCCCAGCTGCGACGAAACACCAGCAGAAGCACAAAACGGGACCAAGGTTCAACGGCGAACCACGGAGGATCAACGAAGCTCCTCGACCCCGGGCGCGACCGGTCACCGGTCGTCACCGTCTCCCCGTGACTGTGCGATGACAGCTACACAGTTGTGCGCCAGACGTTTCCGGCAGCGGCGGGTCGGCGAGAAATCCGGCCCGCGGTTGTGCTCTCCGCGGCTCCATGCGCAAGAATGACGCGACCCGGCGAACCCCTTTGCTACTTGGAGTTGCGATGCGCGAGGAACACCCGCTCGATGACGAGGTCGTTGCGTTGCCTGTCCGGGTCGAACGGGCCAGGCGGCGCATCGCCTACCAGTCCGATCCGGCCCTGACCGACGCACTGTCGGAAGACGAACTGCGCGCCGAGCGCGAACTCGCCGAGAAGATCCGCACCTACGAGCGCGACCAGCGCTGGAAGCAGATCAAGGCCGCGTCCATGCACGCCGATCGGCTGCGCGAGACCACCGCCGAGATGGAGCGGGCGGAGATGGCGGACGTGATGCTGGCCCGCAAGGCCATCGCCGCCCAGCGCCGCGAATCCAACCCGCGCGCCCGGCTGGCCTCGCTCTACCAGCACCGCACCTGGTCGCTGCGCGCCCTGGCCGGCGTCGTCATCGCGGGCATGCTGTGGTCGGCGGTGAACGTCCAGCACAACATCGCCCCCGGCGGCCCGAGCGACCCGCTCTACTGGGCCAGCTTCGGCCTGGAAGCCATGATCAGCGTCTGCCTGGTCATCATCATGATCGGCACCACCCGGGTGGCCGAGTGGGGCGTGATGGGCAACCGCACCCAGGTGCTGGTCGCGGAACTGTTCCTGCTCTCGCTCACCATCGCCCTCAACACCTATCCCCACCTGAGCGCGGGACACTGGTACGACGCCGCCGTCCACGCGGTGGCCCCGGTGATGATCGGCGTGGCCCTGATGATCCACAACGCCGCCAGCGCCCGCTACAGCACCGCCATCGCCCGCGCCTCCGCCGAGATCCCCTCCGACGACGCCGAGGACCTCCTCTCCGCCGCGCCCGCCTTCCGCGAGAGCTAGCGACAACCACACACGAAAAGAGGGCCCCTGCTCCAGCTGGAGCAGGGGCCCTCTTTCGATGGCGCTGTGTGGGCTCTACGCCGACTTCTCGCGGCGCTCGGTGCGCTGGGTCTTGCGCGGGACGATCGTCGGGAGGACGTTCTCGGTGACGGTGTCGGCGTTCACGACCACCTTGGCGACGTCGTCGCGGCCGGGGATGTCGTACATCACCGGGAGCAGGACTTCCTCCATGATGGCGCGCAGGCCACGGGCACCGGTGCCGCGCAGGATCGCCTGGTCGGCGACGGCTTCGAGGGCGTCGGTGGTGAACTCGAGGTCGACGCCGTCCATCTCGAACAACCGCACGTACTGCTTGACCAGCGCGTTCTTCGGCTCCGAGAGGATCTTGACCAGCGATTCCTTGTCCAGGTTGGTCACCGAGGCGACGACCGGCAGGCGGCCGATGAACTCGGGGATCAGGCCGAACTTGATCAGGTCCTCGGGCATCACGTCGGCGAAGTGGTCGTCGGTGTCGACCTCGGCCTTGGAGCGGACCTCGGCGCCGAAGCCGATGCCGCGGTGCCCGGTGCGGTCGGAGATGATCTTCTCCAGGCCCGCGAACGCGCCGGCCACGATGAACAGCACGTTGGTGGTGTCGATCTGGATGAACTCCTGGTGCGGGTGCTTGCGACCGCCCTGCGGCGGCACACTCGCCTGGGTGCCCTCCAGGATCTTCAGCAGCGCCTGCTGCACGCCCTCACCGGAGACATCGCGGGTGATCGACGGGTTCTCGCTCTTGCGGGCGATCTTGTCGACCTCGTCGATGTAGATGATGCCGGTCTCGGCGCGCTTGACGTCGTAGTCGGCGGCCTGGATGAGCTTCAGCAGGATGTTCTCGACGTCTTCACCGACGTAGCCCGCCTCGGTGAGCGCGGTGGCGTCGGCGATGGCGAACGGCACGTTCAGCATCTTCGCCAGCGTCTGCGCGAGGTAGGTCTTACCGCAGCCGGTGGGGCCGAGCATCAGGATGTTCGACTTGGCCAGCTCGACGGTCTCACCGCGGCTGTCGCGGCCCTTGTCGCCGGCCTGGATGCGCTTGTAGTGGTTGTAGACCGCGACCGCGAGGGTGCGCTTGGCCGTGTCCTGCCCGATGACGTAGTTCTCCAGGAAGTCCCGGATCTCCGACGGCTTGGGCAGCTCGTCGAGCTTGACCTCGCTCGACTCGGCCAGCTCTTCCTCGATGATCTCGTTGCAGAGGTCGATGCACTCGTCGCAGATATAGACCCCGGGGCCCGCAATGAGCTTCTTGACCTGCTTCTGGCTCTTTCCGCAGAACGAGCACTTGAGCAGATCGCCGCCGTCTCCGATGCGCGCCATCTCGTAGGTCCCTACTTCCTTGTCCGAGTGCGACCGTCGTCCCCCGATTGGGCCGGAAATACGTTTCGGTGCCGTCAATCAGAGCAGTGGTCCCTGAGTCGACCGTACCTGGTGTGCGCGAGAGAGGTCGACAACTCGCGCATGTTTCTGTGAAGCGTTGTGCGGGTTCTCACCATTGTGAGGCCCACGGTCGAAAAAAGATGGGCCCGCCGCCCAGATCGGGCGACGGGCCCGGGCGTGTCACTTCTGTCCGCTGAGCTTCCGGTAATCGAAGACCTGGTCGACGATGCCGTATTCCTTGGCCTCCTCGGCCGTCAGGATCTTGTCGCGGTCGGTGTCCTTGCGGACCTGCTCCTCGGACTTGCCGGTGTGGCGCGAGATGGTGACCTCCATCAGGCGGCGCATCCGCTCGATCTCGGCCGCGGCGATCTCGAGGTCGGACACCTGGCCCTGCACGCCGCCCGAGGACGGCTGGTGGATCAGGATGCGCGCGTTGGGCAGCGCGGCACGCTTACCGGGCGCACCGGCGGCCAGCAGCACCGCGGCGGCCGAGGCGGCCTGACCCAGGCACACCGTCACCACGTCGGGGCGGACGTACTGCATGGTGTCGTAGATCGCCATCAGCGCGGTGAACGAGCCACCGGGCGAGTTGATGTACATGGTGATGTCGCGGTCGGGGTCCTGGGACTCCAGCACCAGCAGCTGCGCCATGATGTCGTTCGCCGAGACGTCGTCGACCTGGTTGCCCAGGAAGATGATGCGCTCCTCGAAGAGCTTGTTGTACGGGTCCGACGTCTTGACACCGAACGAGGTCTGCTCGGTGAACTGCGGCAGGATGTAGCGCGCCTGCGGGAGGCCCGCAGCGGAGCCGCCATGTCCGGCGCGCGGGTCGAAGAGGTTGGCCATCTTTATCTCCAAGCTTGTCTCGAGTGAGGGGGGACGGCGGCGTTACTTCGCCTGGTTCGCGTGGGTGACCACGTGGTCGATGAAGCCGTATTCGAGGGCTTCCTTCGCCGTGAACCAGCGGTCGCGGTCCGCGTCCTCGGTCACCTGCTCCACCGACTTGCCGGTGTGCAGCGACTGCAGCTCGTTGAGCTCGCGCTTGGTGTGGGCGAACTGCTCGGCCATGATCGCGATGTCGGCCGCGGAACCACCGATGCCCGCCGACGGCTGGTGCATCATGATCCGGGTGTGCGGCAGCGCGAAACGCTTGCCCTTGGTGCCCGCGGTCAGCAGGAACTGCCCCATCGACGCGGCCAGGCCCATCGCGACGGTCTTGATGTCGCACTCGGCGAACTGCATCGTGTCGTAGATGGCCATACCCGCGGTGACCGAGCCACCCGGGGAGTTGATGTAGAGCGAGATGTCCTTGGTCGGATCCTCGGCCGAGAGCAGCAGGATCTGCGCGCACAGCTTGTTCGCGATGTCATCGTCGACCTGCGTGCCGAGGAAGATGATGCGCTCGCGCAGCAGCCGCTCGTACACCGAATCACTGAGGTTGAGACCAGCAGTAGCGGCTGTCATGACCCCTGCCTGGTTGATTGTCACGGATACCTGCCTTCTCTTCTCACCGATTGCTACGGCCATACGGTTCGTCGTCACAAACAGTAACGAAGCAGGGCGGCACCGAACTCCCGGTACCGCCCTTCTTCGCTCACAGCGCAATCCAAGCACCCCGTGTGGGGTACCGGTCACACCGGCATCACAAAACCTATTCGGCGGCGGCCTCGACCTGCTCGGTCTCGGCGGAATCCGCGGGGTCACCGAACATTTCGGTGGTGTCCACCACGTTGCCCTCGGAGTCGGTGACCTTCACCTGGCCGACGACACCGGCCAGCGCCTTGCCACGACGGACGTCGGCGAACACCGCGCCCAGCTGACCGGCCTGCTGCACCTGCTGGATGAACTGCTCCGGCGACATGCCGTAGCGCTGGGCCTGGAACAGGATTCGCTCGGTCAGCTCCTGCTGGCCGACCTGGGTGTTCTCGGCCTCGGCGATGGCGTCGAGCAGCAGCTGGGTCTTCACCGACTTCTCGGCGGCTTCCTGGGTGTCCTTGTCGAACTCCTCGCGGGAGGAGCCCTGCGCCTCGAGCGCCTCGGCCAGCTTGGCCTCGTCGTGGTCGAAGCCGTGGACGGCGTCGTGCAGCACCGCGTCGACCTCGGCCTTGACGACGGCCTCGGGCAGCGGGACCTCGACGGTCTCGAGCAGGGTGTCGAGCACCTTGTCGCGGATCTGACCGGCCTGCTCGACCTTCTTGACGCGCTCGACGCGGCCCTTCAGGTCTTCCTTGAGCTCGTCGATGGTGTCGAATTCGCTGGCCAGCTGGGCGAACTCGTCGTCGGCCTCGGGCAGCTCGCGCTCCTTCACCGACTGCACGGTGACGGTGATGACGGCTTCCTTGCCGGCGTGCTCGCCGGCGACCAGGGTGGAGGTGAACTCCTTCGACTCGCCGGCCGACAGACCGGTGATCGCCTCGTCGAGGCCCTCGATCAGCTGACCCGAACCGACCTCGTGCGACAGGCCGGTGGTGGCCGCCTCCGGCACGTCCTCGCCGTCGACGGTGGCCGACAGGTCGATCGAGACGAAGTCGCCGTCCTGCACGGCGCGCTCGACACCGGTCAGGGTGCCGAAACGCTGACGCAGCGAGGTGAGCTGCTGCTCGATGTCGGCGTCCTCGATGGTGAACGCGTCGACGGTGACCTCGAGGCCCGAGTAGTCCGGCAGCGCGATCTCGGGGCGCACGTCGACCTCGGCGGTGAACGCCAGCTCTTCGCCGTCCTCGATCTTGGTGATCTCGATCTCGGGCTGGCCGATGACCTTCACCTCGGCGGACTGCACGGCCTCGGCGTAGCGACCCGGCAGCGCGTCGTTGACGACCTGCTCCAGCACGGCGCCACGGCCGACACGGGTCTCGATCAGCTTGGCCGGAGCCTTGCCCGGACG
The DNA here is from genome assembly GCF_042888005.1 of Nocardia sp. NPDC003269. NCBI lineage: Bacteria > Bacillati > Actinomycetota > Actinomycetes > Mycobacteriales > Nocardiaceae > Nocardia > Nocardia sp. NPDC003269. The sequence continues at coordinate 349,479 of NZ_JBIAPA010000004.1, forward strand.
GAAGCCGGGGATGCGGACCTGCTGGGCCAGCGCCTTGTACGCCTTGTCGAAGTCGGGCTTCAGCTCCTCGAAGGGCACCTCGACGTTGATCCGGACCCGGGTCGGGCTCAGCTGCTCGACGGTGCTCTTCACGGACATGCTCCTTGGTTCGTAGTTCAGTGGTGTCCCCGCATGGGACGTCGCGCCATGAGTCGGTGCGACGAACGCATCCCGACCAGGGTAGTTGACCGCCTTCGCGGTCGTGCAATCGGCGGCTGTTTGCGCGGCGGCTAGCGGCCGACCTGCACCGCGTCGGTGACGAAGACCAGCGTCTCGTTCGGCGCGACGCCGTTGCCGCCCGCACCGTAGCCGAGGTTCGGCGGCACGATCAGCAGCCGGCGCGCGCCCTGCTGCACGCCGAGCAGACCCTGGTCCCAGCCCTCGATGACCTGGCCGGCGCCGAGGGTCAGCTGGAACGGCTTGCCACGCTTGAACGAGCTGTCCAGGGTCTCCTTGTCCGACCAGGTGACCAGCGCGTAGTTCATGGTCAGCGGCTGACCGGCGACCGCGCCGGGGCCGTTGCCCGCGACCAGGTCCTTGACGATCAGGGTCTTGGGCGGATCACAGGAGTCGGGAATCGTGATCTCCGGTGCGTCGCCGTAGCCACCGCTGACCTTGATGTCGTCGGCGGTGCATTCGCGGCCCTTGCTGGCCGTGGACTGGCCCGCGGCGGCGGTGCTGCTGCTCGGCGAACTCGCCGAATCCGAGTCCGAGCCGCACGCCGCTGTCGCGATCGCGGCGGCCGCGACGAGTCCGATGCCGATGATCCTGCCGAGAGAATGCATGGCCCGCACAGTAATAGACCGCGGGCGCGGCGCCGGGAACGGGCACGGCGGTAGGCTCGGCGGTGCGTTTCTCCACCGGTGTCGCCGAGTGCCGAATCGGCGCCCCGTGCAGGTCCCGGCGGCGCGGACGGCGCCGCAGCTCACCGAGTACGAGGAGAGTCCGCGATGACCCGGACCAGCGATCTCGACGCCGACACCGCCGCCGACAACGTGGGCGGCGGCGACGGCGAGACCATCGCCCCGCAGCCCTACGTCCTCGCCGACGCCCCCGGCCCGCTGTCCCGCGACGAGTTGGTCGCGGTGGACACCTGGTGGCGGGCCGCGAACTATCTGGCGGTCGGCCAGATCTATCTGATGCGCAATCCGCTGCTGCGCGAGCCGCTGCGCGCCGAGGACATCAAGCCGCGCCTGCTCGGCCACTTCGGCACCGTGCCCGGCCTGAATCTGGTGTGGGCGCACGCGAATCGGGTGATCCGGAATCGCGGACTCGACGCGGTGTACGTGGCGGGCCCCGGCCACGGCGGCCCCGGCCCGAACGCCTGTGCCTGGCTGGAGGGCGCCTACGCCGAGCTCTACCCCGACATCGCGCGCGACAGCCACGGCATGCGCAGGCTGTTCCACCAGTTCTCCTTCCCCGGCGGCGTGCCGAGCCACTGCGCGCCGGAGACGCCCGGCTCGTTCCACGAGGGCGGCGAACTCGGCTACAGCCTGCTGCACGCCTACGGCGCCGCACTCGACCATCCCGATCTGACGGTGTTCTGCGTGATCGGCGACGGCGAGGCCGAAACCGGCCCGCTGGCGGCCAGCTGGCACGCGAACAAATTCCTCAACGCGGCGCGCGACGGCGCGGTGGTGCCGATCCTGGCGCTCAACGAGTACAAGATCGCCAACCCGACGATCCTCGCCCGCATCCCGACCGACGAACTGGTCGCGCTGCTGAGCGGCTACGGCTACGAGCCGCTGATCGTCTCCGGCGACGACCCGGCCCCGGTGCACCAGGCGCTGGCCACGGCGATGGACACCTGCCTGGACCGCATCGCCGGATTCCAGCGCGCGGCCCGCGTCGACGGCGACACCACCCGGCCGCGCTGGCCGATGATCGTGCTGCACACGCCGAAGGGCTGGACCTGTCCCCCGGTCGTCGACGGCGAACAGGTCGAGGGCACCTTCCGCGCCCACCAGGTCCCCCTGCCCGCGGCCCGCACCAACCCGCAGCACCGGCGCGTACTGGAGCAGTGGCTGCGCTCGTATCGCCCAGAGGAACTGTTCGACGAGCACGGCGCCCCGGTCGCCGCCGTGCTCAGCCAGATCCCGGACCGGCCGATGAGCCTGAACCCGGTCGCCAACGGCGGGCTGCTCGTACGTGATCTGGACCTGCCGGACTGGCGCGACTACGGCGTCGCCGTCGAGCGGCCGGGGTCGGGACCGCACGAGGCGACCCGGGTGCTGGGCAGCTGGCTGCGCGATGTCACGGTGCGCAATCCGCACAACTTCCTCACCCTCGCCCCGGACGAACTGGTCAGCAACCGGCTCCAGGACATCCTCGAGGTGACCGGACGGGACTGGCAGGCCGAGGTCGGCCGCTGGGATGTCGACCTGTCGCCGACCGGCCGCGCCGTGGAGGTGCTCTCCGAGCACCTGTGCCAGGGCCTGCTGGAGGGCTACCTGCTCACCGGCAGGCACGGGGTGTTCACCTGCTACGAGGCGTTCATCCACATCGTCGACGCCATGTTCAACCAGCACGCCAAGTGGCTCGACGCCAGCCTGGCGGTGCCGTGGCGGCGCAAGATCCCCAGCCTGAACTATCTGCTCACCTCGCACGTGTGGCGCCAGGACCACAACGGATTCACCCACCAGGACCCGGGGTTCCTCGATGTCGTGGCGAACAAGAGTCCCGAGATCGTGCGGGTGTACCTGCCGCCGGACGCGAACACCCTGCTGTCCACCTACGACCACTGCCTGCGCTCGCTGCACTACGCCAATGTGGTCGTCGCGGGCAAACAGCCGGGGCCGGACTGGCTTTCGGTGTCCGAGGCCGCGCTGCACTGCGCCCGCGGGGTCGGGATCTGGGAGTGGGCCTGCCACAACGACGACCCCGGCACCACCCCCGACGTGGTGCTCGGCTGCGCGGGCGACATCCCCACCCTGGAAACCCTCGCCGCCGCCGCGATCCTGCGCGATCGGCTGCCCGACCTGCGGGTCCGGGTGGTCAATGTCGTGGACCTGATGCGGATGCTGCCCGCAGGCGAACACCCGCACGGCCTGCCCGACGCCGAGTTCGACGCGCTGTTCACCACCGACCGCCCGGTGATCTTCGCCTTCCACGGCTACCCCTGGCTGGTCCACCGGCTCACCTATCGCCGCACCAACCACGCCGAACTGCACGTGCGCGGATACAAGGAGAAGGGCACGACCACCACCCCCTTCGACATGGTGATGCTCAACGACCTCGACCGCTTCCACCTGGTGCTCGACGTGATCGATCGGGTGCCCGGCTTGCGCGGTCGGGCGGCGGGTCTGCGCCAGGAGATGGTCGACGCCCGGCTGATCGCCCGGCGCTGGACCAGGGAGCACGGCGAGGACATCCCGGTCGTCGCGAACTGGGTCTGGCCCGAGGCCGCGATCCCCACTGTGACGTAACGCGGTTGCGGCGTGGGCCCGCGCTGCACGACGATGGAGTCGATGACCGAGCCCCGCCGCCCCGACACCCTCCCCCGCGATCGTCGCGACCTCACCGGCCCCTTCGACGTGATCGGCGACGTCCACGGCTGCCGCGGCGAGCTGGAAACCCTGCTGGGCGAACTCGGCTACATCCTCGAGCGCGACGAGCGCGGCCGGGCGGTCGGCGCCGCGCATCCGGACGCGCGCACGGTGGTCTTCGTCGGCGATCTCGTCGACCGCGGCCCCGACACCCCCGGTGTGCTGCGCCTGGCGATGGGCATGGTCGCCGCGCGCACCGCGCTGTGCGTCACCGGGAACCACGAGTACAAACTGGTGCGCGCGCTGGACGGCCGCAATGTCCGCGTCGCCCACGGTCTCGAGCTCTCCCTGGCCCAGCTGGCCGAAGAAGACGCCGAATTCCGCTCCGCCGCACACACTTTCCTGCGCGAGCTACCGAGCCACTATCTGCTCGATCGCGGCAAGCTGGTCGTCGCCCACGCCGGCCTCCCGGAAAGCCTGCACGGCAGCACCTCCGGCCGCGCCCGCTCCTTCGCCCTCTACGGCTCCCCCACCGGCGACTTCGACGAACACGGCCTGCCCATCCGCTACGACTGGGCCCAGGACTACCGCGGCGCCGCCACCGTCCTCTACGGCCACACCCCCGTCACCAAACTGACCTGGGTCAACAACACCCTCTGCCTCGACACCGGCGCCGTCTTCGGCGGCACCCTCTCCGCCCTGCGCTACCCCGAACTGACCACGATCTCCGTCCCCGCCGAACAGATCTGGAGCGAACGCGCGGGCATCACTCCCGGCAGCTAGTCGCCGCGGGCCTGTTTGATCTTGCGCCAGCCGCCGGCGCGGTTGTCGGCGATGATCTGTTTCAGCATCTTGCTCAGGGCGCGGTCGTTGAGGGTCTGGCCCTCGTAGACGGCGACGGTGCGCGCGGTTTTGTTGTCGTGGCCGGCGGTGATGATGTTGTCCGGGTCGGGGACGATGGCGCCGTCGTAGAGGAAGATGTTGACGTGCGTCTTGGCGGCGAGCAGCGCGCAGATGTTGCCGTCGAGGACGAAGTAGGGCTGCACGCGCCGCTTCACGGTCTCGGTGACCTCGGGGTCGGCGGCGTGGACGAGGTCGCGGACCTGGCGGCAGACGGCCTGCTGCCAGGTGGGGAGCGCGTCGATGTAGGCGTCCACGCGCGGATCGGCGACGTAGGTCACCGATCGATGGTGACATATCAACGGGCCGGTGTCCGGGCAGCGCGCCCGGTGGGATCGTCGCCGAATCGTCAACTCGACATCCCGGGCGAGCGGGCCGCGACCTGGCGAAACGGGCTTACCATCGCAGCGGACGACCCGACTCATCGCCGAGGAGAGGTTCATGCGCCGAACGATGCTCGCCCTGTCCGTGCTCTGTCCGCTGGTCGGCGCCGGGCTGGCCGCCGCCGATCCGGCGCCGCCGGGGACCGGCACCGCCGGGACGCTGAGCGTCCTGGCCTTCACCGGCCGGGACCCGATCCCGGTCAACCGCGCCGAGATCACGGTGACCCGCTGCGGTGAGACCCAGGTTGTCACGACCCTGACCAGCGGCCCCGACGGCCGCGCCACCGCCGCCCTGCCCGACGGCTGCTACGAGGCGAGGGTGATCACCGTGCCCGGCGGGTGCGCGCTGGCCGACACCGCACCGGTGCGCCTGCAGGTCGCCGCGGGCACCCAGGTGAGTACCGAGTTCCGGTTCCGCTGCGCCTGAGTCGTCAGCCGCAGACGGGAAGGAACCGGTCCAGGTCGATCGCCTCGGCCATCGCCCGGTAGCCCGCCGCGTTGGGGTGCAGGTTGTCCGCGCCCGCGTAGCGGGGATCGAGGACGTCCGGGTTGGCCGGATCCCGCAGCGCCGCATCGAAATCCACCACGCTGTCGGACAGCCGCTGGGTCCGGATCCAGGCGTTGATCCGCTGCCGCACCGGATTCGCGTACGGCAGCGTGGCCATGCCGTCCAGCAGGGCGTTGCTCGTCGGCAGCAGGGTGCCCAGGTGGACGCGCAGCCCGGCGGCGTGCAGGCGGTCGATCAGGCCGGTGTACCCGGCGACCACCTCGTCGTAGCCCGCGCCGATCGGAATCCCCAGATCGTTGATGCCCTCGAGCACGATCACCTCGCTGACCCCGGCCTTGTCGATGACGTCGGCCTGCAGCCGGGCGCCCGCGTGCGGCCCGAACTGCGGGATGAAGCCGTCGCGGGTGACCCGGTTGCCCGAGATCCCCGCGTTGAGCACGCTGAACGGCTTGCCCGCGGCGTCGAGCCTGCGCTGCAGGAAGTCGGGATAGCGCACGTTCCGGTCGATCACGCTCGGGTCCTGCGGGGTGCCGAGGTAGGTGGCCGACACATAGCCGTCGGTGATCGAGTCGCCGAAGGCCACGATGGTCGAGACCGCCGCCGGCGCCCGCACATCGAGACCCGAGACGAACGGCACCGCGGTCGTACTCAACGGCAGCGGCGCGCCCGACGGATCGGTGGTGCGATCACCGGCGAACGGGAGGCTGTAGTAACTGGTGGCGTTGCCGTTGAAATGCTCGGTCGGCAGCACCGCGAGTCCGGGCGCGTGCACGCTCACCGCCAGCGGCGCGAACGCCTCGAACCCGAGCCGGACCGGGTCGCTCACCACATCGCTCCACGGCGCGATGGTCACGGCCCGCTCGCCGCCGAAGGTCACCTCGCGCACGGAGTCGGGGCGCACCGCCGCGCCCGCGCTCTGGGCCCCCACCGTCACGTGTCCCACGGTCATCGCGATCGGCCGGGTGCGATTGGTCAGGTGGACCCGCAGCTCCGAGCCACCCCGGTGCGGCGTGATCACCACGCGATAGGTCTGATCCGAGAGCGACAGCTGGGGAATCAGCGACGGGTCGGCGGCACTGAGCGAATCGGACGGCGCCGCCATCCAGCTGCCCACCCAGGCGGTGTCACCGCAGGTGCTCGGCGCTGCCCCGGCGATCCCGGTCGACATCGATCCGGCCAGTACCATCGCGGCCCCGAGAACCGCCCACTTCCCCACGCCGCACAGCCTCCAGAGTCACCACCCGACCGTTATCGGGGGTAACAGTAAAAGCGGTGCCGTACCGGCGGGTACGAATCGCGAAAATTCTTCGCGCCCACCGGCTTCGCGTCAGTTGGTGGGGCCACCGGCGACGTAGAGGACCTGACCGGACACGAAGCCCGCGCCCTCGCTCACGAAGTACGATGCCGCGTTGGCGATGTCGGCGGGCGTGCCGACCCGGTTGACCGGGATCTGCGCGGCGGCGGCCTGCTTGAACGCCTCGAAGTCGACGCCGACCCGCGCGGCGGTCGCGGCGGTCATGTCGGTTTCGATGAAGCCGGGCGCGATCGCGTTCGCGGTGACGCCGAACTTGCCCAGCTCGAAGGCCAGGGTCTTGGTGAAGCCCTGCATGCCCGCCTTGGCCGCGGAGTAGTTGGCCTGGCCGCGGTTGCCGAGCGCCGAGGTGCTCGACAGGTTCACGATGCGGCCGAACTTCGCGTCCACCATGTACTTCTGCACCGCCCTGGTCATCAGGAAGGCGCCGCGCAGGTGCACGTTCAGGACGGTGTCCCAGTCGTCCACCGACATCTTGAACAGCAGGTTGTCGCGCAGCACGCCCGCGTTGTTGATCAGCACGGTCGGCGCGCCGAGCTCGGTGGCGATCCGCTCGACCGCGGCGGCGACCGCGGCCTCGTCGGCCACATCGGCGCCGACGGCGAGAGCGCTGCCCCCGGCGGCCTCGATGGCGGCGACGGTGTTCGCGCAGGCGGCGGCGTCGAGATCGAGCACGGCGACGGCGAATCCGTCGGCGGCGAGCTTTCCGGCGACCGCGGCGCCGATGCCACGCGCGGCACCGGTGACGATCGCGACCCTGCGTTCCGTGGACATGTGCACTCCTCCGCGCTGACACAACCGTGAGCTGGGCGAATGGTGATGGTCGGGGTGACAGGATTTGAACCTGCGACCCTCCGCTCCCAAAGCGGATGCGCTACCAAGCTGCGCTACACCCCGAGGCCTCGGGGCTGCGACGCCGTCGAGGGAATTCATTGTTTGAGCGGGTGACGGGAATCGAACCCGCACCATCAGCTTGGAAGGCTGAGGTTCTACCATTGAACTACACCCGCAGGCATACGACATCGATGGGATCGCCACGATGTCGTGTGCGCCACGACTGTACCGAATCCCGCGCGCTAAATGCCAATCCGCCCCCGGCGAGCACGGCGGCGCGCCCCCGCCCCGCGGTGACGACCCCCGCCGGCGCCGGTGCCCGATTAGGGCCTAATGACCCTATCCACGCGAACCCCCGCCCGGCCACGATGGTTGATGCGCGCCAATGGGGACCGGCGCCTGCTCCACCGGGGGAATAAATAGGAGAATTTTCCTTAAAAACCTGGCATGTGGGCGGCGAGTAGGCCACCATGAAATGGCGCGTGACGGGCTCCTTGTCGGGGGGAGTCGTGGTCACTCGGCCACCTCGTCACGACTCGCCCCTGGGCCAGGAGGAACCGCATGGCAATGCAACGCCCACCCCCTCGAGATGGGCTCTACGCTGCATGTTTCGGTCTTCCCAAAGTTTTTTCGGGAAGTGTGTAACGCCGGGACACCTGTAGCGATGTCATAGCCGATCGCCATTCGCGAGAGACTGCAACGCGTTCTACAACGCGGCTTTTCGGTCTCGGGTGGCTTGCTAGGATCCTTTTTGCCGGACGGGGGTATCTGGAAAGGGGGCGGTGAGCGTGTGCCGAACTCGGTGGACTCAACCGCGTAGCAGTGCGAACGATCGAGGTGGCGAGCTTGTCGCCACCGACCGCCGGTGATGTCGATGACTGTCCACATCGAGCCACCGGTCGCCGCGATGGCCCGCGCCTGGGCCCGCGCGGTGTGCGCCGAACCGGGATCGTCCACGGCGCCGCACCAGCTGGAGCCGGTGCTCGTCGAGATCGTCGAGCGGCTGCTGCATCTGGCGCGGACCGAACCGTTCCCGGTGCCACAGGCGCGGATGCTCGGCGCCCGGCTGGCCGAGGCGCCCTTCGAACGAACCAGGATGCTGGCGCACGCCACCCGCTGGCTGCTCGGCTTCCCCTCCGGCGTGCCCGGCTCGCTGGTGGCCACCCGCTGGCCGCTGGTCGCCAGTCAGGCCATCGACAGTTACGCGCAGGCGTTGCAGGAACGGGCGCTCGCGCAACAGGAACAGAACATCTCGGCGAAAGTGTCGCTGCGCGTACAGGAGATCGCCGCGCTGCAGCACCGCTTGCGCCACGAAGCAACCCACGACGCGCTGACCGATCTGGCCAACCGCACGTTGCTGCAGGAACGGGTACGGGCCTTCGCGGCCGACCCGACCCGCGGCGTCGGTGTACTGGTGGTCGACCTGGACCGGTTCAAGCAGATCAACGACGGCTACGGGCACGCGATCGGCGACGAGGTCTTGGTCGAACTGGCCAACCGGCTGCGCGAGGTGTGCCCGCCCGAGACGGTGATCTGCCGGTACGGCGGTGACGAGTTCGTCGTCGCCGCCAACCCGCGGCGCGACACCCTCGGCGAGCTGGCGCACCACGTGGTGGCGGCGCTGCGCGACCCGGTGTGGTCGAGCGCGGGGCCGGTACCGGTCTCGGCGAGCGTGGGCACGGCGTTCTGCGCGCCGGGAAAGACGTGCGATTTCACCGATCTGCTGCGTCGCGCCGACCGCGCGATGTATTCGGCGAAATCCGCGGGCGGGCGGCGTTTCGCGCTCGCCGAATCGGGCGACCCGGAACTGGGAACCGCGGTCGCGGGCTGAGTCGGATCGCGAAGCCTGCACTTCGCGTTCCGGCTCAACCCCTTTCGATGTAGTCAGGCAGTGTGCTCGGATCCGGCTCGGCGTCTCGCGTCGAGCCGGATCAGCGGCAGCGCCGCGACCGCGAGCACCGCGCCGATCAGGCCGACCGAGGTGAGCCCGCCGCCGTGGGTGAGGGTGACGGCCGCGAGCACCGGAGTGCCGCTGATCCCCAGCTGGAAGGCCGACACCGTGGTGGCACCCGCGAGCGTCGGCGCCGCGGCCGCGATGGTGAAGACCCGGCCGTAGAGCGCGGGATTGAGGACGAACGCCGCGACCCCGAGCGCGAAGACCGCGGGCACTACCACCCCTACCCACGCCATCGCCGTCGCGAGCAGCACCGACAGCAGACCGATGGCGATCGTCCCGGCCGTCAACGCGGCGTGCGGCCGCCGGTCGGCGATCCGGCCACCGATCGACAGGCCGACGAAGGCACCCACGCCGAACAGCGCGAGGACGGCCGGAATCCACACGGCCGCAACACCGGTGACCTCGCCGAGCAGCGCTGCCAGGTAGTTGAACGTGATCATGTAAGCGGCCGTGCTCAGGATGGTGATCGCGTAGATGCCCCACAGCGCGGGTTCGCGCATCACCGCGAGCTCGCGGCGCACCTGCGGCCTCGCCTCGGATTCCGCTGCGGTGGTGGGGACTCCGAGCAGGCAGCCGACAAGTCCCGCGAGCGTCAGCAGCACGACCGCGACGAATCCCCCACGCCAGCCGAGGAAATGACTCAGCAGCGTCCCCATCGGACCACCGATCACCATCGCCACGCTGAGCCCGCTCACCACCACCGCGGATGCCCGCCCGACCCGATCCGGGGTCACCAGGCGAACCGCCGTGACCGACGCGACGGCGAAGAACCCCGCGTAGGCGACACCGGCGACAACCCGCGAGATCAGCAGCACCCGATAGTCGCCGACCAGCCCGATCGCGATACTCGCCGCGAAGACCGCCTGGGTCACCAGCAGCGCCGAGCGCCGCGGCAGGCGCAGGCCGAGCACCGCGCACGGCGGCCCGCCGACGACCACACCGAGCGCGAACGCGGTGATGAGCATGCCCGCGGACGAGAGCGGCACCCCCAGATCGAGCGCCACATCGGGCAGCACTCCCGCGAGCAGGAACTCCGCGCTGCCCATCGCGAACAGACTGAACCCCAGCAGATATACCCCGGCGGGCAGCCGGTCGCCGATACGCGACGCCGGGGCGGTCGTGTCCATTTCCCTTGTCGAATCCATCTCGGATCACCTCCGCGACGAGCATCCCGACGCCTTTGCGGTATCGGCAAAGAACCTTGCCGTTTCCGGGACGGATCGATTCCACTGGGCACATGGAGGACCAACCGACCGTCGGCGCGGTGATCGAGCAGATCGGGCCGCGGTTGCGCCGGGCGCGGGAGAAGCGGAACGTCAGCCTGGCCGCGGTCGCGCGGGCCACCGGCGTCTCGACGAGCACGCTGTCGCGGCTGGAATCGGGGCAGCGCAAGCCCGGTCTCGAACTGCTGCTGCCGATTACGGCGGCGCTGGGCATCGGGCTGGACGAGATCGTCGCGGCGCCACGCGTCGTCGATCCCCGGGTGCCGCCGGAGTCCACCGGCGACGGCGGCCGGCTGCTGATCCCGCTGTCCCGTCACCCCGGGGAGCCTCGCGCCTACAAGATGATCATTCCCGCCCGCGACGAGGACCCGTTCCCGCGCGCCCACGACGGCCACGAGTGGCTGTACGTGCTGCGCGGGCGGCTGCGGGTCCGGCTCGGTGACCACGATTTCGTCATGGGCGCCGGTGAGGCGGCCGAATTCGACTGCCGGATCCCGCACTGGTTCGGCGCGGCGCGCCGGGGCGATGTCGAGCTCCTCAGCCTCTTCGGCGCGCACGGTGAGCGCATCCACGTCAGGGCGAGTTCGCCCGGCGGCCTCAGCGCGGCTGACAGGTCGGGCACCAGAAGAGGTTTCGCCCCTCCATGACGCCGTGCGCGATCGGGGTCGCGCACACCCGGCAGGGTTCGCCCTGGCGGCGGTAGACGTAGGTGCGCGGCCGGTCCTTGGCGTAGGACGGTGCGCCGGTGTCGTGTTCGGGCCGGACGACGTGCATCCGGCCGGTGGCCACGCCGACCGGCATCAGTTCGACGAGGTCGGCCCACAGGGCGTCCCACTCCTCGGCGCTGACCGAGGTGCCCGGCCGGAACGGCGAGATGCCGTGCCGGAACAGCACTTCCGCGCGGTAGACATTGCCGACGCCGGCGATCAGCGCCTGATCCATCAGCAGCGCGCCGATCGCCCGGCGGGAGCGCCGGATGCGCGCGCCCGCCCGCTCGTGATCGGCGTCGGGGCGCAGCGGGTCGGCGCCGAGGCGGGCGAGGAGCGCGTCGACCTCCGGCGGCAGCAGCACCTCGCAGGCGGTCGGCCCGCGCAGATCGCTGCCGAAATCCGTCGCGGCGCCGAGCATCCGCATCCGCACCTGGCCGACCGGCGCCGCCAACGGCAGCTCGCCCTCGCTGAAGGTGCCGTACAGGCCCAGATGCACGTGCACCGTCAGCCCGGACGCGTAGTGGTGCAGCAGATGCTTCCCGACGGCCTCGGCCGACTCCAGCACCCGCCCGTCCACCATCGCCGCGCCCTCGGCGAACCGCCCCTGCGGACTCGAAACCCGCACGGCTCCACCGGCGAACCGCTCGTGATGCAGGCGGGCGATGCGATGAAGGGTGTGCCCCTCAGGCAAGAAACACACCTTCCTCGAGCTGAGTGCGGAACTGTCAGTACGCGGGGACCGCGGGGGCCTCGCCGGACTTCTCGTAGTCGGCGAGGATGTCGATACGGCGCTGGTGGCGCGGCTCTTCCGACCACGCCTGGGCGAGGAACGCGTCGACGATGGCGAGCGCCTCCTCGGTGGTGTGCATGCGGCCGCCGATGCCGATCAGCTGGGCGTTGTTGTGTTCGCGGGCCAGCTTGGCGGTTTCGACGCTCCAGGCCAGGGCGCAGCGCGCGCCGGGGACCTTGTTGGCGGCGATCTGCTCGCCGTTGCCGCTGCCACCGAAGACCAGGCCGAGCGAGCCCGGGTCGGCGACGGTGCGGCGGGCCGCCTCGATGCAGAACGCGGGGTAGTCGTCGAGGGCGTCGTACTCGAGAGCACCACAGTCGACGACGTCGTGTCCGGCCTCCTGCAGATGGGCCTTGACGTGATTCTTCAGTTCGAAACCGGCATGGTCGGCACCCAGGTAAACGCGCATGGCTGCGATTGTGTCAGGCCCGCTTAGAGTCGTTTCATGCACCCGCACGAACCGCATCAGCCGCCTTCGGCAGGTCCCCCGCCGGGGCATTCCGGCCCACCCGCCGAGTCGGTACCGTCGCTGGACAAGGGCACCGGCGACGCCCCCGTTCCACCGCAGTACCCCGGGCCCGCCGCGTCGCCCTGGGCCCAGCAGGCCCCGCCGACCGGTGGATTCCCGGCCCAGCCGTACGCGCCCGCACCGCAGTACCCCAGCCCGTATCCGCCGGTGCCACAGGCCGGTTACTACCCGCCCGGCGGGCCGCCGATCCCCCCGCAGCAGCAGCCGCGCGGGCTGTCGCCGTTCGGAATGCCGGCCCGGCATTCGTGGGAGATCCCGCTGCTGGTGGTCGTGATCATGTTCACGACGGTGGCGTATCTGCTGGTCGCGCTGATCCTGCTGGTCGAGCTGTTCGCCGAGCCGGTGCTCGACGACAAGGGCCAGCCGGTCGACACCGGGTCGATCCTGACCAGTCCGTATGTGCTGCTGCTGGTGTTCGCGCCGGTGCTGCTGTGGCTCGGCCGTGGCCTCAACTACGCGACCCAGCGGATCAACGGCGTGAAGATGTCACCGACACAGTTCCCCGAGGGCTACCGGATGGTGCAGGAGGCGGCGGCGCGCTTCGGGATGAGCAAGGTGCCCGACGCCTACGTCGTGCTGGGCAACGGCCAGATCAACGCGTTCGCGTCCGGGCACGGGTTCCGCCGGTTCGTGGTGGTCTACAGCGACCTGTTCGAAATCGGCGGCACCGCCCGCGATCCCGACGCGCTGGCGTTCATCATCGGCCACGAGGTGGGGCATATCGCCGCGGGGCACGTGTCGTACTGGCGCCAGCTCGGCATGTTCGTCGCGCCGTGGCTGCCGATCCTGGGGTCCTCGCTGATCCGCGCGCAGGAGTACACCGCGGACAATCACGGCTTCTGCAATCGGTACCAGGGCGCGCCCGGCGCGATGGGGACGCTGGCCGCGGGCAAGTACCTCAACGCCCAGGTCGGTTTCGACGAGATGGCCGACCGGGCCGCGATCGAGAAGGGCGGATTCGTCTGGCTGGTCAACGCCATGTCCAGCCATCCGGTCCTCACCTGGCGGATGTGGGCGCTGCGCGACCGCAGCAAGCACGGCCCGATGTTCCTGCGCCCGAGCGCACCCCACCCCGGGGCCATCCCACCGCCGGGCGGCTATCCGCCGATCACCGCGCCGCGCGCGCTGCCGCCGAAACCGGTGTGATCAGGTCGGGGTGCCGGACGGTGGGTCCGGCACCCCGTCCGGCACTCAGTCGAAGACCGGGTCCTCGGTGCGCGTGCGCTTGAGCTCGAAGAAGTGCGGGTACGAGGCCAGCGCGACCACGCCGTCCCACACCCGGCCCGCGTCCTCGCCGCGCGGGATGCGCGAGAGCACGGGACCGAAGAACGCGACGCCGTTGACGTGGATGGTCGGCGTGCCCACATCGGGGCCGACCTTGTCCATGCCCGCGTGGTGGCTGGTGCGCAGCGCCTCGTCGAACTCGGTGCTGGTCGCGGCGTCGGCCAGCTCGGCGGGCAGCTCCAGTTCGGCCAGCGCGTCGGCGACGACCGCGGACAGCGTCTCGGCGACGGTGTCGCGCTGGTACTCGTCCCTGCGCTCGTGGATGCGGGTGCCCAGCGCGGTGTAGAGCGGCAGCAGGATCTCGTCACCGGACTTCTCGGCGGCGGCGATGGCGACCCGGACCGGGCCCCAGCCCGCCGCCATCAGGTCGACATAGACCTCGGGCAGATCGTCCTTGCCCTCGTTGAGCACCGACAGACTCATCACATGGAAGCGCGCCTCGATGTCGCGCACCTGCTCCACTTCGAGGATCCAGCGGGACGTGATCCAGCACCAGGGGCACAGCGGATCGAACCAGAAATCGACGACGTCCTTCGTGGCCTGATCGCTCACGATTTTCCTCTCGGGTCAGCACGGCGGGGCGATACGCCCACCGGATGGTGCAACCCCGCGACGACCGGAATCGTTCCCGTGCGGCAGCTCGCGCACTAGGCTCGAGGCGAGGGAGTCCGGTCGTCCGCGAGAAGGAGTCCGTTCATGAGCTCGAATCAGCATTTCGTCGTCATCGGCGGCGGACTCGGTGCAGCCAAGCTGGCCGAGGCTCTGCGCGCCAACGACTTCGACGGCCGGGTGACGGTGCTGGCCGCCGAGGAGGAGCTGCCCTACGAGCGGCCGCCGCTGTCCAAACAGCATCTGGCCGGCACCCAGCAGCTGCCCGATTTCACCGTCGACCAGGGGTCCTGGTACCGCGATCACCACATCGACCTGCGGCTGGGCACCACCGCGACGGCCTTCGATCCGGCCGCGCACACCGTCACGCTGCCCGACGGTTCCACCCTGAGCTACGACAAACTGGCCCTGGCCACCGGTTCGCGCCCGCGCACCCTGCCGATTCCGGGGGCCGCCGCGCCGAACGTGTACACGCTGCGCACGATCGGGGATTCGGATGTGATCGCCGAGATCCTGCGCTCGCACCGCAAGCTGGTGATCATCGGCGCGGGCTGGATCGGGCTCGAGGTCGCCGCGCAGGCGCGGGCCAGGCAGGTCGACGTCACCGTGCTCGAGGCGGCCGAGCTGCCGCTGCTCGGCGCGCTCGGTCCGGAGATGGGCGCGTTCTACGCCGAGCTGCATCGCTCGCACGGGGTCGACCTGCGGACCGGCACGAATGTCGAGATGATCCTGACCGAGGACGGCATCGCGACCGGCGTGCAGCTCGGCGACGGCACGGTGGTGCCCGCGCAGGCGGTGCTGGTCGCGGTGGGCGCGGCGCCCAATATCGAAGGCGCCCTGGCCGCCGGGCTCACGACGAACGGCGGCGTGGTGGTCGACGCGGCCCTGCGCACCAGCGATCCGGACGTGGTCGCGGTCGGCGACATCGCCGAGCAGCAGCATCCGGTGCTGAACCGGCCGGTGCGGGTCGAGCACTGGGCCACCGCGCTGAACCAGCCCGCCGTGGCGGCGCTGACCATGCTGGGCAAACCCGCCTCCTACGACCGCCTCCCGTACTTCTTCAGCGATCAGTACGACGTCGGCATGGAGTACACCGGCTATGTCGGCCGCGACGACGACGTGCGCGTGGTGGTGCGCGGGGATCAGGACGAACGCGAGTTCGTGGCGTTCTGGCTGGACCCGGACAACCGGGTCGTGGCGGGGATGAACGTCAATGTCTGGGACGTGACCGAGCGGATCAAGCAGCTGATCCTCTCGGGTGCCCCGGTCGATCCGGAACGGCTGGCCGACCCCGACATTCAGCTGTGACCCAGTTCACACCGACTGGCGGGGCGGATGTGTCGAACGGCGCGCGCCCGCTCCGACCATGTCTCGAGCGCGCCCGCGGGGCGCCCCCGACACCAGGAGCGATGCGATGAAGTTCATGCTGGTCAAGACCTACGCCGAGGCCGCCTACTGCAACACCCCGATTCCCGAGTGGGCGCCCGAGGACATCGCCGCCCACATCGATTTCCAGCGGGTACTGGGCGAACAGCTCGCCGCCGCGGGCGAACTGGTCGACGCCCAGGGCCTGGCCGGCCCGGATCAGGCGCTGATCGTGCTCTCCGACGGCCGCTCGGCGCCGGTGGTCACCGACGGCCCGTTCCCGGAGACCAAGGAGTTCCTGGCCGGCTACTGGATCGTCGACGTCGACTCGCGCGAGCGTGCCATCGAGATCGCCGCGCAGGCCTCGGCCGCGCCCGGCCCCGGCGGCACGCCGATCGGCGAGTACATCGAGGTGCGCCAGGTCATGAGCGCCCCCGCGGAGTGAGTACCGCCCCACGCATCGAGGACCTGCTGCGCGAGCTCGCCCCGCAGGTCCTCGGTGTCCTGGTCCGCCGGTTCGGCGATTTCGACCTGGCCGAGGACGCCGTGCAGGACGCGCTGCTGGCCGCCGCGACCCAGTGGCGGAGCGAGGGCCTGCCGGAGCATCCGCGCGGCTGGCTGATCCAGGTCGCCCAGCGCCGGATGGCCGACGCGGTGCGCGCCGAGGTCGCCCGGCGGCGCAGGGAGACCACGGTGTTCGTGCGCGAGGTGCCCGCCGAGGCGAGCACCCGGGACGACACCCTCGACATGTACTTCCTGTGCTGCCACCCCGACCTGCCGCCCGCGGGCGCGATCGCGTTGACGCTGCGCGCGGTCGGCGGCCTGAGCACCGCCGAGATCGCCGCCGCCTTCCTGGTCCCCGAAGCGACCATGGCGCAACGTATCTCCCGCGCGAAGAAGCGGCTGGCCGAGTCGGAGCGCCCGTTCGCCGACGGCGCGCAGGACGGCGCGCGGCTGAGCGCGGTGCTCCAGGTGCTGTACGTGATCTTCACCGAGGGCCACACCAGCAGTGCCGGGTCGGGGCTGCGCCGCGCCGACCTGTCCGCCGAGGCGATCCGGCTGACCCGCGCGCTGCGCGCCCTGCTGCCCGACAACACCGAGGTCACCGGCCTGCTCGCGCTGATGTTGCTCACCGATGCCCGCCGGGCCACCCGCTCGGGTCTGCACGGCGAGCTGGTCCCGCTGCACGAACAGGACCGCACCCGCTGGGATCGCGCCCAGATCACCGAGGGCCTGCGCCTGCTCACCGCGACCATGCCCGCCGGCCTGACCGGGAGCTACCAGCTCCAGGCCGCGATCGCGGGCCTGCACGCCCAGGCCGCGCACGTGGCGGACACCGACTGGGCCCGGATCCTGGTGCTCTACACCATGATCGAGCGGTCGAACCCGAATCCGATGGTCACCTTGAACCGGGCCGTGGCGACCGCCATGGTGCACGGCCCGGCCGCCGGACTCGCCGTCGCCGACACGGTGGCCGAGCCGCTGGCCCGCTCCCACCGCCTGGCCGCGGTGCGCGGGCACCTGCACGAGATGGCGGGTGACGACGCGGCCGCCGTCGCGCAGTACCAGCTGGCCGCCACACAGACGGCGAGCGTGCCGGAGCGCGACTACCTGCTGTTGCGCGCCGCCCGCGTGCGTTCGGCCGCGGTGGACCGTCCCGGCGTCGCCGATGCCGTCGACCCGGGTCCGGCCACACCCGTCCCTTGAGCGCCGCCACGATCAAGGAGCGGACCTCAGCCCGCCCGCTCCAGATTCGCGATCATGCGCGCGAGAGTGCCTGTGAGCGCGGTGAATTCGTCGTCGGTGACACCCTCGGCCAGCTGTCGACGGATCGCCCCCACCGATCGCGCGGAGAACTCGTGCGCCGCCCCGCCCGCGTCGGTGACGGTCCACCGGCCGTCCGCCTCGCGGGTGATCCACCCACGCGTGGCCAAGGCAGCGGTGACGTCCGCGATCGACTCGCCGTCGGAGTCCCAGAACGGGCGCAGCGCGTCGACCAGATCGGCGCCGGGTTCCCGGGCGATCGTGTTCAGCGTCTGCCATTCGCGCCGCGACATCCCCACGCTCTCGACCGCCCGATCGAAGCTCGCCTCGATGAGCTGGTCCAGGCGCTTGACCTGGTAGCCGATCAACCTGCGCTCGGTCATCGCACACCCTTTCATGCCTATCAGCAACTACATGTTCTATTGCATGTACATGTTCGACGGTAGCATGAGCCCGTGAACGAGGTCGAGCGGATCGAACGGGCGATGATCGCCATCCGGCGGCGCCAGACCCGGCGCACCCTGGCGGCGGACGCGCCGAGCGGACAGGCCTTCGACGTGCTCGATGTCGTCGAGGACGCCACCGAGCCGACCGTGTCCACGGTGGCCGCCGCGCTGGCGGTCGACCAGCCCCGGGCCAGCAAGCTCGTCGCCGCCGCCGTGACGGCGGGCTACCTGCGCCGCGTCGCCGACCAATCCGACGGCCGGCGCTCGCTGCTGGTGCTCACCGAGCCCGGCCGGGACCTGCTCGAGCGCGCGCACGAGCGCCGCCGCGGCGCCTTCGACCGCGCGATGACCGGATGGCCGGACGCCGACCGCGCCGAGTTCGCCCGCCTGCTCGGCCGCTTCGTCGACGGCCTCGACTGACCGCGTTCCTGGCAGACTCTCCGTCGTGACGGATGTATTCAGCGCGGGCGTCCTGGTCTACCGCCGCGGCGAGGACGGGATCGAGGTCTTGCTCGGGCACCTGGGTGGCCCGCTGTGGGCGAAGAAGGACGCCTCGGCGTGGTCGATTCCCAAGGGCGAGTACGTGCCCGAGGAGGAATCGGCGCGCGCGGCCGCGGCCAGGGAGTTCACCGAAGAACTCGGCCTGCCGGTACCCGAGGGCGAGTGGACCGGACTCGGCGACGTGACCTACGGCAGCGGCAACCGGCGCAAGACCGTCACCGTGTGGGCGGTCGAGGGCGATCTGGACCCGGCCGAGGTGGTCCCGGGGACCTTCGAGATGGAGTGGCCGCCCCGCTCCGGCCGGCTGCGCGAGTTCCCCGAGATCGACCGGGCGGACTGGTTCGATCCGGCCACCGCGCTGGACAAACTCGGAAAAGGCCAGCGGCCCTTCCTCGCCCGCCTCACCGAGCTGCTCGGCTGATCGCGGGCACCCCGCCCGTTCACGGAAGCGGAGTAGATTGCGGACATGCCCAGCGACTTGCAGCTGAAGATCATGAACGCCGGTCACCGCGCCCTGCTCACGCTCACCGGCGGCCGCATCGGCAAGAGCATCTTCGGGATGCCGTCCCTCGAACTCACCACGATCGGCCGCAAATCCGGCACCCCGCGCAAGGTGATGCTGACCGCGCCGGTCATCGACGGTGACACCATCGTCGTCGTCGCCTCGCGCGGCGGCGATCCGACCCATCCGGCCTGGTATCTCAACCTGCGCGACAACCCGGACGTCGAGGTGTCGCTGCAGACCGGCCCGACCCGCCCGATGACGGCCCACATCGCCACGCCCGAGGAGCGGGCGAAGCTGTGGCCCCGGGTCGTGGCGGGCTACAAGGGTTACGGCGACTACCAGACCAAGACCGACCGGGAGATCCCGCTGGTCCTACTGACCCCGCGCGCCTGATCAGACGAGCGCGGCCCGGAACTCCGTCGGGCTGCTGCCGCGCGAGCGCTTGAACGCGGCGCTGAAACCGAAGGCGTCGGAGTAGCCGACGCTGGTCGCGACCTGGGCGACGCTGCGCGCGGGATCGGCGAGCAGTTCCTCGGCCTCGGCCATCCGCCATTCGGTCAGGTAGGTCAGCGGCGGTTCGCCGATCACCTCGGTGAACCGCTTCGCGAACAGCGCCCTGGACACGGCGGCCTCGGCGGCCAGGCTCGCCACCGTCCAGCGGTGGAACGGCCTGGCGTGGATGGCCTCCAGGGCCGGGCCGACCACCGGGTCGGCCATGCCGCGATACCAGGCGGGCGCGCAGTGCTGCTGCTCGGCGAGCCAGGTGCGCAGGTTACAGACCAGCGCCCAGTCCAGCAGGCGGTCCATCATGGCCTGCGACCCCGCGCTGTGCCGGACCGCCTCGGCGGCCGACTCCTCCAGCCAGGTGCACACATCGCTGTCGGCGGCGACCACCATCACCGGCGGCAACGCGCGCAGCAGCCGTTCGTGCCGCCTGCCCGAGGCGCGATAGGCCCCGACGATCATCGAGGTCTCCTCCGGCGCACCGGTTTCGGTGACCGCCTCGATCAACTCCGGTGTGGCACAGCTCAGATCGGCCGGGCCGAAGCCGTTCGGCACGAAGCACGACAGTTCGTACTCGA
Source organism: Nocardia sp. NPDC003269 (assembly GCF_042888005.1). Lineage (NCBI taxonomy): Bacteria > Bacillati > Actinomycetota > Actinomycetes > Mycobacteriales > Nocardiaceae > Nocardia > Nocardia sp. NPDC003269. The sequence continues at coordinate 369,705 of NZ_JBIAPA010000004.1, forward strand.
CCGGCGGGCGATCGGCCGCGGTGTCGATGTCGGTGAGCCGGAACGGTTCTCCGGCCTGGATCACCGCGGTGTCGCCCGCGACGAGCCGGGTGCGCGAACCGTCGGCGAGCACCAGGGTGCCGCCGCCGCGCAGGACGCACACCATGATCAGCGGGGCACGGTCGGCGAAGTGGATCGTCCACGGCGCGCGCAGGACGGCGTGGGCGAGGACCGAGCCGTCGGCACGGATGCCACTCAGCAGTGAACTCAACGGATCCATGACACCAGCGTAGACGAACTCCTATCAACCCGAGATGATCACCCATAGATCGTCCATGCGATTCACGGTGTACTCGAAGGCACGGGGCGCACGCCCCACCGCCACGATCGAAACAGGGAGTCCACCGTGTCGCAGTCCCCCGCCACCGCCACCGACCCGCAGCCGACCGAATCCGGCACTCGCCGTGCGCTTGTCGTGCTCTCCCACCATCGCCGCGACTCGCTGACCGCGCACATCGCCGACCTGTCCGTCGCCCGGCTCGTCGCCGGCGGCTACGAGGTCGACCTGCTCGACCTGCACGCCGAGGGTTTCGACCCGCGGATGACCGTCGCCGATCAGCCCGATTGGGGTCATCGGGACAAGGAGTACTCCGCCGAGACCGAGGCCCACATGCGGCGGCTGCTCGCCGCCGACGTGGTCGTGGTGGTGTTCCCGGTCTACTGGCAGAGCCCGCCCGCGATCCTCAAGGGCTGGATCGATCGGGTCTGGAACTACGGCTTCGCCTACGGCCGCAGCAAGCCCCGGCTCGCCGGCAAGCGCGTGCTGTGGGTCGGTCTGGCCGGTGCCACCGCCGACGACGCGATCGTCCCCGGCATGCAGGCGGTGCTCGAGGGCCTGCTCAGCGACGGTCTGGCCTACTACAGCGGCTTCGCCGACTCGCGGGTGCGCCTGCTGCCCGATGCCGAGGAGCAGCCGCAGTCGCTCGACGCCGAGGGCAATCTGCTGATCGGCGAGGCGATCAGCGGCGACGCGCGCACCGCGCACTACGCCGCGTTCGACGCGACGGCCGCCGGCTTCGTCGACGAGTTCCTGGCCGCCCAGCTGGTCGACGCCTGAGCCCCCGGCGACCGGGTGGTGACGGCGAGGTCACCACCCGGTCGGCCGGTCCCGGCTCGCGATCGAGCGAGCCGCCTCGTCGTCACAGCCCGGTGAGCGTCCGCCGCAGCACACCGAAGAGCTCGGTGGGGTTGCCGGACTCGACCGCCGCCTTGTCGATCAGATCGATGGCGGCGGCGGTGAATTCGTCGCTCTGCTCCTGCACGAAGTCGGCCGGGGTGTCGATGCCCACCGCGTGCTGGGTGAGCAGGGTCGCCATGGCCTGGAGGAACGGGGCCATCAGCCCGGCCAGCCGCTCGGCGGTGCCGCCGGTGCTGCGGACCATCGCGCCGCCCTGCTGGAACGCGGCGAACATCGCGTACATGCCGCCCAGGATCGAGACGTCGTACATGGCCGCCGCGCCCAGGTCGGCGCCGACGAACTCGGCCGAGCCGAACAGCTCGAGCACCGGGCGGTACCGCTCGAACGCCGCGCTCGCGCCGCTGTACAGCACGAACGCGCCCGGTCCGCCGATCATCGACGGCACCGCCATGATGCCGCCGTCGATCAGCTCGACCCCGTCGGCCGCGGCCCAGCGGCCCAGCGCCCGCGCCTGTTCCGGCGTGGTCGTGGTCAGGTTCACCACGGTGCGCCCGCGCAGCGACGCCGCCGCGGGCTCGAGGTGTTCGCGCGCCGCCGCGTCGTCGAGCACGCACAGGATCACCAGATCGGCCGCCGCCAGCGCCTCGGCGGAGGTCGCCGCGAGCACCGCGCCCTCGGCCACGAGCGGCTGCGCCCGCGCCGGGGTGCGGTTCCACACCGTCACCTGGTGACCGCCCGCCAGCAGCGCCCGCGCCAGCACGGTGCCCATCGCGCCGAGCCCGATCACCGAAACCCGCTGTGCCGTCGCCGAGTTGGTCATTGTTCCCCTTGGTTCGCAGCTCCCGTTGCCGGTCGGCAACGCCCTCCCAGATTCGCCGGTAGCGGTACACTGCACAAGTACCGACTATCAAGTCCAATACTCACCAAAAAGTAAGTAAGGCGACCATGAAGCAGCGAGAGCGTCCGTATTCGTGCGGGATCGATGCCGCGCTCGACGTCGTCGGCGGCAAGTGGAAGGCGCTGATCCTGTGGGCGCTGTCCACCGGCACCCAGCGCTTCGGCGACCTCAAACGGCTGGTCCCCGGCGTCACCGAGAAGATGCTGATCCAGCAGCTGCGCGAGCTCGAGCACGACGGGATCGTGCACCGGGAGATCTACGCGCAGGTGCCCCCGAAGGTCGAGTACTCACTCACCGACCTGGGGGTCTCCCTGAACGCGGCACTTGTCACGCTCGGCGCGTGGGGCACCGCGAACATGGACCACATCTGCGAGGTCAAAGGCGTTGCCGCGCCGGCGCACTGACCGAGCGCGAGTACATGGGTAACTCCATGTACTCGCAAGGGTCTAGCGTGCGATGAACGGCGTTGTCAAGGTTGGCGGTGTTGGGTGTCGTTGGTTCGGTAGGTTGTAGGTTTCCCTGATCAGCGGATGCACCGCGAGTTCGGCAGCTGTGGCTGTGATATCGGCTACTTGCGTTGGGGTGCGTGAGTGGCGTTGGTTGACGTCGGCCGTTATGTAGCGGGTTTGATTACAAGCTGCGACGGTTGGCCAGCAGTATCGCAGGAGGGTACGTCTACACCGCCGCGACAAAGGACGGTGACGTTCCTGTGAGGCAGCGCGACGGCGTGCTGATGCTGGGGGCTGGCGCGCTCGCCGAAGCCGAGCTGACCGCGAGCGGCGACGAAGAGGTTCTCGCACAAGACGGTACCGACGATCACATCTGCGCCTACTGGGAGAAGCAGATGTCCGACGCATTCCGGTACCGCGAGCATCGACGCCCGGCCGACTAGTCTGCACTGGTGCGAGTCGGTTGCCGGGTTCGGTGCCTTCGAAGCTGGCAATCACGGGCGCTGGCCCCGGTGTCGTGACCGGTAGCGTGGGCTGCGATCCGAGGCTGCATTAGTAGGGCTGCTGGATCTGGCCAGTAGTCGCTACGGACTATGTGCGTGGAACGAGCGCCGATGGTCGGCACGACTCAAAGACTTTCCTTAGCTGTCTATTTCGATGAGGTGCGGCAGATCCAAGGACTTCGGGCCGAATACGAGGGCTGTGTCAACGCCAGCGTTTTTGAGCGCGCGTGCAACGAACTTCAGTGTTCCGGTACTGCGGTATCCGTCACTAGCTCTTCGGAAGACTGCTTCGGCAAAGTCTTTCGCGGGTTGTTCCAGCGGTTCGGGCCACGGCACAAGCAGGTCGGCGAGAAGTTCGTCATATCGGCCTCGATACAACGTCGCGAACATCTCGATAAGGATCCACTGTTCCTCGCGCATCCAGATCCTCACCATGAGTTCAACTCCGACTTTCTCGCGTCGACGGAGAGGCAGAGGCTCGACGAATGCCCATAACACTCTCCAGTCGGGCCGTGAGAGCGTCTCCTGGTTTTGCCGCCCGCGCTGCTGCTGAACAGTCACTATTGGCGTGACCTCGTCGATCAGGGCGAGGATGGCCTCGGCTGACATCGAACGGAGGGCGAAGTTCACCAGGGCCGTTGTTGACTCGCGGGTGGGATCTTGCAGGAACTCCTGCACGAACATCTGGATGACATCAGAGTAGTCCCGCTCGAAAAGTGTCGCCGTGGCGGTTTCCGCACCGCCGAGCGTCCGAACAGCCTCGTCATGGATGGCGAGGGCCTCATCTACCGGGCGCATGGCCAGCGCGACGCGCAACATTCGGGCACCACGCACGAATCTCGGCTCGGGACGAACCCTGGGCAGGGTGCGCTCCGGATGAAGAAATCGATCACCCAAAGGCCGCTGGAACCGCGAGGGCCGCGAGGGCTGGGGTGCGGACATCAGTGCGGAGGCGATCTGCACGACGTGCGCGGTCTGCTTCTGCAAAGCGAGTGCGTCCCACATCCGTGCTGAACCTTCGATCCAGCCGAATCGCCACATGGTATCTGCGAGGAGGATGACCTCGCGCGCCGGACGAGTGTGTGCGGTTGTCGTGATTCTGCTGTCGTTGGCGTCGTGAGCTTGGATCAGCTGCCGGGCAGTGGCTTCGGCCCAGGCAAGCACATCGGCGGGAACGTCGTTGATCATCTCCCACCACAGCCGCGGCGATCTCGTGCTCGGATCGGAGTTGCCGGGCGGTTGGATCGAGCTACTGCTGGAGTTGATCGTGGCGAGGATGGACATCGCCTCGTTCAATTGGTTGGTGATCGTGATGGTCGTCGAGACCGCGTGGTCGTGGACGTCGTCGATGCTGTCGAGCATGAACTCGGGATCGACAAGCTGATTCATGGTGTTGACCGTGCTTGCCGTGTTGTCGGAATCGACATCGGCGGCGGCTGCCTGCTGAAGTTGTTGCATATCTCGATGCAGCTGTCGAGCTAGTGTCACCGAACTCGCCAAGACCTGCACCGCGAGGCCACGCTGGGTCTCGGCGGCGGCAAGATCCCGTTCGGTGTCATCGTGACGAGTACGGGTCTGGGCGAGTTCTGTGTCGAGTGATCCCATCCGAACTGTGTCGACGGGGTAAGCGGCAGCGAGCGCGTTTCGCTCGCGCGTTAGGTGGTCGATCTCGTTGAGCAGGATCAGCACCCACGGTGACAATGCCGCAGCCAGCGCGCTCGATGAACGCAACGCGAGCTCGGCGTGCGCGCGGGCCGTCCGCGCAGCAGTGAGTTGGGTTTGCTTGGCGTGGAGTCTTTCATGCAGGTCCACAGCAGTGCGCTGAAGATCGATGACCGCGCTGGTGAGCGACCCCTGGGAGGTCTTGGCGTCGACCACGACCGGTGGTGTGTGAGAGTTCTGTGCGATCTCCCATTTCGTTCTGGCCTGCCGGAGATACTGCGGGCGTTTACGCCTGAGCTCGGCGAGGTCGGTGCAAGCCAGAACCACGTCCTCCACGAACTCCCACGTCAACCCAACACCGGCCAGCCGGTTTCCGATCGTGGCCTCTGCAAGCTGAGTCCTGAGACCAACCTGTAGGTCCTTGCTTGTCAGTCCCGCCTCGACCATTAGATCTCGAAGCAATCGCGCAGTCGCATTCATCTCCGCGGTCTCCCCGCGCATCCGTCCACGTTTGCGTCCAGGGCGAGAAGACTGACTGCCCGTCATCTACCTGCACCTTCGCTCGGATCTCCATGGAAAATCTATGGTTCTCCATCGCCGACTTGCAGCGACGAAAACGACTGCGGTGGAGAACAATCTGCGACTCCAATCTAGCCGGGCAAACCGCACCACGAGCGAAAGGTAGTGCTGTGGCCCAGCAAGAAGACCACGAGAACTCGCCAACGTCCCGGCTTCGACGATGGCTCGAAGCAACTCCCACCGAGCGCATCGCCACAGCGTTCGAGCTAGCGGAACTGACTCTGCGTGTTCTGGGGTTCGGGGATCTCGCCGATGTCCTCCAGGCCGTGGCGATCATTCTGAGGTTGGTGGGCAAGCCTGCCGTCCGCGCAGTCGTCGTGGCGACGTGGCGACTCGCGTTGGTGGCATACCAGCGATTGCGTGACGGCATGCGGTGGGTCGGCAGCTGGGCGGTTAGGTGGCCGCGCAAACGCTGACGAAGTAGTAACTGGTTACTGCCCAGTGCCGGGCTTCCGTCATGATCCGGGGCCTGACGCACGCCAGGTGGGGCTGAGCAAGTTGCTCAGCCTCACCTGGCGCTTACTCGTTTCACACGTGAAGTCGATCTGAAGCGGCTGCTGCCGGGGATGACCGAGAAGATGCTGATCCTGATCCAGCAGCTCCGCGAGCTCGAGCACGACGGGATCGTGCACCGGGAGATCTACGCGCAGGTGCCCCCGAAGGTCGAGTACTCACTCACCGACCTGGGGGTCTCCCTGAACGCGGCGCTGGTCACGCTCGGCGCGTGGGGCACCGCGAACATGGACCACATCTGCGAGGTCAAAGGCGTTGCCGCGCCGGTGCATTGACCGAGCGCGGCCAGCCGCTCAGCTCCAGGTCCGGCCGGTGATGCGCTCGTAGGCCTCTTCGTACTTGCGCCGGGTCGCCTCGACCACGTCGGTGGGGATCTCCGGGCCCGGGTACTCCTTGTTCCAGCCGGTGGAGGTCGACCAGTCGCGCACGAACTGCTTGTCGAAGGAGCGCTGGGCACGGCCCGGCTCCCATTCGTCGGCGGGCCAGAAGCGCGAGGAATCGGAGGTCAGCACCTCGTCGCCGAGGGTGAGCACGTCACCGTCCCAGCCGAATTCGACCTTGGTGTCGGCGACGATCACGCCGGCCTTCGCCGCGTGCTCGGCACCGCGCGAGTAGATCTCGAGGGTCAGGTCGCGCAGCCGCTCGGCGACCTCGCGGCCCTCCTGGTTCACCACGTCGGCGAAGCTGATCGCCTCGTCGTGCCCTTCGGCGGCCTTGGTGGAGGGGGTGAAGATCGGCTCGGGCAGCTTGTCGCCGTCGCGCAGCCCCGGCGGCAGGGCGATGCCCGACACGGTGCCCGACTGCAGGTACTCCTTGAGCCCCGAGCCGGTCAGGTAGCCGCGCGCGATGCACTCGACCTGCACCATCTTCAGCGGCTTGACCCGGATACCGCGCCCGGCGAACTCGGCGGGCACGTCGGTGGCCGAGACCACGTGGTTGGGGATGCCGGTGAAGTATTCGAACCACCAGTTCGACAGCTGCGTCAGCAGCGCGCCCTTGTCCGGGATCGGGGTCGGCAGCACGACGTCGTAGACCGAGACGCGGTCCGAGGCGACGAGCAGCAGGGTGTCGCCGTCCTCGTAGAGGTCACGAACTTTCCCGGCGTGCACATGCTTCAACGTCGAGCCTCCGAATCCTGGGTGCGGTTTGCCCGGAACTCTACCGGCAGCCCCGCACCCCGATCGGGCCTGGTCACCGCGACGCGAGGCCGGTCACATTCCGTCGCGGCGCGCTCTCGTCACCGGTGGTCCGGTCACGCGCTCGCGCGGTCGCCGTCGTTGCGGCGGAAGGTCCGGCGGTAGGCCAGCGGGGCGACGCCGATCGCGGTCTGGAAGTGCTGGCGCAGCGAGGTTCCGGTGGCGAAGCCGACCCGGCCCGCGATCTGCTCGACCGACAGCTCGCTGGCCTCGAGCAGGTCGCGGGCGCGCACCACGCGCTGCTGGGTGAGCCAGCGGCCGGGGCTCAGGCCCACTTCGTCACCGAAGCGGCGGGCGAAGGTGCGGCTGCTCATGCCCGCGTGCCGGGCGAGGTCGGCCATGGTCAGCGGTAGCGCCAGGTTCTCCAGGGCCCAGTGCCTGGTCGCGGCGGTGCTGGCCATCGCCGGATCGGGGACGGGCAGGTCGATGTACTGCGCCTGCCCACCCTCGCGCCACGGCGGCACCACGCAGCGGCGCGCCACCTCGTTGGCCACCGCGCTGCCGTGATCGGCGCGCACGATGTGCAGGCACAGGTCGACCCCGGAGGCCGCGCCCGCCGAGGTCAGGACATCGCCGTCGTCGACGAACAGGACGTCCGGGTCGAGCCGCACCAGGGGAAAGTGCCTGCGGAACAACGCGGCCATGCGCCAGTGCGTGGTCGCGGGCCTGCCGTCGAGCAGGCCAGCCGCGGCCAGGACGAACGCGCCGGTGCAGATCGACACGATGCGCGTGCCGGGCCGGATCCGTGCGAGCGCGCCCCTGGTCACCGCGCCGAGCCCGGCGAGCGCCTCGGTGATGTCGGACGCGGGGATCACCACCGTGTCGGCGGTCGCCAGCAGTTCGGGCCCGTGCTCGACGGCGATCCGGAAGTCGGCGCAGGTCCGCACCGGCCGCCCGTCGACGGAACAGGTGAGCACCTCGTAGCGGTCGTCGATGGTGCCGAAGACGCGCTGCGGGGTGCCGAGTTCGAACGGGTAGACGCCGTCGAGCGCCAGGACCACCACACGATGCATGGCACGATTCTATCGGATGATGACTTTCATGCCATTTCCCCGGCGGCCGCCACCCGGCACCGTTGACCCCATGACCGACACCATGCGCGCCATCAGTCAGGACACCCTCGGCGGACCCGAGGTGCTGCGCGAGATCGAATTGCCCCGTCCCACACCCGGTCCGAGCGAAGTCCTGGTTCGGGTGCACGCGGCGGGCCTCAACCCCACCGACTGGAAACACCGGGCGCGGTCCGGGTTGTTCCTGCCCCCGCCGCCGTTCGTCCTCGGGTGGGATGTCTCGGGCACCGTGGCGGCCGTCGGGGTGGGCGTCACCCTGTTCGCGCCGGGTGACGAGGTGTTCGGCATGCTGCCCTACCCGCACGGCCACGGCTCGCTCGCGGAGTACGTCACCGGTCCGGCCAGGGCCTTCGCGCGCAAGCCGAGCCAGGTCGACCACACCGTGGCCGGGGCGACACCACTGGCCGCGCTCACCGCGTGGCAGGCCCTGGTCGACACCGCGCGGGTCGCGGCGGGACAGCGGGTGCTGATCCACGCGGCGGGCGGCGGCGTGGGACATCTGGCGGTGCAGATCGCGAAGGCCCGCGGCGCGTACGTGATCGGGACCGCGAGCACCGCCAAACACGAGCACCTGCGCGAACTCGGCGCCGACGAGCTGATCGACTACCGGACCGTGGATTTCGCCACGGCCGTCACCGACGTGGACGTCGTGCTGGACACCCTCGGCGCGGCGAACGCCCGCCGCTCCCTTCCGACGCTGCGGCCCGGTGGCGTGCTGGTCACCATCCTGCCGACCGGCGACGCCGACCTGCGCGCCGACGCGGACCGCCGTGGGGTGCGCTACGCCGAACTGCTGGTGGAGGCCGACCACGCCGGGATGAGCGCGATCGCCGAGCTGCTCGCCGCGGGCACGCTGCGCCCGACCATCGCCGGGGTGTTCCCACTGGCCGAGGCGGCGAAGGCGCACGCGCTCGGGGAGACGGATCGGACGCTCGGGAAACTCGTCGTCACGGTGCGCTGACCGATCGGCGCCGCCACCAGCGGGTGGCGGCGCAGACGGCGCGCGGGTGGCGGGAAACTCGTGAGCGGTGCTCGACGGCAAGTGGCATTGTGGACGCTGATGTGCGCTCCGGTGCCGACCGGAACGCCGAGCCGTGCCGTGTTCGTCGACGACGAAGGAGATCTATGTCCGCCCCGAATCTCACCCGCGACCAGGCGGTCGAACGCGCCGCGACGGTGGCCGTGCAGAACTACCGGATCGAACTCGACCTCACCGACCAGCCGCGAAGCGCGGGCTCGGAAGTGTCGGACACCTTCGGTTCGAAGACCACGGTCACCTTCACCGCCACCCCCGGCGCGAGCACGTTCATCGACCTGGTGGCGCCGCGGGTGCGCTCGGCCGTGCTGAACGGGACCCCGCTGGACATCAGCGACTACGACGAGTCGACCGGGATCACGCTGCCCGAGCTGGCCGCGACCAACGAGCTCGTCGTCGAGGCGGACTGCGAGTACTCGCACACCGGTGAGGGTCTGCACCGCTTCGTCGACCCGGCCGACGACAACGTCTACCTGTACTCGCAGTTCGAGACCGCCGACGCCAAGCGGATGTTCGCCTGCTTCGACCAGCCCGACCTCAAGGCCACCTTCGACATCGTCGCCACCGCGCCCGGTGACTGGCGGGTCGTCTCCAACGGCGCGACCGCCGAGGAGCACAAGGTCGGCGCGGTGGTGCGGCACACCTTCGCGACCACTCCGAAGATGAGCACCTACCTGGTCGCCATGATCGCCGGCCCGTACGCCACCTGGACCGACGCCTACACCGACGGCCACGGCGAGATCCCGCTCGGCCTGTTCTGCCGCGCCTCGCTGGCCGAGCACATGGACGCCGAGCGCCTGTTCACCGAGACCAAGCAGGGTTTCGCCTTCTACCACGACAACTTCGGCGTGCCGTACGCCTTCGGCAAGTACGACCAGCTGTTCGTGCCGGAGTTCAACGCGGGCGCGATGGAGAACGCGGGCGCGGTCACCTTCCTCGAGGACTACGTGTTCCGCTCCAAGGTGACCCGCGCGTCCTACGAGCGCCGGGCCGAGACCGTGCTGCACGAGATGGCGCACATGTGGTTCGGCGACCTGGTCACCATGAAGTGGTGGGACGACCTGTGGCTCAACGAGTCGTTCGCGACCTTCGCCTCGGTGCTGTGCCAGGCCGAGGCCACCGAATACACCAGCGCCTGGACCACGTTCGCGAATGTGGAGAAGTCCTGGGCCTACCGCCAGGACCAGCTGCCCTCGACCCACCCGATCGCCGCCGACATCCCCGACCTGCACGCGGTCGAGGTCAACTTCGACGGCATCACCTACGCCAAGGGCGCCAGCGTACTCAAGCAGCTCGTCGCCTACGTCGGGTTGCAGCCGTTCCTGGCCGGGCTGCGTGCCTACTTCGCCGAACACGCCTACGGCAACGCCACCTTCGACGATCTGCTCGCCGCGCTGGAGCAGGCGTCGGGACGTGACCTGTCGGATTGGGGCGCGCAGTGGCTCAAGACCACCGGCCTGAACATCCTGCGCCCGGACTTCCTCGTCGCCGCCGACGGCACGTTCGCGAGTTTCGCCGTGGTGCAGGAGGGCGCCGAGCCCGGTGCCGGTGAGCACCGCGTGCACCGCATCGCGATCGGTGTCTACGACGACGTCGACGGCAAGCTGGTGCGCACCCACCGCGTCGAGCTCGATCTCGACGCGACCGGGCGCACCGAGGTGCCGGAGCTGGCCGGGGTGCCGCGCGGTCAGCTGGTGCTGGTCAACGACGACGACCTCACCTACTGCTCGCTGCGCCTGGACCCCGACTCGCTCGACGTGGTGGTGCAGCGCGTCGGTGACATCGCCGATTCGCTGCCGCGCACGCTGGCCTGGTCGGCGGCCTGGGAGATGACCCGTCAGGCCGAGATGAAGGCCCGTGATTTCGTCGCGCTGGTGCAGCGCGGGATCGGCGCGGAGTCCGAGATCGGCGTGGTGCAGCGGCTGCTCATGCAGGCCGCCACCGCCATCTCCAGCTACGCCGAGCCGGGGTGGGCCGAGCAGGAGGGCTGGCCCGGCTTCGCCGACCGGCTGCTCGAGCTGGCCCGCGCGGCCGAGGCGGGGTCGGACCATCAGCTCGCCTTCGTCAACGCCCTCACCGGCGCGAAGCTGGAGCCGCGCCACACCGGCGTGCTGACGCAGCTGCTCGACGGCGATGCCGCGGCGGCCGGGCTGGCCGGGCTCACCATCGACACCGACCTGCGCTGGCGCGTCGTCACCGCGCTGGCGGCGTCGGGGCGGATCGACGCCGACGGGGTCGACGCGCCGACCATCGACGCCGAGCTGGCGGGCGACCCGACCGCGGCGGGCAAGCGTCAGGCCGCCGCGGCGGCCACCGCGCGGCCGATCGCCGAGGTGAAGGCGCAGGCCTGGAACACGGTGATGGGCGACGATTCGGTGCCCAACATCACCGCCCGCGCCATCGTCGGCGGCTTCGCGCCCGCCGGGCAGGGCGCGTTGCTCGCGCCGTACGTGGACAAGTACTTCGCCGACATCCCGGCGGTGTGGGAGCGCAGGTCCAGCGAGGTCGCCCAGACCGTCGTCATCGGCCTGTACCCGCACTGGGCCATCAGCGAGGACGCGGTCGCCAAGGCCGACGAGTTCCTGGCGGGCGATCACCCGCCCGCCCTGTACCGCCTGGTCTCCGAGGGCCGCGCCGGGATCGAACGGTCGCTGCGCGCACGCGAATTCGACGCCAAGTAGGTGACACCAGGACAGGCCCCGATCCCCCGCGGATCGGGGCCTGTCGTGTTCTCGCTGTGGCTCAACACATTTCGCCACGTCGGCGGATCCGGCGGGTAGGCTCCGACCCGGGGGATCACCTCCATGTCGGTCTTCGAAGGAGAAGCGGGATGGAAACCATCGCTGTCGAACGGGTGATCGCGGCGCCGATCGATCAGGTCTTCGACTGGTGCGCGACCACGACGAACTACGAGCGCTCGTTCTGGGTGCTGCGCAACCGGCTGGCCCACCCCGGTCAGGGCGCGCCGTACGGGGTCGGCGCGATCCGGCGGCACACCTGGCTGATCGGCCACCTCGAGGAACGGATCACGCGCTACGACCCGCCGTTCTCGTTCGACTACCTGGTCACCCGCAGCGTTCCGCCGTCACGGCACGAGGGCGGCACCATGACCTTCACGACCGTGCCGGGCGGCACGCGGGTCGTCTGGACGACCACCATGGAGGCGAAGGTGCCGCTGCTCGCCGGACCGGTCACGCGCAGGCTGGCGGCGCCGGTGGTCGCCAGGATCTTCGGGCAGATCCTCGACATCTGCGCGAAGGAGCTGACCGTGGCCGAGCCGACCGCGGGCTGATCCAACGCCACCCCGGCGGGCCGCCTCTGCTGCTGTGAGCGGATCTGCCGGGAGCAGCAACGGCGGCGAAACCCGGTGCGCGCGAGGCACCGTGGACGCATGGCACACGACGACAAGACCCCGATGTTCAGCTGGCGAGCCCGCGAACAACTGTTCGGCCGCCGCATCCTCGTGCTCGACGGCGCGCTCGACGACGACAACGGCACCCTGCTGATCACCCAGCTGCTCACGCTGGCCGCGCAGAGCCCCGAGGCCCCGATCTCGCTGTGGATCCACTCCCCCGGCGGCTCGGTGCCCTCGATGCTCGCCATCCGCGACGTGATGCGGCTGGTCCCGTGCGAGGTCTCCACCCTCGCCCTCGGATTGGCGTGCAGCGCTGGGCAATTCCTGCTCTCCTCCGGCACGCCGGGCCGCCGGTTCGCGCTGCCGCACGCCCGCATCCTCATGCACCAGGGCTCGGCCGGCATCGGCGGCAGCGCCGTGGAGGTCGAGGTGCAGGCCGACGATCTGCGCTACACCGTCGACACCGTGCTCGGCCTGATCGCCGCCGACACCGGCCAGCCGTTCGACCGGATCTACGAGGACTCCCTGCATGACCGCTGGTTCACCGCCACCCAGGCCAAGGACTACGGCTTCATCGACCACATCGTCGAATCCTTCGACCAGGTCGTCCCCAACCGCCACCGCATCGGCATCACGGCCTGAGCCACGGTTCTCGCAGAGGAGATTTCTCATGACCAGCTACACCATCCCCAATGTCGTGTCCCAGCATCGCGGCGGTGAACGGATCACCGACATCTACTCGCATCTGCTCAGCGAGCGGATCGTCTACCTGGGCACACCCATCGATTCCGGGGTCGCCAACGCGCTGATCGCCCAGCTGCTGCACCTGGAATCCGACAGCCCCGGCCAGCCGATCAGCCTCTACATCAACTGCGAGGGCGGCGACCTGTCCGCCATGCTCGCCGTCTACGACACCATGAGTTTCATCAAGGCGCCCGTGCACACCACCTGCGTCGGCCAGGCCATCGCGGTCGGCGCCGTGCTGCTGGCCGGTGGCGCGGCCGGGCATCGCGCGATGCTGCCGCACACCCGGATCGTGTTGCACCAGCCCGCGACTCGCGGCCAGGGCACCATCCCGGACCTGATCCTGCAGGCCGACGAGATCGTCCGGATGCGGGCGGCCATCGAGGCCATCCTGTCCAAGCACACCGGGCAGACGCCGGAGACCCTGCGCCGCGACACCGACCGGGACCGCGTGTTCACCGCCGAGACGGCGCTGGAATACGGCCTGGTCGACCGCGTATTGCACGAGCGGGAGTGATCGCCGGGCTCACTGCTTTTCGATGCGGTCCAGGTAGGCCCGGCGCACCGTGTCGTCGACCCGGGTGATCGCGGCGTCGTCGTGGGCGGCCTTGCGGAAGACCCGCATCACCGGCTCGGGCACCAGCCCGGCGGCATCGGCCATCAGCCCGACATACGACGGCACCGCGATCTCCGCGGCCCTGGACTTCACGCTGCGGACCACGGCGGCGGCGATGTCCTCGGGATCGACGGCGGGCAGGATGCCGTAGTCGATGCCGGAACTGAGTTCGGTGCGCACCGCCGAGGGCAGCACCGCGCTCACGCTCACGCCGGTGGCGTCCATCTCCAGCCGGGTCGCCGCGGTCAGCCCGACCACCGCGAACTTGCTGGCGTTGTAGACCGCCAGGCCCTTGATCGGGAACTTGCCCGCGAGCGAGGCGACATTCACCACGTGGCCGTAGCCGCGCTCGACCATGCCCGGCAGGGCCAGCCGCATCCCGTGGATGACGCCGTAGACGTTGACGTCCATGGTGAGCTGGTCGATCCGGTCGGCCTGCTCGAGGAAGGCGCCGTTGGGCATCACGCCCGCGTTGTTCACCAGCACGTCCAGCGGTGCGCCGCGCCAGGTCTCGGCGGCCGCGAGGAACGCCGCGTAGGAGCCCTTGTCGGTGACGTCGAGGACATGGCCCATCGCCCGGTCGCCGAGTCCGTCGGCGGCCTGCACCGCCAGCGTCTCGTCGAGATCGCCGAGCGCGACATAGGCGCCCTTGGCGGCGAAGGCCGCGGCGGTGGCGAGACCGATGCCGCGCGCGGCGCCGGTGATCGCGACCAGCGCGCCGTCCAGATCAATCCGTGGGTAGCTCATGCCGGTACCGCCATCTCGTCGTCGTGGGTGATGCTGAAGTCGTCGGGGTCGAAGGCGCTGACCCGGCGGGTCAGTTCGCCGGTGGACCAGGGCCAGCTGAAACTGTTGCGGCCGTTGGCATCCAGGTAGTAGCTCTGGCAGCCGCCCGCGTTGTAGACGGTGCCGGTGAGCGCGGCCTGCACCTGGTCGACGTAGCGGGCCTGGACCTCGGGGCGCACGTCCAGGATCGCCCAGCCGCGGCGCCGGGCACTCGCGATCGCCGAAACCAGGAAGTCGACCTGCGCCTCCAGGATGGCGAAGGCCGAGGAGTGGCCGGTGCCGAGGCTGGGACCGAGCACGGTGAACGCGTTCGGGAAACCGGTGGTGACGGTGCCGAGGTAGGCCTCGGGCGAGCCCTGCCAGTGCTCGGCCATGGTGCGGCCGTCGGCGCCGCGCACGATGTCGGCCAGCGGGGTGTCGAGGATGTGGAAGCCGGTGCCCAGGATGACGGCGTCGACCTCGGCGGTGCTGCCGTCGGCGCCGAGCACGGTGCTGCCGCGGAACTCGGCGACGGCGGTGGCGTGCACGTCGACGTTGTCCTGGGTGAGCGACTGGAGGTAGCTGTTGGAGAACAGGATTCGCTTGCAGCCGAGCAGGTAGTCGGGGGTGAGCTTGGCGCGCAGCTGCGGATCGCGCACCACCGCGCGCAGATACGCCGAGCCGACCTTCTGCACGGTCTGCATCAGCGGCCGCGGATTGCGGAACGCCACACCGAGGGCTTCCATCAGCCCGTACTCGACCGAGCGCAACGCCTTGTGCGCGAACGGCAGCCTGCGCATCACCCGCTTCTCGACGGCGGGCACCGGATGGTCGAGCTTGGGCAGTACCCACTGCGCGGTGCGCTGGAACAGGTGCAGCTCGGCGACCTCGGGCTGGATGGCGGGCACGAACTGCACCGCCGAGGCGCCGGTCCCCACCACGGCGACGCGCTTACCGCGCAGGTCGTAGTCGTGGTTCCAGCGCGCGGAGTGGAAGACCTCGCCGGGGAACTCGGCCAGGCCGGGGATGTCGGGGAAGCGCGGTTCGTTCCACGGGCCCGCGGCCGAGACGACGAACCGGGCGGTCAGCTCCCCGGTACTGGTGTCGAGGCGCCACCGGCGGTCGGTGTCGTCCCAGCTCGCGCCGAGCACTTCCACGCCGAAGCGGGTGCGCGCGGCCAGACCGTTGTCGCGGGCGACCCGGTCGACGTAGGCGAGGATCTCGGGCTGGGTCGCGAACAACCGCGACCATTCGCTGTTGGGCGCGAAGGAGAACGAGTACAGGCCCGAGGGGACGTCGCAGGCGCAGCCCGGATAGGTGTTGGCGCGCCAGGTGCCACCGAAGGTCTCGGCCTTCTCGAGGATCACGACGTCCTCGACGCCCGCCTCGGCGAGCTTGATGGCGGCGCAGATGCCCGAGATACCCGCACCGATCACGACCACGTCGTGGTGACTCATACGTTTTCTCCTTCGACAGCGGATGTCCGGATCGCGTCGGCGACCCGGGCGGGGACGGCCCGGTGGGCGGCGGCCAGGGTGGCCGGACGCCGGGCGGAGTCCATGAAGTTGGCGCCCATGGCCGCGAGTTCGGCGGGGCCGGGCTCGACCCGGATCACCCGGGTGCCCCGCGCGCGCAGCAGCGCCACCTCGCGATCGAGGCCGCGCGTCATCTGGGCGCGCAGCAGTCGTTCGACCCGGCTCAGTCCGGTCGCGGGCGCGCCGCCCTCGGTGGTCATCGGCGCGACGACCACCACCTCGTCGAGGTCCAGCGGGGCCAGCAGGTCGGCCGACACCGAGGACACCGCGCCACCGTCGACAAACGGGCGGCCACGCACCGGCACCGGCGGGAACCAGCCGGGGATGGCCCAGGAGGCGGCGATGGCGGTCCCGAGGTCGACCGTCGGCGCGCTCGGTGACCCGAAGGCGACCCGCTCGCCGGTGCGCGGGTCGGCGGCGACCAGCCAGGTCGCCGGATGGTCGACCCACCCGCCGCGCGGGGTCAGCGCCCGGCCGAAGACGCGCAGCCAGTCGGCGTCACCGCGGCCCTTGGGCAGCAGTCCGGCCAGCGCGGTGTAGACCGATCCGCCGCGCACACCGGCGCCGATCAGCCCGAGACCCGGCAGTCCGAGGGCGGGTACCGGCGGCGTCATCCCTGGGTCGACGGCCACATGCCGGGCCAGGACCGGATCGGCACCGGGCGCGCCGTCGAGCGCGGCGAGCAAGTCGGCCGGGGTTCGGCCCGCGCCGAGCGCGGCGACGATCTCGGCGCCCGCGGAGGTGCCGATCAGTACGTCGGCGGTGCGGACATCCCAGCCGAGTGCCTGTTCGACGGCGTCGAGGGCGACCGCGGTCCAAGCGAAGCCGAGGATGCCGCCGCACCCGATGGCGAGGCCACGTCGTGTAGTCATAACTCGGATACTAACGGTATTTGAATTCCAGCGGTACCCCGACTTGCTACACTTTTGCCGTGGCCGCCCGGATGACACGTAAGGAATCGCACGCTCAGACCCGCGAACGACTGGTCGAGACCGCCAAGCGACTTTTCCTCGCGGACGGCTACAACGTGACCTCCCTCGAGAAGGTGGCCGCCGAAGCGGGCTTCTCCAAGGGCGCCGTCTACTCGAACTTCGCCACCAAGCACGAACTGGGCCTGGCCGTGATCGATGTCGTGCACGTGGAACGCGCGCACTCGCTCAGCGAGGCGGTCATGAGCCACGACACGATGACCGAGCGGATCGAGGGGTTCGCGCGCTGGGCCGACGAGAACATCGGTGATGTCGGCTGGACGGCGCTCGAGGTCGAATTCGCCACCAGCACCCGGCACATGCCGGAGGTGCGCACCGAACTGGCGGCGCGCAGGCGGTCGATGACCGCGGTACTCGGCTCGCTGATCCAGGTCCAGGCCGACGAGATGGGCTTCGAGCTGCCGATCTCGGCCGACGACGCCGCCGTGCAGCTGCTCTCGCTCGGTATCGGTCTCGGCGTGCAGCGCGCGATCGACCCCGAGATGCCGGTCAGCGCGCTGGTCGACCTGCTGCGCAGCCTGCTCGAATCGGTCCGGACGGCGTAACCGCCCGGCTCAGGCCACCATGAGCACGGCGTTCGGCGCGAACGAGTTCTGCACGGGCGCGGGCTGCGCGTGCGTACCGATACCGCGGTCACCGCCGAGGACGACGGCCCTGGCCGGGACCCGGCCGCGCAGCGACTCGGCTACCTGGGCGACCAGATCGCTCAGCGAGGTGTCGAGCGCGCCGGCCAGCGCCGCGATCATCTCGCTGGACGGCTCCTTGCGGCCGCGCTCGACCTCGGACAGGTACTGCGGGGAGATACCGGCGCGACCGGCGGTGTCGACGAGCGTGGAGCGTTGCTCGAGCCGCAGGGTGCGCAGCCGCTCACCGAGGGCTTCGCGCCACAACGGTTCGGGGCGCGGCCGCCGTTCGCCGCGTCCGCCCGGAATCACCCGCAACCCGCTGTGTTCGCCCATACGTCGAGCGTAGGGACACCGGTCCCGACACACCCGGTTCTTCTGCTGTGGGCGTAACTCAGCGGGTGATGCCGAAGCGGGTGTCCACCCAGCCGAGCGCGTCGGTGAAGGACGCCGCCACGATGCCGCTGTGGTCGACGTCGTCGTACTTGCGGTAGTCGACGGACTGGCCGTTGAGCTGCTGCTCGGCCACCATCGCGTCGGTCGACTTCAGCGGCACGGTCATGTCGGAGCGGCCCTGCAGGACCAGCACCGGCGCCGCGAACCGCAAGGCGCTGGGATCGTTGTCGTCGAGGACCCGCAGCAGGCCGGACAGATCACCGTCCTTCGTGAACACGTCCTTCGCCGAGAGCCCGCCCCACTTGCTCCGATCCCGCAGTCCCGCGGTGCATTCGGAGTCGGCGAGCGGCAGCATCGAGACCGCGCGCCCGGTGAGGAACCGGCCGGGATCGACATCGGTGACGGTCTGCGCGCCGCGCACCAGCAGCGGCACGTACAGCGAGACGTCCCCGGTGCCGAGCTTGCCGAGCGGATTCGACACCGCCCACTTCGCCATCCTGATCTGTTCACCCAGGTGCGAGGCGGGTGCCAGCGCGACCGCGCCCAGCAGTTCCGCGCCGGGCGCCCACCCGCCCGCCGCGCTCGCGGCGAACAGGGCGGCGTGCCCACCCTGCGAATGCCCCATCGCCACCCAGCGGGTGCCGACGGTCCGGTCGACTTCGCGTGCGGCCGTGGCGATATCGCTCATCGCCCGCTGTTCGGTCTCGCCGATCAGATAGCCGTGGTTGCCCGGCGTGCCGAGGCCGAGATAGTCGGTTCTGGCCACGGCGTAGCCCTTGGCGACCCAGCGGGCCTGGTCGTCCCGGCCCGGCGACGACCCCTCGGTACGCGAGGGCGCGCACGCGTCGGCGACGCCGTTGGTGCCCGGCGCCCACGACAGCAGCGGCCAGCCGCCCGCCGGTGGCGTCCCCTCCGGCACGGCGAGCGTGCCCGACACCGCGACGGGTCGGCCCTGTGCGTCGACCGATCGGTAGAGGACCAGGAAGTTGCGGGCGCCCGGCACCGCCTGCGATCCGGTGACCGGTTGTGTCCGGATCACCGACCCGTGCGGGCCCGGAATCGATTCCGCGGGTGGCGAATA
This sequence comes from Nocardia sp. NPDC003269, assembly GCF_042888005.1. Taxonomy (NCBI): domain Bacteria; kingdom Bacillati; phylum Actinomycetota; class Actinomycetes; order Mycobacteriales; family Nocardiaceae; genus Nocardia; species Nocardia sp. NPDC003269. The sequence continues at coordinate 388,892 of NZ_JBIAPA010000004.1, forward strand.
GAAGTCCGACCGTGGCGCTCCCACGACCTCGGCCGCGCTCGCCGTGTCCGGCGCGCAGGCCGCGGTGGACCAGGCCAGACAGGCCACCGCGGCGGCCGTGATCACCCGGGCGATTCCCGTCTGCATGTTCCCCCCACTGCCACCGAACGGCCGCCACGCGCGACCGGTAAACCACCGATCAGGTTACTCGATGCCGCGTGGACGGCCGGGCGCCGCACGTCGCCCGGCCGTCCGTCGGGCTCAGCGCAAAGTCCGGCCGAGGAAGTCGCGGATCAGCGCGGCGATCTCCGGTCCGTGCGTCTCCAGGGCGAAATGGCCCGCGTCGAACAGGTGCAGTTCCGCGTCGGGCAGGTCGTTCAGGTAGGCGCGGGCACCGTCGGCCCCGAAGATCTCGTCGTGCTCACCCCAGGCGATCAGGGTCGGCGGGCGATGCTCGGCGAAGTACTTCTGGAACGCGGGATAACCGTCGAGGTTGTTCTTGTAGTCGAAGAACAGCTGGAGCTGGATCTCCTTGTTGCCCGGGCGATCCAGGTAGGCCTGGTCGAGAGTCCACGTGTCCGGGCTGACCAGCGACAGCCGGTCGGCCGGAACACCGTGTGTGTACTGCCATTTCGTGGCGTCGAGCTCGAGCAGCTTGCGCACCTCGGGTTCATGGGTGACGCGGTCGGTCGCGTGCGCGAACAGCACCTCCCAGAACGGCGTGAAGCCCTCCAGGTAGGCGTTGCCGCTCTGGGTGATGATCGCGGTGACCCGGTCCGGGTCGCGCGAGGCGATGCGCAGGCCGATGGGGGCGCCGTAGTCCTGGATGTAGATCGCGAAGCGATCGATGCCGAGGGTGTCGAGCAGGCCGAGGGTGATGTCGGTGAGCGCGTCGAAGGTGTAGTCGAACTCGTCGACACCCGGCGCGGCCGACTGGCCGAAGCCCAGGTGGTCGGGCGCGATGACGTGGTAGTCCTCGGCGAGGACCGGGATCAGGTTGCGGAACATGGCCGAGCTCGTCGGGAAGCCGTGCAGCAGAAGCACAGTGGGACGGTCCGGGTCGCCCGCTTCGCGGTAGAAGACGGTGTGCCCCTGGATCTGGACGGTGTTGTGCCGGATCTGGCTCATGATGGATCTCTCTTTCTCGGTTTTTCAAACGGTGACCGGTTCGCGGCGGCGAACCGGAGTGATCAGGGCCGCGGCGGCGACGGTGAAGACCAGGCCGAGCGCGAAATAGCCGCGGTAGCTGTCGGTGACTGCGTGCACCGCGGTGGCCACGGCGAGGCCGGTGGCGGCGGCGAGCTGGTGGATCACCCAGGCCGGGGCGAGCGTGCGGCCCATCCGGGCCGGGTCGAGGCCGCGCGAGAGGATCGCCATGGTCAGCGGGATGACCGGGAACGAGGCGATGCCGAACAGCACGGCCACCACGACCAGCACCTGCGGGCCGGGGACGAATACGGCGGGCAGCAGGGCGGCCAGGCGCACCGAATACAGCACCCGCAGCAGGGATTCCGGCGGATAGCGCCGCAGCAGGCGCACCATGGCGGCCGAGGTGAGCCCGGCCGCGAGGGCAGCCAGGGCGACGAGCCTGCCCGCGCCAGCCACCGACCAGCCCTGCTCCACCGCGTGCTTGGGCAGCATCAGCACGACCACGTACAGGGTCGCCGCGTGTAACCCGAAGGACACCAGCACTTTCCACCGATCGGCCAGCGACTCCCCGGCACCGGCGACGGTCGCCGCCCGCTGATCCGTCGGTAGCAACCGCCACAGCACGGCGGTCGCGGCCAGGCCGATCGTGCCGAGCAGCGCGAAGGTGCCGCGCACGCCGATCGGCTCGAACAGCGCCGTGGCCGCCCACGGCGTGATCAGCTGACCCAGGTTGATGCCGATCGCCGCGCGCGCCATGGCGGGTCCGGCCTGCGCACCGTGCGCCCGGCCGAGCAGGGTGGTCACGGTCAGCGTCGAGGAGGACGCGAAGCCGAGGCCGCCGAGCACCATGTAGGCCGCGACGAACTGCCAGGTCTCGGTGACCGTGGCCAGCACCAGGTAGCTGCTCGAGATCAGGGTGAGCCCGCCGATCAGCACGAGCTTGGGCCCGAACAGGTCGAGCAGCCTGCCGATGCCCTGCTGCGCCAGCCCGGTGACCGCGGTGCCCAGCGCGGCGGCGACGGCCAGCGCTGTCGCCGAGACGCCGTACGCGGCGGCGGTCGGCGCGAAGAACACGCCCATCGTGAAGTTCAGGCCGAACGACACGGTCATCGCGGCGAGTCCGGCCCAGGCGAGATGTTCACGTCGCATGCCGTCACCTCCTATCTTCGGAATCGCTTCGTAGGCGGCCGATCTCGGCTTCCAGTTCGCCGATCCGATCCCGCAGGACCTGCATCGCCTCCGCGACCGCCGCGCGCGGGAACAGCGGCGGAATGTGCTGGCGGCAGTTCCAGTCGAATGCCTCGACCTCGATCAGCACCGCGCGCTCGACCCGCGCCGGGTATCCCTCGATCGTGAGCGCGGCGATCAGGCCCGGATCGTCGGCGGCCTCGACCACCCGCGCCCGGCCGAAGATCTTCATCCGCGTCTGCGTGGCGTAGTCCATCAGGAACAGCGAGACCCGGTCGTCGTGGTCGAGATTGCCGCGGCTGATGTACTGCTTGTTGCCGCGGAAATCGGCGAAGCCCAGCGTGCGCTCACCGAGGACCTTCAGGAATCCCGGTGCGCCACCGCGGTGCTGGATGTAGGGCCAGCCGGTCTCGCCGACCGTCGCCAGGTAGAAGCTGTCCCGCTCGCCGATGAACCAGGCCTCGTCGGGCCCGATCCGGTCGGCGACCTCGGGCACCTGCGCCATCCGCTCGTAGCTGCCCAGGCTGCCGTGCGCGCGCTGATGCGCACGCACCAGCGGAGTGAACGCGACCTGCGCGTAGTGCCCGGTCACGACTACCCCTTCGCCCGTTCGATTTTCCCGGTGAGCGCGGCGAGCAGGCCCCCGAGCAGCTCGATGGTGGTCTCGTCGACGAGGGTGCCCGCGTCGTCGAAACGCTCGTGCGACCGGAAGGCGATCACCTCCGGCTTCACCACCACATCGCTCTCGGTCCAGACGAAGACCTGCCGCAGCGCCAGTTGCGCTCGGACCGAACCGAATTGCGTTGGCGCGGCGCCCATGATCGCGACCGGCTTGCGCAGCAGCGGGAGCCCTTCGGTCCCGGTCCAGTCGGTGCTCACCCAGTCGATGGCGTTCTTGAGCACGCCGGGGATCGAGTAGTTGAACTCCGGGGTCGCGATCAGCACGCCGTCGGCGGCGGCGATGCGGCGGCGCAGCTCGGCGACCGCGCGCGGACGCTGCTGCGGGGTGTCGAGGTCCTGGTCGTACGGCGGGATCTCGCGGAGTCCGTCGTAGATCTCGATGTCGAGGCCGGCGCCGAATTTCTGGGCGGCGCGGAGCAGGGCGGTGTTGTGCGAGTCGGCGCGCAGGCTGCCCGACAGCGCGAGGACGGTGTGGTTGCTCATGGGATCGCTCTTCCGGTTCGTGAGGATGGCTGCCATCGCTCTAACCATCTAACAACAGATAGAAGGTTAGACCGGAGGTGTTTGATTCCCGGTTCGGGGAAAAACTTTCGGATGCGCGACAGAACGCCTTCGCGGCGTACTCAGAACCTACGGCGCGGGCGGGGTCACGTCGGCGGACCGCCGACGCCGCGCAGCGGACTTTCCGCGCCAGCCCGTCCGGCCGGAAATTCGGTTGGGGCGCCACGACCGCCGTGGACTAGCATCCGCTGGTGATCGACAGCACCATCCCGGTACGCACCGCCCGGCTGATCCGGGCGACCGCGCGGGAGGTCGGGGTCACCGAGGCCGAGCTGCGGCATCTGCCCGGCCCCGACCCCGCGGGCATCGCCGACGGACTGTCCCGCATCCCCACCGAATCGACCTGGCGCATCTGGGAACTCGTCCACGCGGTCGGCGGTCCCGGCGCCGGGCTGCGCGCGGGCGCGGCCGCCGAGCGCGGACAGCTGCTCGAATGGGACTACCTGTTCACCAGCGCGCCCACCCTGGCCGAGAGCGTCCGCGCCGCGTTCGATCTGCGGGCACTGGTCACCGATCCGGGCGTCGGCTGGACCGTGCGCGAGGACGGCGGACTCCTGGTCCTGCGGTTCGACGCGATCGAGCCGGATCCGCTGCTGGCTCCGGTCGAGGACTTCGTCCTGACGACGGTGCTGCGGCGGATGCGCGAGGCCACGCGCACGGCGATCACGCCGGTGCACGTCGCGCTCAGCCGGCGCGCGCCCGCCACCCGGCAGCATCTCGTCGACGTCTTCGGCACCCGGCGGATCGACTTCGGCGCCCCACGCGCCCAGCTGACCTTCCTCGACGTCGCCGCGCTGCCCACCGGCACCGACCCGCAACTGGGCGCCCTGGTGCGGCGGCACGCCGAGCTCGCCCTCGCCAACTCCGGTCCCGTCCCCACCTACCGGGAAGCGCTGCGCGCCGCGATCCTCGACGAACTCGCCGCGGGCGAGCTCGAACTCCCCGCCGTCGCGGCCCGCTTCGCCGCCAGCCCCCGCACCTTCCAGCGCAGGCTCGCCGAGGCGGGCACCACCTGGCGCGACGAAGTCGACGCCGCCCGCCGCGAGCGCGCCGAAGCGCTCCTGCGCGAGTCCGACCTCCCCGTCCAGTCCATCGCCGCCCGCCTCGGCTACAGCGACGCGCGGACCCTGCGCCGCTCCTTCCAGCGCTGGACCGGCCAGAGCCCGGACACCTTCCGGCGGGCCGCCGGGCCGGGAAACACGAACGGCGCGTTCACCCGAAGGTGAACGCGCCGTTCGGCGGAGAACGAACTAGCGGCCGATGGCCGCGGCCATCACGCGGACGGCGGAGATCAGGCCGTCGATCAGGTTGCCCTGACGGAACGACGCCAGCGCGGCGGTGACGCCCAGCTGGCAGATGCGATCGTTGGCACGCTCGGCGACGTTGGCGCCGGAGCGCACCTCGATGGCGTGCTGGTTCGGCGAGACCGCGATGAGCACCGAGTCGGCCGCCTCGGGGGTGTTCGGCAGGACCGCGTCGGCGCCGGCCGCCGGGTCGTTGCCGAGATCGCCGAGGTAGATGTTGAAGCGAACCTTGGTCGCGCGGGTCGCCTCGGTGAGCGCGTTGTCGAGCATGATGCGCTCACGGTCGGTGAACGGCACCTCGTCGAAGACGGTGCCCGGCTCGTGCACGCCCGAGACGCGGCCGCTGCTGGTCAGCGCGAATCCGTGCGGCAGGTCGGCTTCGACCACCGCAGGCCAATTAGAACTTGCCACTTGCCCGGCCTCCGATCAGCTCCGCGTTCGCGGCGTCGAGAGCCGCATGGCTGCCATGCGACTCGGCGGTGTGGTGACCCGCCGCGGCGGTCACCTCATCGGTAGCACTCCACAGCACCGGCTGGTGGGTCCACTTCTGCCCGAGCGCGAAGTGGGCCGGCTTCTCGCCGGGGAATGGCTTACCGAGATAGGACAAACCCGCGATCGCGAAGTAGATCGCGGCCGGGATGCCGACGAAGATCAGCACTGTCTCGAGAATGCTCACGGACCAACGGTAGACGATGCTGTGTAGTAGTTCATCCTCCGGCACTCCCGAAACCGCGTGTCCACCCTCCTCAGACCAGCCAGGCCGCCGCGTTCGCGGGCAGGCGGTCGTCCGCGACCGGGGCGCTGGCCAGCAACACCTCCCCCGGCGGCAGCTGGATCGGCCCGTCGGAGGCGTTGAGGACGCAGATCAGTCCCCCGGGCCTGCGGAAGGCCAGGCACCCGTCCGGGCTGCCGTACCACTCGATCCGGTCGCCCGCGAATTCCGGTCGCGTGCCACGCAGGTCGATCGCCAGCCGGTACAGCGACAGGGTCGAATGCAGGGTCTCCAGCTGGGCTTCCACCGTGCGGTCGGCCCAGTCGGCGGGGATCGGCAGCCACGGGGTGCCCGTGGTGAAGCCGAACGGGGTGGCCGCACCCTCCCACGGGAGCGGTACCCGGCAGCCGTCGCGCCCGCGTTCGGTGTGGCCGGAGCGCTCCCACACCGGGTCCCGCAGCGCGTCCTCGGGCAGATCGTCGACATTGGGCAGGCCGAGTTCGGCGCCGTTGTAGACGAAGACCGCGCCGGGCAGGGCCAGCTCGACCATCATCATCGCCCGTGCCCGCGCCACCCCGGTCCGGCCGTCGCCGTAGCGGGTGACCTCGCGTTCGATGTCGTGATTCGACAGCGTCCAGGTCGGCGGGGCACCGACGCCGCTCACCGCGTCGAGCGAGTGCGTGATCGCCGCGCGCACGCCCTCGGCGGTGAAGGGGGTCTCGGCCAGCCGGAAGTTGAACGCCAGGTGCAGTTCGTCCGGGCGCACGTACTCGCCGAAGCGGGTGTTGTCGTCGACCCACACCTCGCCGATCGACACCGCGTGCGGGTAGTCGTCGAGCACCGTGCGGATGCGGCGGTGGATGGCGTGCACGCCGGGATTGTTGAAGCGGGGATCGTCGTCGTCGTGGACCAGCATCTTGGTCTCGACCTTCGCCATGTCGGGCAGCCCGTCGGGCTTGGCCATCCCGTGCGCGACATCGAGGCGGAAGCCGTCGACCCCGCGGTCGAGCCAGAACCGCAGCGTCTTCTCGAAATCGGCGGCGACCTCGGGATTCTCCCAGTTCAGGTCCGGCTGTTCGGGCGCGAAGATGTGCAGGTACCACTGGCCCGGCGTGCCGTCCGGCTCGGTGACCCTGGTCCAGGCCGGGCCGCCGAAGATGCTCGGCCAGTTGTTCGGCGGCTCGGCGCCGTCGGGGCCGCGGCCGTCGCGGAACAGATAGCGGGCCCGCTCGGGGCTGCCCGGTGACGCCTCCAGCGCCGCGGCGAACCACGGGTGCTCGACGCTGGTGTGGTTGGGCACCAGGTCCATCGTCACCTTGATCTCGCGGTCGTGCGCCTCGGCGATCAGCTCGTCGAAGGCGGCCAGCCCGCCGAACAGGGGGTCGATGTCGCGCGGGTCGGCCACGTCGTAGCCGCCGTCGGCCTGCGGCGAGCGCATCACCGGACAGATCCACAGCGCGTCGACGCCCAGTAACTCCAGGTAGCCCATCTTCTCGCGAACGCCGCCCAGGTCGCCGACACCGTCACCGTCGGAGTCGGCGAACGAGCGTGGGTAGACCTGATAGAACACGGCGGTTGTCCACCACGGAGCGGTGCTGTTTTCCCCCGGCACCGGCGAGGCAGGTGTCTGTGTCACAACCGCAATATTGCCAAAGATTGCCCGGGATATTCCTACGGCACGAGACTTTCTGCGAATCTGGCAAATCGCCAGCGTTCGCCACGCCGGGGCGAAACACCGGGGTAAACCTCGGCATCGAGCCGAAACCGCGGCGCCACCTGCCGGTCATCAGCGAACGCGGGGCACCCTCACCCTCAGCCGGGCGCGTTCTGCAGCGAGGCGGCCGCCATCTGGAAGTAGTCCATCAGCTGCTTGCGGTGCGCGTCGTCCAGGATCGACGGCTCGATCTCGCCGACCGCGATGGTCATGCACCGCATCCAGGCGTCGCGCTCGAGCGGGCCGACGACGAACGGGTGGTGCCGCATCCGCAGCCGCGGGTGCCCGCGCTCGTCGGAGTAGGTGCGCGGACCACCCCAGTACTGCTCGAGGAACATCCGCAGTCGGCGCTCGGCCGGGCCGAGGTCCTCCTCCGGGTACAGCGGGCGCAGGATCTCGTCGGCAGCGACCTCGCGATAGAACACGGACACGATGCGGCGGAACGTCTCGGCGCCACCCACCGCTTCGTAGAACGAGGTCGTTGTCTGCTCACCTGAAGTCACGGCCTCCATTGTGCCCCGATGGCCCGGCGGGCGGCCGGGCGGCAGCCGCGGTCACGAACGCGCGGCCCTTCAACCACAGTTCACCCGGAAGTTTGAAAAATAGCCGTGCAATACCGGCGGAACCATGGTCAACTGGGGGGCAGTATCGGCCCCAGATACCACATGATCCTGCCAATCATGAAATTGAGGTCAAGATGAAGCAGCGACCAGGCGCCCGGTCACACGAGGCGCGCGCGCACCGACAACTCCAGCCCGCCGACGTCCACAATCGTGGCTCGGGGGCCATTCCGCTGCACATCTTGTCCGATCACCATCCGGGCGCACACGGTCATCACGACCTGCCGCATCACCCCGCGCCATTGCACCTTGCCGGAGACCACGACGCCGCCGCATGGCGCAAACGCCGGGTCCTCCTCCTCAACGCCACCTACGAGCCGCTCACCGCGCTGTCCGCGCGCCGTGCTGTCGTCCTGCTGATCTGCGCCAAAGCCGACGCCGTTCACGACAACCCCGAAGCCCCGGTCCTGCATTCGGCGGGTGCCGAAGTGGCGATTCCCTCCGTCATCCGGTTGCGCACCTATGTGCGCGTGCCCTATCGCGCCCGGGTGCCGATGACCCGTGCCGCGCTCATGCACCGCGACCGCTATCGCTGCGGATACTGCGGCGGCAAGGCCGAGACCATCGACCACGTGATCCCGCGCAGCCGCGGCGGCGAGCACTCGTGGGAGAACTGCGTCGCCAGCTGCGCCCCCTGCAACCACCGCAAGGCCGACAAGATGCTCACCGAGCTCGGCTGGACGCTGCGCCATCCCCTGGTCTCCCCCAAGGGCCCGCACTGGCGGCTGCTGTCCACCACCGCCGACCTGGATCCGATCTGGTTGCAGTACCTCGGCGAAGGAGCCGCCTGACTCAGGGGCTCTCGATGACCATCGAGGCCCAGGTCCCCGGCTCGAGCGCCTCGAAGATGTGCGGAAGGTCGCCCAGGTAGCGGACGTAGTCGCCGGGGCCGATCTCGATGGGCTCGTCCGCCGGGCCGACCAGCGCGCGCCCGGCGGCCAGCACCACGTGCTCGACCACGCCCGGGTTGTGCGGGTCGGAGCGGCGGGTGTGGCCGGGCTCGGCCGCGACCCGGTAGACATCGCAGCGGGTGTGTGACTGACCAGCTGCGAGCAACGTCACTCGATAGTCCGCGTCGGCCGACGGCACCGGCGCGCCTTCGTCGGCGCGGATCACCTGGACATTGGGCCGGGGCGGGTCCAGCAGCCGCGAGAACGGCATCTCCAGCGCGACACACAGCGCCCACAGGGTTTCCAGGCTGGGATTGCCGGTGCCCGATTCCAGTTGGGACAGAGTGGATTTCGCGACGCCGGCCCGGCTCGCGACCTCGGTCAGCGACAAACCCGCGCGTGCGCGTTCGCGGCGCAGCGACGCCGCGATCACCGCTTGGGGTGGTCCGGTCACCGGGTCCTGCCGGTCCATCTACGCCTCCTGGGAGCTGGCGATGTCGCGTTGACTTTACCCACCCGGCCCGTTCATTATGAGAAACATGCGTTCGATATGGCGAACACTCGATCGGCGAACCCTCACCGCCGTGGCCGCGGCCTGCCTGGCCGTCGGTCTCTTCGGCGTGTCCTACGGCGCGTCGACGATCGCGGCCGGATTCCCGGTCTGGATGCCGATCGTGATGGCGGTGACCGTGCTGGCCGGCGGGTCCGAACTGCTGTTCTTCGGCATCGTCGCGGCCGGTGGCAGCCCGCTCGCCGCCGTGGTCGCCGGACTGCTGCTCAACGCCAGGCACCTGCCGTACGGCCTGTCCGCGCCGGAGGTGTTCGGCCGGGGCTGGCAGCGGGTGCTCGGCATCCACGTGCTCAACGACGAGTCGGTCGCGTTCGCGACCGCGCCCGGTGACCAGGAACGCAAGCGCGCCGCCTACTGGGCCTGCGGCATCGGCGTCGCCCTGAGCTGGCCGCTCGGCGCGAGCATCGGCGCCGCCCTCGGTTCGCTCGTCCCCGACACCTCGGCCCTCGGCCTCGACGCGGTCTTCCCGGTCATCCTGCTCGCGCTCATCCTGCCCGCCCTGCGCGACCGCGCCACCCTGCGCCCGGTCCTGGTCGGCGCGGCTCTCGCCGTGGTCGCCGCCCCGTTCGTGCCCGCCGGACTGCCGGTGCTGATCGCCCTGCTCGGCCTGGTGTTCGCGCTGCGCCCACCGGAGAAGACCATCACCCCGACGGCGCAACCATGCTGACCCCGACCACTCCACCGGGCCCACCGCCAACCCCGGCCCGAGCGATGGCCACCCGGCAAGCACCGTCGCCGCGGGCTGTACCCATCGCGGTCGCCACCGCTCCGCGGCAGGGTGCGCGGGCCGTACCCACCGCGATCACCACCTCTGCACGGCGGTGTGGCGCGTGAACACCCCGTACCTGCTCCCCGCGATGCTCGCCCTCGCCGTCGGCACCTACGCACTGCGCTGGACCGGCCCCGCCCTGCGGCATCGACTCCGCTTGTCGCCCAGGATGATCCACCTGCTCGACACCGGCGCCCTGATCCTGCTCGCGGCGCTGGTCGCGACCGCCACCCTCCCGACCGGCTCCGGTGAGCTGGGCATCGCACTGCCCGCCGGAGTCGGCGTCGGCGGCATCCTCGCTTGGCGTCGCGCTCCCCTGCTGGTCACCGTGATCGCCGCCGCGGCGACCACGGCACTCCTGCGCCTGGCTGGCGTGCACTGACCCGGCTCACCACCCGGTGCCACCGCTCGCGACGCGTCGCCTCGCGGTCGTCCACCGACCTGGTCGTCGCACCGGGCAACACCGCCCGGGTGACCCCACCGAGCACCGCGACGGCAGGGTGCATTCGGGTGTCCACCGACGACCTAGTCGCACCCAGCCACGCCACCCAGGTGAACACCACCGGGCCCCGCGACGGCAGGGTGCACCTGGGACATGGCCAGCGCGCCGTCGCCCGCGCACCGTCGGCGCGTGCAGCAGCTTGTCGACGACGCGGCGTACTGTACGCCTCGGGTGCCCGCCGACGTCCTCATCGCACCCGGCCACGCCACCCAGGTGAACACCACCGGGCCCCGCGACGGCGGGGTGCACTCGGGTGCCCACCGGCGTCCTCATCGCACCGGGCCACGCCGCCCGGCTGACCTCACCGGGCGCCGCGATGGAGGGGTGCTCGCGGATGCCGTGCGCCGGATCCGGCGGCGGCGACCGCCGCTTCACTCGGCGGCGCATTGTCGACACGGAAATGATGTCCGACCGGACTGGCACCATGTCGGCCGTGACCACCATCGAACGGCCGATGCCGCCCCTGGATGCCGATGAGCGCACGACCGCGGAGGCGTGGCTCGACTTCTATCGCGCGACGCTGGCGCTCAAGTGTCAGGGACTCGACGACGACCAGTTGCGGATCGCCGCCGCGCCGTCGGCGCTGACACTGCTCGGTCTGCTCCAGCACATGGCCGAGGTGGAACGGAACTGGTTCCGCCGGGTCCTCGCCGGGGAGCAGGCGCCGCCGATCTACGACCCGACCGCCGACACCGCGGGGCACGACGGCGGGTTCGACCTCACCGACGACTCGTCCTACGACAAGGCTGTCGCGATCTGGCACGACGAGATCGCCCAGGCCCGCCGCAACTGCGCCGCGCGCGAGCTGGACGACACCAGTCCGTTCCTGGATGACCGGGTCAGTCTGCGCTGGATCTACACGCACATGATCGCCGAGTACGCGCGCCACTGCGGCCACGCGGATCTCCTTCGCGAGCGCATCGACGGCACCACCGGCGTCTGATCCGTCGCGGGCCCGCGATTCCCCCGACCGCGGCGGACCGGGCGGACGTCAGCTGGGCGACAACGGGATTCCGCCGCCGAGGCGACGCGCGACCGAACCGTAGCGGGCGTCGAGGCGCAGCCAGGTGCGGGTGGCGCGGACCCGGACCAGTTCCGTGGGCTGGATCCGGCGCGATTCGGCCTTCTCCCCCGCGTGCGGGATGAAATCCATGGCGGTGAGGGCGAAGACCACCCGCATCGGGACCTCGACCGCGAGATCGTCCGCGCCGGTGACGGTGAGCACCGACTGGTCGAGCAGCGAGGCGGGCGGGCCGTGGGCACCGCCGTGCTCGCGGGCCAGGTCGGCACCGCGCTCGGCCAGCTCGACGAGGGCCCGGGCCGGGACGTCGTCGACGTGGGTGAAGCCTTCGGCGGGTGGCAGCGCGCCGCGCCAGGCCGAGTCCATCGAGTAGCCGAGGTCGATCGGATGACCGGTGCGCAGCCCCGCCAGCACCGTGTCGGCGCCGACGGTGACATCGTCGACGCCGAGCTCGGCGGTCACGGTGCGCACCGCGAGCGTCTCGAAACCCGTTGCGACCCACGCGGAGACGAGGCTGGAACCCCGCCGCCGCAACCGGACCACGGCGGCGGGGTCGAGCCTGGTGGCCCGGGTGAGGAAGGTGGCCAGGTTCTCGCGTTCGGCCGGATCGGGCGCGTGCAGCACCCGCTGTTCGGAGCTCACGGACGTCAGGCCCGCCACAGGGCCAGGTAGTCGCGTTCGGTGTCGCTGAGCCTGCGCAACCGCTGGGTCTCGATGTCGAACGCGGCGAGCTGGGTGGTGGCGGTGACCGCGGGCGTCGAATCCGGGGCGGCGCCGCTGGCGCGCACCTCGTAGCCGATCGTGAAATCGACCGCCCGCAACTGCTTGACCCACATGGCGATGTCGAGCGGGGTGTCCTCGTGCCGCAACTGGCCCCGGTACTTCACATGCAGGTCGACCAGTACACAGCCCTGCCGCCCCATCGACGCCGTCGGCTTGTCCTCGTCGAACAGCCACGGAATCCTGGCCTCTTCCAGCAGGGTCACCATCCGCGCGTGGTTGACGTGCTGGAACACGTCCATATCCGACCAGCGGATCTCGACCTTGGCGTGAAAGCGCTGGGGCAACACCAGGTTCGCCCCCGGCGCGGCCGTGGCTGTGTTCGGCGAGCTCGTCACCGTGGTACCTCCGATTGGGCGCCCACCCCGCTCACCATGCTCCGCACCTGTCGCGCGGCGACCGACAGTGTGGCGAGGTCGTGGGTCCCGGACTCGAACAATTCCGACAGGGCCGCGCGCGCACGACCCAGCCGGGACTGGTTCTTCGACTCCCAGTATGCAATTTTCTCGTCGGCCGTCTCCTCCGGGTCACCCGCGGACAGCACATCGAGGGTGAGCGAGCGCAGCGAACCGTACATGTCGTCGCGCAGCGCGAGCCGGGCCAGCGCGTGCCAGCGGTCGCCGCGTTCGAGGTGGCTGACCGCCTCGAGCAGCCAGTCGATCTTGAGGTGCTCGTTGAGCGCGTAGTACAGCGCGCCCACCTCGGTGCCGTCCCGGTCGGCGATATCGGCGATGTCGACGATGTCGAGCAGCGGGTACAGGCTCAGCAGCCCGAACACCTCGGTCGCCAGCTCGGTCGGCGCGCCACGGGCGATCAGCTCGGCCGCGCCCTGGGTGAGCGAGGTGACGTGGTGCCCGCGCAGCCAGCCCGGCACCTGCGGCGCCAGCTCCTGCACCCGGCGGTGGTAGCGGTTGATCTCCGCACCGACCGCGATCGGCTGCGGCCGGTTGCTGAGCAGCCAGCGCGAGGCCCGGTCCAGTGTCCGCTTGGACTCCAGCTCCAGCAGGTCGCACACCCCGGCGGGCGCGTCGGCGCTGCGGATGCGCGCCCACACGTCGTGCAGTTCGAAGATCTCGGCGGCCGCGGCGAACGCGCGCACGGTGTCGGAGGTGCTGGCGCCGACCTCCTCGTTGAGCCGGTGCGCGTAGGTGATGCCGGCGTAGTCGACGACCTCGTTGACGATCATCGTGGTGACGATCTCGCGGCGCAGCCGGTGCTTCTTGATCGCGGCGCCGAACCGCTCGCGCAGCGGCGTCGGGAAGTACAGCGGCAGCCTGCGCGCGAAGTAGACGCTGTCGGGCAGATCGGTGTCGAGCAGATCGGCCTTGAGCCCCAGCTTGACGTGCGCGAGCAGGTTGGCCAGCTCCGGCGAGGTGAGCCCGCGGCCCTCCTCGTCGCGCCGCTTCAGCTCGACGTCGGTCGGCAGCGCCTCCAGCTCACGGTCCAGGCCGCGCCGCTGCTCGAGATCGTCGATGACGCGGGCGTGCACGCTGACCATCTGCGGCGCGTCGGTGCGCGCGATGCCGATCAGCACGTTCTGATCGACGTTGTCCTGCAACACCATCCGCGCGACCTCGTCGGTCATGGAGGCCAGCAGCGGATTGCGGTCGGCGGGCGCCAGCGCGCCCGCGCTCACCACGCCGTCGAGCAGCACCTTGATGTTGACCTCGTGGTCGGAGCAGTCGACGCCCGCGGAGTTGTCCAGCGCGTCGGTGTTCATCTTGCCGCCGCCCCGGCAGAACTCGATCCGGCCGAGCGCGGTGGCACCCAGGTTGCCGCCCTCGCCGATCACCTTGACCCGCAACTGATTACCGTCGACCCGGACCGCGTCGTTGGACTTGTCGCCCACCTCGGCATTGGATTCGCTCGCGGCCTTGACGTAGGTGCCGATGCCACCGTTCCACAGCAGCTGGACGGGGGCGAGCAGGATGGCCCGCACCAGTTCCGGCGGCGTGAGCGCCTGCACCGAGTCGGGCAGACCCAGGGCGAGCCGGGCCTGCGGAGAGATCGGCACCGACTTCACGGTCCGCTCGAACACACCACCGCCCGCGCTGATCAGCGACCGGTCGTAGTCGGCCCAGGAGGACCGCGGCAGCGCGAACAGCCGCTCGCGTTCGGCGTAGGAGGTGGCGGCGTCGGGGTTCGGGTCGAGGAAGATGTGCCGGTGGTCGAACGCGGCGACCAGGCGGATGTGGCGTGAGAGCAGCATGCCGTTGCCGAACACGTCACCGCTCATGTCGCCGACGCCGACGACGGTGAAGTCCTGGCTCTGGGTGTCGATGCCCATCTCACGGAAGTGCCGCTTGACCGCTTCCCACGCGCCCCTGGCGGTGATGCCCATGGCCTTGTGGTCGTAGCCGGCCGAGCCGCCGGAGGCGAACGCGTCACCGAGCCAGAAGCCGTAGCGGGTGGCCACGTCGTTGGCGATGTCGGAGAAGCTGGCGGTGCCCTTGTCGGCGGCGACGACCAGGTAGGTGTCGTCGCCGTCGCGGCGGACCACCCGGGCGGGCGGCAATACGGCGCCGGTGGCCAGGTCGACATTGTCGGTCACGTCGAGCAGGCCGGAGATGAAGGTGCGGTAGCAGGCGACACCCTCGGCGATGCTCGCCTGCCGGTCGACGGCGGGATCACCGGTGGCGGCGGGCGGGTTCTTCACCACGAAGCCGCCCTTCGCGCCGACCGGCACGATCACCGCGTTCTTCACCGCCTGTGCCTTCACCAGACCCAGGATCTCGGTGCGGAAGTCCTCGAGCCGGTCCGACCAGCGCAGCCCACCACGCGCCACCGACCCGAACCGCAGGTGCACGCCCTCGACCCGGGGCGAGTAGACGAAGATCTCGAATTGCGGTCGCGGCTTGGGCAATTCGGCGATCTCGCGGGGTTCCACCTTGAACGACAGGTACTCGCGCGGACGGTCCTCGGCGTCGACGACGTAGTAGTTGGTGCGCAGCGTCGCCTTGATCAGGCCGAGGATGGCGCGCAGGATGCGGTCGGCATCCATGCTGACCACCTGGTCGATACCGGCGCGGACCTTCGTCTCGAGCTCCACCGCGACCTCGGCCGAGACGGTGTCCGGATCGAACCGCGCGGCGAACAGGTCGACGAACGCGCGCGCGACCTCCGGATGTGCCAGCAGCACCCGGGCGATGTTCACCTGGCTGTACGGGAAACCGGCCTGCTGCAGGTACTTCGCGTACGCGCGCAGGATCGCCACCGACCGCCACGGGAGTCCGGCCCGCAGCACCAGCTCGTTGAGGCCGTCGGCCTCGGCCCGGCCGTACCAGACCGCCTCGAAGGCATCGGTGAACCGGGAGTGCAGCTCGTCCTCGTGGGTGGCCTGCTCGAGCAGTTCGGCGTCGAGATCGCCACCGAGCGCGTTGCGCAGCAGTTCGGGGCGGGCTTGCAGGCCGAAGTCGTAGATCCAGCGCTCGGCGCCGCTCTCCAGTTCCAGCTGGTAGGGCCGCTCGTCGACCACCTCGACGCCGAGACTCTGCAGCACCGGCAGCACCTGGCTCAGCGAGACACCCGATCCGGCGATGTAGAGGCTGAAGCGCCACGACCCCGGCGCGGCCTCCGGCTTGCGGTACAGGTGCTGACCGATGCCGCCCTCGGTGAGCCGCTCCAGCCTGCCGACATCGGCCAGTGCCCTGGCCGGACCGAAGTCCTCCTTGTAGCTTTCCGGGAACGCCTCCGAATACCGCTTCACCACAGCGGGATCCAGCACCGTGGAGGTGGAGACCGCGTCGTCGATCCGGTCGTCCCAGGTGTGGCTGGCGGCGTTCAGCAGGGCCTGCAGGCGCAGCCGGTTGTCCTCGGAGGTGTCGGGCGCCGCGGTGGCGTCGGCGGGCAGCGTGACCGTGAAATACACACTGGCGAGCTCGCTTTCGCTCACCCGCGCCGAGTAGTCGATGTCGGCGCCACCGAGCTCGCGGACCAGGATCTCCTGCATCTGCAGCCGCACGGCCGTGGTGTAGCGATCACGCGGCAGGTACACCATGCAGGCTACGAAACGGCCGTAGCTGTCACTGCGCAGGAACAGCCGCACCTGCCTGCGCAGGGCGACGCCGAGCACCGCCACCGCGGTGCGGCGCATCGCCTCGGTGTCGGCGGAGAAGAGTTCGGTCCGCGGGAAGGACTCGATCACCTCGAGCATCGCCTGCCCGGAGAACGAGTCCTTGTCGAACCCGGCGGCCTCGATCGCGGTCCGCACCCTGGTGTTGATGACCGGGATGTCGAGCACGTTCTCGTGCACCGCGCTGACGGTGAACACGCCGATGAACAGGTGCACGCCGACCACGGCACCCGCGTCGTCGACATCGGCGACACCGACGAAGTAGGGGTACACCGAGCGGTGCACGGTCGCGCGGACCAGGCCCTGGGTGAGCATCAGCAGCGGACGGTCGCCGCCGTTGATCGGGACCTGGAAGTCGGTGCCGATGTCGGCGCGCAGCACGCCGAGGCTCGCGCCGGCCACCTGCGTGGACACGGTGTGGCCGTGCTCGGTGTCGCGCCGGTAGCGCGCGTAGCCGAGCAGGGTGAAATTGCCGCGGGACAGCCAGCGCAGCAGCTCCGCGCATTCGGCCAGATCGGTGGCGGGGAACGGGGCCGACCCCGAGCCCGCGGTGCGGTCGAGTTGGTCGGCCAGCGAGCTCTGCACCCTGGTCATCGCCTCGGTGTCGTCGATGACCTGACGGACGTCGGCGACCACCTCGGGCAGCGTGCGTTCGATGTGGTCGAGCTGGGCCCGGCTGGTCGACGGGTGCAGCTGCAGGTGCATCCACGACTCCGGCTTGCCGGTCGCGCCGTTGCCGTCCACCTCGTGCGGCGCGGCGGTGACCAGCGCGCCGTGCTCGTCGCGGGTGACCTCGAAGATCGGGTGGATGACCTCGGTGACGCTCACCTGCATCCGGCCCAGCGCCGCGGTGATCGACTCGACCAGCAGCGGCATGTCGTCGGTGACCAGCTGCACCGCCGCGCCCATGCCCGACCCGTCGTCGGGATGGTAGACCCGCACCAGCGCCGTGCCGGCGGGGCGCTCGGCGGCCAATTCCATGTGCCGCCGGAAGATCTGGTTGATGCCGGTGACCGGGAAGTCCGCGTCACCGGCGTCGACGTGTCGGAAATACGCCCCCTCGAGTGTCGCGAGATCACCGCGCAGACTCTGCGGGATTCCCGCGGCCCAGGCCGCGCTCGACATTTCCGACGAGACCGTCATCGTTTCGCCCACTCCCATGGATTCGGTTCGCTTCGATTCCGCAACTCAGGTGACGCAAATTCGAGACTAGCCGGGGCTCCACGGACACGCGGAGGGAATTTCAGCTTGCCGCGCCGGTAACTTGGCCAACGTTCGGTGAACGCCGGGGAAGGCGTCGCTACCAGTCGTTTTCACGCGCTGACGCCGACGGCCCGGCAGGAGGATCATCGAGGATCGTTCCGCCGGGCCGCCACAGCAAACTCTGGATCAGTCGCGAGTCAGCTTGCGGTGGGTCACGCGGTGCGGGCGCGCCGCTTCGGCACCGAGGCGGTCGATCTTGTTCGCCTCGTAGGCCTCGAAGTTGCCCTCGAACCAGAACCACTTGGCTTCGTTGTCGCTGTCGCCCTCCCACGCCAGGATGTGGGTGCAGGTGCGGTCCAGGAACCAGCGGTCGTGGGAGATCACGACGGCGCAGCCGGGGAACTGCTCGAGCGCGTTCTCCAGCGAGCTGAGGGTTTCGACGTCGAGGTCGTTGGTCGGCTCGTCGAGCAGGATCAGGTTGCCGCCCTGCTTGAGGGTCAGCGCCAGGTTCAGGCGGTTGCGCTCACCACCGGAGAGCACGCCGGCCGGCTTCTGCTGGTCCGGACCCTTGAAGCCGAACGCGCTGACGTAGGCGCGCGAGGGCATCTCCTGGTTGCCGACCTCGATGAAGTCGAGCCCGTCGGAGACGACCTGCCAGACGTTCTTGTTCGGGTCGATGCCGGCGCGGTTCTGGTCGACGTAGCTGAGCTTGACCGTCTCGCCGACCTTGACCTCGCCGCTGTCCGGCGCCTCCAGCCCGACGATTGTCTTGAACAGCGTGGTCTTACCGACACCGTTGGGGCCGATCACGCCGACGATGCCGTTGCGCGGCAGCGTGAAGGACAGATCCTTGATCAGCTGACGATCGCCGAAGCCCTTGTCGAGGTTCGACACGTTGACCACGATGTCGCCGAGGCGCGGACCCGCGGGGATCTGGATCTCCTCGAAGTCCAACTTGCGGTGCTTCTCGGCCTCCGCGGCCATCTCCTCGTAGCGACCGAGGCGGGCCTTGTTCTTGGCCTGCCGGGCCTTGGCGCCGGAGCGCACCCAGGCCAGCTCCTCCTTGAGGCGCTTCTGCAGCTTCTGGTCCTTCTTGCCCTGGACCTCGAGACGCTGGGCCTTCTTCTCCAGGTAGGTGGAGTAGTTGCCCTCGTACGGGTACGCGCGGCCGCGGTCGAGTTCGAGGATCCACTGGGCGACGTTGTCGAGGAAGTACCGGTCGTGGGTGACGGCCAGCACGGCGCCCGGGTAGGCGGCCAGGTGCTGCTCGAGCCACAGCACGCTCTCGGCGTCGAGGTGGTTGGTCGGCTCGTCGAGCAGCAGCAGGTCGGGCTTGCTCAGCAGCAGCTTGCACAGCGCGACGCGACGGCGCTCACCACCGGAGAGGTTGGTGACCGGCTCGTCCGGCGGCGGGCAGCGCAGCGCGTCCATGGCCTGCTCGAGCTGGGAGTCGACATCCCACGCGTCGGCGTGGTCGAGGAACTCCTGCAGCTTGCCCATCTCGTCCATGAGCTCGTCGGAGTAGTCGGTGGCCATCAGTTCGGCGATCTCGTTGAAGCGATCCAGCTTCACCTTGACCTCGCCGAGGCCCTCCTCCACGTTGCCGCGGACGGTCTTCTCCTCGTTGAGGTGCGGCTCCTGCATGAGGATGCCCACGGTGGCGCCGGGCGCGAGGAACGCCTCGCCGTTGTTCGGCCGGTCCAGCCCCGCCATGATCTTCAGCACGGACGACTTACCCGCGCCGTTCGGGCCGACCACACCGATCTTGGCGCCGGGCAGGAAGTTCAGCGTCACGTCGTCGAGGATGACCTTGTCGCCGTGCGCCTTGCGAACCTTGATCATCTGATAAATGAACTCAGCCATATACGGAAGCCTATCGGTGCGGTTAACGGGGATGAGATGCGGAGCGGGCCGGTGCCGCGGATGCGACCCTCAGGCCTCGACCTGCGCGGGCGTACCGGAGATCGGCACCGCAACCGGCGATCGCGCCGGGAGGGAATCCGCCGCGGTCGTAGAGGCTACGGCAGTGGGTACCGTCGGCGCATACTCGGCCGCGTCCTGCGCGGGGACCGGGGGTACAGCGCCCCGGCGGTCCGAAATATTCCGCACGGCGTGCGGAACGGAGCGCGCCGCGTCGGATCGCCGGACGACCGACGCGCTGCACCGCCCCAGATCAGGGCCGACGGCGACCGCGCGCATCTCCAGATCCCGGCGCTCCGTGCCGTCCTTGCCGCGATACTCGTGCGAGCGCAGCTGACCGTAGGCGATCACCGGATCGCCCCGATGCAGCGACCGGTCCACCCCGGCCACCAGCCTGCGCCAGCAGCTCACGGTGAGATACAGCGTCCCATAGTTCATACTGCCCACATGAGCTATGTGGGACTGCGCGCCGTTGTCGGCGCTCGGGTGTCAGTGTTGAAGGACGAAGGCAAGGTTTCCCACCTTGCCCAGCATGAGACAGGCGGGAACTGGGTCGACGCGCAGGGGGCCAGTGTCGTCGGGACGTTCGAAGACCTAGACGTGTCCGCCTCGGTGTCACCGTTCGATCGGCCGGACCTGGGCCGCTGGTTCAAAGAAGAGTTCGCAGACTCGTTCGACATCTTGGTGTTCTCGAAGATCGACCGTGCGTTCCGGTCAACCCGCCACTTCCTGAAGGTGGCGGAGTGGTGCGAGGAACACAAGAAGATCCTCGTGTTCGCCGAGGACGGTCTAGTCCTCAACTACCTGAACCCCTCCCCCGGCCTAGAGGGCATGTTGGCGGAGTTGTTCGTGTACATCGGTTCGTTCTTCGCTCAGTTGGAGCTGAACCGGTTCAGCACCAGAACCAAGGACGGTCACCGGATCATCCGGCAGACCGATCGGTGGGCGTACGGAGTCCCCCGGTTTGGATTCAAGACCGCGCCGCACCCTTCGGGCAAGGGCCGGTGCATCGTCCAGGACCCGGCAGCACAGCAGGTCCTACATGACCAGATCAAACCCCGGTTGTTCGCCGGGGACTCACTGACGGCGATTGTGGCCCATCTGAACAAGTGCCCTCACGCTCTGCGGGACCAAGAGTGCCCCGGACCGTGTCAGGGGTCTGCCGTCCTGACTTCGTTGGAGCGATCGCGTGTCGAGTCGGGCAAACCCCGACTTCGGCGAGAGCCGTGGACACACTCGGCGCTGCTGGGGATTCTCACCAGCCACGGCACGCAAGGCATCAAGGTGGATTCGAACGGGAACCCGGTACTGACTGCGGATGGGTCCATGATCCAGATGGCAGATCCGACGTTCTCGGATGACGAGTGGGACCGTGTCCAGGAGGAAGTCCAGAAGCGCAAGGTGTCGGGCAAGAAGCGGGTTAACTCCGAGAACCCGATACTTGGCGTCGGGTTCTGCGGCAAGTGCAAGCGTCCGTTGTCGCAGCACGTGCCGAAGACGCGAGACCACGTGTGGTACTTCCGTTGTGCGAACAAGCCGGACCGGGGGTGCAAGGTGCTGGTTCAGTCCGGCGTTGTCCTGGGTGCCCTTGAAGAGAACTTTCTAGACCACTACGGCCCGCGACCGGTCACCCGCCGAGTGTTGATCCCCGGCAGCGACAACCGGGCCGATCTGGAGCGTGTGAAGGACGCAATCCAACGCCTTCGCGACGAGTCCGACGCTGGGTTGATCGTCACGCCCGAGGACCGGGCGCAGTACATCGACCGATTGACGGGGCTCACCGCCCGGAGGACGGCCCTAGAGGCTTCGCCGGTTACTCCGCCTCGGTACGAGGTCGAGACCACCGGAGAGACCTACGCAGAGGCTTGGAACCGGCTGGACCCGATCGGACGCCGTGACATGTTGCGAGACGCCGGATTCCGGTTGGAGATCCACTCCAAGCACGAGTGGCACTTGTTCGACACCGGCGACACCGAGGACGGCTACCAGGAGTGGCTAGGCAGGATCTCGGACTAGCCGGATCTGCGTACCTGGCTGAAATATCCGGTACATGTTTTGAAGTCCACCAGGAAGACAGAACCCCCCGGTCCGTAGCCGGGGGGTGCTGCCGGACCAGACTACCGGAGTCAGACCGGCAGAGAGCCTAAGCGGACCGGGAGCCTGCCCGCGGAGCTGGCCGGCTGCCGCATCCCGGCTGGTCACGACGATTCGGAGCCACCACCTAAACGGACCGGGGGTGCGATCTCATCCATGAGCATTCGCAGTGTCAGAGAATGTTTCTCGGGTGGCAGCGCGTCAAGTGCGGTCCTGGCGTATGCCGTGCCGCCCTCACGATCGCCAGCGCGTACCAGCATTAGCCCTCGGTGCATCTCCAGGTGGGTTGCGAACCTGGGCAGCGTCGGCGGCAGATACCGGCGCGCTTCGTCTTGGGCCTCGATTGCCTCGGATTCGTCACCGAGCCGGGCCCGGAGCAGCGACCGGAACACACCGAGCCGCCAGTACGGCACGGCATAGTCACTGGCCTCGGAATCCTCCGAGCCTGCCAGATCGAACACGCGGCGGCCCTCGAGATCCAGGGCCCGCGCGGTGTCATGGTCTCCGGTGATCGCTGCGGCATGAGCCTTGCCGTACAACGCATTCAACCGACCGAGCGACGGCCGGTCGTCTATCGCTAGCGCCTGGTCGGCGAACATCGTTGCAATCGGCAGTGAGGCACCTTCGTAGCCGAGGGCGATAGCGGCCCGGCCGCGTACCCATACCCGAGTGTCAACGTCGCCGGAATGATCGGCGGATTCAGCCGCCATCCGGTACCACGTAACGGCTTTCGACCCGTCCGAGCCGGGGAACGTTTTTGCGAACAATGTCATGAGCCGCGCGGCGTGCGTCCACATCTGCGGGGTGTCGCATTGTTGTTGGATTACTGCGAGATCCACGGCTATCCGCTGTTGGATCTCGGCGGCACCGGAGGTCATGTAGTCGGCCCCGTACCCGGTGAGCGTGTGGGCCCACTGGTCGACCGAGGGGCCCTTACCCCTCAGACGCGCCGAGAACCCCTCAGCGAGCAAATCAGACGCGACTACAGGGGCCACCACGGTAGCGGCCATCGTGGATAGGAACTGTCGGCGTTGCACGGTGTCGGACTCCATTACGGCAAGGGGCACATCTAAGACGGCGGCTAGGTGCCTGAGCCAGAACGGCGACGGCACCGACTTACACGACTCCCACCGGCGCGAGATGTATTCGCGCGTGATCGGTTGCCCTGAGTGCTTTTCGAGTTCGTGAGCAAGGCGACCTTGCGACCACCCGCGAGCCTGCCGCAGATCGCGGATGAGCCTGCCCGTGTGCATGACCTCATGATGCCCCGGTACGGACCGGTTCGCTTGTGTGCCACTAGGAATGCCACCCCGTGGCACTAGGTGTGCCACTGCCCAGGAACCTCGCCGAGTTGAACGATTGACACCGGAGCGGGGAGAGGTCCCGTAGCCACGGAGCCGCCCGAGTGACCATGTACGTACTCAGACACGTCACTCGGGCAGGCTCGCCACGCACGGAAGAACGGCGGGTGTCGTGAACACGATTCGTCAGCAGCTAGAACCGTTGGTCGAACGCGCCGCGTTGAGGTCGCTCACGATCAAGCCGTGCCCCGAGGGGTGGCAGCTGGCAAGCCCGTGGCGCGTGGTGTGCGTCGGCACGCTCGACGACATAGACGCATGGCTCACCGCTGCGGAGTCGTACCGGTGATCGCCCTCGGGTGGACCCTGGTAATCGGCCTGCCGCTGGCGGTGGTGGTCGGCGTGATCCTGTGGCCGGAACAGATTCCGCAGGATCGGACCGTGGATGCGATCCGCGACAGAATCGACCGTGAGGATGCCGGTCCGTTTAGCAGTCGGTGAGAAAACGTTTTGACCTCGGGTTCCCCGGCAGCCGGCCAGCTCCGCGGGCAGGCCGCCGGTCCGCTTAGCCTCGCTCGAATACGCTTACCGGGTCAACCAGAACAAACAGTCTGGCTTGCCGACCGAAATACCCCGAAGGGCCCCCGACTCACAAGGTCAGGGGCCCATTTTCGTCACAGTGACATTGCTAGTCCGATGTTCGGTCCCGCTTGTGGAGCAATTCGACAGCCTTCGGGGTCAACTCACCCCCGGCACGCCCCGGCATTGACGTCAGCAGTTCACGCTTACGGGCGATCTTGAGTTGTTGAAGTACACCGCCCTGCGTGAGTCCTGTGTACTCAGCGAGCGCGCCGGAGACATCCCGCACGCCTTGTCGGACAAGTTCCAGGTACATCCGACTCAGCGCGGCCAGATACAGATCCGTCACGCCGTCCTCCCTTAGGCGTCGGAGATCCTCCGCGAGCCGACGCGCCCGGTCTTTGTACATAGGCATGTGCCAGCTCTCCGAATTGGACGGCTCAGCCTTCTCCGAACGTGAGCGGTAGATCATGGCATCCCGAAAGTTGATCTGACGGAGCACGGTTTGAGACAAGCCGTGCTGTACCGCCGAGTTTGGTTCATCGGACGCCGGGCGGATCTCAATGCCGGTTGGCCCGCCCATGGCGTCATCCCGCCATGTCATCCGCACTTCCCACGGCCCGATCCGCTGCGTAACCACACTCTCATCCATGCATCCAGCCTAGCACCGGACAACCCAGGTTGGACATCCAGGGGTGACCCTCGTCACTATCGCACAACCTAGGTGGACAACTCGGGTTGTCATCTTGCATTCTGAAGCCACAACAGAACAGCGAGGCGAGGAACCACCGGAGGAATCCGGCAGGCCGGACCCGCGAGAGGCCACAGACGCGAAGCAGCCGGAACCGCCGAGACGACTCGGCAGGCCGGGGACACGGGCGGACCCCTGACCAAGGCATGCAACCTCTCAGTTCCACACGGCAGCGGTGACGCTGCACGCCGAGGGCCCCAAGCCCTCAGACAGACCGGGCTGACGAGCGCCGACCCACACGGGCGGCCCGGATGAGAGCGCACTCAATCCAAAGGAGAGAACACATGTACATGCACATTGCGAATGTCGCCGATGCTTTGTTCTGGAACGTCGCCGAGGTCAACGGGTTATTCGTCATGACCTCGTTGGCGTACCCGGAATCGGTGATTGAACTTACCGATGAGGTGGCTACCCAGTATCTGCGGGACGAAGTCAAAGCGACTACATCGGAAGTTTCCGAGCTCATGCATTGGCTAATCGCCGGGGCTCACGGATGGATTCTCAAAGCGAACGCCGCAGCCGCGTAACCACCGAGAGGAACAAATGAACATCCACCACCCCGCATTCTTGCACGTCATCGAAGATGGCGACCACGTGACCGTGTATCGGTCGGCGGCAGTTCAGAACACCGACGACATTTACCGGCCGGTCTGGGATCGGTTCGGCACCTCGGAGCCGGTTGTACGTGTCCAGGTCGAAGACCCAGAAATGATGTTCGCCGCTGCCGAACTGTTGATTTACCGGGCGGCAGCATGACAGCCGTAGCTGAACCTGTCACCGGAGAGAGTGAATCTCTCGAAGGCCCGGAGCCCGAACGGCTCCAGTCCGTGTTCGCCGCGAGCGCCGTAGGTCGCACCGGTGACCGATTCCTAGCCCTGTGCGAGTACGACGAAGATGGGTTGAGCATCGCCACGCGGCAGGCGAACGGCTCGGTATCGGCACATCGCAGGATCGCCCGCGAGTACTTCGGAGTTCCGGCCGACCGGGTTCTAGACACGTCGTACATGTCATCGGCCGGTGAGGTCATGGCGCTTACAACCTGGGTGCCGAAGCCAGGACGTACACCGATCCCGCGACACAACAGCGTCAACACAAACTGACAAACATCTCAGAACCCCGGCGATCCGTAGTCGCCGGGGATTTCTGACCGTCACCCCACGAAAGGCACACACCCTCATGACAACCACCATCAACGATTTAGACCCGTTCGCCGACCTGTACGAACCTCCGGCCATCGTGGTACCGGTCCCTGTCACCGGCAATGGCATGGCCGCAACTCGTGCTTGGGTTGCAGCCGTCGAACAGCACTTCGGAGGCCAGGGCCTGGCGACCTGCCACTACGCCGCCCTACTCGGCTACTGGGCGAACCTAAGAACGTTCCGTGTCGAGGTGTCAGACCGCCAACTGGCCCGTGAGGTCGGCGCACACCGCGACCGCCTCACTGGACACGCACAACGACTTGTTGACGCCGGTTTCCTCGCGAAGATCCCGAAGCGTGCCAGGGAAAAGGGCACGTCATACGTGCTATCGACACCCGAGCGTATCGAGCTGTAAGTGTCGAAATGGCCGGGATTTACTGTCCACTGGGTGGCCGGGATATGCAGGCCATTCCTACTACACAAGTGGCCGGGATCTACAGGCCACTTCGTACACAAGTGGCCGGGATCTACAGGCCATTCCCTTAGGTAGCCCAGCGGAGCGGGACAGTAGCCATCGGAGATGGAAGCACACCGGCCGTGTAGCGCCGGGGTGCTGTGATGACTGGGCGGCTGAGGGGCCGCCCTTCACTCGATATGGACCGCTGCGGGCGGTCCTTCACATGAGCCGCTGGAGCGGCTACGGGATCGGCCACCGGAGCCGATCCCTAACCGGACCGAGGGCCTTCCCGCGGCCCTCGCCGGCGTGAGCATTCCCGCTGATCACAGCGGTTCACCTCCGATCCGTAAACGGACCGGCACACCAATCCATCGCCCAGGGGCTCTCGCCTGCCCTGGGCAGAAAGCGAACACAGTGAGCTACCTACAGACCATGGCCGATGCGAAGGGCATCGGCTCACCCAAGAAGTACCAGCCCTACCGGTGCTGGGACGGTGCCGACCGTGAACGGCACTACCACTCGCCGAATATCGACGGCCCTGGGGACGACGAAGTGCTAGACCCCGACATGTTCGCCGACGGCTACAGCCTTCGGAAGCCCCCGACGAGATCGAACCAACTGGAACAGTGCCGGTGCTGCGGTGCCCCACTGTTCCAGATCCGCACCGACACCGGCGAGATTGTCCGGTCCAGGGGTCAACAGCCCGAGTACTGCTCTGAGCGGTGCAAGCTTGACGTCAAGAACGCCCGTAGACGGGCCGGGAGGCGTCAGCCGACCTCGGGCATGGTCACCGACCTAAACGTCATCCAGATTGCCGGACACGGCGAACTGGCGGTATCGCCCACCGAGTGGAACCGGAGCATTCCCCGGAGGATGGGCAGACCTCAGCCGGACGGGTTGAACGATTTCGACAAGCTGGCCGTACTCGGAGCGGTGAGCAAGATCCGCAATCGTCCGCGACCGAAGCCGCTCGGCAATCCTGCCGATCGGGTCGCCAAGTTCCGTGGATTCGGCACCGGCGGGTGTGTATCGCCTTCTCTGCCAGATGATTGGGACCAGGTGACTACTTGGTTCCGAGTCGTTCCGCGACCGGCGCGAGGATCGCTGAAACAGACATCTGACAATGTGTGGTCTATTTCACTTTGACAAACAGTCGAAAATGGTCCCGCGAATCGCTTAATTATGAGAGGCAATGCTCTCGGTCGTGAATCAGTCTGTTTACTCGGTGGACATGATGAGGTGCCCCGGCTCCCCGCCGGGGCATTTCTATTTGCCGGGAAACGATAGTCCATCTCTTGAAAGGAGTCTGACGTGTGAGCTATCCACGATGCACGCGGCACAGCCAGAACGACCGGCGGAACGGCCGGTGTTACAAATGCCAGCTTGAAGCTGGGGCGCGATACCGCGCCAGGCTCCGAGACGCGCGAAAGCGCCTCCGTGAGCTAGAGGGCGGATAAACCCTCACCAACCAATTTCTAGGCCCTCAGCGTGCCAGCTGGGGGCCTTCCGCATGTCCGGGGCAAGGTGCCCCACCACCCGAGAGGAAACACCACGTGTACACCCGACCTGTTGACGTTGCCGACGCCGTTGCTAACTGGACCTCGCTCGGCGTCGAGCTGCCCAAGGATCTCGCTAAGGCGGTCAACACCTACGAATCGCTCAAGTGGATCGAAACCGGTCACAGTCCGGTTTTCGACCTGTCCAAGGTCACCGAGAAGAACGCCGAGGACATGGTTAGGGCGTACGCCGCAGAGCTGGCCCTCACACGTACGACCACGAACAGTGTCGGTGCTACGTCGTCGGCCATGAGCCACGCCAAGGAAGGGGCGGTCGACCTTGCGGCCCGTGCGGTGATCCGCGCCGGTTCGGACGCTGTAGACGAGATCCGCGCCCAGTTCGAACCCGAGTTCGTGAAGGCCACCAAGGCTTACGCCGATGCGGTCGCCAAGCTCCCGGAAAACGTGACTTCGGATGTCCTGGTCGCTGCCGGGGGCGATGTCGTCAACGCTTACCAGGAAGCCCGCGAAGCCGCTGCCCGTATCGAGGCCGCCACGGTGTGGCTGAACTCCACCAGGGACCTGCCAGGGCACGCAGCGTCCAGGGTGGACCCGGCCCTGTCCGTGTTCAACCCTGTTACGCGCGCGGAACTGTCCGCCTTGGATGCCGTGGACATCAGGAACGCCGATCCTGCGGAACAGGCGATTGGTCCGGTTTTGCTGGCGGGTGTCCGCGAGGGCATCGCGTGGAAGCTGAATACTCCGGCCGAGGCCGCTTCGCTTCGCGCGAATATCGGGGCGACGCCGATTAGTCGCTAATCGACACTGTGAGCGCCTGGGGCCGCCAACCCAGGCCCTTACATCAAAACGTTGCGAACGGCCCTGAGAATCGCTCTCAGGGCCTTTCCTATATCCGGGAGGGCAAATGTGAATTGGTATGAAATCGGATGGAAAGCGAAGTCGCCAGGGGATCAGGCGATCGCTTATCGAGCATGGCTCGAATCCAAGAACCTGCCAGATGAACCGGTGCGCCGGGAAAAGTGGATGCAGCGGTACCAGCGGCCAGCGCCGCCCGCGTCCGTGACAGCAAAGACTCTCGCCGAGATTCGCGGCGAACACAACGATTGGAAGTAGAGAACATGAGCCGTAGGCCAATGCATCGGCAGGTGGGAAACGCCGCCGGAATGCTCCGTGGTGCTATCGCGCGCCAGGACCAGGAACACGCCGTCAAGGGATCTGCGGCCGGAATGCTGCGGGCCGCCATGGCTCCGGCCCCGGTTGACGATTCGGACGACGAAGTCGCCCAGCTCCGGGCACGCGTGGATGAGATCAACCGTCGGCACGCCGAACCTCCGAAGCCGACCGCCGACATTCTCCGGGAAACGATCCAGGGCGGAAACGGCCAGCACATTCCTTTGAATGGTGCGGGTGTCCTCCGCGCGATGCTGCGCGGCATCGGCGGAAACGGAACGATCAATGGCGTTTAAGCTCAAATGCTCCCGTGAGGGGTGCCCCCGCACTCGGTCGAAAAGGTTCGATCATTGCTCGGTTCTGTGCCGAGAGCTTCACGCTGAGATCCTGTACACGGAGGCATGGCTACGCGATCAATCCGCGACAAACGGATACGACGGGCCGAACGGTACCGCGGCATGGCTCGCTGTGGTTGAAGCGTGCGACAGAGTCTCAGAGCTGTACACGGCACGTGAACGAATCCGGCAGAGCCAACGATCAACCGGCAACCGAGTATTTCGGTATGACCTCCTCGCGGAGGATTTGGAATCTCGCGCCTAGCGCACAAAGAACCCCCGCCGACTACGGATCGGCGGGGGCTTTTCGTGTATCTGGGGATCAATCCTCCATGCGGTACCCGAACGCGGGTGCCAGTGCATCCCATTCGGGGCCACTGGGAAGGAACATGTACGCCGGGGCGTTCGGGCCAACCTGGCCGTTGCCCATCCATGCACGCCAGCACGCCATGTCTTCGGTGCAGGTCACGGACGGTCCAACCGGGGCCGCGTACGCGGTGTCAGTGACACCAACGCCGAGCAGCAGGCCAGCGAGCAGGGCGAGAATCATGCGGATCATTTCGGGTGAATCCTTTCATTCGGTGGACCGAAGCGGATTGCTTCGGGTTGTGCCCGGCGAGGGAGTCGAACCCTCGCGTGAACCATTCCGGGCGATTCCGAGGAACGGAGTTCCTTCGGCCGAGTGGACTACGTCCACCGGTGATGCCTAGTCGGCAGCCATTGCGTCGACCCATTCGAACGGGTCCATGCCGTCAATCGTGTAGCCGGTTTCCTCCGAGTACTCGATTTCTCCCGGCATGATCGCAATAAAGCGATCAGCGGCGTAGTTGCGGATTGCGCGAACCATCATGTCTAGGGCCTTTCGGTGGGGGTGACCCCCGGTCGCTACGGACGACCGGGAATCAATCAGCGGATGGCGGCGAACAGCTCGGCGACGGCGGCGAGATCGTTGCTCACGACCCGCATAACCAGCGTCTCATTCCTGGCGTACTGGGAATCCGAGAACTCATCATGAGTCGCGGCGCTCAACACGTCGCGGAGTTCGTTGGTGCCCCCAAACCGCGAGTGCGACCATTCTTCGTTCTCGGTCGCGATGAACTGTGCGGACTTGTTCTTTTCGAGGGTGATCATTTCGGTGTCTCCGTTTCGGTCGGTGTCGGTCGAACGATTACGAATCTAGGTTCGGCAACCCAGGTTTGTCAAACATGAGTTTCAAGCAATTCCGATATTCGCTGATCACCCCAGAGAAATTCGTTTGATGCAATCCGGTGGAATACCCCGGATCGGCCGCTGAGTGCGCCCCTCCCGGACTAGGGCAGCAGTGGGGTACGTGGGGTGTGGGTGCGGGTGCTGAGTGGCAGGGAGAGGGCTAGGGCCTGCACTGGGGCAGGGCTGGGGGCGTGGGCACCCCCGGCAGGGGCGCCTGGGGTGCAGGTGGGCACTGGGTGCGTGCCGAGTACGTGGGTTGACCTGGGATTGCTGGGTTGCGTGGGTCGCGCTGGATTCGACCAGCGACGACGGGTGAGGACACCGGTCTACTGGCGAGTAACGCGCTTTGACCTGCGGATACTCCGGCCGGCGTCGGCCGTGTAGGCACCCAGGGGGGTATACCCCTCGCCCCCGTGCTCAGGATCGGATAGTGATGCGGCTGCCATCTCCTGTACGAGTTTTAGGGCGATTTGACCAGTGGAGGCCCCCGGTTCGAATAAGTCGCCGGGGGTGCTCAAAATATTTTCAGGAATTTCTACAAGTCGATTGGAGATCGAATAGTGGGGATGATTTCCCGCGCCGAGAGTGAGCGGCGTATGGCCCTGTATGAACAGGGATTGAAAGAATGTTCCGGGTGCGCGGAGGCGCTGCCGATTGATGAGTTCTATCCGAACTCGCGTGGGTGGATGGGCTTGTTCTCACGGTGCCGCGCGTGCATGAACGCGGCCACGCTAGAGCGCCAGCGGCGTAACCCGGAGGTGGTCAACAGTCGCAACCGCCGATGGACCGCAGCAAACCCGTGCCGTAGGCGACGCATTGGTAAGGAGTACCGCGACACTCACCCGCTCGAGGAACGGCTACGCGGCGGCAGGACCCGCGCCCGGAACGTTGGTCTACCCGCCGACGACATCACCGCCGAGGCGCTGTTAGCCGACTGGGAGCGCCGAGGGATCACCCCGGAGGCGTGCGCCTACTGCGGCGGCGAGTTCGAAGAGCTGGAGCACATGCACCCGCTGAGCCGGGAGGGCTCCCCCGGTCACGTCCTGGGCAACCTCGCCCCGTCGTGCAAGCCGTGCAACGCCCGCAAGAGCCGTAGGCACTGGGTCGAGTACCTGGCTGACCGTTGCGACTAGTCAAGACCTTCCGTTTGCTGCACAGCGGCTTTGAACGTCTCCACGGCCTCATACGCGCTTGCGCCGAGTTGCTCGCTGAACTGTGGCGTATTCGTCGTGCCGTCTTTCTCGGCCTGCTTGATCACATCGAGTACTTTCCTCGCTCGGTCGGCGGCATCCTCATAGCCGAGAATCTCCAGCTTCGCGAAGGCGGCTTGTGCGTCGTGCGTGAGCTTCAGCCGTTCAGTGCCGTTGGCGTAGTCGTTTGCCATGATGCGATTCGCCGCCGTGTACATCGCAGAAGTCGCATCGAGCAACTGGTCAACGCGGCGTTTGCGGCGATCCGCCTTCCGCTGTTCACTCACGCTCTTGAGGACGCCGCAATAGGCGATAGAGGCCGCTACGAGCGCGAAACCGCCGGTGATGAGGGTCGCTATGGGTTGAGTCAGGGTGAAGTCAAGTGCCTCACAGATCATGGGGCGCAATGTAACCCGCGCCTGTGCCGTCTCTGTGGCGGCTCGCGGTGTGGTACGGTCCCGAATACAAGTCAGCCCCCGGAAGCGCGCCAACGCGACCGAGGGCCTGGGCGAGGAACTGGGTCTAGCAGTCCGACGCCGTAGGCCGTGAGCCTACCGCATTCGGCTATTCAGCCACCTTCCCCCGCTTGCCGCTGTGCGCCCGAGCGATTCCCACGGGTGGGCCGGTTTACTGCCGGTGCCGTCGCCCGTCAGAGGGGCCGGTGCAACCTTTCCGATGACACAGAGCCGCACGTAAAGGCGGACTCGGAGTGCCCCGGCGTAGTGGCCGGGTGGATCGGTGGGGCGGCATCCAGGTTCCCTGTGCTCTGCTCTCCCCCGGCCGGGCTCTGTGCAGTAACCCAGTCCCGGCGGCCCGAGTAATCCCCGTGGCCGCGTGCAACCGAAGCAACGACACGACCGACCGACCGGCGGATGTCGAGCGCTAAGGGTGTTCCCGTACTTCGCGGTACCGGGGTACCCCTTCGCTGCCTCTCCTCGCTCACTCCCAGCGGGTTACGCACTCGTGAGTGGGCAGTGGTGGAAACCGTGTGCCGTTGTCCACCCATTCCCCGGCCGCGGCGTCGAACCGGCGCGAATTGCTCGCCATCCGGAAGGTCACGACCTGCTCACCATTGGCCAGATCACGCCGGGCCGGATGGGTCACCACCGTGCCGATCACCGTCGCGTGTGCCTCGTACATCGAATCCGCCCCCACTCGGTCGCTGTTGCGCTGACCACCCAAGGATGGACTCGCGAACAGCCGAACGGGCGGGCGCGGACACGACTGGGGACAACCTCGACGGTTGTGGAGATCTCCCGTGTCAGAGCACGGGGAGTTCGGTGTTCGCCCCGCACAGTACGACGATCGGGCGTACGCCCGGGTCCGGGCGGTAGACACCGCTCTGCACCGCGGCCAGCGCGGCGGCGCCCTCCAGCTCGACGACGACGCGGAATTCGCGCCACAGGTACTCCCTGGCCGCGGTGATCGCGTCGTCGGCCACCGACAGGGCGGGCATCCGATGCCTGCGCGCGATGTCGAAGGCGATCTCGCCGACCCGGGTCGCGCACAGCAGCTCGGTGGCCCTGGCCTTCGCGTCGATGTCGACCGGCCTGCCCGCGGCCAGCGCGGCCGAGAGCGCGGGGGTGTGCTCGGACTCCACGCCGACGATCTGCCTGCGCCTGCCCAGCGCGGCGCCGAGACCGGCGATCAGCCCGCCGCCACCGATCGCCGCCAGCACCGGCGGCCGCCCACGCACCTGTTCCTCCAGTTCGAGGCCGATCACACCGGCGCCAGCCACGACGGCGGGCATGTCGTAGGCGTGCAGATGCTGGGCGCCGCGTTCGGCGGCCAGCGTCACGGCCCTGCGCTGCGCCTCGGCGTAGCTCGTGCCGTGCCAGAGCACCTCGGCGCCGTGCGCCCACATCGCGGCGACCTTGGTGTGCGGGGCCGACTCCGGCACCACCACCGTGCAGGCCTTGCCCAGCTGCGCGGCGGCCAGCGCGACCGCGATCCCGGCGTTGCCGCCGGACGCGACGACGACGTGGTCGGCACCCTTGTCCGCGGCCAGCAGCGCGTTGAGCGCGCCACGCACCTTGAACGTGCCGCCGTGCTGCAGGAACTCCAGCTTCAGCGAGACCGGGACGGCGCCGTCGGGCCCGTCGACGGTCGTGTGGAACACCGGGGTCTTGCGCACCCGGCCCGACAGCCTGCGCCGCGCCGCCCGCACATCCGTGCGCAGCACGCGATGCGGTTCGGCGCGATGTGTGGCATCCACCGGCACACCGCAACCACTCACTGACGCACCTCGCCGTCGCGACGCGCCAGCTCGGCGTACATCGCGTTGTAGGCGGTGAGTTCGGCGTCGTTGTCGCGATCGGCGGCCCGGTCGGTGCGCTTGGCCAGGCGCTGATCGCTGCGCGACCACTGGATCAGCAGGGCCAGCATCACCACGACCAGCGGCACCTCGCCGCTGGCCCAGGCGAAACTGCCGCCGTTGCGCTGGTCGGCGAGCAGATCGATGTTCCAGCCGAGGCCGAGGGTGCGGTAGAACCAGCCGCCGAGCACGGTGTTCATGCTCATCAGCGCGATGCCGAAGAAGGCGTGGAACGGCAGCGTGCCGAACACCATGGCGAGCTTGGTCAGCGGCGCCACCTCACGCGGCTTCGGATCGATGCCGATCACCACCCAGTAGAACAGGTAGCCGCTGATCAGGAAGTGCGCGTTCATCATCAGGTGCGCGGCGTGCGAGTCGACGTAGGTGTCGAAGATCCCGCCCAGGTACAGCGCGTAGAACCCGGCAACGAAGATGATCGACGCCACGACCGGCTGGGTCAGGAACCGGGAGACCGGGTTGTGCACCGCGGCCAGGATCCACTCGCGCGGACCCGGCACACCCTCGCGCCCGGCGGGCGGCAGCGCGCGCAACGCCAGCGTCACCGCGCCGCCGAGGGCGAGCAGGATCGGCGCCAGCATCGACAGCGCCATGTGCGCGCCCATGTGCACGCTGAACATGGCGGGCGAGTACCGGCCGACACCCGAGGACGTGGCCAGCAGCAGCACCAGGCAGCCGCTGCACCAGGCGATGGTCCGCCCGATCGGCCAGGCGTCGCCGCGCTTGCGCAGGCGGTACACCCCGAGCAGGTAGAGCGCCGCGAGCACGATCGCGAGGGTGCCGAAGATCAGGTCGAAGCGCCAGTCGAACAGCAGTCGGCCGACCGTCGGCGGACCGGCCAGGGTGTAGCCGAGTTCCACTTCCACCGGCGTCGGGATCGAGGTGGGCGGCGGGGGCGGGGTGCGCCCGAGGCCGACGGCCAGGCCGATGGTGGCCGCGAAGATCAGCATCTCCACCCCGGCGAATCGGATGAGCGCCCTGCGGTCGCGCGGATCGGCGGCGAGCGCGGGCAGCGCGGCCCGGCGCTGCAGGTAGCCGAGCACGCCGAGGACGAGCAGCGCCGCCGCCTTGGCCAGCACCAGCTTGCCGTAGGTGGTGCTGAACAGGTCGGCGGCGGGCAGCCGCACCCAGGCGTTGACCACGCCGCTGAGACCGATCACCACGAACGCGATGGTCGCGGCGACCGAGAACCGCCGCGCGGCGACATCGGTGCCCGCACCGCCGCGCAGGGCGTGCGCGAGCACGGCGATCAGGCCGCCGACCCAGACCGCGGCCGCGACCATGTGCAGGATCAGCGAGTTGGTGGCCACGTCGTGGGCGCCGCCGGAGGACGAATGCCCGGTCAGCGCGAGCGGCATCATGGTGATCAGCGAGCCTGCCAGCAGCAGCGGCGTCCAGCCCCAGCGCAGGGCCAGGCGGCAGCCGATGGCGACGATCAGCGCCAACAGCGTGGTGGTCCGCCACGCGCCGGCGACCTCGACCTGGGCGATCACCGGCCACAGCACCTCGGGCCGCCAGATGTCACCGACCGGCTGCCCGGTCGTGTCCGAGACCGTCAGCGGCACCAGCAGCGCCGCGCAGCCCGCCCAGACCAGCGCGGCGTCGGCGGCCCGGCGCACCGCGCGGTAGCCACCGGCTTCGAGCAGCCCGCTGTCGCGGGGCGGCAGCAGGAACGCGGCGAACAGCAGCGAGCCGACGGTCACCGCGGCGGCCAGATCGGCCACCGCCCGCAGCGCGGGCAAGCCATATGTTGTCAACGGCCCCGGATCGGGTATACCCAGGAGACTGAGGGCCTGCGCCGCCGACAACCCGACCACCATCGCCGCGACGACCGCGGCCATCGCCCCGGCGACGACGCTCAGTACCCCGAAGGTCGCGGCGTTCCCTGTCGGCGCAGCCCGACCCGCTTCCACCGGTGGCGCGCCGTCCACGGCGGGTCCAGCGGAACGGTCCTGCGATAACGACATGACAACGAGGGTAGTTCGACCTGCCCGGAGCCGACCCGATGGGGCGGCGCTGCCGATCCCAGCACTCGTTCTGGTCGGTCGCTATACTTTTCGCGCTGGACACCGGCGCCGAGTTCGGCCAAGGTGGATGCCACTGCCTCCGTAGCTCAGTTGGATAGAGCAAGGGCCTTCTAATCCCTAGGTCGCAGGTTCGATTCCTGCCGGGGGCGCAGAACGGCCCTGACCTGCGTGTATTCCAGGTCAGGGCCGCATATGGCCCGGAGCGCCGGGCGCACCAGGTAGGGATTGCCCGTGGTTGGACCGGGCAGATCACCCCTCTTACGTCGGCCGTGATGCTCGGCGACTCTCTCGAATTCCCAAATCCGGCGGCCCTGCCGTGCCCGGACATCGGCTGTTCAGCCCTCCCCCGAACGGTCGCGCGCCGTCGCGTGCGATCCACCCGAATCCCGAACCCCACCGATTGGATCGAAAACCCATGAGCACCAACGGAATTACCACCGGCAGCGAGCGGGCGATCATCGAGGACCTGCTCGACCGCAATCGCTCGGCACTCGTCGCGACCGCGCGCGGCCTGTCCGAGGACGATGCCCGACGGCGGCTCGTCACCTCGCTGACGACACCGATCTCGCTGCTCAAGCACGCGGCGGCCGCGGAGCGGATCTGGTTCCAGCGGTTCTGGGCGGGGCTGGACGAAGCCGACTGTGACGGCTATTCGCGGCGCGACGAGGGCACCTTCGCCGTCGCGGACGACGAGTCGCTGGCCGAGGTCATCGCCGAGTTCGAGCGGGCGAGCGCGCGGTCACGGGAGATCGCGTCGCGCTTCGCCCTCGACGACACCAAGATCAACCCCCGCGAGGGCGAGGTCAGCATGCGCTGGACGCTGCTCGCGATGATCCAGGAGTTCGCCCGGCACGCGGGGCACGGGGACATTCTCCGCGAGCAGATCGACGCGCCGGGAGCGCGCGCGCCGATCGTGTGACGGCTCGGTACGCGCCGCGCTCGCGCGGACGCCGCCGATGTGCATAATCGAACACATGTGCGAATCCATCCGGCCCTATCTGCGTGCCGGCGTATGGACCGAACCGTCGCCGCGCTTCTGCCCGAACGGGCACCGGCTCGGGGCCGGGCGCGCGCTGGTCGTCGCGATGCCGTGCCGCCGGATCGGTGGTCACCACCGGGTCCACACCTGTCTGGCCTGCGGTGCCGTCACCTACAGTCCGCCCGCGCACAACGACTGCGAGCACTGAGATCCACACGCCGGGGTGCGCCGCGCCCGGCCCGCCGGAGCGACCTGACCGCGCGCAGCCTCAGTGCGAGTAGTCCCGGAAGGTCATGACACCGCCCACCACGACGATGATCGCCGTGAGGATGTAGACCATGACGCGGAACCACGTCGGACCGTAGTAACTGACTGCCATCGACGCGCCGAGCGCCGCGAGAATCATCACCACGCCGTAAGCGGGCGTGCGCTGCTCCCTGTCAACCATTCCTCCAGTGTCCGCCGACGACGCGGCGGTGCCAATGCCCCGCGACCGGGCCGACGCCGGAGCGCCACACCACCGTGCCCGACGGCCACGCTCACCGCGCCCCACCGACGGCGACGCCGGGCGCGGGCAGCCGCATCCGGTTGCCCACCGGGG
Organism: Nocardia sp. NPDC003269; assembly: GCF_042888005.1. Lineage (NCBI taxonomy): Bacteria > Bacillati > Actinomycetota > Actinomycetes > Mycobacteriales > Nocardiaceae > Nocardia > Nocardia sp. NPDC003269. The sequence goes on from NZ_JBIAPA010000004.1 coordinate 426,206, forward strand.
CCGGGAACCACACCTCGGCCGACACGGGCGCCGGACGGCGCCGGTGGATGCGCCGCCACGCCGTCGCGAACAGCGCCGCGGCGACGGCCAGCGCCACCAGCACCGCGCCGATCGCCAGCCAGAGCGACACCGTCACCGCCGTGCCCTCCCGCCCCGCGCCGCTGCGGTAGATGAGCACCGCGGCGGCCACCGGCCCGGCCATTCCCCCCGCCGCGATCGTCAGCAGCATCGCGCCGGTGAGCAACTCGACCACCCGCAATGGCCGCCGCGTCCGCACCCGGACCGCGCGGTGGCTTCCTCCCAGCGAACCCCATGATCTCCCGACCAATGCCACAGCCAGCCCCTTCCGCTCCTCTGCCAACACCCGCATTCGAACCGGACACTGCACGGTATACCGCTGCTCGACCGCCGGACGAAAATGAAACCGAACAGTTGCCGAGTCAGACGGCAGCAACCATGCAGCGATCTGGGTGTTGACGCGAACGAACGAGGGCTCAGCGCAGGGCGCGGCAGTACAGCGCGTCGGGATGGGCGCCGCGGGCGTTGGCCCACGAGAAGGCGATGCCCGCCGCGTACTCGGTCGCCGCGCACTGGGCCTTGTAGTACCCGTGCGCGTAGTCGCCGCCTTCTCCGGAGGCGGGGCGAGTGTCGCCGCGGTCGTCCCAGAGCGTGCGGCCCGCACCGGCCAGCGGCAGGCGGGCGGGGGCGCACAGGATGGCCGACATCTTGTCGCCGCGCAGGCTGTAGCCGATCATGAACTGCCCGTCCCGGCACTGGTACTTGGTGAAGCCACCGGCCCAGTCGGTGCTGACCCGCTCCGAGTCCACCTTCACGGCCGTGGTGCCCGGCTGCCAGAGCGCGCCCTCGGTCGCGTCGGTGCACAGCCCGCCCTGCCCGCGCGAGCTGATGCCGATCAACCGCTGATCATCGGGGCAGACGAGTTTGTGCGCACCGCTGTCCCAGTCGGCCGCGGCCCGCACCGAGCGGTTGTCGTCCTCGTGGATCCCGTTGAGCATCGACCAGGTCCGGACCGGCGCGACCGGGCCGGTCTTGCCGTCCGCGGCGAGCAGCCGGCGCACGTGCGCGCCGCGCCAGTCGTCGGCGTCGGTGACGCTGCGCAGGCCGCCCGCGGTGTCGTAGCGCAGCAGGCCCCACTGATTGCCGGCGTCGTTCTGGTGGAATCCGACGAGCGGCCAGTAGGCGAAGTCCAGATCCTTCTCGACGAGGAAGTCGACCAGGGCGCCGAACCAGGCGCGATCCAGCGGCTCGGCGTCCTTGCCGATCCCGAATTCGCTGATCCACACCGGCGCGGTGAAATGCCGGTCCGGCGTGGTCGCCACGAACCCGGCGAGTTCGTTCATCGCCTGGAACAGCTCGGCGCGCGACAGATCGCGGAAGCGGGGGTCGGTGGTCTCGCCCCAGCCGGTCGCACCGGTGTGATGACGGCCGATATAGCCGTAGAAGTGCGCCGCGTAGACCACCTTGTGCGACTGCTTCAGCGTCACCGACAGCCGGTTCAGCGGCTCGAGCATGGGACGTTCGTGCGGGGTCAGATCGGTGGGGATGCCGATCCAGTTCAGGCCCTCGATCATCACCAGCAGATCCGGATTCGCGCCGCCGACGATGGCGTCACCGGCCTCCTGCGCGGCGTCGTACCAGTCGTGGTTGTCGCCGAGGCCCCAGTTCGGGTCGTCCCAGGTGTCGCGGCGCACCTCGTTGCGCAGGTCGGCGCCGACGACGCCGGTGTTGCCCCGGTAGCGGGCTGCCATGAACGTCCAGTCGTCGATCCACTCGTCCCAGGACTGGCCGGAATTCCAGCGCTCGTTGCCGTCGACGGCGCAGCACCACCGGGTGGAGGTGGTGTGATTGTTGAGGATGATGGCGAGCCCGGCGTCGGTGAGCGCGGTGACCGCGCGATCGAACACCTCGAGCGGACGCAGCCCGTTGAGCTGCGGATTGGCGGTCAGCCCCTGCACCGGGCGGGCGTCGGTGATCATCTCGTTGGAGAACGGCAGCCGAATGCTGTTGAGCCCCAATGCCTTGAAGTCGGCGATCAGGACATCCATCCGGACCCGGTCCAAGCCGAGCGGCGCCCGGTGCCCGTTCTCCTTGGCGAAGTTGGCGGCGTCGGTCTCGTCGTCGCCGCTGCCGTTCCAGGTGCCGCTCGACCCGTGCCAGTTCCCGGATTTGAGCTTGACCCGATTCCCGTTCGCGTCGACGATGTAGCGCCCGCTGGTGCTGAGCGGGCCGTGGATTCCGCCCGGATCGGCGACCGCGGGCGCGCTGTCGCGCAGAAGCGGAGTGAGGAGCGCCCCGAACAGGCAGGCGACGACGGCGAAGATCCTGAGCTGCATGCCGACGAACGCTAACGCACCGGAAATCCTCTGTGAAACAGCTGAATTTCACCGATTCATCGGATTCGGTTGTCAATCGCCGCACCCGCACTAGGCTGCGCGCCATGGAGGTGCACACCCGGCAGTTGCGATACTTCGTCGCGGTGGCCGAGGAGCTGAACTTCACCCGTGCCGCCCAGCGTCTGCACGTCTCCCAGCAGGGCTTGAGCACCCAGATCAAACAGCTGGAGCGGGAGCTGGACGTGGCCCTGTTCGCTCGCACCACCCGCACCGTCGAGCTCACCGCCGCCGGTGCCGTGTTCCTCCGCGACGCCAGGGCGGCGTTGACCGGCCTGCACGCGGCGATCGAGCGGGCCAGGTCGACGCACCGCGGGGAACGGGATCGCCTGGTCCTCGGGCTGATGGAGGGCGGCGCCCTCACTCTCACCGAGCCGATTCTGTCGGCGTTCCGGGAGCGTCATCCCGAGGTATCGGTGGAGCTGCGGCATTTCAGCTACGCGGACCCGGCCGTCGGGCTGACCGACGGCTCGGTCGACGTCGCCTTCGCCCGGCGCCCGTTCCGCGACGACGGCGTGCGCTTCGAGCCGCTGTTCACCGAACCGCTGATGGTGATGCTGCCGTCGCACCATCGGCTGGCCGACCGCGCCGAGGTCGCGGCGCACGAGCTCCTCGACGAACCGCTGCTCGGCGCCGCCACCGCGGATCCGATCTGGAATGCCTACTGGGAGCTCGCCGAGCATCGGAACGGGCTGGCCGCGCTGGTGGTCGGCCGGTCGAGCTCCTTGCTCGAGGAGCTGAACAAGGTCGCGACCGGTGTCGGCATCGTGCTCACCGCGGCGTGCGCCAGGTGGGTCCCGTTTCCGCGGGTCCGGTTGGTCCCGGTCGCCGGAACCACGCCGAACGAGGTCGCGGTCGGCTGGCGCGCCGACCACGAAACGCCCCTGATCCGCTCGTTCGTCGAGATCGCCCGGTCGGTGCGCGACGCCAACCCCGACCTCGTCCGTGATCTCCAGGACCCCGACTTCGCGGACTGTTCGGTGCCACCCCAGCTCTGAGCACCGCACCGCCGTGACCTGCGGCGACGCCCCAGCACGACGGTGCGATGCCAGCGACACGCCCGGGTACGGGTAACCTTCCCCCTCATGTGGATCATTCTCGCCATTTCCGTGGTCAGCTCCGTGATCATTGCGATCCTGTTCGCCACCGGCTTCCCGGAGCACTGAGCCGCCGCGGTAGCCGTCCTATAGCTGTCCGGCCCCGTTCGCGGGATGTGGTGAGAAGATGGCTGGGTGCCGAACAGTAGCCAGCCCAGTGCGCGGTCCGACGACGGCCGCTCGTTCGTAGTCGCCGACGCCACCGACAGCGCGCTGGTCGCCGGTTCGCTGGCCGTGGTCGTCGCGGCGCAGCGCCGTCAGCTCGTGCTCGTCGAGGAGCGGTCGGAGACGACCCCGGTTCGCCTGCGCGGCCGGTTGATCGGCGAATTGAACGACGACGGCATCGACGTCCGCGCCGGCTACGCCTTCACCGAGGGCACGGTCGAGATGGTCGACGCCGCCACGGTCCAGACACTGCACGAGACGACCGGCGCCCTGCTCGACGTCGGGGTGAACCTCACCCCGCCCGGCGGCCCGGCCCGGCTGCTGCCCAAGCGGTTCAACCGGCACACCTTCTGGTGCGGGCAGAGCGGGTCCGGCAAGACCTACGCGCTCGGCGTCGTGCTCGAGCAGGTGATCGCGCACACCGCGCTGCCCGTGGTGATCTTCGACCCCAATTCCGATTTCGTCCGGCTCGGCGAGATCGCCCCCGGTGCGACCGGCCCCACCGCCGACGCGTTGCGCGAGCGCGACATCCGGGTGCTGCGCCCGCATTCCGCGCACCCGCTGCGGGCCAGGTTCACCGCGCTGCCGCTGACCTCCAAAGCCGCGATCCTGCGGATCGATCCGATCGCCGATCGCGAGGAGTTCAACGAGCTGATCCACCTCGCCGACCAGCTCGCCGCCGCCGAGCTAGAGGAAACCCTGCCGTCGCTGCTGCGTTCGGAATCCGCGGCGCAGCGGCGCCTGGCGATGCGGATCGAGAACCTCGGGCTGCACGAGTGGGAGGTGTGGGCCCGCCAGGACCGCGCGGTCACCGAGGTCGTCGAGGAACGCCCCGACGCGACCGTGCTCGACCTGGGCGGATTCTCCACCGCCGCACAGCAGCTCGTGGTCGCGCTGGCCCTGCTCGACGACCTGTGGGCCCGCCGCGAGGAGCGCCGCCCGATCCTGCTCGTCATCGACGAGGCGCACAATCTGGCCTCGCCCCGGCTGGATTCCCCGATCGCGATCGCGGTGCGCGAGCGGTTGATCCAGATCGCCGCCGAAGGCCGCAAATTCGGGCTGTGGCTGCTGCTGTCGACGCAACGTCCGTCGAAGGTGCACTCCGGCATCATCTCCCAGTGCGACAATCTCGCGCTGATGAAGATGACCTCCCCCGTCGACCTCGCCGAACTCGGCACCTACTTCGGGTACGCGCCCTCGGCCCTGCTCGGCCGCTCCCCCTGGTTCCGCCAGGGCGAGGCGCTGTTCGCCGGCGGTTTCGTCCCGGCGCCCGCGCTGGCCAAAGTGAACGCGCGGATCACCCCCGAGGGCGGCAGCGACGTCGGGGTTCCGCTGCGCTGAGCAGTCACGATCGTCGGCGTTTTCGTCCGGATCACCGTGGGGCCGCCTAGAGTTGACTGATTGTGCGGGGCGATGCGGAGGGGGACGGCCGAGTTGCCCTCGCGGTGCGCCGGTGCGCATTCCGTCGTCGCAGGCCGAGCGCCCTCGGCGTCTACTGGAAGCTGGCGCGGGCCGGATTCAAACGGCAGGCCCAGTACAAGCTGGCGATGTTCGCCGGGCTGTTCACCAACTGCGTGTTCGGTTTCGTCCGGGCGGCGGTGATGGTGGCCGCGGTCCGCGCGGCCGGTGATTTCGGCGGCTACGACGAGGGCACCATCGGCGCCTACGTGTGGCTGTCGCAGGCGCTGCTCGGCGCGACCCAGTTCATGGGACCGCCGATCGATCTGGTGGAACGGATCAAATCCGGTGACGTCGCGATCGATTTCCTGCGCCCGGTCGACGTCCAGCTCAGCTATCTGGCCACCGATATGGGCCGGGCGGCCTGCACCTTCCTGCCCCGCGGCGTGCCCAGCATCATCATCGGCGCCGCGACCTTCGGGCTGTCGATGCCGACGACGCCGGTGGCCTATCTGCTCGGCCTGATCAGCGTGCTGCTCGCGGTGGCGCTGTCGTTCCTGTGCCTGTTCGCGGTCGCGCTGATCGGGTTCTGGGTGGTGGAGATCCGCGGGATCCGGGTGCTGTACCAGATCGTCGGCACCTTCCTGGCCGGGCTCTTCGTCCCGGTCCACATGTTTCCCGACTGGTTGCGGACGATAGCGATGGCTACCCCGTTTCCCTCCATCCTCCAGGCACCGATCGATACGCTGTCCGGGCGGGTCGCCGGCATGGACGCCTTGCTCACTGTTGCGGCGCAAGGCTTCTGGGTGCTGGTGATCGGACTGCTCGGCAGGGTGTTGCTGCGGGCGGGACAACGCAGGTTGGAGGTACAGGGTGGCTGAACCCGATTCCGCGCGCATCGTGGCCGGGACCTGGTTCACCCCCTATCTCGCAGTATTGCGTTCGCGTGTGAAAGCACAGCAGGTGTACCGGCTCTCGTTCGCCACCGAGGTGTTCAGCGCCTTCCTGATCGGCCTGGTCGAATTCGCCGAGGTGTGGGTCATCTTCCACAATGTCGGCACGCTCGGCGGGCTCGACACCAACGCGGCGCTGCTGCTGTTCGGGCTGTCCAACACCTCCTTCGCGCTGGCCCAGGTGCTGGTCGGGCACCTGGACTCGCTGCCGGCGATGATCCGGATGGGCACCCTCGACGCCTATCACCTGCGCCCGCAACCCCTGTTGCTGCAACTGATCACCAGCGATATCTCGCTGCGCAGGCTCGCGCGCGCCGCCGTTGCGGTGATCGTGCTCGGGGTGGGGCTGTGGCGCAACGAAATCGACTGGGGCATCGCCCCGGTTACCTTGATCGTGATCACCCTGATCAGTGGAATTGCCCTGTTCTGTGGCCTTTTCGTATGCGCGGCGGGACTACAGTTCTTTCTGATCGACGGTGCCGAGCTCACCAACAGCTTCACCTACGGCGGGTCCTTCGCCGCGATGCAGCCCGCTTCGGTGTTCCCCGCGCCGCTGAAGCTGTTGTTCGGGTTCGCGATTCCCGTCGCGTTCACCGCCTACGTGCCGACGATAGCGCTGCTCGGTCTCCCCGGACCGCCGCTGTTGCCCGCGTGGTCGGCCTGGTTGACACCGGTGGCGGCGGCATGGGTGTGGTTACTGGCCTTCGCAGCGTGGCGGATAGGAACGAGGCACTATCAGGGAGGAGGGGGATAGCGATGGAGGACGAGTACGGCTCCGCGGAGCCGATCATCGACATCGACGACCTCACCCGGCAGTTCACGGTCTACCGCAAGAACGGCAGCCGCTGGCGCAGACACCGGGACACCATCACCGCGGTCGACCGGATGAGCTTCCGGATCGAACGCGGTTCCGCGGTCGGCTATATCGGCGCCAACGGCGCGGGCAAGTCGACGACGATCAAGATGCTCACCGGCATCCTGGTGCCGACCACCGGCAGCGTCCGCACCTGCGGGCTGGAACCGGTGCGCCAGCGCAGGGAGCTGGCCGCGCGGATCGGCGTCGTGTTCGGGCAGCGCTCGCAGCTGTGGTGGGATCTGCCGCTGCACGAGTCGTTCTCGATCCTGGCGGCGATCCACCGCCTCGATCCCGACATCGCCGACAAGCGCACCCACGAGCTGGTCGAACAGCTCGAGATGGCCGACACCCTCGACACCCCCGTCCGCCAGCTCTCGCTCGGCCAGCGCATGCGCGCGGAAGTGGCCGCCGCGCTGCTGCATTCGCCGGAGCTGGTGATCCTGGACGAGCCGACGATCGGCCTGGACGTGCTGTCCAAACAACGATTACGCGAGTTCCTGCGCGCGGAACGGATCGAGCGCGGCACCACGCTGCTGCTCACCACCCACGACATGGGCGATATCGAACGGCTCTGCGATCGCGTCCTGGTCGTCGATCACGGCAGGCTGGTGTACGACGGTTCACTGGCCGGGCTCGGCGCCACCGTCGGCGCGCGCCGGGTGCTGGTGGTCGACCTGGCCGCGCCCACACCGGATCTCGACGATCTGCCCTGCGGGGCGCAGCTGCTGTCCAGCGAGGCGGGCGGCATGCGCCAGCGCCTGGCCTTCGACGCCGAACACACCACGGCGGCGGCGTTACTGGCCGCGGTGTCGGACCGGGCGCAGGTGCGCGACCTGTCGATCGAGGAGCCGGGCATCGAGGACGTGGTGCGCCGGATCTACGAATCGGCGCGCTGAGTCAGCTCGGCGCGTTCGGCGTGCCGGAATACAGGCTGACCTCGCCGTTCTCGCCGAGGAAGGCGTTGACCAGCATGATCCGCTGCGCCTGGAGATCGCCGGGCTCCGGCGCGCTGGTGGTGATCGAGATCTGCGGTATCGCAGCCCAGTTCACCACGTAGCGTTCGGGCGGGCCGTCGTCGTCGGACAGGCGCGCGAGCCGGAACACCGAGACCGCGCGGCGCTCCATCAGGTCGCGCACGACGTCGGCGATTCGCTGCGGGTCTTCCAGCGCGAACAGGAACCCGAAGGTCAGTTCGGGTGAGGACACATAGGCCGGCACATTTATCGAGGTTAGTGCATGCGGCGGCATTCGCGGCGGGTACGGTCCCGCCGATTGCCGGGAATGTGCGGATGGGTAACACGGGAGACGTCTCGTGGTGACCCCGCCGTAACGGTGCATAACAATTTCCGCAGACCGGGCGATTTGTACACCATACTATTGCGCGGTCGCGCCGAATCGCGCTTTCCTGAGAGGGTCCCGATTTTTCCCCGGGTCGTCTTCCTCGCCGCAGCGTCGCGGATATTCGTCGACGCCCGGGCGGGGCTACGCCGGTGCCGGGGAGTGCACCTCCCCCGAATCCTCCCCGGCTCTGGCGTATCCAAGCACGAAATTCAGCGTATTCAGGGGCGTGCATCATGCCGTTCGATCCCGGCCATCGTGTGGATGCCACGCAATTCCCGCCACCCTCGGCGCTGTTGCGGGCCTTCCTGGAATCCACCGACCCCGACCCGGCGCGGCACCGGGTCCTCGAGGCCGCGAATCGGCTGGCCCGCTGCCACGACCGCAGGCATCAGGCGATCGAGGCGGCCCGCGCGCCGGAGGCCACCAGCGGCCGGATCGCGGCGTGCGGCAAATTGATCGACCAGATCGACGGCGACCGTGCCACGCTGATCGACCGCATCGACGAGTGGGTCGCCGCCAATGTGGCGCACCGGGCCGGCGCCTCCCTGCACACCGAGACCCTCGGCGCGGTGATCGACCGGATGGCGGCGAAATGGATCGCCGCCCAGCGGGCGCTGGGCGGCGATCCGGTCGAGAAGACGACCCCGCGGCAGTGGGAGGCACGCACCCATCTGCACTGGTGCCGGCTGGCCGAATTGACCGACGGCTACCGGGATCTGATCACCGATGTCACCGAACACCGCAGGCGGCTGCCGGTGTGGTGAGGATCAGGCCTTGTCGCCGGGAACCGGCTCGGTGACCTCGGCGTCGACCTCGGCCTCGACGGGCTCGTCCTCGGTCTCGGCCTCGACGAACTCGGTGTAGGCGCGCTCGGCGTCGAGCTGCTGCTCGGCGTCGCGGCGCGCCGCCGCGGCGGCCTCGTTCATCTCGATCGCGTCGGTGATGAACTCACCGATCTCGCGCGCGACCTCGGCGACCGCCCCGGTGATCAGCGTGGCGATATTGCCGACGTGCCTGGCACCGGAGGACGTCAATTCCTGGACAAGATCTTTGTTGCTTTCGAATTTGCCGACCATTTACACGCCCACTTCGGTTGCCTTCCGATTACGCATAACGATAACACTGGGCTTGGGTGCCCTCTTGACGAAGCGATCCGGCACCGAGAGCAGGAAGATCTTGGCCCAGACCGAGCCGATCTGCTTGGAGAAACGACCGGTGTTGTACGGCAGGCCGTACTTCTCGGCCAGCGCCTTCACCTCGGGCGCCATCTCCGGGTAGCGGTTGGCCGGGATGTCGGGGAACAGGTGGTGCTCGATCTGGTGCGACAGGTTGCCGGACAGGATGTGGAACAGCTTGGAGCCCTTGATGTTGGCCGAGCCGAGCATCTGCCGGACGTACCACTCGCCGCGGGTCTCGACCTCGGTCTCCTCCTTGGTGAACGTCTGTACACCCGAGGGGAAGTGACCGCAGAAGATGATCGAGTAGGTCCACAGGTTGCGCACCAGGTTGGCCGCGGCGTTGCCGGCCAGGGTGTGGAAGAACAGCGGGCCGGTGAGCAGCGGGAAGGCCACGTAGTCCTTGACGACCTGCCTGCTCGCCTTCTTGGCCTGCCCCTGGAGCAGCGGCTTGATCTCGGCCCAGGTGCGCTTGCCCTTGACGATGTTGTCGAACTCGAGGTCGTGGAGCATCACGCCCCACTCGAAGAAGGTCATCAGCAGGAAGGCGTACACCGGGTTGCCCAGGTAGTACGGGTGCCACTTCTGGCCCTCGTCCATGCGCAGGATGCCGTAGCCGATGTCGCGGTCCATGTCGTGGACGTTGGTGTAGGTGTGGTGCATGTAGTTGTGCGAGTGCTTCCACTGGTCGGCCGGGCAGACCGTGTCCCAGTCGAATTCGCGGGAGTTGATGCCGCGCTCACGCATCCAGTCGTACTGACCGTGCATGACGTTGTGGCCGATCTCCATGTTGTCCAGGATCTTCGACACACCCAGTGCCGCCACGCCGGCCAGCCAGAACGGCGGCAGGAAGCCCAGGTACATCAGGCCGCGGCCGGCGATCTCCAGGCCGCGCTGGGTCTTGATGATCTTGTAGATGTAGTCGCGGTCGCGTTCGCCCAGATCGGCTTCGACGCGGGCGCGCAGTTCGTCGAGCGCCTGGCCGAGCTCCTCGACCTGGTCCGGGGTCAGGATGACCGGGCCGTCTTTGCCTTCGGTGAGGATCGTCATGGCTGTATCTCCCCTTGGTTGGTTTCTCGGTACTCGGTGTCTAGAGGGCGATGTCGACGTCGCCGACGGCCGTGTTCACACAGATCTGGATCTGCTTGTCGGGATCGGCGTCGAGCTCGCCGGTGCGCAGGTTGCGGGTGCAGCCGGAGACCTTGGTCGCGGTACAGGAGAAGCAGATGCCCATCCGGCAGCCGTATTCCGGGGTCAGGCCCGCCGATTCGGCCTGCTCGAGCAGCGACGCTCCGGTGTTGTCGGCGGCGACGTCGCTGCCGGAGAAGGTGATGGTGCCGGTGGCCTCGGCCGGGTCGGCCGGCACGGTGGTGAGGGTGAACTCCTCGCTGTGCACCCGATCGGCGAGACCCTCGGCCTCGAAGATCGTCTGCACGGCCCGCATCAGCGGCGGCGGACCGCAGACGAAGGTCTGCGCGTCGGCGAACCACGGCGCGACCCGCTCGAGCTCGTCGTAGTCGAAGAAGCCACTGCCGGTGGAGGTCTCACCGTCGACGACGGTGCCCGGCTCGACCGGGTAGCGGTACTCGATCCGGAAGTTCGGCCTGCGGTTGGCGATCGCGGTCAGCTCGGCCCGGTGCGGCACCATCTCGGGCTGACGCGCGTAGTGCAGGAAGGTGACCTCGCCGGCGAAGCCCTCGGCGTCGAGGGTGCGCAGCATCGACAGCACCGGGGTGATGCCGCTGCCGCCGCTGACCAGCAGCACCCGGTCCGGACGACGCTCGGGCAGGGCGAACACACCCGCGGCGGGCGCCAGGTCGACGACCATGCCCGGCTTAGCGTGTTCGTGCAGGTAGTTCGACACCAGCCCGCCCGGGTGCGCCTTCACCGTGAGCTGGAGGAAGCGGTCGCCGCGGCTCTCCGGATCGATCGGCGAGTAGCAGCGGGTGTGCCGGACGCCGTTGATGGAGACGCCGATCTGCACATACTGGCCCGCGCTGTGGCCGCGCCACTGCCGGGAGGCGCGCAGGGTGAGCGTCACCGAACCGGGCACCGCGTGCGAGACATGGGTGACCTCGGCGCGCAGCTCCCGCGCAGTGAGCGCGGGCGAGACCAGCTCCAGGTACCGGTCCAGCGGATGCGGCGTCGTCAACGTCTGCACCAGGTCGATCAGTCCCACCATGCGTCTTGCCCCTCTGCGGAAGTTGTGCGGCATGCGATTCACATTTCAGTGCACGCCTGTACACTCACCAGTGTGCCGGATGGACCCAGCCCGCTGTCAACCGGCAAAGATGTGAGGCGGGCAACATATCCAGGGAAGCGACTATGGTGAACGGATGTATGCTCACCGATGTGACTGAGCAGGCAGGAACCCGCAACGAGCGCAAGGCGCACACCCGTGCGGCCCTCCTCGAAGGCACCCTGACGCTGGCCGCCGACCGCGGATTCGCGGCGTTGAGCCTGCGGGAGATCGCCCGCTCGGCCGGCATCGTGCCGACCGCGTTCTATCGCCATTTCGCCTCGCTCGACGACCTCGGCGCCACGCTGGTCGACGAGGGCGTGACGGCGCTGCGCCTGGCATTGCGCGAGGTCAGACGCAAACCGGACGCGCATCTGGCCGATACAGTGCGCTTCGTGTTCGAGCAGGTCAGGGCCAAGCGCGCGCTGTTCGGTTTCCTCATCCGCGAGCGCCACGGCGGGCCGGCCCCGCTGCGCCAGGCGATCGCGATGGAGATGCAGCTGATCGTGCGCGAGATCGTGGCCGATCTGTCCCGGCTGCGCGCACTGGACACCTGGAGCACCACCGAGCTCGAGATCGCGGCCGACCTACTGGTCACCACGGTCACCGACGGGATCGCCGCCTACGTCGCGGCGACACCGCGCGAGGAGTCGGCGGTGGTCGAACGCACCGTCATGCAGATGCGCCTGATCGCGCTGGGCATCGGCGGCTGGGTTCCCAAAACCGCTGACTGAGGGATGTTTCCGGGGCTGTGGCCGCATGCGGTCCATGGTGTAACACACCCCACATGCCGCACAGCCGGAATTTCAGAGTACGGGCGTACACACAGTGCGGGCCGCCCCGTTCTGGTGAACCACCACTACGCCGCGGTCACCGTGGACGCGGGCGCGCGCACCGGCAGCAGGACGAGCAGACCCGCCGCCAGGACGACGAGCAGTCCGGCGATCCCGGCCCGGTCGCTGTGGAAGATCGACACGAACACACCGAACAGCAGGGGCGCGAGGAACGAGACCGCCCGCCCGGTGGTGGTGTACAGCCCGAACAGCTGACCCTCCCGCCCTGGCGGCGCCAGCCGCGCCAGGAACGAGCGCGCCGAGGCCTGCGCCGGCCCGACGAACACGGTGAGCGCGAGCCCGAAGATCCAGAACATCAGCGAGCCCGACACCACCAGCAGCACCAGCCCGCACGCGAGCATCCCGATCAGCGAGGCCACGATCACCCGCTTGGGCCCGAGTGTGTCGTCGAAGCGACCCGCCGCGATCGCCGCCGCGCCGGCCACGACATTGGCGGCGATACCGAACAGCAGCACATCGGCGTCGGCGAAGCCGTACACCTGCACCGCGAGCACCGCGCCGAAGGTGAACACCCCGGCCAGCCCGTCCCGGAAGACCGCGCTGGCGAGCAGGAACCACACGGTGTGCCGGTCGCGCGCCCACAGCTCGCGCACATCGCGCCACAGCACCCGGTAGGAACCGAGCAGCCCGGCCCGCGCTGCGCCGGGGTCGGCGGTGGTGCGCGGGAGTTCGGGCACCGCGAACAGCACCGGCAGCGCGAAGACGGTGAACCAGACCGCCGCCAGCACGATGGCCAGGCGCACATTGAGCCCCTGGTCGGTGGGCATGCCGAGCACGCCGCGGGTGTCGCCGTCCCCGGCCAGGAACCCCACGTAGCAGATCAGCAGCAGCACGATGCCGCCGAAATAGCCCATCGCCCAGCCGAATCCGGAGACCCGCCCGACCGTGGCCGGCGTCGAGACCTGCCGCATCATGGCGTTGTAGGGCACACCGGCCAGCTCGAACACGGCCGAGGCGAAGGCCAGCAGCGCCAGCCCGAGCCACAGATCGTGGTAGTCGTCGTGGACGAAGAACATCAGCGACATCGCGCCGACGGTGAGCGCGGTCAGGGTCGCCAGCGCTCGCTTGCGGGAGCCGACCGCGTCGAAGTACTGCCCGCAGACCGGCGCGGTCAGCGCGACGACCAGGCCCGCCGCCGCCAGCGCCCACCCCAGCCACGCGCTGGCCGGGGTGTCACCGGGCAGGTCGTCACCGACCTTGTCGGTGAGATACACCGAGAACACGAAGGTCAGCGTGACGGCCTGGAACGCCGAGGACCCCCAGTCCCACAATCCCCACGCCACTACCTGCCCGCGCCCGGCCGCCTCGCCGACGGTCTCGGCCGCGTTCACCTCGGTCATGGCCGAAGCGTAATGGGGATCACGCCTCCCGGCAGGACACATCGGCGTTTCGGCACGCCGTCATTCATATGAACCTGGTTGCATAGTACCGAGCGTTCCGGATACCCTCGTCCCATGGCACTGGAGCACGCGCTGCTGGTCTCGCTCAGCGAACGGGCCGGCTCGGGCTATGAACTCGCTCGCCGATTCGACAAGTCGATCGGCTATTTCTGGAGTGCCACCCACCAGCAGATCTACCGGGTACTCAAGCGTATGGAGGATTCCGGCTGGGTGACCGTGGAATCGGTCGCCCAGCAGGGAAAACCCGACAAGAAGGTGTACTCGGTGGCCGCCGCGGGCCGGACCGAGCTCGCCCGCTGGATCGCCGAACCCACCGAGTACAGCCCGTCCCACGACGAACTCGGCGTGAAGATCCGCGGCGCCGCGCACGGCGATATCGACGCCGTGCTGGGCGAGGTTGCGCGCCATCGCGCCCAGCACGCGCAGCGGCTCGACGAGTACCGCCTCAGCGAGAAGAAATTCTTCCCGGCGCCGGACCAGCTCTCCGGCGCCGCTCTGCACCAGTATCTGGTGCTGCGCGCGGGCATCCGCGCGGAGTCCGGCTACGTCGAATGGTGCGACGAAGTACTGCAGGCCCTGCGACCCCGAAAAGGTGACGACCTTCCATGACTTCCTATCCCCACCTGTTCGAGCCACTCGACCTCGGCCACACCACCCTGCGCAACCGGGTGGTCATGGGCTCCATGCACACCGGTCTGGAAGACCGGGCCTGGGACACCAACAAGCTGGCCGCCTACTTCGCCGAGCGCGCCCGCGGCGGGGTCGGCCTGATCATCACCGGCGGCTACGCCCCCAACCGCACCGGCTGGCTCGCGCCGTTCGGCGGCAAGCTGACCACCAAGTCCGAGGCCTACCGCCACCGCAAGATCACCAAGGCGGTGCACGCCGAGGGCGGCAAGATCGCCATCCAGATCCTGCACGCCGGTCGCTATTCCTACATGCCGACCAGCGTCTCGGCCTCGGCGATCAAGTCCGCGATCAACCCGTTCAAGCCGCGAGCACTCTCGGCCAAGGGCATCGAGAACACCATCGACGACTACGCGCGCTGTGCCGAGCTGGCCAAGTTCGCCGGCTACGACGGCTGCGAGATCATGGGTGGTGAGGGCTATTTCATCAACCAGTTCCTCGCGCCCCGGGTGAACAAGCGCACCGACAAGTGGGGCGGCACCGCCGAGAACCGGCGCAGGCTGCCCGTGGAGATCGCCAAGCGCATCCGCGCCGCCGTGGGCCCCGACTTCATCATCGTGTTCCGGCTGTCGATGGCCGAGCTGGTGGAGAAGGGCCAGACCTTCGAGGAGATCATCGCGCTGGCCCAGGAACTGGAGGCCGCCGGCGTCGACATCCTCAACACCGACATCGGCTGGCACGAGGCGCGGGTGCCCACCATCGTCACCTCGGTGCCGCGCGCGGCGTTCGTGGAGTTCACCGCCAAGGTCGCCCGCCGGGTGAACATCCCGGTCTGCGCGTCCAACCGGATCAACATGCCCGAGATCGCCGAGGAGATCCTCACCCGCGGCGACGCGGCGCTGATCTCGCTGGCCCGGCCGCTGCTGGCCGATGCCGAGTGGGCCAACAAGGCCGAGGGCGACCGGGCCGACGAGATCAACACCTGCATCGCCTGCAACCAGGCCTGCCTCGACCACGCCTTCGGCAACAAGAAGGTGTCGTGCCTGGTCAACCCGCGCGCGGGTAGCGAGACCACGTTGCAGCTGCTGCCGACCCGGCGCGCCAAGCGGTTCGCGGTGGTGGGTGCCGGTCCGGCCGGTCTCTCGGCCGCGGTCAGCCTGGCCGAACGCGGTCACCACGTCGACCTGTTCGAGGCCGACGACAAGATCGGCGGCCAGTTCGACATCGCCCGCCGCATCCCCGGCAAGGAGGAGTTCGACGAGTCGATCCGCTACTTCCGCCGCAAGATCGAACTCACCGGCGTCACCCTGCACCTGGAGAAGCGGGTCAGCGCCGACGAGCTGATCGCGGGCGGGTACGACTCGGTGGTGCTGGCGACCGGCGTGCGCCCGCGTATCCCCAACATCCCCGGCATCGACCACCCGATGGTGCTGTCCTACGCCGAACTGGTGAAGGAGGAGAAGCCGGTCGGCAAGAAGGTCGCGGTGATCGGCGCGGGCGGCATCGGCTACGACGTGAGCGAATTCCTCACCGTCGAAGGACATCCCACCCTCAAGCTCGACGAGTGGAAGGAGGAGTGGGGTGTGGACTCCGAGGACGAGCAGGTCCGCGGTCAGCTCAAGCAGCCCAAGCCCTCCCCCGCCGCCCGCGACGTGGTGCTGTTGCAGCGCAAGTCGACCCCGTTCGGCAAGGACCTGGGCAAGACCTCTGGCTGGGTGCACCGCGCCGCGCTCAAGGCCAAGGGTGTCGAACAGGTCGGCGGCGTGAACTACGAGCGCATCGACGATCAGGGCCTGCACATCAGCTTCGGTGAGAAGCACGAGAAGCCGCGGGTGATCGAGGTCGACAACGTGATCGTCTGCGCGGGCCAGGAATCGGTGCGCGAACTGGAAGAGCCGCTGCGCGCGGCCGGCGTGGACCTGCACCTGATCGGTGGCGCCGACGTGGCCGCCGAGCTCGACGCCAAGCGGGCCATCGCCCAGGGCACCCGCCTGGCGGCGCGCCTGTAACCGCAGACCCGGTCGTCCGACGCGAGGGACGATCGTCGCACCGCCCCGTACACCGAACTCGCATCCGGTGTGCGGGGCGGTGTTCTGCGTCCGGGCCCCACTCCGAACCCGACGTCAGCACCTGCGCCACGGATGCGCGAGCACCTCGCCGAGCGGCGTGGTGACGTCTTCGGGAGCCGACTACTCAGCTGCCAGATCGCGAACGAGGGCCAGCAGGTCCCCGCCTGCCGGCGTCCGGAACCAGGACAGATGGCCGAGCAGCCAATCCTGATAGGCGATTTCGGCGCTGCGCGGCTCATCCGCGACAGACAGGAAGTAGTCGATCTCCGATAGCTCGTAGCCGAGATGGACCACCGGGAGGAGGTCGGCGAGCAGAGCCTGTTCGGCGGCCGCGAGCGGACGCACCGCCCGGTAGCCCTCGAGCAGCGCGCGCACCTGCTCCGCGCGGACGTGGGCAGGCCCGCCGTCCCGCAGCGACACCCAGTCCACCGCAGCGCGTTCGATCGCGGTGGCGAGGTCGAAGACGGCCGTCGTGCGGTCGGCCAGGCCGAAGTCGAAGACCGAGGTGACCTCGGTGCCTGTCCAGAGCAGATTGGTCGCGTGCCAGTCGCCGTGCGTCCACAGCGGGGCGACACCGGTGAGATCGATGCGCAGATCGGGGATTTCGGCCCGCCAGTCCCGATCGGCGAGGAAACGGGCGACGGCGGGGCGACGGGCGATGTGCCACTCGAAGGCACGCGCGACGTCGTCGCCGTGCAGGCTGGCGACCAGGGGCCGAGCCGGTCGCGCCGGAGCGTCGAAACCCGCTGCGGCCAGGTGCATCCGGGCCGTCATCGCACCGGCGGCCGCCGCATCGGCGGCGTCGCGGTACGGCGTCCAGGAGAAGTCGGCGCGATACCGGTCCTCGCCCACCCCCGCCCGCTGGACTTCGTAGACGAAGCCGGGCGCGCCACCGACAGGCCGAGCGCCGCGAGTGGCCCGGACTTCGGGCACCGGGATGCCCCCGGCGCGCAGGTGCGCCATGAACCTGTGTTCCTCGGCGAGCGCGGCCAGGTCGCGGAGGTGCAGCGGCAGCCGCTTCACCACGACCATGGCCCCGTCACCCGATCGCACGCCCACCGTCGAGGACAGCGGACGCGCACTGCGCCAGACGATCTCGACGGGCTCGGCTCCGCCCCAGGTCGCCTCGACGGCTTCGGCGATCTCGTCCTCGGTCGGCGACGGCCAGGTCGGCGCGGCGGACGGCTCATCGCCCATTCCGAACACCTGGTGCTCAGCCACCATGGCCACCGCCGATCGGCGGGCCCGGTCGGCCGAGGGTGCGCGGCGGCTCGAGGGTGCGCGGCGCTGCGGGATCGGTCCGGCGATTCGGCGATTCGGTCGTCATGACAGGGGTCAGCCTAGGGCCACCGCGACCCGATCGACTGAGCTCGGTGGGCGACGTGGCCACCGCCCGGCCGGGACCGATCCCCTAAGCTCCCCGTGTGAGCCTGCCCTCCCCCACTGCAGACAATCGTGCCGTCGTCACCGGCGCGTCCTCCGGAATCGGCACCGCGCTGGCCGCCGAACTGGCCGGACGCGGTTACTCGCTGATCCTGGTCGCGCGGCGTGGTGAGATCCTCACCGAACTGGCCCAGCGGCTGACGCTGGCGCACGGGATCACCGCCGAGGTACGCGCGGTCGACCTCGCCGACCGGACCCAGCGGGCGAGCCTGGTCGACGAACTCGCCGTGCGCGATATCGCGGTCCTGTGCAACAACGCCGGCATCGCCACCTTCGGCCCGGTCGCCGAGCTGGACTTCGCCTATGAGCGCGCGCAGATGGAACTCAACGCGACCGCCGTGCACGACCTGACTCTGGCCGTGCTGCCGGGCATGATCGAGCGCAAGGCGGGCGGCATCCTGATCAGCGGCTCGGCCGCGGGCAACATGCCGATCCCGAACAACGCCACCTACGCCGCGTCCAAGGCGTTCGCCAACACCTTCTCCGAATCGCTGCGCGGCGAGCTCAAGGGCACCGGCGTCAACGTCACGCTGCTGGCGCCCGGCCCGGTGCGCACCGAGACCCCGGCACCCGAGGACGCCTCGATCGTGGACAGGATGGTCCCCGACTTCCTCTGGGTCTCCTCCGAGTACACCGCCAAGGTCTCCATCGACGCGCTGGCCCGCAACAAGATGCGCATCGTGCCCGGCCTGATCAGCAAGGGCATGAGCGTCGCGGGGAACTACGGTCCGCGCGCGGTGACCGCCCCGATCGCCGGCGCGTTCTACAAGAAGCTGGGCGGCTGATCACCCCTGACGGGTGGCGTGTGTCAGCAACCCGTCAGGAACTCCGGCCGGGTGGTCAAGGACTCGTCAATACCGAGGTCAGCGGCCCGCGCACGGCGTAGTCCTGGAATCGGCCCCGCCATCGGAACGCGGGGGCGTCCCCAGGAGACCACCGTGACGTTGCTCGACATCTTCCCGTCGTTGCGCGCGACCACCGTGCCGCGGCTCGACCCCGCTGTCTGGCCGGCCGACACCCACTACGACCAGGACGGCCGGATCACCCTCGGCACGGTCGCCCTCGCCGATCTCGCCGACGAGTTCGGCACCCCCGTGCACGTGGTCGACGAGGCCGAGGTGCGCGAGCGCTGCCGTGCCTACCGCAAGCACTTCCCCGATGCCGAGATCGTCTACGCGGGCACCGCGCTGATGGTGGGCGCGGTGGCGCGCTGGGTCGTCGAAGAGGGCCTGTCGGTGCAGGTCGGGTCCGCGGGTGAGCTGTCGGTCGCGCTGGCCGCAGGCATCGAGCCGCGCCGGATCGTGCTGCACGGCAACGGCAAGACCTTCGACGAGCTGAAGACCGCCGTCGGCTACGGCGTCGGCCGCATCGTCGTCGGGTCGCTCACCGAGATCACCCTGCTGGCCGCGCTGGCCACCGCGCCCCAGCAGATCCTGCTGCGCGTCGCCACCGGGATCGATGTGCCCGGCGGCCCGCAGTTCGGCTTCCCGCTCGGCAGCGATTCGTTCGAGACCGCGGTCGCCCGGATAGCGACCCAGCCGAATCTCCAGCTCATCGGCCTGCATTGCCACCTGGGAGCGCAGATCCACAATCCGGACCACTACGGCGAGGCCATCCGCCGGATGGTCGGCGAGCTGGCCTGGATCGACAACGAGTACGGCATGCTGCTGACCCACCTCGACATCGGCGGCGGGCACGCGGTGGCCTACCGCAGCGGCGACGCCGAACTGAACCTGCGCGAACTCGCCGACATCCTCGACGACGCGCTCGACGCCGCCTGCGCCCGGCACCGCTTCCCCCGGCCCGCGATCACCATGGAACCGGGCCGCGCGATCGTCGCCAGGGCAGGCGTCACGCTGTATCGGGTGCTCTCGATCACCGAGACGGCCGAGGGCGGACATCGCGTGATCGTCGACGGCGGCAGCTGCGGTGGGCAGTGCCGCGGGCAGGGTGGCGCGCTGGTGGTCAACCGGCATCCCACCGGCGCGCAGCTGACGGCGTCGATCGCGGGCAGGCACAGCGAATCCGGCGAACTCATCGCCACCGAGGTACGGCTGCCCGCCGATCTGCGTCCCGGCGAAGTGCTCGCGCTGCCGTGCACCGGCGCGTACCACCACGGGCTGGCCTCGACCTACAGCACCGTCGGCAGACCGCCGATCGTCGCCGTCGCCGAGGGCCGCGTCCAGCAGCTCCGGCGCCGGGAGACGACCGCCGATCTGCTGATGCGTGAACTCGGCTGAACCGGGCATCGGGCGCCGTCAGGGGCTGGTGGCGACGCCCGTACCGAGCCTAGGATCGGACATGTCGGGGAAATCGAACAAATCCGACCGACGAGGCAGCCATGAAGACCGACACGACACATCAGGCAGGCATGCGCCGACTGCTCCTGGGTCTCGCGGTAGTGGGTGCGACCCTCACCCTTCCGCTGACGGTGGCGGCACCCGCCATCGCCGCGCCCGCCGTCACCCCCGGCGTGGTGCAGACCGAGTATCCGCGCTGCGACGACTGGAACCACCGCGGCTGGGAGTACTGCGACCGCGACCGCGGCTACCGCTGTGACAACGACTGGTACGGCCGCGACCACCGGTACGACCGCAACTGGGAATACTGTGACCGTGGCCGCGGCGGCGGCTACCACAACTGGTTCCCCTGGGGATGGTTCGGCAGCAGCTGAGACCCATCGCCCCGCATCGCACGACCGGGGACGACCGCCGGCCGTGCGATGACCGGTGCTCGCTAGCGCCGCCGCGTGCCGAAGATGCTGCGGCTGATCTCCCGGCCCGCCGCACTGGCCGCTGACCGCAGGAAGCTCTTCACCGCCGGGTTCTTCATGATCCGCTCGGCCGCCGAATCCTCTTCCGGCTGTGCGCGTCCCGATGCCCGCGGCGCTTCGGGGGCCGGATCGGCGGCGGCCACACTCGCCAGCAGCATCTCGTAGGCCGATTCGCGATCGATGCTCTGTCCGTACTTGCCCTGCAGCGGACTCGACAGGGCCTTGGACTTGATCGCCTCGTCGCCGATGGTGTCCATCAGCGAGCGCGGCGGCGCGATCTTGGTCCAGGCCACCGGGGTCGGCGCGCCCTTCTCCGAGAGCACGGTGACCACGGCCTCGCCGGTGCCCAGCGAGGTCAGCGCCTCCTCCAGGTCGTACACCGTCGACTTGGGATAGGTCCGCACCGTCTTCGACAGCGCCTTCTGATCGTCGGGGGTGAACGCGCGCAGCGCGTGCTGGATGCGCGCGCCGAGCTGGGACAGCACCGGATTCGGGATGTCGGTGGGCAGCTGGGTGCAGAAGAACACGCCGACGCCCTTGGACCGGATCAGCTTCACCGTCTGCTCGACCTGCTGCAGGAACGCCTTGGACGCCTCGGCGAAGAGCAGGTGCGCCTCGTCGAAGATGAAGACCAGCTTGGGCTTGTCGACGTCGCCCACCTCGGGCAGCGTCTGGAACAGGTCGGCGAGCACCCACATCAGGAAGGTGGAGAACAGCACCGGACGCGCCGCCTGCTGGCCGAGCTCGAACAGCGTGATCACACCCTGGCCGCCCGCGGTGCGCAGCAGATCGGCCGGATCGAGTTCGGGTTCGCCGAAGAACGTGTCGCCGCCCTCGGCCTCCAGATTCACCAGAGCGCGCAGGATCACTCCCGCCGTCTGCGCCGAGACGCCGCCGATGCCCTTGAGGTCTTCCTTGCCCTCGGGGCTGGTCAGATGGGTGATCACCGCGCGCAGGTCCTTGAGATCCAGCAGGGCGAGGCCGCGCTGGTCGGCCCAGTGGAAGATCAGGCCGAGCGTGGATTCCTGGGTGTCGTTGAGGCCGAGCACCTTGCTGAGCAGGATCGGGCCGAACGAGGAGATGGTCGCCCGGATCGGCACGCCGATGCCGCCGGTGCCGAGCGAGACGAACTCGGTGGGGAAGCCGCTGGGCGCCCAATCGGTGGCCCCGGTCTCGGCGGCTCGCGCGGTGATCTTGTCATTGGTCTGACCCGGTTCGCTCAGGCCGGACAGGTCGCCCTTGATGTCGGCCATCACCACGGGAACCCCCGCCCGGGACAGGTGCTCGGCGATGCCCTGCAGCGTCTTGGTCTTGCCGGTGCCGGTGGCGCCGGCGACCAGACCGTGCCGGTTCATCATCCGCAGCGGAATCCGCACCCGCGCAGCGGGATCGGTGACGCCGTCGACCATCACGGTGCCGAGTTCGAGCGCGGGTCCGTCGAAGGCGTAGCCCGCCGCGATCTCGGCGGCCGCGCCGGACGCCGCGGGCGCCTGCGCCGTTTCGGCGCTCGTCGCGGCGGCTTCCGCCTCGGCGGCTTCCGCGGCCGCGGCGGCCTCCGCGGCGACCCGCGCCGCTTCCTCGGCCGCCTTGCGTGCCGCTGCCGCCTTCTCCTGGGGGGTGGTCATTCGCGCGTCCTCCGTCTGGTCACAACTGCCGTACGCAAGAAATGCTCGAAACGTCTGCCGGGGAATTCCAAGCAAACTGTATCGCCCGTTAGGGTGGCTCAGGTGTCAGACAAACTCTTGGTCTGGATGGATTGCGAGATGACGGGGCTCCGCCTCGACAGCGACAAGCTGATCGAGATCGCCGCGCTCGTGACCGACAGCGACCTGAACATTCTCGGTGACGGTGTCGACATCGTCATCCACGCCGACGACGCGGCGCTGGCCTGCATGCCCCCGGTCGTCGCCGACATGCACGCGAAATCCGGTCTCACCGAAGAGGTTCGGCGCTCCACCGTGACCCTCGAGCAGGCGCAGGCCGAGGTACTCGACTACATCCGCCAGTACGCGCCCACCGCGCGCACGGTGCCGCTGTGCGGTAACTCGATCGCCACCGACCGAGGCTTCATCGCCCGCGACATGCCCGAACTCGACGAGCACCTGCATTACCGGATGGTCGACGTGAGCTCGATCAAGGAGCTGTGCCGCCGCTGGTACCCGCGCATCTACTTCGGGCAGCCGGAGAAGGGCCTGGCGCACCGCGCCTTGTCCGACATCAAGGAATCCATCCGCGAGCTCGAGTACTACCGCCGCACCGCGTTCGTGCCGCTGCCCGGCCCGTCCACCACGGAGATCGCGGCGGTCGCCGAGGCCGTCACCGAGGCCGTCGATGTCACCGGAACAAGCCCACGACCAGCCGATTAGGGCCTGAGGGCCGGGACAGGCTACTATTTACCGCGCCGGTGAATAACCGGTGATGGTGACTGTAGTTCAGTTGGTAGAGCACCAGGTTGTGATCCTGGCTGTCGCGGGTTCGAGTCCCGTCAGTCACCCCTAGTAAGAAAGCCCGGTCCGCACGGACCGGGCTTTCTGCATTCCCGGCACCTTCATGTCACACTCGCGGCCCCGCCGTCGTCGACTCGGTGGACCACCGAGAGAAGTGAGGATTTCGACCATGGGTATCGACGAACTGCGCGGCACCGTCCAGGGCACCGTGCTGCTGCCGGGTGACGCGGACTTCGAGCAGGCCGCCCGGCCGTGGAACGTGGCGGTGACCCAGTCGGTCGGCGCCGTCGTCGCGGCCGCCGACGCCGACGACATCGCCGCCGTCGTGCGCTGGGCGGCCGGCGCGGGCCGCACGGTGGTGACCCAGCCGACCGGCCACGGCGCCACCGGCGACATCGACGACGCCGTGCTGCTGCGCACCGGCGCGCTCGACGACATCGCGATCGATCCGGCCGCGCGGCGGGCCAGGGTGGGGTCCGGCGCCCAGTGGGGCCGCGTGCAAGCCGCCGCGGCGGCGCACGGGCTGTCCGGCCTGGCGGGCAGCAACCCCGTCGTCGGCGTGACCGGCTACACCCTGGGCGGCGGCTTCGGCTGGCTGGCCCGCGCGCACGGCTGGGCGTCGAACGCGGTCCGCGCGTTCGACATCGTCGACACCGACGGTGTCCGGCGCCGGGTCGACGCCGCGTCCGATCCCGACCTGTTCTGGGCGCTGCGCGGCGGTGGTGGCGATTTCGCGATCGTCACCGCGCTCGAGTTCGATCTGGTCGAGCTGCCCCAGCTCTACGGCGGCCGGTTGAGCTGGTCGGCCGAGCGCACGCACGAGGCGTTCGAGCTGTTCACCGCGCTCACCACCGACGCGCCCGCCGAACTGTCGGTGTGGCTGCAGCGCTATCAGCTGCCGGGCGCGGCGCCGACGGTCGCGATCGACTTCGCCTACCTCGGCGACCCGGCCGACGGCCGCGCGCTGACCCGGGGCCTGGACGCGCTGCCGGGCGCGCTCGTCGACACCAGGGCGGCGATGACGGCCGACCAGCTCGGCACCATCACCGCCGAGCCGACCGATCCGAGTCCGTCGCTCTCGCGCGGCGAACTGCTCACCGACCTCGGTGACGCGGTGGTGAAGACGCTCATCGACGCGCCGGTGGCGCCGCTGCTCAACATCCAGCTCCGCGGCCTTGGCGGAGCGCTCGCCGCATCCGGCCCGCACGACGGCGCCCGCGGGCCGGTCACCGAGCCCTACGCGCTCTATCTCCTCGGCCTCGGCCTGCCGCATCTGGTCGACGACGTCACCGCGGGCTTCGCCACCATCCTCGACGAGCTCGGCCCGCACCTCACCGGCGCCAAGCCCTACACCTTCCTGGCGCCCGGCGAATCGGCGAGCGCGGCGTTCGACCCGGCGACGCTGGCCCGGCTGCGCCTGCTCAAGCAGGACCGCGACCCGCACGGCGTCCTGCGGGCCAACTTCCCGGTTCTGGGCTGACGCTAGCGGGCGGCGGCGCGGCTCGCCCGATGCCTGCGCACGGCCGAGCGGTTCGCGCAGGCCGGGCTACAGAAGCGCTGCCTGCCGTTGCGTGAGGTGTCGGCGTACACCCGCGCGCAGCCCTCGGCCGCGCAGCCGCCGAGGCGGTCCATGCCGAGCCCGGTCAGGTGCAGCGCGGTGCCGACGGTGATGAGCGCCGCGATCTGCCGGTCGGTGGGGACGCCGGGATCGCGGAAATGCAGGTGCCAGCCGTCGCCCGCGTGATCGGTCAGCCGGGGCGCCGAGGCGTACTCGCCGAGCAAGTCGTTCAGCAGCGCGGCGCGCGCGGTGTGGTCGGCGCAGTCCAACACCCGGCGCCAGCGCGCCAGAAACGCCGTCACGGACGCGAGATCGGCGGCGGTGGGCGCGGTGGCCAGCACCAGTCCCGACGCCACGCAGCGCTCGCCCAGCTCCGCAGCGTCGGCACACGGCCGGTTGAGCAGATCGACGCCGAGCTGCACCGGCTCCCGTCCGTAATGGTTGTAATGCACAATGCCATTACATCAGACTCGAAGCATGACCAGCCACCCCACGCACACCTGGCGGATCGAGTCCTGCCACCGCACCAGCGAGGGCCTCGTCGCCTATCAGCGGTGCCGCTGCGGCGCCCGCCGCGTCGTCGTCGGCGATCCCGGCGTCAGCATCTCGGGCGAACTGCGCGGCCACGACGACGGGCTCGCCGCGACCGCCTGAGGCTCTCCGACCAGGGCCATGACGAACATCACGTTTGCCCGCTACACTCTGGACCACTGCCCAGATGTGGGGCATATCTCGTCAGCGTTCGACCGGAAAGACCACTTGATGAAGCGTTCCACCGTCGTCGCGGCCTTCGCGGCCGCCACCGCGCTCGGCCCGATCGCGGGGACCGCGGCGGCCGAGTCGCCCGGCCTGCCCCTGTCCCCGTATGTCGCCGCCGCACCGACGGCCACCGGCGATTTCGGCCTGCCCAGCGACAAGCCCGAGTCCGGCTCGGCGCAGAGCGGCTCGACCACCGGCGTCGAGACCACCGGCTCGTCCGGCACCGGCTCGGCCGGCCTGCCCAATCTGGACCGGCTGCTGTTCGGCGGCCGCATCCTCTGCGGTGCCCTCGGCAGCGCGCTGGCCGTCGCGGGCGAGGCGATGATGGACTGCGCCGACCTGCCGACACCCGCCTGACCCACCCCGCAACGAAACGAAGGGCCACCGGAAATCTCCGGTGGCCCTTTCGTTTGTCGGGTGGATCAGGGGGCGTCGGCGTTGCCCGCCTTCCATTCCGGCCACGCGATGTTCCAGTCGCCGAGGCCGTCGACACCGGACAGGGTGCCGCCGACGGTGTTCTTGATGATCGTGATGTCACCACGCTTGGCGTTCTCGTACACCCAGCGGGCGTTCGCCGGGCTCAGGTTCAGGCAGCCGTGGCTGGCGTTGGAGTAGCCCTGCTGTCCGATCGACCACGGTGCCGAGTGGAAGAAGATGCCGCTGTAGGAGATTCGCGTCGCGTAGTCGACCGGGGTGCGGTAGCCGTCCGGCGAGTTCACCGAGACGCCGTAGGTCGAGGAGTCCATGATGATCTTCTCGTGCCGGTCGCTGACGATGTAGATGCCGTTGTCGGTGGGCGTGGAGTCCTTGCCCATCGAGGTCGGCATGGTCATGATCACCTGACCGTTGCGCTCCACCGTCACCTGGTGGGTGTTGTCGTCGGCGGTGAAGACCTGCGCGTCGCCCACGGTGAAGAACGAGTGGATGTTGTCCTGGCCGAACAGACCCTTGCCGAGGTCCTTGCCGTAGACGTTCACATCGATGGTCACCTTGGTGCCCGGTGCCCAGAAATGCTCTGGGCGCCACCGCACTTCGCGGTTGTTCACCCAGTAGAAGGCGCCCTCGACCGCGGGCTCGGTGGTGATCTTGATGGCGTCCTGCGCGGCCCGGCGATCGGGGATGTTCTCGTCGAACTGGATGGCCACCGGCTGACCGATGCCGACCACTTCGCCCTCGCCGGGGAGCAGGTACGGCTTGGTCTGACTGTTCGGGGAGCTCGTGGTGAAGCTGAGCGTGGTCGAGTTCACGCCGCCGAGGCCCATCGCCGAGGCCGTGAGCTGGTAGGTCTTGCCGTAGCCGAGCACCTCACTGGTCGCCCAGGAGCGGCCGTCGGCGGCCAGCTGGCCCGCGACCGCGCGGCCCTCCCGGTTGGTGAGCGTGACCTCGGTGAACTTGCCGTCCTCGACCTGGAAGGCCATCGGCATGCCAGGCGAGACGCCGACCTGCCCGTCCTTGATGGTCGACACCAGCTTCGGCTTGATGAGTTCGGTGATCGGGTTGCGGTCGATCGCGACCTCGACCCCAGCGCCCTCGGCGGCCGAGCAGGCGGACGCGCCGAGCGCGAACACCGCCAGCAACGCCACCGGAACGATCGTCCGCAGCGACCGATGTCGCCCCCGCGTCTTACTCATGTCAACCCCGTTTCCGTACCGACGCAATAACTGTGTGCGCCGCAGATCCCACCGACGCCTATCGCTCGTGCCATCCGCGCCGGCGGGGGCGGACGAGATCGTCGTCCCGCCATTCTGCCAGCCCGCCCGGTCGCCACCAACGGGAAAGGCCCCGCGACACGACCAAGTCACAATCGTTAGATACGCGGCGGGGCCTCCGCCGTTAACAACGCGAAGGGCTCAGCATTGCCGCTGGTCAGAGCCCGATTTCACTTTCCGGCCCCAAGCCTGTTAATGTTTGTTCCGCACCGGAGAGCGGGGCTGAGAGAGACACCGAGAGGTTCTCTCCCAGAGTCGCGGTCCGAGCAAACCAAGCGCCATTAGCTCAATTGGCAGAGCAGCTGACTCTTAATCAGCGGGTTCGGGGTTCGAGTCCCTGATGGCGCACAACAGACCGCATCCCGGCAGTTACCGCAACTGCCGGGATGCGGTCTTTCTACGTCCGGGTCGCCCGTTCGGTAACGGTCACGAGGTCGTTATCGAAATGCCATGGACACCGGTCGTCACATCACAGCAGTCCCGATCCGGACACGCTGGAGCTGCGCAAACGCTCCCGAAACCAGATTTGGGCAAACTTTTTCTGTGACGCGCGGCACATCGTTCGAGGCGGCAAACCCCCTGCATAGATAACGATTCTGCAACTGCGCGGGGAACCGACCAAGATCGGCAGCGTTTGCCGTTCAGATTCCGTTTACCTTCTGTTCACCCGTCGTGACCATTCTGCAATCAGGTCACAAACAGACCTGCGGTTTGGTTAGCCCCGAGGTATCCAACTTCCGGAGCACAGAACCGAACAGCGCGTGGTCTCCCCGCAGCCAGCTGTGGAGCACCGTGCGACGCGCGGACCGCCATCGAGCGAGTCCGACCACTACAGCGTCGCACATTCCCATACAGACAGAAACAACACATCGCCTGACCGGCGTGCGCCGCTGCGCGCGCTGCGCGATCCACCGCGCCCCCATCGGGGCCCGCGGTCGCCAGACAGAGATGAAGGAACAGAACAGCAATGCTCAACAAAGACAAGCTCAGCACCGTTATCGGCCGTCGTTCGCGCCGTGAGGCGTTCACCGTGGCGGTCGCCGCGGTCGGTCTGGTCGCCGTAGCCGCGTCCTCCGCCGTCTCCTTCGCCGACGACAGCGTTCCCGAGCGTGCTGCCATGGTCGTCGAGCAGGCGGAGAGCATCCCCGCCGTCGGCGCCGCCCCCGCCGTCGAGGCGATCCCCGCCCCGGCCCCCGCGCCCCAGGCCGCTCCGGCCCCCGCGCCCGCTCCCGAGGCCGCTCCGGCCCCGATGCCCGAGCCCGCCGCCCCCGTCTACCCGGACAACCTGGACGGCTGGATCCGCCAGGCCCTCGACATCATGGCCGCCAAGGGCATCCCCGGCAGCTACGAGGGCATCCACCGCAACATCATGCGCGAGTCGACCGGTAACCCCCAGGCGATCAACCTGTGGGACTCCAACGCCGCGATGGGCATCCCCTCCAAGGGCCTGCTCCAGGTGATCGACCCGACCTTCGCCGCGTACCACGTCGAGGGCACCCCCTTCGACGTCTGGAACCCGGTGTCCAACATCGTGGCGGCCTGCAACTACGCGGCGCACCGCTACGGCTCGATGGACAACGTCAACAGCGCCTACTGAGCCAGCTGACGGGTGAACGCCCGCGCCCCGGTCATCGCCGACCGGAGCGCGGGCGTTCGTCGTAGAATCGCCGGGTGCCAGACAGCGCCGATCAGGCACCCGATCACGCGCATTCCGACGCGGCCACCGCCAGCCGCGTCGCCAAGGCCCGTCGGCTGGCCGGCTACCTCTGGGATCGCGATATCCGCGGTGCCGAACTGCTCGCCCTGCCCGCGGCCACGCTGCGCAAGCTGGCCAGGGCCGCCGACACCAATCCGCCGAGCACCGGCGAGACCTGGCAGGTGGTCGCTGACCTCCTCGACCAGAAGGACGCCTGGGCCGCCCGCAACCCCGGCCACGCCGCCGCGGTGCGGGCCAACGCCGACGAGAAGCTGCTCTGGGTGAAGCCGCCCGTCACCCCGTGGACCGCCGGGTCCTGAGCGGCGCCGTCAGGAGACGACCAGCCCGATCGCGAGCGCGAACATGATCACCGCGATCAGCGAATCGAGCACCCGCCACGCGCCCGGCCGCGCGAACAGCGGCCCCAGACGGCGCGCGCCGTATCCCAGCGCCAGGAACCAGACGACGCTCGCGAGCATCGCGCCCGCGGCCAGGAACCAGCGATCCGGGCTCGCGTAGGTACTGGCGAACGACCCGAGCAGCACCACGGTGTCCAGGTAGACGTGCGGATTGAGCCAGGTCAGCGCCAGGCAGGTGAGCACCGACGCCCCGACGGCCACCGAGGCGCCCGCCGCCTCGGCGATCAGCGCCGACGAACTCAGCGCCCGTCGCGCCGCCAGCAGGGCATAGCCGAGCAGGAACGCCGCACCCGCGTACCGCGCCACGATCAGCACCGCGGGCACGGCCTCGACGACGGTCCCGAACCCCGCGACCCCGGCCGCGATCAGGACGATGTCGGACGCCGCGCAGACCGCGATCACCGGCAGCACGTGCTGCCCGCGCACGCCTTGGCGCAGCACGAACGCGTTCTGCGCGCCGATCGCCACGATGAGCGAGAGCCCGAAGCCCAATCCGGAGAGGGCGGCCAGTGCCGCGGAGGATGCCGTCACGTCTTTCGACGTTAAGAGACCATCAATTTTCAGACCAGCTAATGATTCTTCACTACCATTAGAATTTCTTACATGGATCTCCAGCTGGACCAGCTGCGCGCACTGGACGCGGTCCTCACCGAGGGCACCTTCGACGCGGCGGCGCGGCGCCTGAGTGTCACCCCGTCGGCCATCAGCCAGCGGATCAAGGCGCTGGAGGAGGCGGCGGGCCGCATCCTGGTGCAACGCTCGAAACCGGTGCGCGCCACCGAATCCGGGCTCGCGGTGCTGCGGCTGGCCCGGCAGGTGGAGCTGCTCACCGGCGACACCGCCCGCGAACTCGGCGACGTCGACCGCCCCGCCGGGCGGCCGGCGCGGATCCCGATCGCCGTCAACGCCGACTCGCTCGAGACCTGGGTGATGCCCGCCCTGGCCGCGGTGGGCAGCGGGATCTGCTTCGAGCTGCACCGCGAGGACGAGGAACACACCACCCGGCTGCTGCGCGACGGCACCGTGATGGCGGCGATCACCGCGACCGCGACACCCGTCCAGGGCTGCAAGGTCGTCCCGCTCGGCGCCATGCGCTACCAGTCGCTCGCCCGGCCGGATTTCGTGGCGCACTGGTTTCCCGACGGCGCGCGTCCCGACGCGTACGCGCACGTGCCGATGATCCAGTTCGACCGCAAGGACGATCTCCAGTTCCGGCACGTCGGCCGCCGATCACCCCTGCCGATCGACCCGCCGATGCACTTCGTACCGTCGTCCAACGCCTTCGGCGACGCGGTGCGGCTCGGCATGGGCTGGGGCATGCTGCCCGACCTGCAGACCGAAAAGGACAGGGCCACCGGCACACTCGTCAACATCAGCGGCCACGCCCATATCGATGTCCCGCTGTACTGGCAGCAGTGGAAACTCGACTCCCCCGCCCTGAGCAAGACCGCGGCGGCCATCGTGGCGGCCGCCGCGGACAAGCTGATCCAGCCGACGCGCTGATCGGCGAACCGTCACGTGGCGGTGATCAGACCTTCTTCACCACACTGGACTTCAGCTGCATCGGGCCGATGCCGTCCACCTTGCAGTCGATGTCGTGATCGCCGACGCCCTGCACCAGGCGGATATTGCGCACCTTGGTGCCCGCCTTGATGCCGGTCGGGCTGCCCTTGACCTTCAGGGTCTTGACCACGGTCACGGTGTCGCCGTCGGCGAGCACATTGCCCACGGCGTCGCGGATCACGTCGTCACCCGCGTCGTCGGCGCCCGCGGGCGACCACTCGTTGGCGCATTCCGGGCACACCAGCAGGGCGCCGAGCTCGTAGGTGTATTCGCAGGAACAGGCGGGACAAGGGGGCAGCGAATCGCTCATCGGTGGTCCTTCGGGGCGGGTGATCAAGCGGCGGAGAGGAATTCGACGAGGACGCGGTTGATCTCGTCGGGCTGTTCGAGGTAGCCGTAGTGTCCGCAGCGTTCGATCTCGGCGTAGCGGGCGCCCGGGATCGCCTCGGCGACCTCGCGGCAGAACCGCGGCGGCACCATCTGGTCGTCGGCGAATCCGACGACGAGGCTGGGCACGGTGATCCCACGGTAGGCCGCGCGCCGGTCCTGGGAGCGGTCCATGCCCAGCTGGGCGCGGGTGCCGGGAGTGCCCTTGCCCGAGGTGAATTCGAAGATGTCGAGCCACTCCTGGGCCTTGGCCGGGTCGGCCAGGGTGTGCGGGGACAGGTTCAGCATCGCCTTGACCGCCGCCGCGTACTCCGGCGGCAGCGCAATTCCCTTGTCGAACAGCGCCTGTTCACCACGGTTGAGCGTGCTCGACACCGGATGCGGCCGCGCGGTGGCGGCGAACATCACCGCCTTGCCCAGCAGTTCGGGCCGCGCCAGCGCCAGCTCGGCCACCACCCGCGACCCCATCGACGTCCCGACCACATGTGCGGGCGCGCCCAGCTGCTCGATCAGCGCGGCCGTGTCGCCGACCAGGTCGGCCATGCTGATCCCCGCCGCCGATTCCGACGACGGCGCGATCCCCCGATTGTCGACCGTGACGACCTGGAAACCCGCCTTCACCAGGGCGGGCACCTGATAGGTCCGCCAGACCCGGCCGGGACTGCCGCTGCCCATCACGAGCAGGACGAGCGGCCCCGACCCGGTGACGTCGTAGTTGAGCTGGATGCCGTTGAGCGAGGCGAGGGGCATATCTCTCCTGTTAGCCTGTTTGCTAAAGTTAGAAAACACCATACCGCCACAGCAGGACGGGGTTCGCCGCGGTGCCAGGACTGAGCAGGCCGCTGTACCAGATGAAGGCCGACTTCTTCAAAACCCTCGGCCACCCGGTCCGCATCCGGGTGCTGGAGCTGCTCAGCGAGCGCGAACACGCGGTCTCGGAGATGCTGCCCGAGGTCGGCGTCGAGGCCGCGAACCTGTCCCAGCAGCTCGCGATCCTGCGCCGGGCCGGATTGGTGACCGCGCGCCGCGAGGGACTCTCGGTGACCTACGAACTCACCTCGCCGCGCGTGAAGGAGCTGCTGGTCGTGGCTCGCGCGATCCTCACCGGTGTCGTCGCCGGACAGGCCGAACTCCTCGAGAACCCCGAGTCCACCGTGGCCTGATCCTCTCCCCTTTCCCTACCGCTACATCGCCGCCCGCTGATTGCAGACTTTCTAAATTAGCCACCTAGCAAGTTGACAAGGAGAACATCCGTGACCGCGAGTTCCGCGCCGACGACGGTTCCGACCGACCATCCGGCCATCCTGCGCTGGGTCGACGAGATCGCCGCGCTGACCACCCCCGACCGCGTCGTCTGGTGCGACGGGTCCCGTGCCGAATGGGATCGCCTGACCGGCGAACTCGTCGAAAAGGGCACCTTCGTCCGGCTCACCGGCAAGCCCAACTCCTTCTGGTGCGCCTCCGACCCCGACGACGTCGCCCGCGTCGAGGACCGCACCTTCATCTGCTCCGCCGACGCCGCCGACGCGGGACCGACCAACAACTGGGTCGACCCGGTCGACATGCGCACCGTCATGACCGAGCACTACCGCGGCGCGATGACGGGCCGCACGATGTACGTCATCGCCTTCTGCATGGGCCCGCTCGACGCCGCCGAACCGAAGTTCGGGGTGCAGATCAGCGACTCGCCGTACGTGGCGGTGTCGATGCAGATCATGACCCGCTCGGGCACCCCGGTCTGGGAAAAGCTCACCGGCGACACCGAATTCGTGCGGTGCCTGCATTCGGTCGGCGCGCCGCTGGCGGCCGGCCAGGCCGACGTGCCGTGGCCGTGCGACAGCACCAAATACATCGCGCACTTCCCCGAAGCACGCACCATCTGGAGCTACGGCTCCGGCTACGGCGGCAACGCCCTGCTCGGCAAGAAGTGCTTCGCGCTGCGCATCGCGTCGGTGATCGGGCGCGACGAGGGCTGGCTGGCCGAACACATGCTCATCCTCAAACTCACCTCGCCGCAGGGCCGCACGCACTATGTGGCCGCGGCGTTCCCGTCCTCCTGCGGCAAGACCAACCTGGCGATGCTGGAGCCCGCGCTGCCCGGCTGGCAGGCCGAGACCATCGGCGACGACATCGCCTGGCTGCGTTTCGGCGCCGACGGCCGGTTGTACGCGGTCAACCCGGAGGCCGGGTTCTTCGGTGTCGCGCCCGGCACCGGCGCACGCACCAATCCCAACGCGATCGCCACCATCGACCGCGGCAACTCCATCTTCACCAACACCGCGCTCACCGATCAGGGCGACGTGTGGTGGGAGGGCCTGACGAAACAACCGCCCGCGCACCTCACCGACTGGCGCGGCGACGACTGGACCCCGGACTCCGGAACCCCTGCCGCGCATCCGAATTCGCGCTACTGCACGCCGATCGAGCAGTGCCCGTCGGTGGCGCCGGAATGGAACGACCCGACCGGCGTGCCGATCTCGGCGATCTTCTTCGGCGGCCGCCGCGCGAGCACGGTGCCGCTGATCGCCGAGACCTTCGACTGGGCGCACGGGGTGTTCACCGCGTCGGTGCTGTCCTCGGAGACCACGGCGGCGGCCACCGGCGCGGTCGGCGTCGTGCGGCGGGATCCGATGGCGATGCTGCCGTTCCTCGGCTACCACGTGGGCGACTACTTCGCGCACTGGCTGCGGCTGGGCGCGGCCGCCGACGCCACGAAGCTGCCGAAGATCTTCCAGGTCAACTGGTTCCGGCGCGACGTCGACGGCACCTTCCTGTGGCCCGGCTTCGGTGACAACGTGCGCGTGCTGAAGTGGGCGCTGGAACGCCTCGACGGCACCGCCGACGCCGAGTGGACACCGATCGGCTTCGTCCCCACCGCGGGCGCGCTGGATCTGGCCGGGTTCGACGACGCCGACCGCGCGCTGGTCGAACGGGCACTGGCCGTCGACGTGGACGAGTGGGTCACCGAGACCAGGTCCATCGACGAATGGTTCGCCGGCATCGGCGGCAACCGGCTACCGGACGCGTTGCGCGAGCAGCTGGCCGCGCTGAAGTTGCGTCTGCTCGGCAACCGCTGACCATGCGGGCACTGCTGCCGACCTGGTCGGAGTGGAAGCCCGCTTTCCGGGCGCCGGGCACGGATCTGATGGCGGGGCTGATCGTGGCGCTGGTGGCACTGCCGCTGGCGCTGGGATTCGGCATCAGTTCCGGGCTCGGCGCCGCCGCCGGTCTGGCGACGGCGATCGTGGCCGGTGCGCTGGCCGCGGTGTTCGGCGGCTCACGCTTTCAGGTGTCGGGACCGACCGGCGCCATGACCGTGGTGCTGGTGCCGATCGTGCACGAACACGGCGCGTCCGGGGTGCTGACCGTCGGGCTGATGGCAGGTGTGTTGCTGATGGCGCTGGCCTTCGCCGGTGTCGGCCGTGCGGTGCGGTTCATGCCGGCTCCGGTGATCGAGGGATTCACCGCAGGGATCGCGGTCGTGATCGCGCTGCAACAGGTTCCGGGCGCGCTGGGGGTATCGGGAGCCGAAGGCGAGAAGGTCTGGCAGTCGGCGTTCGACGCCGGGCGCCGGTTCGCCGAGCATCCGGACGCGACCGCGCCGGTGACGGCGCTGGCGGTCGCGGTCGTGATCCTGGTCGGCGGGCGGTTCCTGCCGAAGCTGCCGTTCGCGCTGGTGGCCGTCGCGGCGGCGACGATCGTCGGGCGCGTCTTCGACCTGGATCTCGCGGGCATCGGGGCGATTCCGTCCGGCCTGCCCGCACCCTCCCTGAACTTCCTGCACCTGGACGAACTGACCACCCTGCTGCTGCCCGCGCTCGCGGTCGCCACGCTGGCCGCGCTCGAATCCCTGCTGTCGGCGACCGCGGCCGACGCCATGGCCGACGGCACCCGCCACGACCCGGACCGGGAGCTGTTCGGCCAGGGGCTGGCCAATATCGCCGCGCCGCTGTTCGGCGGTGTGCCCGCGACCGGCGCGATCGCCCGCACCGCGGTCAATGTCCGCTCGGGTGCGCGCACGCGCCTCGCGGCGCTGACGCACGCGGCGATCCTTGCTGGCATCGTCGCCCTGGCGGCCGGGCTCGTCGCCGATATCCCGATCGCGGCGCTGGCCGGGGTGCTGCTCGCGACGACCGTGCGGATGGTGGAGGCCGCGTCCTTGGCCGCGATCGCCCGCGCGTCGCGGGGCGACGCGATCGTCATGGCGGTCACCTTCTTCGTCACCGTGGCGTTCGACCTGGTCACCGCGGTAGTGATCGGCATCGGTTTCTCGCTCGTGCTCGCGGTGCGCGCTGTCGCCCGCGAGGCGAACCTGCACCAGGTGCCGTTGGACGCGAGCGACCACCTCGGCGAGGAACACGACCTGCTGCGCGACCACATCGTCGCCTATCGCATCGACGGCCCGCTGTTCTTCGCCGCCGCGCACCGCTTCCTGCTGGAGCTGTCCGAGGTCGCCGACGTGCGGGTGGTGATCCTGCGGATGTCGCGCGTCACCGCCCTCGACACCACCGGCGCCCTGGTCCTCGCCGACGCCGTGCGCAAGCTCCAGCACCGCCACATCACCGTCCTCATGTCCGGGCTGCGCGACGACCATCGCGCCCGCCTCGCCACCATGGGAGCGCTGCCCGCCGGCGGCGACGACGCGGTGTTCCCCGACACCGGCACCGCCATCGGCTACGCCCGCCGTTTCCTCCCCACCCACCGAGCCCACTGAGCACGAGCGCCACCCGACACCGCCCGGCCACTGGGTGCCGCAGCCATCGCGCGGCATCCACCTTGCAGACAGCTGGAGCATCTCCCCCACCGCGACTCGGGCCGGGAATCAGCACGCTGGTGGACGGCACACCTCGCGTGACTCCGGCAACGGAAATCAGCCCGACGGGGTCCGACCGGCTGGCGGAGCCGGGGCCGCGCAGTGGCGCGACGCCGACGTGAGCACGATGTCGATCTGCTGGTCGCAGCGGCGTATCCGGGGCGGTGCACGGAACCGGCTGTGGGACAAGAGAGCCCGCGTCTCACGCGGGGTCGGTGCGGAACTGTCTGCGGTAGGCGGCCGGGGTGAGGCCGTTCGCGGTGGCGAGGTGGTGCGCAGGTTCACCGTGGTGCCGAGGCCGCGTGGTGGCGCGACGCCGATGTGAGCGCGATGTCGATCTGCCGGTCCCCGCGGTTGTCCGAGTCGGGGCGTCGAACTGGCTGTGGTGCAAGGGAACTCGTGGATCAGGCGGGGTCGGTGCGGAACTGCCTGCGGTAGGCGGTCGGGGTGAGGCCGGTGGCGGCGGCTAGGTGGGTGCGCAGGTTCACCGTGGTGCCGAGGCCGCTCGCGGTGGCGACCCGGTCGATCGGGAGGTCGCTCGCTTCGAGGAGGCGGCGGGCGTGGTCGAGGCGGCGGGCGGTGAGCCAGGACAGTGGGGTGCAGCCGAGTTCGGCGCGGAAGCGGCGGTGCAGGGTGGCCACGCTCACGCAGGCGTGGGCGGCGAGGTCGGCGACCGTGATCGGTTCGGTGGCATGGTGTTCGGCCCATTCCACCGTCGATGCCAGGGACGGGCCGGGGTCGCGGGGCACCGGGCGGTCGATGAACTGGCGCTGGCCGCCGCGGCGGTGCGCGGCGAAGACCAGGCGGCGGGCGACCGCGGTGGCGATCTCGGTGCCGTGATCGCGGCCGACCAGGTACAGGGCGAGGTCGAGGGCCGCCGCGCTGCCCGCCGAGGTGAGGATGTCGCCGTCGTCGATGAACAGCACGGCGTCGTCGACCGCGGTCCCGGGGAAGCGGCGGCGGAACTCGGCCGCCCACTGCCAGTGCAGGGTGACGGTGCGGCCGGTCAGCACCCCGGCCTCGGCGAGGGTGAACGCCCCGCTGCACATGCCCACCAGCCGGGCGCCACGGGCGTGCGCGCGGGCGATCGCCGCGAGGACGGCCGGGTGCCGTGGGGTGCCGGTGTCGGGGCGGTTCGGGACGATCACGGTGTCGGCGGCGTCGAGCAGGGTGAGGTCGGCCAGGCCGGTCATGGTGAAGAAGTTCTGCCGCATCGGCACCTCGCGCCGGTGCGCGCAGAGCCGGAAGTCGTAGAGCAGGCCGCCGATCTCGGGCCGCTCGATCCCGAACACCTCCGTCATACAGGCGAGCTCGAACGGATTGGACCCATCGTCGACGAGCGCCGCGATACGGTGCAGTCCCGGCTGCGAGAAATCTTGCGACATGTGCCATTCATCGCACTGTTCGGCCCGCCACCGCAACCGCGACGATGAGGCATGACCGATCGACCGATGAATATCGACACCGCGCTCGCCACCTTCGACGCCCTGTGGAGCCCGCGCATCCTGGCCCAGGTCAACGACTGGGACGTCCGCCTGGCCAAGGTGCGCGGCGAACACCTCTGGCACGCCCACCACGACACCGACGAGTTCTTCCTCGTCCTAGACGGCACCCTCGATATCGATCTGCGCGCACCGGACCGTCGAATCACCCTGCACCGCAACGACACCTACGTCGTCCCGCGCGGCGTCGAGCACCGCCCGTCCTCGGCCGAGGGCGCCACGCTGCTGCTGTTCGAACCCGCGGGCACCCTGACCACCGGCGACTATTCGGGCGACGTCCCCGACCACATCACCGCCACCACCGGCACCGCGCTCACCTGAGGCGGGACACCCCCGGCCGATGACCTGAGCGCACCGATTCCACGCCCCGGCCGAATACGGCAGCGGCGGCGCTGCCCAGCCGGACTGGAGGGGTCGGAGGCCACGGGCCGACCGCAGAAGGGCAGCGCAACCCAGCCGGATGGGGCCGGAGGCCGAACACAGAGGGCCGACGTAGCCCAGCTGGCCGGAGGCCGGAGGCCACACCGCCGAGATCCGCCGGACCGGGCGCGACAGTCACGACCGCAGCGGAGGTTCGTCCGGTCAGCCCGCAGTCGCGGCGAAATACGCGGTGCGCACGGCGACCTCCGGCGGGGGCGCGAAGTCGGGGTTGCCCGAGCCGAGCGGGCCGACCTTCACCGTCCAGGTACTCGACGATGTGTCGACCGCAGTGCGCGCGTTCGCGGGCTGCAGCACCACGTCGTGGCCACCATCGCAGGAGTACGCGCCGACCAATCCGTCGGAGCGCCCACCCCAGGCACCGCCGACCCGGATGCGGCAGTGCCTGCCGTCGGCCAGTTCCAGCGCCCACGGCTCGGGCGACTCGGTGCGACCGACGGGCGTGAGCTGCGGCGTCACCGTGTAGCGGCGCAGCGTGCGCTGCCACGGATCGCTCGCGCAGAGCAGGGTGGTGTTGCCGGGCGGCGCCCAGCAGACATCGGCCGAGTCGGCGGACGCGCCGCAGCCGGAGTAGATGCCGGGAGTGTTCCCCGAGCGGCTGGGTTCGGCGTATTTGCAGTCCAGCGCGCCGTACGGATCGGGGCTGACGACGGTGAAGCCGTCACTTGCCTGACCGGCGGCGGTCACCGCGACGACCGAGACGACGGTGGTCGCCGGGCCGGACGGGGCGAGGATGATCTGGCCCGAGGTGACCGGCGCCCCGGGGTCGGTCGTCGGGCCGGGTGTCCCTGGCTGCCCGGACGCCTGAGTCGGCGTCGCGCCCGACGGACCCGGCCGCTCGGTCGCCTGGGTTGGCGTCGCGCCGGACGGTGCCGGTTGCGCCGTCGACTGGGTCGGCGTCGCACCCGACGGTTGCCCAGTCGGCGTCGCGGAATCCGGCGACGACGAACATCCGGCGACGACGATCAGCGCCGCGCCCACCGCACCGGCAACTCTTGCTCGAACAGTCACAGCCACCCCTGGGTTCGACGAGCCCGACCTACGCGTTGTCCATCGACCGGCAGCGCGAGTCCGCTAACCAGGCAACGTGGTTCGGGCGTCGCTCGCCCCGACAACCTTCGCCGACAGCGACCGGATCGCGTCGCTCTCGGCCGCGTCGAGCCGGTCGACGAACACATCGCGCACCAACTCGACATGCTCGGGCGCGGCCCGGCCGAGCACCGCGCGCCCCTCCTCGGTCAGCGAGACGACGATCCCGCGCGCGTCGTCCTCGGCGGGCCTGCGGTCGACGAGCCCGCGCGCGGCCATCCGGGCCAGCTGCTTGGACAGGCGGGACTTGTCCCAGCACACCTCGCTCGCCAGTTCCTTGGCCCGCAGGCACCCGTTCGGCGTGGCGGAGAGCGGCACCATCAGCTCGTAGTCGGCCATCGACAGGCCGTGCTCGGCCAGCCCGGCCGCGATCGCCGCGTCCAGCCGCTGGCGCATCCGGATATAGGCCTGCCAGGTCTGCTGCTCTTCCTCGGTCAACCATCGGGTCACGGGAATGATCCTAGAACCCATTTGGTTGACATGGAAACAAAGCACGTGACCGACCAGGAGGCGCATCCCATGCCCGCAATCACCGTCGACGACATCATGGTGCTGCCCCGGCTGCCCCGGCCCGATGTCACCGAGACCCAGCGACCCGTCCGCCAGATCGTCACCGCCGCGCGCCAGCAGGAAGGCGCGGGCTTCGAGGTGACCCGCCCCTTCCCGAGCATCGATCTGCGCTCGGCCGACCCGTTCATCCTGCTCGACCAGATGGGCCCCGTCGCCTACGAGCCCTACGAGGCCAAGGGCGCGCCCTGGCATCCGCACCGCGGCTTCGAGACCGTCACCTACATGCTCGACGGCACCATGGTCCACCACGACTCCCAAGGTGGCGGCGGCGTCATCAGCGAGGGCGACACGCAGTGGATGACCGCAGGTTCGGGCATGCTGCACGACGAACTGCCCGAGGAGAAGCTCGTCATCTCCGGCGGCACCTTCCACGGCATCCAGCTGTGGGTGAACCTGCCGCGGGCGAACAAGTTCGCCACCCCGCGCTACCAGGACCTGCGCGCGAGCGAACTGACCCTGGTCAGCTCGCACGACGGCGGCGCGCTCGTGCGCGTCATCGCCGGGGAACTCGGCGGCTTCGCCGGACCCGGCTCCACCTACACCCCGATCGCCTACGCGCACGCCTCGCTGGTACCCGGAGCCCAGCTGGAGACGCCGTGGCCCAAGGACTACACCGCGATGGCCTACGTGCTCTCGGGCAGCGGCACCGTCGGCGTCGACCGCAGGCCGATCAGCGCCGGCCAGCTCGTGGTCTTCGGCAAGGGCGACGCCATCACCCTGACCGCCGACCGCACCCAGCACAGCAGCACCGGCGATCTCGAGGTCCTGTTGCTCGGCGGAATGCCGTTGCGCGAACCCGTGATCCAGTACGGACCGTTCGTCATGAACACCCGGGAGGAAATCATTCAGGCCATGGAGGATTTCCAGGCCGGTCGAATGGGTACTGTTCCAGCCGAACATTCGACCGGACGCCGCCTGGGCGAATAACCGACCGCGATTCGCGGCGATTCGGGGCACCCGCGCGGTTGACAACCGGACGCCCCGTTCACGATTGTGGACGGGGCCGCCCGGGGTGCCAAGTGTCCGGGCCCACAACCGAACCGCAGCAGACATCGAGGAATTCATGAACGTTCGCCGGCTCTCCGTGAGCCTCGCCGCCGCAGGTCTCACCCTGCTCGCCGTCCCCGCCGCCCACGCCGATGTGGTGTCGGGCTCGGCGGGCACCGGCTCCTCCAGCTTCGACTCGCTCCTCGGCGCGACCGGCTCGGCCAACCTGGTCCAGTCCGGCTCGGCCGGCGGTGCCTTCCGCAGCTGCGACGACGCGATCGCGGCCGGGCGCGCCCCGCTGTTCCGTGGCGAAGCGGGCTACTCTCCCCACCTCGACCCCGACGGTGACGGGCTGGCCTGCCCCACGCAGTAGTCCCGCGCTCGAACAAGAACACCCGATGTGGCTCGGCCACATCGGGTGTTTTGTTTCGCCTGCTGGGTCAGCGGCGGAAGATCTTGACCAGGACCAGGCCTGCCACCAGGGCACCTGCGCCGATCAGCGTGTATTTGACCTTCGGCTCGTTCAACTTGGCGACCACGATCGCCTTGGTGTCGTCCGCGATCCGCTGTGGATCGGCGCGCACCGCCAGTTCGTCGAGCGTCGTCGCCAACCGGGCGCGCGCGATCTCGATCTCGCGCTCGATCCGGTCGGTGTCGTCCTTGGCCACCGTCACCTCCAATATGTGTCTGCTGCTCGCCGACGAGTCTATCCATGCGTTCGCCGGACCCGGTCGGTTACCGTGCGGTGGTGACCGACAACCATCGCCTCTCCCCCGGAGACACCGCCCCCGCATTCACGCTGCCCGACGCCGACGGCAAGGACGTGTCGCTGTCGGACTACCGCGGCCGCAAGGTGATCGTCTACTTCTACCCGGCCGCCAGCACCCCCGGCTGCACCAAGCAGGCCTGCGATTTCCGCGACAACCTCGCCGAACTCGGCGGCGCCGGCATCGACGTCATCGGCATCTCGCCGGACAAGCCGGCCAAGCTGGCCAAGTTCCGCGACACCGAGGGCCTGACCTTCCCGCTGCTGTCCGATCCCGAGCGCGACGTGCTGAAGGAGTGGGGCGCGTTCGGCGAGAAGATGATGTACGGCAAGACCGTCACCGGCGTCATCCGCTCGACCTTCCTGGTCGACGAGCAGGGCAAGATCGAGCTCGCCCAGTACAACGTCCGCGCCACCGGCCACGTCGCCAAGCTGCGCCGCGACCTGTCGGTGTAGTCAGCCGCCGAAGGTGCGGATGAACACCTCGTAGCCGTCGAGCAGGCGAGCCAGCCCGAACTCGAAATCGGCTGCGCTCCAGTCGATATCGTCGGCGTCGAAGGCGGAGGCGGACAGCGCGGCCGACACCGAGGGAAAGCGCTGCGGGTCGAGCACCCGCGCGAGTACCGAGGCGAAGTCGCCGTCCTCCTCCGCCTGCAGGTCGCGCACGGCCCGCCGCTTGCCCACCACGAACATCGACAGGTTCATCACCAGCTGGAGCTTGACCGGCTCGGGCACCGCCGTCTCGCCCAGCACCCGCAGCCCGGCGTCGAGCCAGGCCATGTTGTTGGGCCCCAGTGGCGGCCGGTTCAGCGGGATGTCGACCCACCAGGGGTGCCTGCCGATCCGCTCGAACTCCGCGCTCGCCCACTGCTCGAGCCCGGCCCGCCACGGCGTCCCGGCCGCGATCACCGGCGGCACGCCGACCACCCGGTCCAGCAGCAGGTCTTCGAGCGTGTTCTTGCTGTCGACATAGCGATACAGCGACATGGCGGTGAAGCCGAGCTGCTTGGCGACCCGGCCCATCGACAGCGCCGCGTAGCCCTCCGCGTCGGCCACCTCGACGGCGGCGTCGAGGATCTGCTCGAGGGTCAGCGTGCGCCGGGGTCCGCGGGTGCCGGGCTGACCCAGCCCCCACATCAGCTCGACCGCCTTCGGTAGCGCCGCGTCCGTCATCCACTCTCCTCCTCCGCTCGGGTCGACTCTAGCGGGACCACTCTTGCGCCGATTAACTGCTTACTCTATAAACTATGTTTATCTCATAAACAGTTTCTCGATCGGAGAACTCATGACGCTCGAACCAACGCCCGCCCTCTCGGTCCGTCGGCTGCGCAAGAGCTTCGGCGCGCGGGTCGTGCTCGACGACCTCGAGCTCGAGGTCGCGCCCGGCACCGTCTTCGCGCTGCTCGGCCCCAACGGCGCGGGCAAGACCACCCTGGTCCGTATCCTGGCCACGCTCGTCCGGCCCGATCAGGGCGACGCGCACGTCTTCGGGCACGACGCCGTGCGGGCGGCCGACACCGTGCGCGGCCTGATCGGCGTCACCGGGCAGTACGCCGCCGTCGACGGCGTCCTCACCGGCGCCGAGAACCTGCGGCTCACCGGCAGGCTCCTGCACCTGGGCACCGCCGAGACCCGGCGCCGCGGCGCCGACCTGCTCGACCGCTTCGACCTCGCCGACGCCGCCGACCGGCCGGTGTCCGCGTACTCCGGCGGCATGCGCCGCAGGCTCGACCTCGCCATGAGCCTGATGGGCAGGCCGCGCCTGGTCTTCCTGGACGAACCGACCACCGGCCTCGACCCGCGCAGCCGCCGCGACCTCTGGACCGCGATCCGCGACCTCGCGGCCGAGGGCACCACCGTCTTCCTCACCACGCAGTACCTGGAGGAGGCCGACCAGCTGGCCGACCGGATCGCCGTGCTCGACGGCGGGCGCATCGTCGCCGACGGCACGCCGGAGGAGCTCAAACGGCTCGTCCCCGGCGGGCACCTCCGGTTCCGCTTCGCCGACCAGCACCTGCTCGCGGCCGCCGCGCACGCCGTGGGCGACCAGGCGGGCCACCTCGACCCCGAACAGCTGACCCTGCAGGTGCCCTCGGACGGCAGCGCGGTCGAGATCAAGCGGCTGCTCGACCGTTTCGCCGAGCTCGACATCGCCATCGACCAGCTCAGCGTGCACACCCCCGACCTCGACGACGTCTTCTTCGCGCTGACCGGCCGCGCCCACCGGGCCGCGTCGGCCGCCTGAACTCCCACGAAACGAGACCGACCATGACCACCCAGTCCCCCGTGCACATCGCCCAGGACTCGATCACCATGCTGGACCGCAATATCCGGCACACCGTGCGCAGTCCCGACACGATGATCATGACCATCGCGCTGCCGGTGATGATCCTGCTGATGTTCGTCTACGTCTTCGGCGGCGCGATGCAGGCGGGCCCCGGCCCCTACATCGACTACGTGGTGCCCGGAATCATCCTGCTGTGCGCGGGTTTCGGCGCCTCCACCACGGCGGTGGCGCTGTCGACCGATCTGGCCGAGGGCATCATCGACCGGTTCCGCACCATGGCCATCGCCCGGTCGGCGGTGCTCACCGGCCATGTCGCCGAGAGCGTGCTGCGCAACCTGCTCACCTCCGCCGTCGTGATCGGGGTGGCGGTGGCGCTCGGCTTCCGGCCGACCACCGATCCGCTGCGCTGGCTCGGTGTCCTCGGGGTGCTCGCGATGTTCGTCTTCGCGCTGTCCTGGCTCGCCGCGGCGCTGGGCCTGCTCGCCCGGAATCCCGAGGCGGCCAACGGCTTCACCTTCTTCTTCATGTTCCTGCCGTACGTGAGCAGCGCGTTCGTGCCAACCGAGACGATGCCGACCTGGTTGCACACCTTCGCCGAGCACCAGCCGGTGACCCCGGTGATCGAGACGATGCGCGGGCTGCTGATGGGCACGCCGATCGGGGACAGCGCGCTGCTCGCCATGCTGTGGTGCGCGGGCATCGCGATCGCCGGGTATCTCGCGGCCGGCGTGCTGTTCCGCCGCCGGACCAGCGTCTGACCGACGAGCAGGGGCCGCGC
Organism: Nocardia sp. NPDC003269; assembly: GCF_042888005.1. Taxonomy (NCBI): domain Bacteria; kingdom Bacillati; phylum Actinomycetota; class Actinomycetes; order Mycobacteriales; family Nocardiaceae; genus Nocardia; species Nocardia sp. NPDC003269. The sequence goes on from NZ_JBIAPA010000004.1 coordinate 470,775, forward strand.
GACGAATCGCGCGGCCCCTTCGCCGTTTCTCGGGCTGCCTAATCGGCCGAGGCCGAACGCGGGCCCTCCGGCACCGGCGCCTGGGCGGGCTGCATCCCCATCGGGATGCCGGTGCCCGGCAGGGTCGTCGCCGCGGCGGGCGTCTGCGGGACGACCGGTGCGGCGGGTTCCAGCGGCAGCGGCTCGTCCTGCGGCGCGTCACCGTAGAGCTGGGTGGGGTACTCGAGCGGGAACTGGCTCGGGTCGACCAGCTGGGGATTCGGCGACACCGTCTCGTACGGCGAGGTGGCCGACGGCTCGGCCGCCGGGCTCACGTGCAGGCCACTGCTGGAACCGACGCCGCCGGTCGAGCCGGTCTCCGCGGACCCGGTGTCGGCCGTCTCGTGCAGCTGCGGCCCCGGCGACGCGACCGGCTCGGCCGGATGCGCACCGGGCTCAGACGACACCGCGGTGTTGTCGACCGCCTGCGGCCCGCCGTTCATCACCGCGTACGACCCACCGGCGACGAGCCCACCTGCCAGCAGGCTCGCGGCCGCGGCCACCAGCGCCGTGCCCCGCTTGGAATGCGCGGCGGCGGCCACCGGCACGTCGACGGAATCACCGAGCGCGACCAGCGCGGCACCGGCGGCGGGGGCGAACGGCGCGAGCCGGCACGGCAGCACCGGCACGCCGAACCCGGCCGCCGCCTCGCGCACCGCGGGCGCGTCGGCGGTCGAGCCGACCAGCACCACCGCGCCCGGCTTCACCCCGGCCGCCTCGAACTGGTCCCAGGCCGCCGACACACCGGCGCGCAGCGCGTCGGGGGTCGGCGCGCCGGTCTGCGCGGAGGCGGCGAGCACGCGATGCCTGCCCGGATCGAGCAGGGTCATCGCCTGGTGACCCGGCACGGCCTCGTACACCAGCAGATTGTCGAATTCGTCGAGCCAGGTCATCGCGCCCGCGACGAACAGATGCGCCGATTTGGCCGAGACCAGCGACGCCGTGCGCCACGGTGTCGACGCCAGCCGGGTGACGATCGCGCGCCGCTCGGCGGCATCGCGGTAACTCACTGCCACTCCGGCGATCTCGTGCTCGTCGTCGAGTTCGGCGGCCATCGTGTCCAGCGCGGTCTGCACCGCGACGGCGACCTCCGCCTTGCTGTCCCCGCCCGCACGGACCGTGCGCCGCAGCAGCATCCGGTCGGTGAGGGTCGCGCCCGACTCGGCGAAGGCGACCGCGTGCACGGCGCCTCGCTCGGTGCTGACGCCGAGGGTGATCACAGATCCTGCAGCCACAAGTCATGCCTTCCCTGTGCGAAACGATGCGGGACGGGCCCGCACGGGGCCCATCACTTCGCGGTAGGTCGGTTGCGACGAGAGATCGCCGCGAATAAGCGTGCGGATGCACGCACGCTCATCTGATGATTCGTCACCAGCCGTGGCATGGATGGGAGGAATTTCGCCCAGTTGTTGACACGCTGTCGGTAGACGCGTGTCGGGGATGTGTGTATACCGCTAGCCTGGATGGGTGGAAGTACACGCGCAGGCCCGGTCCAAGCAGAGCCGTCCGGACCCTGCGCTGGAATTGCAGGACGACCCGCAGGAGCTGATGCCGCGCAAGCGGCCCACCCAGGAACGCAGCAAGCGCAAGTTCGACGCGCTGCTGGCGTCCTCGCGCGAACTGCTCGTCGAGGTCGGTTTCGAATCGTTCACCTGTGAAGAGGTCGCGCAGCGCGCCGAGGTGCCGATCGGCACCCTGTACCAGTTCTTCGCCAACAAGTACGTGATCGTCTGCGAGCTCAATCGGCAAGACCTGGTGGCGGTTTCCCGTGAGCTCGCCGACTTCCACGGCGAGGTGCCGTCGCTGGACTGGCTGCGGCACATGAACCAGTTCGTCGACCACCTGGCCGGCCTGTGGACCACCGATCCCTCGCGGCGCGAGGTGTGGCTGGCCATGCAGTCGACCCCGTCCACCCGGGCGACGGGCGCGCTGCACGAGAAGGAATTCGCCGAGGTGGTCTCGCAGATGCTGCGGCCGCTGACGCCGCGCACCCCGCGCGCCCGGCGCACGATGATGGCCGAGGTGCTCGTGCACGTCGTCTACTCGATGCTGAACTTCTCCGTGCAGGACGAGCAGTCCAACGCCGACGCGGTCGCCGAGCTCAAGCGCCTGATGGTCGCCTACCTGCTTGTGGCGGAAAAGGAATCGCGCACCGCCACGGAGTGACGGTGCGCGATGTCTAACGGGTAGTTTCCCTACCCTCGATCAGATCGGCGAGTTCGCCGGGATCTTCCAGTACCACCATGGCCGCGGCCGTGTCGCCGTCGTGGGTCAGCGACAGGTGGACGCGGGCGCGCGGCAGGAACTCCGCGGCCAGGCCGTGCAACTTGATGCTCGGCCTGCCCCAGGCGTCGTTCACCACCTCGATCAGCGGATACGGGTTGTCCCCGATCTGCGGGCTGCGCGCGAAGCGAGACGATGCCCAAGCCTTGAGCACCGCCTCCTTCGCGGCCCAGCGTGCGGCGAAGCTGCGGGCCGGGTCCGTCTGCTTGCTCTGGCAGTAGCGGCGTTCACCAGCGGTGAAGCTCTCCCTGAGCATCGTCGTCCCCGACCGTTGCAGCTGCTCGGCGAACTCGGAGATGGTCACCAAGTCCAAACCGATTCCGAGAATCGTCACGAAGCGGCAGCCTACGACGCTTCGGTCGACTGCGGAGCGGAACCGATTCGCCCGGTGCCGCAACCCCATCCGTTCGCCTGGTACACGCCGTCGCCGTCGAGCCTGGCCTCCGGCGAGAGCAGCATGTCGGCCTCGAGCTGACGGATCTGCTTGGCCGGGGTGCCGTCGGCGCCCAGGCGGCGATCCGCCGGCTTCTCGTACAGCGCGCCGCCACCGCACATCGCCTCGGCGAAGCGCTGCCGACCGGCGAGCTGACGCGCCTGCGCCCGCTCCTGGTAGTCGGCCCGCGCCGCCGGGTCGATCGCGGCCAGGAACGCCTGCGGATGCACCACCGCGAGCAGACCCGACACGTGGCCGAAGCCGAGCGAGGTCACCAGACCGGCCTTGAGCGCGAACTTGTCGCCGAAGCGCAGCGGCTCGCGCGCCCACACCAGGTGCGGGTAGGCCGACATCTTCTCGTCGACACAGTCCAGGCTCCGGTTCGGCGGCACCACACCGTTTTCCAGCACCTGGCACAGGCCAATGAGCTGGAAGGCCGCCGCGCCGCCCTTGGCGTGGCCGGTGAGGCTCTTCTGCGAGACCACGAACAGCGGGGCGCCGTCGGTACGGCCCAGCGCGCCGGCGAGCCGCTCGTGCAGCTCCGACTCGTTGGGATCGTTGGCGGCGGTGGAGGTGTCGTGCTTGGAGATCACCGCGATGTCGTCCGGGGTGACGCCGAGCTTGCGCAGTTCGGCGGCCAGTCGCGAGCCGCTGCCGCCACGACCGGCACCCAGCGCGCCGAGACCCGGTGCGGGGATGGAGGTGTGCACGCCGTCGGCGAAGGACTGCGCGAAGGCGAGCACGCCGAGCACCGGCAGACCCATCTCCACGGCCACGTCACCGCGGGCCAGCAGCACGGTGCCGCCACCCTGCGATTCCACGAACCCGCCGCGACGGCGGTCGTTGGCGCGGGAGAAGTAGCGGTCGCTGATGCCCTTGGCGCGCATGGCCGCCGAGTCGGCGGTGGCCGACATGTCACCGAAGCCGACGATGCCCTCGATACCGAGATCGTCGTAACCACCGGCGACCACGACCTCGGCCTTGCCGAGCCGGATCTTGTCGACGGCTTCCTCCACCGACACCGCCGCCGTGGCGCACGCCGCGACCGGGTGCACCATGGCGCCATAGCTGCCGACGTAGGACTGCACCACGTGCGCCAGGGCGACGTTGGGCAGCGCCTCCTGCAGGATGTCGTTCGGGCGCGGCTCGCCGAGCAGGTTGTCGACGTAGAGCGAGCGCATCGAGGACATGCCACCCATGCCGGTGCCCTGGGTGTTGGCCACCAGGCTCGGGTGCACCCAGCTCATCAGCTCGTCGGGGCTGAAGCCGGCGCCGACGAACGCGTCGACGGTGCAGACGATGTTCCACAGCGCGACCCGGTCGATCGAGGCGGCCATGTCGGCGGAGACGCCCCAGATCGTCGGGTCCCAGCCGGTCGGGATCTGGCCACCGACCACCCGCGACAACTTCGCCTTGCGCGGCACCCGGATCTCGGTGCCCGCCTTGCGGGTGACGGTCCAGTCGCCGGAATCGGCGACCGGGGTGATCACCGTGTGCTCGGGATCGGCGGTGTGGAACGCGCGGGCCTCGGCCTCGTTGGCGACGGTGAAGCTCAGGTCCTGGTCGAGGAAGACCGAGGTGAGCAGCGGCGCCGCGTTGTCGAGCATCGCGCCGTCGTCCTCGTAGCGGCGCACGCCACAGCGCTCGACGACGGTGTCGTGGTAGCGCTCGGCCAGCTCCGACTCCGGCACGAAGTCCCCGGATTCGGTGTCGTACCAGCCCGGCTTCGGGTCGTTCTCCCAGCGGATCAGACCGGTGGTCCAGGCCAGCTCGAGCACGCCGGCGGCGGAGAGCTTGTCCTCGACCTCCATCTCGAAGCGGGTGCGCGAGGAACCGTACGGGCCGAGCTCCGCCGCGCCGACGATGACGACCATGTCGGCCAGGTCGGCGGTCACCGCACCCCACTCCGGCACCGGCAGCGCCGAGCTCAGGGTGGGCGGCGCGGGCAGCGCGGCGATGGTGGCGGCGGTGCTCGCCTCCTCCTCGCTCGCGGCCGCGGCCTCCTGGGCCTGCTTGGCCAGTGCGGGCAGGTCGAGCTTGGCACGCGCCAGACCGCCGGTGAGGTCGATCTGCTGCGGGCCGGTCTCGGTGACCTGACGCGCCCGCGAGGTGCACCACTTGAGCAGCTCGTCGGCCATCTCGGTGGTCGACCAGGTGTGCACACCCGCCTTCTCGACGGCCTCGACCATCGGGTCGTTGTGGCCCATCAGCCCGGTGCCACGCACCCAGCCGATCAGCGCGTGCACCATGGTGACCCGCGCGGACCACGACTTCTCGGCCCGCCAGCGGGTGACCACCGCGTCGAGCGCGGCCTTGGACTCGCCGTACGCGCCGTCGCCGCCGAAGAGGCCGCGGTTGGGCGAACCCGGCAGCACCACATGCAGTTTCGCGTCGACGTCGTGGTCGGCGCCGAGGGCGGACAGGCCGCCGATCAGCCGCTCCACCGACCAGAGCAGAACCCGCATCTCCATCTCGGCGCGAGCGCCCGCGTCGGCGAGGTCACCGGCGACGCGCGGTGCCGCGAACGGCAGCAGCAGCGTCGGGGTCATGGCGTCCTTGACCTTGATCTTGGCGCCGCCCGCGTTGTCGACCTGCTCGGTGCCGACCCAGTCGATCAGCGCGTCGAGGTCCTGGTAGGAGGCCATGTTCGCGGGGACGACCCACAGCGCCGCGCCGTGGCGGGCGTTGTCGCGGTAGAGCGCGCGGTAGAACCGCAGCCGCGCGTCGTCCAGGCGCGAGGTGGTGACCACCACGGTCGCGCCACCCGAGAGCAGCCTGCCGGTGACGGCGGCCGCGATGGAACCCTTGCTGGCGCCGGTGATCACGGCGACGTCGTCGGACCACAGACCGGGGTCGGTGGTGTCGAGGGCGGCTTCGGCGATCTGCGCGTACACCCCGGCCAGCACCGAGCGGGCCTCGTGCATGGCCCGCTGACGCCACCAGTTCGCCTGCGCGGCAACGGCCGCGCCGGCGCCGACGTAGCCGCCGATCGACAGCTCCGCGGTGGCGGCGTCGTCGCCGAGCCACATGGTCGCGAGGTCCTCGCGGGCGGTGGCCCAGCGGTCGTCGATCAGGACGGCCTTGCGGGCGTCGAACGCCGGGGCGACCAGGCGCGGCCAGTCGGTGCCGAGTTCGGCCGAGACGAGGTCGACGAGGGTGTCCTCGGTGGCCTCGGGCGCGCTGACCTGCTCACTCAGGCCGAGCTGCTCGAGCACGACCCGGGCCGCGGTGGCGAGCACGCCGTCCCGGCCGGTGATCTGCTCGGTGAATTCACCCAGTGCCGCCGCGTCGACGGTGCCGCCGGACGCGCCACCCGCCGAGGGCAGCGACACCGCGACACCGCGTCGCGCCGCCACCGCCTGCACGGCGGCGTCGATGGCCGCGTCGACCGAGGCGGCGTCGGACAGCGCGCCGCCGGCGAGCCCGCCGAGGTCGCCGCCGCGCACGCTGGCGCCTTCGCGGGTGCCGAGGGAGACCTCGGCGGTGACGTGGCTGGCCCAGCCGTCGCCGAGTTCCCAGGTCTTCTTGACCCGGTCGGCGATGGCGGCGGGCCGCTTGCCGGAGGGACCGAAGACCTTGCGCAGGTGGTCGCCGATGGCGTCGGTGAGCACCGTGCCGAACGGCTTGTAGGTGCGGGCCAGGCGCTCGACGGTGCCCGCCAGGGCGCCCATGTCGGCGTCGGCCGCGCCGTCGATGGCGCCGAGCGAGAGCTCGGAACCGAGGTCGACCAGCAGTTGGTTGCGGCGCGAGGACACGCCGTCGCAGAGGCCCTCGATGGTGTCGACCGGGCCGATCTGGTCCAGCCGCAGCTTGGTCCACAGCGCGATGAGCACGCGGGTGGCGTCGGCGGCGGTGAAGGAGATGTCGTCGGGACGCGGGCCACCGGTGGCGACCGGCGCCGCGGCGACCGGTGCGGCCGCGGCGGCGGGAGCGGCCGCGGGCGCCTCGGCCGGGGTCTCCTCGATGTCGTCGACCGGCGCGGGATCGGTGTCGGTGGCGTAGACGACCGCGGCGTCGCGCTCGACGTTGACCACCTCGACCGTCGCCCCGCCGAACGCGGGCAGCTTCAGCGTCTGCGAGGCCAGGTTGGCCACCGTCGGGGTGGCGCCGAGGCCGATCTCGACGAACCGCTCCACGCCGAGGCCGCCGTGCGCGGCATCGGTGAACAGCAGGTCCTGGGTCTCGATCCAGCGCACCGGGCTGGCGAACTGCCAGGCCAGCAGCTCGATCAGCACCACGCGGCACAGCTCGGCCTCGCGGTCGGCCCAGCTGTCGAAGTCGGCCAGTACCGCGGCGAGCGGCTCCGACGGCACGAGTTCGGCGATCTCGGTGAGGAACTCACGCCGCAGCGAGAACGGGCGCGGCACCAGGTTCGGGATGTAGCGGCCGACGAGCACCTCGGGGTGCACCTCGGCGGGCAGCAGCTGCTCGAGCTTGTGCCGGAACTCCGGGACGCCGTCGCGCAGCACCGAGGAGTGGAACGGCACGTCGATGCCGGGCACCAGGATGAACGCCCGCTTGCCACCGAATTCCTCGCGCCGGCGGTCGATCTCGGTCTCCAGCGCCTCGAGCCCGGCGACCGTGCCCGCGATGGCGTACTGCGAGCCGCGCAGGTTCAGGTTGACGACCTCGAGGAACTCACCGGTCGCCTCGCCGATGCCGTTGACGAAGTCGATGACCTCGGCGTCGGGCAGCCCGATCTGCGACGGGCGGATGGCGGCCATCCGGTAGTCGCTGCGGCCCTGAGCATCACGCGGGACCAGCTCGTGCATGGCCGAGCCACGCTGGAACACCACCTCGAGCACGGCCTCCAGCGGCAGCACCCCGGCGACGGCGGCGAGCGCGTTGTACTCACCGACCGAGTGACCGGCGAGCATCGCGCCCTCGACGAAGGCACCGGCCTCGCGCAGCTCGGCGACCTGGGCGACGCCGAGGGTCGCCATGGCGACCTGGGTGAACTGGGTCAGGTGCAGCACACCGTCCGGGTGCCGGTGCTCGACACCGCGCGCCTTGAGGTAGGTCGGGTTGTCGCGCACCACCGCCAGGATCGAGAAACCGAGGGCTTCGCGGGTGTGCGCGTCGGCGCGCTCCCACACCTGCTTGGCCGCCTTCGAGCGGGTCAGCGCGTCCAGACCCATCCCCTTGCGCTGGATGCCCTGGCCCGGGAAGGCGTAGACGGTCTTCGGGGCGGCGGTGCGCCCGGTCGCGGTCATGACCAGGTCACCGTCGACGCGGCAGGAGACCTCGATGATCTCGCTGCCCGCGTCCACCGCGATCCGCTCCACCCGCACGTCCACGGTCGCGCCGGGGCGGACCATGCCGAGGAACCGAGTGGTCCAGGCCGTGAGAGTGCGTGCGGGAAGGGAGCTTTCGGGATCCACGGCGACGACCGCGTGCTGGGCGGCGGCCGAGAGCCACATGCCGTGCACGATCGGGCTGCCCAGCCCGGCCAGCTTGGCCGCGGCGTCGGAGGTGTGGATCGGGTTGTGGTCACCGGAGACCGTGGCGAACGCGTGCATGGCGCGCGGCGCGGTCATCGAGACGTCCCGGCGCCGGCGGCGCGGGGTGTCGGTGGCCTCGGCGGAGACCGCACCGGCCGCGCGCGGCGGATCGGTGAGCTCGCCCGCCCCGTTGCGGCCGCGGATCGCGAACCGCTCGACCAGCCGGGCCAGCGGGGTCGGCTCGAGGCCCTGATCGAGGATCAGGCCGACGTTCACGGCCACCTCGACGACCCGGCCCATGTCGGTGTCGACGACCGCGCCGCTCTCGGCGCGCACGACGAGAATGCCGGTCTCCGAGGGCAGTTCGGTCAGCAGCTCGATCTGGTGGTCGAGGTGGACCAGGTCCAGCATGCCCTCGATCACCGAACCGCCGTTGCCGGTGCGGGCCGCGCCGAGCACCGCGAAGACCGCGGGCCAGCAGGCACCGACCAGCACGTCGGGCGCGGTGCGGCCGAGGGTGCTCAGGGTGGCGGGCAGACCGGAACCGGTGACACCGGCGTGATCGGCGACCAGGTCGGGCATCCAGGCCAGGTTCAGATGCGCCACACCGGATTTCACCTCGGGCAGCGACTGGCCGGCGGCCACGCCGAGCAGCGCCGACATGGCGGTCTCGGCGTCGGCCTCGGTGATCACCGGCGCGCCACCGGAGTAGACGCTCACCGGCACGGTGATGCGGATCTTCACGGCGTCGCGGCCGAGCAGCGGCACGGCCAGTTCGACGTAGCTGAATTCGGCTTCGGGACCGGAGATCTCGGTCAGCGTCGCGCCGGTGCCCTGATGCACCGCGCTCCCCTGCTCGACGATCCACTCGGCCTGTGCGCCGAGCCGGTGCACCGGGTTCACGGTGGTGCGCCCGGCCCACTGCACGTCGGGCGCCGCGAGCACGGTGTCGAGCGCGCCCGCCACCACACCGGCGACGCGACGCGCGTCGACCGGCGCGGGCACGACGCCGGCGCGGACCAGGCTGTAGGCGGTGTCCTGCTCGAAGCGGTCGAGCAGCTCGCCGACCGGCTCGTCGACGCGGGTGATCCCGGCGACGGCGACGGTGCCGGGGATGACGCACACCTGGTCGGCCGAGTAGCGCGGGTCATGGGCCTGCCACAGCGAATCCGAGCGCCACCAGCGCCGCACGTCGCCGTCGACGACGGGCACGAAGTTCACGGGCTTGCCCGGGGTCTTGCACAGCGCGACGAAGAACGGCACGTCGGCCGGGTGCAGCACGGTCTCGGCGACCGAGGGGTACTGCTTCTTGAGCGCGCACAGCGCCTGCACCGGGTGCTCGAAGGCCTCGTCGTCGGCGAACAGGGTCTCGATCTCGCCGCTGTCGGCGGGGTGCAGCCGGGCCTCGGTGCGCCGCATCATCTCCGCGAACCGGTCGCGCCAGCTGATGTCGAGCCAGTCCGAGCGGGTGGCGTCGATGATCGCGTCGCCGATGTCGCTGCCGCAGTCGAACGAGATCGGGACCTCGCTCGAGACCGCCAGCGAGACATAGCGTTCCAGCCACTGCTGGTAGGTCATGGTGGCGACATCGCCGAAGTAGGGCTTGGCGGTGGCGTCGAGCGCCGCGATGATCTCGGCACGGCGGGCGGCGACGGCCTCGGCGTCACCGGCGACCTCGTCGAGCAGGCGGCCGGTGCGCGAGGCGGCGTTGTCGATCTCGTGGATGTCGGCGCCGAGCTGGCTGCGGCCCGAGGCCATGCCGCCGTTGGCGGTGCCCGCGCCGACCCAGTCGGGGGTGCCGGGGGTGTCGACGAGCAGCTGCTTCACCTCGGGGGCGGTGGTCGCCTCCAGGGTGGCCATGGCGGCGGTGCCGACCAGGACGCCGTCCAGCGGCATCACCGGGTAGCCGTGGGCGGTGGCCCAGGTGCCGGTCAGGTAGTCGGTGGCGCGCTCGGGCGTGCCGATGCCGCCGCCGACGCAGACCACCACATTGGCCCGGTTGCGCAGCTCGGCGTAGGTGTCGAGCAGCAGGTCGTCGAGGTCTTCCCAGGAGTGGTGCCCGCCGGCCTTGCCGCCCTCGATGTGCATGATCACCGGGTAGTCCGGCACGGCGTCGGCGATCCGCAGCACGGCGCGGATCTGGGCGACGGTGCCCGGCTTGAACGCGACGTGGCTGATGCCGGCCTCGGTCAGCTCCTCGATCAGCGCGACGGCTTCCTCCAGCTCGGGGATGCCCGCGGTGACGATCACGCCGTCCAGCGGCGCACCCGCCGCACGCGCCTTCTGCACCAGGCGCTTGCCGCCCAGCTGCAGCTTCCACAGGTACGGGTCGAGGAACAGCGAGTTGAACTGCACCGCGCGACCCGGCTGCAGCAGCTGACGCAGCTCGGTCATCCGGTCGGCGAAGATCTGCTCGGTGACCTGACCGCCACCGGCCAGCTCGGCCCAGTGCCCCGCGTTGGCCGCGGCGGCAACGATCTTGGCGTCGACGGTGGTCGGGGTCATGCCCGCCAGCAGGATCGGCGAGCGGCCGGTGAGCTTGGTGAACGCGGTCTCGACGACGATGCGGCCGTTGGGCAGCCGCACCGGCTTCGGCGCGAAGGCCGACCACGGGGTGGCGGGCTCGGGCGCGGCGCCCGGGGTGAGCAGGCTGCGCTGGCCCGGGCGGGTGGCGGCGGCGATCACGCCGACGCCGGTGCCCTTGAGCGAACCGCCGGTGATCCGGGAGAGCAGGTCGCCGGGGCCGAGGTCGAGAATCCACTCCGCGCCCGCGGCGACGACACCGTCGACGGTGGCGACCCAGTCGATCGGGTCGACCAGCACCTGCTGGGCCAGGGTGGCGGCGAGGTCGGCGTCGAGCTCGCACTGGCGGGCCCAGCCGGTGACCAGGTCGACGGTCTCGGCCAGCGCCGGGTGGTGGAAGGCGACGTCGACGGAGATGTCCTCGAACACGGGCGCGAAGACCGCGCCACCGCGCGCCTTGCTCTCCCGCTCGCGGGTCTGCTCGTCGTGCAGCTGCGCGCAGCGCACCCGCACGCGATCGATCTGGGCCGGGGTGCCCGACAGCACCACGCGCCTGCGGCCGTTGCGGATCGACACCACCGCGGCGCTCGCGGGGTCGACACCCTCGGCGACCTCGGCGACGATCGCCTGCAACTGCTCCGGATCGACATTGGACACCGCGACCATCGGCGAACGCTCGCCGATCGGCATCAGCCCGCGCCTGCGCGCGACCAGCCCGGCCGCGGCACCGATGAACTGGGCGATGGCCAGCAGCTCGGCGTCGCGCTCACCACGGGCCTCGACCGCGGCGGCGGCCAGCAGACCCTGCGAGTGCCCGACGATCGCGACCGGCGCGTGCTCGGTCGTGTCCAGGCCCTGCAGCCGCAGCGCCTTGATGGCCGCGAGCTGGGCGAGCAGCACGCCCGGCATCGAGACCGCGGCCGAGCGCAGCACCGCGTCGGCGGGTGCCGAGGACGGCTCGTCCGGCTCGTCCAGCTCGCTCTCCAGCATCCAGCCCATCGGGTCGAAGCCACCGGGGCGGACCACCAGCAACTGCGCCGCAACCGGCTCGACCAGCGCCTCGGCGGCGTGCACCAGCGCGGTCAGCTCGGATTCGAGCGCGCTGTCGCGGCCGATCTCCTCGAGCTCGCGCAGCCACTGCGCACCCTGCCCACCGAACGCCAACGCGTACCCGGCCCCGTTGCGCAGCTGCTCCAGCAGCGCTGCGCGGACACCCGATGCCTGGCCACGACCACCAGCTTTCGCGGTCGACCCCGTGCCCATCTCGGTGCTCTCGTTGATCGTCAAGACGCTCGACTTCCTTCTCCTGGCGCTCCGCCCACCGACGGCACGCACACGTATCCGGCAGCCCCTCGGGCCTGTTGGCAGCCACGATCGCACAAAATCATGAGGAAAGCCTCACGTTTCCCGCCCCGACGGCAGCTACCGCCGAGTATTTTTGTACGGCAGTACCAGTTTTTTCTGAAACATGACCCCGCCTCATGTTCAAACCGCAGGTCCAGCCTGTTACTTCGCTTCGCAAACATGAGTGGCCCTCATGTTGGGGTTTATCAAATCGTTATAACCCCAGGTCGTGTTACCGACGAGTACGCCACGCCGCCCGAACGCTTCGCGAAGCCGGATTTGCCCGGTAGAGTTTGGACGGTCGTACACATCCAGCGCGAGTGGCGAAATTGGCAGACGCGCCAGATTTAGGTTCTGGTGTCCACGGACGTAGGGGTTCAAGTCCCCTCTCGCGCACAGATTCCTGGCTTTCGGGCCAGATCAGGGCTCCGGCGTGTTCGAGTGCACTCGCACACGGAGGAGACACGACATGCAGGGCACTGACCTGCGTAAACACGATTCATCGGGTGACAGCTGTGCCACTTTTCGCACCCTCCCGGCACCGCCCCAGGCGTGGTGATCGCCGATGATCGAGCCACTCATTCCGCCCCAGACCGCGCTCCAGGACCGCCTCCACGACCCCCTGCCGACGTGCGTCATCCGGGGCACCGCCGACCCGGATCTCGCCTACGGCGTCGCCGTCATCGGCGATGCCGGCCGCGTCGCCGATCGCGCAGTGCTGTCGGCGCTGAGCTGGTCACCGGGGACCCGGCTGACGATGTCGTGCACGGAGGGCTGCCTCGTCCTTATGTGCGCTGCCAGCGAAGGCCATGTCCAAGTTGACCGGTGCCGGATTCTTCCGCGTTCCGTTCCGCCCACGCCGCGCCCAGCGCCCAACGCCGCCGGAGGTGAAGGCTGTGGCTGGGGCGCACTACCACGGCTTCGATTCTCGCCGAGCCCACGCTTGATCACGAGATTGCTCCCACTGCGCCAAGAACCGGTCGATGGTGTCGCGGTCGGTGGCGTGTGATTCGGGAACACCGGCATGGGTATGGCTGAACCGGGGCGCGGGCGCGGGCTGGCGAGTCCGTCGATGTAGATGAACGCGGCGCGTTCGCGGTTGCGTGGGTGTTCGCGCGCTTCCCCGGGGACTCAGTACCGGGGTGACGCACGCGTCGGAATCGGCGAATAGCGCAGTCCATTCGTTCCGCGTCTTGTCCTTGATTCGTGCGCCGATGAAACTCCTCAGCTCACCCAGCCTGTTCGATCCAGCTGGAACGGCAGGCGTCGGGCGGTGTCGCGTTCGCCTGCGGCCGAACCGCGGCCCTCGTTATGCCGCTCGGTGCATCCGGGTGGCGAAGTCGAGGATCAGCTCGGTGGTCACGTCGGGGTCGTCGACCTGCGGACAGTGCCCGGCCTGCGGCAGCACCCGCAACTCCGATCCGGGAATCTGCCGGTGGCCACTCACCGAGGCCCGCACCGGAATGAGGTTGTCGTGCCGACCGTGGACGAACAGCACAGGCACCGCGGGCAGCGCCGAATAGCCGCGGGCGAATTCGGCGAGCAGCGCGTGTGCGCCTGCCAGTCCCGCCCCGACCCGGATGGTCGCCAGCCGAGCGGCGATCGCTCGCGAGTGCTCGACGACCGCGGGCCCGCCCCGGCTGTACACCACCCACTGGATGAGCCGAGCCACCAGCGGACGCAGCACGGCGCGAGGCAGATCGATCATGCCCAGCAGCCGTTCGGGCAGCATCTTGGAGCCGAGCAGCGCCGAGATCCACCGCGTGGTCCCGAATCCGATGGCGTCCACGGCGACGACGGCCCGCACCGGCAGGTCCGGATTCGCGCCGGCGCGCAGCGCGAGTCCACCGCCCATCGAGTTGCCGACCAGGACGACGCCCTCCGTGCCGGCGTGCGCGCGGATCACGGCCGCGACGAATTCGTCCTGTCGGGGCAGCACCGAGGTCCCGGCAAGGCGCTCGTGTGGTTGCGGCAGGCTCACCGCCACCGCCCGATGACCGGCCGCGGCGAGCCTGTCGAGTACCTGGTTCCACGTCTGCGGCAGATCCATGATCCCGTGCAGCAGCAAGATCGTGGGTCCGGTTCCCGGACAGGACAATTCGACTGTCCGGTAGTCGTCGTAGACGCGTTCGGTGGTGGTGATCATCGGGTGGTGCAACGGCGTCATTGCCATCTCCTGGAGGTGTCGGTTTCCCCGAGCTCAGTCGTCGAGCTCGGACGATTCTTCGGCGGCCAGCCGCGCGAGCGAGTTGCGCAGCAGCTTGCCGGTGGCATTGCGGGGCAGGTGGTCGACGAAGACCACGTCGCGCGGCACCTTGTACCGGGCGAGGTTGCCCTTGACGTAGTCCTTGATCTCCGTGGCATCGCGCGCCGAGTCCGGACCGGGAACGACGATCGCGCACAGCCGCTTTCCGTAATCGGGATCATCTACGCCGATGACGGCGGCTTCGTGTACGTCGGCGCGGCCCGCGATCAGGTTCTCGACCTCGATCGGGAAGACGTTCTCGCCGCCGGAGACGATCATGTCGTCGTCTCGGCCGTCGATGTAGAGCAGCCCGTCGGCGTCGAGGTGTCCGACGTCGCCGGTGGACATCATGCCGTTCACCACTTCTTTGGTGCGGCCGTCGGTGTACCCGTCGAACGCGAAACCGTTGTCCACGAAGATGGTTCCGGTGACACCGGGCGTGGTGATCGGCGTGCGGTTCTCGTCGAACAGCGTGATCCGGATACCGACCGGCGCCCGGCCCGCCGTGGTCGGCGCGCGGCGCAGTTCCGCGGGGGTGGCCACGGTCGCCACCGCGCACTCGGTGGAGCCGTAGAGGTTGTAGAGGCTGTCGCCGAAGTAGTCCATGGCACGGGTCACCACGTCGGGGGCGATGGCCGAACCCGCGGCGAAGACGACCTCGACGCCGCGCGGGTCGTACCTCGCCAGGACCTCGGGGTCCAGATCGAGGATGCGCTGCAACATCGTCGGCACCACGATCACCGAATCCGCCTGGTACTTCACGATATCGGCCAGCGTCTTCTCGGCGTCGAACCGGCGCTGCTGGAAGACGACGCGCTTTCCCAGCGCGATACCCAAGGTGAACTGGGACAGACCGGTGCCGTGGAAGACCGGCGCCGCGATGAGCATGGTGCCGTTGGCGGGCAACGGAATCCGGTCGAGGAACTGCGCGGTGACGATCGGGCTCACCCGGTCGCGCGGGGCGCCCTTGGGGGTACCGGTGGTGCCGCTGGTGAGGATCACCATGCCGCCGGGCTTGGCGGGCGGGGTCAGCGGTGTCACCGAACGCCCGGCGCACAGCGATTCCACGGTCGGGATCGCCGGGTCGACGCCGTCGGCCTCGTCAACCCAGGTGAGCACTCGGGGGATCTCGGCCGGGATCGCGCTCATCAGGTCGACGAACTCGCTGTCGTGCAGCACCGCCTTGACCTTCTCGCGCGCGGCCACATCGGCGAACTGCGGCTTGGCGAACCCGGTGTTCATCAGAACCGCGCGCACGCCCAGCTTGCCCGCGGCGAGCAGGCTCAGCACCATGCCACGGTGGTCGCGCGCCAGCAGGGCGATCACATCGCCCGCCCGGATCCCGCTCGCCGCCAGGCCACGGGCGAGGGCGTTGGAGCGTTCGTCGAGCATCCGGAACGTGAGTGAACCGCGCTCGTCGACGATGGCGCTCGCCTCGGGCCTGGCCCGCGCCGCGTGCAGCACGACACCGGCGAAAGGACCGAAGCGCAGCACGTCGAAATAGGACCGGACCGCGAGATCGGGACGTAGCGGGTCGAGCACGCCGCTGCGAACGATGACCAGCATGGATCGGATCACGTCGTAGGCGCTGCTCGCGACCAGTCGAACGGTTGTCAGCACTGTTGAACCTTTCGCGGGCCCGGATGGGCGGTACTCGACACTGCCTGCAACCCGCCGACAACAGCGCGGTCGTGGTCGCTATCGCTCGGCTCCGGGAACGTGTCCGACCGGCGCCGGTCCAGTCCAGCGAACTGGCTCACGGAAACGAGGTGCTCACCGGTGAACGGCGTGTTGATCGGTGCGGGGTCGCCCGATGCCGAAATCGCCGCGACGAGGTCGGTGTGCGACATCAGCGTGGCCCGCCGACGCGGCCCTGGACGACTTGCAGGACCTGCAGGAAACTCCCGACGAAGTCGTTCATGTCCCGCAGATCCCAGAACTTGCTGTTTTCCGGCGCCGTCAGCAGACCGACATCGAGGTGGGTGATGTTGACCTCGGCGACCCAGGACTTTCCCCGGAAGGTGACATCGACGGCGGGCTTGATGGCGTGGAGCTGATCCATGAGGTAGCCGATCGAATCCCCCGCCCCGGCCAGACCCGACATCAGCGCGTTCACGTTGCCGAGAAGTTCCGCCAGCTGATCACCGGTCGTATTCGAGTAGTCGCCGAGGGCGGCGGTGGCGGTGGCGACCTTGGTGAGCAGATCGCCGATCGCGGTGTTGTTCTCGGCGATCGCGCCGATCGCCGAGGGCAGCGTGTCGGCGACCTGCCCCAGTTCGGAGCTGTTCGCCTCGATGGTGTTCGCGAGCGTGTCGAACTCGCCGAGCGCGGAATCGATACGCGCGCTGTTGTTGTTCAATTCGCCGACGACGCCGGTCATTTCGGTCACCAGGTGGGCGAGGTTGCCGCCCTGGCCGTTGAGGATCGCGCCGAGTTCGGTGCCGAGCCTGCTCAGGTTGGCGACACCGCCGCCGTTGAACAGCGTCGAGACCGAGATCAACAGTTCCTCGACGGTGGCGCCGGCCGAGGTGAATTCGCGGGTCAGGGTGTCGCCATCGGCGAGCACCTCCGTGCCGACAGCGTTTTTCGGCCGTTCAAGGGAGACGAACACGTCGCCGAGCGGCGTTGCCTGGCGCAACTGCGCGGTGCTGCCTTTGGGCAGCACGATGTCGCTCTCGATGCGCAGTTCGACGAGGGCCTGGAAATTCTTCGTGGTGATCGAGGAGACCACGCCGACGTCGGATCCACCGATCTTCACTTTCGCTTGATCCGGCAGGTTCAGCGCGTTGTCGAATTCCGCGCGGAGTGTGTAGGTGTCGCCGTCGATGCCCGGCTCCGGCAGGGGTAGGTCATCGACGGCGAACCCGCAGCCTGCGACGACACACACTGTCGAGGCCACGACGAACGCCGTCATCAGACGGCGAGTGTGTCCGAGGGCGGAAGTGATCATTTTCAACGGTCCCAACGCAGCAGCGGATGGAGGAAGCACGATCGGTGACGCAGGCCAGGGCCGCGGCTCGGGACCCGTGGTGCCCACGTCGGCGGTCGAGGCGACCAGCTCGGCAAATAGAAATATAGACACTTTTTGACTATTTGTCTGCCTGTTTGTCGGCCTTGTGCCGGTCGGCGGCGAACAGCAGCGATAGGATCGAGGCGATGAAACCGCTAGCGAAGGCGCCGACCAGCGACGCAGGATCCGACACCCGTCAGCGGATCCTCGCTGCCGCGGTCGAGATGGCGGAGACCACCGGGTTGCGCAAGGTCGCGATGGACGAGATCGCGCGCCGCGCCCGCGTCGGCAGAGCCACGCTCTATCTGCACTTCTCGGGTCGGGACGACCTGATATCGGCCATGATCGAAGACCAGCTGGCGCAGTTCTTCGCGGACGTGCAGGCAGTTCTCGACCAGCACGAGAACAGCGAGGACCGGTTGATCTACGGGTTCGCCCACGCCTTCCGGTTGCTGTTCGGCCATCGCGCGGTGCAGACGATCCTCGAGGTCAATCCGGAGATCCTGTACCCGGCGATCATCGGCGACAGCCAGGCGCTGTCGATGGGGCGGATACTGGTCGAGTCGTCGATGGGCGCCGATGACCTGCCCGCCGAGTCACGCTCGTTGTTCGCCGAGCACGTCGCCCGCATGTTCCACACCTACGTACTGATCCCGACCCAACTGGTCGACATGGCAGCGCCGGGCGTCGCCGAAGACTTCGCCCGGCAATACCTGCTCCCCATACGTGATCACCTGCTCGCGAACGCCAAGGGCGCGACGGCTCGCTGATTGCCGGGGACGACGATCAGCGAGCACGCCTGGTCAGCCGGCGAGCAAGCCCTTGGCGACGTGGGTCACCTGGATCTCGTTGCTGCCCGCGTAGATCATCAGCGACTTCGCGTCACGGGCGAGCTGTTCGACCCGGTATTCGGCCATGTACCCGTTGCCACCGAACAACTGCACCGCCTCCATGGCGACATCGGTGGCCGCCTTGGTCGAGTACAGCTTCATCGCCGAGGCCTGGGCCAGCGTCGGGATCTTGCCCGCGGCCATACTCTCGAGCGCGTTGAACACCATGTTCTCGACATTGATGCGCGCGACCTCCATCTCGGCCAGCTTCAGCTGGATGAGCTGAAAGCGACCGATCTCCTGGCCCCACAGCTTGCGCGACTTGGCGTACTCGATCGAGAGCCGACGGCATTCGTTGATGATGCCCAGCGACAGGATCGCGCAGCCGATGCGCTCGACGCTGAAGCTGGAGCGGGCGCTCTCGCGGCCGTCGCCGCCCTTGTGGTCCTCGGTCTCACCGAGCAGGCGATCCTTGGACAGGCGCACGTTGTCGAAGAACAGCTCACCGGTGGGTGAGGAGTGCATGCCCATCTTCTTGAACGGCTTGCCCTGGGTCAGGCCCTCCATGCCCTTGTCGAGCACGAAGGTCAGGACCTTGCGCTCGCGCCTGTCGCCGTTGTCCCCCTCGTCGAGCTTGGCGTAGACGACGATGGTGTCGGCGAACGGGCCGTTGGTGATGAAGGTCTTCTGGCCGTTGAGGATGTAGTCCTCGCCGTCGCGCCGGACATAGGTCTTCATGCCGCCGAAGGCGTCGGAGCCGGAGTCCGGCTCGGTGATCGCCCACGCCGCGACCTTCTCCAGGGTGACGATGTCCTTGAGCCAGCGCCGCTTCTGGGCAAGGGTGCCGCGCGAGGCGATGGTCGCCGCGCCCAGCCCGAGACTCACGCCGACGGCGGCGACACTACCCAAGCTGACCCCGGTCAGTTCGCTGACCAGCACCGCGGCCATGCTGCCCTGCGCGGCCAGCGGATTGCCGCCGCCCTTCTTCTTCGCCGACTTCTCCGGCGCGGGCTCGCCCGCGGCGATGCGATCGGCCTTGGCCTGTTCCTTGGCCAGCATCGCGTCCACGGCCTCACCGGCCATGACGTCGATGCCGAAGTCGGCGAACAGCTTTCGCATGATGTCGTACGGCGGCAGGTCGCCGTGCTCGAGCTCGTCGAGGTGGGGACGAACTTCCTTGTCGATGAACGTGCGAACGGATTCGCGGATCATCTCGTCGGTCTCAGACCATTCGAACATCGTCGGTCACTCCAGATCGTGAGTCAGGGCAGCCGCGCGGCGATGTCGTCGATCGACCACGCCTCGTCGGTCTCGATGGTCTTGACGTCGCGCCAGCCGGCCAGCTCGCTGATCGCTCCGCCCTGCACCGCGAACACCTTGCCGTTGACCGGGCACTTCTCGGTGGCGAGGTAGGCGACCAGCGGCGAGATGTTGGCCGGGCTGAACGCGTCGAAGGTGCCCTCGGCCTCGGCGTCGGCGGCCTCGGCGGCCATCAGCGCGCCCATGCCGGGGGTGGCCAGGGTCAGGCGGGTCCGGGCGATCGGGGCGATCGCGTTGGCGCGCACGCCGTAGCGCTGCAGCTCGTCGGCGGCGACCTGGGTCAGCGCCGCGATCGCGGCCTTGGCCGCGCCGTAGTTGGCCTGGCCCGCGTTGGGCACGGTGACGCCGGAGGCCGACGCGGTGTTGATGATGGCGGCGTTGGGCTGGCGCCCCGCCTTCGACTCGGCCTTCCAGTACGCCGAGGCGTGGTGGATCACCGCGAAGTGGCCCTTGAGGTGCACCGCGATCACGGCGTCCCAGTCGGCCTCGGACAGCGCCGGGATGAAACCGTCGCGGAGGATGCCCGCGTTGTTGACCACGATGTCGAGGCCACCGAACTCGCTGATCGCCTGCGACACGAGCGCTTCGGCGCCCGCCCAGGTGGCGATGTTGTCGGTGTTGGCGACCGCGCGTCCACCGGCGGCGACGATCTCGTTCGCCACTTCCTGCGCCGGGCCGACGTCGACGCCGTCGCCGCTGTTGCTGCCGCCGAGGTCGTTCACCACGACGGCCGCGCCCTCGCGGGCGAACAGCAGCGCGTGCTCACGTCCGATACCGCGACCGGCGCCGGTGATGACGGCGACCCGTCCTGCCAAAGCACCCATGTCTACTCCTTAATTTCGGCGATGCCGTTGCTGAGGACCACATCGGTCCCACGGACGGTCTCGAACGCGTACGTGGTCACACCGTTGTCGGTGCCCACCTTCCAGATCCGGGTCTCGAGGTCGTCGCCGGGGAAGACGAACTTGGAGAAGCGCACCGCGAAGCGCTGCACCCGCGAGACATCGGCATCGGCGACTTCGGCGAGGACACCCCACCCGGCCATCGCCATCGTGCACAGACCGTGCGCGATGATGCCGGGCAGACCCGCGTCCTTGGCGACTTCCTCGTCCAGGTGCAGCGGCACCGGGTCACCCGAAGCGGGCGCGTAGCGGAACGTCTGGTCGTCGTCCACATGGTGGATGGCCTTGGCGTCGGGCGTGTGCTGCTTGAGCTCGGTGTACGGCTCGACGGTCGGAATCGCCTCGCCGACCGTGACACCGGCGTCGACGCCACGGAAGAAGCCGGACAGGTACTGCTCGTTGACGAGTTCGCCGGTCACCTCGTCCTTGCAGACCAGGTGGATGTAGATCAGCGAACCCGACGACTTGGTCTCCCAGCCGATGACCCGGCCCCGCGAGACCAGCTTGTCGCCCGGCTTGATCGGCCGGTGGAAGTGGAAGTCTTGCTCGCCGTGGGTGATCTTGCCGAAGATCTGCATCGGCACCACGTCGACGGCGGGCATCATCAGGGCGTCGAAGGCCGGGACGATCGCGAACACCGGCGAGGCGACGTCACCGGCGAGATGCGCGGGGATCGGGTCGTTGGTCGCGGCCGCGTACTCGGCCATGCGCTCGCGGGTGACCTCGAAGCGCTCCTCGTCCGACCACAGATTCAGGCCGTCGAGGTCGAATTCGGCTACCTCGGCCATGCTCAGGCTCCCGCGAGCGCGGCGAGCTTGTCCAGCGAGTCCTGCAGCTGCTTGGTGCCGTCCTTCTCGACCGCCTTGCCGAGCGCGCCCTTGATCAGCGCACCCTCGAACTCACCGGAGACCTGTACGTCGGTGTTGTCGCCCGCGGGGGTCAGGGTGAAGGTGAAGGTCGCCTTCACGCCGGCCATGCCGGTGCCCGACATGACCAGCCTGGTAGGCACGACTTCCTGGACGACCCACTCCATCTTGTTGGCCATGCCGAGCATGAAGATCTTCGCGGTCAGGTTCGCGCCCGCGGTCAGGGTGGCCGGCGGCTCGACCATCCAGCGCTCGTGGATGGTGAACCAGTCACCCCAGGTGGACGGATCGATGATCACGGCCATCAGCTTGTCGGCGGGGGCGGCCAGGGTGGCGGACTTCTCGATGTGACCCATGGTTGATCTCCTACGAATGATGTTGGTACAGAGGGGAAGGCGCGGAACCGGTCAGCGGTTGGCGCGCTGGTACGCGGTCACGACGGCGGCGCCGCCGAGGCCGATGTTGTGCTGGAGCGCGGCGGTCACGTTGTCGACCTGCCGGGCCTCGGCGGTGCCGCGCAGCTGCCAGGTGAGCTCGGCGCACTGCGCCAGGCCGGTGGCGCCGAGGGGGTGGCCCTTGGAGATCAGGCCGCCGGAGGGGTTGACGACCCACTTGCCGCCGTAGGTGGTCTGGTTGTCGTCGAGCAGCCGGCCCGCCTCGCCGGGGGCGCACAGACCGAGGGCCTCGTAGAGCAGCAGTTCGTTGGCCGAGAAGCAGTCGTGCAGCTCGATGACCTGGAAGTCGTCGGCGCCGAGACCGGCCTGTTCGTAGACCTCCGCGGCGGCGGCGACGTTCATGTCGTAGCCGATGATGTTCTTGGCGGTGCCGTCGAAGGTCGAGGCGAAGTCGGTGGTCATCGCCTGGCCGACGATCTCGACCGCCTGGTCGGCGAGATCGTGCTTCGCGACGAAGTCCTCGCTAGCCAGGATCGCCGCGCCCGAGCCGTCGGAGGTCGGCGAGCACTGCAACTTCGTCAGCGGGTGGTAGATCATCCGCGCGTCGCGGATCTGGTCCATGGTGTATTCGTCACGGAACTGCGAGTACGGGTTGTTCACCGAGTGCTTGTGGTTCTTGTACCCGATCTTGGCGAAGTGCTCGGCGGTGGTGCCGTACTCCTTCATGTGCTCGCGACCGGCGGCCCCGAACATCCACGGCGCGGGCGGGAACAGCACCTCGGAGATCTCGGCGAGGGCCTGCATGTGGTTGGCCATCGGCTGTTCGCGGTCGTCGAAGGTGGTGCCGAGCGAACCGGGCTGCATCTTCTCGAAACCGAGCGCGAGCGTGCAGTCGGCAAGGCCGCCGCGGATCGCCTGCGCGGCCAGGTAGAGCGCGGTCGAGCCGGTCGAACAATTGTTGTTCACATTGACGACCGGAATACCGGTCAAGCCGAGTTCGTAGACGGCGCGCTGCCCGGAAGTGGACTCACCGTAGACATAACCGACATAGGCCTGCTGCACCTCGTCGTAGGAAATGCCGGCATCGGCGAGAGCTTCGGTGCCCGATTCCCGCGCCATATCCGGGTAGTCCCAGACGCTGCCGTCATCGTTGAGACGTCGCCCTGGCTTCTCGAATTTCGTCATGCCGACACCGACGACGAATACCCGTTGTGTCACAGGATATTTCCTCTCTTGATCAGCTATTCAGCTATCTCCTGTGACGCTATGGGCCCGGATCCGGGCAAACGAGGACCGTGACGGGCCACCTGGGGGACCGAAACGATCATCGATCGCTGGTACGGTTCGAACCGGTCGCCGATATCGATGTCCGAGGAGCCGAGTGGCGCACACAATTCCGATGCGGTTTTTCCGGGCGACGGTGGAATCACTGGTGCGGCGCGGTGTCGACGTGGAGCGGGCGTTGCGCGGAGCGGGTCTGGACTGGCGGCTCTACGCCGAAGACCGTGCCCGGCTGACACCCGAACAGACCACCGGGGTGGTCCGCGCGCTCTGGGAGCAGACCGACGACGAGCTGCTGGGCCTCGGCCCGCGGCCGGTGGCGCGCGGCACCCTGCGGCTGGCCGGTTTGACGATCATCCACACCCGGGATCTGCGCAGCGCGCTGGGCCGCATGCTCGAGCTGGCCAAGGTGTCCACGGGTATCCGGTGGACGCTGCGGACCGACGAAGCGGGGTTGGTCACGCTCAGTAGCGAGGAGCTGCCGGACGCGCGGATCGATCCGCTCGTCGCGTTCTCGATGGCCGTGGGCGTGCACCGGTTCGCCGGGTGGCTGATCGGCGCGCCGATCACGTTGCGGGCCGTCGAGTTTCCCTTCGACGCGGAGTATCTGGCCGGGGAGTACGCGCTCATCTTCGGTGTCCGGCCGACCTTCGGCGCTCCCCGGCTGGCGCTGTCCTTCGACGCGTCCCTGTTGCCCAAACCCGTGGTGCGCGACGAAGCCGACCTCAAGAAATTCCTCCGCGACGCGCCCGGTGTGCTGCTGTACGCGCAGCAGCAGAACACGACCACCGCGGCGCGGGTACGCACGATCATGGAGCGCAATCCGAACGGGCCCTGGCTCGGCGCCGACGAGCTCGCCCGCCGGCTGTCGGTCAGCGCGCCACACCTGCGGCGGCTCCTGCGGGCCGAGGGCACCTCGCAGCGCCGCATCCAGGAGGAGATCCTTCGCGACCGCGCCGTGGAGGCACTGGTCCACGGTGACGAGTCGATCGCGGACCTGGCTGCCCGCCTGGGCTATTCGGAACCCAGCGCGTTCCGTCGGGCGTTCCATCGCTGGACCGGCAGCGCGCCGATCGACTATCGCGCCACGCGGTCCAGCGATCCGCACCCCTGATCGGTACGAGCCTCGCGCCCCTGATCGGCACGCCCTCGACGCCCTCCGATCGGCCGAGCCGCGGGACCCCTGCTCGGCACGCCTCACCCCGGACCTGACCCCCGACACCCCCGGCCGGGACACACGCACACTTCTCACTTCCGCACGGTCTGCGGAGGCAACGAGACGACGGCGGGCCCTCCCCAGGTTCGACCGAGGAAGGGCCCGTCGCGTATCTCGAAATTGTTTGTCGCTCAGCGTGATCGAGTCAACACCGACAGCGCGAGTCGACGACGCGGGCGGTGCCGGGCCGCCTCGACCAGCGCCGTCCGGTCGGCGATCTTGCGCCGTGGTCGGCCCGTCGCGGCGCCGCCGGACCGTTCCGCCCGGTCGATGGCCGCCCAACCGTCCGCGTCGACGGCGTCCGGCCGGCGAGCGCGCACCAACCGGGCCAGCTCGGCGCCCGTGGCGCGCGGTGCGGGCAACCGGTCCGCGAGGAAGTCCGCCAGCAGGCTCGCGACGGTTTCCTTCGCGCACAGGCGATTCGTACCGATCACACCGGAGGGGCCGCGCTTGATCCACCCGCTGACATAGACACCGGTCACCGGCGACCCGCGATCGACCACGCGGCCGACTTGATGCGGAACGGTGCCGGTGGCGTCGTCGAACGGGATGTCCGGCAATGCGGTGCCACGGAAACCGATCGAGCGGAGGACGAGGTCGGTCGCCAGCGTCTCGGTGCGGTCACCGACCCGCGCCTTCCGGGCACCGTCGGCGCCGACCTCCACCTCGGTCGCCGCGACGACGAGGCCCTCGACGCGGTCGGTGCCGACGATCTCGACCGGAACGGTATTGAAGCGCAGCACGATTCGCTTGCGACCTGCCTCGCTCACAGTGTCGGCGGTGGGCAGGCTCGCCAGCAGGGCGAGCTTGCCGCGGGCGGGCTCGTCGGTCGCCGTGTCGATCTCCGCGGTGAGATCCGGCGCGTCGACGACGACATCGACATCGGTCAACTGGGTCAGGGCGAGCAGTTCCGGCGTGGTGAACGCCGCGTCCGCCGCGCCTCGGCGCCCGAGGATCACCACCTCCTCGACTTTGCTCCGGCGCAGCGCCGCGACCGCGTGGTCGGCCATGTCCGTCCGCGCCAGCTGGTCGGGATCGGCCACGAGGAGCCGGGCCATGTCCAGGGCGACATTGCCGTTGCCGACGATCACCGCGCGCCGACCGGTCAGGTTCGGGTCGAGGTCGGCGTGGTCGGGATGGCCGTTGTACCAGGCGACGAAGCGGGTCGCCGCGATCGAGCCGGGCAGGTCCTCCCCCGCGATGTCGAGGCGCCGGTCGGTGGCGGCGCCGTAGGCGTAGATGACCGCGTGGTGGTGGTCCGTCAGATCGGCGTGGCGCACGTGCTCG
This sequence comes from Nocardia sp. NPDC003269, assembly GCF_042888005.1. Classification (NCBI taxonomy): domain Bacteria; kingdom Bacillati; phylum Actinomycetota; class Actinomycetes; order Mycobacteriales; family Nocardiaceae; genus Nocardia; species Nocardia sp. NPDC003269. The sequence continues at coordinate 496,190 of NZ_JBIAPA010000004.1, forward strand.
CCGACCTCGACGTTGAGGAACATCGCGAAGCGGCGGGACTGCTCGCGATCGAACCGGAACTGATCGACCACCTGCTTGGTCGCCGGATGATCAGGGGCGACGCCGTGGCGGACGAGCCCGAACGGGGTCGGCAGCCGGTCGAACATCGACACTTCGACACCCGGCTGGGCGAGCAGTTCCTTGGCGCAGTACCACGCGGCCGGGCCCGCGCCGACGATCGCGACCCGCAGCGGCGCGCGCCCGATGGTGAACAACGGTGACGGCTCCCGGTACCGCCAGCCCGGCTGAATCGGGTTGTCGGCGTAGTAGGCCGCGTTCATGGCCGGATAGGGCGCCTGGTTCGGGGTCAGGGCGCGATCGGACTTGATCGCGTCGACCGGGCACCAGTCCGCGCACGCGCCGCAGTCGATGCAGGTGTCGGGGTCGATGTAGAGCATTTCCGCGGTCGCGAAGTTCGGCTCGTCGGGTGTGGGATGGATGCAGCCGATCGGGCAGGCCGCGAGACACGATGCGTCGTTGCAGCAGTTCTGGGTGATGACGTAGGCCATATCAATCCTCGGTGGGCTCTCCGGAAGAGGTGGAGCGCGGGGGTGAATGCGGGGTCAGGCGCCGATGACGCGGAAGGCGTTCTCGACGGCGACGGTGTAGCGCGCGCCGAGCACCCGAGGCAGGGCCGCGATCGCCCAGGCGTCGGGGCCGACCAGGATGCGGGCACGATCGCGGCGCATGCCCGCGATGATCGTGCGCGCGGCCGATTCCGGGGTGGTCATCGCGACGCGGTCGAACAGCGCCGTCACCGCCGCCTTGTCCTCGCCCGCGCCGACGCGGGCGGTGCGGGCGATCGCGGTCTTGATGCCGCCGGGGTGAATACAGCTCACCGCGACCGGCGCGCGCTCGATCCGCAATTCCTGCCGGATCGATTCGGTGAAGCCGCGGACCGCGAATTTCGACGCGTTGTAGGCCGAATCCTTGGGCGCGGCGATCAGGCCGAACACCGATGAGACATTGGCGATCTGACCGTCACCGGAGGCGATCAGATGTGGGAGGAATGCCCGCGTGCCGTGCACGACGCCCCAGAAGTTGATGTTCATGATCCAGGCCATGTCCTCATCCGACATCGCCTGGACTCCGGCGTGCACCGCGACACCCGCGTTGTTGATCACGGTGTGCACCCCGCCGAAGTGCTCGGCGACGACCTCGGCGTGGGCGTAGATCGCGTCGCGGTCGGCCACGTCGAGAACGAAGTCGCGCACCTCGGCGTTGCGCCGCTCGCACTCGTCGGCGGTCGCGGAGACCGCCTCGGCATCGACATCCGACAACGCCAAGCGCGCGCCGCGATCGGCCATCGCATAGGCCAGCGCCCGGCCGATGCCGCTGCCCGCGCCGGTGATGACGACCGTGCGGTCGCGATACTCACGCATCGGAACCCCCACCGCGCGACACGATATCGGTGATCGCGAACAGCTCCTCGAGCTCGGCGTCGAGCACCGGCGGGTACGGGTAGGCGCCGCGCCCGTGGATGCGCGAACCGCCCCACGGATCGGCGTCGACGAGCACGCCGTCGACCGGTTCGTTGTCGCCGATCTGCAACCGGATGGGCAGGTTGTTGCGCACGTGCAGCGCCCGCAGCTCGGGTGACGGCGCGACGCGGCCGTACCAGCGGATCGTGTTCTCCACCGGTTCGTACACCGCGAGCACGTGCACGCGCACGTCGTGGCGGCCGCCCTCGGCGTCGATCAGCACCGCCGGACCCGCATAGTCCTCGTCCTCTTCACGATCGGTGATGCGGGTGAACTCGAAATCGCTGAGGTTCGCGGTGCGGGTGCGGCGCCAGTAGGCGAGAGTCGTGTCGGGCCAGATCGCCCGGTTGACGCCCTTGTCGTCGAGATACCAGCTGCGGCAACCACCCGCGGTCCACACGGTGCCCGCCGACTTGCGCTGCAGCTCGCGGTTGAACTGGGCCTGCACGTGGGCCTTGGGCTCCACGCGGGTGCATTCGCGGTCCTTCAGCGCGACGAGCAGCTGCACGATGTAGCGGACCTGCGCCTCGATGATGAACACGATCGACTGATTGCCGACACCGGTGTTGGGCCCGACCAGCAGGAAGTAGTTCGGGACACCGTGCGCCGCCATACCGAGGTAGGCCTCGGGCCCCTCTGCCCACAGCTGCTGGATCGTGCGCTTGTCCCGCGCGACCAGGTCCATGTCCTGGGTCTTGTCGGTCACCTTGAAGCCGGTGCCGTAGATGATCGCGTCGACCGGATGGCGCACACCGTCGCCGGTGATGATCGCGTCCTCGGTGACCTCCAGGATCGACTCGGTCACCAGGTCGACGTTGTCGCGCTGCAACGCCGGGTAGTACCCGTTGTCCATGACGATGCGCTTGCAGCCCATCTCGTAGTGGGGCTGCAGCCGCGCGCGCAGCCGCGGATCCGGGACCTGGCGTTCGAGATGCCACTGCGCGATCCTGCGCATGATCGGCATGTACTTCGGATCGAGGAACGCCGCGGTGGCCGCCTCGTGACTGAAGTAGATGCCGGCGCGCACGAGCCGGCGCAGCCCGGGCACCGCCAGGTAGGCCGCTCGCTCGAGGCCGGTGATCGACCGATCGAGCTTGGGCAGCACCCAGTTCGGGGTGCGCTGGAACACCGCGAGATGTCCGGCCCGCCGCGCGACCTCGGGCACGAACTGCACCGCGCTCGCGCCGGTGCCGATGACCGCGACCCGTTTGCCGGTGAGGTCGAAGTCGTGATCCCACTGCGAGGAGTGAAACGTCGTCCCGGCGAAGCGTTCGATGCCGGGCAGCTCCGGGATGCTGGGAATGTGGAGCGGACCGGTACCGGCGATCACCGAACGACTGACGAAGGTGTCGCCGGTCGCGGTGCGCAGGGTCCAGGTGTCGGTGGCGTCGTCGAAGCGCTGTGAGACGACTTCCGCGCCGAAGACGATGCTGCGGCGCAGGTCGCGGTCGTCGGCGAAAGTACGCAGGTACTCCAGGATCTCGGGCTGGCGCGCGTAACCACGCGTCCACGCCGGGTTGGGCGCGAAGGAGTACGAGTACATCAGCGACATGACGTCGCAGGCCGCACCGGGATAGGTGTTCTCCCGCCACGTTCCGCCGACCTCGTCGGCCTTCTCCAGCACGACGAAGTTGTCGATGCCCGCCTCGCGGAGCTTGGCGGCGGCGCAGAGGCCACCGAAGCCCGCCCCGATGACGACGACGTCGAAGAGCTGGTCGATCGCGTCGCTCATGCGAGGAATCCGTAACGCCGCCACATCGCGCGGGACACGCCGTTGATCAGGTTGTTCTCCTCGAGGAAGGCGTGGAAGTCGGCGAACGAGGCGCGGCGGCGGGCCTTGGTGAATTCGTTGGCCCTGGCCTGCCGCATCGCCTCGCGGACGGGCAGCCCGCAGCGTTCGTACATGCGCTTGTCCAGCACCATCTTGTCCAGGATGAAGCCGGCCGCGCCGCTGAAGGTCGCGGCGAAGGTCCGGGACCACCAGGGCGCCTTGGCGATGTGCCTGCGCACGCCTTCCCGGGCGAAGCGGATGTGCCGGGCCTCTTCGGCGATGTGGATGCGCATGGTCTGGGCGACGATCGGTTGCAGCTGGGGGTGATTGAGATACCTGCGCTGGACGTCGTCGATGACTTCCTCACCGCACAGTGCCGCCACGTACAGCATCAGGCCGCGGTAGAAGAACGGCAGCGCCTGCACCGCCATCGCCTGCACCCGCGACAACCGGTAGGGCTCGGCGCCGATCGCGCTGATCATCTTGCCGAACATCACCATGTGGCGGGTCTCGTCGCCCAGTTCGGTCAGGGCGTAGTGGACGTGCGGTGACGTGGGGTCCTGGTAGAGCATCGCCCGCAGCAGACCCTGGTTGAGGGTGTTCTCGAACCACACCGCGCGGCTGAAGGTGTTGGCGACCTCCTGGCGCGACAGCTCCACCCGCTCGCGGTGGGTCATCTTCTCCCACAGCGGCGTGCCGTACAGGCTGATCAGCTCGGGCGGCGCGTAGAAGAGATCGGGATCTTGGGGTGCGTCCCAATCGATCTCGAGCAGTGCGTTGTGCGACCGGCGGATCGACCCGTCGATCAGCCGGGCGGCGACCTCGTTGCGAGCAGTCGGTATCGACGACGTTGTCATGACATCCTCCTCGTCCGCGTGGACCTGACCACGGCGAACTGGGCGTTGGCGACTACAGCCCCCAGGGGCTCGAATAGAAAGATAGACACTTTTCGACCATATGTCTATCGTTGCTCGTCGAACCGCCCGCCGATATCGAGGAGAACGACGCATGACCGAGCCATCCCCCGAGTTCGACGTGGTGATCGTCGGTTCCGGATTCGGCGGCAGTGTGACGGCGCTGCGGCTGGTGGAGAAGGGCTACCGGGTCGCGGTGCTCGAGGCCGGGCGCCGCTTCGCCGACGCCGAGCTGCCCAAGACCAGCTGGCACGTGCGCGACTACCTGTGGGCACCCAAGCTCGGCTGCTACGGCATCCAGCGCATCAATCTGCTCCGCGATGTCCTCATCGCGGGCGGCGCCGGCGTCGGCGGCGGCTCGCTGAACTACGCCAACACCCTCTATGTCCCGCCGGAGACCTTCTTCCGCGATCCCCAGTGGCGCGACATCACCGACTGGCAGGCCGAGCTCACCCCGTACTACGCGCGGGCCGAGAAGATGCTCGGCGTCGTGCGGAACCCGCACCTGACCCCCGCCGACGAGATCTTCAAGTCCGTCGCCGACGAGATGGGCATCGGCGACACCTTCGTCCCGACCCCGGTCGGCGTGTTCTTCGGCGAGCCGGGCAAGACCGTGCCCGACCCGTATTTCGGCGGCGCCGGGCCGGAGCGCACCGGCTGTGTCGAATGCGGCGACTGCATGGTCGGCTGCAAGTTCGGTGCCAAGAACACGCTGGTCAAGAACTACCTGTACCTTGCCGAACAGGCTGGGGCACAGATCATTCCGATGACCACGGTCACCGCGATACGGCCGCGCCCGGAGGGCGGCTGGGACGTCGCGACCGAGCGCACCGGGGCCTGGGTCCGCCGGTCACCGCGGACCGTCACCGCGGGTCACGTGGTCCTCGCGGCGGGCACCCTCGGAACCCAGCGGCTCCTGCACCGGATGCGTGACCAGCGCGTGCTGCCCGCGCTGTCCGACCGCCTCGGCCTGCTCACCCGCACCAACTCCGAATCCATCGTCGGCGCGGTCGGCAAGAAGGTGGTCGACGGCCGCGATCTCACCCGCGGCGTCGCGATCACCTCCTCGCTGCACCCGACACCCGACACCCACTTGGAGCCCGTCCGCTACGGCAAGGGCTCGAACTTCCTGAGCCTGCTCCAGACGTTGATGGTCGACGGCGGCGGCCGGATTCCCCGTTGGCTGCGCTTCATCCTGCTGGTTCTGGCGCACCCGATCGCGTTCCTGCGCGTGTTCGACCTGCGCCGCGCCAGCGAACGTTCCATCGTCACGCTGGTGATGCAGCAGCTGGACAATTCCATCACCGTCTATTCCAAGCGCACCCTCTTCGGCGGCCGCAGGCTGACCTCGAAACAGGGCCACGGCCAGCCGAATCCGACCTGGATTCCCATCGGCAACGAGTTCACCCGCCGGGTCGCGGACAAGCTCGACGGGCAGGCGCACGGCAGCTGGGGCGAGCTGGTCGACATCCCGGCGACCGCGCACTTCCTGGGCGGCGCGGTGATCGGCGCCGATCGCGAGTCCGGCGTCATCGACGCCTACCACCGGGTGTACGGCTACCCGACGCTGAGCGTCGTCGACGGCGCGGCGGTCTCGGCCAATCTCGGCGTCAACCCCTCCCTCACCATCGCCGCCCAAGCCGAGCGCGCCGCCGCGTTCTGGCCGAACAAGGGTGAGATCGATCCGCGCCCGGACCAGTGCCTCGGGTATGCCTCGATCGCGCCGGTCGCGCCGAAGTGGCCCGCCGTTCCCGCCGGCGCGCCTGCGGCCCTGGTGCTGCTGCCCGTTCCCGCCGTTCGCGGCGATCAGCGGCAGCCGAAGTGAGCAGGTTTCAGGAATGACAAGCAGTTACTCGACGCGGTCGCCGCGTACGCAAGCACAGCGCAGCGCGCGGACGAAGGAGCGGCTACTGGAGGCGACGATCGACTGCTGGTCAGAATTCGGCTACGCCCGCACCTCGACGTCGTCGATCGCCCAGCGCGCCGGAGTCACCCGCGGCGCGCTAGACCACCATTACCCGTCGACGGGCGAACTCGTCATCGCGGCCGCCACCTATCTGACCGACAGGTGGTCAATGGATCTGATCGCGGCCTTCGCCGACGGTGAGCTATCGATTCCCCAGCAGCTCGATCGGCTGTGGTCGACTCATCAGGGCGGGATCTGCTCAGCGATGATCGAAGTGACGATCGCGGCCCGAACCGACCCAGCGCTGGCGTGCCACTGGCAATCCGTGCAGGACGGCCTTCGGCCACGCAACCCCGCGCCACCGCGATCCGAACCAACGAGGTTCCCGGAATGGGCGGATACCGCCCTGGACACCATCTGCGGCCTACTGATGAGAACCTTCACCTCCAGCAACCCGGCCACCGCGCGGCAAGCTCACTGGCCACAACTCCGACAGCAGCTGATCATGATGATCGAAGGCGAAGCACCGACCAGATCCGAGCATTCCTCGACGACAGTTCCCGCCGGCTGAACACCGGCGCGGTCGTATATGATTGGCGCGCACCAGCTTCGCGATATGTATTCGATCGCTCTCGATCACATATTGCTGGAGTGTTTCTCCGCGATCTGAATGCAAGTCCCCTCTCGCGCACAGATCGGTGGCATATGTGCCACTTTCGGCCACCCGGCACCCGGCACCCGGCACCCGGCTGACGGTGTCATGCCCGGAGAATTGCCTGATCCTCGTCCGCGCCACGACCGACGGATCCGTCCTGGTGACACGTGCCGGGTCTTTCCGGGTCCCGGTCCGCAAGCGCCGCCGCGGCGGGCTGCTCCAGAGCGAACTCCACACCTGACACCAGCTCGTGCTGTCCTTCGCGGTAGATCGAAATGGCCACCGGGATCAGGAAGTGCAGCGCGGCTGGTTCATCTTCGGATTCCGCAGCGGTAGAGCGTGTCCTGGCCCGGCATCCCCTTGGGCGCCTTCCCGAGCAGGTCGGACCTTGCGGCGCCTGAATTACGTCGAAGGCCATTGCCTGGCCAACCTCGATCGGGCGGAGGTCCGACGAATTCGATGGCAGAGAAGTGCAGGCCGAAGAATCCTGCCGAGCGCCCGGCAATCAGCTGTGCAGCGAACACCACCATCTCGCGAGGTCGAGCGCTTCCAAGTCCGTGAGGTCGCGGTGAATCTCACCGCTGGACAGCTTCACGGCGAACAGATCGAACTCGACAGGCCCCTCATCCTCATCCACTGTCGCCAGCTCGACCCCGGCCGGATCCGGCTCGATGAGAGCGAACCGGTTGTCGATCGTCAGGTTCATCCGCTGAACCGCGCGGACAACCCGAACCACCTGAGCTCGATCTTGTTCTGCCACCAGCGCGACGCTAGTCCGCCTGGGGCCCCCGCCTGGAAACTTCGACCGTTTCGTACTCACACGATCAACAATCAGGCACTGTGAGGCAACAACTCTCGACAAGGCTCCGCGAGTCCGCCTGCCACATTCGGAGTTCCATCGCGTCGCCCTCCAGGAACCAGTCCACGGCCCCTGCCGACGAAGCCGCGCACGATGACGTCGGACGCGCTCGACCCCGAAAACAGCGAGACTCCCGGCGAGACTGCGGTTTTCACCGCAGCAGCACCGGGAGTCCGCGAGCCGGGGGCAGTTATCTGCCTACCCGATCGCTCAGGGCAGGACCTGGGGAACGGCCTCGGGGTTCACGTGGCCGACGACGCCACCGATGATGGCACCGACGATCGCATGGGGGATCGTGCCGAGGATGAGGCAGATCGGGTAGCCGACGCCGAGCAGGACCACGGACGGAAGGCAGTTGACCAGGGTGGCGAGCGCACCGATGCCGGCACCGGCGAGAGCGCCGTTGACCACCGGGTCGGAGTTCTCGGCGGTGGGATTGGTCGCCACCTCGTGCAACTGGGTCTCGATCACGTCCGAAACGACGGGAGCGACCTCGGGATCGATCGCCTCCGCGACAGCGCCTTCGCCGGAAAGCTCGGTGTCCTGCGCGATCTCCGCGCTTACCGGGGTCACGGAACCGAACGTGAACTCGGCGATGGCGGTCTGGACGCCGCCACCCGGGATGACCGTCGCGACGGCAGGCTGAGCCTGCTGATCGGCGAAGGCATCCGCCGACGCGACACCGTTACCGGCGAAGGTGACCGCCACAACCACCGGCAGTGCACCGAGAAGAAAAAGGCGAGTTGAGCGCATGAACATTGAGTAATCCCTCTCGACGTTGTGCCCCCCAACCCGGACCAATCGAATGTCGACCGAGCTATTAGTAATAGCTCTACCGTCTTATTGGCAACTTTTATGATCTATTTCACATTGACAGCGGGATACCAATCCGCAATCGCCTGTGCCTCTCGGTGCCGCGCTATGCCGGTTCCGACTGCGGATCAAGTCATTGAATATTCAAGCGGGGCGCGGGGCGTACATGATGACCGCGACGCCGATCAGGCAGATCAATGCGCCGATGATGTCCCATCGGTCGGGGCGGAATCCGTCGAGCGCCATCCCCCACAGCAGCGATCCGGCCACGAAAACTCCACCGTAAGCGGCGAGAATGCGGCCGAAACTGGCGTCGGGCTGCAGTGTCGCGACGAATCCGTAGATGCCGAGGGCAACCACACCGGCACCGATCCAGGCCCAGCCGCGGTGTTCGCGAACGCCCTGCCAGACCAGCCAGGCGCCGCCGATCTCGGCGAGCGCGGCCAGGACGAACAGCAGGATCGAGCGCACCACGGTCATCGGCTGAGCCTAAATGTCCGGGTCACCGGGTAGTGACCGTGGCGGAGCAACCGCACGCCGAGCCCGCGCACGACCCCGCTGTCGCTCCGGTGCCGCATTTGTTGCGCCGCGCCCGCGCGCGGGACCAGATGAGCCCGGCCACCCCGATCGCGATCAGCGCGAAGCCGAGCGGCTCGAGCCAGGACACACTGACCAGCACGGTGCCGCCGCCGAGAATCCCGGCCGCGATCAGGATCGGGGCCAGGCAGCACCCGATGCACAGCAGTGCTCCCGCACCGATCGGTGCCCACCAGCGCCGTGTCTCGGTGTTCGGTTCAGCAGTCACAGCCACCACCGCCGGATCTCGAGGCGTGGATGCCGTCGTCGAACGGGACCGGGCACGTGGGGATTTCGCTGCATGCGACCAGGTCGTCGCAGCCCGCCGCGAGCGCTGCGCGCAGGGTGTCGCGGACTGCGGTCAGTTCGGCGAGTTTCGCGTCGACCTCGGCGAGTTTCTGTGCCGCGCGGGCCTGGAGTCCGGTATCAGCGCGGCGGCGTCTGGTGCCGAGTTGGGTGGCGGCCAGTAGCTCGGCGACCTCGTCGAGAGTGAACCCGAGGCGTTGGGCGGCCTTGATGACCCGCAGGACGGTGACGGCCTGCTCCGGGTACATGCGGTGCCCGCCCAGGGAGCGGTCCGGTTCGGCCAGCAATCCGCGGCGTTCGTAGTAGCGCAGGGTCTGCGCGTTCACACCGGCGGCCGCGGCGAGCTCGTTGGTGCGCAGGCCGGGTGTCATCGCTGGGCCCGGTTCGCGGCGGCGACGCGGGCGGCGAACGCGTCGAGTACCTCGACATAGGCGACCGGGACGCCGACGCGAAGCACAACGCCGGTGTCGGTGGTGTCGAAGTCGAAGGTGAAGAACGAGCAGCAGCTCGACTCCCGGGCGGCGAGATCCCGGGCGACAGCTTCGGCGCCGACGTCCAGGACCAGCTCCAGCCGCGTCGGGCCGGTCCGGTTCGAGCTGCGTACCGACTCGGCGAAGAACCGGTCGAACTCGGCTATCCGGATCGGTTGCTCGACGGTGGGCAGGGTGCACGCGGCCGGCACCCAGTCCCCCTGACCTGGTGAGATCGTCATGAATCCACGGTAAGCCTGTACCCGGGTACAGGATGCAAGTGCTGATTCCGATTCTTCCGGCGTATGCGAGCGTTCGGCCCGCTGATCGCCCCGGGGTGCGTTCACCCACTGTTTGCTTGTCGACTGATTCGACAACCGTCAATATCGATGGGTGTCGAAACCGCTCTCGTCCTGTCAGCCGCAGGACGCTTCCCCGTGTGAGGTCACCCCGCTGACCCGGGAACCGCTGTCCGCCGAATCCGCCGCCGAACTGGCGGCAACGTTCAAGGCGCTGGCGGATCCGGTGCGGTTGCGACTGTTCAGCCTGGTCGCCAGCCGCGGCGGCGGCGAAGCCTGCGTGTGTGATCTGTCCGCCGGGTTCGAGGTGAGCCAGCCCACCATCTCCCACCACCTCAAGGTGCTGCGCGAGGCGGGGCTGCTGTCGAGTGAGCGGCGTGGGTCGTGGGTCTACTACCGGATCGAACCGCGCGCACTGGCCCCCCTGGCGCAGGTGCTCGATGTCACGACCGTCCCGGCGGACGCGCGGTGACCGACATTCGACGCCGGCTCCTGGCCGAGTTCGTTGGCACGGCCGCACTGGTCACGGTCGTGGTCGGTTCGGGTATCGCCGCCCAGCAGCTCACCGACGATGTCGCCGTGCAGTTGCTGGCCAACTCCACCGCGACCGTCTTCGGCCTCGGCGTGCTGATCCTGGTTTTCGGTCCGGTGTCCGGCGCGCACTTCAATCCCGTGGTTTCCCTGGCGGATTGGCTGCTCGGACGCCGTCACGGCACCGGCCTGGGCTTGATCGACGCCCTCGCCTACGCGGTCGCGCAGATCGGCGGCGCGGTCTGCGGCGCCGTGCTGGCCAACATCATGTTCGACCTGGGCGCCTGGCAGGTTTCCACCCACGATCGGATCACCACCGGGCACCTGGTCGGTGAGATCGTCGCCACCGCCGGACTGATCGCGGTGATCTTCGCGCTGGCCCGCAGCGGCCGGGCGGCCCTGTCCGCGTCGGCGGTCGCGGCGTATATCGGTGCGGCGTACTGGTTCACCAGCTCCACCAGTTTCGCCAATCCCGCGGTCACTATCGGCCGCGTCTTCTCCGACACGTTCGCCGGCATCGCACCCACGTCCGCCCCCGGATTCATCGTCACCCAATTCGTCGGCGCGGCACTGGGTCTGGCGTTGATCGTGGTGCTGTATCCCCGCTCGGCGAGCGCGGCTGCCGACAACGCGGTGATTCCGCATGCCGCGGATCGTCCCGCCGCCAGTCCCTCCGACCCGACAACTCACTGACTGATCGCGTCCGCGAGCTGCTCGCCTCCCTCGACATCACCACCCACTGAAAGGACACCCCCGTGTCGACCAAGCCCAGCGTGCTGTTCGTCTGCGTCCACAACGCCGGACGATCCCAGATGGCACAAGGCTTTCTGACTCACCTCGCCGGTGACGCCATCGAAGTGCGGTCCGCGGGCAGCGCTCCCGGCGCCGCCCTCAACCCCGCCGCGGTCGAGGCGATGGCCGAAGTCGGCATCGACATCACCAGCCAGGCGCCCAAGATCCTCACCCCGGACGCGGTCGAAACCTCCACGGTCGTGATCACCATGGGGTGCGGGGACGCGTGCCCGTACTTCCCCGGCGTCGACTATCGCGACTGGACGCTGGAGGATCCGGCGGGCAAGGGTGTCGAGGCCGTCCGCCCGATCCGGGACGAAATCCGTACGCGTATCGAGAAGCTCATCGCGGAACTGATCCCGGCGTAGCACCGCCGCCTAGGCCGACACCTCGGCGGTCTGCTTGCGGGCGCGTTCGGCGACGGCGGCGGGCATCGGCTCGTGCCGGAGATAGCCGCGGGCGAACGAGCCCGCACCGTGTGTGAGTGATCGCAGGTCGATGACGTACCGGCTCAGTTCGAGTTCGGGTACCTCGGCCCGGATATCGGTGCGGCCGGGCTCGGCCGGTTCGGTGCCGAGAATGCGGCCGCGCCGGGTGGACAGGTCGCCGAGGACGGCGCCCAGCTGGTCGTCGGGGACCGTGACCCGCACGGCGGCGACCGGTTCGAGCAGCAGGGTTCCGGACGCGTCCGCCGCGTCGCGCAGGGCGAGGGCACCCGCGGTCTGGAAGGCGGCGTCGGAGGAGTCCACCGAATGCGCTTTCCCGTCCACCAGCGTCACCCGCACATCCACCAGCGGATATCCCGGAGTGACCCCGCGCGCGGCCTGCGCCCGTGCCCCTTTCTCCACCGACCCGATGAACTGCCGCGGCACCACCCCGCCGACCACCCGGTCGACGAACTCGAACCCCGTCCCCGCGGGCAGCGGTTCCACCTGGACCTGGCACACCGCGTACTGCCCGTGCCCACCGGACTGCTTCACCAGCCTGCCGCGCCCCTCGGCCGCCGCGGCGAGCGTCTCCCGCAGCGCCACCCGATACGGTTCCACGTCCACCCGCACCCCGAACCGCCCGCGCAACCGTTCCAGCGCCACATCCCGGTGGGCTTCCCCGAGGCACCACAGCACCAGCTGGTGGGTGTGTTCGTTGTGTTCCAGCCGCAGGGTCGGATCCTCGGCGACGAGCCGGGTCAGGCTCTGCGAGAGCTTGTCCTCATCGGCCTTGCCCTGCGCCCGGATAGCCACGGGCAGCAGGGGTTCCGGCAGCGGCCACGGCTCGATCAGCAGGGGTTTCCCGGTGCCGGACAGGGTGTCGCCGGTTTCGGCGTGGCCGAGTTTGCTCACGAACGCGATATCGCCCGCGACGGCCTCGAACAGGGTCCGCTGTTGTTTTCCCAACGGCGCGGTGACCCCGCCGACCCGGTCGTCGGCGTCGTGCTCGGGTCCGCAGACGTGGACGGTGTCCTCGCTGTGCAGCGTGCCGGAGAACACCCGCACCAGCGATACCCGTCCCACATACGGGTCGGACGAGGTCCGGATGACCTCCGCGGCGAGCTCGCCCGCCGGATCGCAGCGCAGCGCGGTGGGCGCGGCGCCGTCGCCGCGCGGCACGGCCGTCAGCGGGTGCTCGATCGGTGTCGGGAATCCGGCCGTGATCAGTTCCAGCAGTTCGAGCGTGCCGAGGCCCTGTTCGGCGTCCTCGGCCGCCGGTGCCGCGAACAGCACCGGATGGAAGCTGCCGCGGGCGACGGCTCGTTCCAGGTCGTCGACCAGGGTGTCGAGTTCGACGGGTTCGCCGTCGAGGTACCGGTCCATCAGCGTTTCGTCTTCGCTCTCGGCGATGATCGCCTCGATCAGCCGGTCGCGGGCCGGGTCGATCACCGCAAGCTGGTCCGTCGAAGGTTCGGTGCGCACCCGTTTCCCGCTGCGATAGTCGGCGACGCGTCGCTCGAGCAGTTCCAGCAGTCCGGTCGCGGGCCGGTGCCCGTCGGGGCTCTTCGGCCCGTAGACCGGCAGGTGCAGGGGCAGCACGGTATCGCTCGCGCCGTCGGTCAGCAGCGCCTGACAGGTCTGCACCAGGTCCGCGTACTCCGCCCGCGCGGTGTCCAGGTGGGTCATCACGATCGCGCGCGGCATCCCCACCCGCGCGCATTCGGCCCACAGGTCCCGCGTCGCCCCCGCCACGCCCTCCACCCCGTCGGCCGCCGACACCAGGAACAGCGCCGCGTCCGCCGCCCGCAACCCGGCCCGCAGTTCGCCGACGAAATCCGGGCACCCCGGCGTATCGATCAGATTGATCTTCACCTCGCCCCACTGCACCGGGACCACCGAGACCTGCACAGACCGGTGCTGTCGCCGTTCGACCTCGTCGTAGTCCGACAGCGAGGTCCCGTCCTCCACGCGGCCGGCCCGGTTCACCGTCCCGGTCGCCAACGCCAGCGCCTCCACCAGCGTCGTCTTCCCCGCACCACTGCTGCCGACCAACGCGACGTTCCGGATGCTCTCCGGTCGCCACGCACCGTTCGTCCGATCCGCCATGTCGCACGCTCCCTCGGGTTGGGGACCCGGCCCCTTCGAGCTTCCCACCGCAGGTAGGGGCACGTCCACGGTTTCTTGCCGATCGTTGTCGGCCACCGCACGGGGAGCCCGAGGCCTTCGCCGAGATCCGGGCGGCGGGCGGGGCCGCCTGCTCCGAGGCGACCGAGCGGCAGGCTGTGCGGTTACGGGTTGTCGAATCCCGCCTCGGTGAAGACCGCGCGGGCCTTGTCCGAGCCGATGAACTCGACGAACGCCGTGGCGGCCGCGGCGTTGGGTGCCTTTGCCAGGGGCGCGACCGGGTAGTCGTTGATCGCCTTGCTCGATTCGGGGAAGTCGATGCCTTCGACCTTCGTGCCCGCGGCGTGCACGTCGGTGCGGTAGACCAGGGCGGCGTCGACCTCGCCGAGCGTCACCTTCGTCAGCACCGCTTTCACGTCGGCTTCGCGGGTGTCGGGCTGCGGGGCGATTCCGGCGGTCTCGAACACCGTCTTCGCCGCGGCACCGCAGGGGACCTGCTCGGCGCACAGGGCGATCTTCGGTTCGGTCTTGCCGAAATCGGCCAGCCCGGTGATGCGGCCGGGGTTCCCGGCGGGCACCGCGATCTCGAGGCGGTTGCGCACGAACGTGACCGGCTTCGCGGTGATCTCCCCCGCGTCGACGACCTGCTGCATGTTCTTGGGCGCTGCCGAGGCGAACACGTCCGCGGGCGCGCCCTGCTTGATCTGCTCGGCCAGCGCGGAGCTGGCGCCGAAGTTGTAGACCACCTTCACCCCGGGATGCGCGGCCTCGAACTGCTTGCCCAGTTCGGTGAAGGTCTCGGTCAGCGAGGCGGCGGCGAAAACGGTCACGGTGCCGGTGACCTTGTCGGCCGAGGCGGGTTCGGTCGTCGTGTCGCTTCCACAGCCGACCGTGGCCAGTGCCAGGGCGCCCGCCATCGCGACGCCACAGACCATGCGAGTCATCTTCAACTTCATCAACTTTCAGCGGTTCCGGTTCAACAGGTGAGGTCGGGCCCGTATCGATCGGGCGGTCGCAGATGCAGCACGGTAGGCAGTCGCTGTTTCCGGGCGGTCACGACACATCCTCCCACCGGTTACGGTTACCTCTCCGCAGATGCGGGGATTCTTGTGAGATCACCTCGGGGATGCGGAATAACAGGGCTGATCGTACTTCAACTGCGAACATCATGTGCGGCGGTCCGAGAGGGCCGGCTCAGTACACGTCGCGGACATACCGCTTGTCGGTGGCGAGTTTCTCGACGTAGGCGTCGGCATCCTCTTCGGACATCGCGCCGTGGTGGGACACGATCTCGCGCAGGGCCGCGTCGACGTCCTTGGCCATGCGGGCGGCGTCGCCGCAGACGTAGAAGTGGGCGCCGTCGCGCAGCCAATTCCACAGGTGCGCGCCGTGCTCGCGCATGCGGTCCTGGACGTAGATCTTGGCCCGCTGGTCACGGGAGAACGCGACGTCCAGGCGGCTCAGCACACCGTGTTGCTGGAGTTCGCGCAGTTCGTCGCGATAGTAGAAGTCGGTGGCTTCGTGCTGTTCGCCGAAGAACAGCCAGTTCGGGGCCTGGTCGCCGCGGGCGCGGCGGTGTTCGAGGAAGCCGACGAACGGGGCGACCCCGGTACCGGGACCGACCATGATCGCCGGGATGGCCGGGTCGTCGGGTGGCCGGAAGTGCGGCGCGGGCTGGACGTGAAGGACCAGCGGCTGGTCGAGGTCGACGTCGGCGAGGTAGGCCGAGCACAGGCCGCCGCGCGGGCGTCCGGTCGGGCCTTCGTAGCGGATCACCGACACGGTGGTCCGCACGATCGCGGCGTCGACCAGCGGGCTGGAGGAGATCGAATACAGGCGCGGCTGTAGCCGTTTGAACAACGCCACCCACTGCTGCGGCCCGGCCGACAGCGCGAATTCGGCGGCGATGTCCACGGGTTGCCGTCCCCACAGCCATTTCGCGAGTTCGCCCTTGTTGTCGGGGCGCAGCAACCACTTGATGGTGCGGTCACCGGCTTGTTCGGCGACGAAGCGCAGCAATTCGGTGGTCGTCTTGGTCAGGTCGAGGTAGCCCTCGAGTGCGATCGACAGCGGCATCGGACCCGCCTTGGGCACCTCGACGACAGCGGCCGGGTCCAATCCGGTGACGGCGAGGAATTCCCAGACCAGGCCGAGGTCGTTGGCCGGTCGGACGCCGAGTGCGTCGCCGACGTCGTAGCGCAGATCCGATCCGGTCAGGTCGTAGGTGAACTGGCGGACCTCCTTCTGCGCGCCGGCCAGGCTGAGCAACCGGTTGCCGACCAGTCGTCCGGTGGGGGTATCGATGCGGACCGCGGTGCTGGTCGAGCCGGACATCGGCGCCGGGACAGTGGCCGGAGGCGCGAGGGCTGCGGTGGACTCGGGTGGCGGGTCGCCCAATGCCGGCAACAGGTGGGCGAGCCACGCGTGCGCGGCTTCCTCGAAGTCGGGTTCGCAGTCGACCCGATCGATGATCCGCTCGGCGCCCAGCTCGGCGAGGCGTTCGTCGAGGCGTTTGCCGTGGCCGCAGAACGCGTCGTAGTTCGAGTCGCCGAAAGCCAGGACCGCGAACCGCGAACCCGCCAGCACGCCCCCGGGCGCCGCCGCCAGTGAGGTCCAGAAGGTGGCGCCGTTGTCGGGGGCGTCACCGTCGCCGAAAGTGCTCGACACCACCACCAGATCGCAGTGCGGCGGAAGCTTGTCGATCGCGATCTCGTCCATGCCGTGGACCGCGGGCGCACGTCCGGTTCCCGCGAGCGCGGGTACCGCGATGGCGGCGACGAAGTCTTCGGCGTTGCCGGTCTGCGAGGCCCACAGCACCACCAGCGGCCGGACCGCGGCTTCCGCGGATGCGGTGCCGACCTCGGCCGGGTGCACCGGTTCGACGGTGGGCGCGAGCTCGTGGGTCACGGCCTGGTGCGGACCGAACACCCCCGCCAGCATCCCGTTCACCCAGGCCGTGGCCGGTGCCGGCAGCGGTGCGCTCGGCGGCAGGACGGGGAGGACGGCGGTGTCGAGGCGGTCGATGCCGGAGAGGAATCCGGCCAGATAGGCCCGGTCGGTCTCCGACAGGGGCGGAAGAGCCAGGTCACCCAGGCCGAGCGCGGCGGCAGCGGCGGCCACCGATCCGGCCGATACCCCGACGCCGGGCACGCTTGTCGGCGGCGCGATGGTGGCCGCTGCGCCGTCGACGACCGGCGCGTCGGCGGTGGGCTCGACGACGATCGGTGCGGGCACCTTCATCAGCCGCACAGCGCAGACCTTGAATTCGGGCTGCTGGGAGATCGGGTCGACGGCGTCGTTGGTGACGGCGTTGACGGCCCGGTACTCGCCGAACAGGTCGTTCCAATGGAACGGGGCGAACACATCACCGACCCGGACACGGTCGGTGACCACGGCGGGCAGCACGGCGCGACCGCGCCGGGAGGCGACCTCGAGCCAGTCCCCAGCCGACACGTCGAGGCGGGCGGCGTCATCGGGGTGGACTTCGACGAACGGGCCGGGATTGAGCTTGTTCAGCTTGGCGATCTTGCCGGTCTTGGTCAGCGTGTGCCATTGATGTTGCACGCGACCGGTATTCAGCACGAACGGGTAGTCGTCGTCGGGCAGTTCGGCCGGTTCCAGATTCGGTCGGGCGAAGAACACCGCGCGCCCCGACGCGGTCGGGAACCACAGGCGCGGCGTGGTGCCGTCCTCGCGGACGCGGAGCTCCTGACTGATCCCGTCGTTGCGGTAGCGGATGGGATTGCGGCACGGGCCGTCCGGGGCGATCGGCCACTGCACCGAGCCTTCGCGGAGCCGGGCGTAGGTGGCCCCGCGCAGGTCGTAGCCGGTGCGCGGATTCCAGGCCTGCTTGATCTCCTCGAAGATCTCCTCGGCGCTGCCGTAGGTGAAGGCTTCGGAATAGCCCATCGCGCAGGCGATTCGGGCGATGATCTGCCAATCCGGGATGGCCTGGCCCGGCGCCGGGAGGGTCTTGGGGATCAGGGTGAGGTTGCGTTCGGAGTTGATCATCACCCCTTCGCCCTCGATCCACAGCGTCGCGGGCAGGATCACATCGGCGTAGGCGTTGGTCTCGGTCTCGGCGAAGACGTCCTGGGTGATCACCAGCTCGGCCGCTTCCAGCCCGGCCAGCACCGTCTTGCGATTCGCCACTGTCGCCACGGGATTGGTGCAGATGATCCAGCACGCCTTGATCTCGCCGGCGGCCATGCGGGCGAACATGTCGATGGTGCCGCTACCGACCTCGGTGCGCAGTGTGCCCGCCGGGACCTGCCACAGCTTCTCGATGAACTCGCGATCACCGTCGACCAGGACCGACCGCTGTCCCGGCAGACCCGGTCCCATGTAGCCCATTTCGCGTCCGCCCATGGCGTTGGGCTGGCCGGTCAGGGAGAACGGGCCGGAGCCGGGACGGCAGATCGCACCGGTGGCCAGGTGCAGATTGATCAGGGCGTTGGAGTTCCAGGTGCCGTGCGAGGACTGGTTCAATCCCATTGTCCAGCAGCTCATCCACTCCCCCGCCGTGCCGATCAGCTCGGCGGCGCGGCGCAGGTCCTCGACCGCGACGCCGGTCAGCGCGGCGACGGTCGCCGGGGTGTAGTCGGCCAGGAACTCCGGCATGCCCGCCCAGCCCTCGGTGAACTCGGCGATGAACTCCTCGTCGACGTGTCCGCCCTCGACGAGCAGGTGCAGTAGGCCGTTGAGCAGTGCCAGATCGCTGCCGGGCGTGACCTGGAGGAACAGGTCGGCCTTGTCGGCGGTCGCGGTGCGGCGCGGGTCGACCACGATCAGCTGTGCCCCGGCCTTGACGCGATCCATCATGCGCAGGAACAGGATCGGGTGGCAGTCGGCCATATTGGCGCCGATCACGAAGAACACGTCGGCGTGATCGAAGTCCTCGTAGGAGCCGGGCGGGCCGTCCGAACCGAGCGACAGCTTGTAGCCGCTGCCCGCGCTGGCCATGCACAGCCGCGAGTTCGACTCGATCTGGTTGGTCCCGATGAATCCCTTCGCCAGCTTGTTGGCCAGATACTGGGCTTCCAGCGTCATCTGGCCCGACACGTACAGCGCCACCGCGTCGGGGCCGTGGGTGTCGATCAGCTGCCGGAGCCGCTGTGCGGTGTCGGCGATGGCGGTGTCCACCGATCGCGCGACGGGCTCGGCGCCTCGTTCGGCGCGCACGAGCGCGGTGTCGAGGCGGCCGTCGACCCCGAGCAGGTCGAGGTGGCTGCCACCCTTGGTGCACAGGCGTCCGCCGTTGGCCGGATGTTGTTTGTCGCCAGGGGCTTTGCGTACTCGCGTGGTGCCGTCGGCTCCGGTCTCGACCTCGAGCGCGATGCCGCAGCCGACACCGCAGTAGGAGCACACCGTGCGGATCGGCCCGGTCATCGCGGGAGCGGGATCAGTTCGGCGAGCGCGCCCCTGGTGCCGCCCGGCGGGAGCAGCGCGAGCGCTTGGGCCTCGACCAGATGCGCCAGGTGCGGGATGCCGACGGGGCCGGTGGCCCGCCACACCCCGCCGCCGACCTGTCCGACCGGGACCACTTCGGTCAGGTCCGCGGTCGCGGCGCAGCGGTCGACCAGGCGCCCGAGCATCGGCGGCACCGGATCGCGCGCGGTCAAGGCCTCGAGGACGCGCCGTCCGGTGACCATGAGCGCGGCGATCGCTTCGAACGGATCGGCGGGCACCGCGAGCAGGGTGCGTCCATCGGGTAGCCGGGCGAGCAGTTGGTCGCCGCCGGGGCGCATCCGGACGCCGTCGACGAGGAGGTCGGCGGCGATCTCGGCCAGCAGGAAACGAACTTCCTCGAGCGCGCCGACGACAACGACGACCTCGGCCTCGGCCGGCAGCGCGAACCACGAGCGCAGCAGTTCGCCGTCGCTCATCGGCCACACCTTGCCGGAGCGGATGTCGCACGCCCGCAGGAAGTCCGAGATCACGGGGGCGACGGCGTCGGGTGCCCACTGCGCGCCGCGGTTGACGCCCCGGCCGAGCCGACCGCTGGTCACGAGGACATCGGCCGACAGCGGTCCGCGCACCGAGGCCTGCCCGACCCGCGCGCTCGATCCGACCGAGACCACCGCCGGGCCGACCCGCGCGCCCGCCGAAGCCAGCACCATGCCCGCGTGCCACTGCGCACCGCGGACCCGGGTGTCGTCGGACTTGGGCGCTCCCGCGGCGCGCATCAGCACGGCCTGGCCGAGCACGCGCGCGAATTCCACGTGAGCGTCGCGGATCACCGCCGTGGTGCACAGCGGTGTCGAGGTCCCGGCGGTGATCCGCGCGGCTTCGCCCACCGCCAGCGCCGGGGTCGTCGAGTTCACTTTGCCCGCGCGGACCACCCAGTAGGGGCCGGGTCCGCTGACGGCGTAGCCGTCGCGGGCGGCGGTGTCGACGGAGGGTTCGGCGGTCTGGGCCAGCAGCGGCCGCGCCAGGGTCGCGCCGACGGCGTCGGACAGCAGTCGTGTCGCCGGCGCGATCGGCCGCAGCCCCCGACGGACCGCCGGCCCGAGGTCCGCGACCGCGATCCGCGCTGCGCATTCCGGCACCGGGTCCGCGGTGAACGTCTTTCCCGCGGCACCGGCCGCGACCTGCTGCAACCCATCGACTCCGACCATGTCACGATCCTCAGTATCGGATATTGCCGCTCAATATCACCGCAGTTGCCCATTTATCACCGACTTCTCACCCGCATTTGCAGGTCGGTGTGCGCTCGCCCGCCGGCCGACCTCAATCGCGAGGTCACGGCGGGTATGAGCGGGAATGTTCGACAGGGAAGGTGGCCGAATCCGCAGGAGAGGAGACTCAGATCACGTTCGTCCGCAAGTGCGGATCTGCTTGAGTCGACACCATGGCCGACATCCTGCTGTTCTCCTACGGAACCCTGCGTCAACCCGAGGTGCAGCGCACCGTGTTCGGCCGCGAGCTCGACGGCAGGCCCGATGCGATCGTCGGCTACCAGCTCGGTGAGGTGACCATCACCGACGCGGCGGTCATCGCGGCCAGCGGCAGCACCGTGCATCCGGCGCTGGTGCCCGCCGACCCGGATTCCGGCGTGGACGGGACCGTATTCGCCCTCACCGCAACCGATCTCGCGGCAGCCGACGACTACGAGGTCGACGACTACACGCGGGTGCTGCTGCCGCTGCGCTCAGGTGCGAAGGCGTGGGTGTATGTGCTGACGGGCGCCGCTCCGGACGGTGTCGATCACGCGGGATAGGTGTGGATCTCGGTCGCTTTCACCGAGGCCCACAGCCGTGCTCCGCTGTGCAGGCGCAGGTCGGCGACGGTGGCGGGGGTGATCTCGGCCAGGACCGGCGGGGCGCCGTCGAGCCGGACTCGGGTGGTGTGCGCGTGCTGTTCGAGGCCGGTGACGGTGACCTGCCAGGTGTTGCGCGGGCTGCCGCTGGGGCGTTCGGGATACAGGCTGACCGCGGTGGGCGCGAACGACACGTGGACCGGGCCGTGCGCGGGTTCGGCGATGGTGAAGGCCGCGCCGCCGCCGAGGTCGACGATGGTGCCCTCGGCCGTGCCCCGGTAGAGGTTGAGCCCGACCAGGTCGGCGACGTAGTCGGTGCGGGGGCGGCGGGCGACCTCGCTCGGCGCACCCTGCTGGACGATGGCGCCGTTCTCGATGATGATCAGCCGGTCGGCCAAGACCATCGCGTCGAAGGGGTCGTGGGTGACCAGCACGGTGTGGCCGGGGTAGTCGCCGAGGTGATGGGCCAGTTCGGCGCGAACCTGCAACCGGGTGCCCGCGTCGAGCGCGGCCAGCGGTTCGTCGAGTAGTAGCAGGGCCGGGTCGGTCACCAGGGCCCGCGCGAGCGCGACGCGCTGGGCCTGACCGCCCGACAGCGCACGGGGTTTCGCGTGCAGGTGCTCGCCGAGGCCGACGCGTTCGAGCCAGGCGCCGGCCGCGGCCCGGGCGGTGGTGCGATGCTGTCCGCGAGCGCGCGGACCGAAGGCGACATTGTCCTGGGCGCTCATGTGCGCGAACAGCAGATAGTCCTGGAACACGACGCCGACCTCGCGTCGTTCCGCCGGGACGAACCGGTCCGGCGGCGCGTCCCAGACGTGATCGTCGAGGACGATCCGCCCGCCGGTGAGCGGGGTGAGCCCGGCCAGCGCCCGCAGGGCGGTGGTCTTGCCCGCGCCGTTGGGTCCCAGCAGGGCGACGACCTCGCCCGGGGCGACCTCGATCGCGATGTCGAGTTCGAACGACGCGCGGGTGACGCGGATATCGGCGGTGAGGGTCACAGGGCACCCCGCGTCCACCGGTCCCGCAGCGCCACCAGCACCGCCACCGACACCGCGAGCAGCACGACACTGAGCACGATCGCGTCCTCGGGATCGGTCTCCAAGGCCAGGTAGACGGCCAGCGGCATGGTCGTGGTCGTCCCGGGATAGCTGCCAGCGAAGGTGATGGTCGCGCCGAACTCGCCGAGCGCCCGCGCCCAGCACAGCACCGCGCCCGCGACGACGCCGGGCAGCACCGAGGGCAGCGTGACCCGGCGGAAGGTCAGCCACCGCGACGCGCCGAGGGTGGCCGCGGCCTCCTCGTAGCGCGGATCGGCGCCACGCAGCGCACCCTCCACCGCGATCACCAGGAACGGCATCGCGACGAACGCCTCGGCCACGATCACGCCCGCGGTGGTGAACGGCAGCGAGAAACCGAACCATTCGTAGAGGTATCGGCCGACCAGACCGCGTCGCCCCAGCACCAGCAGCAGCGCCACACCGCCGACGACCGGCGGCAGCACGAGCGGCACCGTGACCAGCGCACGGACGAACCGCTGACCGGGCACCTCGCCGCGCGCGAGCAGCCATGCCAGCGGGATGCCGAGGACAAGGCATACCAGCGTCGCCGAGCTGGCGCAGATCAGCGAGAGCCGCAGCGCCTGCCAGACCTCGGGACTGCTCAACCGCTCCGGCAGGGTCCGCCACGGCGTCCGCAGCAGCATGCCGAGCAGCGGCAGGGTCAGAAAGACCAACCCGCACACGGCGGGCACCAGCAGGATCAGCGGCCGCCTGCCGCGCACGGCCCGCCGCCGGGCGACCCGTGTCATGATCCGGCCCGCACGATCGACCTCGTCAGCTTTCCGGAACTTCGACGACGACATGCGTCGACTTGACCGAGGCCACCGCGATACTGCCGACCTCGAGCCCGAGCTCGTCGACCGAATCGCGGCTCATCAGCGACACCAGCTGAAACGGCCCGGCCTGCATCTCGACCTGCGCCATCACGGTGTCCTTCACGATCCGCGTGACGATCCCGCGCAGGCGATTGCGCGCCGAGGACGCGACCGTGATCCCCGGCTCCGGCGCCTCCGCATTGTGTTGCAGGAATTCCGCCAGCTCACGACCCTCGACACCCTTGCGCCCGCTGTCGAGCTGGATCGCGGTGAGCCGCCCCTGGTCGATATACCGGCGCACGGTGTCGTCACTGACACCCATCAAGGCCGCAACTTCACTGATCCGCAGATTCGACACGATAGGCAGCATATTCGGAGCACTTGCGGAACACTCGACCCCCGGTCTCTCGGATCCGGTCCGACGCGACGGGCGCCGGATGAACCGGAGTCGACGAGCCGAGGACAATCGCGCTTTCGCGTTGCCGCCGCCCACGGCTCGCAATATCGTGGTGCGCAACCGATCCGGCTGCGGCGCGACGAAGCGCTCGCACCGATGAGACTCACGCCCCGGCCGACCGTTTCCACCACGTCACCGTCCACTCGACGGACCACCCGTAGCCGCACACCGTCGGGTCGACGCCACGACCAGACACCGTTCGCGCCCGCCGTCGGCAGCGCATTCACGCAGTCACCCCGAGCAGGAAAATCTGTGAGCACCACCAGCGTCATCTATCGGCACACCTCTGTCTACAACCTCCTCATGCGCGGGCTCTACGGCCGCCACTACGGAGCCCGATTCGAAGCGATCGCCGCGTTGATCCCCGACGGAGCCGAGGTCCTCGACCTGTGCTGCGGCCCGGCCACCCTCTACACCCGCTACCTGCGCGGAAAGTCGGTCCGCTACAAGGGTTTCGACATCAACGAACGCTTCGTCGAGCGGCTCGTCGCCGCGGGCGGAGACGGCCTCGTCTGGAACCTCAGGGAAGACACCGCGCTGCCCCGCGCCGACTACGTCGTCATGCAGGCCAGCCTGTACCACTTCCTGCCCGAGCCCGACCCGGTCGTCCGGCGCATGCTCGAGGCCGCCCGCGAGCAGGTGATCATCGCCGAACCGATCCGCAATCTCACCACCAGCTCCAACCGGACCCTCGCGCGGTTGTCGGGCCGGTTCACCGACGCGGGCGAGGGCGCTCAGGCGCACCGATTCACCCGCGACACCCTCGACCGGGCACTCGCGCGCTACGCCGACCGCATCGCGTCGACCAGCCTCATCGCCGGCGGTCGCGAGCAGCTGTATGTGCTCACACCGGACCCGCGGGCCCATGTCACCTCGGCGTCCTGACCACCGCGGGCACCGCGATCGCATCCCCTGCCGAGTGCCGCCCATCGCTGTAGGGTCTGCTGCGTGACCGACAGAGCTGTACCGATCACGGCGGCTGACCCCACTGGCTCCGAATCCCGCGAACACGAAGCCGGAGAACCGTTCTCCCGATCCGGGAGGATTCGCTGGGGCATCGTCACCGTCGTCGGCACGATCGTCGGCTACCTGGCGGTGCTGCTGGCCGACCCGCGCCACTACTACCTCGACGACACCGAATCCCAGTACACCGGCTTGTGGGTCGGGCTCGGGCGCTCCCTGCGCGCGGGCGATTTCCCCGCGCTGTGGCCCAACCAGTGGATGTCGGGCAACAACACCATGGACGACGCGGGCCTGTTCAACCCGGTGCAGCTGCTGATCGACGTCATCGCGCCGTCGGTGGACAACATGGCCGTCTACGCCACGGTCGTCAAGCTGGTGTTCTCGATTCTGTGCGCGCTCGGCGTCTACCGGATCTGCCTGGTCTATCGAGCGGCTCCCGCGTGGAGCGCCGTCGCCGGTGTCGCGTTCCCGCTGTCCGGGTTCTTCCTCTTCTTCGACCAGGCCAGCTGGATGACGGCGCTGACCGGAACCGCCTGGATGCTGCTGGCCTGGGCCTCGGCCGTGCGCTACACCCGCGGTGACGGCGGACCGATCCCCGTCTTCGTCTTCCTGTACCTGACGATCTCGACGCAATACATCTTCCCCGCCGTCGAGGCCGTGCTGATGCTGTTCGCCATCGCCGTCGGCGAACTGGTCGCCCGGGGCGACTGGCGATCGGTCCTGCGGCTGACGGCCGTGTCGGCGTGCGCGGGCCTGGCCGGGCTGCTCACCTTCCTCCCGTCGATGCTCTCGGCGAAAGTCACCTGGCGCGGCACGGCGCAGATCAACAACGACAATTTCCTCGCGGTGCCGTGGTCGGAATCCCTCAACGCGAGCCTGCCGACGGTGTCGCCGGCGTTCACCACCTGGTGGGGCTATATCCAGCCGTTCCCGGTCACCTACGTCGCGTGGTTCCTCATCCCGATCCTGGCGTTCGTCGACTGGGACCGGGCCCGCCGCCACTGGCGCGAACTCACCACCGTCGCCCTGTTCACGATCATGATGCTGATGTGGACGGCGGGCCCGGGCACCATCGGCCCGCTCCGGTGGCCCGCGCGGGTGCTGCCGATGCTCGCGATCGGTCTGCTCGTCCTGGTCTGCGTGCTGGTGGGACGCTTCGGCACCACCGCCAACGCGCGGGCGCGCGGCATCGCCGCCGGCGTGCTGATCGGCTTGCTGTGGATTCGCACCGCCTCCGCCGATCCCGCCGACTGGATCAGCCACGGTGTGGCCGCGGGGTTCGTCGCCGCGGCGGGCGCGGGCGTCTTCTGGCTCGCCCGGCATCGCAACACCGCGGCCGCGTGCGTGGCGACCATCGCGGTGATGTTCCCGATCGCCTTCTATCAGGTGGGTCACGCCCTGCCCAACATCATGTCCTACAACCTGCCGACCAGCCGTGCCGAGGCCAAGGCGGCGTTCCCCGACCTGCCCGGGTCGACGATCCAGCTCGCCGACCGCGCGCTGCTGCAGCCGGGTGACAAGAGCCTCGACGGCGCGTACGGGTCCCTGGTGTTCGGCAACTACGCCAAGTCGCTCGAGCTCGACTACGTGAACGGCTACACCCCGACCGGCCATTTCTATTTCGGTGAACTGCTGTGCATGCGCTGGGATTCGAGCGTGTGCCCCGATGCCTATCGCCGCATGTTCGCCCCCGAGTCGACGACCGGGCGGACCCTGGTCGATCTGATGCTGCTGGATCGGGTGGTGCTGCAGAAGGCACTGTTCCCCGAGGCGGGCAACCAACCCGCGCCCACCGGATGGCATTTCGTCCGCTACCCGGATCACGAGCGCTACATCTGGGTGCTGGAACGCGATGGTGGCGCGGTATCGACGGTCAACGGCCGGGTCTCCGCCCTGCGCGGAGTGTCGGCGACCTCGCTCACCGAAGCCGATATGTCGAGCACGCTGCGGGTCAGCTCCGCCGACGGCGGCCGGATCGTGTTCGCCCGCCTGGCCTGGCCCGGTTACCGCGCGACGCTCGACGGCAAGCCGATCCCGATCACCAACGTCGCGAAATCGATCACCGCAGTTGATATCCCCGCGGGCACCGACAACGCTGTCCTCGAACTGACGTGGCGCCCACCGGGCTGGAAGATCGGCGCCGCGACGGCCGCCGCCGGTCTGACGGGCCTGGCGGTGCTGCACTGGCTCTACCTCCGCACCCGCCGCCGCGCCGCCATCGCGTCACCTCCCGACCACGACGACCCGGTCGCCGCCCCGGCCGATGCACACCCGGCTTCGGCCGGATCGACGCCCGATCAGACCGACTTGGCGACCGTCATCGCAGCGCCGCGTCCAGAGCGGCAGCCAGGTCGCGTGAACCGCTGACCGTGATCTTCTCGCCGTTGAGGAAGAAGCTGGGCGTGCCCGCCACGCCCAGCGTCAGCCCCTCGTCGAAGTCCGCCCGCACGCGCGCCGCCGTCGCGGGGTCGGTGTAGGCGGAATCGAAAGCTGCCATGTCCAAGCCGATTTCGGCGGCCAGGTTCCGGAACACGGCGTCCTGGGCCACGCGCTTCTCACCCCAGTCGGCCTGCGTTTCGAACAGGCGTTGATACATCCGCTCGAACCGGCCCTGCCGCGCCGCCGCCTCGGCGGCACGCGCCGCGCGCCCCGAGTTGACGTGCGCCGGAATGGGGAAATAGCGCACGACGAAGCTGACACGGTCGCCGTACTCGGCGCGTAGTCGCTCCATGGCCGGATACATCGCCCCGCAGGCCTCGCACTCGAAGTCCAGGAACTCCACCAGCGTCACCCGTGCCCCGGCAGGGTCCGACAGCCGATGACTGTCCGGCCGGACCGCCATCGCGGGTTGATCGGTCGCGGCGGCTCCTGGCACCGGAGCGCGGTCGTCAGTGCGGGCCGCGGCCAGCACGACGGCGCCCACGACGATGACGAGCACCGTGGCCAGCGTGGTCAGAATCCTCGTGCGGCGGGAGACCGTGCGCGTGTTCACCGACGCCAACTCCTGATAAACAAGACAAATCGGGCAGATTCGATCATGGCCGCCATGCTAGCCATACAGTGCGGACATGCGGATACACCCCTGCGGGGCCGACGATCTGGACGAGCTGGCGGCCCTGCGAGCGGACCTGTGGCCCGACAGTTCCGTCGACGAGCACCGTGCCGATGCCGGCGAACACTACGACGGCTCCCGCGCCGCCGCCGCGTTCCTGGCCCGCGACGAGCACGGCACGGCCGTCGGCTTCGGCGAGGTCACCCTGCGCCACGACTACGTCAACGGCTGTGAGACCTCACCGGTCGCCTTTCTCGAAGGGCTCTACGTCGTTCCCACACACCGTCGCGGCGGAGTGGCCCGGGCGCTGTGCGAGGCGCTGGAGACTTGGGGCCGACACCAGGGCTGCACCGAATTCGGTTCCGACGCCCTGCTGGACAATGCCACGGGACAGCGGATGCACGCCGCCCTCGGCTTCACCGAACGCGAACGCGTCGTGTACTACCGGAAGATGTTGTGACAGAGGCGGTACGGCCGCGCCGAACCCGCACCCGCCTCACGTCGTGGTGTTGAGATGCACGGCGACGCCGGCCGTTCCGAGGATCGTCAGAGCGTGCGCGGAGACCAGGTCGGGGCGGCCGTCGCTGTTGAAGTCGGCGGTGGCCAGCGCGTTGTTCAGGGTTCCGCCGGGCAGCTGACGGGCCGGGGCGAAGGTGACGGTCGCGGCGCCCGGCGTGGTGTCGTTGCGCAGGATCGAGATCCCGCCCGGCAGGCCCTGGACGGATCCGTCGTTGGCGGTGGCGAGGTCGAGACGGCCGTCGCCGTCGAAGTCGGCGGTGACCACGTACTCGGGGACCAGGCCGGTGCCGAATACGGCTGCGCCGGAGAACATGTCGGGGAAGACGGGCGTCGCCGCGCCGTCGGGCGTGTGGTTGGTCATCACCATGACCCCGCCGAGCGGGGTGCCCAGGCTGAGCGCGGCGGCGATGTCGGGCATGCCGTCGCCGTCGAAATCCCCGGTCGCCACGGAGTTGGCCAGGGGTGAGATCAGGTGGTGGGTGCGGAACACCGGCTGCTCCGCGCCCGCGGGGGTGTCGTTGACCAGCACGCTCACCTGACTCGAAAAGGTCTGTCCGACGATGAGATCCGGCTTCGCGTCGGCGTTGACGTCGGTGATCGACAACCCTTCGGCGACGAAGCCGCCGTCGAAGGAGAACGGGCCGCTGAAGCTGATCTCGGCGGCACCGGCCTGCGTCGTGTTGACCAGGACCTGGACGTTGGCGACGACCACATTGAGCGCGTTGCCGATCACCAGATCCGGTTTCCCGTCACCGGTGACGTCACCGGCTTCGATCTGCGTGGCGCCCAGACCACCGGTGAACGTCCGCGCCGCGTCGAACCGTGCGGTCATCGCGTGATCCGGGGTTCTGTTGGCGAACACCGCGACTCCGCCGTCGTTCACGGTGCCGGTGTTCGCGGAGGCGAGATCGAGCGTGCCGTCGGCGTTGAAATCGGCGGCGGCGATCCCCGAGGTGAACGGCCCGGACGGCAGCTGGGTGGCGGGACCGAAGCGGGCGTCGACACCGCCGGCCGCGGTGTCGTTCATCAGCACCGAGATTCCGCCCCAGCCCAGCTGGAGGGCCTCGGCGGTGGCGATATCGGGACGGCCGTCGTTGTTGAAGTCACCGGTCGTCACATCCCACAGCACGCCCGAGGCGGAATCGAAGAATCGCGGCTCGGTGAACGACAGTGGGCCCGCCGCGGCGGGCCCGGCGCCGAGGACCACGACCGCGGACAGCGCCATCCCTACCGTGACGGCGCGGCGGGTGAACGGCACAGGTTTCATCATCGAATTCCCATCTCTACTGACCGGTGATGGGACGAAAAGTTATCGGCGGCACCTCGCCGAATCCATGTCCGCACGCGACACCATGGTGATATTTTCGGCCACTGTCGCAGACAGTGAAGCGCGAGCAGGAGGTCGCGATGATGGTGACGACACGGCGCTCCTCGGTCGGCCTGGCGCTGCTGGTCGACCTCGGGCGCGAGTTCGGCGTACCGGTCGCCGACTCGTTGCGCGGCACCGGGCTGAGCGAGGCACAGGCCCACGATCTCGCCGGCGAGATCGACGCGGCCCAGGAACTCCAGGTCGCCCGCACTCTGCTCGCCACCTGCGACGAGCCGTGCCTGGGGCTGCTCGCGGGCGCGCGCTACAACCTCACCACCTACGGCAGCTGGGGCCTCGGCATGGCCACCAGCGCGACAGTGCGCGACGCGACCCAGTTGGCCATTCGCTACCTCGCGCTGACCCACTCGTTCTGCCGCATGAGCCTGGCCGAGATCGACGCCACGGCCTGCTTGCACATCGACGCCGACGACGTCCCCGCGGATCTGCGGGTCTTCTGCACCGAGCGCAGCGCCGCGGCGGCGTTCATGACCGCCCGCGACGCCCTGACCACCCTCCGGCTCGACCGCGCCGAGTTCGACTACCCCGCCCCACCCGACGCCGACCGATACGACCTCTTCGATGCCCCGATCCGGTTCGGCGCCGACCGCACCCGCCTGGTCTTCGATCGCACCCTGCTCGACCAGCCGATGCCACGGGCCAACGTCTCGACCACCCGCTGGTACGAGCGCCAGGCTCGCGACCTGCTCGACCGGCGCAGCCCGCACCCGACCTTCACCACCCGGATCCGCGCCTACCTGCTCGAGCACCCGGTCGAACTGCCCTCGGCCACCGAGACCGCGGCCGACTTCGGGATCGGCACCCGCACCCTGACCCGGCGACTGACCGCCGAAGGCACCACGTTTCGCGCCGTCCTCGACGAGGTCCGCGAACAACTCGCCGAAGAACTGCTGCTGTCCGGCCTCACCGTCGAGCAGACCAGCCAACGCCTCGGCTACGCCGAGCCCGCCAGCTTCCACCACGCCTTCCGCCGCTGGAAGGGCATCACCCCGGGCAGCTTCGCCCGTGATCGCGACTGAGCCCTTGGCGGCGACGCGGGCGCGGGTCATGCTCTACGGGTCGGCCATCGACGTCAGGGAGGGACCGATGGGATCGAGGCATGAACCGGGCACGTGGTGGCGGTTGGCGATCGCCGCCTCGGCCGGTGTCATCGTCGCCGTGGCGGGCCTGATCTTGCTGCAGTGCGTGTACATCGCGCTGCGCTCGCGGCTGTCGACCGATCCGCTGGCCGATCCCCACGGCTACGAACTCATCGCCGGCACCGTGCTCGCCTTCCCCGCCGCCGCCGTGGTCGCGGTGGCCGCGCCGCTTCTCGTCGCGCCGGGCCCTGGCCGGGCACGCTTGACGAAGACCGTGACGATCCTGCTCGTGGTCCTGACGCCGCTCCCCCTGATAGCACTGCTCACCGCCTGAACCCGACCTCGAGCCACACTCGGCGGCGCCTGATCAGGTGCAGCAGTTGGGGTCGAGGACCACGCAGAGCGCGGAGAGGGAGTCGCGGCGGGCGCGGTGGAAGGTGTTCATTCCGCGCCGCTCGGATTCCACCAGTCCGGCCTTGCGGAGCTGACCGAGGTGATGGGAGACGGTGGACTCACCCAGGCCGACCTCGGCGGCCAGGTCGCCGCCGTTGCGCTCCCCCTGCGGGGCGGTGAGCAGCAGCGACAGCAGCCGGACCCGAACCGGGTCGGCGATCGCCTTGAGCCGCAACGCCACTTCGAGCGCGGCGGCGTCGTCGACCGGTCCCGCCGCGACGGGGGCGCAGCAGACCGGGGCGGACATGTCGATCACGGGTAGCGCCTTGGGCATGACATCGAGACTACCCGCGGTATTGACATATGTCGAAAAGGTGAGCAGACTCGGCAGCAGAAGTTCTTCGATATATGTCACACAAGTGGAGGTTCGATCATGTCTCGCATCCAGCTCGCCCTCAATGTCGACGACCTCGACACCGCCGTGCGGTTCTACTCGACCCTGTTCGACACCGAACCGGCCAAGCGCAAGCCCGGCTACGCCAACTTCGCCGTCACCGACCCCCCGCTCAAGCTCGTCCTGATCGAGAACGCCGGACAGGGCGGGTCCATCAACCACCTCGGCGTCGAGGTCGAAACCTCCGAGCAGGTGCACGGCGAGATCGCCCGGCTCTCGAACGCCGGCCTGTTCACCGAGGAGCAGATCGCGACCACGTGTTGCTTCGCCACCCAGGACAAGGTGTGGGTGACCGGCCCGGGCGCCGAGCGGTGGGAGGTCTACACCGTGCTTGCCGACAGCGAAACCTTCGGCACCGCACCCGAACTCACCGACGCCGCAGCGGTCGAGGTGTGCTGCGGCACCGCCGCCGAAGCCGAGGCAGAAGGCGCGTGCTGCGGCAGCCAGGCCAAGGAGAAGGCGGTGGCATCCGGCGCCGGCTGCTGCGGCTGATCGGAGCGCCTCGCGACCGTCCGAACCTCGCTTTGCCGGGCGCGTTCCCGACGATGGTGACGCGCCCGGTGTTCCCGATGCGGGCGGGCCGCAACCTACGCGGGCGAATCCAGCGTGACGGCGCCGGGCCGCGCCCCGACCGGAGCCAAGGTCGGCCGCTTGGCCACCCGGCCGTCGCCGGACGACTTGCCGGTGAGGCGTCGCAGCACCCACGGCGCGAGAAATCCAGTCACCCAGCGGATTTCGGTGGCGACGGCGGCGGTCACACCCTGCTGGGCCGGGTCGGGCGGCAACGGCTCGGTCCAGGCGCTGCCGGATCCCGGCAGATCCAGTACTTCGGCCAGCGCGTCCGCGATGCGCTGGTGTCCGAGCGCACTGGCGTGCAGGCGATCCCACGACCACATACGCGGATCGGTGCACACCGGGTGGGCGGCGGTTTCCGCCACGAGCACGCCGTGCCGTCGCGCGACGGCGCGGATCTCCTCGTTGAGCGCGGCGACGCGGCCGCCGAGGGGCCTGGTCACGGGGTTGATCCGGGTGATGTCGGGGACGGTCACCGTCGCCACCACCGCGCCCTGCGCGATCAGCGCCGCGAACATCGCGTCGAGATGGCGGCCCACCGCGCCCGCGTCGAAGTCCGGGCGGAGCAGGTCGTTCACGCCGGCGATCACCGTGGCGACATCGGGGCGCAGCGCCAGCGCGGCCTCGAGCTGCTCGTGGCGCACCTGGCCCGCGAGCTTCCCGCGCACCGCCAGATTCGCGTACCGCACGTCGGGATTCGCCCGCGCCATCGCCATCGCGAGCCGGTCGGCGAGGCCGATCAGCCCGGTGTCGTCGGTGCCGTCGCCGACCCCTTCGGACTGACTGTCCCCCAGCGCGACGTAGCGGGCGAACGACGGATCGCTCACGCCGAAGCCTGGCTCTCGATCGCCGCGCGGGCTTCCTCCTGGATGCGCGGGAACTGCTCGGCCATCCGGGCGGCCAGCGCCTGGGCCGCCGAGAGCGGTCGCACCATCACCGTGAACTCGTCGATCCTGCCGTCGGCGTCGAAGTGCAGGAAGTCGCAGCCGGTCAGCTGCAAGCCGTTCACGGTGGCCTCGAACACCAGCGCGTGGTCGCGACCCGCCGGGTCGCCGATCTCGCGCACGTAGCGGAAGTCCTCGAACACGCGCAGCACCCCGCGCAGGATCGCCGCCGTCACCGCCTTGCCGGGGTACGGGGCGAACGCCACCGGGCTGGTGAACACCACCTCGTCGGCCAGCAACTCCTCCACGTTGTCGAGATTCCTCGCCTCGACCGCGGCCCGAAATCGTTGATGCACACGTGCCTCCTAAGCAAATAATTGAATAGATCTGATCGAGGCTATCCCGCGTCGACATCGCTGTCCAGGGTCGCCTCGCCAGTGCCCGAATTGAATAGTTCAATCCTGTAGGATCAGCCGATGGCGTTACGACATGCGGTACTGGCCACGCTGATGGAAGGCGAGGCGTCCGGCTACGACCTGGCCAAGCTCTTCGACGCGGCGGTCGCGAACTACTGGATGGCGACCCCCCAGCAGCTGTACAAGGAGCTCGAGCGGATGACGGCCGACGGCCTCATCGAGGCGCGGGTGGTCGAGCAGGAGAAGCGCCCGAACAAGCGGCTGCATTCGATCACCGAATCCGGCCGGGAGGCCCTGCGCGCCTTCATCGCCGACTCGACCAAACCCACCGTCATCCGCGACGAGATGCTGGTCAAGGTACAGGGCATGGACTCCGGCGACGCTCCGGCCGTGGCCGCGGTCCTGATCGAGCGCATCGGCTGGGCGGAGGCGAAGCTCGCCCGCTACGAACGGTCGCGGACCCGCATGCTCGCAGGCCGCAGCGAGCAGGCCTACCTCAGCGAATCCGCGCACATCGGCCCCTACCTGACCCTGTTGCGCGGCATCGCCTTCGAACAGGAGAACATCCGCTGGGCTCAGTTCAGTCTGGACGCCATCCGCCGCCGCGACGCGGCCGTGGCCGATCCGGCCGACGGCGAGGACTCGACCGCCCGCCGGTGACCACGCGACCGGAGCCCGCGTATCCCGGCGGCGAAAGTGCCCGTCGAGCGACGATCAGCGCAGATACGCCTCGATCCAGTTGCCGAACTCGCAGGCCAGGTGCCACTGGTGTTCGGCGATGTAGAGCTCCGGCACCGCGGCCGGGAAAGCGACCTTGAGCTGCGCGCGGAACCCGCCACCCGGCTCGTCCCGGAATTGGTGGCAGACCCCGCCGATGACCTCACCGTCGTCCACCGAGGCGATTCCCGCGACCGCGAGCGGATAGCTGGGGTCGGCCGGGACCATCACCCGGGCGGGATCGGTGTAGTCGACCAGGAATCGGCTCGCCAGCATCGCACCGCCGGTCACCTCGACGACCTCCTGGCGGCCGTCGGGCAGGGTGGCGATGATGTAGTGGTCCGGGCACGCGTCGGTCCACACCGCCCGGTTGTCGCGCACCCGGGCGCGGTCGAACCAGTCCACGAAGCCCTGGGCGGTGCCCCGCTCACTGGCGATCTCGGTGGTCGCCACCACCCAGCGCCCACCGGAGGCCGCCAGC
This sequence comes from Nocardia sp. NPDC003269, assembly GCF_042888005.1. NCBI lineage: Bacteria > Bacillati > Actinomycetota > Actinomycetes > Mycobacteriales > Nocardiaceae > Nocardia > Nocardia sp. NPDC003269. The sequence goes on from NZ_JBIAPA010000004.1 coordinate 530,660, forward strand.
GCCGCCCTGGTCCCGGCCTCGGAGGCGACCAGCTCACCGGCCAGCAGTTCCCGCAATCCGTTCTCGCCGATCAGGATTCGCGCTCGCGCCAGCGCCACCCTGGCGGCGGGGATGTCGTCCACCTCGACCGCGAAGCGCGCGATGAGCGAGTCCAGCTCACCGGCCAGCAAACCCGCGTAGTCCTGGCGCAATCGCGCCGCGGCGACCGACAACCGCCGCCGCTCCCACTCGACCACCCGCGTCTGATCCACGACGGCGCCATCGATGTAGGTGCGCAGGCCCACACCCCTCGCGGGTACGTCCGGAGCCGCCAGACTCCCGCCCGCGCCGACATAGGCCGCCGCCGCGGTCACCGCCGCCGTGGTCCCGGCCGCACGAATCATGAAACTTCTCCTGGTCAGCATCGACCATTCCCTTCGGATACCCGCTGTCCGCGCCGCACCGCGGCCGCACGACAGCCCTTCAGTTAAAGCAAGGCAAACTTGCGTTAAGACAGCATCCGTTAGCTGGACCACAGTGTCAACAGCCGGCTATCGATAAACGCCACGAACATCTGCGTTTATCGAAGCAACGTCGGCGCATGGCGGCGATCACAGGGTCCGGGGCCGCAGGCGACCGGCCGTGAAGAGCGGCGTGAGCGGCCGGAGCGGGATCGGGGGCACCCACACACCGAGCAGGTCGACCCGGTGCAGCCGGGCCTCGAGAACGCGGCCGATGCCCATCTGGTCGAGGGGATCGCGTTCGGATCCGCCCACCGTCAGCTGGAAGTCGTCGATCCGGCGGACCTCGACAACGCGCTCGCGCGGCGTGAAACCCACCAGCCAGGACGGGAAGACCCCGGCGAGGCCGACCACATTGCGGTGCGGGCGACCCAGGATCGGCGGCGGATCGGGGAGAATCGCGCCGAGCCTGCCGCTCATGCCGAGCAGCGTGTGCCCACGGCGGGTGGCCTCCGCGCGGATCTCGGTGTCGGTGACGGTCCAGTCGATCTCGCCCAGTTTCTTCGGGTAGCCGAGCAGTTCGCGGCCGATGATCAGGGCCACGTCGTCGTCGAGAATCATCCAGGGGCAGTGGATTCCGGTGCCCCGCACGGTCTTGACATGGACGAACAACCCGGCCTCGTGGTAGCCCGGCGAGCCGAAGTTGTTGTCGGGGAAGTACGCGGTGAACAGGTCGGCGCGCGCAGGTCCGGTCAGCCGGACCCCGGCGGGCAGCCACTGCCGCATCCGATCCGGATCGATCTCGACCGTCGCGCTGAAGTAGTGGGCGTCGCGGTAGAGGCTGCGGCGCGGATCGCCCAGGGTGAGCGCGCGACGTAGATCGGTGCTCAGCGACCGCCCGACGGTGCGCAGCGCGGGTTCCCAGACCATGACTACGTGACCTTCCGGTAGACGGCACGCAGCAGCGGCCCGACGAGCGCGCGTGGGGTGTACTGACCGCCGACGGTCTGCACTTTGGCGAAGACGCCGGGCACAACCCGGCGCCGCCCGGCCGCCATGCCCGCGATCGCCTGCGCCGCGGCCTGCTCCGCGCTCACCCACAGCGGGCCGGGAACCAAGCGGTCGAGCTCGGGCACCTCGGCGACCTCGGTGTACTCGGTGCGCACCGGCCCGGGCGCGAGCAGGGTGCACCGCACCCCGGAACCGGCCAGCTCACTGTGCAGCGACTCGGCCAGCGTGTTGGCGAACGCCTTCGTCGCGGCGTAAGTGGCGTTGCCGGGCCCCGGCTGATTGCCCGCCGTCGAGCCGGTGATCAGGATCGCGCCCGCGCCGCGCGCCACCATGCCGGGCAGCACGGCGAGGGTGAGATCGTGTACCGCGACGGTGTTCACCTCGACCTGTCGGCGCTCGCGCGCCGGATCGGCGGCGGCCAGCGCACCGTAGGTGGCGAAGCCGGCGTTGTTGCAGAGCACGGCGATCTCGCGCCCGGCGAGTTCGTCGCACAGCCGCGCACGTTCGCCGCGATCGGCCAGATCGACCGCGCGGACCTCGGATTCGACACCGTGGCGCGCGGCCAACCGGTCGGCCAGCTCGCGCAGCCGATCCTCGCGGCGCGCCACCAGGATCAACGAATATCCACGCTGGGCGAGACCTTCGGCGAGCGCGGCGCCGATCCCGGACGACGCTCCGGTGACGACGGCCCTGGTGCTCGGCGTGGGAGTGGGCAGCGACATGGGTCCTCCTCGGAAGTCAGAACTGGGTGAGGGCGCGCGCGGTGACGGTGGTGCCCGCGGCGGCCAGGGTGCGCAGCGCCCCGGGGCCGGACACCTGCTCGTCCCCGGCCGCGATGCGCCGGAAATTCGCCGCGTGCCAGGCGAGCTGGAGGTAGGAATCGACCGCGGTGGCGGCCGCGACGGGGATGCGCGGCGCGGTGGGCAGCTGCTGCGGCTCCCCGGTCCCGGCCAGCAGCTCCGCCGCGATACCGGGCCGCACGGCGAACGGACGGGCGAGCCCGATCACGTCGACCGCGCCGTCGGCGAGCACCTCGTCGATGAACGCGCGGGTCCGGACGCCGCCGGTGAGCATCAGCGGCATCGTCGAGCGGGCACGCAGGTCGCGGGCGTAGCGCAGGAAGTACGCTTCGCGTTCCCTGCCGCCGTCCTGCACGACGCCGGTCATGGCGGGCGCTTCGTAGTTTCCGCCGGAGATCTCCAGCAGATCGATACCCGTCTGCTCGAGCGCGAGGGCGACATCCAGCGATTCCGCCTCGGTCAGTCCCCCACGTTGGAAGTCCGCCGAGTTGAGCTTCACCGAGATGATCGCGCCCGGCCCGATCGCCCGGCGCACGTCGGCCACCACTTCCAGCAGCAGCTGACGACGGTTGGCCGGGCTGCCGCCGTATCGGTCGGTTCGCTGATTGGCGACCGGCGAGAGGAACTGTGACAGCAGATAGCCGTGCGCGGCATGCACCTGCACCCCGGAAAAGCCCGCCGCCACCGCCAGTTCCGCAGTACGGGCGTAGCGGCGGCGCAGATCGGCGATGTCGTCGAGGCGCATCGCCCGCGGCCTGCGCAGGTTGAAGCCGAGCGCCCGCGGCCGCAGCGCCGACGGCCCGACCGGGCGGCGGTGCAGCGGTCCGACCGCGACGCGGCCGGGGTGATTGATCTGCATGACCATGACCGAGCCCGCGCGGGATCCCGCACGCGCCCAGTTGCCGACGGCCTCGAGGTGCCGCTCGTCCTCGAGCGTCACATTGCGCGGCTCGACATAGGCGCGGCGGTCGATCATGACATTGCCGGTGATGAGCAGACCGGCGCCGCCACGCCCCCAGGCGCTGTAGAGCCGGGTCAGCGTCGCGCTCGGCGCGCCGGTGAGCTCACCGAGCTGTTCGCTCATGGCGGCCTTGGCGATCCGGTTGGGCAGGCTCACCCCGCACGGCAGTGCCAGCGGACTGCCGACGGCGACGACGCGGGGCGAACGATTCCTGGGTGGCATGGGAACTCCTGGTGTGGCGGAACGATTTCGGGGTCAGGCGAGGAGACGGGCGGCAGCACGTACCGTCAGCAGCTGGGCCAGCGCGCGCATCAGCCAGCGACCACGCACCACCTCCCAGCGCAATTCCGGTCCGCCCGCCAGGATTTCGGCCGACGGCTCGGCGAAGCGGGCGTAGAGATCGCCGACCGGGGTGCGCAGCCGCTGCTGGAGCAGCGCGGCTTCGGCGAGCAGCCGGGAGCTGTTCATCAGCAACATCCCCGCGCCCGAGCGCGGCGCGACCAGTCCGGCGAAATACAGGTTGGCCAGGCCGGGCGCGAAGGTGTGCGACACCAATCGGGGCTGGCCGTTCCGCCAGTCGAGCAGGCCGTCGCGCAGGAACGGGAAGGTGGTCTTGAACCCGGTCGCCCAGACGATGGTGTCGTAGACACCGCTCGTGCCGTCGGTGAAATGCACCGTGTCACCGTCGAAACGCGCGATCTCCGGCCGGACGGCGATCCGGCCGTGCTTGAGGAAATACGGGAGCTGCTGGTTGACCACGAGGTCCTGATCGAAGATCCGGTGCTCGGGCCTGGTCAGTCCGAAGCTTTCGTACCGGCCCATCCCGAGGAGGACGAGCGAACGGAAGACGGCCTCCTGCACCACCCGCGGCACCGGTACCGAGCCGACGTCGAAGTTGCCGCTCGGAATTCCCAGCACGTACTTGGGGATGAACCAGTAGCTGCGGCGCAGCGAGATCTCGGCGGTCCCGAAGGTCACCGCGGCCTCGACGGCCAGATCGCAGCCGGAGTTACCCGCGCCGACCACGAGCACCCGCGAACCCGCCAGGTCGGCGGGGCGCTTGTAGTCCTTGGAGTGGATCTGTTTGCCGGTGAACTCGCCCGGATAGACGGGGATGCGCGCATCCCAGTAGTGGCCGTTGGCGACCACGACGCCGTCGTACTCCCGTGCCGTGCCGTCGGCGAATTCGACCCGCCAGCCGGCCAGGCCCGTCGCGTCCAGCGGGGCGATCTCCGTGACCAGGGTGTCGAACGCGATGCGGTCATCCAGCCCGAACTCGGTCGCGAAGCCGCGCAGGTAGTCACGCATCTGCGCGGCGCTCGGGAAGTCCGGGTAGTCGGCGGGCATCGGGTGATCCGGGTACTCGGTGACTCGCTTGGAGCTGATCAGGTAGGTGGAGTCGTACACCCCGTGCGACCAGTTGCCGCCGATCGCGGCCGTGGCTTCGACATGGTCGTAGTCCAATCCCAGATCCGTGTAGGCCTTCGCCACCGCGAGCCCGGTGTATCCGGCCCCGACGATGCAGTACCGACGCGCCATTGCTACCTCCCAAAAGCTACAGTCACTGTAGCTACAGTGTGTGTAGTATTTGCGCAGGCGCTGCCGGATGTCAAGCAGCCCGCGATACCGAGAGATGGACGGCGATCATGGCCGAACGGCGAAACCGTGCGTACGCACCGCGCATGGCACCCGAACAGCGGCGCGAACAGCTGCTCGACGCGGTCTTGCGGGTGATCGTCGACCAGGGCGTCCACAAGGTGTCCATCGACACGGTGGCGCGGGCGGCCGACGTCAGCCGTCCCGTCGTCTACGGCCTGTTCACCGATTCCGACCAGCTGCTGCGCGCCTCACTCGACCGGGAGGAAGCCGCGGCGCTGTCCCAGCTGGCCGCGGCGGTGCCGGTCGCCACCGCGGACGAGCCGGCCGCGGCGATCGCGGCAAGTCTCGAACACTTCCTCACGGCCGTACTGGCCGCGCCCGACCGCTGGCGAGCCGTCTTCCTCATCGCGGATGCCAGCACCCCGGCCTTCCGCCACCGTATCGACCGCGGGCGGCAGTCCTTCATCGGCGCGCTGACCGCTTTCGTCCGCGACGCCTGCCCACCCGAACGCCTGCCCACCCTCGACGTGGAACTCACCGCCCGCACCCTCTACGCCCTCTTCTGGGAAGCGGGCCGCCTCGTCCTCGCCGACCCCGAATCCTTCCCCCCACAACGCATCCGCGCCTACGCCGACACCCTCATCCCCGCCCTGCCCGGCTTCCGCGCCCCGCAGTGAACGACCGGCTCCGCACCACACCGCTCCAGCGGTGACCATTTGATCGAACCGGAGTCGTTCGGGCAGCCGCTGCCCGCGCGCGCGTGGCACGTGCAGTACAAGTCGATCGACAGCGCAGGCCGGCGCTATCGTGACGCAAGCGCAGCGCGCCTATGCCCGGAGCTCCGGGTGACCGGGGTCGCACTGGGCGGGATCGTCGCGGATCTCGAGGCCACTTGAACGCGGTGGTGCGGCGTGCCAGCCCCGGTACCGACCGGGCGCACCCACCGCGCCGACCCTGATCTACCACGCCGTCGCCGACGAATTCGCCCCCGTGGCGGCCCGCGCCTTGGCCGGGAACTACTGTGCCACCGGCATTCCCGTCCAGGTCGTCGAGCATTCGATCGGCGAGCACGGCACCGAGGCCATGGTCGGACTGCCGACGGCCCTGACCTACCTGGCCGACCGTTTCGCCGGCAAGCCGGCGGCGAGCACCTGCTGAGGTCAGGTCATCGTGGTCCGGTCGGACACTCCCCGCCAGCCACACGGCAGACCGCAGGTAGCGACCACCTCGGTCACGATGTGGCCATCGACGAAGGTGGCGACCGCGTGGGCTTGCGCCGGGTATCCACAGGCGCCACAGGTGCCGAAGTAGTTGAGGATCTCCTGGCTGACCCCGGCGGCGTAGTTCGGCACCGGATTCACGGTCACCCCCTCAGCGGTAGTAGTTCGCCCATCGCCCGAGGACGACCTGGACGAACGGACGGAGGAGGGGGGCGGTCCAGCTCAGCGGGACGAAGGCGAAGACAGCGGGCCTGCCTGCGATCGTCCATCGGAGAAGCGTTGCGCCGTCCGGTGTTTCGGTGAGCCGGAAATCCATGGTGTAGGACTCGACGAGCAGCGGGATCGAGGTCTTGACGGCGGCCACGCTCAACCGGGTGTGCGGATCGCGGCGGGTGACCTGTTCCGCGGCGGCGAAGACGATGGCGTCGAGGGTACGGACGGTGCCGGGACCACGCGCCTGGTCGCGGTAGCTGACGCCGTCGATCATCGGGATCCAGGTGAAGGCCCCGTCTTCGAGGGCGGACCACACCTCCCAGGGCATGGCGGGGAAGTACTGCTCGACCGTCATCCGGAAGGTCGGGCGCCGGGATTCGAGCAGCCGGATCGTCGGGTCGTCGACCGGTGGGATCTCGGTGGCGCGCAGGCGGACGGCACGGCGCTGCAGGACGAGGAGGACGACGAGACCGCCACCCGCGGCCACGAGGAGCGCGCCGAGCGCGGAACCGAGGAGAACGAGCCACATCACGGGTGTCACGGGGCGGGGCGCAGCAGGGGCGAGGAGACTTTGCTGGTCAGCCATCGGTCGCCGGACTTGGTCAGCGACAGGGTGATCGACAGCTGACCGCGCCGGGGCTGCTGTTGTGTCCCGACACTGGCGATGGACTGGTCGACGACCACGATCGCCTCGGCGGTGTCGGTGTCGCTGGTGGCGATCGCGCAGTCGACGGTGCCCGCCGTCGACTGCACCCGGCCCTGGACCAGCACCTCGCGCAAATCGGCGCTGGTGGACTCGAATTCCTGTTTCCACGCGCCGGTGGCCCGGTCGAGCACGGCGGCGAAGTAGGCATCGAGATCGGTGGCGTTGTAGGTCGACAGCACCGAGCCGTAGGCGCAGGCCGCCGCCCGCGCCTCGGTGCGCGCCCGGTCGAGTTCCCCGGCACGGTGGTGCTGCCAACCGAAGTACCCGCCGGCGGCTGTGCCGCCGATGCCGAAGGCGACCGCCAGGGCGACCACGATCGAGGTGGTGCGATTCCGGCTCCTCGATGGTGGTGTTGCCGCGGTGGCGGTTTCCTCGGATTCCGCCGCGGCGGGGGCTGTCGATTCGTCGGTGTCGGTCATGGAGTTCCTTTCGGTTGCGGGGGGCATCAACGGCCGGGCAGCGGCGCGGACCGCTCGTCGCCGGTGCTGCCCGGCGGTGGTCCGGCGGTGTTGTCGGGCGTCGCGGGCCGTGGCGCGTTGGCCGACCCGCGGACCTGCTGCGCGGGATCGCTGGTGACGCAGTAGTTGTAGAGGCGGACGGTGCCGTCGGAGACGGTGGCGGGCGAGACCGGGATGGTGTCGTACTCGCAGAACGGCCGCGGCCAGATGTCCACCATCGTGTGGAAGGCGTTGTCGTGCGCGGGAACTCCGAGCAGTGCGGTGCCGGTGCGCAAGGCCGGGAACAGCGCCGTCAGCGCCGGTGTGCGCAGCCGGGCCGCCTGGGTGATGGCCCGCAGGTTGGTCACCAGGTTCGTGATCGGGTCGGTGGTCTCGGCGACCACGCCGCCGAGTGTCGCCAGCTGTCCGGGGCCGAGGTCGAGCAGGCGCCGCAGCTCCTGGTCGGCGGCGGCGAACTGCCCGAACAGCACACCCGACCCTTCGACGAGCGTGCGCAGGTCCGGCTGGGCGTGCGAGGTCGTCTCCGCGATGACGGACAGCTTCTCGACGAGGTTGCGGGTCTGCGGAAGCAGTTCCGTCATCCCCACCATGGCCTGGCTGATCCCGCTGATCACGGTGCGCAACTGGTCCGGCCCACCGGCCAGCGCCCTGTCGAGTTCGGCGACGATGACGTTGAGCCGTTGCGGATTCAGGCCGCCGATGAAACCGGCCGTGTCGGTGAGGAACTCGTCGATGGTGACCGGTGTCGCGGTCCGGTCCCGTTCGACGACCGCGCCGTCGGACAGATAAGGGGCGTCGTTGGAATCGGGCCGGAAATCCAGATACTGCTCCCCCGCCGCCGACAATCGGGCGACGACGACAGCGCCACCCGCGGGCACGTGATACCCGGCATCGATATCGACGACGGCGGTGACGCCGGTCTCGGACAACTCCAACGAGCGCACCGTCCCCACCCGCACGCCACGGAAGGTGGCATCGGAATGCTCGAGCAGCCCACCGGAGCCGGCCAGTTCCACCCGGACGGTGAAGCTGTCCCGCAGCGGGTCGACCCGGATGACATCGACGAGCAGATATCCGCCGCTCACCAGCAGCGTCAGCACCAGGCCCACCGCCGCGATGCCGTTGACGTGCTGTTTCGCCCAGGCTGCGGCCCGGAGCAGGTATTGCGCGGCGACCTCGAGTGCCACACCGGCGAACCAGATTCCGGCGGTGAACACGAGCGCCAGCGTGTACCGGACGCTGCCACGGGGGTACTCGGTCATCGCCCACCACCCTGCAATCGGCCGATCACCCGGGCGAGGACTTCGGCGAGGCTGCCGACGAAGGCGCCGGGGTCGGATCCGTCGGGCAACCTGCTGCCCTGCGGGTCGGTCAGGGCGCCGACGCTGAGGTAGGAAATCGTCGCCGCGACCGCGAGGCTGGTGCCCTGGGTGGTCGCCAGCAGCGACGGGTGCAGCGCGTGCAGCTGGTCGAGCGCGCCGGCCAGGTTGTCGCCCATCTGGGTGAAGCCGGTCATCAGGGCCTGCACGCTGTCGAAGAGGCCGACGAAATCCGCGCTGCTGGTGGCCGTGAACTCCCCCAGCGCGCCGAGGGTGACCGAGACGTCGGCGGTGAGCTCGGTGATGGCGCGATTGTTCTCGGTGAGCACCGAGATCAGCGGCGGGAAGGTGTCGGCGGCCTGGCCGAGCTCGGCTCTGCGCTGGTTGAGGGTGGAGCTGAGCGCGTCGAGACCGCGCAGGACGGCGTCGATCTGACCGGTTCGCTCGTTGAGCGCGGCGAGCGTGGCGGTCAGCTCGGTCAGCAGGTGCGCGAGCTGGGGACCGCGGCCCGCGAACATCGAGTTCGACTCGCTGGTGATCCGGGCCACCTGGCTGAGCGCGCCGCCGTTGAGCAGCATCGACAGCGACATCATCAGTTCCTCGACCGAGGCGCCCGCAGAGGTGTGGTCCCGATCGATCACATCGCCGTCGGCGAGCATCGGTGTGCCGGAACGGAGTTCGGGCAGCACGATCGCGACGTAGATGTCGCCGAGCGGGGTCGGCTGGCGGAGTTCGGCCCGCGATCCGCGCGGCAGCCGAACATCCGCGCGGATCTCCAGGTCGACGGTGGCCACGAAATCGGTGGTGTCGAGGCCGGTGACGACGCCGATGTCGGTCCCGCCGGTCTTCACGTGCGCGCGATCGGGCAGGTTCAGCGCGTTGTCGAACAGCGCCCGCACCGTGTAGGTGGGGCCGTCGAGGCCGGGCTTGGGCAGCGGCATGGAGTCGACGGTCACCGTGCAGCCCGCGACCGAGCAGGCCGCCAGCGCCAGGACCACCGCGCGGGCGAGCTGGGGCCTCATCGGGTCAGTCCCAGCAGTGCGGCGAACAGTCCGAAGTCGGGCCCGAAGTCCTGGAGCTTGCCGGTCCGGCATCCGTCGGCCCTTAGCTCGACCCGCTGGCAGAACAGCGCGAGCAACTCGTTGTCGAGCAGGCTTTTGTCCGTCAGCAGGTGCAGGCGCACCGCCTTGGCCTCGGGACTGACCGCGTTGCCGAGGTTGTCGAGGAACAGCGGTGCGATGTCGACGATCTCGGTGAGTCCGCGGGCATGGTCGCGCATCTGCGCGGTGATCGTGATCAGGCGCAGCAGCGCGTCGGTCAGCGGTTGCTCGTTCTCTCCGACGACGGCGCTGGTGTTGGCGACGAAGTCGTTGATCTGGGTGAGCACGGCCTGCAGTCCCGGGGACTGCTCGCGCATCAGCGTGACCAGCTGGGTGAGCCGGGCGCTGAAGTCACGGACCGTCGCGTCGTTGTCGGCGAGGATCTGGGTGACGTCGTTGAGCCGGACGATCGCGTTGGCGATCTGGTCCTTGTTGGCCAGGGTCACGTCGAAGGCGCCGGCGAGCGCGTCCAGGGTTTCGCGAATGCGGTCACCGTTCCCGTCGAGCAGCGGGAACAGCACCCGGCTCGCCATCGGACCATCGGAGTTGTTGCCCGCCAGCGCCTTTCCGATGTCGTCGAAGTTGCGCAGGATGCGGTCCAGCTCGACCGGGGTCCTGGTGCGGGCGAACGGGATGTGGGCGCCGTCGGACAGGGTGGGGCCACCGGTGTAGGCGGGGGTGAGTTCGATGTGCCGGTTGGTGATCATCTGCGGGGAGACCAGCGCCGCGATCACGTCGGCCGGCACGTCGACCTCGGGGTCGACGACCATGTGCACCTGCACGTAGTCACCTTTGGGGACCAGCGCGGTCACCCGGCCCACCGGCATGCCGAGGACGGAGACCTCGTTGCCGACGTACAGGCCCGCGACATTCTCGAAATCCGCCGTGACGGTCTTCTCGCGGCCGAGCAGCCGATCCGGCAGCGAGGTCAGGCTGTGCGGCAGCGCCGAGCAGCCCGACAACAGCAGGGCGACGGCGGCCACGACGGCCAGCCGGACGAATCTCGTGCGCATCAGCGACACCCCTCTACGGCCTGAACGGCACACAGCCAGTTGTCGGGGAACATCCACGGCAGGTAGAGCTCCCCGTACGGGCCGTTGCCGAGGGAGTTGTTGAACTGCCGGAGCGTGACCGGCATGATCTGGAACAGGTTGTCCAGGTTGGCCTTGTTGTTCTGCAGACCCGCCGACATCGTGTTCAGATCGGCGATCAACGGCGCGAGCTGTCCCCCGTTGTCGATGCCCATCGCCTGCAGGTCCTTCGAGACCGCGGCGATACTGTCGAGCAGCTGGGTGACCAGGGTCTGCCGCCGGGCGACCGCGTCGCCGATGGCCTGGCCGCGGGTCAGCAGCAGGAGGACGGCATTCTGGTTGTCGGAGACCACGCTGGAGACCTTGTCGATATTGCGCAGCAGCTGCTCGACCTCGTCCCGGCGCTCGCTGATCACCTGGGCCAGCGAGCCCACCGAGTCCAGTGCCGCCGCGGTCAGCTGCGGCGAGTCGCCCATCTGCCGGGCAAGGGCGTCCAGCGATGCTCGCAGGGCCACGGGGTCCACCCGCTCGAGGTGCTCGAAGGAGTGGGTGTACTTGTCGTCGTTGACGACCTTGGCCAGGTTGTAGGGAACTTCGGTCCGGTCCAGGGGAATTCGCTTGCTTTCTGGTGCCGAGGGCGCGCCCGGATCGAGTTCGACGTGCATCCGGCCGAGGATGGTCGACATCTTGATCGCGGCTCTGGCGTCGTCGCCGACCCGGATGCCGTTGTCGATCGAGAGCGCGGCCTCGATCCGGTCGCCGGCCAGTCGCGTCGACTTCACCGTGCCGACTTCGATGCCCGCGATATCGACGCTGTCACCGGTCCGGAGCCCGGCGGTCTGTGCGAATTCGGCGTGCACGGTGCGGTTGCCGAGGTCGAATCGGGTGAGCGCGCTCGAGCCGAACAGCAGCACCAGCACCGCCGCGCCCGCGCCAAGGCCGAGCCACCAGTGCCGATTGTCCGCGAAGCTCGGTATCGCCTGCCACAGTCGCCGCGCCGTGGGCAGCAGCGCGCGCAGACGCTCGGATGGTCGGGTGGACGTCATTACCGGCATACCTCCGAATGGGAATTGCCACCGATCTGGGTCAACATCCCGGGCGGCAGCACCACACCCCACAGCGAGACGTCGAGACTGCAGACATAGGAGTTGATGTAGGTGCCGTTGCCGCTGATCCGGGCGAGGCCGGCCAGGACGAACGGCAGTTCGGCGGCGGTGATGTCGAGTCGCGCGCCGTTGGCGATCAGCAGGCGCACGCCCTCGTTCGCGGACTGCTGCGCCTGCGCGAGTCCGGGCCTGATCCGGGCGATGAGATCGGCGAGCTGCCGGGTCGACCCCGAGGCCTGCTCGACCGCGGACGCGAGCGTCGTGCCCTGCTCATAGAGCTCGACGGTGAGGGTGCGAGACTGGGTGATCAGTGTCTCCAGCTCACCGCTGCGGTTGGCCAGACCCTCCACCACCCCACCGAGGTTGGTGATCACCTGGCCGAGGATTTCGTCCCGGTGGCGGAAGGTACTCGCCAGTTGCGCGGCCTGGGTGACCAGCGCGCTCAGCGATACCCCGTCACCCTGGAGGGCTTGAATCAGGGTGTGCGACAACGAGTTGATGTCGTCGGGCTCCAGGGTCGCGAACAGTGGTTCGAAGCCCGCCAGCACCGTGGACACGTCGAAGGACGATTCGGTGCGCTCGTAGGGAATCGTCCCGTCCGGCGGCAGCCGGTTCCCGCCACGGTCCCCGGCGGCCAGCGCGACGTACCGCTGCCCGATCAGGTTCTGGTAGCGGATCAGCGCCTTGGTCGTGGTGGTGAGCTGATGGCGCGACTGCACGCGCAGCACCACCGACGCGCGGCGGTCGGCGTCGAGTTCGATGGCATCCACTCTGCCGACGCGGATTCCGGCCATACGGACGTCGTCGCCCACCCGTAGACCGAGGACATTGCCGAACGTCGCGGTGTAGCGGACGGTGTCGCCGCTGACTCCGCGCTGCAAGGTCGAGAAGATCGTGTAACTGGCCACCAGGGCCAGCCCGACGAACAGCGTCAAGATCAGCAGGGCGGTGCGGGTTTTCATCATGTCAGTTCCCCATCGGCGGTGCGTCGGCGTAGGTGACCTGGACTGCCCCGTCGGCCAGGACCGGCGTGAGCAGCACCAGTTGCGCGGCGTTCGGTGGTCGCCCGACGAGCGCCTCGATGGCCTCGACGCCGTGCAGCGACGCCGGTGCGGTAGCCGACGCCGGGGCGGCGGGGCCGGGGACGACCGCGCTCGGTGTCAGACCGGGGATCGCGGGCAGGCCGGGAATCGCGGGGAGGCCAGGGATCACGGGCGGTGGGCCCGCCGCTTCCAGCCTGCCCGGCAGCAGCTGGGTCGGAATGTGCTGTTCCGGCGCGGTGTACGGCACCGTCGCTCCGCCACAGCGCGGCCCGGCGAGACTGCCGTATCTGGGGCAGTCCGCCGCGGTGTACTGGGTGAACGGGGTGAAGCTGACGTCGACGACCCAGCGCATCTGCCGGTCGGGTCCCCAGTTGAAGACGGTCGCCAGCTTGCTCAGCGCGGTGGCGAGATTGGCGACCGCGGTACCGATGGCGCCGGAGTCGGCGGCCAGCGCACCGAAGGTCTCGTGCAGCCCGCCGACCAGTTCCGGGCCCGCGTCCGGATTGCGCTCGAAGAGGGTGTTGGTGACACCGACCGCGCCGCGCGCGGCGGTCAGCAGCGCGATCAGGTTCGCGCGCTTCTCGGTGAGGGTGCGCGCCGCGGTCACCGACGAGACGAGGGTGTCGACCAGCTGCGGCGCGGACTCGTTGACCGCCGACGCCGCGGCGCCGAGATCGCCGAGCAGGTCACCGATCCCCGGTGTCGCCCGGACCTGGGTGGTCCAGGTGTCGAGTCGCTCGATGGTGGAGCCGGGCATGCGGTAGCTGGGGTCGAGCGCGTCGGCCAGCGTGCCGAGGACGGTGGCCAGCCGGATCGGATCGATGGCGTCGAGCACGGTCCGCAGGGTGGTCAGGGTCGTCTGCAACTGGGCGCCGACCTCGCTGGTGTCCTGGGTGATGGTGGCGCCGTCGCGCAGCGGGTCCGGCGCTGGGCCGTTGTCGACGAGTTCGACGGCCGTGACGCCGAAGATGTTGTTCGGCACCACCCTGACGGTGACCGTGGCGGGAATACGCTGGGCCAGTGCGGGTTCGATGCGCAACCGCACCTCCTGACGCTCGCCCCGCGCGGCGATGTCGGTGCCGGCGACCTGGCCGACCAGTACCCCGCGGAAGGTGACGTCGGCGCGCTCGGGGACGCCGTCGCCGGTGCTGGTCATCCGCGCGGTCACCTCGACGGTGTCGAGGAACTCGCCGTTGTAGCGCAGTCCGAGCAGGTAGACGACCGCGGCGAGGAGCACCGCGATGAGCACGCCGAACAGGCCGAGTCGCAGCGCACTCGGGCCGCGGCCACTGGGATCGAGAATCATGGTCGCCACCTATCCCGTGATCCGGATGCCGGGGTCGATCCCCCAGATCGACAGGGAGAACAGGAGATTGACGAACACGACGGTGACGATGGTCATCCGGATCGCCCGGCCGGAGGCGACGCCGACCCCCTCGGGTCCGCCCGCCGCGGTGAAGCCGTAGTAGCACTGGATGAAGGTCGCCACGGCGGCGAAGACGATGATCTTGAGGATCGAATAGGCCACGTCCACCGGGTCGAGGAACTGGTGGAAGTAGTGGTCGTAGGTGCCCAGCGTCGTCCCGCCGAGGAAGGCCACGGTGAATCGCGTCGCGAGGTAGGCGACGGCCAGGCCCGCGGTGTAGAGCGGCACGATGGCGACGACCGCCGCCAGCATGCGCGTCGTGATCAGGTAGGGCAGCGGCCGGATGGCGATGGACTCCAGGGCGTCGATCTCCTCGGAGATCCGCATCGAGCCCAGCTGCGCGGTGAACCGGCAGCCGGCCTGGGCGCCGAACGCGAGGGTCGCCAGCAGCGGCGCCAGTTCCCGCGTGGTGGCGAATCCGGAGATCGCGCCGGTCAGCGGGCTCATGGTGAGCAGGTTCAGCGCGGTGTGCGACTCCATGCCGACGGTGATCCCGCCGAAACCGCAGAGGATGACCACGACGCCGATCACCCCGCCGCCGACGATCAACGAGCCGTTGCCGAAGCTCACGTCGGTGATCAGCCGCAGCAGTTCCTTCCGATAGTGCTTGAGCACGAAGGGAACAGCCGCGACCGCCTGCAGGAACACCAGTCCCTGATGGCCGAGCCGCACCGGCACGGTCGCCGGCGCGGTGGCGGCGGCGCGCAGCCGGGAGAGCGGCCGCAACAGTGGTGGAACGTAACCGGACGCCATCTCAGAGCACCTTCGACGGGAACACCGCGTTGTAGAGCTGGGTGAGGATGATGTTGGCCGCGAACAGGACGATCGCGGAGTTGACGACCGCGGAGTTCACCGCGTCGGCCACGCCCGCCGGGCCGCCCCGGGTGTGCAGCCCGGTGTCGCAGGCGATGATCGCCGCCAGCGCGCCGAAGACCGCGGCCTTGACCATCGCGACGACCAGATCGGCGGCCACCGCGAAGGAGGCGAAGGTGCCGACATAGGAGCCCGGCGTCCCGTCCTGGATGTAGACGTTGAACACGTAGCCGGTCGCGAAACCGACGAACACGACCAGCCCGCACAGCAGGGTGCTGATCACGACGGCCGCGGCCAGGCGCGGGGCGACCAGGCGGCGGACGGGATCGACGCCCATCACGACCATGGCGTCGATCTCCTCCCGGATGGTGCGCGAACCGAGATCCGCGCAGATCGCCGACCCCACCGCGCCGGCGATCATCAGCGAGGTCACCAGCGGGGCGCCCTGGCGGATGATGCCGAGCCCGTTGACCGCGCCGATGAAGGTGGTCGCCCCGACCTGGCTGACGAGCGAGCCGACCTGGATCGAGACCACGACGGCGATGGGAACGGCGACCAGCAACGTCGGCGTCGCCGACACACTGGCCATGAACGCGCACTGCTTGACGAATTCCGTGGCCGGAAAACGCCGGGTGACCAGCGCGCGGATCAGTTCGGCCAGCGCCCGCCCTGTCATCAGGACCTGGCGCCCGGCCGTCTCGACGGCCCGTTGCGGGTGGTCGCGCCAGTAGGTCAGCCCGAAGGTGATGACCTGATCACGGGCATCTTCGCCCGGTGGTGGAGCTGTAGTCGACGACTGCTGCACGATGGTTCACTCTCCGCGGACATTTTCTACGGTGAAGTAGTTACGAATTACTACGCTAGAGTAGATATATGGACACTGACGGCGCCGACAACGCGGCACCCTGCCGGTGGGGGATCATTTCTCGATGAGCATCGAAGAGGACACCGACGGCGTCTGGCGGATCGCTCCGCCGCGCCCGGCCCGGCCGCGGCGCCGCAACGGACCGCGACTACCGCCGGAGGAACGCCGCGAGCAACTGCTCGACGCCGCCCGCGCGGTCGCGGGCCGGGACGGCTTGGCCGAGCTCACGATGCAGGCGGTGGCCAAGCAGGCCGGCGTCGCGAAGCCCGTGCTGTACGCGATCTACCCCACCGCACCCCAGCTGCTCGACGCCCTGCTGCGGCGCGAACACTCCCGGGGCATCGCCCAGGTCCTCGAGGCCCTGCCCGCGGGCTTCGACGACGCCGACCCGGACGTGGAGTTCGAGGAGGCCGTCATCGCGTTCCTCACCGCCGTCCAGGACGATCCGGTGCGCTGGCGGTTGATCCTCATGCCGGCCGACGGCGCCCCCGCCTCCTATCGCGGCCTGCTCGCGGGCGCCAGGGAGAAGGTCGTCGAGCGCTGCGCCCAGCTGCTCGAGACGGGCATCGCGCGGCGCGGTGGACCCAGCGACGTGGATGTCGAACTGGCCGGTCGCGTCATGCTGGGGTTCATCGAGTCGCTCGGCCGACTGGTGCTGTCGAATCCGGAACTCGCTTCCCCCCAGGCACTCCGGCCCACGGTGCGGGCACTGACCAGGACACTGCCCAAGGCCGGGAACGCGCGGACGCCACCCGAGCATCCGGCGTCACCGTAACCGGATGTCGGAGATCAGCAACGGCGGCCAGGCGATGATCTCGCCGATCGCCGAGAACAGCTTGTCGAAGCCGTGCAGTTCGGCGAGGTGCTCGTGGTGGTAGCCCAGCCAGAACAGCCCGATCAGGAAGTACGGCACGCCGAAGGCGATGCCGAGGAAGATGAGCTGGCGCAGGCTGATCCGGTAGCCGAGCAGTTCTTTGATCATCACCGCTCCCCTTACGCGATCTCGCCGAGCACGGCCTGCGACTCGATCAGTCCCTGGTCGTCCGGCGCTTCCCCGCGACCGAAGACCCTGGCCCGCTGCTTGTCCCGCAGTGCCTGATGTGCCTGTGCGGGAATGTCGTAGCCGTAGCGCTCCTGCGCCTGACGCGGGGTCATCGTGGTCGCGTTGACCGGCGGGATCTTCAGCAGCACCGGACCGGCCACCGGCACCGACATCGGCGAGATCAGCCGCAGCAGCTGAATCTGCAAGCGCGCGTTGAGACTCACCACCGTGAACGCGACGCTCATCGGCGTGGTGACGAGCGCGTCGAGCAGCCTGCCGGTCGGTAATCCGGCCATCTCCCGCATCCAGCGCGGCATGGTTGCCAGGGTGCCCCGGCGCAGGAAGGCGTAGACGATCTTGAAGATCGGCCGGAGCGGCAGCGGGATCTCCGGCATCATCACCTCCGCCCGCAGCAGGTGCCGCATCGCCTTGCGGGCGATGTCGGACCCGATCAGCTGCGGGCGCATCCGCTCGAAGTACTCGCTGATCCCGGCCCTGGTGCGCGGCACGTCCGCGGGGTCGCAGGTCTGTAGTTCCGCCGCCCGCGCGCACTCCGCCCAGTACTGCAGCTCGTCGGCCTCGCTGAGCCGGCCCGGCCCGTACTTCTCATAGGCGACGAGGATGGAATGCCAGGCCGTCAGGTGGATCCACAGCTGGGACTGTGGATCGTTCGCGTCGTAGGACCGCTGGGTGACGGGATCGACGCCGATCCCCTTGGAGTGGATCTTCACCAGGATGTCGGCCGCGTGCGCGGTCGACCGGCTGTCGGCGAACATCACCATGGCGAAATACCGCAGGGTGCGGTCGTAGCGGGTACGCGGCCGGTCGTAGATGGCATGGGTGGCGTCCACCGAGGCGACCAGCGCCGGGTCGAGCTCCTCGATCACCACCGCCCGCTGGAAGCCGACCGTCAGGCTGGTCGGATAACTCCAGACCTGCCACGCGACCGACTCCGGACCGAAGAAACCGTAGTCCTCCGCGGGCGTCAGTGGGGGTATCGACAGCCACTCACGCAAGGACGCCATCGTTGCCATCGCGGGCTCCAATCCATTTACTACCCATGCGTAGAAGTATTACTACGCGTGAGTAGAAACGATAGACCCGCTCCGGGCGGCCAGTCAACGGTTTCGGCCGAAAAATTGCCCACTGACTCAGACAGACACTCGCACGGGCCTTCCTCTGAAAATTGCTGACCGAGGCGATACTCGAGTACAGAGTCGCCGCACAGCAGTCAGACTTCGAGCACATTATCGGGAAATCGACATCAACCAACCCAGACACTGACACTTCAGCTGCGATGCCGCCTCTCGACACAAGGCCGGGTGGCCGAATTGCGTTCGGGCTGAGCGGAATCCTGTCCGTCGGCCGCCGGATCGGATTCCATCGATGACATGGCTACCCAGGCGACTCCGGCGACCGAGACCGACGCGTTCACCAGCGAGTGGCGGGAGTGGCACCGCCGACAGGAGGCGCACCTGTCCGATCGGCACGGATTTCTGGCCATCACGAGCCTGCACTGGCTCGGCGAGACCCCCGAACGGTTCGACGACGCCCCCGGCGCCTGGTCCACCGGCGTCGACGGCGTGGTGGTCGTCCTCGACGAGGGCGAAGAGCTCAGCATCGACGGCGAGACGGTGCGAGGCCGGTACGCGTTCGGCGTCATTCCCGAGCGCGGTGGCGTGAACGCTGTCTGGGGTGACGCGGTGATCGAGGTCGCCAAGCGAGGCGGCAACGACATCGTGCGACCGCGGCATCCAGACAACCCGCTGCGCACGGCTTTTCGCGGCACGCCCGCCTTCGCGCCGGACCGCGCATGGGTGGTGACCGGCCGCTATGTGCTCTTCGACGCGCCGCGGCCGACGACGGTCGGCGCATCGGTGGAGGGGCTCGAGCACATCTACGACGCACCCGGACAGGTCGAGTTCGAGGTCGACGGTCAGCCGTTGCGGCTGACCGCGTTCCCCGGCAAGAACCCCGGGGACCTGTCGGTGCTGTTCACCGACGCGACCTCGGGAGTCACCACCTACGCGGCGAACCGGGTCCTGCAGGTGCCGACGCCGGCGGCCGACGGCACGGTGGTGCTCGACTTCAACCGCGCGGTGAACCTGCCCTGCGCCTACACCGATCTGGCGACGTGCCCGCTGCCCCCGGCGGAGAACCGGTTGCCGATCGCGGTCGAGGCGGGCGAGCAGATCCCTTACGAGCGCCGGGGATGAGCACGCCGCGGATCAGCTCGCTGGCGTTCCTGACCCCGGGCAACTACCTCGACGAGGATCCGTACACGGGCCTCGAGGACACCCTGCGGCTGTTCGAGTACGGCGAGCGTCTGGGGTTCGACGGCGCGTGGGTCCGGCAGCGGCATCTCGAGCACGGGGTCGGGTCGGCGGCGGTGTTCTTGGCCGCGGCGGCCCAGCGCACCAGCCGGGTGGAGTTGGGCACGGCGGTCATTCCGATCGGATACGAGAGCCCGTTCCGGCTGGCCGAGGACCTGTCGCTGGCCGACGTGCTGTCGCGGGGACGCCTGCAGCCGGGGTTCAGCGCGGGGACACCGCCGCACGCCGACCTGATCGGCGATCTCGTCTTCGACGGCGACTGGCGCACCTTCGACCTGTCCTACGGCCGGGTCGCCCGGCTGGTCGAGAACCTGCGCGGCCACTACCTGGGCGACGCCGACACCGTCATCCACTCGCCGGGCAACACCCAGCGACCCCGGCTCCAGCCGCACAGCCCCGGCCTCGCCGATCGTGTCTGGTACGGCGGCGGGAGCACCCGGTCGGTGCGCTGGGCCGCGGAGAGCGGGCTGAATCTGCTCAGCGGCAATATCGTCTTCGGTGATCGCAGCGATGACTTCGCGACCGCCCAGCAGGGCCTGATCAGCGATTACCGCGAGCGGATCGATCCGGCGCGACCGGCGCGTGTCGCGGTCGGCCGGGTCGTGGTTCCGTTCGACAGCGCCGATCGCGCGACCCGCGAGCGGTACCGGGCCTACGCCGCGAGCCGGCACGAACGCACGCTCGGACCGCAGGGCGAGCGGCGGGTGCTGTTCGCCCCCGATGTCGTCGGGACCGCCGAGCAGATCCTCGACCAGCTGCGCGCCGATCCGGTGCTCGCGCTGACCACCGAGCTGCGCCTGGAATTGCCGTACGAGTTCCACCGTGCGGACTACGAGCAGATCCTGCACGACACGGTGACGCTGATCGCTCCCGAACTCGGGTGGAAACCCGCGCTCGGCTAGTTACTCCGGCGGTCGATACGTGACATCCAGCCCCGTCGCGGCATCGATCTGCTCGGGAGTGACCAGCCCGACGGTGTGCGAGACGGCGGCACCGGCGGCCGCGGTGCGGATCGCGAGCGCCGCGGCGGCCACCTCGTCGGGGACGTCACCGATCACGAACAGATCGTCGTCGCCGAAGGCGAAATAGCAGGCTTCCACCCGCCCACCGACGCTCTCGACCATCTCGGTGATGGCCGCGCGGCGAGCGCTACCACCCTGTGCGAGGAGGCCGTTGGCCCCGTCTTGCAGATAGCTGACCCGCCACATGTACTTCGGCATACCTTCGAGCCTCCTCGGACTGGGACGCGATCTCGGCGTCAAAAGCCTAGGTCACGACGGCACGCGGCACGGAAAGGCGCGGCCGCAATGATGCGCCACCGTGACGATGGCGATACCGCCTGCCGCAACGACACCGACGGCACCTGGGAACACACCCCGCCCGAGGTCCGGCCGGGTCCGCTGGTCGGCACCATGGCGACCGGGGTGGTCCACCTGTCGGCCGAGGTCGACAACGGTCCGCGGCCGGACAGCGGTTCCGGCGGGGCGTGAGCGCTAGTCCGCGCGGGCGCCGTGCAGGGTGAGGGTGTCGTCGATGCAGCGCGCGATGAACGCGTCGTCGAGCGGCTCGTCGCCGACCAGCAACCGGAAATACAGTGGCGCCGAGAGGGTTTCGAGAACCTCGCGCGGCCGCACCGTCGCGGGCAGTTCCCCGCGTTCGACGGCCTTGGTGATCACCTGGGAGCTTCGTTCGAAACGATCGTTCCAGAACTTGCGGCGGGCGGCGTCGACCTCGGGATCGGCCGAGAGCGCGATGGTGGTCCCCACCAGCCGCGCGATGCCGGGGCGGGTGATCAGGTGGGAGATCTGCTCGGCGAGCACCAGCAGGTCGGTGCGCAGGGCGCCGGTGTCCGGCGCGGGGTTGCCGACGGCGGCGAGCTCGGTGACCGCCTCGGCGATCAGGGCGGTGCGGGTGCCCCAGCGGCGGTAGATCGTGGTCTCGGCGACCCCGGCGCGGGCCGCGACGTCACCGATGGTCAGCCCCTCGATGCCGTGCTCGGCGACCTGCTCCAGGGTGGCCGTCAGCACGGCTTCACGCACCCGCGCCGAGCGTCCCCCGGTCCGCTTGCGCGGGCCCGGTGCCGCCACCGGCTGCTCGTCGTCGGTCTCGGGTGCACGCTGCGCCATGCCCCCAGTTCTACTCGACGACGGCGGCGTGCGCGGCCGCGGCCGCATCGACGTGCGCCCCGATGATCCCGCGAATGCGTCTAGGCTCGGCGAACGGCGATTGGCCCGGCGTGGTGTGGGTACGCGCCGGGTGGAGCTCATCACACGGGAGTCCACCGGTCAGCGACGACGAAGGGAGGCGGCGTGCGGAACGGCAACCAGGACGGCGCGCCGCGATCGCGGGCCGTCGGCTTCACGGTTCCGGCCGAACTCGACCAGTTGACCATGGCGCACGCCCTCGCCGAGACGATCCTGCTCATCGAGGGATTCGCCCTCGACGAGGTCACCGACCTGCTGCTGGCCCTGGACGAGGTGGTCACCGCGCTGGTGCTGGCCGCCGTCCCGGGTTCGCACCTCGAGTGCGTGTTCACCGGGCGCGACGGCGTGCTCGGCGCACGTGCCTCCACCCTCGCGCGGGCGCCCTCGGCGATCGACGAGAACGCCTTCGGCTGGCACGTGGCGTCGACCCTGACCGACGCGCTGGCTACGGAGTACAGCGAGTACGACCCGGCACGCGACGGCTACCCGACGACCATCGAATTCGGCTGGATTCGCCGAGCTCACCGGCCCGCGCTGCCCGAGTAGCCCGCCGCCGAGGCATAGCCACCGTGGTGCTGGGTACCCCATTGTCATCCAACTCCGCCCGGAAGCGAGGCACGTGGCGATGACAGTGGAAACGATGACGGCAGGCGAGACGGGTGTCCGGCGATCCCGGTCCAGCGGCGACAGCTACGACAACATCGAACCCTGGTTCGAGAAGCTGCGGGCACTCCCGCCCGACGACGAACACCACGAGGCCCTGCGGGCCGAGGTGATCCGGCGGTGTCTACCACTGGCCGACCACATCGCCCGCAAGTTCACCGGCCGTGGCGAGGCGTTCGACGATCTGGAGCAGACGGCCCGGGTCGGGCTCGTGCTCGCCGTCGACCGGTTCGACGTCACCCGGGGCTTCACCTTCCTGTCCTTCGCGATCCCCACCATCATGGGTGAGGTCCGCAGGCACTTCCGCGATCGCACCTGGGCCGTGCACGTCCCGCGCAGGCTCAAGGAGATCCAGCTGCGGATCGGTCCGGCCACCGAGGAACTGTCCCAGCGCCTGGGCCGGATGCCGAACGCGCCCGAGCTGGCCGCGGAACTCGAGGTCGAGCTGGACGAGGTCACCAGGGCGCTCGTGGCGAGCAACGGCTACCAGACCAACTCGATCGACGGGATCACCGACGACGATCGCGACAACCCGGCGCCGCCGATCGCCGACACCCTCGGCGCCGACGAACCCTGCTACGAGCTGACCGAGAACGCCATCGCGGTGGCGCCCCTGATCGACGCGCTGCCCGCGGAGAGCAAGCGGGTGCTGGTGATGCGGTTCTACGAGAACCTGACGCAGAGCCAGATCGCGGAACACCTCGGGGTGTCCCAGATGCAGGTCTCACGCATCCTGGCCAAGACGCTGGGCGACCTGCGCGAACAGGCGCTGGGCTGACATCCCATAGCCACCGCGCGGTGCGAGCGAGCCCGCTCACATCCCGGTAGCGCCTGGTCGTCCGACCACGATCTGCACGGTGACAGATGTGGACTCGGGAAGGACATGACGGTGGCTGGACGGCATCGAGCAGTGAGCAAGCGCGGCAAGGCCTTGCGCGGACTTCCCGTGGCGGTCGCGCTGCCCGCGGCGATCGCCTTCGGCATCGGGCCGGGCGCCGCCCAGGCCGCGCCGGTGGAAACCGTCTCCTACACCCCTGACCTACCGGATTTCGCGGCCACGCAGGTCGCGTTCGAGACCGCGTCGACAGACCTCGAACACCGTGCCGCGCAGCAGATCTCCTTCGTCGATGACGAGCCGTACCTCGGTGCCGACACGGAAACGGTTGTCCCGCAGCAGAGCACGGACACCCGGCCGATCGCGACGGCGGCCCCGATCGCCAGCCCGATCGAGAACGCCACCTTCCTCGGCTCGACGGCCGGGCAGGTGATCGGCGGCCTGGCCGGTGCCGGGCTCGGCGCGGCGGGCGGTGCGGCGCTGGCCACTCCGCTGGCGGTCCCCACCGCGGGCCTCGGCATCCCGGTCGGCGCGGTCGCCGGTGGCGTCGTCGGCGGTGTGGTCGGTACCTATGCCGGTTACTACGCCGGTGCCTACCTCGGCACTCTGGTCGCCCAGCAGGCGCCGCAGATCATCCCCAACGTGCTGTCCTGACCGGCGTGCGGTGGCGGGCCGGGGTGGCCCGCCCACCGCACGGCTATGCCGGTTGCTGGACCTGGACGGGCGGGTTGTCGGCGTAGAGTTCGGCGATCTCGGCCGTGTACTTCTCGGCGATCACCTTCCGCTTCAGCTTCATGGTCAGCGTCACCTCGTCACCACCGGCTTCCCAGAACACCGGCAGAATCCGGAACCGCTTCACCTGCTCGACCCGCGACAACTTCGCGTTACCCGCCGCCACACCCGCCGCGATCTCCTTGACCACCTCGGGATTCACCGCCAACGCCGCGGCCGAGGCATCGGACAGATTGTGCTGGGCCGCATACGGTTCCGCGCTCTCGGCATCGATGACGATCAACGCGGTGTTGTAGGCCCGGCCATCACCGATCGTGGCCATCGCACCGATCAACGGAGTCGCCGCCTTGATCGCGTGCTCGATAGTCGTCGGTGACATGTTCTTGCCGGAGGCGTTGATGATCAGTTCCTTCTTGCGGTCGACCACCCGCAGATAGCCGTCGTCGTCTACGGTCACCACGTCACCGGTACTCAGCCAGCCCTCGGCGTCGACCGCCTCGGCCGTCTTCTCCGGCTCGCCGCGATAGCCCTTCATCACCAGCGGGCCCTTGACGAGCAGTTCCCCGTCCTCGGTGATCCGCGATTCCATGCCGGCCAGCAGTCGCCCGACCGTCCCGAGCCGGGTCTCGCCCGGCGCGCTGACACTGCAGATGCACGACAGCTCCGACATGCCCCAGATCTCCGAGATCGGCACCCCGAGCCCGGCGAAGAAGCCCAGCGTCTGCGGCGGAATCGGCGCGGCGCCCGAGAGCGCGAAGCGCAGCCGGTCGAAACCCAGCTTCGCCCGCAGCTTCGACAGCACCAGTTCGTCGGCCTTGGCCCACTCGGCGGCGACCTCGTCGGGAACCGGCTGTCCGGCCAGCTGATACCCACTGCGCTCGGCACCCACCGCCAGCGCCCACCGCATGCCCTGCTTGCGCGTCTCGTCGGGCTCGTTCGCGACGACGAATTCGATAGCGGCCTTGAGCTTTTCCCACACCCGCGGCACCGCGCCCCAGATGGTCGGGCGCAGATCCGCCAGCGCGGCCGCGATCAGCTTCGGGTCCGACACCGCGGTGACCTGGGTGCCGAACACCTCCTGGAGATACAGCGCGGTGAGCCGGTCGGCGATGTGCGCGCTCGGCATGAACGAGGTGATCGAATCACCGAACTCGAAACCGAGCACGTCGCCGAGTCCGTAGGCCTGGAACATCAGGTTCGCGTGCGTGGTCTCCACACCCTTCGGGTTACCGGTGGTGCCCGAGGTGTAGATCAACGTCGCCACATCGCCCGGCTCGACCGCCCGCCAGGACGCGTCGAAGTCGAAATCCGCTGCACCGCCGGCGATCAGCTCGGCCACCGGCACGGTGCCCTCGACCGCGTCGTCGAGACAGACGATGTGGTCCAGCGGCACCCCGCTGTCGCGCAGTCGCTGCACGTACTGCGGCTCGCAGATCACCACGCGCGCGCCCGCGTTGCCGAGGACGTGGGCGAGCTGCTCGGCGGAGAGCGTGTTGTAGACCGAGAACGACGTCGCGCCCACATGCTGGGCGCCGACCTCGAGCGGATAGAACTCGACGCGATTGCCCATCATCAACGCGACGGTGTCACCGCGCCGCACGCCCAGCGCCGCCAGACCCGCCGCCGCGGCACGCACACCGTCGGCGTACTCGCGCCAGGTCATGGTCTGCGCGTCACCCGGTGTACGCAACGCGACGGCGTCGGGATCGATGGTCGCGTTGTATTGGAAAGCGGCACAGAGGGTTTCGAAACGTGGTGTCGACATAGTGTGTGGTTCTTCCGTGTATCAGACCGCGGTCGCGGCCGGTGATTCGAGCAAGGAGGTGACGAAGCGACCCGCGGCGCCGAAGGCGAAACGGGCCTCGGGGGCCAAGGCGGGCATGACCTGGAAGACGTGCATCTGGTCCGGCCACACCTGGAGTTCGCAGGCCCCGCCGACCTGCCGGAGGCGATCGGCCAGTTCGATCGCGTCGGCGGCGAAATACTCGGCCCCACCGGTCTGGATCAGCGTGGGCGGCAGCGTCATGCCCCGTTCCGGCCGCAGTTCGAGGCGATCGCTGGTGAAGTGCGCGACCGCCTTGACCGACAGCGCGTAGGAGATCACCCCGTCGCGGTTCCGGTCGCCGGTGTGGGCGATCCGCAGACCGAGGTCGGCCATCGGCGAGAACAGCACGAGTCCAGCGGGGCCGGGGATCCGCAGGCGGGCGTTGGCGAGGGCTAGATCGGCGGCGAGGAATCCCCCGGCCGAATCGCCCGCGACCACGATCCGGTCCGGCGCGAACCCACGGCGCAGCAGCCACCGGTACGCCCGCGCCACGTCGAGCTGGGCGCACGGGCTCGGGTGCTCCGGTGCCAGCCGGTAGTCGGCGACGAACACCGGGGTGCGGGTCGTCGTCGACAGGCGCGACGCCACCCCTCGATACGCGGCGACCGAGCCGGCGACGAAGCCACCGCCGTGCACGTACAGGATCACCGCGTCGAGGCGATCGGCCTTGGGCCCGGTGACGAACTCACCGCGGACCGCGCCGTCGTCGACCCGGTGCACCGACGTGCCCGCCAGGCTCGGCCCCACCACCCGCATCGCCGCCTCGATCACGAAGCGGGCCACCGGCAGGGTCGCGGTGTTGACCGGGAGCGCGGCGGCCAATGGCTTGACCGTGTGTTCGGCCACCAGCCGGGTTGCCCTGGTACGCAACGACCCCCGGTCCGGCGCGGTCACCGGCCGCTCCGCCGCTCGACCCGGTCGAGCAGATCCTTGACCTTGCCGCTGCCCGCGAGCTGGGCGTCGAGCACCACGTTGACCAGGCCGCGCAGCAGCGCGTAGGGCTCCCACCCGCTGGGGGCGATGGTGCGGGCGGCGCGGCGCGCGATGCCGTCGGCGATCACGGTCGCCGCGTACGTCGCGCTGATCCGGACGTTCAGCGGCCACGGCAGCAGCTCGTCGAGTTCCCGGCCGAGATCGTCCTGGTCGAGCATCGCGTGGGTCATCTCGGTCTCGACGACGCCGAAGTAGGCGATGCCCGCGCTGGCGCCCGCCGCGGCGAGTTCCACCCGCAACGCGCGCCCGAACTGCTCGACCGCGGCCTTGCTCATCATGTACGGCGACCCGGCCATGCCCGGCGCGAACGACGCGCACGACGAGACGACGACCACGTGCCCCTCGGCGGCGACGATGTGGTCGAGGGCGGGATGCACGGTGTTGAAACAGCCTTCGAGATTGATCGCCATCACCCGGTCGAAATCCGCCGGGTCCATGGTGCGGACCGTGGCCGGCTTCGGGGTGACCCCGGCATTGGCTACGACCACATCGAGGCGGCCGAAGTAGTCCACGACGAGCTGCGTCGCGTCCGCCATAGCCCCGCGATCACGCACATCGGCCGTGATCGCCAATGCGCGGCTGCCGAGGCGTTCCGCGGCAGTCTTGGCGGCAGTCTCGTCGATGTCGACGAGCGCGACGAACGCCCCACGGTCGATGAGGATTTCGGCCAGCGCGAGCCCGATGCCCTGTCCCGCGCCGGTGATCAGGACCACCTTGTCGCGGACATCGAAGGACCGGCGACCGAGCAGGTTCGACGGGGTGAGCGCGGTGATGTCCATCAGGCACTCACCTCGTAGGACGAGGCGTCGAATGCGCTGGTGCGCTTGCGGTATTCGAAACTCCAGCTCGGGTAGAGCCCGGCGTTGCGACCGTCCGCGGTCGTGTAGTAGCTGTCACAGCCACCGGTGAGCCACACCGTGGACGCGCTGCGCCGGTGCATCTCCTCGACGAAGCGGTCCTGGACGTCCTGGCGGACCTCCACCCGATGCGCGCCCTTGTCGTGCAGCGTCTTCAGTGCGTCGACGATGTAGGCGACCTGGGATTCGATCATGAACACCGCCGACTGGTTGCCCACCGCGCCGAACGGCCCCAGCGTCAGGAACAGGTTGGGGAATCCGGCGATGGCGGTGCCGAGATAAGTCCGGCGCTGCTTGCGCATGACATCGCCGACCGACATCCCGTCACCGTCCATGACCCGGTCGAAGAACGAGGGCGCCGGATCGAAGCCGGTGCCGTAGATGATGGTGTCGACCGGGATCTCGACCCCGGCGCGGGTGACGACGGAATGCGGCCGCACCTCGGCGATGCCGTCGGTCACCACCTCGACGTTGTCCCGGTCGAGCGAGGGCAGGTAGGCGTCGGAGAAGATCGCTCGCTTGCAGCCGATCATGTAGTCCGGCGTCAGCTTCGCGCGCAGCTCCGGATCGCGCACCTGGCGGCGCAGCTGCCAGCGACCCAGCAGCTCGTACGGGTGCCGGAAGCGGTTGTCGACGAAGCCGACCAGCCCGAATCCTTCGATCGCCGCGTACCAGGCGCTGCGAATCGCCTTCCGCGCCAGGGGCACCCGGCGCAGGACGAAGCGCTCCAGCTCCGGGATCGAGCGGTCCATCCGCGGGATGATCCACGGCGCCGAACGCTGGAACACGGTCAGCGCCGCCACCTTCGGCTGGATCTCGGGGACGAACTGGACCGCCGAGGCGCCGGTGCCGATCACCGCGACCCGCTCGCCGGTGAGGTCGTGGTCGTGGTCCCAGTGCAGGGAGTGGAAGGTCTTGCCCGCGAAGGTGTCCAGGCCCGGCAGCGCCGGGTACTTGGCCTCGGCGAAGATGCCGGTCGACGAGATCAGGTAGTCCGCGGTGAGCGCCCCCTGGGAGGTCTCGAGGTGCCACAGCGAGCGATCCTCGTCCCAGCGGGCCTCGAGCAGTTCGGTGTTGAGCCGGATCCGCGGGACGACATCGAATCTCGTCGCCACGTCGCGCAGATAGGCGAGAATCTCCGACTGCTTGCCGTAGGTCCGTGACCAGTCCGGATTGGGCGCGAACGAATAGCTGTAGAGCTGGGACGGCACATCGCAGGCGCAGCCCGGATAGGTGTTGGCCTGCCAGGTTCCGCCCAGATCCGCGGCGCGTTCGAGGATCGTCAGATCGTCGAATCCGGCTTCGCGCAGTTTGATCGCGAGCGCGATGCCGCCGAATCCGGCACCGATCACGACGATGTGACGGTGTTCGGTTGCTGCCATGATTACCGATTCCTTCCGTGCAGCACGGTGACCAGGCGATCGACGAGGGCGTCGGTGGTCTCGCCGCGGGTGAACGTGGTCAGCGCGGGCGGCATCGCGAAGCGCTGACGGGTGGTCGCCTTGGCGTAGGTGAACTCCTTGAGTCCGTCCTCGCCGTGCACGCGGCCGAAGCCGGAGTCACCGACGCCGCCCAGCGGCAGGCGCGCGATGGTGGCATGGGCGACATAGGCGTTGATGGAGGTGCCGCCCGCGCGGATCCGGTCGGCGATCCGCTTGCCGTTGCGCCGGGAGAAGACGGTGCTGCCCAGCCCGTAGGGCCCGGCGTTGACCCGTTCGATCGCCTCGTCCATGTCCCGCACCCGGGCGACGGTGAGGGTCGGGCCGAAGGTCTCCTCGGTGACGGCGAGCGCGTCTTCCGGTACACCGACCAGGATGGTGGGCTGCACGAACTGACCGTCGATCGCGCGGGCACCCCCCAGCAGGGCCCGCGCGCCGCGCGCCAGCGCGTCCTCGATGTGATCTCGGATGATCTCGATCTGCTTGGGCATGGTGATCGGGCCGATCTTCGCCGCGCCGGTGCCCGCCCGCAGATCTGCCGCGCGGTCGAGGAGTTCGGCGAGGAAGTCGTCGTAGACGTCGGTGTGCACGTACACCCGCTCCACCCCGAGACAGGTCTGGCCCGCGTTCGACATGCCGCCCCACACCGCGGCGTCGGCGGCCGCGGCCAGGTCGGCGTCGGCGTCGACCACGAGCGCGTCCTTGCCACCGAGTTCCATCAGCACCGGCGTGAGTGTCTCCGCGCACGCGGCCATGACCCGCTTGCCCGTGGCGGTCGAGCCGGTGAACCCGATCTTGCCCACCCCGGCCCGGCACAGGGCGGCGCCGGTTTCCCCGAGGCCCGTGATCACCTGGAACACCGGCTGTTCCGGCACCACCGCCGCGAACCGCTCGGCCAGCCAGTGCCCGACACCCGGCGTGTACTCGCTCGGCTTGAACACGACCGCGTTGCCCGCGGCGAGGGCGAACGACACCGACCCCAGCGGCGTGAACACCGGATAGTTCCACGGCCCGATCACGCCGACCACCCCGAACGGGCGGTACTCGAGCGTGCATTCCTGATTCAGGGCGAGCAGCCCCGGCCGGACCGCGCGCGGGCCGAGCACCCGGCGCGCGTTGCCCGCCGCCCAGGCGAGATGTTCGAGCGCCATGGCGATCTCGAGCCGCGCGTCCGAGCGCGGCTTGCCCATCTCGGTGTGGATGAGCTCGGCGAGTTCGGCCCGCCCCCTGGTGATCTCGGACCGCCAGGCGTCCAGTCGCCGGGCCCGCTCACGGAAGCCGATCCGCGACCACCAGTCGGCGGCCCGGCGCGCGTCGGCGACCGTGGCCGCGACGTCGGACGCGGTGTGCAGCGGATACGTGCCGACGACCTTGCCGGTCGCCGGCGAGACGACGTCGAAGGTCGAGTCCTCCCGCGCGGGAACAGAATTCACGGATTCCGCGGAAGAGAGTGTTGTTCGCCCCATCGACGACCCTTTCTCGTTCATGCCCTGCTCAGAGATCGAGGACCAGGGATTCGCCTGCCGCGCGGGACACGCAGGTCAGCATGTGGTCGCCGCGCTCGGCGTCGAGGAGTTTGCGGTCGCGGTGATCGACCTCGCCGGCCAGGACCGCGACCTTGCAGGTGCCGCAGAAGCCCTGCCTGCACGAGTACACGGCGTCCGGCTGGACCCGGGTGATGGCGGACAGGGCGGTCTCGTCCGCGCCCACCCGGACCGTGGTCCCCGATCGGGCCAGCGTGATCGCGAATTCCCGGCCGTCGACCACCGGTGCCGCGGAGAACCGCTCGGTGTGCAGCGAACCCGTCGGGTTGACGGTGAAGGCGTGGCGGTGCGCGGCGTCGAGGACCGGCGGCGGACCGCAGACGTAGATCGCCGCACCGGGCGCGGCCCGGCCGAGCAGTTCGCCGACGTCCGGGGTGCCGAACTCGTCGTCGGGCCGGATGTCGATCCGGCGGCCGCCGAGAACGGCCAGTTCGTCGAGGAACGGCATGGTCGCCCGCGAGCGCCCCAGGTAGATCAACTGCCAGCGCGCACCCGCGCGGGCCGCCGCCCGGACCATCGGCAGGATCGGCGTGATCCCGATCCCGGCCGCGACGAACAGGTACGACGGCGCATCGATGAAGTCGAACGCGTTGCGCGGGCCGCGGATTCGCAGCGCGTCGCCCACCGCCAGCTGGTCGTGCACCTCGATCGATCCGCCCTCGCCGTCGGCGATGCGGCGCACCGCGATCCGGTAGCGGCGCCGATCCGCGGGGTCACCGCACAGCGAGTACTGGCGTTGCTTGCCGGAGGGCAGCACGATGTCGAGGTGCGAGCCAGGCCGCCACGGGGGCAGCGGCGCGCCGGTCGGCGAGGTCAGGGTGAGGCTGGTGACGTCGACCGCCACCGGCTCGATTCCCGCGACGGTCACCGGAATCTCGAAGCCGGTGTGCCGCACCGGGTTCGGTCGCGAGATGAGCGATGCCGCGCGCCCGGAGACGAACAGCTGCCGATAGCCGTCGGCGACGGCGCCGATCGCGCGCAGGGCGGCGGGCGGGGTGTACCGCTCGGTCATCGCCGTCACTGCTCGGCCGCCCGCGCCGCGGGCGAATGCGCGAGATAGCGCAGCGCGCGATCCATCGGACCCAGCTGGGACGGATGGAAGCCCGGCCGCAGGTAACGCGGGATCTCGGTGAGGAACAGACCGAAATTCGGCATGATGCCCCGAGCGGTCGCCCGCACCAGCTGCACCGGCCAGGACGGGCCCTTCTTCGGCGACGGGTCCTTGGCGTAGAGGTAGGCCGAGGACAGGATGAAGGTCGCGAGCAGACTGGTACTGGCCGCCACCGCGGTGCGCGCCTTGCGCGCGTAGCCGCCGTCGACGTACATGTAGGCGTCGTAGACCACGCTGCGGTGCTCGACTTCCTCGGCGCCGTGCCAGCGGATCAGATCGAGCATGGTCGGGTCCATGCCGAGGTCTTCGAACTTGTCGTTCTCCAGCAGCCATTCGCCGATGACGGCGGTGTAGTGCTCCATCCCGGCGAACAGCGCGAGCCGCTCCTTGAGCCATTCCTCCTTCGCCCGGCCGGTCAGGCCGTGGTCGCCGAGGATGCGATCGACGAACCAGGCGAAGGTGCGGACCATCGAGTCGACGTCGAGGCCGATGGCCTGGAGGTGGTCGCGCGCGCCGGCGTGGCTGCTGGCGTGCATCGTCTCCTGGCCGACGAAGCCCTGCACCTCTTCGCGCAGCCGCTGGTCGTCGATGTAGGGCAGGGCCTCGGCGAGCGCCTGGGCCATCGCCCGTTCGCCTTCCGGCAGTACCAGGTGCATGACATTGATGACATGGGTCGCGAAGACCTCGCCCGGGATGTA
Organism: Nocardia sp. NPDC003269; assembly: GCF_042888005.1. Classification (NCBI taxonomy): domain Bacteria; kingdom Bacillati; phylum Actinomycetota; class Actinomycetes; order Mycobacteriales; family Nocardiaceae; genus Nocardia; species Nocardia sp. NPDC003269. The sequence goes on from NZ_JBIAPA010000004.1 coordinate 563,047, forward strand.
GTGCATCGGCACATCACCGAAGTCGAAGTGCACGTCTCGCGCGTGGATCGCGTGCGCTTCCTCGCGGTGATGACGCCTCGTTGCGTCAGCGGAGTGAGCCATGCCTCAACCGTACGATGCAACACAAATGATTGCAATGTTGCAGCAACAAATTGTGTGGATATGTTGCACCGGGCCCCGAGTTGCTACCGTGGTTCCCATGACCGCGGCGTCCCCCACCTCGACGAACACCCCCGACACCGACGATTCCGCGGCGGCGCGCATCCTCGACGCGGCACTGGTCCAGTTCGAGCAGGTGGGCGTCAAGAAGACGACGATCGAGGACATCGCCCGCCAGGCCGGCGTCGACCGGGCGACGGTGTACCGCCGGGTCGGCTCCCGCGACGACGTGGTCACCGCGGTGTTCGCGCGGGAGGTCGCGCGGGTATTGGCCGACCTGCGCAGCCTGCCGGGCAAACACGACGACCTCGACGACCTCGTCGCCGACATCCTGGTGACGGTCGTCGGCCGGTGGCGCGATCACCCGCTCGTGCAGCGACTGCTGGTCCTCGAACCGGACCGGGTGATGCCGCACCTCACCACCGACAGCGCGTCGACCTTCACCATGTCGATCCTGACCACCGAATCCATGCTGCGGGAAGCGATCTCGGCCGGACTCCTACCCGAGCCATCGGACCTGCTGGCCCGCGCCGAGGTGCTGTGCCGGGTGGTGCACTCGATGATCCTGGCGCCGAGCGGCCTGCTCCCCTTACGGACCGACGAAGAACTCGACGCCTTCGCCCGCACCTATCTCGTTCCGATCATCACCCGCTGACCGTGCGCGACCAGGTCCACCACGGACAGGTCGCGCGAAACGCGTCCCGTCAGCGCATCGGCGCGACGGGTATCAGCGCACGCAGCACATCGGTGAGACTCGCCGCCGGGATGCGCGGGTCCATCGCCCGCTGCGCGCCGATGCCGTAGGCCAGGCCGACGAAGGCCAGCGCCGCCAGCTCCGGGTCGAGGCGCCGGGTGAGCGCCGGCGAACTCCGCCACGCGGTGGCGATGGCCTGCCGCATCCGCGCCTGCCGGTGCGCGATCGCGGCGCGCAGCGCCTCCTCGTTGGGATCGGCGGCCAGCACCTCGAGTTCGAGTCGCACCCAGGCCAGATTGCCGAGGACATCGGCCAGCTCGACCTCGGCGGAGTCGAGCAGCGCGGGCAGATTCCCGGCGTCCAGCTCGCCGAAGTTCGCGATGACCCGATCCACCGTGCCGATGTAGAGCTCGTCGAGCACAGCGGTGCCGAGCGCGGCCTTGTTGGCGAAATTGGAGTAGACCGCACCCACCGTGTAGCCCGCCCTGGCGGCGACGGAGACGAGCGATGTCGCGCGAAATCCCTGCTCGAGGAACATCGCGGTGGCCGCCTCGATGATCAGCTTGCGCGTCTGCTGCTTGGCCTCGACCCGGTTGACGCGTTGCATGCGGTCAGTCTACTCAGATAACGTGATTATCTGAGTGCTGACGAAAGGCCGCGAAATGCGCGAGGAAAAAGTCACCTTCTGCCGGATCTGTGAGCCGTTCTGCGGCATGATCGCGACAATCGAGAACGACAAGCTGGTCGGCCTGCGACCGGATCGGGATCACCCGTTGTCGAAGGGATTCGCCTGTCCGAAGGGCATGGCGTACCCGAACGTCCAGAACGACCCCGACCGCGTGCGCTACCCGCAGCGGCGGCGACCCGACGGCGGCTTCGAGCGCGTGAGCTGGGACGAGGCGATGACCGATATCGCGGCCCGCCTGCGGCACCTGCGCACGGAGTACGGCGGGCACACCATCGCGAGCTACATGGGCAACCCGGCGGCGCTGAACTACTCGGGAGCGCTGTGGGGTCAGGTCGCCTTGAAGGCCTTCGGCGTCACGAAGTTCTACTCCGCGGGTTCGCAGGACACCAACAGCCGCCTGGTCGCGAACTACCTGCTCTTCGGCAACCTGCTGCTGCAGCCACTGCCGGACCTCGACCACACCGAACTGCTCGTGATCCTCGGGGCCAATCCGGTGGTCTCCCATCTCAGTCTGGCCAGCGTGCCCCGGGTGTCGGACAAGCTGCACGCGATCACCGGTCGGGGCGGTCGCGTGCTGGTGATCGACCCGCGCCGCACCGAGACCGCGCGCGAGTTCGAGTGGCTGCCGATCGTGCCGGACGCCGACGCCTGGCTGCTGCTGTCGCTGGTCCATGTCCTGTTCGAGGAGGAGTTGGTCCCGCACCGGGTCCGCGAGATGGCAACGGGGGTGGACGCCATGCGGGCGCTCGCGGCGCCGCACACCCCCGAGGCGACGCACGCGCACACCGGTATCGACCCGGAGCAGGTCCGCTCGCTGGCCCGTCAGCTGGTCGCCCGGAAATCGGTCATCTACGGCCGGCTCGGCGCCTGCCTCGGATCCTCGGCCACCCTGGTCAACTTCCTGATCGACACGGTCAACCTGCTGGCGGGCAACCTCGATGTGCGCGGTGGCGTGGTCTTCGGACAGTCGCCGCTGCGCCTGATCGAGCTGGCGGCGCGGGCGGGGATGGGCAGCGACTACCAGCCGGGAGATCCGGACACCGGACGGCTCCCGGTGGTCATGGGGATGTATCCCGCCGCGCCGATGGCCAGCGAGATGACCGTCGACGGTCCCGATCGCGTCCGGGCGCTGATCGTCCAGGGTGGCAACCCGGTCCTGTCCACGCCGGCGGCGGCCGATCTGGAGACGGCGATGCAGGGGCTGGACCTGGTGGTTTCGCTCGACCTGTACGTCAACGAGACCAACCAGTACGCCGACTACATCCTGCCGTGCACGGCGATGTACGAGCGGGAGGACCACGCGCTGTTCGCCGGCGCGCACTACCTGCAGCCCTTCCTGCAGGTCACCGACGCGGTCGTCCCCGCGCCCGGCGAATGCCGAGAGGAGTGGGTCATCCTGCAGGAGCTGATGGAGCGCGTCGGCGTCGGGCCCGCGCCACACTGGTTGGTCGCGGTCACCAGCCGGGTCGGCCGGCTGCTCCGGATACAGCCCACCCCGCGCCGGATCCTCGACGCGCTGATCCGGATGGGCACCGTCGGTGATCGGTTCGGCCTCCGTCCCGGTGGGCTCACCCTCGCCGAACTGCTGCGCAGGCATCCACACGGCCTCGTCGTCGCCGAGCAGGTCGAGGTGGGCAGGCTGCGCGAGATCGTGCGGCACAAGGACCACCGGGTCGCGCTCGACCATGCCGAGATCCGCGCCGAGGTCGCGCGGCTGGCGGCCCGCGAACCGGCCGCCGACTTCCCGCTGCGCCTGATCGGACAGCGGGAGCCCCGCTCGGAGAACTCCTGGATGCACAATGTGGCCACGCTGCGGGCGGCCCGCGATCCGCACGCCGCGCGGATGCACCCGGCCGATGTGGTCGAGCTCGGGTTGACCCACCGGGGCCTGGTCCGGCTGGTGTCCAAGGCCGGGGCGATCGAACTGCCGGTCCTGGCGACCGAGGACATCAGCCGCGGCGTGGTGGCCGTGCCGCACGGCTGGGGTCACGGCGGCCGGGGGTCGTGGCGGCGCGCGAACGCGGAGGGCGGGGTGAACGTCAACGAGCTGGCCTCCACGGATCCGGCCGATCTCGACCCCCTGGCCGGAATGTCGCACCTCACCGGCATTCCGGTGCGGGCCGAGCGGGTGGGAGCCTGACGTGGCGTACGTGATCGGTCCGGCCTGTGTCGCCGACTATTCCTGCCTCGAGGTCTGTCCGGCGGACTGCATCCGGCCCCGCCCGGACGACCCCGGGTTCGACTCCGCCGAGCAGCTCTACATCGATCCCCGGTCGTGCATCGACTGCGAGGCGTGCGTGTCGGCGTGCCCGGTCGGCGCCGTGCACGAGGCGACCCGCTTGCCCACCGAGATCGCCGACTACGCCGGGCACAATGCCGCCTGGTTCGAGGAGACCGCATGAAGCCGCTGCGCGTCGCCGTCGTCGGGGCCGGTCCGTCCGGGCTCTACGCCGCGGGCCACCTGCTCGAGGGCCCCGGGGGGACCTACCTCGACGGTCGCCTCACCGCACTGCACACCCGGGCCGTCGAAGTCGACGTCTTCGACCGGCTGCCGACCCAGTGGGGACTGGTCCGGCACGGTGTCGCGCCGGACCATCCCGACAAGAAGCAGGTCGCCACGGTCTTCGAGCAGATCGCGGCGCGTCCCGGGTTCCGGTTCTTCGGCAATATCGAGGTCGGTCGCGACGTGTTGACCCGGGAGCTCGCGCAGTGGTACGACGCCGTCGTCTACGCCGTCGGCGCGACGGGTGACGCCACCCTCGGCATCCCCGGCGAGGACCTGCCGGGCTGCCTGGCCGCGCGCGCCTTCGTGGCCTGGTACAACGGCCACCCCGACTACAGCACGGCCCCGATCGACCTCTCCGGCGAGCGGGCGGTCGTGATCGGCAACGGCAACGTGGCCATGGATGTCGCGCGTCTGCTCACCACCCCGATCGACACACTGGCACGGACCGACATCGCCGATCACGCGCTCGACGCCTTGCGGGCGAGCCGGGTGCGCGAAGTCGTCGTGCTCGGCCGCCGGGGCAGACAGCACGGCGCGTTCAACAACCCCGAGCTCGAAGAGCTGGGGCACCTACCAGGCGTCGACCTGGCCGTCGTGCACGGCGAGCCCGAGGACTCCGCCGCCCTCGACCCGTCGACCGCGCGCAAGCTGCGGACGCTGCACGACTACGCGACCCGGCCGTCGACCGGTGCCGAGCGCCGCATCGTCCTGCGTTTCCAGACCTCGCCCCTGGAGGTCCTCGGCACGGAGTCCGTGCGCGGCCTGCGGGTCCGTGGCCCGGACGGTGACGAAGTGCTCGACGCGGGCTTGGTGCTGCGCGCGATCGGCTACTTCGGGACACCGACACCCGGCCTGCCGTTCGACCACGATCGCGGCGTCATCCCGCACACGGACGGCCGGATCACCGGCGTCCCCGGCAGTTACGTCACCGGCTGGATCAAGCGGGGACCGCGCGGGATCATCGGCACCAACAAGAAGTGCGCGCGCGACACGGTCCGTTCCCTGCTGGCCGACGCCGACGCGGGTGCGCTCCGTCCCGGAACCCACACCGGCGAGCAGGTGGAGCGGGCGCTGCGCGAACGTCGGCCCGCGCTGGTCGACCAGGTCGGCTGGCTGGCCCTCGACCACCACGAGCGCGCCGCGGGCCTCGCGGCCGGGAGGCCACGGGTGAAGGTCACCGACCTCGCCGGGCAACTCGCGCACGGCGTGCGCTGATCCGATCCGGCGGACAACCGGTCAGTCGAGGCAGAATTCGTTGCCTTCGGGGTCGGCCATGACGATGAAGCCGAAGCTCATCGGGGGCTCGGGTTCGAAGCGGCGCAGCCGGGTCGCGCCGAGGGCGACCAGACGCGCGCATTCGGCTTCCAGGGCGGTCATCCGCTCCTCGCCCTGGAGGCCGGGGGCCGCGCGGACGTCGAGGTGGACGCGGTTCTTGGCGACCTTGCCTTCCGGCACCTGCTGGAAGAACACGCGCGGGCCGTCCCCCGCCGGGTCTTCGATGGCCGATCGGGTGTTGCGCTGTTCCGCCGGAACACCGAGCCGGGCGAGGAATTCGTCCCAGGCGGCCAGCGGGTCGGCGCCGTCCGCCAGCTCGACCCCGGGCGGGCCGGGATGCGCATAGCCGAGCACCTCACGCCAGAAGGTCGACAGCGCCTTCGGATCGGCGGCGTCGAAGGTGACCTGGAATCGGCGGCTCATCGCGATAGCTTCCTCTCGTCGGTTCAGCGGATGGTCCCAGTCGAGGCCGACTGCGTCCCTGCGGACACTCTCGCACCAATAGCGGACAGATCAGGTCCGCTATCTCTGGCACGCTGAGAAACGTGACCACCGACAGCGCGGAACGCGGCCAGACCGAGCGGGTCCTCACACTGCTCGGGCTCCTGCAACAGCGGCAGGTGTGGACCGGTCCCGAGCTGGCCGAACGGCTCGGGATCACCACCCGCACGGTCCGCCGCGATGTCGACCGGCTGCGCGCTCTCGGCTATCCGGTCCAGGCCGGTCATGGGGTCGGCGGCGGCTACCGGCTCGGTCCCGGTCAGGAGCTGCCGCCGCTGCTGCTCGACGATCAGGAGGCGATCGCCACCGCGGTCTCGCTGCTGGTCGGCGCGGGCGGGGCCGTCACCGGCGACGGCGCGCTGCGGGCACTGACCAAGCTCGACCGGGTGCTGCCGACCCGGCTCCGGCACGAGGTGCGCGCGCTGACCGGCTCGGTGGAGTCGTTCGGCACCGGGCACACGCCGGTCGACCCGGACGCGCTGATCACCCTGGCCAGGGCCTGTCGGGACGAGGTCGAGGCGGGGTTCGGCTATCCGTCCGCAGGCGCGACGCGACGCAGGCGGGTCGAGCCCTATCGCCTGGTCGCCTCGGATCGGCGCTGGTACCTGTTCGCCTACGATCTCGACCGCGCCGACTGGCGCAGCTTCCGCGTCGACCGGATGACCGAGGTCGCCGCGCGCACCTGGCGGTTCCGGCCGCGCCCCGCACCCGACGCGGCGACCTACGTGCAGGAGGGCGTGGCGAGCCGGGTCTATCCGAAGCAGGCGCGCTTCCTCGTGCACGCGGACGCCGACACCGTTCGCGCCCAGCTCCCCGGCTCGACCGCCGTGGTCCGCGAGCGCGACCGGACGTCGTGCGAAATCCTCAGTGGTGCCGCCGATCTCGACATCCTGCTGGTGCGGATACTGCTGCTCGGCCACGACTTCGCGGTGCTCGATCCCCCGGAGCTGGCGGCGCGCTGTCACGCGCTGGCGGACCGGCTGCGGGCGGCGGGCACCGCGATCCCGGGCGGGACTTGACCTTGACCCTGCGTCAGGGTCGCAGAGTGGTCGCATGACGAACATCAGCGACCACGCCCCGCCGATCGGCGGGTTCCAGGAGATCGACGGCCGACGCCTCTTCGTGTTCCGGTCCGGTACCGGTGGGCCCGCGGTCGTCTTCCTGCCGGGCGCGAGTGCCGTCGGCCTGGACTATTTCGGTGTCCAGCAGCAGGTTTCGCAGTTCACCACCGCCGTCGTCTACGACCGTGGCGGCACCGGGTACAGCGACGCGCTGCCACTCCCGCGCACGGCGGCCGAGGTCGCCACCGAGCTGCGGGAACTGTTGCGGGCCCGCGACATTCCCGGCCCGTACGTGCTGGCGGCCCACTCCCTCGGCGGGTTCTACGCGCATCGGTTCGCGCAGTTGTACCCGGGCGAGGTCGCGGGGCTGGTCTGGCTCGACGCCCTGCACCGCGACTGGGACGACCACGTGCCGCCCGAGGCGCGGCTGGCCGCGACCGAGCGACTCGGGCCCGACCTCGCCCAGCTCGCCGAGCTGCGGCCAGCCATGCGCGCCATGCGGGCCGAGCTGCTCACCGGCTATCCGGCCGCGATCAGGGACGCGCTGCTCGACGCCAAGGGCAGCGACGCCTGGCTGCGCACCGGGATGGCCGAACGCCGCACTCTCGTACCGCTCGCCACCGAATTGCAGGGCGGGCCGGGGATTCCGGACGTGCCGGTGGTCGCGCTGACCGTGGTCTCCGACGACCCGGCCCAGCACGAACTCGACGCCGCCAAGACGCGGATGGACGCGGCCCTGGTCGGCGCCGTCTCGCACGGCGAGCAGCGCGTGCTCACCGACACCTTCCACCACCGGCTCTGTTTCGACCGGCCGGATGCGGTGGTCCGGGCGATCCGGGACGTCCTCGACCGGGCGGCCCGCCCGTAGACTCGGCGGCGACGATATTCGACGACCCGAGGGGACCGGTGCTCACGATCGGCCAGCTCGCGGCGACGGCCGGGGTGACCGTGCGCGCCGTGCGCCACTACCACCACGTCGGCCTGCTGCCCGAGCCGCAGCGCGACGCCTCGGGCTATCGCCGCTACGGCGCGCAGGCGGCGGTGGACCTCATCCGGATCCGCACCCTCGCCGACGCCGGGGTGCCGCTGTCGCGCATCGACGCACTGCTGCACGCCGAGCCCGCCGAGTTCGCCGCCGCCGTCACCGCCATCGACGACGAGCTCCGACGCAGGATCGACCAGCTCACCGACTACCGCCGCCGGATCGCCGCGCTCGACAGCGGCGAGCGCCTGGTGCTGCCCGCCGAGGTGGTCGACCTGCTGGACCGGATGCGCGCGCTCGGCATCGGCGAGCGCCGGATCCGCCTCGAACGCGACGCCTGGATCCTGTTGCAAGCCATCGACCCGCGCGCGCTCCCCCGCCGCGTGCGCGAGAAGAACGCCGACTTCGACGACCCGGCGACGACCCGGTTGATGCTGGCCTGCGACCGATCCGTCGACTGGGACCCGCGCGAACCACGCCTCGACCAGCTCATCGACGAGCTGGACGCCTGGGAGATCGCGCACGAGAGCGACACCGACCGCCCGGCGAACCACCTCGTCACCGCACACATCGCCGAGGCGTCCCCAGCCTGGCAGCGCATCGTCGAAACGCTCGCCCACCGGGCCGAACAGCGTCGGACTTCGGTGCGCGACGGCTGAACCGAACTCAGTCGCCGGGGCCTGCCGGGACCAGCAGCACCGGGCGGTGCGCGTCGTGGACGAGGTGGGCGGACACCGACTCACCGAGCAGGCGTTCGACGAGCGACTGGAGTCCGTGCCGGGGTGCGCCGATCACGATCATCGACGCGTCGTAGGTCTCGGCGAGGGCGTCCAGCAGGTGCGCCGGGTTGCCGCGGCGCGCGTAGTAGGTCCAGTTGCCCGGCAGTTCGGCGAGCCGAGCGCACGCGGCGGCACGTTCCCGCTCGACCGTTTCGGTGACGGCCCGCTCCCAGTCGGCGGCGTCGGGATCGGTGGGCAGATCGTCGGCGTCGATGACGTGGACGACGTGCAGGTGAGCGCCGAGCCGGGTGGCCAGGCCGATCGCGACACCGAGGGCCACATCACTGGCCCGGTGCCGGTCGTAGCCCACCACCAGGTGTGTGGCCGCCGCCGGACCGGCGGGACCGTCCACCCGCAGCACCTCGCTCCGGTCACCCGGTTGTCCGGAACCGTCGGTCATCGGTCCTCCTGAGAAGTCCGGCCGGGCCCACCGAGGCGGTCACCCGCTCCCCACCATCATGCGCTCCGCGGCCCGGCGGCCGGTATCCGCGCCGGACGGGGGTACCGCCAGACCCTCCATCCCGCACAACAACCGCCTTAACCTGGAGGGATGGAGTTCGCCGAGGACATCAAGGAGTTCCTGACGACCCGTCGCGCCAAGATCGTGCCGGGGCAGGTCGGGCTGCCGACCAGCGGGCGACGCCGGGTCGCCGGGTTGCGCAGGGAGGAGGTCGCGCTGCTGGCGGGGGTGAGCGCGGAGTACTACATCCGGATCGAGCGCGGGCGCGTGGACGGGGTCTCCGACGACGTGCTGCACGCGATCGCGAGTGCGCTGCGGCTCGACGAGGCCGAGACCGAGCACCTGTTCGATCTCGCCCGCGCCGCCACCACCCGGCCGGGGCGCAGGCGCGGCCAGGCGCCGAAACGCGAACAGGTGCCCGAGGGGATTCTGGCCCTGATGGATTCGATGACCGCGCCTGCGGTCGTGCAGAACGGCTGCCTCGATCTGCTCGGCGCCAACACACTCGGCCGCGTCCTGTACGGGCCGGTGTACGAACGGCAGACCGGCACCCCGAATCTCGCGCGGTTCCTGTTCCTCGACCCGCGCGCGGGCGAGGTCTTCCCGGAGTGGGAACGCGCCATCGACGAGGTGGTCGCGCTGCTGCGGGTGGAGACGACGCGGGCGCCGCAGTCGACCGCGCTGACCGGGCTGATCGGCGAACTGGCCACCCGCAGTACCGAATTCCGCACCCGCTGGGCCGCCCATGACGTGCGGGTTCATCGCCGGGGCACCAAGACGTTCCGGCATCCCGCCGTCGGCACGCTGGCCCTGCGCTACGAGGCGCTCGAGATCGGCGGCACGGCGGGCCTGACCCTGATGGGTTTCACCGCGGTACCCGGCTCCACCGCCGACGAGGCGCTGCGGCTGCTGTCGAGCTGGGCGGCCACCGAGCAGACAGCCGCGACCACACCGGTGTCCCCGGCGATCGACGAGTAAGCCCTTCGACGACGCGAAAACAGCGCAGCGGCGGAGGATTCCGCCGCTGCGCTGTTCCGGTGTGCGCTCAGTTCCGCGCGGCCAGGTTCTCCTGGAAGAACGGCGTCGCCTCGGTGACGGCCCGCTCGACGTACTTCGGCACGTCGTAGAAGTCCATGTGCGCGGCACCGTCGACGACCACCAGTCGCTTGGGGCTGCGCACCCGCGAGTACAGCCCCGCCGAGGCCCACAGCGAGCCGGCCTCGCTACCCGCGATGATCAGGATCGGCTGTGTGAGCAGGTCCTCCACCAGGTGGAACGCGTCGAAGCCGAAGATCTTCGAGATGCTCTTGGTGAACAGCTTCTTGTTCTGCGCGTTGGGGTGCTGCGCGCGCGGGGTCAGGTAGTAGTCGCTCGCCTCGACCAGGTCGCGCGGTGTGTTCTCGTCCGGCTGCGCGGGCACGTACGGGATGTAGGCGGGTTCGGCGCCCTGCGCCTCGGCGGTGCGCTGCCCGGCGACGGCGTCCAGGGTCGGCACGGCGGCGGAATCGGGGTCGGTGCCCAGCCAGCCACGGCGGTAGGACGAGCCGATGTCGATGCCGCTGACGGTGGCCAGCGCCTTGATCCGGTGGTCGGTCTTGGTCGCGGCGACGGAGTAGCCGCCACCGGCGCAGATGCCGAACACGCCGACGCGCTCGGCGTCGATGTAGCCCAGCGACTGCAGGTAGTCGACCGCGGCGCGGACGTCCTCGACGCGGGCGCCCGGGTCCTCCAGGAAGTGCGGTTCGCCGCCGCTCTCGCCCTGATGCGACGCGTCGTAGGCCAGCGCGACGAAGCCCTGCTCGGCGAACTTGCTCGCGTAGAGCCCCGCGGTCTGCTCCTTCACGCCGCCACCCGGATGCACCGTGATGATCGCGGCGTAGCTGCCGGCCGGGTCGAAACCGGCGGGCAGGTGCAGGTTGCCCGCGATATCGATCGGCCCACTGGGGAACTTGACGGATTCCATGAAAACTCCCTGCTAGAGAAGGTGCTCGACCGATCGGTGCGAGCCTCGATCTCTACTCTGCTGCGCCGTGGGCGAGCGCGGGAGAGCCGGTTTATAGGGGGTACCGGCTGTTCCCCCCACCGGTGCGGATTGACGCCCCAGAAAGAGTGAGTGTACAGTCACTCACATGAGCAAGAGCGGAGCCACCCTCTCCAAGTCGGACGTGCGGCGCGATGCCGTGGTCGACGCCGCGATCGTCGAGTTCGCCAGAACCGGCTATCACGGCACGCCGATCAGCACGGTGGCGGCGACGGCTCAGATCTCGCCGGCGTACGTGTTCAAGCTGTTCCCCGGCAAGGTCGCCCTGTTCGTCGCGGCGCTCGAGCGGTGCTTCGACCGGATCGTGGCGGCCATGTCGAGCGGTGCGGCCAGGTCCACCGGCGAGAGTCCCGAACAGATCCTCTACGACATGGGCGGCGCCTACGCCGAGCTCATCGGCGACAAGAGCCTGCTCATGCTGCAGGTGCACGCCCAATCCGTCGCGGACGTGCCGGAGATCGGCGCGGCCCTGCGCGACGGGCTGGCCAGGGTGACCGAGCTGGCCAAACAGCGCTCGGGCGCCGCGGACGAATACGTCCAGCGCTTCATCGCCTTCGGCCAGCTCTGCCACCTGATCACCACCCTCGGCCTCGACGGCGACAACAGCGCCTGGGCGCAGATCGTCACCGCGGGCATCCGCCACCCGAAACCCCACTGACCGGCAATGCCCCGCCCGGGGCATTTTTTCGGACCATCGAGTGATTGACCAGTCACACACTAGGAGTATCGCCATGTCCACCACCGCCACCGAAATCGTCCTGCCCGGCCGCGTCGAACCCGCGGGCCTGCTGATCACCCGGCGCGAACTGCCCGCGCCCGCCGCCGGCCAGGCGCTCGTCCGCGTCGAGGCCAGCGGCGTGTCCTTCGCCGAGCAGCAGATGCGGCGCGGCAAGTACTACGACCAGCCGCCGTTCCCGTTCGTGCCGGGCTACGACCTGGTCGGCACGGTCACCGCGGTCGGGGCCGACGTCGACCCGGCCCTGGTCGGCACGCGGGTCGCCGCGCTCACCAAGATCGGCGGCTGGGCCAGCCACGCCGTGCTCGAGGCGGCCGACCTGGTGCCGGTACCGGCCGCGCTCGACGCCGCCGAGGCCGAGACCTTCGTCGTCAACGGGATCACCGCCTGGCAGATGCTCTTCCGGACCGCGAAGGTCCGCGCCGGGCAGACGATTCTGGTGCTCGGCGCCAACGGTGGCGTGGGCTCGACCCTCGTGCAGCTGGCTCGCGCCAACGGAATCCATGTCATCGGGACCGCCTCGGCCCGCCATGCCGAGGCGGTGCGCGCCCTCGGCGCGACCTGGGTGGACTACCGCGGCGAGGTCGCGCGGCAGGTGCGGGCGCTCGCCCCCGGCGGGGTGGACGCCGTCTTCGACCATGTCGGCGGACCCGGGATCGCCGACTCGTTCGCGCTGCTCGCACCGCACGGCACGCTGGTCTCCTACGGCACCGCGGCCACCAAGAACGACGAGGGCGATTCCCGGCTGCCGGTGCTGAAGCTGTTCGCCCGGCTGATGCTGTGGAACGCGTTGCCCAACAAGCGCAATGCGCACTTCTTCAATCTCTGGGCGGGCAAGCGGAACCGCGCCGGCTTCCGCGCCCGCATCGCCGCGGACCTGGGACAGGTCTTCGCGCTCGCCGTCCGCGGCGACCTGCGCGCCCAGGTCGCCGCCCGCATCCCACTCACCGAGGCCGCCCGTGCCATGGAACTCGCCGAGTCCAGCACGGTCGTCGGCAAAGTCGTCGTCGTCGCCTGATCCGTTCCACCCCGCACCCAGGAGATCTGTGATGTCCCAGCCTGTTTCGTCCACCGAAGCCCGACCGTCGACCCTGCGCGTCCTGCTCGACAACCGGCCGTCCTACCTGAGTTTCGGGCTGGCCTGGCTGCTCGGCCACGGCGCCTACGCCCTGTCCCACGGCGCCGATCCGCTGCTGCGCCTGCCCGCCGCCGTGCCGACCGCGCTACTGATCGCGGGACTGCTGATCGCGATGGTGATCACCAGCGTCGTGACGATGCGGGCGCAGCGGGGCGCCACCGGCGCCGACGCGGTCGTCGGCAACCTGCTCGCGGTGTCCTGGCTGGTCGGATTCGGCGCCCTGTTCCTCGTGATCACCGCGCTGAGTTCGGCACTGGCCCAGGACGATCTGAAGATGCTGCTCTGGCCGACCGGTTCCGGCTTGATCGTCGGCCTGCTCTATCTCGCGGGCGGCGCCGCCTACCGTGACGTCCTGCAATACGCGCTCGGCGCCTGGCTGGCCCTGACCTCGACGGCCGCCCTGTTCCTCGACGGCGCCAGCCCGTACTGGGTGCTGGCCCTCGCGGGCGGCGGCAGCTATCTGGTCGCCGCGGCGGTCGAACCCCGGCGACGGGCCTTGGCCGCCTGACGTTTTCGCCCGATCGCCCGCCCGGACCCGCCGGGCGGGCAATCGGTGGTTCAGCCCGCGGCGGCCTGCTCGACGACCTCGGCGACGACCTGCGGCTGCGCGACCAGGGAGGCGTGCGACGCGGGGATCTCGCTGGTCGTCGCCCCGATCCGGCCCGCCATGAAACGCTGGGACGCGGGCGGGATGACCCGGTCCTCGCCCGAGACCAGGTACCAGCTCGGCAGGTTCCGCCAGGCGGCGGGACCGGACAGCTCGAGATTGGCGGCGACGGCGATCGAGCGCTGGTGGGCGATCATGTCGGCGGCGGTCGCGTCGTCGACGTCCTGGGCGAACACCCGGTGGAACGACGCGGGATCGACATAGCCATCCAGGCTCTTGCCCGCGAGGCCCTGCGGGTCGTCGACCAGTGCGAGTTGCAGGACCGGGGGCAGCAGCTGGCTGCCGGGGAAGCGGATCGGGTCGAGCAGGAGCTGGGTCGGCTCGCCCTGCGTCGGGGCGAAGGCCGCGATGTAGACCAGGGCGGTCACGTCGGGATCGTCGACATTGGTGATCACCGCGCCGCCGTAGGAGTGGCCGACCAGCACGATCGGCCCGTCGATACCGGCGATGGCGCGTTCGACGGCCGCCGCGTCGTTGGCCGGGCCGCGCAGGGGGTTGTCCGGCACCACCACGCGATAGCCGTCGGCGCGCAGGGCGGCGGCGACACCGTCCCAGCTGGTGGTGTCGGCGAACGCGCCGTGCACCAGCACCACGGTCGGGTGCTCGGCGGCCAGGGCGGGCGCGGCGGTGAGCACGCAGGCGCTCAGCCCGGCGGCCAGCGCGAGGGCCGTGCTCGGTCGGATTCTGCTCATGATCGGTCTACCTCTCCCGGCGATCTCGGATTCAGATGACGTGCGGCACGGATCTCTCCTGTCCACCATCACCGCTGCGGCAACATCTGGCAAACAATCCGCGCGATCCGGTTGACCCTCGGTCGACCCCGGCTGACCATGAAGTCATGGCCACCGATGAAGCTCAACAGATCGACGAAGTCGTCGTCCGCCTCACGCAGCGATATCCCAGCATCGCCCCCGAGTTCATCTCCGACACCGTCCACACGGCCTACGACCGGTTCGCCGACGTGCACGTCCGCGACTTCGTCCCGCTCCTGGTCGAGCGCCGCGCCAGCCGCAGCCTGTCGACCCCGCCCACGTGAGCCGATGAGTGACTTCGGTCCCGCGCGAAAGTGCGCAAAGCCCGTTTCGGCCGTCCGGATCCCGGGCCAGGCTGGATGACATGACCGAGCAAACGGTTCCCCCGATCCCCGACCACCCCACGGTGCGCGCGGCGATCCGGCTCGGGTGCCGGGCGCCGTCAGTGCACAACACCCAGCCGTGGCGCTGGGTCTTCGACGGCACCGCGCTGGAGCTGTGGCGCGACCCCACCCGCGTGCTCACCGAGGCCGACCCGACCGGACGGCAGGCCGTGATCAGCTGCGGCGCCGCGCTGCACCATGTGCGGACCGCGTTCGCCGCCGCCCACTGGCACACCGAGGTCACCCGGCTGCCCGATCCCGACCGCCCGGATCTGCTGGCCCGCATCGAGTTCGCGCCGTGGCCCGATCCGCCGATCGGCGAGCTGCGCCGCGCGGAGGCGATCGACCGCCGCTACACCGACCGGCTGCCGATGGCGGCGCCGATCGGCCTGTCCTCGGTGATGTCCACCGTCGGCGCACTCGTCGCGCCGCACGATCTCGACGTGGATGTGCTGCCGGAGGACGCCCGTCCCCGGTTGACCACCGCGTCCGAGCAGGCCGACGCCCTGCGCACCTACGACATGCAATACCAGGCCGAACTGCGCTGGTGGGCGGGACATTCCGAGAAATCCGACGGCGTCCCGCCGACCGCGCTCGCCTCGGAATCCGAGCGCGCCAGGGTGGGTGTCGCACGCGCGTTCCCGGCACCGGGGCGCTCGGCGCGACGCGGCGAGCTCGACGACGATCACGCGCGCCTCGCCGTGCTGTCCACCGGTGCGGAAGCGACGCTGGACTGGCTGCGGGCGGGCGAGGCGCTCTCGGCGGTGCTGCTCGAGTGCACCGCGGCGGGCCTGTCGACCTGCGCGCTGACCCACATCACCGAACTCCCCGCGAACCGGCGCCTGCTGGCCGGCCTGGCCGGGCGGCCGGGTGCCCCGCAGGTCGTCGTCCGGATCGGCATCGCCCCCGGCGACGAACAGCATCCGCCCACCCCGCGGCGCCCGCTGACCGAGGTGCTCACCGAGAAGTAGCGGTCAGGCGTCGGCCCGGAAGGCCTCGATCGCGGTGGGCAGGGTGGGAAACAGCAGGTCGGGACCGATGCGCTCGGTGAGACCGGACGCGTCAAGATCGTCGCGCAGATCCTGTTTGACCCGCGCCATCGCGAAAACCACCCCGCGAGAGGTCAATTCGTCGCGGACCTGCTCCACGGCGTCGAGCGCGGTGAGGTCGACCTCGACATTGGCTTCGGCGTTGAGCACGAACCAGCGCACCGGTTCGCCGCTGCGCTCGGTCCACCAGTCGACCGCGGCCAGCGCGCGCTTGCGGAAGTCCTCGGCGTTGGCGAAGCACAGCGGCGCGTCGTAGCGGTACACCACCAGTCCGGCCAGCGGTGTCGCCTCGGGGTAGTCGTCCACGTCGTGCATGCCGTCGAGGCCGGGGACGAAGCCGAGGACGGCATCGTGGCCGCGGGCGATCCGGCGCAGCAGGTCGAACACCGACAGCGCGATCGCGACGAGCACGCCGTAGAGGACGCCGAGCACCAGCACCGCGGCGACGGTGCCGAGCGCGAGGAACAGCTCGCTGCGCCGGAACCGGGCGATCCGGCGGAACTCGCGCACGTCGATCAGCCGCAGCGCCGCGTAGACGACCAGCGCGCCCAGCGCCGCCGAGGGGAATTGGGCGAGCAGCCCGGTCGCACCGAACAGCACGACCAGCACCGACACGAGGGTGACCAGGGCGTAGAGCTGAGTGCGCGCGCCCATCAGGTCGGCGATGGTGGTGCGACTGCCGCTACAGCTCACCGGGAAACCGTGGGTGAACGCGGTGGCCACATTCGTCGCGCCGAGACCAGCCAGTTCGGCGTTGGCCTGCACGCGCTCGCCGTGCCGGGCGGCGAAGGCCCGCGCGGTCAGCGCGTTGTCGGAGAAGCCGACGACGGCGATGCCGACCGCGGGCAGCAGCAGGGCCACCACATCGTCGAAGGCGATGGCGGGCAGCCCCGGCACCGGCAGCCCGGCGGGCACCTCCCCGACGACATCGATGCCGAAGCGCTGCAACGAGAACACCCCGACCGCCAGCGCCGCGGCCAGCACCGCGATGAGCGGGCCCGGCGCGCGTGGCGCCCACCGCGCCATGATCAGCAGGGCCGCCAGCACGGTACCGGCCAGGAGCGCGGTGGCCGGATGCCACTGCGCGAGGTTGGACACGAACGATCGCACCTGGTCCAGGACGGACTCCCCCTCGACCGGCACACCGGTGACGGACTCCAGCTGACCGGCGATCATCAATCCGGCGGTGCCCGCCAGATACCCGACGAGGACCGGCCGGGACAGCAAATCGGCCAGTACCCCGAGCCGCGCCAGCGCCGCGACCAAGCACAGCACCCCGACCAGCAGCGCCAGCAGCGCGGCCAGCGCCGCGTAGCGGGACGGGTCGCCCGCGGCCAGCGGCGCCAGCGCGACCGCCGTCATCAGCGCGGTCGTCGACTCGGGGCCGACCGAGAGCTGTCGCGAGGTCGCCAGCAGCGCGTACACCGCCAGCGGCCCGATCGTGGCCCACAACCCGACCACCGGCGGCAGCCCGGCGACGGTCGCGTACGCCATCACCTGGGGGATCAGATAGGCGGCGACGGTCACGCCCGCGACCACGTCCGAACGCAGCCACGCGCGCCGATAGTTCCGGAACTGCCGCAGACCGGGCAGTGCGCGCTCCAACACAGTGCGAACATTGTGCGCCGTCGCGGCCGCGCGCGGCGCCGACGTCACCGGATCGGGACGCGAGTCCCACTCCCGGAGGACCTTCGGCCCTGCCCCCGGCCACCCGCCGGGGGCAGGCTCGAAGCATGATCGGCTACCTGCGGTGTCCCCGGCCGGCGAGGACGGCGGACAATGGAACGCGACGGTCGGTCTTCGAGAGAGGGTCAGCGATGATCACGGTGTTCCTGGTCGACGATCACGAGATCGTCCGGCGCGGCGTGGGTGACCTGATCGCGCTCGAATCCGATCTCGGGGTGGTCGGTGAGGCGGGTACCTGCGCGGAGGCGCTGGCCCGCATCCCCGCGCTGCGACCCGACGTCGTCGTGCTCGACGTGCGCCTGCCCGACGGCAACGGCATCGAGCTGTGCCGCGAACTGCTCTCGGCCGACCCGGCGCCGCGCTGCCTGATCCTCACCTCGTTCACCGACGAACAGGCCATGCTCGACGCGATCCTGGCCGGCGCCAGCGGCTACGTGGTCAAGGACATCCGCAGCCTGGAGCTGATCAACGCCGTGCGCGAGGTCGGCCACGGCAAATCGCTGCTGGACAACCGGGCCGCCGCCGCGCTGATGGCCAAGCTGCGCTCGGAGGCGGCGGAGAAGTCCGGACCGCTGGCGACGCTCACCGAACAGGAGCGCACGCTGCTGTCTCTGCTCGGCGAGGGCCTGACCAATCGGCAGATCGCCGCGCGCATGTTCCTGGCCGAAAAGACGGTCAAGAACTACGTCTCCCGGCTGCTGACCAAACTCGGCGTCGAGCGTCGCACCCAGGCCGCCGTCATGGCCGCCGACCTGGACCGACCGCCACGCGCATGACGTCGGCCACGGCGCCCCTGCCGTGGAAGAATGCCCGGCATGGACGACGAATCGGCGGCCGCGGGCCGGCCCCCGGTGACCGAGACCCTGTCCCAGCTGCGTCTGCGTGAACTGCTGACCGAGGTACAGGACCGGATCACCCAGATCGTCGACGTGCGCGACCGGATGGACCGGTTGATGGAGGCGATGCTCGTCGTCACGGCGGGCCTCGACCTGGACAACACCCTGCGTACCATCGTGCACACCGCGATCGAACTCGTCGACGCCCGCTACGGCGCGCTCGGCGTACGTGAAACCGACAAGACCAGCAACCAGCTCGCCGAGTTCGTCTACGAGGGCATCGACGACCGCACCCGCGTGCTGATCGGCGACCTACCGCGCGGGCACGGCGTGCTCGGGCTGCTCATCGCCGAGCCGAAACCGATTCGGCTGACCAACCTTTCGGACCACCCGTCCTCGGTGGGGTTCCCCGACCGGCATCCGCCGATGCGCACGTTCCTCGGCGTTCCGGTGCAGGTGCGCGGCGAGGTGTTCGGCAACCTCTATCTCACCGAGAAGGCCGACGGACTCGAGTTCACCGAGGACGACGAGGTGGTGGTGCAGGCGCTGGCCGCCGCCGCGGGCATCGCGATCGAGAACGCCCGCCTCTACGAGCAGTCGCGGATCCGGCAGCAGTGGCTGGAGGCGATCCGGGACGTGGCCACCGAACTGCTGGCGGGCAGCCCGTCCGAGGACGTGCTCGAGCTGATCGCCGAACGTGGCCGCTCCCTGACGAATTCGGCGTGCACCTTCCTGGCCCTGCCCGAGGACCCCGATGTCCCGTCCGAGGAGATCACCGAACTGGTGGTGGTCGCGGCGGCCGGTGCCGACGCCGGTGTCCTGGTCGGCAGGGCCATTCCGCTGACGGCGAGTTCGCCGGTGGCGGCGGCGTTCCGGTCGGGCCTGCCGGTCACCTCCGATGCCCCCGCCCACGATCCGGTCTTCGACTCGATCGCCGACTTCGGGCCGGCGCTCACCCTGCCGCTGCGGGCGAACGGCCTGGTCACCGGGGTCCTGACCACGGTGCTCCCGGCCGGGACCACCCCGCCCAGCGACGAGGACCAGGCGCTGATGACCACCTACGCCGACCAGGCGGCGGTGGCGCTGCAACTGGCCGCGACCCAGCGCCGGATGCGCGATCTGGACGTCTACGCCGACCGCGACCGGATCGCCCGTGGGCTGCACGATCACGTCATCCAGCGGCTGTTCGCGGTCGGCCTGTCGCTACAGGGCACGATGCAGCGGGTCCGGACGCCGGAGGTGCGGACCCGCCTGGACGAGACCATCGACGATATCCAGGCGATCGTGCAGGACATCCGGTACTCGATCTTCGACCTGCAATCGAACACCACCACCGACTCCTCGCAGTACCGGAAACGGCTGCACCACATCATCACCGAGATGACCGCCGAGACCGGGCTGCGCACCACGGTCCGGCTGGCCGGGCCGGTCACCGTGCTGGAGCCGCCGCTGTCGGATCACGTCGAGGCGGTGCTGCGCGAGGCGGTGAGCAATGTCGTGCGGCACGCGAAGGCGAACGCGGTCGCGGTGGAACTCGTGGTGCGCGACGAGGTGACGATCGAGGTCGCCGACGACGGCATCGGCATCTCGCCCGAGGTGACCCGGCGCAGCGGACTGGCCAATCTGGCCGCCAGGGCCGCGGCCGCCGGCGGCGTCTTCACCGCCACCGCGCGGCCCGAGGGCGGCACGCTGCTGCGCTGGTCGGCCCCGCTGGACTGAGGGACCAAAGTCCCTGCGGCCCAGGTCCTGCGACCCTGTCCCGGCCCGGCGTCCGGGGCGCAGGGTGGACTCGAGAGAGAGGCCGTCATGTCCCTTCCCGAGTACCCGGGCCGCCCGGTCGTCGCCGGTGTCGACGGTTCGGCGCAGTCGCTGATCGCGGTGCGCTGGGCCGCCGACTACGCCGTTCACCACGGAGCACCGCTGGAGCTCGTCTACGCCGTCGAGATCCCGATCGACTACGGGCCGGGACTCAGCGGTCCGCTCTTCGACGGTGAGGCGCTGCACGCGCACGGTGAGTCCGTGGTCGCGGAGGCGGCGGCGCTGGTCGCCACCGACCGGCTCACCGTCGGCACGGCCGTCGAGGTCGGGGACGCGCGCGCGGTGCTGCGGGACCGCAGCGAACGGGCCGGGCTGGTGGTCGTCGGCTGCCGGGGACTCGGTGCGTTGCGGCGCACACTGCTCGGCTCGGTCAGCACCGCGATCGCCCGGCACGCCGCGTGCCAGGTCGCGGTGGTGCCGGAGGCACCGGTCACCGCCGGTGCGGTGGTCGTGGGTGTCGACGGTTCCGGGGTCAGCGCGGACGCGATCGCGGTCGCCTTCGACGAGGCGAGCAGGCGCGGGGTCCGGGTGATCGCGGTGCACGCCTGGTCGGAGTTCTTCCGCTACGAATCGCGGGCGACGATGCGGGCCGAGGCCGAGGCGGAGCTCTCGGCGAGCCTGGCGGGCTATCGCGAGAAGTATCCCGAGGTGTCCGTCGAGCGCATCGCCGTCGAGGACCGCCCCGCCCGAGCGATCCTCACCGCCGCCGCTGGCGCGCAGCTGATCGTGGTCGGCAGCCACGGCCGCGGCGGTTTCGCCGACGCCGCGCTCGGCTCGGTCGCCCAGGCCGTCCTCCACGGCACCACCTGCCCGCTGATCATCACCCGCCCGGAATCCCCGCGCTGATCGGGGTCACCGCGAGCCGGTGTGCGGTGGCGGCCGGTGCTCGTCCTGCGCCACCGCGCTGCCGAGGTCGGCGAGGAACGCCTTCCAGGTGTACAGCTCGACGCCGGCCCGGCGCGCCGCGTCGTGCGCGTCGGGCCCGAATCCCGTCGCCGCGGGGTTGCTCGACGCGATGGCGTCGATGGCGAGGGCGCGGTGTTCGGCCACCAGGCTCCGCACCTCCCCCGCGGTCAGCTCGTATTCCTTCGTGATCACGACCCGTCTGGTCCCGGCCGCGACGGCGCCGAGCACCACCTCGTAGGCCCGTTTCGCGATCCGCCCGAACCCCTCCACCCCCGCGTGCCGGGCCAGGCCGTTCTCGATGAAGATCCGCTCACTCGTGCGCGCGCTCGCCACGTCCGCGTGCCGCAGCGCGAACAGCAGGTCACCGAGCGAGCCGAGGCCGATGCCCAGCACGTCGGCGCGGTGATAGGTCTGATGGGCGATCGGGCTCGACCGGGTGCCCACCACGAAGTCGACCTCCGGGATCTGCGCGCAGACCGCGTCCAGATCCGCGGCGGTGAACTCGGCCGCCGACCGCTCCAGGCACACCACGATCGCGGGCCCGCACGTCGGCATCCGCTCGACGATCAAGACCTGCTCACCCTCGGGCCGTGTCCGGTAGGTGGCGCCCCTCGACTCCTCCACCTTCTCGGCGATCCACTCGCGGGTGTCCATTCGCTTCCCTCCCGGCCATGGCTCCCCTGCGCCCACCCCTCGATTGTATGGCGCGAAACATGTTGGTAATCAAAAGAACTCGATCGTTACCGATATTCGGGTTGCGGAATCCGGTAACCGGGGGTTTACTGGGCCCTCGATCGGCACCCGGCACCGCCGGGTGCGCGGGTACACGCCGCGAAGTGGGCGAAAGGAGGTGGTTGTCGTGTCCGACGGAAGTCATCGAGCTGTGCTGTCCTTCGTTCACCCGGCGATCGCCTCCGCGACTGCGCGGTAGCGACGCCACCACCCGCCGAAAGGTGTGGTCGTCATGTCGACTCTGGAAATGCTGCTTCGTCTCGGCGCCGGCATCGGTCTCGGTGCGCTGATCGGGATCGAGCGGCAATATCGCGCCCGGATGGCCGGGCTGCGGACCAACGCGCTCGTCGCCGCGGGATCCGCACTCTTCGTCCTGCTGTCCGCCAACGGTTTCCACGGCGCCGACGCCGACCCGACGCGGGTGGCGGCGCAGATCGTCTCCGGCATCGGGTTTCTCGGCGCCGGGGTGATCCTGCGCGACGGCGTCAATATCCGCGGGCTGAACACCGCGGCCACGCTGTGGTGCGCGGCGGCGGTGGGCGCGCTCGCCGGCGCGGGCATGTACGCCACCGCGGCGGCGGGCACGGTCGCCGTCGTCGTCACCAATGTCGCGCTGCGGGCGGCGGGGCGCGCGGTGGACCGGCAGCCGGAGCCCGAAACGGCGGGTGAGCGTGTCGAGTGAATTCTGTTGCCCTGCACCCCGCTCCGCGAGTCCGTAGCCTGGATTCGTGATTACGCTGAAGAAGGAAGACGGCGCGGCCGACCTCGCCGGCATCACCAAGATGAGCGTGGGGGTGAGCTGGGATCCGTCGGCCGGATCCAGCGGCGGCCTGCTCGGCATCGCCCGGCGCAAGCGCGGTGTCGACCTGGATCTGATCGCCATTCTGTTGCAGGGCGGCGAACCCGTCCGGTTCGCCGGGCTGGATTCGCTGAATCCGCTGGGCAACGGCGCGGTGGTGCACACCGGTGACGAGCAGACCGGCGCCGCCGCGGGCGACGACGAGACCGTGCACGTCACCTTCGCCGAGGTCCCGCCCGGCATCGACGCGATCGTGTTCGTCGCCGCCGCCTTCAAGAAGGGTTCCTCGTTCGAGAAGGCGAACAACGTCTCGTTCAAGATCTACGACGCCACCGGCGCCGACAGCCAGCCGGTCGCCGACATCTGGCCCTCGCTGCTCGGCCAGGAGAACGCCAACGCGATCGCCAGGGCGTTCCGCAACGGCCCGGTCTGGCAGCTGGAAGTGCTCGACCGCAAGGGCAAGATCAAGCAGGGCGACCGCCAGGCCCTGCTGCGCTTCGCGATCCAGTAGTCAGTCGCCGAGCTCGGCCAGCCAGGCCGTCGGCGACCGGCCGATCCGCTGGGTGAAGACCCGCGACAGGGCCGAGCTGTTGGCGTAACCGAGCTCGGCGGCAACGGCTTTCACCGAATGCCCGGCCTGCAGCCGCAGCTGGGCGAGCGCGAGCCGCCACGCGGTCAGATAGTCCAGCGGGGTCTGGCCGAGGACGGCCCGGAACCGGGCCGCGAAGGCGCTGCGCGACATCGCCGCGTGCCGGGCCATGCTCGCGAGCGTCCAGTCGCTGCCCGGCGCCTCGTGCAGGGCGAGCAGCGTCGGGGCGAGCTGCGGATCGGCGATGCCGGTGAGCAGGCCGGGTGGCATCGCGACGTCACCGGGGTGATCGAGCAGCCAGCGCAGCAGTTGCAGGAGCACCACTTCGAAGAGGCGATCCGCGAGCACCCGGTGCCCGCACCGATGCCGGTCGATCTCACCGAACAGCAGTTCCAGCGCCTGATCGAGCCCCTCGACCCGCGCGAGCGGGACGACGATCACCGGCGGCAGCGCCCTGGCGAGCGGATGCTCGGCGCCGCCGTCGAAGTCAACGGTGGCACAGGCGAAATCGGTGTCGCCGCAGGCGTCGGTATGGAAGACGTGCGCCAGCGGCCGCGGATAGAACACGACGCTCGGCTCGGCCACCTCCAGCCGGTGCGTCGCGCCGAGCGGATCGCGGTGCTCGACGGTCATCCGCCCGGCGCGAATCAGATGCAGGAACCCCCGCCCCCGCTCGGCGCCGAATCGCGTGACGCCGCACAGCGGTCCGGTGTGCAGCACGTGCGCACGCACCCGGAACTGTTCGAGCAGTGGGGACAGCCGATCGACCGAAGACATCCCCCAAAGTTAGACGATCCGGTACGCATCACGGACTTTTGGTACCTTTTCGACCGATTTCGACGACGAGGCTGGAGGCATGCCCAGGCATCCACCGGAGCCGATCGGTCCCGGTGGCAACCCCCGCACCACGGAGGAATCACCATGTCGCACGTCTCGCTCATCGCCCGGACCGACACCACGGGCGGCACTCGCGAGCTGCTCGATCAGATCGACGGCGCCTTCGGCACCACCCCGGCCATGTTCCGGGCGGTGGCGAATTCGCCCGCGGCACTGCGCAGTATGTGGGGGTCGTTCACCGCGCTCGGCGAAGGCACCTTCGGCCCGGCCCTGACCGAGCTGATCGCGGTGGCCGTGGCCAATCGCAACAGTTGCGAATACTGCCTGGCCGCGCACACCGGCCTCGGCCGCAAGGCCGGGCTGTCCGCCGACGCGCTGTCCGCAGCCCAGATCGGCGCTGCCGACGACCCCAAGACGGCCGCGCTGCTCGGGCTCGCGCTGGAGCTGGTCGAGCAGCGCGGACACGTCGACGACGAGCACGTCGAGCGGGCGCGCGCGCTGGGCTGGACCGACGCCGAGCTCGTCGAACTCATCGCGCACGTGGCGCTGAACCTGTTCACCAACTACGTGAACGTGGCCCTGCGCGTGCCGGTCGACTTCCCGGTGGTCGCCCTGCGGTAGCCCACCCGCGATCCGCCGGGCGGGCGACCCGCCCGGCGGATCGGAGTGACTTTGCGAAGTTTGGTCAAGGGCACTCGATTTCCGTGTTCCCTGAATAGTTGCTGAGTTACCGTTTCCCGCATGGACGACATCGAGTTGGATTTGCCGAGCGTCGCTTCTGCCCATAACGCCGGACGAATTCTGGAAATCGGCGCGGTCGGTCTGCGCAACCCACTGCCCGTCGACGGCGAGCGGACACACGCCTACGTGTCCTGCGTCGACGGCACCACCCTGCGCCTGCCGGATTCGCTGCAGAACTGGGCGATGCAGACCCTCGCGGCGAACTACGACCTACGCTCCACCGGCCTACCCTCGCTGTTCCCGTGCCGCTTCGAATTCGGCATCCGCGACGGCGCCGCCTACGCGATCCCGGTCACCGAGCGGCGCGCCAAGCGCACCCCGCAGCCCACCGCCTGAGCTCCCTCGGCGCTCTATCGTCGACGGTATGCCCGCGGCACTCACCTATCACCCGGCGGGGGCGACCCGCCCCGCCGAAGAATCCTGGACGGCGGAACTCCCCGGGTTCCGCCGGTTCGAGACCTCGGTGGTGATCGGCCACGGCGACCACGTCTGGACCGCCGCGACCGACACGATCCTGCGCTGGGGCATCAAGCGCCGCAGCGGGTTTCGCGTGGCGCCCGACACCCCGGTGGTGACGGACGCCGACTACCGGATCACCGCGGGCTTCGGCCCGATCGTCGTGCACGAGCCGGTGCGGGTGGTGGCGGTCGTCGACACCGGCGACCGGTGCGGCTTCGCCTACGGCACCCTGCCCGGCCACCCGGTGACCGGCGAGGAGGCGTTCGTGGTGCACCGGCGCCCCGACGGTGCCGTTGTCCTCACCCTGCGCTCGCTGACCAGGCCCGCGCGGGCGGGCTGCTGGCGTGCGGCGTTCCCGATCCTGCTGCTCGCCCAGCGTGTCTACCGGCGCCGGTACCTGCGCGCGCTGGTGCGCTGAGCACCGCTCAGGCGATCGGCGGCAGATGCACCACCTGACCGGCGTAGGCCAGGCCCGCGCCGAAGCCGAGCAGCAGCGCGGTGTCGCCGGGCTTCGCGCCGCCGGAGCGCAGCAGCTGCTCCATCGCCATCGGGATCGAGGCGGCGCTGGTGTTGCCGGTCTCGATGATGTCGCGCGCGACGGCCACCGACTCGGGCAGCCCGAGGGTGCGCACCAGCGCGTCGGTGATGCGGATATTGGCCTGGTGCGGGACGAACGCGTCGAGGTCGGCCGCCGCGACCCCGGCCTGATCGAGCGCGGCCCGGCACGCCTTCTCCAGGAACGTCACGGCCCAGCGGAACACCTCGGTCCCGTTCATCCGGATGTACGGGCGCACCGACGTGCCGCCGTTCGCCTCCGCCTCCGCGACCTCGGCGAAGTACTCGAGGAAGTCCTTGTCCTGTTTGATCGCCGAGGTCCGGCTGCCGTCCGAACCCCACGCGACCGGGCCGATGCCCTCCTGCTCGGCCGCGCCGACGACCACCGCGCCCGCGCCGTCGGCGAAGATGAACGCGCAGCTGCGGTCGGAGGTGTCGAGCAGGTCCGACAGCCGCTCCACGCCGATCACCAGGACCTTGCGGGCCTGACCGGAACGCACCAGGTTCGCGGCGTCGCCCAGGGCGTAGCAGAAGCCCGCGCACCCGGCGGAGATGTCGTAGGCGGCGGTGTCGTCCATGCCGAGTTCGGTGGCGACGACCGCGCCCGCCGACGGGCCGAGCACCATCTGCGAGGAGGTCGCGAGCACGACGACATCGATCTCCGCGGCCGTGACGCCGGCCGCCGTCAGCGCGTCGCGAGCGGCCGCGACGCTCATCCCGACGATGGTCTCGTCGGGCTCGGCCCAGTGCCGGGCGGCGATCCCCGAGCGGGTCTTGATCCACTCGTCGGAGGAGTCGATGGCCTCGACGATCTCGGCGTTGGGCACAACCCGGCGCGGGCGATACACGCCGAGGCCGAGAATTCCCGTATGGGTGACCGGAACTGCGGTGGCGATGGGGGTGGGCATGGCATCCTCTCCATATGAACCGATCGGTTCACGCTGGAATAGGTCTAACATGGACCGATCGGTTCAATCAAGGGTTGGGAGGAGATCGGATGGCAGCCGGACCACGCGCCCGACTGATCGAACACACCATCAGCACCGTCCAGCAGCACGGCGTCCACGCGGCCGCGCTGAGTGAACTGCTCAAGCGCAGCAACACCTCACGCAACTCGCTGTATCAGCACTTCCCTTCGGGCAAGGGCGAATTGGTGCAGACCGCGGGCCGGATCGTCTCGCGACTGGTCTACTCGCACGTGAGCACCATGGCCGACGCGTTGCAGACGGCGCCGTCGGTGCAGCAGTGGCTCACCGACCTGCTCGCCTTCTGGCGCATCCCGCTGGAGAAGTCCGACTACAGCGCCGGCTCGTTCATGATGGCCGCCGCGCTGGACGAACTCGACCCGGCCGTCCAGTCCATCGCGGGCCAGGCCTTCGCCGAATGGACCGCGCGCCTGGCCGACGGCATCGTCGCGACCGGCATCGAACGCGCCACCGCCGTCTCACTGGCCGGGTTCCTGCTCACCACCATCGAGGGCACCATCGTGCACAGCCGCGCGCTCAAGTCCCCGCACCCGTTCGATCAGGCCGTCACCCAGCTCACCATCCTGCTCAACCTGCACCTGTCCCAGCGCTAGAGGTGGGCGCGCAGCGTCTCGACGATGGTGCGGCGGGCGGCGGCGCCCTCGGGGGTGGGGGTCAGCGGATAGACGTGGACCAGGCCGTCGGCCTCGTGATAGTCGACCTCGACGCCCGCCGCGCGCGCCTTGTCCACCAGCAGCCGGGTGTCGGGGTTGAGGATGTCGTAGGTGCCGCTGAACACGGTGAGCGGGCCGAGGCCGGCGTGGTCGCCGAACAGCGGGCTGACCATCGGATCGGTCATCGGCAGCTCGCCGCTCCACAGTCGGCCGAAGACCAGGCCGCCGTCGCGGCCGAGCCAGGGATCGAGCGGCAGCACCTCGGTGATCTGCGGATTCTCCAGCGTGAGGTCGAGCGCGGGTGAGATCAGGATCGTCCGCGGCAGGGTGATCGACCGGGTGTCGCGCAGGTGCAGTGCCGTCGAGAGGGCGATCTGGCCGCCCGCCGAGTCACCGGCCACGAAGGTGGTGCCATGCCGCTCCGCACTGGCGGCGACGATCTCGGCGAAGCGCGGAATCACCTGGGCGGCGGTGCCCGCCGGGATCAGCGGGTAGATCGGCACCGTGACGGTCAGCCGCAGCTGGGCGGCCAGCCGGGCCGCGAGCTGCCAGTGCTGCGGCGCGATCTCGCCGACCCAGCCACCACCGTGCGCGTAGACGAGCCCGCCGCGCGAGTCGCCGGTGGCCGGGGTCAGCGTGTAGACCGGCCAGCCGCGATCCTCGAGCTTCGACACCACGACGCCGCGCAACCGCTTGGGCGGGGCATAGTCCACCGGCGCCGCGCTCAGCTTGCGGACGTGCTCGCGCGCGGCCTCGGCGTCGATGTAGTTCCGGTTGCGCCGGGTGATCCGCAGGAAGGCGGGGAGCACGATCCGGCTCATCACACTGGGCACCGGCAACCTCCTGGTCAATCGTCCGAACCGAGGATAGGCCACCGACAGGGATCGCGGGTCAGACCTGGCCGAGCCGATGCTCGGTGACCTCGCCGCGCAGGCTGGTCCCGTTGAGATCCAGGTACAGCACACCCTCGGTGACCGACAGGCTCAGAGTGTTGCGGCGATCGATCAGCGGCACGGCCTCGTCGATGAAGGCGCGGTCGATGCCGTAGAGCGGGATGTCCTCGGCGCGGTGGATCTTCTTGCCCGCGTACTGCGCCAGCACCTTCGCCGGGTCGCGATGGGTGTAGACCGCCGCGCGACCGGCCAGCTTGCTGCCGCGATGCACGCGGTCGGCGTCCGGCGCGCCGACCTCGATCCAGGCGGTGACCCGGCCGGTGAGGTCGCGGATCTGCACGGCGGGTTCGTCGGTGGCCGAGATGCCGCCCTCGCTGAAGACGATGCCCTCCTCGTACTGCAGGCAGTAGGCGAGGATGCGGGTGAGCATGTACTCGAGGGTCTCCGAGGGATGACGGGCGACCCGCAGCTCGAGGTCCTCGTAGACGCCGCGGTCGACGTCGGCGAGCTGGACGGCGAAATGATGCAGGGTTGCGCTGAGTGCCATAGGAGTTCCGAGACTACCGCTTGCGCTCGACCGCCCCGACGGCCAGCATCTCCGCATGCGAATCACTCATGTTTCAGCAATAGCCGCCACGTTCCTCGCCCTCGGCGCGGGAACCGCTGCGGCAGTACCGAATCCGGCCGACACCCCGCGCCAGGCCATCGCCCGCGCCTACATCGACGCGCTGGTCTCGCACGACGCGAGCGCGGTGCCGTTCACCCCCGACGCCACCCGGGTCGAGGTCGGCTTCCAGACCGGGTACTCGGGCCCGCAGCTGAGCGCGGATCTCGAGAACGGACCGCAGTACCGGGTGATCCAGGGCGTGCGCGAGCTCACCATGTCCGAGTCCGGCGACACCGTCACCACCCGCTACCTGCTCGACACCGGCATCGCGGGCGTGCGGCTGACCACCGTCGAGATCGTCGAGACCTTCGTCATCCCCGACGACGCCATCCGCACCATCGAGGCCGACATCAGGCCGGCCGGCTACTGATCGGCGGCCTCGAGCAGGGCCCGCGGTGCGGCCAGCCGCCACGAGTCGGTGACGATCGCCGTCAGTTCCGCGCGATCGTCGAGGGCGGCCAGCCGGACCCGGACCCACGGATTGCCCGACTCGTGCGCGGCGATCCAGAACTTGTCCGGTTCCGCGACGACCAGTTCGTCGCGGTCCACGATCGGGCAGCGCACCGCCATCGAGGTCTCGTCCTCGGGCAAGGTCAGGAACAGTTTGCCCGCGACCTTGAAAATCGGCATGCCCCAGGCGAACTGCTCCACCGTCTCCGGTAGCGCGGCGACGATCGCCCGGACGTCCTCCCCAGTGGCCTTCATGACCGTCATCCTGCCAGCAGGCCCCGACAGCTCGCCGGGCTCACCGCTCGGCCAGCAGCGCCTTCCACCGCGCCCCGACCGGCCGGGCGACCGGAACGGCCCAGGCCGGGAGCGTCGCCCGGCGGCAGAACGCGACCGGTTCCACGGTGCCGGACACCCCGAACCAGGCGGTGGACGCGGGCCGGTCCAGCAGCGTGATGACCGCGACCGACACCACCACCGCGGGCAGCGTGAGCAGGCCGAACAGCGCCACACCGGCGATCAGCGCCGCCCCGTACCAGCCCAGCGCGTGCACGTACCGGCTGCGGTTGGCGAATTCGCTGGTGAGCACCGCGAGCAGCACCGTGCCGATCGCGGCGGCGTAGGCGAAACCCTCGTAGCGCAGCAGCAGGGCATCGGCGGGCAGCAGTTCCGTGGCCGGAATGGTGACCAGCGCGAGGCCGGTGCAGTAGACGGCCTGCCACACCGCCAGCTGCTGGGCCCGCCGGACCTCGCGCGGACGCCCGTCGGGCGCGTCCAGCGAGAGGGCGACGGAATCGAGAATCCCGAGTCCGAACATCGAGCGACCTTTCCCGCGTGCCGCCACGGCCGACGGCCGGGGGCAACTGGAACACGTTCCAGGTCACATGGTGCGACGCGGCACGGTTCCGCGCGGTCGATTCGCCGAAATCAGCGCGCGACGGCCACCTTCGCGCGCGCCCGCGCGGCGGTCAGCCTGCGGCCGATGACGCCGTGCCGGGGCGCGAACAGGTAGACCAGCGAGAAGGCCACACCCTGGGTGACCACCACCATGCCGCCCGCGGCGGTGTCGAGGTGGTAGCTGAGGTAGAGGCCGGTCACCGCGCACACCACCGACACCGTCGGCGCGATGACCAGCATCCGGGCGAACCGGTCGGTCAGCAGGTACGCCGTCGCGCCCGGGATGATCAGCATGGCCACCACCAGCACCACGCCGACGGCCTGCAGCGCCACCACCGAGGTCAGCGCGAGCAGCGCCAGCAGCGCGGTGCCGAGGATCCGGGGGTTCAGCCCGATGGCGTGCGCGTGGGTGGCGTCGAAGGCGTAGAGGGTGAAGTCGCGACGCTTGAGCACCAGCGCGGTCAGCACGATCGCGGCCAGGATCATGATCTGGATCATCTCGCCGCGCCTGACGCCGAGCAGGTTGCCGAACACGATGTGGTTCAGGTCGGTCTGGCTCGGTGTCACCGATACCAGCACCAGGCCGAAGGCGAACAGCGTCGTGAAGACGATGCCGATCGCGGCGTCCTCCTTCACCCGGCTGGTGTCGCGGACGACGCCGATCAGCGCCACCGCGAGGAAACCGAAGATCACCGCGCCGACCGCGAACGGCCAGCCGACGATGTAGGCCAGCACCACACCGGGCAGCACCGCGTGCGAGACGGCGTCGCCCATCAGCGACCAGCCGATCAGCACCAGCCAGCACGACAGCACCGCGCACACCACCGCGGCGGTGACGGTGGTCGCGAGCGCGCGCACCATGAACTCGTAGCGCAGCGGGTCGAGGAAGAATTCTTCGAGGCTCATCGGTACTTCCTCACGCGTCCACGTCGAGCCCGAAGGCCTTGGCCAGGTTCTCCGGTCGCAACACCACATCGGGGTCGCCGTGCTCGAGCACCCGGCGGTTGAGCAGCACCGCCTCGTCGGCCAGTGCCGGGAGGGCGTGCAGGTCGTGGGTGGAGACCAGGATCGTCGCCCCGTCGGCGGCGAGTTCGCGCAGCAGCGCGGTGATGGTGGCCTCCGAGCGCTTGTCGACGCCGGCGAACGGCTCGTCGAGCAGCAGGATCGTCGCCTCCTGGGCGATGCCGCGGGCCACGAAGGCACGCTTCTTCTGGCCGCCGGAGAGCTGACCGATCTGGCGGTCGGCCAGCTCGGTGAGCTCCACGCGGGCCAGCGCCTCGGCGACGGCGGCGCGATCGGCCCTGCTCGCCCGGCGGGTGAAGCCCATCTTCCCGTAGCGGCCGGTCATCACGACATCGCGCACCGACAGCGGAAAGGTCCAGTCCACGTCCTCGGACTGCGGCACGTAGCCGAGGCTGCCCGCCTTGCGGGCCGCGACGGGCGCGCTGCCGTTGATCAGCACCCGGCCGCGGTCGGGGGTGACCAGGCCCATGATCGTCTTGAACAGCGTCGACTTGCCCGAGCCGTTCATGCCGATCAGGCCGCAGACCCGGCCGGATTTCAGGGTCAGTTCGACATTGTCGAGGGCGAGCACGTCACCGTAGTGAACGGTGACGTCCTGGATCTCGACGACGGGCGCGGTGGTCATTTCGGGGCTCCGGCGAGTGCGGTGGCGATGGTGTTCGCGTCGTGGCGGATCAGCTGGAGGTAGGTCGGCACCGGGCCGTCGGCCTCCGAGAGCGAGTCGACGTAGAGCGTGCCACCGAACCGCGCGCCGGAGGCCTCGACCACCCGTTGCATCGGCGCGTCGGAGACAGTCGACTCGCAGAACACCGCGGGCACGCCGCGCTGGCGCACGAAATCGATGGCCGAGCCGATCTGCTGCGGGGTCGCCTGCTGTTCGGCGTTGACCGGCCAGATGTACTTCTCGGTGAGACCGGTGTCGCGGGCCAGGTAGGAGAACGCGCCCTCGCAGGTCACCAGGGCCCGCTGCCCGGCGGGCAGGGTGTTCACGGCGGCGACCAGGTCGGTGTGGACGGCGGCGAGCTGGGCCTTGTAGGCGGCGCCGTTGGCGCGGTACTCCTCGGCGTGGCCGGGGTCGAGGTCGGCGAAGGCGCGGACCATGTTGTCGACGTAGATCTGCGCGTTCACCGGCGACATCCACGCGTGCGGATTCGGCTTGCCGCGATAGGCGTCCTCGCTGATGTCCATCGGGGTCACGCCCTCGCTGACCACCGCGTGCGGCACCGTCAGATCGGCGACGAACTGGGCGAACCAGGCCTCCAGGTTGAGCCCGTTGTCCAGGATCAGATCGGCCTTGGCCGCCTTCTTGATGTCGCCCGGCGTCGGCTCGTAGCCGTGGATCTCGGCGCCGACCTTGGTGATCGACTCGACCCGTAGGTGATCGCCCGCGACATTGCGCGCCATGTCGGCGAGCACGGTGAAGGTGGTGAGGACCACCTTCTTCCCGTCGTCGGAGGCGGTGGCTCCACCGCACGCGGTCAGCGCGAACGCCATGACACTCAGCACACACGCCGCGACAACTCGACGCCGCGACGAACCCGGCGCGCGGTGAAACCCAACCTTCATTCCAGAATTATATTGTTCGGGTTACCGAACTTTCAAGTTCAACGTCTAGAACAGACGCCGTGACGGTTCAGGATGCCCAGGGCGGAACGAAAGTCGAGCCATCGGGCAGTTCCGCGGAGAAGCCGACGCGCACCGTCACGAGCAGCACCGCGGGCTCGGCGGCCGCGTTGGTGAGGCCGATCATCGACCCGGCGGGCGCGACGGCGGCATCGCCCGGCCGCAGCGGCGCCGAGTCGCCATCGATGGTGATCTCGACCTCGCCCGCGAGCAGGTAGAAGGCCTCCTCCCCCAGGATGCGGTGCGGCACGCCCACCGAATCGGGCGCGACCTCGGTCTGCCAGACGCAGAGTTCGGCACTGCCGGTGCCGGGGCGGATGAGCGAGGTGAAGCGGGCGTTGTGGATCTCGTGGACCTGAGCGTCTTCGGAACGGGTGACCGGCATGGGCGCCTCTTTCAGATAGTCAAGCAACTTGTCTATATGGTCAAGTAGATTGACCATCATGTCAAGTGCCAGAATGACGGCCGTGCACCGGAACCCGCCGCCCGCCACCGATCTCCCCCTGTTGCTGCTGGCGGCGGCGAGCGAGGTGAGCGCGGCGATCCAGGACGGAGTGACCGCCGCGGGCTTCACCGACATCCGTCCGGCGCACGGCTTCGCGTTCGTCCGGATGGCACCCGACGGCGCGACCGTCGGCGAGATCGCCGAGCACCTCGGCGTCACCAAGCAGGCCGCGAGCCAGCTGGTCGACGAGTTGGTCACCAAGGGTTACGCCGACCGCAATCCGCACCCGCGCGACGCGCGCGCCCGCCTGATCACCCTCACCGATCGCGGCTGGGCCTGCACCAGGGCGGCCGACGCGGCCGCCGCCGCCTTCGCCGCGCACTGGGTCGACACCCTCGGTCCGGCGATGTTCGCGCAGACCAGAAATGCCATCGCCAGGATGGTCACGCCCGGCCGGGTCCGCCCGTCGTGGTGATCATGACGAAGTGATGACGAGTAGCCGTTAATCCGAAGAACAGGATTTTCAAAAGAACCCGCGTACTGTCGCGTCGCGCGGCATACTCGGCAGCGAGCGGTGACGCGCCACCGCGGCATCCGGACCATCGGACCGGACGCGCCTCGTCACGTCAGTCACCGTTTCCCACCCTCCCGACAGGATCGTCATGTCAACCCTTGCCACCGTCGCCACGGTCGACACCATCACCCGCCACAAGTACGAGCGGCTGCAGTACACCGGCTCGGCGGGTGTCATCGACTCGCTCGAGGACCCGCGCCTGGTCGGCCGCTGGCACACCGAGTTCCCCGGCTGGCACGGCGAGCACTGGGCGTTCGAGGCGGGCACCGCCAGCCCGGGCCGGCTGCGCCCGATCAATGTCGCGGTGCGCCAGAGCTGATCAGGCCGCGCCCTCGGCCGCCGTGCGGTCGACGATGCGCGGGAACGGGCTCGCCGCCTCCAGCTGGTAGGCCAGGTCGAGCAGCGATCGCTCGTCGCCCCGCCGGGCGGCGAGCTGGATCGAGCCGGGCAGCCCGTGCGGGAGCAGCCCGTGCGGCAGCGACACCGCGGGCCCGCCGCCGACATTGTTGAGCGGCGTGAAGCCCACGTAGTCGACCAGTTTCGTGAACAGCTCGTCGAAGGGCTGGCCCGGCGCCAGTTCGCCGATCCGCGGCGCCGGATGCGACAGCACCGGGGTGAGCAGCACGTCGACGTCGGTGAAATGCCGGTCGTAGGTGGCGGTTCCGGACCGCAGCCGCCAGGTGGACGCGGCGACACCGAGCGGATTGCGCTTGGCCAGCCCGATCAGGCCGCTGGTGAACGGGTCGAGTTTGCCCGCGTCGAAGTGGTCGCGGTGCCCGAACCGGAACGACAGCGTCATCGCGGCGGCCATCATCGCCCAGTACCGCTTGAAGTCCTCGACGAACCGCGGCTCCACGTCGAGCCGCATCTCGACGACCTCGTGGCCGAGGCCGGCCAGGATCGCCGCCGCCGAGGCGAGCACCGCGGCATTGTCGGGGTGCACCGGGCGGCCGAGCACGTCCTCGCTGATCAGCCCGATCCGCAGCCGCCGCGCGCTCGGCCCCTCGACCAGGCCGATCGGCGCCAGCTTCGGATTCGCGCCGAACCGTTCGACGGCGGCCAGATAGTGCGCGGTATCGCGCACCGAGCGGGTCACCACGCCCTCGGCGACCAGGTGCACCGGCAGTTGCCGGGCGCCCGGCTGGTCGAGCAACCGGTTGCGGGTGGGCTTCAGGCCGACCAGGCCGTTGGCCGCGGCCGGGATCCGGATCGAGCCGCCACCGTCGTTGGCGTGCGCGATCGGCACGACGCCCGCCGCGACCAGTGCCGCCGAACCGCCCGAGGACGCGCCGGCGGAGTACTCGATGTTCCACGGATTGCGGGTCGGCGCCCGGCCGGCGAACTCGGTGCTGGCGGTGAGCCCGAATTCCGGCAGCGTCGACTTGCCGATGACGACCACACCCGAATGCAGGAACTGCGCGCCGGGCCCGCTGGTCGCGGTGGCCGCGCGCGGCGTGAACGCGGCCGACCCGTGGCAGCTGGGCAGCCCGGCGATATCGGTGTTGTCCTTGACGAAGGCGGGCACGCCGGCGAACACGCCCGCGGTCTCCGGCGCCGACGCGGCCCGTTCGAAGCAGGCCACCTGCACCGCGTCCAGGCTCGGGTCCACCCGCCGGGTCCGCGCGATCGCGGCCTCGAGCACCTCCGCCCGGCCGACCTCCCCCGCCCGCAACGCCGCGGCGACCCCGACGGCATCCAGCGTGCCGAGGGCATCATCGGTGAATCCATGGACGGTAGTGCTCATAGCCGCAGCGTAATGCGATCCGGTGGCCATTTGCGGCGGTAACGAATTTCCTCGAGAAACCCTTAGAGTCCCGTGACCAGCGGGCCACGGGACCCTCGCCTACTTGGCGGGTGGGGTGAATGGCTGGTTGATCGTGGTGAAGTACTGGATCGCGGCGCCGAGGGCGACCGGTGCGGTGACGAAGATCTGTCCGGCGACGGTGCCCAGGGCGCCGATGGCGAGGATGCCGCCGAGGCAGCCGACGGCGGCGGCGGGCAGGAACGGGCCGAAGAGTCCGACGATGGTGGCCGAGGCGACGGTGGCGCCGATGATGCCGCCGAGGACGCAGCCGACGGCGGCGCCGCCGAGTCCACCGACCAGGGTGCCGATGGAGGCACCCAGGGAGATGGTGCTGGTCATGCGCGACCACGCGGCCTGTTCGCGGTCGTATTCGGACTTCCAGGGTGCCTTGTCCTCGAAGGGCAGGGCGACCGGCTTGTAGACGGCTTTGTCCATGCTCAGCTGGGGGGTGAGGGTGGCGGTGCGGCCGGTGATCTCGGCGGCGATCGGGAACTCGAAATCGTCGACCGCGAACGTCAGCGGTGTCGCGGCCACGACGGTGCCGGCCAGGTCGCGCACCTGCAGCGCGCCGTCCGCGACCACCAGGCCACCCTGCTCGACCTCGATGATCGACGCGGTCTCGGTGGCGTGCGCGGTGAACGCGACCGGCCGCTCCGGCGCCTGCGCCTGCGCGGTGCCGGTGGCCACCGTCAGGGCGGCCAGCGAAAGCACGGCGGGCACAACGAATTTCCTCATCAACATGCGATTTTCCTCATCATTTCCGGTCGAGCGAGCGCTCGACTGTCGCAATCCTAACGATAATGGTTATCATTAGCACCTTGCTGGCGGCTGGGAGGCTACATGGGACATCTGCTGATGGTGGAGAGCTGGGTCGGCTCGATGAGCACCCTGCTCCCGGCGGGAATCCGGGATTCCGGACACAGATTCAGCTTCCTGACCAGGGATCTCGCGCACTATCTCCGGCCGGGCACACCGTCGCCGCACCCCCTGCTGGCCGCGGACAACGTGTTCACCGCCGAGACCAACGACGAGGCCACGCTGCTGCCGTACGTGCGAAAACTGCACGAGGTCTTCGGTTTCGACGGCGTGCTCACCTCCTGCGACTACTACCTGCCGACGGTCGCCGCAATCGCCGCCGACCTCGGCCTGCCGGGCGCGGGCCGCACCGCCGTGGCCGACGCGTGCGACAAGGACCGGACCAGGCAGATCTGCCGGGTCGCCGGCGTCGCGGGACCCGACTTCGCGGTCGCCCAGGAGTGGGACGAGATCATCGGCGCGGCAGCGGGTCTCGGCTATCCGCTGGTGGTGAAGCCGGTCGATCTGTGCGGTGGGATGTTCGTGCGCCGGGTCGAGGACGAGCCCGAACTGCGGGCGGCGGTGGACCGGATCGCCGGTTTCCCGGTGAACGCGCGCGGCCAGCGCCGCTCACCGCGGGTGCTGCTCGAAGAGTGCGTGGAAGGACCGGAATTCAGTGTCGAGACGGTGACCGTCGGTGGCCGCACCACGGTGATCGGGGTGACCGACAAGCAGCTCACCGGCGCGCCCGCGTTCATCGAATCCGGGCACATGTTCCCCGCCGCGCTGCCCGCGGCCGAGACGGCGGCCGTGGTCGAGCTCGCGCTGGCGGCCGTCGCCGCGCTGGGTCTGGACGCGACCGTCGCGCACACCGAGATCAGACTCGGCGCGCGGGGCCCGCGGCTGATCGAGGTCAACCCGCGCCCTGCGGGCAACCGGATCACCGAACTCGTCCGGCGCGTCACCGGAATCGACTTGGCGGCAACGTATGCCGAGGTGGCCGCGGGTGGGACCCCGGATCTGACACCGCGTCCGAGCGACGTGGCGAGCGCGGCGGTCGCGTTCGCGGTGCCCACCGGGACCGGCGAGCTCGACGGTGTCGACGGCGCGGCGCACTGGGCCGACGACCCCCGGATCGTGGAGTACACCCTGGCGGCGCCGGGGACGCGGGTGCGGCCCGCGACCGACAACAACAGCTACCTCGGTCATGTCATGGTCACCGACACGGAGCCCGGTGGCGCGGGCGCGCTGGCCCGGACACTGATCGGGGACCTGCGCTTCGCGCTCGCCACACCGGAGGGTGCGGCATGACCGTCGCCGCCTGTCCCGCCTCGGTCGCCGAACTCACCGAGTGGGCGCGCACCGGGCTGCTCGGGCCCGACGCCGCGTCGCTGCACGCCTCGACCGCGTTCCGCACCACCTACGGCACCCGTCATCCGGGCCGGACCCGCGGCTACCGCAACGAGGTACTGAGCATCCGGCTCGGCGCGGCGGTCGGCTCGTGCGGGCTCGAACCCGGCACGGCCACCGCCGAACTCGTCGACGACTGCGTCGCGGCCCCGATCGCCGAGCTGCTCGCGCATCCGCGCGCCGAGGTCAGGATCGCCGCGCTGGACGCCTATCTGATGCACGCGCATCCGCATCCGCACGCGGCGGGCGCGGCGGGCCGACCGGTGCGCATCGACGGGCCGACATCGCTGACGAAATCCCGGCACCGGGCCGCCGCCGTGGTCGATCTGCTGCCCGCCGGGGTCGGCGACGTCCTGGTCGTCGGGGTGGTCGGCTCGTTGCTCGCCGAACTGCGGGCACGAGCGATCGGGTATCTGCCGTGCGATCTCGCGGGCGGCGTCACCGAGTGGGACGAGCCCGTGTACGAGTCCGTCGCGGCGGCGCCGACCGGCTACGACGCCCTGCTGGTCACCGGAATGACCCTGGGCAACGGCAGTTTCGACGCGCTGCGGGCCGTCGCCGTCGAGCGGGAGCTGCCGCTGGTGATGTTCGCGCAGACCGGAAGCGCGGTGCTGCCGTGGTTTCTCGGCGCGGGCGTACACGCCGTCTCGGCCGAGCCCTATCCGTTCTTCTCCCTCGACGGCGGACCCAGCACCGTCGTCACCTATCGAGAGCGCTCATGACGACACCGCAGCCCGCCCTGCTCCAGCTGATCGGCGGCACGCCCGCCGTGCCCGTGCCCACCGAAAACAGCTGGTACACCGCGAAACTCGAGGCCGCGAGCGTCGCGGGCATGAAGGCCCGCGCGGCCGTGTCGATGCTGCGGGGCGCCGCGGCGCGCGGTGAGCTCGCGCCAGGGGCGACCATCATCGAGTCCACCAGCGGCACCCTCGGCCTCGGCTTGGCGCTGGCGGGCAAGGCGCTCGGGCATCCGGTCCTGCTCGTGGTCGACGACGAGCTGGAACCCGAACTGCGCTCGCTGTTCTCGGCCTACCGGATCGGGCTCGACGTCGTCCGTACGCCGCATCCGACCGGCGGCTGGCAGCGGGCCCGGCTGGACCGGCTCGCCGAACTGCTCGCCGCGACACCGGGCGCCTACTGGCCCGACCAGTACGACAACCCCGACAACGCGGGCGGCTATCAGGCCATGGGCGCGGAGATCCTCGACCAGGTCGACGCCGTCGACGTGCTCGTCGCCTCGATCGGCTCGGGCGGGCACTGCGCCGGACTCACCCGGGTGCTGCGCACCCGATGGCCCCACCTGCGGGTGATCGGGGTGGACGCCGTCGGCTCCCGCATCTTCGGCCAGCCCGACCGGCGCAGGCTCATGCGTGGTCTCGGCAGCAGCATCCTGCCCCGCAATGTGGCCTACGCCGACTTCGACGAGGTGCACTGGGTGGGCGCGCGCGAGGCGGTCGCGTCGTGCCGGGGGCTCGCGGCGTCGACCGGGATCGCGGGCGGCTGGAGCACGGGGGCCGCCGCTCTGGTCGCGGGCTGGGCCGCCGAGCGCGCGCCGGCGGCCCGGGTGCTCACCGTGTTTCCCGATGGTCCGCACCGCTACCTGCGCACCATCTACGACGACGGCTGGTGCCGGGCGAACGATCTGCTCGGCGAGTACGCGCACGCACCGGCCGAGCTCGCCTCGCCCACCGGGTCCGAGGTCACCGGCTGGGGCCGCTGCGCGGTCGTGCGCGATCCCGCCGCGGAGGTGGCGCGGGTCGCCGACAGTGTCGCCGGGACACCGGATTTCGGGGCGAGGGCCGCCGGATGAGCGGGCTCGCCACCTTCCGCGCGATGCCGGGCGCGGTGCGGCTGCTGCTGGTGAATCACCTCGTCGGGCATATCGGCTTCTACCTGCTCGTGCCCTTCCTGGCGGACTATCTCCTCGACGACCTCGCCCTCTCGGCCGCCGTCGTCGGTGTGGTGCTCGGGGTCCGCAATCTGAGTCAGCAGGGTCTGTTCCTGGTCGGCGGCTCGGCGGCGGATCGGCTCGGCGCGCGTGGCGTGATCATGACCGGGCTCGCCATCCGGGCGCTCGGCTTCGCGCTGTTCGCCGTCGGCGGGTCGCTGCCGGTGGTGCTGGCGGCGTCGGTGCTCACGGGTTTCGCGGGCGCGCTGTTCAATCCGGCGGTCCGCGCCTTCATCGCCCGCGACAGCGGTGCCCGCTCCGCGCAGGCGTTCGCGCTGTTCAACGTGTTCGGCAACGCGGGCTCCGCGATCGGCCCGGTGCTCGGCACCGTGTTGATCGCGGCGGGTTTCCGGCTGTCCGCGCTGGTCGCGGCGTCGATCTTCGCGGTGCTCGCGGTGGTGCAGTGGCTGCTGCTGCCCGCCCGTCCGGTGCCGCGGCACGAGGGTGGGGTCGGGGCCGACTTCGCGACGGTGTTCACCGATCGGCGCTTCTGGGCGTTCACTCTCGCCCTGATGCCGATGTTCGCGTTGCAGAGCCAGATCTATTTCGTGTTCACCCTGCAGGCCCAGGACAGCGCGGGGCCGGGGCACGGTCCCGCCGCGGTGGCCGCGCTGTTCGTCGTGGAGACGATCGCGGTGGTGGCGTTGCAGGTGCGGGTCACCACGGTGCTGGCGCGCCGACCGCACCGTGGACCGGCGATGGCGCTCGGGATGGCGGTCATGGGGCTGTCGTTCCTGGTGCCGCCCGCCGTCGCGGGACTCGTCGCGGCGGCGGGAGATGGTCTGGCGGGCACGGTGATCCGGGTCGCGCCCGTGGTGGCGGCCGCCGTGCTGCTCGCCCTCGGGGTGACGGCGGTGCAGCCGTTCGTGAACGAGGCGATCGGCCGCTTCGCCGGAAATCGGCTCACCGGAACCTATTTCGGCGCGTTCTATCTGGCGTCCGGGGTGTTCACGGTCGTGGGCACCTCGGTCACCGGCGCCGTCCTCGACCGGTCGGGCGGGTCGCTGACCTGGCCGCCCGCCGTGCTCTGCGCCGCCGCCGGACTGCTGTCGGCCCTCGCCGTGCTGCGGCTGCACCGGCGCCGGGTACTGCCCGGTCCCGGCGAGCCGACGGCGGAGCCCGCTGTCGACGACACCGCGGCGAAAGACGGTGCCGCCGATGTCCGCTGACCTCACCGCCACCGGGATCGGCGTCGGGCGCGCCTACGGCAGCTGCGGAGAACTCCTGCAGGGTGTCACCGCGCGGGATCGGCACTTCCTGGTCACCCTGCCCATCCGGCGCGGGTCCGTGGCCGTCTTCGAACCGGGCGGCGACGATATCACCGTGGTGCCGGAACGGAAATCGAAGGCACGCGGGCTGGCCCGCGCGATGGTCGCCCGGTCCCGCGTACTGCGCGGCGGCCGGCTGACGCTGCACAGCGAGCTGCCCGAGGGCAAGGGACTGGCCAGCTCCACCGCCGACCTCGTCGCCACCGCCCGCGCGATCGCCGACGCCGAGGGCCGCACCGTGCCCGTCGACGAACTCGAGGCCGACCTGCGCGCCATCGAACCCTCCGACGGCGTCATGTACCCGGGCACCGTCGCCTACTTCCATCGCGAGGTCAGGCTGCTGGCCAGGCTCGGCACCTTGCCGCCCTTGACCATCGTCACCGGCGACGAGGGCGGCGCCGTCGACACCGTCGAATTCAACCGCGCCGGACCGTGTTTCGGCTCGGCCGCGAAGCACGAGTACGACCGGCTGCTGAGCGCGCTCGGCGTCGCGGTCGCGCGCGGCGACCTCGCCGGGATCGGGGCCGTCGCCACCCGCAGCGCGGTGCTCAGCGCGACGCTGCGGGACCGGCCGCACCTGGACGCCACGATCGGCGCGGCGCGCGCGATCGGCGCGCTCGGCGTGGTCGTCGCGCACAGCGGCACCACCACGGGCATCCTGCTGGCCGACCGCGATCCCCGCCTGCGCGCGCAGGTCCTCGCCGCGCGGCGGATCTGCGACAGCTTCGCCTGCTCGGTCACGGTGCACCACTCGTGGCGGCCCACGGCCGACACGCCCCGCGACCGCGTCCATCCCTCGCCCCACCCCCGAGCAGAGAGCACTCCGCGATGATCACCGTCGACCAGATCCGCTTCACCTACGACGGCCGAACGACGCTCGACGGCATCACCTTCCAGGTCGAGCAGGGCAGCACGATCGGGCTGATCGGGCCCAACGGGTCCGGCAAGTCCACCCTGCTGCGGCTGATGTATCGCGCGCTGCGCCCGGCGGGCGGGACCGTCGTGATCGATACGACGCCGGTCGACCAGCTGCGCGGGCGGGCGCTCGCGAGCAGGCTCGCCGTGGTCGCCCAGGAAGCACCGCCGGATACGCCGGTCACCGTGGCCGAGACGGTACTGCTCGGCCGCTCGCCGTGGGTCGGTGCGTTCCAAGGGTATTCGCGGGCCGACCGGGTCGCCGCCGCGGCCGCGCTCGAGCAGGTCGGGGCGCGCGCGCTGGCCGACCGCCGTTTCGCGACCCTGTCCGGCGGCGAACGTCAGCGCGTCCTGATCGCCAGGGCGCTGGCCCAACAGGCCGATCACCTGCTGCTCGACGAACCTACCAACCACCTCGACATCCGGTACCAGCACGAACTGCTCGGCCTGGTCCGCGCCCTCACCGCGACCACCACCATCGTCGTGCTGCACGAGCTGAACCTGGCCGCCCGCTACTGCGACCGGCTCGTCCTGCTCGACGGCGGCTGCGTCGCCGCCGCGGGCACCGTGCCCGACGTCCTCACCCCGGAGGTCCTCGAACCCGTCTACGGCATCCCGGTCCGCCGGACCACCGCGTTCGGCGCGATCCAACTCCTCTTCGGCCCGACCGACGAACCAGCGACCACCCCTGTCGACAGGTCGACCGACGCCCCGGCCGACGCTCGCGCAGCCGTTCCGGCTGACAGATCGGCGCAGGTGCCAGGACCCGGCTCCGACCGCTCCGACCACGGCGTACCAAGGGCCGACACACCGTCGCCCGCGACCCGAGAGGCGGCTGCGCGATGACCGCGACGCTCACCGCGGCCCCGGCCGTCGACGATCTCGACCACGCCCGGCATCGGGGCCGCGCGCTCCTGCTCGGCGCGGGACTCGGCGTCGCGCTGGTGGCGACCCTGCTGGTGGCCGCGGGGCTGGGGCCGGTGGCGGTGCCGCCGGGCACGGTCGCGCGGATCATCGGCCACCACACCGTCGGGTATCCGGCGACCGCCGACTGGACCGCCGCGCAGGACTCCATCGTATGGCTGGTGCGGGTACCCCGGGTGCTGCTCGGCGCGCTCGTCGGGGCGGCGCTGGCGATCACCGGCGCGGTCTTGCAGACCGTGGTGCGCAATGTGCTGGCCGATCCGCACATCCTGGGTGTCACCTCCGGCGCGTCGACCGGTGCCGCGGTGTACCTGCTGTTCGGGATCACCGCGGCGACCACGGCGACGGCCCTGGCGGCCAGCGCGTTCGCCGGCGCGCTGGCGGCCACGGCGCTGCTGTTCCTCCTCGCGCGGATCAACGGGCAGCTCACCTCGCTGCGGCTGCTGCTCGGCGGCGTCACGATCGGCTACATCTTCTCCGCGGCGACCAGCTTCCTGATCTTCGCCTCCGACCGGCCCGAAGGCGCGCGGACCGTGCTGTTCTGGCTGCTCGGCTCGCTCGCGCCCGCCGCGTGGTCGTCGGTGGCCACCACGGTGGCCGTCGTCGCGGCCGCCACCGTGGCGGTGCTGCTGCTCGCGCCACGCCTGGACGCGCTGGCCGCGGGCGACGACACCGCGCGCACGCTCGGCGTCGCGCCGAATCGGATCCGGTTGCTGGCGTTGCTGATCGTCGCGCTGGCCGTCGGCGCGGTGGTGGCCGTCGCGGGGGCCATCGGCTTCGTCGGGTTGATCGTGCCGCACGTCGCCCGGCTCTGCGCGGGGGCGGCGCACCGGCAGCTGCTGGTGGTCAGCGGTCTGCTGGGGGCGTTGTTCCTGGTCGTCGCGGATGTGGCCGCGCGGACGGTGTTCGCGCCGCGCGAGCTGCCCATCGGCATCGTCACCGCGGCCGTCGGCGCGCCCCTGCTGCTCGTGCTCATCCGCCGCCTCCAGGCGCCCTCCGCTTCCTGAAT
The DNA here is from genome assembly GCF_042888005.1 of Nocardia sp. NPDC003269. Lineage (NCBI taxonomy): Bacteria > Bacillati > Actinomycetota > Actinomycetes > Mycobacteriales > Nocardiaceae > Nocardia > Nocardia sp. NPDC003269. Next base: position 607,157 of record NZ_JBIAPA010000004.1, read on the forward strand.
TCTTCGCTCCACGAAAGGAAAACCGATCACCGTGTTCTCAGGTGTCCGTCCGTCGCACCGTGCGACGCTGCCCGTGCTCGCCCTGCTCACCAGTGCCGTCGTCGCCGGTTGCGGTACGCCCGCACCGGCCACCACCCCGGCCGGCGGCGGCTTCCCGATGACGATCTCGAGCTGCGGCCGCGACGTCACCTTCGCCGCGCCGCCGCAGCGCGTCGTCACCGTCGGGTCCATCGCCGCACCGCTGATCGCCGCGGCGGGCGCGGCCGACCGCATCGTCACCCGCACCTTCGAAGCCGCCGCCTTCCCCGGCGAATACGGCGAGCGGCTGCGGGGCATCGAGATCACCGCGCCCACCGCGGAACTCGCGCGCGAGGAGATCATCAGCCGCTCCCCCGACCTGGTGGTGAGCGTCGAGGGCCTCTCGGTGACCCCCGACGACCTCGCCCAGGTGAACATCCCGCTGATCGTGACCCGCGGCTACTGCCGCGACGCGGCGGGCACCTTCGAGGACGTGTTCGCCGATATCGCGCTCTACGGCAAGCTCTTCGGCACCGCGAGCGCCGCCGACGCCGAGGTCGCCGCACTCGGGCGCCGCGTCGACGCCGTCACCCAGCGGCATCCGGCGGCCGCCACCCGCACCCCCGCCGCCGCGCTGATCATCTCCCGCGACGGCGCCCAGCTGAAGGCCTACGGCGCCAAGAGCACCGTCGACGCCCAGATGAAGATCCTCGGCCTGGAGAACATCTACGGCGGCATCGACAAGCGCAACTTCGAAGCCAATACCGAGACCCTCATCGCCCGCGATCCGGCGGTGATCATCCTGCTCACCCAGGGCGACCAGACGCCCGACGCGGTCCGCACCGCACTGCGCCAGCGCCCCGAACTCGCCGGACTGCGCGCGATCCGGGAGAACCGGATCATCGTGGCGCCCTTCGGGTACACCGGGCCGGGACCGGTCGCGGTCGAGGGGCTGGAAGTGCTCGACCGCGAACTGGCGGCGGTCCGATGACGAGCGCGACCACCACCGGTTACCTCGTCCGGCCCGCCGGACCCGCCGATCTGGCGGGCGCGCGCAGCGTCATGCTGGACACCTTCTATCGCGTGTTCGGCATCGGCTACCTGCCCGAATACCACCAGGACGTCATCGATCCGGAGACCGCGTACCTGCGCGATCCCCGCCATCGGCTCTGGGTCGCCGAACACGACGGCGCGATCGTCGCGACGACGGCGATCCGGGCGCAGGGACCGGCGCACCCACCGCATCCGGCCGAGCTGGCTCTGGCCTATCCCGACGCGACCACCGCGCAGCTGTTCCGGGTCTACGTCCGGCCCGAGCACCACCGGCGCGGCCTGGCCACCCGGCTGGTCGAGGCGGCGGTCGAGCACGTGCGGGCCACTCCGTCGTTCGAGCGGTTGTACCTGCACACCGACGCGCGGACGCCCGGCGCGCTGGAGTTCTGGCTCACCTTCGGCCGGGTCGTGCACGACGCGCGCGGCCCGCACGACGGCTTCCAGACCGTGCACCTGGAAATCCCGCTGGACCGGGAACAGCCGCGCTGACAGGGGCAGCTGGCGCGGCGGCGGCGCACACGGCACTATCGAGGCCGTGGAACGATTTCGAATCGGACAAACCACCCGGTCTTGGGTCGTGGTGTCGTGACCGCGCTGGCTCCCGGCGAGAACCGCCCCGCGCCCGGTGACGAACTGACCGTCACCGTGGCGAGCTCGGCCCCGGTCGACGTCTCGGCGCTGTTGCTCAACAGCGCGGGCGTCGTGCGTTCGGACGCCGATTTCGTCTTCTTCAATCAGCCGACCGGACCGGGCGTCGTCTACCGGCACGGCAACGGCGGACCGGACGTGGTGCAGGTGCGGACCTCCGCGCTACCCGCCGACGTGGACAAGGTGGTGGTGACCGCGAGCCTGGACGGCCGCGGTCCCGCCACCTTCGCCGCCGTCGGCGAGCTGACCACTACGATCGGATCGTCCTCGGGCACACTGACTTTCCCGATTCCCCGGCTCACCACCGAGAGCGGTGTGGTGTGTGTCGAGATCTACCGGCGCGGTGACGCGTGGAAGGTCAGGGCGATCGGGCAGGGCTACGACGACGGGCTCGCCGGCATCGCCTCGGCGTTCGGCGTGAACCTCGACGACGAACCCGAACCGCCCGCACCCGCCCCGCCGCCTGTTCATCCACAGAGCCCCCCACCCGCCTACCCACCGAGCGCGCCGACCGTGGCATTCCCGCCCGGCCAGGCCGCACCCGTCCCACCGCCGTATCCGGGAACTCCCGCCCAGCAGCCTCCATTCCCTTCCCAGCAAGGAGCCCCGCCCGTGCACAGCGACCTGTTCGACCCCTCGCACGCCGAGGTCAACGGCCTCGGGATCCAGAAGCAGGGCGGCAAGATGATCAAGGTCGGCCTCAACGGCGAGGTCATGGCCAGGGCCGGCTCGATGGTGGCCTACCAGGGCGACCTGCAGTTCCAGGCGCTCGGTTCCGGCGGCATCGGCCGCGCCATCCGCCAGCACCTCACCGGTGAGGGCGTGCCGCTGATGAAGGTCACCGGCCGCGGCGACCTGTTCGTCGCCAACAGCGCCGCCGACGTGCACATCATCGACCTCGACGGCTCCGACGGCCTCACCATCAACGGCGCCAATGTGCTCGCCTTCGACTCGACCCTGCGCTACGACATCGGCCGCGTCCAGGGCGCGGCCGGCTACGCGTCCAACGCGGGCCTGTTCAACTGCGTGTTCACCGGCCGGGGCCGCATCGCCATCACCACCCACGGCACGCCCGTCGTCCTCACCGTCGACCAGGCCACCTTCGCCGACCCGAACGCCGCGGTCGCGTGGTCGTCGAGCCTGCAGACCGGGATCAAGCGCAACGACTCGTTCGGTCTGGGCAGGCTGATGGGCCGCAGCACGGGTGAGGCGAGCACGCTCGCGTTCAGCGGGCGCGGCTTCGTCATCGTGCAGCCGTCGGAGCTGCCGCCGGGCGGCTTCGTCGGTGGTACCGGTGGTGGCCAGCAGGCGGGTCACTCGGGTGGCATCTTCGGCTGACCGCCGGGTCGGCCCGGGTCGGCGGTAGCGCGCAGCCGCCACCCGGCCAGCGCCGCGCAGCCGAGGATCACCACGGTGGCCGCGGCCAGCGGTAGCTCGGTGCGGGTGGTGACCGCGTAGGTGTCGGGCGTGTACGCCGTCCAGCCCGGCTCGAGGTCGGACTGCCAGGTGGCCCGGCTGTTCTCGAAGAGCCGGGCCACCACGGGCAGCACCGACATCCCGATGACCGTCAGCGGCGAGACCGGCAGACAGGCGCCGACCGCGAATCCGATCGCGGCGGGCAGGACGAACCGGAACGCCAGTTCGGCGACCGCCGAGCCGCCGACCAGCGCGGACACCAGGCCGCCCAGCGTCACCAGCGCGCACAGCCCGATCCCGGCGACCGGCACCCGCCACACCGTGCCTGCCAGCGCGCCCGCCGCCAGCACGCCGATCTGGATCGACAGCCCGATCCGGTCCGGCCCGACGCCGACCACCGGATCGACGGCGATCGCGGCCGAGATCGCCAGGATCGTCAGCACGTAGACGGCCTCGGCCCGCGGCAGCCACCAGCTCACCGCGACCACCCCGGCGACTGCCACCACGGCGACGGTCACCGACGGATTGCCCGGCAGCACCCCCACCAGCCAGATCAGCGCGCCCGCGCCCAGCGGGACACCGGCGCCGACGGCCACCGCACGCCCTGGCGACACCGGCTCGATCCGCTCCCGGCCCACCACGAAACCCGCCGCAAGCAACGCGATCAGGGCGGCGACCAGCAGCGGCCAGCTGTCGGGCAGGTCGGGCACGGTGCGGGTGCTCAGATAGTCGGCGTAGCGCCGCGACAGCTCGACGCTGTCATCGATGCGCGCCCCGTACAGCACCGCGATCATGGACCCGACGACGAACCAGGTCTGCCCGCCGGGCCGCAGCACCGCGGCCGCGATCAGCAGACCGGCCCCGATACTGCCGAGAACCCATTGCTCGGACCAGGTTCCGGCGGACTGCAATGCCGCGATCGCCACGACCATCGCCAGCCCGGCCATCCCCGCGGCCACCGCGACGAGATACCGCGCCCGGAACCGGCCGAGCAGCACGACGACGCCCACCGCGACGACGGCCGCGATCACCGCCGCCGACGCGGGCCCCGACCCGAACCAGCTCGCCCGCCCGTCCCGGACGACGACGGCGACGTTCGTCCGCGTGTGTCCGATGACGTATCCGCTGAGGTAGCCGCACAGCAGACCGACCGCCCCGATGACGAACGCACGCCCGTTCATTCGCAGCACGATAGCCGCCGACCGTGCTCGGCGAGCACGAATCAGCGGCTCGATTCAGCCGGTGGTCAGGACCCCGCGCGCTCCTTGCGGGCCTGGCGGCGGGCCTCCCGCATCGCGTTGAGTTCCTGTTCCAGGCTCTCCGCGATACGGAACTGGCCGGTGTCGTAGACGTTGACCGGCTCGATCGCCTCGTAGCCGAAGTTGGCTTCGGCGAAGGCCTTTTCGACGCGCGCCTCGATATCGGAGATGGTGCTCTTGCGGGCCGCCGGCACCGAATCGGTGGACTTCACCGGCTCCGCGGGCTTGACCGCCTCGACCGGCTCGGGCGCCACGACCGGGGCCTGCGACACGGTCTTCTTGGCCGCGGCCTTGTCCGACCCCGGCTTGCCGATGCCGAACCGCTTGCGCTTCTCGGTGGGCTTGCCGTTGCCGTTGGCGATCGGCTCGGTGGGCGCCCAGGCGGGTTCGCGGGTGATCGGCGCGGTGGCGGCGGCCTGGTCGGCGGCGAACGCCTCGGCGCGGGCCTGACCGGTCATCGGCGGCTGATAGGTCAGCCGCACGCCCTCGCTGGACTGCCGGTTGAGCATGCTCTCGGCCGGGTCGGGCATGTCCCTGACCTGGCTGGTCGCCCTGGTGATGGCGAGGCCGTACCTGGCGCTGGCGGCGTCGTGGATGAGCAGCGCGACACCGATCATCACCGGCGCGACGGCGTGCACCGCGGCGTCGTACCAACGACCGTCGCGCACATACGGATAGGTGTTGAGGGTGACGGTGAGCCCGAGCAGCGCGATCTCGGCCAGGGCGACCTGGCGCCGGTTGTCGATGACGCCCCACTCGGCGACCTTGTTCGTGCCGACCATGATGATGATCAGACAGACGCTGATCATGGCCTCGAGCAGGTAACTGAACCAGTACAGCGGATCGCTGGGACCGCCGGGGGCGATGTTGTGCTGCACGTTCACGGCCGACCACAACATGCCGGCGCCGACGACGCCCGCCAGCGCCTTGAGCGACCACGACCGATGCCGGTACAGCGAAGCCAGCTTCGCGTGCGGGCTCGATTCGCGCCGCTGGGCGGCCATCGCCTTCCTGGCGAGCAGCAGATCTCGCATGTCGGCCTTCTCGATCGCTTCGGTGGTGCTCCTGGCCCGGTCGGAGGCCTGCGCCATCGCTTGGGTGTGCTTCCAGCGCTGTTCGCGATCCTGTTCACGGATGCGTTCGGCGAGTTCCCGCTCCGCGCGCAGCTCGTCCTCGGACAGCGCGTCGGTCAGCGCGGGATCGAATTGGTAGGCGAGGCGCCCACGCGCCCGTTCCACTCGCTGGGCGAGCTGACTGACATCGTCCTCGACGGGAGACTCGATGGTCATGCCTGACCACCGCCCCGGCATCGCGAAGGCAGACGGGTGACCACACGTGTGAACGGCACACGCCATTAATAGTCCATACACCCTCCGGTGCGAAACCGATGCTCCGACACCGCTCCCCATTCCCGGCGCGCCGCGGGCGACACGCGCAGGCGATACCGGTCGGTAGCCCGACCCCGAAAGATAATCGCCGACTTCCGCGCGGACCACTGTTTTCGCACCTTCGGTGCCGATCCGTTGTCGAACAATGTTCGCGGACAACGCGAATCGGGCATGCGTTATACGCCGTCAAGGTACCGTTCCGATTCGGCCTCGCGCCGGAAAAAATTCATTATTGCCACTTCGCCAATAGTGGTCCACACTGTATCTGTAACCACTGGTCACCCCTGAGCCAGTGCTGTGCCGAGCCGTAAGGAGACTCGATGGCCGTGAACCGGTCCAGCTGGATGAACGAGGACCTGGACGCCCTGCGCGACCTCGCCCGTGCCTTCATGGCCAAGGAACTCGTCCCCAACATCGACAAGTACCGCGAGCAGCACCACGTGGACCGGGACCTGTGGAACAAGGCCGGTGAAGTGGGCCTGCTGTGTCTGTCGATCCCGGAGGAGTACGGCGGCGGTGGCGGCACCTTCGCGCACGAGGCCGTCCTCATGGAGGAGCAGGCCCGCGCGGTGGACACCTCGTGGGGCGTCAGCCTGCACAACGGCATCGTCGCCCACTACCTGCTCGCCTACGGCACCGAGGAGCAGAAGAAGCAGTGGCTGCCGAAGATGGCCAGCGGCGAGGTCGTCGGCGCGATCGCCATGACCGAGCCCGGCACCGGCTCCGACCTGCAGAGCGTCAAGGCCAAGGCCATCCGCGACGGCGACGAGTACGTCATCAACGGGTCCAAGACCTTCATCACCAACGGCGCCCAGGCCGACCTGATCATCCTGGTCGCCAAGACCGACCCCACTCAGGGCGCCTCGGGTGTCTCGCTGGTGCTGGTCGAGGCCGATCGCCCCGGTTTCCGCCGTGGCCGCGTGCTCGACAAGATCGGCCAGAAGGGCCAGGACACCTCCGAGCTGTTCTTCGAGGACGTGCGCGTCCCGGTGACCAACCTGCTCGGCACCCAGGAGGGTCAGGGCTTCATCCAGCTGATGCAGCAGCTGCCCCAGGAGCGGCTGATCGTCGCCCACGGCGCGGTCGCCGGCATGGAAGTGGCGCTGGAGCACACCCTGCGCTACACCAAGGAGCGCGAAGCGTTCGGCCGGCCGGTGTTCGGCTTCCAGAACACCAAGTTCAAGCTGGCCGAGGTCGCCACGGAAGCTCGCATCGCGCGCGTGTTCATCGACGACTGCATCGAGAAGCACCTGCGCGGTGAACTCGACATCCCCACCGTCGCCATGGCCAAGTGGTGGACCACCGACAAGGCGATGCAGATCGCCGACACCTGCCTGCAGCTGTTCGGCGGCTACGGCTACATGAACGAGTACCCGATCGCGCGGATGTGGGTCGACAACCGCGTCCAGCTGATCTACGCGGGCACCAACGAGATCATGAAGGAAATCATCGCCAGGAGCCTGTAATACTCCTGCGCACAGCTGGTTTTCGCCGTTGAGCTGCCATTTCGTGACCTATCCGGACCTGCGGCGGAGACGAATGTCCTTCGGAAGCGGTGCAAACGGGGCGACGAGGACGGTGCGGCGACAGTGGACACGGACGGCGGTTCATCGGGTGCTCCCGGACAGGAACCGGTACTGCCGGACCGTGCGCACATGATGCAGGCGGTGTGCGGGTTCGCCGGCGACGGCGATCCCGTCCTGCTCGCCGCGCACGAACTGGCCGGCCTGCACGAACGCCGCGAACAGCTCGTCCCCGGCGACACCAGCGAGATCGACTGGGCGCGGGCACGTCTGGTCTGCGAGATCGACCGGTGGGTGGTCATCCGCTCCCCGAGGCCCGACACGACGGCGCCGATGCACACCGAGAGCATCGGCGCCGTCGTCGATCGGATGGCCCACTTCGCCGCGCTCACCTATCGCGCGCTGGCCTGCGGCGCGGAGTCCGAACTACGCGCCGCGCAGCTGCGCCTGCACGAACTGGCCTGCGGCTACGACGATCTCATCGTCGAGGTGGCCAACGGCGCGCGCAGGCTGCCCGACGGCCCCGACGGCGACGCACCGGAAAGCGGTGGCGCGCAACCAAGCCGGAACCGCCCGCGCACCGAATAACAGTCGGTGCGCTGCCCGAGACCGGCCACGGAACCGGCGCACCACAGCTCCACGGCCGCGCCCGGGTTCACACCCACCCTCCCCCAGGTCCGGCGCGGCAGACGGGCCCCGTTCTTCGGGCGGCGGGGACCGTTCCAGCTCCGGCGATTTCGCCACGACCACGGTGGCTGACGGCCACATCGGCGTCCACGCGCGTTCAACCGGCACCCGTACCGTCCCCGGTAGACGGCGAACGGAGCTCGGCGTGGATCCTCGACTGCACACCGCATGGCTGGTCAACGCGGCGTCCGGCGCGGCGGCGGCCACCGTCCGCGCCCCGCTGGCCCGCCCGCGCGACGCCGTGCCGACGCGCGATCGCCTGGTCGCCACCGACCTCGAGGTCGTGACCATCACCCACGACACGCTGATCCTCACCTGGACCACCCGGCGCCGCGACCGGTCCGGCATCCCGCGCCCGGCGGCCGCCGACACCGAGGTGCGGCTCGCCCCGGCCGACGGCACCGCGGCACCGGTGCCGGTCTTCGCCGATCCCCGCCGCACCGCGTACCACTACGCCGAGGTGCGCGGGCTCGAACCCGGTCGCCGCTATCGCTTCACCGCCCACTCCGACGGTGTCCGCGCCGTCGCGGGCCGCACCTGGGTGACCCGCAGGCCCGGCACGCCGGAGGTCACCGGGGTCGTGCGGACCGCGCCACCGCCGCCAGGACGGCTGCTGCGGACCATCGCGCTCGCCAACGACCTGCACTGGGGCGAGGACCGCAGCGGCCTGATCGTCGCGGGCTTGCCACCCGGTCTGCGCCACGACGACGGCCACTACCCGGAGGTGATGGCCGACGCCCTGCTGCACGATCTGCGGCGGCCCGAACGCGCCGCCGACCACCTCGTCGTCGCGGGCGATCTCACCGACAGCGGCACCGCCGAGCAGTCCGCGGGCATCCGCGCCCGCCTCGACGCCTGGGGCCGTAACGGCCGTGACTACCTCGTGTGCCGGGGCAATCACGATGTCGCGCGCGGCCGGGAGGACCACTGGGGCTGGGTCTTCCACGCCCACCAGCGCCTCACCTGCCACGACCTCGGCGGGCTGCGGCTGATCGGCCTCGACACCACCCGCGGGCGCGGCGCGGGCGGCACGGTACGCGCCCCGCAGCTGGCCCACCTGCGGGAGATCCTGGCCGCCGCCCCCGACCAGCCGACACTGATCTTCGGCCACCACCCGGTGACCCGCTATGCGGCACTGAGCAATCCGGGCGGCCCCGGCTTCGTCCTCGACCGCGCGAGCGCACACGCCCTGCAGGCGATCTACCAGGCCGCGCCCGGCGTGTTCCTGCACCACAGCGGGCACACGCACCGGAACCGGATGAGCCGCCCCGATTCCGGCCGGGTCGAATTCCTCGAGGTCGCCGCGGCCAAGGAGTATCCGGGCGGCTACACCCTGCTGCGGATCTACGAGCACGGCTACACGGCGCACTTCCATCGCATCGCCGCGGCGGCCGCGCTGGCGTGGACCGACCGGACCCGCAGGCAGTACTTCGGCCTGCAACCCGACCACGCCCTCGGCACGCTCGCCGATCGCAATCACCGGGTGGCGCGCGACTTCTCGGGGGTCGGCGCGCGCCGCTGACTCAGAACAGCCGCAACGCCACCAATCGCCACCGGTCCCGGACCGATTCGATCCGCCCCGCGACGGCGAAGGTCCGGTCGCCGCGCTGATAGGAAGCGAAGATCTCGGCGCCACCGGGATCGGCGGCGGTCACCCGCACCCGCGTCAGCGCGGCGGCCCCGAGTTCCCGGCCGGGCACCAGGTCCTGGGCGAGCATCGTGCGCACCGCGGCCAGCACCAGCGGATCGCTGACCGACCGCAGCTGGTCGGCCTGCCTGCGCCGGTCGACCACCTCGAGCACGAGCCGCACCACCTGTTCGGCGAATCGCTCTGCCCCGGTGCCGGATTCGACTCGGCCACGCGTGCCCTGCACACAGGACGCGCGCACCGCCCGCCGCACCCCGTACGGCGCCCCGCCCGAATGTCGGCGGCGCTGAATGGAAACACGATGCGGCACAACGACATCCGCCCCCTGATCGGCGAGACCCGGCTCGCAATGCGGCGCCCGCGACAACGACAGTCGATCCGTAGACATCACTCGTCCCCTTCGAGTCCGCCCACCCACTCCCCAGTGCTGGCGCACAGCATGCCACGAGGGTCCGACAGGTGTGCGCGGAATTCAGAACAGGGTCATCGGCCCGTCGGGCGCCGGCGTCGGCTGGGGCGGCAGATCGGGCACGACGGCGCCGACCGCGTCGTGGAAGCGCCGGGCCAGTCCGCGCGCGGCGGCGTTGTCGGGGGTGTGCACGAACACCGTCGGCGACCGGCCCTCGCGCAGCCACTGCGCGACGGTCTCGACCCACGGCGCCCAGCCCGCGACGGTGCGCTCCTCGTCGGCGCGCCCGTGGTAGCGCACGATCGGGTACTCCGTCAGCGCCCGCATCCGCCGGGGCACCCGGGGCTTCTTCGCCCGCGCCTCGTACTCCGACGGGTCGCCGGGCGGTCCGTCGAACAGCACCGTGGTGTCGAAGGGCACCCATTCGGCGCCGATCCGGCCCAGCACCCGTTCCAGCTGTACCGCCGCCCGCTCGTCGGTGAAGAACGCCGGATGCCGCACCTCCACCGCGCAGCGCAGGCCGCCGGGCAGCTCGCGCTGGAACCGGGCCAGCGCGCCCAGGTCGGTGGGTCCGAAGGACGCGGGCAGCTGGATCCACAGCGCGTGCACCCGCGCCGCCAGCGGGGCCATCACGTCGAGGAAGGCCCAGAGCTCGCCCTGCGCGTCGACGAGCCTGCGCTCGTGGGTGACGGCGCGCGGTGGCTTGAGCACGAACCGGAAGTCGGGCGTCGTCTGGCGGACCCAGGACTCGACCGTCGCGGCCGACGGGGTCGCGTAGAAGGTGGTGTTGCCCTCGACGGCGCCGCAGTACCCGGCGTAGGTCCGCAGCCGCTCCCCGGGCGCGAGCTGGCGCTGCTGCCACTGTGGGTGCTGCCACATCGCACACCCGACCCGCAGCTCACGCACAGGCCGACCGTAGTACAGCGATCGGCCGCGCCTAAAATGAGACCGGTTGCCACCATTCGCCCCGTGCGCGTCCCCCGGTGCGCGCACGACGGAAAGGGCCTGTGATGGCGATTCTCACCAGTGAACGGCCCGGTGCTGTCACCGGCTCTCGCACCCGCGCCTGGCTCGGCGTTTCCGCGGCGATGGTCGCGATCGCCTGGGGCGGCAACGAGTTCACACCGCTGCTGGTGATGTACAAGAGCCACGGCCTGCCACTGACGGCGGTCGATCTGCTGCTGTTCTACTACGTCCTCGGCATCGTGCCCGCGCTGCTCATCGGCGGTCCGCTGTCGGACCGGTTCGGCCGTCGCCCGCTGATGCTGCCCGCCCCGCTGATCGCGGCCGCCGGGTCGCTGCTGCTCGCGGTGGGCGCCGCCTCGGTGCCGCTGCTGGCGGCGGGCCGGATGCTGTGCGGCGTCGCGCTCGGCCTGGCGATGGCGGTCGGCGGCAGCTGGCTCAAGGAACTGTCCCAGCCGCCGTACGCCGCGGCGGCCGCCGGAGTCGGCGCGCGCCGCTCGGCGATGAGCCTGACCGCGGGTTTCGCCCTCGGCGCCGGGGTGGCCGGGGTGCTGGCGCAGTGGGGTCCGCTGCCCGATTCCACCGCCTATCTCGTCAACGCGGCGCTGTGCGTCGCCACCTCGGTCTGGCTGGCCAGGTCACCGGAAACGGTGACGCGGCAGCGGAACCCGGGCAGATTGCGCGACGATCTGACGATCCCCGCCGCGGGCCATCGCCGATTCCTGCGGGTCGCGGTGCCGATCGCGCTGTGGCTGTTCACCGCCAACGCGACCGCCTACGCGGTACTCCCGACGCTCATGCTGCCGCGCGTCCAGGGCGCCCCGATCGCCTTCTCCGCGCTGGTCACCATGGTGACACTGGGCTGCGGATTCACGATCCAGTCGGTCGCGCGCAAGATCGACCGGCCCGGTACCGCGCGGGCCGGTGTCGTCGCCCTGGTGCTGCTCACCGCGGGCATGGTGCTGGCGTCGTGGACCGCGGCCACCCTGAGCATCCCGGTGACCCTGCTGACCGCCGTCGTGCTCGGCAGCGGCTACGGCATCGGCCTGGTGGCCGGGCTCCAGCAGATCGAGCGCATCGCGGGCCCGGGCGACCTCGCCGGCCTGAACGCGGTCTTCTACTCGGTGAGCTACCTCGGCTTCGGTGTGCCCGCCGTCCTGTCGGCCCTGCACAGCGGCTTCGGCTTCGGCTACCCGGCCATGTACCTCGTCGTCGCGCTGATCGCCGCGGCCAGCCTGGCGCTGGTCGCCGCGAACTACCGCGAGCCACGGGCGGCCGGGAGCGATACGGTCGAGCCGTGAGCGCCGACCCGATCGAGACCCTGCGGCGCTGGGCCGATTCCGGCGCGATCTGGCGGGTGGTGGCCCGGCGCGCCGACACGGTGACCATCGGCCTGTTCGAGTGCACGGGCGGTCAGGAGGTCGACCGGTTCGCCTCCACCGACCCGGCCTTGCTGCGCTTCCTCGGCGATCGCAACAGCAGCGAGGACTGACGCGGGGTTACGCTGGGTGCCGTCATCGCTTCACGTCACGACGGCCGTCCCGGCCGGTCCGCTCAGTGAGGAGAGATCATGTCGGCACCAACCAAGGGACTGTCCGCGGGCACCTGGGTCATCGACCCGAGCCACTCGGCCCTGGAATTCGCCGTACGCCATCTGATGGTGAGCAAGGTGCGCGGCCGGTTCACGATCTTCTCCGGCACGCTCGTCATCCGCCCCGACGGTTCGGCCGACGCCGACGTCGAGATCCGGGTCGATTCGGTCACCACCGACAACCCACAGCGCGACGACCACCTGGCCACCGCCGACTTCTTCGACGTGTCCCACTACCCGCTCGCCACCTTCACGGCCACCGGGTTCCGGCCCACCGGCACCGAATTCGACGTCACCGGCGATTTCACCATCCGTGGCACCACCCGGCCGGTCACCCTGGCCGTGGAGTTCCTCGGCGCGGGCCCCGGCATGACCGACGCGCCGGTCGCCGGTTTCACCGCGACCACCACCATCAACCGCCGTGATTTCGGGATCACCACCGAGATGCCGATGGCCAACGGCGGCGCCGTGATCGGCGACAAGATCACCATTTCGCTCGATGTCGAGGTCGGCCTCCAGGGCTGACTCGGACACGGGCACAGGAGGGGCGAATGTCAGGACGTCGATGGCGGGCCGGACTCGCCGCGGGGCTCGCGCTGCTCCTCGCGGCCTGTGGCTCCACCGATTCGGGAACCCAGTCCACCGCCCCACCCGACCCGGTCATCACCGTCGCGCCCGCGGCGGGCGCGACGGACGTCGACCCGCTGGCGCCGGTCCGGGTCAGCACCAGCGACGGCAAGCTGACCTCGGTCACCATGACCAACGAGCAGGGTCGCGCCGTCGAGGGCATCTTCACCCCCGATCAGACGGCCTGGAAGCCCGCCGAACCGCTCGGCTACGGCCACACCTACACCGTCGGCGCCGAAGCGCTCACCGTGATGGGCACCGTGGGACCGATCACCTCCTCGTTCTCGACCCTCGCACCGAACAACCAGACGAAGGTGTACTTCCGCACCACCGGCGGCGCCGCGCTCGACCCCGCGGACAGCTACGGCGTCGGCACCGTCGTCGTCGCGCACTTCGACGAGGACGTCCCCGACCGGGCGACCGCGCAACAGCAGCTCAGCGTCACCACCGACCCGCCGGTCACCGGCTCCTGGTACTGGCTCGACAACCGCAACGCGCACTGGCGCCCGCAGAACTACTACGCGCCCGGCACCAAGGTCACCCTGGCCGCCGACATCTACGGCAAGGACCTCGGCGGCGGCCTGTACGGCCAGGAGGACACCAGGACCAGCTTCACCATCGGCCCCTCGCACGTCTCGATCGTCGACGACAACGACAAGCAGGTGCGGGTGTACGAGAACGGCACCCTGATCCGCACCATGCCCACCTCGATGGGCCGGGGCGGCAGCGAGGTCATCGGCGGCAAGACCATCACCTTCTGGACCCAGCCGGGCACCTACACCGTCATGGACAAGGCCAACCCGGTGATCATGGACTCCTCCACCTACGGCCTGCCGGTGAACTCCCGGCTCGGCTACAAGGAGACCATCGGCTGGGCGACCAGGATCAGCACCGACGGCATCTACCTGCATCAGCTCGACGACACCGTCTGGGCGCAGGGCAATACCAACGTCTCGCACGGCTGCCTCAATCTCAGCGGCGAGAACGCGAAATGGTTCTACGACTTCGCCCAGCCCGGCGACGTGGTGGAGATCCGCAATACCGGCGGCGCGCCGCTCGAGGTGTGGCAGAACGGCGACTGGAGCGTTCCGTGGGAACAGTGGCAGGCAGGTAGCGCACTGCGGTGAACCGAACACACGACACCCCGGCGCCCCCACCGCGCCGGGACACACCCGGACATGGACCACAGCGCGTCGGCCGACCGGCTCGCCACGCCGAACACCGCGACCGCCGCGGCGGTTTCCGGCGCGCGGCGCTGATCATGGCCAGGATGCTCGGCGCGACGACCGCGCTGGCCGTGCTCACCGGCACCGGCCTGGCCTGGTCGGCCAAGCAGGACTTCGATTCCGGCTTCACCCATTCCACCGCGCTCGGCGAGGACGCGCCGCGCTCGGGCGGTGGTGCCGTCAACATCCTGCTGATCGGCCTGGACACCCGCAAGGATCTCGACGGCAACGACCTGCCCAAGGAGATCCTCGACCAGCTGCACGCCGGCGACGGCACCGAGGGCGGCTACAACGCGAACTCGCTGATCCTGCTGCACATCCCGGCCGACCTGAGCAAGATCGTCGCGTTCTCCATCCCGCGCGACGACTACGTCCCGGTCTCCGGCATCCCCGGCTATTCGCAGATCAAGATCAAGGAGGCCTACGGCCTGAAGAAGGCCGCGGTGCAGGCGAAGCTGATCGAGCAGGGCGAGAAGGACCCGGTGGTGCTCGAGCGGCGCGGCCGGGAGGCGGGCCGCGCGTCGATCGTGTCGACCGTGCGCAATCTGGTCGGGGTGCCGATCGATCGGTTCGCCGAGATCTCGCTGGCCGGGTTCTACGACCTGGCGACCGCGGTCGGCGGCGTCGACGTGTGCCTGAACAACGCGGTCGACGACAGCGCGTACTCCGGCGCGGTGTTCCCGGCGGGCCGTCAGCACCTGAACGGCTCCGACGCGCTGGCCTTCGTCCGGCAACGCCACGGCCTGCGCAACGGCGACCTGGATCGCACACACCGTCAGCAGGCGTTCCTCACCTCGGTGGCCAAGTCGCTCAAGGATTCCGGCACGCTCACCAACCTGAGCAGGCTCTCGCAGCTGATGGACGTGGCGCACAAGGACGTGGTGCTCTCCGACGGCTGGAATCTGTTCGACTTCGCCCGCGAGCTGGGCGCCGCGGGGTCGCTGCCGGTGGAGTTCCGCACGCTGCCGGTGGTGCGCTACGACGTGATCGACGGCCAGGACGTCAATATCGTCGACCCGGCCGCGATCAAACGGGAGGTGCGGGCGGCGTTCGGGCAGGAGGTGGCGGCGACCACCACCCCGGCGCGGACGCCGACCAGCGTCGTCGACGTGCACAATGTCGGCGGGGTGTCCGGTCAGGCCGCGACGCTGTCGGCCGCGCTGACCGCCCGTGGCTACCGGGCGGGCGAGATCGGCAACGGGACCACCGGGGACGCTCCCACCTCGGCCCTCACCTACGGCCCCGGCGCGGCCGAGGACGCCAGGGCGCTCGCCGAAACCCTCGGCGGACTACCGGTTTCCGCGTCCGCCACCGTCGAGGAAGGCCATGTCCGCGTGGTCGTCGGCGCCGATTTCACCCTGCCCACCGAGCTGGCGCCGACCACCACGACGACGACCACCACCGCCCCGACGACGACCGTGCCCGGCACCTCGACGATGCCGCTGCCCGATGCGGGAAAGCCGGTGACCACCACCATCGGCAGCACCATCCCCTGCGTCAACTGATCGCGGTTCGGCCACCGGAACCCGGTGGCCGAACCGGCTCACTCCTCCGGCGCGTCCGGGTAGGCGTCCTGGCGGTGCCCACCGCGCAGCGTGCCGTCCAGATAGGCCGCCTTGCAGGCCCGCCGGGCGATCTTGCCGCTCGACGTGCGCGGGATCGACCCCGCGGGCACCAGCAGCAGATCGCGGACCGTCACCCCGTGCCTGCGCGCGATCGCCGCCCGCACCGTGTCCACGATCGGCGCTGGATCGAGTTTCGCCGCGCCGGTACCGCGTTCGGCGACGACGACGAGCGCCTCGGCCATCTCGTCGGTGATCCCGCCCGCCTCGAGCACGGCCGCGGGCAGCTGCCCCGCCTGCACCGAGAACGCCGCGACGAACCCGGGCCGCAGCGCGGTGCTCGACTCCTGCGCCGAGTACTCGAGATCCTGCGGATAGTGATTGCGGCCGTCGACGATCACCAGGTCCTTCACCCGGCCGGTGATGAACAGCTCGCCGTCGTGGTACGCGCCGAAGTCGCCGGTGCGCATCCACCGCGCGTCGTCGGGCGCGCCCTCGGCCCGGCTGCCGACGGGATTGCGGGCGAGCACCCGGTTGTGGAAGGTCTCCACCGTCTCCCCCGGCCTGCCCCAGTACCCGATGCCCATGTTGTCACCGTGCAGCCAGATCTCCCCGACCTCGCCCTCGCGGCGTTCGATGCCGGTCTCCGGGTCGACGATCACCGCCCACTGCGACCGGGCGACATACCCGCACGACACCTGCGCGACCGCGTCGTCGGCGTGCTCGTCGACCTCCACCATCCGGCCCGCGTTGAGCTGCCCGCGATCGACGTAGACCACCCTGGCCTCGTCGTCGCGCTTGGTCGCCGACACGAACAGCGTCGCCTCGGCCATTCCGTAGCACGGCTTGATCGCGGTCTTGGACAGCCCGTACGGCGCGAACGCCTCGTTGAACTTGCGCATCGAGGCCACCGACACCGGCTCGCTGCCGTTGATCAGGCCGATCACGTTGGACAGATCCAGCGACTCGTCACCCTTGGGCCTGCCACGCACCGCCGCGTGCTCGAACGCGAAGTTCGGTGCCGCCGAGTAGATCTCGGCGCCGTCGGCCTGGGCCGCCAGCTCCTTGATCCAGCGCGACGGCCTGCGCACGAACGCGCTCGGCGACATGATGGTGATGAACTTGCCGCCGATGGTCGGCAGGATCACCGTCAGCAGTCCCATGTCGTGGAACAGCGGCAGCCAGGTGACCCCGCGCGCGTTCTCGGTGATGCCGATGGCATCGATCATCTGCAGCAGATTGGTGCCGACGGCGCGGTGGGTGATCTCCACGCCCGCGGGTACCCGGGTCGAGCCCGAGGTGTACTGCAGGTAGGCCACGCTGTCGATATTGATGTCGGGGCGGCGCCAGCGCGTACCGACCGTGTCCGGAATCGCCTCGACCGCGATGATTCTCGGCCGCTGCGCGGCGGGCTGCTCACGGAAGAAGTTGCGCACTCCCGCCGCCGCACTCGCGACGGTCAGCACCGCGGCGGGCTCGCAGTCGCCGAGCACCGCGTGCAGCCGGTCGCTGTGGCCCTGCTCCTCCGGATCGAACAGCGGCACCGCCACATTCCCCGCGTACACCGCCGCGAACAGCGCGACGACGTAGTCCAGGCCCTGCGGTGCCAGCACCGCCACCCGGTCACCGGGCTCGGTCACCTGCTGCAACCGCGCGGCCACCGCGCGCAGCCGGACGCCGAATTCACGCCAGGTCAGCTCCTGGTATTCCCCCTCCCGCTCCCGCGAATAGTCGATGAAGCGGTAGGCCAGATCGTCCCCGTTGGCCTCGCTGTGTTTGTCGACGAAGTCGATCAGGGTCTGGTCACCGGGAATCCGGATATTGCCCAGTTCGTCCACATAGTCGTCGAAAGTCTCGCCGATCATTCCCTATCCTTTTCAACGCACAATGCCTCGCCGAGAGGCTGAACTCGTGCAATGACGCCGAACAAAGAAGAACTCACAGGCGCCCGGCACAGTACCGGGCGCCCGCGCGTGGCAATCGTCAATACCGCCCGAAGGCGATGGCGACGTTGTGCCCGCCGAACCCGAAGGAGTTGTTCACCGCGTAGTCGATCCGCCCGCGCCTGGCCTCGCCGGAGACCACGTCCAGATCGATCTCGGGGTCCTGGTTGTCCAGGTTCAGGGTGGGCGGGACGATGCCGTCGCGCACGCTGAGCACGGTCAGCACCGCCTCGAGCGCGCCGACCGCGCCGATCGAGTGGCCCAGCGCCGACTTGGGCGCGTAGACCGACGCGTGCGAGCCGATCGCCTTGCCGATCGCGTTGGCCTCGGCGGTGTCGCCGATGGGCGTCGCGGTCGCGTGCGCGTTGATGTGGGTGACGTCGGTGCGGCTGATCCCGCCGGTCTGCATGGCCCGCGTCATCGCGCGCGCCGCGCCGGTGCCCTCGGGGTCCGGTGCGACGAGGTGGAATCCGTCGGAGGTGACGCCGGCGCCGAGCAGCCGCGCGTGGATGGTCGCGCCGCGCGCCTTGGCGTGCTCCTCGGTCTCGATCACCATCATCGCGCCCGCCTCGCCGAAGACGAACCCGTCGCGGTCCTTGTCGAACGGCCGCGAGGCCGCCTTCGGATCGCCGTTGCGGGTGCTCATCGCGCGCATCTGGGTGAAGGCCGCGATCGGCACCGCCTGGATCGACCCCTCGACGCCGCCGGTGACCACCATGTCGGCGTCACCCATCACGATCATCCGCCACGCGTTGGCGATCGCTTCCGAGCCCGACGAGCAGGCCGACACCGGGGTGGAAACACCGGCGCGCGCGCCCAATTCGATGCCGACGCAGGCGGCCGGGCCGTTGGGCATGATGGCGCCGACGGTCAGCGGCGACACCTTGCGATAGCCGCCGTTGCCGAGCTTGTCCCGCGCGTAGATCAGGGATTCCGCGCCGCCGAGCCCGGTCCCGACCGAGACGCCGAGCCGGTCGCGATCCACCTCGGGACTGCCCGCGTTGCGCCACACCTCGCGGCCGAGGACCACGGCCATCTGCTCGACATAGGACAGCCTGCGCGCCTCCTCGCGGGTGAGCGAGGCGGCCGGGGAGACCTTCAGATGGCCACCGATCCGCACCGGCAATTCGAAATCATCGATGAAGGAGTCCTCCAGGACGTCGATCCCGCTTTCGCCGTTGAGCAGACCCTTCCAGGTCGAGTCGACGTCGCCCGCGATCGACGTGGTCGCCGCCAGGCTCGTGACCACGATGTCCGTCATATTTTTCGCTCACTCTCTCTAGCTATGCCACGACTGATCGGGAACCGCTGATGGAGCTGAACTGGTGGAGCGTATATGCAGGCGCCGCGACGCGCCCAAATTCAGAAACAGGCGCTGCCGCACCGTGTCGTTCGGAGGCGCGATCCGCCGGGTCTATTGTCGGTGGGTCGCATTCGACCCAGAGCACCCGGCGACGACGGGCAACACTACCGGACCAGCGCAACCCTTGCTTTTCACTTCATGGAAAGGGCACGAGCGTGGCCAGGAACCTCACCCAACTGGAACTGCTCATCGAACTCGAACCGGTCGCCGCGAGCAACGTCGACCGGCACCTGTCGACGGCGAAGGACTGGCACCCCCACGACTACGTGCCGTGGGACGAGGGCCGCAACTTCGCCGCCATGGGCGGAATCGATTGGGACCAGCAACAATCCCAGCTCTCCGACGTCGCCAAGGCGGCGATGATCACCAACCTGCTCACCGAGGACAACCTGCCGTCCTACCACCGGGAGATCGCCGAGAACTTCTCCAAGGACGGCGCCTGGGGTACCTGGGTGGGCCGCTGGACCGCCGAGGAGAACCGGCACGGCATCGCCATCCGCGACTACCTGGTGGTGACCCGTGGCGTCGATCCGGTGGCGCTCGAGCAGGCTCGGATGATCCACATGACCAACGGCTATTCGGCGATGGCCGTCGTCGACGCCAAGGCAGGCGATACCGACATCAGGGCCGGATCCGTGGCGGGACTGCTGTATTCGGTCGCCTACGTGACCTTCCAGGAACTCGCCACCCGCGTCAGCCACCGCAACACCGGCCGCGTCTGCGACGACCCGATCGCCGACCGGCTGCTCGCCCGCATCGCGACCGACGAGAACCTGCACATGATCTTCTACCGCAATCTCTGCGAGGCCGCGCTCGACCTGGCGCCCGATCAGGCCATCGAGGCGATCAGCATCATCGTGCGCGGCTTCCAGATGCCCGGTGCCGGCATGCCCGGCTGGCGCCGCAACGGCGTCCTGATGGCCAAGCACGGCATCTACGATCTGCGCCAGCACCTGGAGGAGGTCCTGCTCCCCGTGCTGCGCAAGTGGAACGTCTTCGAACGCACCGATTTCGGCGCGCGCGGGGAGCAGGCGCGCGAGGAGCTCGCCACCTTCCTGGACCGGCTGCGCGAGGATGTCGTGCGCTTCGAGGAACAGCGCGACCGCTCACTCGCGCGGGCAGCGAACCGCGAGCGCCAGCTCACCTGAGCGGCGCCCGGCGATCCGGCCCGGCCGCTACCGGGCTGGATCGCGGCGGGTGTCGTGCTTGTGCCGGTACATCGCGGCGTCGGCCGCGTGCACCAATTCGTCCACCGTGCCGGGTAGTTCGTCGAAGTACGCGGCGCCGATGCTCACCCCGACCGCGAGCATGTGCCCGTCCACCTCGAGCGGCGTGGTCAGCACCGACATCAGATCGTCGGCCAGCGTCGACAGCTGCGCGGACCCGGAGCACTCCTCCACCAGCACCAGGAACTCGTCACCGCCGATCCGGGCGGCCATCGCGTCCAGCGGCCGGACGGTGTCGCGCATCCGGTCGGCGACCACGCGCAGCACCCGGTCCCCGACTGTGTGCCCCCACAGGTCGTTGATCTCCTTGAAGCCGTCCAGGTCCAGATAGCAGACCCCGATCGGGGGTTCGGCGTCGGCGAGCCGGTTGAACAGGTGCGGCCGGTTGGGCAGGCCGGTCAGCGCGTCGTGGTTCGCGTCGTGCCACAGCCGGTCGGCGAGCTGCTTGCGCTCGGTGACGTCGACCGCGACGCCGATCAGGAAGCGGATGTTGCCGTCGGCGTCGCGCACCGCCGACATCGACAGGTCGATCACGGTGATCTCGCCGTCGTCGTGCAGGTGCTCGGTCTCGGTGCGGAAGCTCTCGGATTCGCCGCTGACCATGCGCTGCAGTTCGACGAAGGCCTCGTTGAGATTCTGCGGGCCGAGGATGTCGGCGACCGTGCGGCCCGGCATCGTCTCCGGGGTGTGGCCGAGCATCTCGGCCATGGTGGCGTTGCAGTTCACCACCCGCCCGGTCATGTCGACCGTGCCGATACCGACCAGGGCACCGTCGAATACCGCCTCGAAACGCGCTTCCGAGAGTGCCCGCCTGCTCTCGGATTCGCTGGCCGCCGCGAGCACCGCCGCCAGCGTCGCCTCCTGCTCGGCCAGGGCGGCGGCCCGCAGCGCCGCGGTGAAGCCCGCGGCGAAATCGGCGGCGAGGCCGATCGCGCGCTCCCTGATCTCGGGCAGGAGCGGATCGTCCGGCCCGTCGGCGGCGATCTCGACCAGGTCCCCGCAGATCACCCGGACCGAACGGCTGACCGCCGCCGGATCACGGTAGTTGGCGGCGACCAGCATCCGCGCGGTCCGACGCGCGACATCGGGGTCCTCGCCACCGCGCGCCGCCTCCAGCAGGCCGGTGCACAGCGCCGCGAGCATCTCCTCGATCTGGGAGCGGTTGAGGGTGGGAGCGACGACGCCGTCGAGGGCATCGGCCCACCGCTGCGCCAGCTCCCACGACCCCACTACTCGTCCACCCTGTCATCTCCGAGCACCGCCGGACCGACGGCTCAGTCTCTCCGCGCGACTCCGGCCAACCCGAGCGATCGCCCCGGCTTCTCGTGCTGATCCCGCTCGGACTCCGGCCGCCACAGCGGCAGCTCGACAACCCCGGGGGAAACCATGCCCCAACCCTCGAACAACTCCACGATCGCGTCCCTGGACCGGAATTGGATGCCGACCCTGGTCTCCGTCGCGGAGTGCTCACCCAGCTTACCGGCATCCTCCGGCCGCAGCGCCGAGGTGAGATGTGAAATGGCTATGAAACTGCCGGGTGCGACCGCCTCCCGCAGCGCGGCCACCTTGCCGACCGGATCGTCGGCGTCCTGCACGAGGTGCAGTACCGCGATCAGCAGCAGCCCGACCGGCTCGTCGAAGTCGATCAGGCCCGTCTCCCCGACCTTGGCGATCAGGTCCTCGGACTTGCGCAGGTCGGCCTCGATCGCGCCGGCCCGCGCCCGGCCCGCCAGAATCGTCCGGGAGTGGACGACGGCGACCGGATCGATGTCGACATAGAGCACCCGCGCCTCGGGGTCGATCTCGTGCACGATCTCGTGGACATTGCCCGCGGTCGGAATGCCCGATCCGATGTCGAGGAACTGCCGGATGCCGGCGTCGAGCATGAACCGCACCGCCCGGCGCAGGAAGGCGCGATTGCTCAGCGCGAGCCGGGGCAGATCGGGCACGAGCTCGGTCGCCTTCTCCGCCGCCATCCGGTCGACGGCGAAATTGTGCGAGCCGCCGAGCAGCGCGTCATACATGCGCGCTGGGCTCGGTTGCTGCATATCCACGCCGTCCGGTGCCCACGCAGGCCTGTCCATCACATACCCCTGTCCGCTCGCGGCGACATCACATCCCGCGACAACGCCAGACGCATCGTAGTGCCCGCCACCGACTCAGGCGTGCCCTATCGCTCGTTTCCGGCACCGAACGGTTGCGCCCACAGCGGCGCGACATCGGGCGTCATGGTCGCGACCACCGGAATGCCCGCGGCCATGAAATTGTCCAGAGCGCGACGCATGTGGTCGGCGGAGGTGATGAGCACGGCCTTGTGGATGCCGAGAGCCTCCATCAGCTTCGCGGAGAACTCCGCGTTCTGCACGGTCGACCCGGCCTGGGTCTCGGCATAGATCCGGTGCCTGGCGACCCCGCGGATATTGAGCCAGTCCGCCATCACCTGCGCCTCGGTGATCCCGTTGCGCGGGTTGCCGCCGGTGACGATCACCGGGGAGGAGGGTGACATGAAGGCCTGGACCAGGGCGGCGTGCAGCCGGTTACCCAGCTCGGCCCGCATGGTGCCGTCGGGTTGCAGACCGTAGCCGAGCACCACGATCGCGGTCTCGGGTCCGTAGGTGTCGGGCAGGTCGATACCGGCGACGCCGGCAATCGAATTCGCCGCGCCGGCGACACCGTCGGCGATGCCTGCCAGCGGGTCGGGCGCGGGCGCGGCGAGCGCCGGCGTGGCGGTGGCCAGCGCGCCGATCAGCGCGGCGGGCAGCACGAGGGCGGCCGCCCCGCGCCGCAGAGACTTGTGAGCGAACAACCAATCCATGGTGACCTCCCGAAGCAACGTCGCACCATGGTGACGGACCGGGCCGGTCCGCACAGACGTTTCTGAAATATTCACAGTTCGGATTGCAATCCCCCGATTCTGGGGGCACGCGGGAGCCCGGACTGCTAGCGAGAGCGCTAGTCCCACAACGCAAAAAGGCCCTCCAGCAATGCTGGAGGGCCTTTCGCAATGATGTTCCGGCGGTGTCCTACTCTCCCACACCCTGTCGAGTGCAGTACCATCGGCGCAGGTGGCCTTAGCTTCCGGGTTCGGAATGGGACCGGGC
>NZ_JBIAPA010000005.1:0-274865 GCF_042888005.1 Nocardia sp. NPDC003269
GAGGCCGGAACCAATAATAATATTGGCACTGACATTCATCGACACACTATTGAGTTCTCAAAGAACACACGCACAAGCTTCTACCCACAACATTTCGCAGGGGCTTCAGCAGGTCAAGGGTTCAAACTTTAGCGCGGACGATCCACCGAAGCAAGTCCGGAAGACAGTGAGCCCGCACACATGATCAGTCAGGCGCTCATCGTCCTACCTCGTTTCCCTGTGCGATCCGCTAGCCTCGAGAGGCTCGGCGGTTCGGCACCGGGTCGGTGTCCGTGTCGCTCTGACTCGAATTAAGTTACGCATCGCCGATCATGAAGTCAAATCGGCTGGTCAGCGGGCGTTTCGTCGACGATCGATGATCATCGGGGCGCCACTCAGGGCCGCCAGCCGGCGGGGAACCAGCTCGGGGCGGTCACGGTGAACCGCTCGCGGTCCCATCCCCCGGCGCCCGCGGGGATCGCGCCGAGCAACGGGGTCTCGGTGACGCGCGGCAGATCGTCGCGATTGCACTGCGAGGCGAGGTCGGGCTCGGCGGGCCAGGAACCGATGACCAGTCCGGCGCACGGCACACCGGCGGCGGCCAGGGCGCGGGTGGTGAGTTCGCTGTGGTTGAGGGTGCCGAGACCGGCGGCCGCCACGACGAGGACGGGGGCGCCGAGTTTCTGCGCCAGGTCGAGGAGGGTGAACTCCCCCATCCGCACGAGCAGGCCGCCCGCGCCTTCGACCAGGACCAGGTCGGCGTCGCGCTGCGCGTCGATCGCGGCGACGGTCTCGTCCAGGGACAGCAGCGGCATGCCGGCGCGGCGGGCGGCGGTGTCCGGGGCGAGTGGTTCCGGGTAGCGGGCCAGCTCGACGGTGCGGGTCAGCCCGGTGAGGCGGGTGACCTCGGCGAGGTCACCCGGGGCGCCGGGGGCGATGCCGGTCTGCGCGGGTTTGCACACCGCGACCGAGCGGCCCGCGGCGTGCGCGGCGGCGGCCACGGCCGCGGTGACGACGGTCTTGCCGACGTCGGTCGAGGTGCCACTGATCAGCAGGAGGCTCATGCCGTCACCGGTTCCTTGCCACGGGCCGCGGCGAGCACGTCGCCGAGGACCTCGGCGATGGTGTCGAGTTCAGCGGGGGTGAGGTTGGCGCGCGCGGTCAGCCGCAGGCGCGAGGTGCCCTCGGGGACCGACGGCGGACGGAAGCAGCCGACGTCGAGGCCGCGGGCGCGGCAGGCCTGCGCGGCGTCGAAGGCGAGCTGCGCTTCGCCGAGGACCACCGAGACGACGGCGGAGTCCGGTTCGGGCACCCCGGCGATGCGGGCGATATCGGCCGCGCGGTCGAGCACCCGTGACGCCATCGCGGGATCGCGGCGCAGCAGACCGAGGGCCGCGCGGGCCGCGCCGACCGCGGCGGGGGCCAGGCCGGTGTCGAAGATGAAGGTGCGGGCGGCGTCGATGAGGTGGGCTCGGATGCGCGCGTCGGCCAGGACGACACCACCCTGCGCGGCGAAGGCCTTGGACAGGGTGGCGGTGATGACCAGATCGGGCTCGCCGGCCAAGCCCATCTCGTGTACCAGTCCGCGACCGCCCGTGCCGCGGACGCCGAGCCCGTGCGCCTCGTCGACGATCAGCACCGCGCCGTGCGCCCGGCACACCCGGTGCAGGTCGGCGAGCGGGGCGAGGTCGCCGTCGGCGCTGAAGACGGAGTCGGTGAGGACCAGCGCGCGCTCCTCGGCGCGTTCGGCGAGCAGGCGTTCGACGGCGGCGACATCCCGGTGCGGGGCGATCTCCACCCTGGCCCGAGACAGCCGGCACGCGTCGACCAGGGACGCGTGACTGCCCGCGTCGGAGACGACGAGGGTGCCGCGACCGGCCAGCGCGGTCACCGCGCCGAGATTGGCGGCGTAGCCGGAGGCGAACACCAATCCGCTTTCGGCGCCGACGAATTCGGCCAGTTCGGCCTCGAGCTGGGCATGCTCGGCGGTCGTCCCGGTGACGAGGCGCGAACCGGTGGACCCGGCGCCCCAGCGGCGCACGGCCGAGATGGCGCCCTCGACGACCTCGGGATGGCGGACCAGGCCCAGGTAGTCGTTGGACGCGAGGTCGATCGCGGACGACTCGGCGGCGCGCGGGCGCAGGTGTCGGCGCAGCCCGGCGTCGACCCGCTCGGCCGCGCGCTCGTCCAACCAGCTCAACGGATCCGTACTCACAGCTGGGGAGCTTACTTGAACGCCGTTCAGGGGATGCGGTCGCGGCGTCATCCGAGGCTCGCCTTCACCGCGGCGCGCACGGCGCCGGTGATGGTGGCGATGTCCTCGGTGGTGCTGATGAACGGCGGCATCGTGTAGACGAGGGTGCGGAACGGGCGCAGCCACGCGCCCGCGTCGACGGCCGCGTCGGTGGCGGCCCGCATGTCGACGGGTGCGTCGAGCTCGACGACCCCGATCGCGCCAAGCACCCGCACGTCGGCGACACCGGGCAGCGCGGCCAGCGGCTCCAGACCCACCCGCAGCTCGGACTCGATCCGGGCGACCTCGCCCCGCCAGTCCCGCGAGCGCAGCAGCTCGATCGAGGCGATCGCCACGGCGCAGGCCAGCGGATTGCCCATGAAGGTCGGCCCGTGCATGAGCCCGCCGTGCGCGGCGCTGATCGTCTCGGCGATCCGCGCGGTGCACAGGGTGGCGGCCAGGGTGAGATAGCCGCCGGTCAGCGCCTTGCCGACACACATCACGTCGGGGGCGACGCCGACGTGGTCGGCGGCGAACAGCTCGCCGGTGCGGCCGAAGCCGGTGGCGATCTCGTCGAAGATGAGCAGCACGTCGTTCTCGTCGCAGATCCGGCGCAGTTCGGTGAGGTAGCGCGGGTCGTGCCAGCGCATCCCGCCCGCGCCCTGGACCACCGGTTCGACGATCACCGCGGCCAGCTCGTCCCGATGACTCGCGACCGCACGTTCGAGCTCGGCGACATAGTCGGCGTCGAAGCCGGCCGGCGGCGCGGGGACGAAGACCTGCTCGGTGAGGACGTCGGTCCACAGCGCGTGCATGCCGCCGTCGGGGTCGCACACGCTCATCGGGGTGAAGGTGTCGCCGTGGTAGCCGCCGCGCCAGGTGAGCAGCCGGTGCTTGCCCGGCTTGCCGACCCCGCGCCAGTACTGCAGGCACATCTTCGCGGCGACCTCGACCGACACCGAGCCGGAATCGCAGAGGAAGACCTTGTCCAGACCGGCCGGCGTGAGCTCGACGAGCAGCTGGGTGAGCCGGGTGGCCGGGGCGTGGGTGAGGCCGCCGAACATGACGTGGCTCATCCGCTGCGACTGCGCGAGCAGCGCCGCGTCGAGGACCGGGTGCCGGTAGCCGTGCACCGCCGCCCACCACGAACTCATCCCGTCGACCAGCTCGCGGCCGTCGGCCAGCGTCAGCCTGGTGCCCGCCGCGCTCGCGACGACCAGCGGTTCGGTGGTCGCCGGGAAGCCGCCGTAGGGATGCCAGACGTGCTCGGCATCGAGGGCACTGATCTGCTCGGGGGTCAGGTCCACAGGGTTTCCTCGTCGTCGCCCGGTTGCCGTCGCCGACGGCCTTGAACACCGTTCAAGTTAGCACTAGCGCTCAGGGATCGAGCGGCCGATCGGCGATTGCCGCGGGAACGCGCGCCGGCGCTGCCCGCACCGCGGCGAGCTCGGGACCCGCCGAGGGCGCCTACCTCCGGCTCGAGCACGTGCTCCCCCGCCCCGGCAGACAGGCGGGCCCGCACTGGCATCCCGAGATCGCCGAGACCTGGACCGTGCACGTCATCCGCCCGGCGCCTGCTCGCGGCCGCTGACCAGGGGTGACGAAGCACCCACGCGCACCGCGCGCGGGCGGGGACCGGATTCCTCTACTGTCGTAGCATGTCGAGCCCGTACGACCGATCCGGTGAGGTGACCCCACTGGGCGTGTGGCCGGGCACCGCGTATCCGCTGGGCGCCACCTACGACGGCGCGGGCACGAATTTCTCGGTGTTCTCCGAGGTCGCCACGCGGGTGGAACTGAGCCTGATCGCCAAGGACGGCGCCGAGACCCGAGTCGAGCTCGACGAGGTCGACGGGTACGTCTGGCACGCCTACCTCCCCGCGATCACGCCGGGCCAGCGCTACGGTTTCCGCGTCCACGGCCCGTACGAGCCCGAGCTCGGACTGCGCTGCGATCCCAGCAAGCTGCTGCTCGATCCGTACGGGAAGGCCTTCGACGGGCAGTTCGTCAACGATCCGTCGCTGTACACCTACGGCCTGGATTCGCTGGGCCACACCATGACCGGCGTGGTGATCAACCCGTTCTTCGACTGGGGCGCCGACCGGCCGCCGAACCGGCCCTACCACGAGACGGTGATCTACGAGGCGCACGTCAAGGGCATGACGATGACCCATCCCGACGTGCCGGAGGAACTGCGCGGCACGTACGCGGGCCTGGCGCATCCGGCGATCATCGGGCATCTGAAGAGCCTGGGCGTCACCGCGATCGAGCTCATGCCGGTGCACCAGTTCTTCCACGATCACGTGCTGACCGATCAGGGGCTGCGCAACTACTGGGGCTACAACAGCATCGGCTACCTGGCCCCGCACAACCAGTACTCGGCCCGCCCGCGCGGTGACGCCGCGGTCGCCGAATTCAAGGCGCTGGTGCGCGCGATGCACGCCGAGGGCATCGAGGTGATCCTCGACGTGGTCTACAACCACACCGGCGAGGGCAATCACCTCGGGCCGACGCTGAGCCTGCGCGGCATCGACAACGCCGCCTACTACCGCCTCGACGAGACCGAGCCCGCGCACTACAAGGACTACACCGGCACCGGCAACAGCCTCAATGTGCGGCATCCGCACACCCTGCAGCTGATCATGGACTCCCTGCGCTACTGGATCCTGGACATGCACGTCGACGGCTTCCGGTTCGACCTCGCCGCCACGCTGGCCCGCGAATTGCACGATGTGGACCGGCTTTCCGCGTTCTTCGACCTGGTGCACCAGGACCCGGTGGTGAGCCAGGTCAAGCTCATCGCCGAACCGTGGGACGTCGGCGAGGGCGGCTACCAGGTCGGCAACTTCCCGAGTCTGTGGACGGAGTGGAACGGCAAGTACCGCGACACCGTGCGCGACTACTGGCGTGGTGAGCCCGCGACGCTGGGCGAGTTCGCGTATCGGCTCACCGGTTCCTCGGATCTGTACGAGTCGACCGGACGCCGCCCGAGCGCCAGCATCAACTTCGTCACCGCGCACGACGGCTTCACGCTGCGGGACCTGGTGTCCTACAACGAGAAACACAACGACGCCAACGGCGAGGGCAACCGCGACGGCGAGAGCCACAACCGGTCGTGGAACTGCGGCGTCGAGGGACCGACCGACGATCCGGCGATCCTGGAACTGCGGGCGCGCCAGCAGCGCAACCTGCTGGCCACGCTGATCCTGAGCCAGGGCACGCCGATGCTGGCCCACGGCGACGAGATCGGCCGCACCCAGCTCGGCAACAACAATGTGTACTGCCAGGATTCGCCGCTGTCGTGGATGGACTGGTCGCTGGCGCGGACCAACGCCGATCTGCTCGAGTTCACCCGCTCGGCGATCGCGCTGCGCACCGCGCACCCGATCTTCCGGCGCCGCCGCTTCCTCGCCGCCGGACCCGGCGACGGCGCGGGCCGCAATCGCGAGATCGCCTGGTTCACCCCGGCCGGGGCCGAGATGACCACCGACGACTGGCACAGCGGCTTCGGGAAATCCCTGGCCGTGCTGCTCGACGGCGACGGCATTCCCGAGCCGGGACCGCGCGGCGAACGGATCAGCGACGACTCGTTCCTGCTGTGCTTCAATGCGCACGACGACGCGCTCGATTTCGTGCTGCCAGGACCGGAGTTCGGTGCCGAATGGACACCGGCCCTGGATTGTTCGACCCCCACCGGAACGGCCGACGGGGTCTATCCCGCGGCCTCGACACTCCCCGTCCCCAGCCGCTGCCTGCTCGTCCTGCGCCGAACCGCCTAGCCGAAACGATGACCGAGACCTACGTGACCGATCCGCTGACCCTGCTGCACCGCGCGCCCATCCGGCCGAGCACGGTGCGCAGCACCTACCGGCTGCAACTGCGCCCGGACGCGCTCACCTTCGCCGATGCCCGCGCCATCGCCGAATACCTGCAGCAGCTGGGGATCTCGCATCTGTATCTGTCGCCGATCCTGACCGCGGCGCACGGCTCGACGCACGGCTACGACGTCACCGATCCCACCACGGTCTCGGCCGCGCTGGGCGGGCCGACCGGGCTCAAGGCGCTCTCGGACGAGGTGCGCAGCCGCGGGATGGGCTTGATCGTCGACCTGGTGCCCAATCACGTCGGTGTGGCCGATCCGCGGCAGAACCCGTGGTGGTGGGATGTGCTGCGCAACGGTCAGCAGTCCAAGTACGCCAAGTACTTCGACATCGACTGGAGTCCGGGCAACGGTGCGGGCGGACGCCTCGCGCTCCCGGTGTTGCAGAGCGAGAACGATCCGGCCGCACTGTCGGTCGACCGGTCCGGCCACGAACCGATGCTGGCGCTGCACGATCTGCGCTTCCCGATCGCGCCGGGCACCGACGGCGACAACGCGTTGCGCATCCACGATCGCCAGCACTACCGCCTGGTGAGCTGGAAGGCCGGCGTGTGCACCTACCGGCGGTTCTTCGCGGTGAGCAGCCTGGCCGCGGTCCGGCAGGAGGACCCCGAGGTCTTCGAGGCGACCCACCGCGAGCTGGCCGCCTGGTGCGAACACGATCTCATCGACGGTGTGCGGGTGGACCACCCCGACGGGTTGTCGCACCCGAGCGCCTATCTGACCCGGCTGCGCAGGCTGATCGGCCCGCAGCGGCTGCTGCTGGTGGAGAAGATCCTCGCCAACCGGGAGCCGCTCGACGCGACGCTGCCGGTCGACGGCACCACCGGCTACGACGCGCTCGCCGATCTCGGCGGTGTCCTGATCGATCCGGCCGGCGAGGCCGCGATGACCGAGCTGTCCCAGCACGTCGCCGGGCACGGCAGCGACCGCGCCTGGTTCGGTGAGACCGAGCACCGGATCAAGCGCGCCGTCGCGGAAACCATTCTGGCGCCGGAGATCCGGCGGCTGGTCGCCGCGATCAAACGCGACGGCAACGCGGGCAGCTTCGACACCCTCGCGGTGAGCAACGCGACCATCGAGGTGCTGGCGTTCATGCCGGTGTACCGGGTGGACTACGCGCCGCTGGCCGGGATCACCGCGGCCGTCGTCGCGGAGGTGGAGAAGCGCAACGCCGAGCTGACGGCGCCGCTGTCGGTGCTGGTGACCGCGCTGTCGGTGGGTGGGGAGGCGGCGATCCGGTTCTCCCAGGTGTGCGGCGCGATCACCGCGAAGTCGGTCGAGGACACCATGTTCTATCAGGGCGCGCGGCTGGTGTCGCTGCAGGAGGTGGGCGGCAATCCGGCGCGCTTCGGCCACACCGTCAACGACTTCCACCTGTCCAACAGCGAGCGCTCGCAGCGCTGGCCCGCCACCATGACGACCCTGTCGACCCACGACACCAAGCGCGGCGAGGACGTGCGCGCCCGGATCGGGGTGCTGTCGCAGGTCGCCGAGATCTGGTCGCAGCGGGTGCGCGGCTGGCTGGAGACGACGCCGGCACCCGACGGCGCGACGGCGCTGTTCCTGTTGCAGAACATGTTCGGGGTCTGGCCCGCCGACGGGCGGCCCGCGTCCTCGGTGCCGGGGTTGCGGGATCGGCTGCATCTGTTCGCGGAGAAGTCGATTCGCGAGGCCGGGACCAAGACGTCCTGGGAGGAACCGGACGCGGAGTTCGAATCGTCGGTGCACGGCTGGCTGGACGCGGTGATCGACGGCCCGGTCGGCACCGGCATCGGCGATCTGGCGCACGAGCTGGCCCCGCACGCCTGGTCGGACGCGGTGTCGCAGAAGCTGTTACAGCTGTGCGGGCCCGGTATCCCGGACATCTATCAGGGCACCGAACTGTGGGAGGACTCCCTCGTCGACCCGGACAACCGCCGCCCGGTGAACTTCGCCGTGCGCGCCGGGCTGCTCCAATCCCTCACCGAGCCACCGACACTGGACACCACGGGGGCGGCGAAGATGTGGGTGGTCGCCTACGCGCTGTGGTTGCGCCGGGAACGGCCGGAGTGCTTCGTGGGCGGGATGTACCGGCCGCTCTACGGCGCCGGGGAGCACGCGCAGCGGCTGGTCGCCTTCGGGCGCGGACCGGCGGGTGAGGCGCCCGAGGTGATCGTCGCGGCGACCAGGCACTCGGTCGGGCTGGCCGCGACCGGCTGGCTCGACACCACCTTGCACCTGCCGGAAGGCACGTGGGTCGACCGGCTCACCGGCTCCACGTTCGCGGGCAGTGTCCGGCTGGACAAGCTGTTCACCCGGCTGCCGGTGGCCCTGCTGGTGCGCTGAGCGGCGTCACGGCCGGTGCGCGAGCACCGCGAACATGGTGACCGACATGTGGTAGTCGCCGGCCTCGACGCCGTGCGCGATCGCGGCGGTCAGCTCGTCGGCCTGCGCGGCGGTGATCACGCCCGTGGCGCGGCCGGTGGCGACCATCTGCCCGACCAGCGGGATCGCGGTGTCGGCGTCCCAGATCACCGCCTGGGAGGCCTGGTCGTCGATGACGAATCCGGCCCGGACCAGCAGCCCGCGCAGGCGACGGCCGGAGCCGGGGTTGGCGGTGTCGGCCCGCATCCGTTCCGACAGCGCGGCGACGACGGCCGGGTCGCCGGGGTGCAGGATCGCGGTGTACCAGTCGCTGTCGACGAGGCAGACCCGGCCGCCGGGACGCAGGACGCGGGCGATCTCGGCGGTGGCGGCGGCGGGGTCGTCGAGGTGCTGGAAGACCCGCTCGCAGCGGACCACATCGACGGAATCGTCCGGCAGCGGAAGCGCGGCGGCGGTGCCCTCGGCGAATTCGGCAGTTGTGCCGCGCGCCCGCTCGCGGGCGATCGTGAGCATGGCCGGATTCGCGTCGACGCCGACGGCCCGGCCGTGCGGACCCACCCGGTCGGCGAAGGCGAGGACCTCCGAGCCGGTACCGGAGCCGATGTCGAGGGCGGTGTCGCCGGGTCGCGGCGCCAGGACGTCGAGCACCCAGCGCCGCATCCGGACGACGCCGGACAGCTCGGCCTGCCGGTCCAGCAGGGTGATCAGCAGGTCGTCGGCCGCACCGGCGGCGTCGACGTGGAAGGACGGTAGCTGATCGTCGGGAACGGCCATGCCTACGACGCTACGCCGCGCGAAACGCGAGGCCACGATGGTCGTGGCCTCGCGTTTCGCGGTTCGCTGTTCAGTGGCTGGTGCCGCGCAGACCGCGGTACTGCAGGGCGGCGAAGGCGCCGACGGTGACGGCTTGCAGCACTCCCCACACCGACCCGGCCACGGTCAGCCCGAGGACTCCGGTGACCACGGCGACCAGGCTCGCGACCACCCAGGTCGCGTTGCCGATCGCGACCGCCGCCGCCGCGTACCGGACCACCGGCGACCTCCGGCCGACCACCGCGACCGCGAGGCCGTAGGCGGTGAGGAAGGCGCCGATCGCGAGGCCGGCCCGGGTGTCGAGGCCGAGCAGCCGCTCCAGCAGCGGCGCCAGGGCGAGGTAGGCGACGCCGTTGACGGTGGTGACGACGGCGTCGAGGCGCAGCGAGAGCAGCAGCAGCGGCTCGCCCGGGGTGAGCAGGGTGGACAGGCGGGACGGGGCGGTGGCGGTGGTCATGGCGGATCTCCTTGGCGGTGTCGGAAATATCAGGCGGACGCGGGGACCTGGTCGAGGAAGCCGTAGACGCTGTCGATGCGGCCGTCGGCGAGGACGGCGACGTCGAAGCCGATCACCACGGCGTCACCGTCGGCGGGGCCGAGCCCCCAGGTGAAGCGCACCTGGTCGTGGTGGGCGTCGACCGGGCCCGCCAGGCGGAAGGTCCAGTCGGGGAACTGGGTCTGCACGCCGGCGATGGCGGCCTCGAGTTCGGCGTGGCCGGTGACGGCGACCAGCGGGTCGACGTAGCGGGCCTCGGGGGTGAACAGCCGGGTGACCGCGGCGCGGCGGGCACCGGGCTCGCGGGTGTTCCATGCCTCCAGGTACTGCGCGACGACGGTGTTCATCTCGACCTCCGAAAATGTGCTGTGAGCTGGTGTTTCGCGGGTTGTTCCTGCGATGACACCTACGTTATGGCGCGACGGGGGTAGGTCGAATCAGTCGTCTATAGGTACTTCTCGCGACACGCGAACCGCCGGTACCGGTACGGCGCTACCGTGGTGCGCATGCTGCACGGACGCGAAACCGAACAGGCCACGATCGATGACCTGCTCACGGCCGCGCGCGCCGGGCGCAGCGGGGCGCTGGTGCTGCGCGGCGAGGCCGGGATCGGCAAGTCCGCCCTACTGGAGTACGCGGCGGCGCAGGGCATTCCGGCGATTCGCAGTGCCGGGATCGAGTCCGAGGCCGAATTGCCTTTCGCGGCACTGCATCTGCTGGTGCGCCCGGCGATGGAGCTGGTCCGGCGGCTGCCGCCACGACAGCGCGACGCGATGGACGCCGCATTCGGCCTGGGCGACAGCACGCCCGCGGACCTGATGCTGATCGGCCTGGCCGTGCTGACGCTGCTGGCCGAGGAAGCGGCCGACGGCCCGCTGCTGGTCCTGATCGACGACGCGCACTGGCTGGACCGGGCGACGGCGCAGACCCTGCTGTTCGCCGCGCGCCGGCTCGACGCCGAGGGGGTGGTGATCCTGTTCGCCACCCGGTCCGGCCCCGACGACTTCCCGGCGCCGGGACTGCCCGAACTGGCCCTGTCGGGGCTGCGCGCCGAGGCCGCCGCCGCCCTGCTCGACGCGGGCCCGACCCGGCTCTCGCCCACGACGCGCTATCGCCTGCTCGCCGAATCGGGGGGCAATCCCCTTGCCCTGCTGGAACTTCCGGCCGCGGCGGGCAACGCGGAGGATCCGAATCCGCTGCCACTGACCCAGCGGCTCCAGCTGGCCTTCCACGGCCGGGTGGCCCGGTTGCCCGCGCCGACCCGGACGATCCTGCTGATCGCCGCGGCCGCGGGCGCCGAGGATCTGGCGCCGGTACTGCGCGCCGCCGCGACCCTCGGCGCGGGACTCGACGACCTACAGCGGGCCCAGGACGCCGATCTGGTGCGCACCGACGGGCAGGTGCTGACCTGGCGTCATCCGCTCTCCCGGGCCGCCGTCTACCAGGGTTCGGCGCTCACCGAGCGCTTGGCCGCGCACCGCGCCCTCGCCGCCGCGCTCGACGACGCCGACGCCGCCGACCTGCGGGCCTGGCATCTCGCCTGCGCCGCGACCGGACCCGACGAAGCCGCGGCCACCGCGCTGGAGCGCACCGCCGATCGGGCCAGGCGGCGCACCGGATTCCACGGCGCGGTCGCCGCCTACGACCGGGCCGCGGCGCTCAGCGCCGACGCCGACGCCCGGTTGCGCAGGCTGGTGCTGGCGGCTGAGACCGCCACCGAGGCCGGACTCACCGACCAGGCCGCGCGGCTGGCCGAGCGCGCCGCGTCGATGTCGACCGACGCGGCGATCGAGTCGCGCCTCGAACTGGTGCGCGCGCAGGCCGAATTCGCCGCGGGCAAGCCGGGTTCCGCGCATCGGCGGCTGATGGCGGTGGCGGCGCGGGAGACCGATCCGCGGGCCGCGGCGCGCATCGTCACCCGGGCGGTGCACACCGCCTGGTACCTCGGTCCCGCCGAGCTCGACGAGGTGGCGGCCTTGCTGGCCACGCTGCGGCTCGACGCCGGCGATCCGGTCACCCCGATCGTGCGCTACCTGACCGGCTCGGTGGCCGGGCTGCGCACGGTCGACCTGCGAGCAGCGGCGGACGCGGCCCGCGCGAACGGCGCCGACAGTCCCGCCGACCTGGTCCAGCTGTGCGGCAGCGGACTCGTCGTCGGTCAGGACGACCAGGTCGGCGAGCTGGCCGACGTGCTCATCGGCGAAGCCAGGGAGCAGGGCCGGATCGCGCTGCTCGCACCGCTGCTGTTCTTCCGCGCCGAAGCCGAGCTGTTCGGTGGCCGCCCCGGCGAGAGCCGGATCGCCGCCGAGGAGGGGCTGCGGATCGCCGAGGACATCGGCCAGCCGCAGTGGATCAGTCAGCTCACCGCGTTCCTTGCCTACGCGGCCGCGCTGCGTGGCGACGAACAGTCCTGCCGTGACTACGCCGATCGCGCGGTTGCCGAGGCCTTCGGCGGGGCGCAGGCGGTGGGCGCGCCGTGGGCGCACGCGGCGCTGGCGCTGCTCGCGCTCGGGCAGGGCAGGCTGGATCAGGCGCGGGCCGAACTGGACCACATGACCGTCGAACCGGCCCGGCATCACGTCAGCGGGCTGCGCACCCTGGCCGACCAGGTCGAGGTGGCCGCGCGGCTCGGCGACACCGACCGGGCTGTCGCGGCGCGGGAACAGCTCGACGCGTGGTCGGCGCGGGCCGGTCAGGAGTGGATCGCGGCTCTGGCCGCCAGGGCCGCGGCGATCCTCGCCGAGGGCGCCGACGCCGAGCGGCACTACCTCGCCGCGCTCCCGGCCCAGCGCCCGTTCGACGAGGCCCGCACCCGGCTGCTCTACGGCGAGTGGCTGCGCCGGGACAAACGCAAGGTCGACGCGCGGACCCAGCTCGAGCAGGCACTGGAGCTGTTCGACCGGCTCGACGCCGCGCCGTGGCGGGAACGCACCCGCACCGAACTCGCCGCGCTCGGCGTCGGCGCCGCCGCTCGCCCGGCGGGCGGCCCGCTCAGCGTGCTCACGCCGCAGGAATCGCAGATCGTGCGGCTGGCGGCGCAGGGCCTGTCGAACCGGGAGATCGCGGCGCGGTTGTTCCTGAGTCACCGCACGGTCGGGCACCACCTGTACAAGGCGTATCCGAAATTGGGGGTGCTCTCCCGCGGGGAGCTGCGCGAGCTCGACCTAGCGGAGTGAGTGCGCCCTGGCGGCACCGACCGACCAGCGCAGCGCGGCCACGGCGGCCGCGGCGAGCACGGCCGACTGGGCCGAGCCGAGGATCAACAGCAGCAGGGCGCCCACGACGAGCCCGGCGACCAGCGCCTCGAGCTTGTAGACCGGCCAGGCACTGCCCGCGATGTCGACCGTCGCGGTTGCTGCCGATGGGGTGACCACTGCCATGCACACAGGATAGACGGACATCGAAGTTCGGGCTACCGAACTTTCCCGTCCGGGCCTATCGGGAACATCACACCGCGACGGATCGTTGTGCAGGTCATGCCACTGACTGGAGAGTACGCACCGAGCACTTCGGACTGGGCTCGCACCCAGGCCGAGACCTACGAGAACTCCGGCGGAGCCGAGGGCACCTCGCTACAGGGCAAGCCGGTCATCCTGCTGACCACCAAGGGCGCCAAGACCGGCAAGCTCCGCAAGACCCCGCTGATGCGCGTCGAGCACGACGGCGAGTACGCCGTCGTCGCCTCGCTGGGCGGCGCGCCCAAGCACCCGGTCTGGTACTTCAACATCAAGGCCGAGCCGCATGTCGAGCTGCGCGACGGCACCGTCAGCAAGGACTACACCGCCCGTGAGGTCACCGGCGACGAGAAGGCGCTGTGGTGGGAGCGCGCGGTCGCGGTGTGGCCCGACTACGCCGAGTACCAGACGAAGACCGATCGCCAGATCCCCGTCTTCGTCCTCACCCCGCGCTGACGCCCCGGTCGCCGGGCCCGTCGTCGCGGCGGATCCGGCGACGGGAGGCGCGCTCTCGGTACGCCCGACCCCCTCGGTAGCATTTAGCGGGTGTCCCCCATCGCTGACGTCGCCGAAGTGTCCGTAACCCGTCCGCCGCTGACCGCGGACGAGATCGACGCCGCCGCCAAGCGAATTTCCGACATCATCGAGCCGACACCGCTGCAGTACTCCGCGCGGCTGTCGGCGAGCACCGGTGCGCAGGTCTACCTCAAGCGCGAAGACCTCACCGCGGTGCGCTCGTACAAGCTGCGCGGCGCCTACAACCTGATGGTCCAGCTCACGGCCGCCGAACGCGCGGCCGGTGTGGTCGCGGCCAGCGCGGGCAACCACGCCCAGGGCGTGGCCTTCGCCTGCCGGGCCATGGGCGTGCGCGGGCGCATCTACGTGCCGACCACCACCCCGAAGCAGAAGCGCGATCGCATCCGCGTGCACGGCGGCGAGTTCGTCGAGCTGATCGCCGTCGGCGAGACCTACGACGCGGCCGCCGCGGCCGCCGCCGACGACGTCGCCCGCACGGGCGCGACCATGGTGCCGCCGTTCGACGATCCGCGCACCGCTGCGGGCCAGGGCACCATCGCCGCCGAGTTCCTCGAGCAACTGGGCGCCGCGCCCGATCTGGTCATCGTCCCGGTCGGTGGCGGCGGGTGCCTCGCCGGCATCGGCACCTACCTGCGCGAACGCGCGCCGCAGGCCGGCCTGCTCGGCGTCGAGCCCGCGGGCGCGGCCTCGATGACCGCCGCGCTGGTGGCGGGCGGCCCGGTGACGCTGCCCGAGATCGACCCGTTCGTCGACGGCGCCGCGGTGCGCCGGATCGGCGACCTGCCGTACCAGGCGGCGTCCTCGTTCGGCGGCCGGGTGGTCTCACACGCCTCGCTGCCGCTGCTCACCACCACCGAATCCCCCACCGGCACAGCCTCTTTCCGGATGATGCAGGTCGACGAGGGTGCGATCTGCACCGCGATGCTCGACCTGTACCAGAGCGAGGGCATCATCGCCGAGCCCGCGGGCGCGCTGGCCACCGCGGCCCTGGCCGAGATCGAGATCGAGCCCGGTTCGACCGTGGTCGTGCTGGTCTCCGGCGGCAACAACGATGTCTCCCGCTACGGCGAGATCATCGAGCGCTCGCTGGTGCACCGGGGCCTCAAGCACTACTTCCTCGTCGACTTCCCGCAGGAACCCGGCGCGCTGCGCCGCTTCCTCGACGACGTGCTCGGCCCCGACGACGACATCACCATGTTCGAGTACGTCAAGCGCAACAACCGGGAGACCGGGGCGGCGCTGGTCGGCATCGAACTCGGCGCCACCGACGATCTGGCGTCGCTGCTGCATCGCATCGAGGAGTCCCCGATCCAGGCCGAGCGCCTGGAACCGGGTTCTCCCGCGTATCGCTACCTCACCTAGGCCGCGCTCGGCAGCCCCGGACTACGCCGCGACGCGGTCCGGGCGCTGCGTGCCGGAGCGGGACGCGCGGGCGCCCGCCACGGCCAGCGGCAGCAGCCAGCTCATCGCCAGCTGGTCGTAGGGCAGCAGGCCCTGGTCGAGGCGGTTGTGCACGAAGGCGATCGACAGTCCCGACTGCGGGTCGACCCAGCCGAAGGACCCGCCGAGCCCGATGTGACCGAAGGCGTTGCGCGCGCCGGGCACCGGCATCGAGTGATAGCCGAGGTGCCACATCATCGGGAAGTAGAACAGGGCGTGGTCGAGGCGGTAGGTCTGCACGCGCCGGATCGACCGGTGGGTCCCCGGCGTCAGGAACGGCCTGCCGTCGACGGTGAGCCCGTCGGCCAGCGCCGCGTACATCCTGGCCAGCCCCAGCGCGGTGCACACACCGTTGCCCGCGGGCATCTCGGAGTCGAGGATCGCCGGGTCGTCGCCGTCGAGGATGCTCTCCATGCCGGGCACGAACAGGCAGCGGGCCGCCGCGCCGAGCGGGCCGGGGATCCGCTGGCCGATCCGGTCGAGGAATCCGGCGGCGATCGGGTTGCCCGCCACGCTCAGGTGCGTGCCCGCCAGCCGCGCGTACTCCGTCGGCGAACCGGCGGCCGGACGACCGAGGTGGATGCCGTCGATGCCGAGCGGATCGGTGACCTCGCTGCGGATGAGCTCGCTCATGCTCTGCCCGGTGACGGCCCTGGCCACCCCGGCCAGCAGCCAGCCGTAGGTCAGCGCGTGGTAGGTCGGGGTGCCGAGCAGCCGGTCGGGGGTGGCCAGCGCGAGCCGGTCCTCCATGAGTTCGTGGTCGAGGGATTCGGCGGCGGTGGCGGCGACCGCGGGCAGCGAGGACAGGCCCGCGCGGTGGGTGAGCACGTCGGCGACGGTGATCGCGCCCTTGCCGTGCGCCGCGAATCGGGGCCAGTATTCGGCGACCGGCGCCTGGTAGTCGATCAGGCCGCGATCGGCGAGCCGGTGGATGACGGTGGCGGTGACGCCTTTGGTCGCGGAGAACACGATGGGCGCGGTGTCCGCGGTCCACGGCCGGTCGCCCGCGCTGCCGGTCCACAGATGGGCCAGGGGTTCGCCGTGCCGAGAGATCGCGATGGCGCCACCCGCGGCGCGGCGATGGCCGATCAAGGTGGCGAAGGCGCGCACCAGCGGACCGAATCCGGCCGCGGCGAAACCGCCGACACCGGCCGGAAGGGCAGCACTGTCCTGCCCGTAAGCGTCGTTGCTCATCGTTCAACCGTACGGACGTCTGTTCGCCTGGGCAACGGTCGGCCGCCGACCGTGGCCGAGCCGTGCCCTGGCCGGATCACTCGGTGACCACGGCCCCCGCGCCGTCACCCTCCTCCAGCACGGCGAAGCTGTGGCCCGAGATGAGTATTCCCGCACCGGATTCGGTGGCGGGCGCCCAGGCCAGCAATACCCTTCCGTGCACCGGGATCACGGCCTCGTCCTCGGACAGGTTGCAGACCACCGAGATCCGGCCGCGCCGCAGCACGAACCAGCGGTTCGCCTCGTCGTAGTCGGCCCAGACCCGTTCCAGCCAGGGGTCGGTGAACTCGGACCTGGCCTTGCGCAGCGTGAGCAGGGCGCGATAGCAGGCGAGCAGCCGGGCGTGCGGTTCGCGAGTCGGTTCGGTCCAGTCCAGCTTGGAGCGGGTGAAGGTGGCCGGGTCCTGGGGGTCGGGGACGTCGTCGGCGGCCCAGCCGTGGTCGGCGAACTCGGCCCGGCGGCCGGTCGCGGTGGCCGCGCCGATGACCGGGTCGGTATGAGAAGTGAAGAATTGGAACGGGGTGCGCGCGCCCCATTCCTCACCCATGAACAG
This sequence comes from Nocardia sp. NPDC003269, assembly GCF_042888005.1. Taxonomy (NCBI): domain Bacteria; kingdom Bacillati; phylum Actinomycetota; class Actinomycetes; order Mycobacteriales; family Nocardiaceae; genus Nocardia; species Nocardia sp. NPDC003269. The sequence goes on from NZ_JBIAPA010000005.1 coordinate 16,987, forward strand.
CATCGGCGTGCTCGCCGAGAGCAGCACCAGCGCCGCCTTCACCGCGAGCTGCCCCGGGGTGAGGTAGGCGCTGGGGCGGTCACCGACGGCCCGGTTGCCGATCTGGTCGTGGGTGCAGGTGTAGCCGAGCAGGGCGCTGCCGGGGATCAGGTCGCGCGGGATCGGCGTGCCGTGGGTGCGGCCGCGGAAGCTGGAATAGGTTCCGGCGTGGAAGAAGCCGTGGGTGAGGGTCTGGGCCAGGCAGGCCAGGGAGCCGAAATCGGCGTAGTAGCCCTGTCGTTCGCCGGAGACGGCGGTGTGCACGGCGTGGTGCAGGTCGTCGTTCCACTGGCCGGTCAGGCCGAAGCCGCCCGCCGCGCGGGGTGTGATCAGGCGGGGATCGTTGAGGTCGCTCTCGGCGATCAGGCTCAGCGGGCGGCCCAGATGCGCTGCCAGCGCGGTGGTCTCGACGACGAGTTCCTCGAGCAGATGGGTCGCGGTGCGGTCGACCAGGGCGTGCACGGCGTCGATACGCAGCGCGTCGATGTGGAAGTCGCGCAGCCAGCGCAGGGCATTGTCGATGATGTGGCGGCGGACGGCGTCGGAGCCGGGCCCGTCGAGGTTCAGGCTCTGCCCCCACGTGTTCCGGCCCGCGGCGAGGTAGGGGCCGAAGCGGGGCAGGTAGTTGCCGGACGGGCCGAGGTGGTTGTAGACCACGTCCAGGCAGACCGCCAGACCACGCGCGTGGCAGGCGTCGACGAAGCGCTGCAGGCCGTCGGGACCGCCGTAGCTCTCCTGCACCGCGTACCAGAGCACGCCGTCGTAACCCCAGTTGTGGGTGCCGTCGAAGGCGTTGACCGGCATCAGCTCGACCGTGGTGACGCCGAGGGCGACCAGGTGGTCGAGCCGTTCGATCGCCGCGTCGAAGGTGCCGTCGGGCGTGAAGGTGCCGATGTGCAGTTCGTAGAACACCGAACCGGCCAGCTGCCTGCCGGTCCACCGCCGGTCGGTCCAGACCGCCGGATCGAGGTCGTGTACGGCGGAGAGCGCGTGGACGCCGTCGGGCTGGCGCGGGGAGCACGGGTCGGGCAGTACGGTCGGGTCGTCGTCGACCAGGAACCCGTAGCGGGCGCCCTGACCTGCGTCGACGGTGACCGACCAGCGCCCGCCCCCATTGCGCCGCATCGCATGGGTCACCCCGTCCAGTTGCAGCCGCACCGCCCCCGCCTCCGGCGCCCACACCCGAAACTGCCTCATGGCCCCAGCATCGCATGCGGGCGGGCATCGGGCAGGGCGACCGGTGTCACCGCGCTGCCCGTCTCCCGCCATGCCCGGCACGGGTCGGTCGACGCGAGTACCCGAAGCACGGTGGTCTGCTCGGGAGCTCGGTACGAACCGGCCGCCGGTGCGTCTTCGCCGCCGCCCCGCACGAGCAGTCGGCGGTCAGTCGTGGGCGACGACTCCGACCGGCCCCGCGCCGAAGCACAATTCGAGGCCGGGAGTCAGCGCGCGGACACGCAAGGCCGTGCCACCGCCGAGCATGCGGACGTAGACCGGGTGCAGCCCGGACCTGACCTCGGCGACGGTTTCGGCGGCGCCCTCGAACGAGACGGCGATGGTGCCGTCACGGTCGGCCAGGTAGTTCAGCTGGGCGGTCCACTCGCGGATCTGCATCGGCCCGTCCAAGGGCAGCCGGACCGCCTCGCCGGGCGTCATCCGGTAGCCGCACCCGGGTTCGGGGGCGGGCACGATCGAGCGGTTCCACCACACCTGGGCGTCGACGAGTTCGCCCTCGTCGGTGAACATCCGCAGGTGCGGTGTCGACCGGGCGAAGGTGTCCGGCCCGGCGAGCGCGGCGAACACCTGGTCGGTCATGTTCTGCGGGAAGGCCAAGGGGTTCAGCACATTCCACGGGACTTCCTGCGGCAACAGCGGCGCGTCCGCATCCGGCAGCGCGGTTCGTACCCCGGTGACGTAGGCACGCGCCGGACTCGGCTCCCACGAGCGGGTGAAGGTGACGGTCGAATACACGCTGCTCACGAGGAAGATCACGGTCGCCACCACCGCCACGACAGCTCGCACCGGAAGACCCCGCGCCAGGAGCAGGCCACCTGCGGTGGCACCGCTTCGCAGGTCGCGGGGCACGCGGCGTGGGGCGGTCATGATCAGGGCGAGGCCGAGGCAGGCGATGACGGCGACGTCCGCGAAGTAGCGGATGGATTGGAGCAGCAGCGCCGCGGTGCCGGGGCCGTCGCGCAGGACCACGACGGGCGCGACGGTCGCGACGACGTAGGCGGCCGCGCACACCCAGATCACGCCGACCCGGGCGCGGGTGCGGATCGTCCACGCCGCGAACAGGATCAGTGCCGTCCAGCACAGGGCGACGGCCACGCCGGGCGGGTCGGCCCACGGGGTGGCGGGCTGCCAGCGTTCCCATCGCCAGGGTCCGCCGGACAGGGCGGGGACCAGTCCGTCCGAGAGTGCCCGGCTCAGCAGGGCGGTGGGTTGTTCGGGGCGCGACAGTCCGCGCGGTCGCTGGATGACCAGCAGGAAGAACGCCGACCAGGCCAGCAGCACCGCGCCCGCCGCCGTCCACAGCACGGCGCCGCGCCGGACCGCCGCGCGCACCGAATCCCCGGACACGTAGGCCGACAGCGCCACCACCGCGACCGCGACCGGCAGCACCACCACCGCCTTCTCGAAGCTCAGTAGCGCCACCGCGGAGACCGCCGCGCCCGAGACCGCGTACCGCCTGCGCCCGGTCCGCACGAGCCGGACCGCGTCCGCGCTCGCCCAGGCGAGCGCGATCTGTAGCGGCAGCGCGTTCACCGCGGCCGACCACCAGGCGAAGGCGGGCACCGTCAGCGGAACGAACAGGTAGCAGGTCAACGGCACCAGCAGCCGCGGCCCGGTCCCGAGCAGCACGACCGACAGCCGCAGCACCGCGAGCGAAGCGAGCAACTGCAACAGCACCAGGACGGCCGCCGCCACGCCCCACTCGAACGGCGCGATCGCGGTCACCGCCCAGGTCAGCGCGAACGCCAACGGCATCACGTGGCCGTCGTGGCTGGTGAACAGCAATTCGGTCGACCACAGCGGATGCCGGCCCACCTCGCCGATCAGGATGAAGTCGTCCCAGTAGAAGAATCCCGACGCCGCGACCCAGCCGCGCAGGACCAGCTGGGCCACGATGAGCGCTGCCGCGACGAGCAGTACGGCCCGCGGCGGCACGCGCGGGCGCGGGCGCGCGAGTCGCACGGGGTGTGGGGGCGAATCGAGCCGAGTCGCTGACGTCACGCCTCTCGACGCTAGCCCGTCGCCCGCCGGGTTTCGATCAGCACCCGCCGAGACACCGCGAGCACGCCCGGCCCGACCGCGCTCCCAGCGCTACACGACCACCGAGACCGCGGCCGCCCGCGTTCGCCTCCGGTTCAGCCCAGGCAGCCGGGACCGAGCAGTGCCTTCAGGTCGCCCATCAGCGCCGAGGACGGACTCACCCGCCAGCTGTCGTCGAGCTTGAGCAGGGTGGTCTTCTCCCGTGCGCCGACATGGCGGACATGCACGTCGGAGGTGCCGGGATGGCGGGAGAGCACCTTCTTGAGCTCACCGATCTTGTCCGGCGTGCACATCCGGGTCGTCATGACCACCGCCACCGGCTTCGCCACCCCGATCGCCGAGAGATCCGGCACCACGAGGTCGTTGGCGATCAGCGAGATGCGGTCGTCGCGGACGGACACGCGCGCCTTGACCAGCACGACGGCGTCTTCGACCACGTCCATGCCGTAGACCGAGTACGACTGCGGGAAGAACAGCACCTCGACACCACCGGTGAGGTCCTCGAGCTGGGCCGAGGCCCAGGCCAGGCCGTTCTTGTTGATCCGCCGGTTGACCGAGGCGAGGATGCCGCCGATGGTCACCTGCGCGCCGTCCTTGACGTCGCCTTCCAGGATCGCCGGAATCGGGGTGTCGACCTGGGCGGCCAGCACGTGCTCGACGCCGTTGAGCGGATGTCCGGAGACGTAGAGGCCCAGCATCTCTCGCTCGAGGGCGAGCTTGTGCTTGGTCTCCCATTCGTCCTCGGGGACCTTCACGTTGAACACCGAGGCCACCGAGTCGTCGCCGTCGTCCAGGCCGCCGAACAGGTCGAACTGGCCGATCGCCTCGGCCTTCTTCGTCGACATCACCGCGTCGATCGCGTCGGAGTGGATCAGCAGCAGGCCCTTGCGGGGATGCCCGAGGGAGTCGAAACCGCCTGCCTTGATGAGCGATTCGGTGACCTTCTTGGAGCAGGCGATCGCGTCGATCTTGTTCAGGTAGTCGGAGAAGTCGGTGAACTTCGACTTCTCCTTGCGCGCGGCGATGATCGAGGACACCACGTTGGCGCCGACATTGCGGACCGCGCCGAGACCGAAGCGGATGTCCTTGCCGACCGAGGCGAAGTTCTGCTCGGACTCGTTGACATCCGGCGGCAGCACCGTGATGCCCATCTTGCGGCAGTCCGACAGGTAGATCGCGGCCTTGTCCTTGTCGTCACCGACGGAGGTGAGCAGACCGGCCATGTACTCGGCCGGGTAGTTGGCCTTGAGGTAGGCGGTCCAGAAGGAGACCAGGCCGTAGCCCGCGGCGTGCGATTTGTTGAACGCGTAGCCGGCGAACGGGAGGATGGTGTCCCACAGCGCCTTGATCGCGGGCTCGGAGAAGTCGTTCTTGAGCATGCCCTCGCGGAAACCCGCGTAGGCCTCCTCCAGCACCGAGAGCTTCTTCTTACCCATGGCGCGGCGCAGGATGTCGGCCTGGCCGAGCGAGTACCCGGCGACCTTCTGCGCGATCTGCATGATCTGTTCCTGATAGACGATCAGGCCGAAGGTGTCGGCCAGGATCTCTTTCAGCGGCTCTTCGAGCTCGGGGTGGATCGGTTTGACCTCTTGGCGGCCGTTCTTGCGGTCGGCGTAGTCGTTGTGGGCGTTCATGCCCATCGGGCCGGGGCGGTACAGCGCGAGGACGGCGACGATGTCCTCGAAGCCGGTGGGCTGCATGCGGCGCAGCAGATCACGCATGGCACTGCCGTCGAGCTGGAACACGCCGAGGGTGTCGCCGCGGGCGAGCAGTTCGTAGGTGGCCGGGTCGTTGAGCGGCAGGTGATCCATGTCGAGATCGACGCCGCGGTTGGCCTGGATGTTCTCCAGGGCGTCACCGATGACGGTGAGGTTGCGCAGACCGAGGAAGTCCATCTTCAGCAGGCCGATGGCCTCGCACGACGGGTAGTCCCAGCCGGTGATGATCGCGCCGTCCTGCGCGCGCTTCCACACCGGGATCGCGTCGGTGAGCGGCTCGGAGGACATGATGACCGCGCAGGCGTGCACGCCCGCGTTGCGGATCAGGCCCTCCAGGCCACGCGCGGTCTCGTAGATCTTGGCGACATCGGGGTTGGAGCCGATGAGCTCGCGGACCTCGGCGGCTTCCTTGTACCGCTCGTGGTCGGGGTCGGTGATGCCCGAGACCGAGATGTCCTTGGCCATGATCGGCGGCGGCAGCGCCTTGGTGATCTGGTCGGCGATGGCGAAACCGGGCTGGCCGAACAGGACTCGCGCGGAGTCCTTGATCGCGGCCTTGGTCTTGATGGTGCCGAAGGTGATCACCTGGGCGACGCGGTCGCTGCCCCACTTCTCGGTGGCGTAGCGGACCATTTCACCGCGGCGGCGATCGTCGAAGTCGATATCGATATCGGGCATCGACACGCGCTCGGGGTTGAGGAACCGCTCGAACAGCAGGCCGTGCGGGATCGGGTCGATATTGGTGATACCCATCGCGTAGGCGACCAGCGAGCCTGCGGCCGAACCACGGCCGGGGCCGACCCGGATGCCGACGTCGAGGGCGTGCCGGATCAGGTCACCGACGACGAGGAAGTAGGCGGGGAAACCCATCTCGCAGATGACGCCGAGTTCGTAGTCGGCGCGCGCGAGATAGTCCTGCGGCGGGCCGTCGGGGAACCTGCGGTCCAGGCCGTCGAGGACTTCCTTGCGCAGCCAGGTGGCCTGGGTGTGGCCTTCGGGCACCGGGAAGATCGGCATCCGGTCGCGGTGGGCCCACACGTCGTCGTAGGACTGCACCCGCTCACCGATGAGCTCGGTGTTGTCGCAGGCGCCGGGGACCTCCGCGTCCCAGATGGCGCGCATCTCCGCGGCCGACTTCAGGTAGTAGCCGTCACCGTCGAACTTGAAGCGGGTCGGGTCCGAGAGCGTCTTGCCGGTCTGGATGCACAGCAGCGCTTCGTGATTGGTCGACTGGTCCTTGGTGACGTAGTGGCAGTCGTTGGTGGCGATCGGCGGGATGTCGAGCTGCTTGCTGACATTGATCAGGCCCTCGCGGACCCGGCGCTCGATCGACAGACCGTGGTCCATCACCTCGAGGAAGAAGTTGTCCTTGCCGAAGATCTCCTGCCACTTCGCGGCGGCCTCGAGCGCCTCGCGTTCGTGACCGAGGCGCAGCCGGGTCTGCACCTCACCCGACGGGCAGCCCGTCGTGGCGATGATGCCCTCCGCGTACTGCGCGATGATCTCCTCGTCCATGCGCGCCCACTTGCCCAGCTGGCCCTCGATGGAGGCCAGGCTCGACAGCTTGAACAGGTTGCGCAGACCGGTCGCGTTCTCGGCGACCATCGTCATATGGGTGTAGGCACCCGAACCCGAGACGTCGTCGCTCTTCTGGCCGGGATCACCCCACTGCACCCGCTTGGTGTCGAACCGCGAGCCCGGCGCGATGTAGGCCTCGATGCCGATGATCGGCTTGATGCCCGCCTTCTTGGCGCTGTTGTAGAACTCCGAGGCGCCGTACATGTTGCCGTGGTCGGTCATACCGACGGCGGTCATGCCCAGCCGTTCCGCCTCCGCGAACAGCGGCGAAATCTTCGCCGCACCATCGAGCATGGAGTACTCGGTGTGGTTGTGCAGGTGAACGAACGATCCGGACGGAGCCAAGACGGTCCTTCCTCCCATGGTGTCGACGGGGGTTGGCCTAGGCATTCTAGGCACGTGGGTCCGACAACTTTTCGCGTGCCACACGGGCATCGCGCCCCCGCCCTGGCCTGGTTCGGCGTGTCGTGGCGAACGTCACCGGCGAGTCCGCAGCAACCGTCTGTTTTCCGCTAGTTCATGATCGGAAACCGGGCGCGCGCCCGTCGACGATCATCGGACCACCGAGACCGCGGGCGGCGATAATCGGCGGATGTCCGCACGCGGGGTGCGGCCGTCGTCGAACCGGGCCGGTTCGCGGAGCGAGTAGACGGGAGTGACCGGTGACGACCACGGCGGTGGTGCTGGCGGGTGTCGCGATCGTGCTGGTCGTCGCGTGGCTGGTGTGGCGGCGGACCCAGCGCGTGGTGACCACCCCCGCGCAGCGGGCGGTGCATCAGGCCCTGCACACCGCGTCGCTGGCGGCGGTGCCGTTGCGGCGGGGGTTGACCGAAGAGGCGGCCAGGGAGGCGGCGCCGCATCTGCGGGCGCTGGCCGGGGCCGAGGCGCTGGGGGTGATGGACGCGGACGCGACGCTGCTGGCGTGGGACGGGCCGCACGCGGGGATGGCCGGGGTGTTCGACGAGGCGGCGCGACGGGCGATCGCCGAGGAGCGGGCGGTGCTCGTCAGCGGGGACGAGCATTCGCTCATCGCGCAGCCGCTGCTGATCGACACGGGGGCGGCGGTGGGGGCGCTCGGGATGGTGACCACCGGGAAGCCGGGGCCCGGGATGCTCGGGGCGGCGGGCGAGGTGGCCCGGTACGCGTGCGGGCAGCTCGAGCTGGCGGAGCTGGATGCCTCGCGAGCCCGGGTCGATCGGGCCGAATTGCGGGCGCTGCGGGCGCAGATCAGTCCGCATTTCATCTACAACGCGCTCAATACGATCGCGTCGTTCGTGCGGACCGATCCGGATCGGGCCCGTGAGCTCATTCTCGAATTCGCCGACTTCACCCGCTATTCCTTCCGTGCCGCGGGCGAATTCACCGTCCTCGCCGACGAACTGCGCAATATCGAACGCTATCTGGCCCTCGAACAGGCCCGCTTCGGCGACGCCCTGGAGGTCCGCCTGCGGATCGCGCCCGAGGTGCTCGGCGTGGTGCTGCCGTTCCTGGCGCTGCAACCACTGGTGGAGAACGCGGTGCGGCACGGGCTCGGCGGCGGCGGGCGCGGCGGCCAGCTCAGCATCGTCGCCACCGACGCCGGCACCGACTGCCTGATCAGCGTCGAGGACGACGGCATCGGCATGGACCCCGACCTCCTGCGCTCCGGCGCCCTGGACGCCGTCGACACCGACACCGGCCCCGCCCGCACCGGCGAAGCCGCCCACGTCGGCCTCGCCAACGTCGACGACCGCCTCCGCGCCGCCTTCGGCAACGACTACGGCCTGGTCGTCGAAACCGCCCCTGGCGCGGGCACCAAAGTCAGCATGCGCGTCCCGAAATTCCGCCCGGGCATCCACGCCTGAGCGCGACTGACGTCATCGCTCGCGGACGGACGCTCCCCCAGTCGGCGCCGCCGAGGGTTCCGGCGAAGTACGGCGACTCGCCCGGTTACCATGGACAGGTTGTGACCTGGAACACCGATGAGAACTCGACCGCACTGCGGGTGCTCGCTGTCGATGACGAGAAGCCGGCGCTCGACGAGTTGGTGTATCTGCTGAGTACGCAGGTGGGGGTCGGGGAGATTCATCGGGCGGGGGAGGCTACCGGGGCGCTGCGGTTGTTGCGGGCGCATCCGATCGACGCGGTGTTCCTCGATATCGATATGCCGGGGCTCACGGGGATGGAGCTGGCGGGGATTCTGTCGGAGTTCGCCGAGCCGCCCGCGGTGGTGTTCGTGACCGCGCACGACGATCACGCGGTGGCGGCGTTCGATCTCGGGGCCGTGGATTATCTGCTCAAGCCGCTGCGCGGGGCGCGGCTGGCCGAGGCGGTGCGGCGGATCGTGGCGGCCCGGGTGCCGGTGCCCACGGCGGCGCCGCCGGAACCCGCGCATCCGAGCGAGGTGATCCCGGTCGAGCTGGGCGGGGTGACCACGCTGGTGAACCGGGCCGATGTCGCGTGGGTCGAGGCCGACGGTGACTACGCGCGGCTGCACACCGGCACGGGCTCGCATCTGGTGCGGATTCCGCTCTCGGCGCTCGAAGCCCGGTGGGAGGACGCGGGATTCCTGCGCGTGCACCGGTCGTATCTGGTGGCCTTGCGGCTGGTCACCGGGATGCGCAGCACCGGAACGGGAACCGTGGTCTGCCTGCGGGCCGAGGGCGGGGCCGGCGCGGTGGAACTGCCGGTGAGCAGGCGCCAGGTGCGCGAACTCAAGCAGCGGCTGGTGCACGGGCCGCGGCAGAACTGGTCCCAGCGGTGACGGGTCCGCAGCGGCCGCCCAGGGAACGGGTGGTGCTGGCGCAGCGGCGGGGTGCGCGCCAGATCCGTACCCGGACCGAGGTGGTGGAGCAGACCGATCTCGGTGCGGCGCTGATCGGCGGACTGATCCGGGCGCAACTGGGGTTGGCCCTGCGCCTGAGCCTGGTCGTGGTCGCGGTGTTCGGCTCGCTGCCCGTGCTGTTCGGGATCGCCGCGATCGCCGCGACGACCGTCCTCGGCATCCGGCTGCCCTGGATCGTGCTCGGCGCGCTCGCGTTCCCCGCCCTGTACGCGGTGGGCCGCCTCTACGTGCGACTGGCGCAGCGCAACGAGGACGACTTCCTCGAACTGGCCGGGGACTGACCCGTGCTGACCACGAGGCGACACCGATGACACCGGACAGTCCGGCGCTCACCATCGCGGCCCTGCTGCTGGCCGCGCTCGCCACCATCGGGATCGGCTTCTACGGAGTCCGGCTCTCCCGCACCACCTCCGACTTCCTGGTCGCCTCGCGCACGGTGGGTTCCCGGTGGAATGCCGCCGCGATCTCGGGCGAATACCTGTCGGCCGCTTCGTTTCTCGGCGTCGCGGGCCTGATCGCCAAGTACGGCGCCGACGCGCTCTGGTATCCGGTGGGTTTCACCGCGGGATATCTCGGTCTGCTGATGTTCGTCGCCGCTCCCCTGCGCCGCTCCGGCGCCTACACCGTCCCGGACTTCGCGGAGTTCCGGCTCGGGTCGATCCGGTTGCGGCGCATGGCCGCCGGGCTGGTGGTCGTGGTCTGCGCGGTGTATCTCATCCCCCAGTTCCAGGGCGCGGGGCTGACCCTGCACCTCCTGCTCGGGGCCCCGCCGTGGGTGGGGGCCGTCGCGGTCGGGGCGATCGTGCTGGCGAATGTGATCGGCGGCGGTATGCGGTCGGTGACCCTGGTACAGGCGTTCCAGTACTGGCTGAAGCTGACGGCGGTGGCGGTGCCCGCCCTGGTGCTCGGTCTGCACTTCCTGGCCGACGAACGGCCGGTCGGCACCCCCGCGCCACCGACGGTCGACCAGCGCACCACCGTCGACATCTCGACCGATGTGGTGGTGCACCTCGATGTGTCGCAGCAGGTGAGCGTCACCGGCACCCTCGACGGCCGGGCCGAGGACGGGCCGGTCCTGCTCACCCCCGGCGACCACACCCTGACCGAGGGCTCCGAGCTGATCCTGGAGCCGGGCTCGGCGGTGCCGGTGGTCGCCGGCGCGCCCGCCGGCGGCGCGAGCTGGGTGGCGCCGGGCGGCGGGTTCGGTGGCGAACATCCGCAGTACCAGGTGTTCTCGCTGATCGTGGCGACCTTCCTCGGCACGATGGGCCTGCCGCATGTGCTGGTCCGCTTCTACACCAATCGGGACGGTCCGTCGGCCCGCCGGACCGCGCTGACGGTGATCGGGCTGGTCGGGGTCTTCTACCTGTTCCCGATCCTGCTCGGCGTCTTCGCCCGCCTGTACGTGCCGCAATTGCTGATCACCGGCGCCTCCGACGCCGCGGTTGTCCTGCTGCCGGGCGCAGTGCTCGGCGGACTCGGCGGGCAGCTGCTGGCGGCGCTGGCGGCGGCGGGCGCGATCGCGGCGTTCCTGTCGACCTCGTCGGGGCTGCTGGTCAGCCTCGCCGGCGTGCTCAGCACCGATGTGCTGCGCGGGCGGATCCGGGATTTCCGGGCCGCCGCGCTGGTCGCCGGGCTCGTCCCGTTGACGCTGGCGCTCACCGTCGCCTCACTCGACCTGTCCCGCACGGTCGCGCTCGCCTTCTCGGTGGCCGCCTCGACCCTGTGTCCGCTGCTGGTACTCGGCATCTGGTGGCGCGGGCTGACCGCGGCGGGCGCGGCGAGCGGGCTGCTCACCGGCGGCATCACCGCGGGTGGCGCCACGGTGCTCGCGGTTCTCGGCGGCGTCTCGCCGGAGCTGGCCGGTGGCTGGCCGTCGGCGATCGTGGACTATCCGGGCGCGGTGAGCGTGCCGCTGGCGTTCGCGGTGACGATCGTGGTCAGCCTGGTGACCCAGGGGCAGGATCAGCGCACGGTCGCGGGGATCTTCCTGCGCCTGCACGCACCCGAACGCCTCGGCATGAGCGCCGACCGCGAGCCGGAAACCGCCGTCGACCGCTGACCGTTCGTCGCGCCACAGCGACCGTTCACCGCACCGGCGGCCACCTTCACCGAGTGACCCACGCCACATCATTACACGCTCATACTCCGCGTCTTACGGTCATCGCACGCACGACACTCCTCACGCTAGGACCACCAGGCATGACCGAAACCGACACCGAAGAAGCGCCCGACCGGCGCACGCCGAGTGCCGACGAATGGCTCGCCGTGCAGGCGAGCCCGCAGTTCCAGGATCTGCGCAATCGCCTGCGCCGCTTCGTCTTCCCGATGACCGCGCTGTTCCTGCTGTGGTACCTGAGCTATGTGGTGCTCGGCGCGTACGCGCACGACTTCATGGCCACCAAGGTCTTCGGCAACATCAATGTGGGTCTGCTGCTCGGCCTCGGGCAGTTCGTGTCCACATTCCTCATCACCGGGCTCTACGTCCGTTTCGCCAATCGTGAGCTGGATCCGCGCGCCGCGGCCATTCGCGAATCTCTCGAGGAAGGCCGCGCGTGACCATTCTTGCCGCGGACACGACGGTGGGTAACCCCGTCGCCAATATCGCCATCTTCGCGCTGTTCGTCGCGGTCACCATGGTCGTGGTGATCCGGGCCAGCCGCAACAACGCCAGTGCCGCCGACTATTTCACCGGCGGCCGTGGCTTCTCCGGTCCACAGAACGGCATCGCCATCGCCGGTGACTACCTGTCGGCGGCCAGCTTCCTGGGCATCGCGGGCGCGATCGCCGTCTACGGCTACGACGGGTTCCTGTACTCGATCGGCTTCCTCGTCGCCTGGCTGGTCGCACTGCTGCTGGTGGCCGAGATGCTGCGCAACACCGGCAAATTCACCATGGCCGACGTGCTCAGCTTCCGGTTGAAGGAAGGCCCGGTGCGCACCGCGGCCGCGCTGACCACGCTGACCGTGTCGCTGTTCTATCTGCTGGCGCAGATGGCGGGCGCGGGCGGCCTGGTCGCGCTGCTGCTCGACATCTCCAGCCGCGCGGGCCAATCGGTCGTGATCGCGATCGTCGGCGTGCTGATGATCGTCTACGTGCTGGTCGGTGGCATGAAGGGCACCACCTGGGTGCAGATCATCAAGGCGGTGCTGCTGATCGCGGGCGCCGCGCTGATGACGGTGCTGGTGCTGGCCAAGTTCGGCTTCAACTTCTCCGACATCCTCGGCGCCGCCCAGGAATCGGTGAGCGAGTCGACCAACAAGGCCGTCGCCGCGCGCGATGTGCTCGCGCCCGGCGCCCAGTACGGCGGCAGCGACACCTCGAAACTGAACTTCCTGTCGCTGGGTCTGGCGCTGGTGCTGGGCACCGCGGGTCTGCCGCACGTGCTGATGCGCTTCTACACGGTCCCGACCGCGAAAGAGGCACGGCGCTCGGTGGTCTGGGCGATCAGCCTGATCGGCGCGTTCTACCTGTTCACCCTGGTGCTCGGGTACGGCGCGGCGGCCATCGTCGGCCCGGACAAGATCCTCGCCGCGGCGGGTGGCCAGAACTCGGCGGCGCCGCTGCTGGCGTTCGAGCTCGGTGGCGTCATCCTGCTGGGCGTGATCTCGGCGGTCGCGTTCGCGACGATCCTGGCGGTGGTCGCCGGTCTGACGATCACCGCGTCGGCCTCGTTCGCCCACGACATCTACGCCAGCGTGATCAAGAAGGGCGATGTCGACGAGCGCAAGCAGGTGCGGGTCTCGCGGATCACCGCCGTGGTGATCGGCGTGCTCGCGATCGGGCTCGGCATCCTGGCCAACGGCCAGAACATCGCGTTCCTGGTGGCGCTGGCGTTCGCGGTGGCGGCGGCGGCGAACCTGCCGACGATCCTGTACTCGCTGTTCTGGAAGCGCTTCAACACCACCGGCGCGCTGTGGTCGATGTACGGCGGCCTGATCTCGACCATCGTGCTCATCGTGTTCTCCCCGGCCGTGTCGGGCACCAAGACCTCGATGATCACCGGCACCGACTTCCACTGGTTCCCGCTGTCCAACCCAGGCATCGTGTCCATTCCGCTGGCCTTCGTACTCGGCATCGTCGGCACCTACGCCGGTGGCCGCGGCGAGCAGGTCGACACCGCCAAGGCCGCGGAGATGGAAGTCCGGGCACTGACCGGCGTCGGTGCGGAGAAGGCGATCTCGCACTGACGTTGCCCCAGCCCGTGCCGGTGCCCTCCCACCACCGGCACGGGCTTCACCCCTGTTCGTTCGAAGGAGATCTCTTGTGACCGGTGCAGTCACCGACCCCACCCGGCCCGACCACGCGACCAGCTACCCGCCCGCCGCGGAGTTCGTCGCGCAGGCGAATGCCGATGCCTCGCTCGCCGAGCGGGCCACCACCGATCGTGCCGGTTTCTGGGCCGAACAGGCGCACCGGCTGCACTGGCACACGCCCTTCACCCAGGTACTGGACTGGAGCGACGCCCCGGTCGCGCGCTGGTTCGCCGACGGCGAGCTCAATGTCGCCTACAACTGCGTCGACCGCCACGTCATCGACGGGCACGGCGACCAGGTCGCCATCCACTGGGAAGGCGAACCCGGCGACTCGCGCGACATCACCTATCGCGAACTGCTCGAGGAAGTCTCGCGCGCGGCCAACGCGTTCACCGCGCTCGGCCTCGAAGCGGGTGATCGCGTGGCGATCTACATGCCGATGGTGCCCGAGGCGATCGTCTCGATGCTGGCCTGCGCGCGCCTGGGACTCACCCATTCGGTCGTCTTCGCCGGGTTCTCGCCGACGGCCCTGCGGCAGCGCGTCGACGACGCGCAGGCGCGCCTGATCGTGACGACCGACGGGCAGTGGCGGCGCGGCAAGCCCGCCCCGCTGAAGTCGGCGGTGGACGAGGCCCTCGGCGACGAGCCGACCTCGGTCGAGCACGTGCTGGTGGTGCGGCGCACCGGACTGGACGTGCCGTGGACGCCGGTGCGCGACCTGTGGTGGGACGAGACCGTCTCGCTCGCTTCGCCCTCCCACGAAGCCCAGCCCTTCCCCGCCGAACACCCCCTCTTCATCCTCTACACCTCCGGCACCACCGGAAAGCCCAAGGGCATCCTGCACACCACCGGCGGCTACCTCACCCAAGCCGCCTACACCCACCACAACGTCTTCGACCACAAAGCAGGCACCGACGTCTACTGGTGCACCGCCGACATCGGCTGGGTCACCGGACACAGCTACATCGTCTACGGACCACTGGCCAACCGCGCCACCCAGGTCGTCTACGAAGGCACCCCCAACTCCCCCACTGAACACCGCCACTTCGAGATCATCGAGAAGTACGGCGTCACCATCTACTACACCGCCCCCACCCTGATCCGCACCTTCATGAAGTGGGGCCGTGAGATCCCGGACGCCCACAACCTGACCACCCTGCGCCTGCTCGGCTCCGTCGGCGAACCCATCAACCCCGAAGCCTGGCGCTGGTACCGCGACGTCATCGGCGCCAACACCACCCCCATCGTCGACACCTGGTGGCAAACCGAAACCGGCGCCATCATGATCTCGCCCCTGCCCGGCGTCACCGACACCAAGCCGGGCGCGGCCACCGCACCGCTGCCCGGTATCTCGGCGAAGGTCGTCGACGACGACGGCACCCCGCTGGGCAACGACGCCTCGGGCCTGCTCGTGCTGGATCAGCCGTGGCCGTCGATGCTGCGCGGCATCTGGAACGACATGGATCGGTTCCGTGAAACCTATTGGCAGCGTTTCGCTTCCGAGGGCTGGTACTTCGCCGGTGACGGGGCCAAGCTCGATGCCGACGGCGATCTGTGGATCCTCGGCCGGGTCGACGACGTGATGAACGTGTCGGGCCACCGCATCTCCACCGCCGAGGTCGAGTCCGCGCTCGTGGGGCACCCGGCCGTGGCCGAGGCCGCCGTCGTCGGCGCCAGCGACGCGACCACCGGGCAGGGCATCGTCGCCTTCGTCATCCTCACCGGGTCGGCCGAGCGCACCGACGCGCTGGTCACCGAACTCAAGGCCGCCGTCTCGCTGGAGATCAGCCCGATCGCCCGGCCGCGCGAGATCCACCTCGTCCCCGAGCTGCCCAAGACCCGCAGCGGCAAGATCATGCGACGGCTGCTGCGCGACGTGGCCGAGGGCCGCGAACTCGGTGACACGTCCACGCTGGTCGACCCGACCGTGTTCGAAGCGATCGCGAAGGGATGACCCGGCGATCCGTCGCGCACGCATGTCGGAGGGGCACGGCGTCCGCGACAGCGGGCATGCTGTGAGGGTGGAGATCCCTATGTTCCCGCTGGGCGCGGTCCTGCTGCCCGGCGAGCCGCTGTCGTTGCAGATCTTCGAGCCGCGCTATGTCGCGCTGGTCGAGGACTGCCTCGACGGCAGGCGGGAGCCGGAGTTCGGTGTGGTCCTGATCGCGCGGGGGCACGAGGTCGGTGGCGGTGAGGTGCGTACCGATCTCGGCGTCCTGGCCCGGATCACCGATGTCGTCGAGCTGTCGGGCTCGCGGTTCCGGTTGCGCTGCGCGGGCACCGAGCGGATCCGGGTCGACGAATGGCTCCCCGACGCGCCCTACCCGCGCGCCGAGGTGACGGCGTGGCCCGACGGCGTCGGCGCCGACGACAGCGAACTGCTGGCCGACCTGCGCAAACGCGCCGATCGGCTGCACACGCTCACCGCGCAGCTCGCGCGGCGCTCCGGGATCCGGCGGCCACCGCCGTCGGCGTCGCTGGAGGACCTCTCCGACGACCCGACGGTGCGCTCCTACGAGCTGGCCGCGCGCCTGCCGATCGGGCCGACCGACCGGCAGGCGGCGCTGTCGGCGCCCGACCCGTACACCCGGCTGGAGAATCTCATCGTCGCGGTCGACGACGCGATCGCGATGATGGAGTTCCGCCTGCAGTGACGGCGCTCAGCCGACGGTGATCGCGACCTTCGCCCTGGCGTGCTCGGTCTCCAGGTAGTGGATGGCGGCGGGGACCTCGTCGAGGGGGTACGTCCGGTCGATGATCGGCCGCACCCGGCCCGCGTCGATCAGGGCACGGAGTTCGTCGAGTGCCGCGCTGCTCTGCTTCGCCGTCGGCACCCGGAGGGTGGGGCGCACGAACGGGCGGCTGAGCTGGGCGCGGACCATGAGCCCGAGCGGGCCGAAAAGGCTACCGCCGGTGTAGTTTCCGCCGCCGGACAGGACCAGGGTGCCGGTCGGCTCGACCAGGCGCAGCAGTTCGCGCAGACCCCGGCTACCCGCGAGATCGAGGACGGTGTCGTAGCGGCCGGTCACCGTGTCGCGGGTGTAGTCGACGACCCGGGCGGCGCCCAGCCCGCGGATCAGCTCGACATTGCGGGTGCTGCACACCCCGGTGACCTCGGCGCCCGCGGCGAGCGCGAGCTGCACGGCGAAGGTGCCGACCCCGCCGGACGCGCCGATGACCAGCACCCGCTCCCCCGTTGTCACGTGTCGCAGGCAGGTCAGCGCGGTGTTGGCGGCCAGCGGGACGGCCGCCGCCTCGGCGAAGCTCAGCCCCGCGGGTTTGAGACCCACCACCGACCGGTCCACCACCAGGTACTCGGCGAACGCGCCGCTGCTCGACTCGCCGTACACCTCGTCACCGGGCCGTAGATCCGTCACCCCGGCGCCGACCGCCTCGACGGTCCCCGCGAAGTCGCCGCCGTGGATCGGCTGCGCGGGACCGCGCCGCCCGAACACCGACCGGTCCAGCCACCGCACGATCTTCGGATCGCCCCGCATGATGTGCCAGTCCCGCGCGTTCACCGATGCCCCGCGTACCCGCACCAGCACCTGCCCGGCCCCGGCCACGGGCCGCTCGACCTCCGCGACCTCGAGCATCGCCGAAGATCCGTATACCTGCTGCACGATCGCCTTCACGTGCGTGACAGTAAGCCCGCACCGGTCCCGGCCACATCGGGGAAGTCCCGGAGAAATCGTCCCCGATCATCCGGTCGAGAGTTCGAACCGGGGACCCGCCGATCCCGTTGAACCGATAAGGAGCGGTCGGACCGCCCGGCCGCCGCCTACGTCGCTAGTTCCGATCGGAGTTCCACGATGACCAGTAACGAGATACAGCTCGACCGCAGGACCGTAGTCGTCGGCGCGGGGGTGCTCGCCGCGGCCGCGACCGTGGCCGCCTGCGCGGGCAAGGACGAGAGTGCGCCCGCGGCGGCGCAGGCGCCCGTCGGTGGGCCGACGGGGGCGTTGGCGAAGACCGCCGATGTGCCGGTGGGGGGTGGGGTGATCGTCGGGGACACGGTGATCACCCAGCCGTCGGCGGGGACCTTCGTCGGGTTGTCCTCGACGTGCACGCACGCGGGCTGCCGGGTCGGCTCGGTCGCCGACGGCTCGATCAACTGCCCGTGCCACGGGAGCCGGTTCGGGCTCGACGGCAGCGTCACCGCGGGTCCTGCCACGGCGCCGCTGCCGGCGAAACCGGTACGGGTGGAGGGTGATTCGATCGTGCCCGCCTGAGGCCGCGATCAGCCCGCCGCGTTCATCATCTCGTCCATGCGGCGCTGCATCTCTTCCGGCGTGACGTCTTCGATGTGGGTCGCCACCGTCCAGCGGTGGCCCCACGGGTCTTCGAAGGCGCCGCTGCGGTCGCCGTAGAACTGGTCGGTCATCGGGTTGATCTCGGTGGCGCCCGCGCCGAGGGCGGCGGCGAACGCGGCGTCGGCGTCGGGGACGTAGACCATCAGGTTGACCGGCGAACCGCCGACCGCCTTCGGGTCGAGGAAGCCGATCTCCGGCGCCGGGTCGCCGACCATGAGAACAGAGTCGCCGACGAGGAGTTCGCAATGCGCGACGGTGCCGTCCGGACCTGGCATGCGCATGCGCTCGGTGGCGCCGAACACGGCGATGTAGAAATCGATCGCGGCACCGGCGCCCGCACACGAGATGCCAGGACAGATACGCGGATAACCAGCGGGAAACGGGGAAACATCAGACATCGGATACCTCCGGGTCGAGGTTGATGCTCGGACCGTTCAGAGCCTATTCCCCTCCACTCGCCGGGGAAAGGTCATCCGGTGAACGGTCTTCCGGCAGGCCCGAAAGACTGGTAGAACTTGTTTCAGTTTTGTTGTCTGATCCGGAGGGCCGGAACATGCGCTACGGGCTCGTGTTGTTCACCAGTGACCGGGGCATCACGCCCGCCGACGCCGCGCTGGCGGCCGAGAACGCGGGCTTCGACGCGTTCTACGTCCCCGAGCACACCCACATCCCGGTGGTGCGGGCCGCGGCACATCCGCAGACCGGGGACTCCTCGCTGCCCGACGACCGCTACCTGCGCACCCTCGATCCATGGGTGGCGCTGGCGACGGCGGCCGCGGTGACCGAGCGGATCACCCTGTCGACGGCGGTCGCGCTGCCCGCCGAGCACCATCCGATCACCCTCGCCAAGACCATCGCCTCGCTCGATCACCTGGCCGGTGGCCGGGTCGAGCTCGGCGTCGGATTCGGCTGGAACACCGACGAACTCGCCCACCACGGCGTCCCGCCCAAGAAGCGGCGCACCGTGCTGCGCGAGCACCTCGACGCGATGCGCACGATCTGGTCGCAGGAGGAAGCCGAGTTCGAGGGCGAATTCGTGCGGTTCGGGCCGAGCTGGTCGTGGCCGAAGCCGACCAGCCCGACGATCCCGGTCCTGCTCGGCGCGGGCGGCACCGAGAAGTCCTTCGGCTGGCTGGCCCAGCACGCCGACGGCTGGATCACCACCCCGACCGAGGGCGACCTCGGTGAGAAGATCGCGCTGCTGCACCGGGTCTGGCGGGAGGCGGGCCGCGAGGGCACGCCGCGCGTGATCGCGCTGGCCGGGCGCTACGACGCCGCGCAGCTCGCGCAGTGGGAAGAACTCGGCGTCACCGAGGTGGTCTTCGGGATGCCGGACCGCTCGGCCGACGAGGTGCGCGGCTACATCGCCCATCTCGGCGGCAAGATCGCGCCGCCGGTGCCCGCCACCACCTGAGGCGCCTCAGCCGCGCAGCTTGCGCACCTGCGCGGCGGTGAGGTCGGCGAGCACCCCCGGGTCCACGGTCTCCGGCGCGGTGACCACGACCTGGACCAGGGTGTTGCCGACCTGCACCAGGGCCGCCGCGGAGGTGAGCGTCAAGCCTTCGCTGGTGGCGGTCAGGGTGAAGGCCGAGCTCGCGTCGCCCGCGGGCGGCTGGGTGAGGGCGGTGGTGCGGTAGTCGATGTGCACGCCCGCGTCGTCGCCGGTGTAGGCGGCGCAGCGTCGCGGCTGCGCCTGCACCGCGTCGAAGGCGGCCGCCAGCGCGGCATCGGGATAGCTCGCGGCATCGATATCGATCGTGGCGTAGCTCGGTCCGGCGAACTGGACGGACGCGGCCGCCGACGATCCCGGGTGCTGCTCGGCGAGCGGGCTGAGCAGCCTGCCGCAGTCCGGCGGATCGGTGGGCGCCGCGGGCGGCACGGCCGGACCGTCGTCGCCGGTGCGCGGCGGGACCACACTGAAGTCGCCGGGCAGATCCGGTGCCGCCAGCAGCCCGGCCGCGAGCTGGGCGGGATCGCGCACCACCGTGCCGCTGCCCGGCGCCGCCGTGGCGGCCGCGGGGAAGGAACCGGCGGGCTCGTCGTCGGACCCACAGCCGACGACACCGGCGAGCGCGGCGCAGGCCGACGCGGCCGCGCTCGCGCGCAGCAGGGTCGACCGCATCATTCGGTCCAGGAGACGCGCGTCGACTGGGTCTGCACGAGGGTGCTCACGCTGCGCGCGTCGCGGTAGATCTGCTGACCGCCGACATCGATGGCCCCCGAGACCGGCAGCGGGAGACCGAGATCGACGGTGATCGTGCCGGTGCCCTCCATCACGTAGCCCTCGATCTCTAGCGAGCCCGCGTTGTTGGGCAGCATCCACACCTTCTCGGTCGGGGTCTGGGTCACCTGCAGGTCGATGGTGAGCCGGTCGCCGTCGCGGCTGGTCAGGGTGGCGGTGGTGATCTGGTCGAGGGTGACGCCGCCGGTGATCTCCTGGTGCACCGTCCACACCGCGCCAACGCCGACCGGCGCGTCGGGGAACGCGATCGAGCGGTAGACGGCCTGGTAGAAGGCCTGTTCCAGGGCGGCGCGCGCCGTGTTGGGGGTATCCGGCGACGGCGCGAGGCGCAGTTCGGTGATCGCGCCCAGGTCGCTCATCTCCAAGCCCGCGTGCGAACCGTCGGCGGTGGTGAACGCCTTGTTCAGGACCGGGTCCGGCGTGGTGACGGTGCCGACGGTGACGTCGACCCCGTCGGTGCCGGCGCGGGCGGTCATCGGGATGGTCAGCGCGGCGGGCGAGAAGTCGCGGGCGGGCTGATCGTTGACCTGCTGCTGGATCCGGTAGTCGGTGCACAGCGTCACCTCCTGCGTGGTGCCCGCCGGGTAGCGGGGACGCAGCAGATCGCGCGGCTCGTCGCCGGCCGAGACCAGGGTGGTGACGGCGGCCGTGATCGGCACCGTCACTTCCTTACCGATGCCGAGCGGCTCGGTGCCCTCGACATCGGCGGGCGATGCCGACCGGTCGGCGCACCCCGCGCCGAAGGTCGCGAACCCGAGCACGAGCGCCACGAGTAACACCCCGGGACGCGCGATGCGGGGTAAGCGAGAACTAGACAACACCGTCACAGCCATCAGGGTACGACCGCTTCCTGAGTAACAGCTGGGACTCCCGGGCACCGCGGCGCAGCGCGGATCGCCACTAGGGAATGATGGTCGCGTGAGTGAAGACCGGCCATCCGACAACGCTGCCGTTCCCGAGACGGGCGACGACTCGGCGGCACCGGCCCCCGACGCCGCGCCCGAGCCCACCGGAACGGACAAACCCGCTGGTCGCCGTCGGTTGACGACGCTGCTGATCATCGCCGTCGTGCTGTTCGGCCTCGACCTGCTGACCAAGTGCCTCGCCGTGGCCCTCATCGATCCCGGCGAATCGGTGCCGATCATCGGCGATTTCGCGCGGTTCACCCTGGTGCGCAACCCGGGCGCGGCGTTCTCGATGGCGACCGGCATGACCTGGCTGCTGACCCTGATCGCCGCGGCCGTGGTGATCGGCGTCATCCGGATCGGGCGCACGCTGCGCTCGCTGTGGTGGGCGATCGGCCTGGGCATGGTGCTCGGCGGCGCGCTGGGCAATCTGGTCGACCGGATCTTCCGCTACCCCGGCCCGTTGCAGGGCCATGTCGTCGACTTCGTCGCCGTCGGCTGGTGGCCGGTGTTCAACGTCGCCGACTCGGCCATCGTCTGCGGCGCGATCCTGCTCGTCGCACTCACCGTGTTCGGGTTCGAGCCGGACGGCACCCGCAGCGGTCGCAAGCACACAGAGGAGACCGCGTGAGGGAAACCAGGACCATGCCCGTTCCCGACGGGCTGGACGGGATGCGGGTCGACGCGGGCCTGTCCCGGCTGCTCGGGTTGTCGCGGACCGCGGTCGCCGCGATGGCCGAGGAGGGCTCGGTGCAGCTCGACGGCGTCGCCGCGGGCAAATCGGACCGGCTCACCGCGGGCGCGTGGCTGGAAGTGGTGTTCCCCGAACCGAAGCGCGAGCTGACCGTGGAGGCCACCCCGGTGGAGGGGATGAAGATCCTCTACGCCGACGACGACATCGTCGCGGTGGACAAGCCGATCGGCGTCGCCGCGCACACCGGCGTCGGCTGGACCGGCCCGACCGTGGTCGGCGGCCTGGCCGCGATGGGCTACCGGATCTCCACCTCGGGCGCGCACGAGCGGCAGGGCATCGTGCACCGCTTGGACGTCGGCACGTCGGGCGTGATGGTGGTCGCCCAGTCCGAACACGCCTACACGATGCTCAAGCGCGCCTTCAAGCAGCGCACGGTGGACAAGCAATACCATGCCCTGGTGCAGGGACATCCCGATCCGAGCAGCGGCACCATCGACGCGCCGATCGGGCGGGCGCGCGGCAACGACTGGAAGTTCGCGGTCACCGGCGACGGCAGGCCCAGTGTCACCCACTACGACACGATCGAAGCCTTCCAGTCGGCCAGCCTGCTCGATGTCCACCTGGAGACCGGCCGCACCCACCAGATCCGGGTGCACTTCTCGGCCGTCCGCCACCCCTGCGCCGGTGACCTGACCTACGGCGCCGACCCGACGCTGGCCAAGCGCCTCGGGCTGGAACGGCAGTGGCTGCACGCGCGCCAGCTCGGTTTCCACCATCCCGCCGACGGTCGCTGGCTGGAGATCACCAGCGAGTACCCCGACGACCTCGCGGGCGCACTGGACGTACTGCGCAATGCCTGACGACCCGCGGTCGTCCGAACCGGTGCCGGACCCGGCACCGGACGACCGCGGGAGCGCCGGGGATCGCCGCGTATCGGGGCGGACGGCGCTGTTCATCGCCGCGGCCGTGGCGCTGGCCGTGGTCGTCGTCGTGCTCGGCATCCTCAATCCCCGCCCGCCGATGGGCGTGACGACCGATCGGCTCGGCCCCGCCCAGGGCGAGCAGGTCGAGGACTACCTGCGCGAGGCGCGCGCTTCGCTCGACGGCGCCGACACCGATCCGCACTGGGCGCTGGTGTCGTTCACCGACTACCTGACCGCGCAACAGATTCCGGCCGCCGCCGACGGCCTGCGGGTGGCGGGGGTGATCCAGCACGTCCCGATCGACCGGGTCCAGACTCCGGTGATCACCGTCGCGACCCCGGCGGGTGACGAACCGGCCGTGCGCTCCGCCGACGCGGCGGCGGGACTGGTGGCCGCCCAGCGGTTCCGGGATCAGCGCAGTGCCGATATCGCCCGGGTCACCGAGGCCAGGTTGCGCGCGGGCTGCGCGTGCACGGCCGGGCTGGTCGTGCGCGGCACCCTCCCCCAATTGCGGGAGCTGGCAACGCGACCCGGCGTCCGCGCGGTGCAGGCACTGCCCGCCGACGCGATCGCGGGCCGCTTCGCGGTGGCTCCGCTGCTGCCGGAGTCGACCGGGGTGATCGCGCCGACGCCCGACGACGGCCCGGTCCCCGCCGAGTAGCCCGACTCGGTCGGCGACCGTCCGCACCGGGAGCGGCCGCCACCGGGCAGCGAGTCACGCCGCGACGGTGGCGTGACCGATGGTGATGTCGCCGTACATGTTCCGGGCGAAGACGCGCACCGTGTCGTCGCCCGCCGCGGCGGCCGCGGCGACGTCGTTGGTGATCGACCCGTAGGCGGCGAAGGTCTCCAGGTGCGCGGCGGTACCGGCCCGGACACCCACCACCAGCTCGCCCATCGACGTCTCCAGCTGGAACACCCCGCGGGCGGCTTCGCCGATCCGGATGTCACCCTTGGCCGTCTTCGCGGTCACCGACCCGCGCGGGCGCTCGACGGTGATGTCTCCGGCGGCCACCGCCAGGTCGCACTCGCCGAGATCGCCCGCGCCGACCAGGCGACCGAGCGCGGTCGAGGCCTTCAGTTCGGAACCGGCCGGAACCTGGATGCGCACCTGGACCGAGGACTTGCCGCTGAACGCACCGGAGTACCACTTACTCTTCGGCGAGCGCACGGTCAGCGCACCCGCGACGAACTCGGCCGTCATCTGCTCGGCGGCGCGGATGTCGCTCTTGCTGGACGGATCGGTGGGGCGGATCTCGACTACGGTGTCGGCGCGGTCGGCGGCGGTGACGACCACGTCACCACACGGCACGTCGACGGTGACGGTGATCGGGTCCGGGGTCTGGAAGGTAGGCATGGCGATACTCCTCGGAAGGTGTGGAAGGAACGTCCCGGGCTGACTCGATGTGGTGTCGCTCCGGCTATGCCCAACTATATGTAGAAGTATACGTATACACAAGCCCGAATCGTGGTCGACCACGTTTTCGCAGATGAAGCGGCCTTTTCGCGACCCCGTCGACCGGCCTAACCCGGGCCCGGGATGACCAATCCGGCTTCGTAGGCGGCGATGACCAGCTGTACCCGGTCGCGGGCCAGCAGTTTGGCGAGGATCCGGCTCACGTGGGTCTTCACCGTCAGCGGGCTCACCACGAGGGTCTCGGCGACCTCGGCGTTCGACATCCCCTTGGCGACGAGGATCAGCACGTCGAGTTCGCGGTCGGTGAGCGTGCCCAGCGACGGTCGCGGCGCGGGATCGGGCACGGCCCTGACCCGGGCGATGACGGCGGCGGTGGCGCTCGGCGAGAGCAGCGACTCCCCCGCGGCGACCGTGCGGATCGCGGCGAGCAGGGCGGCGGGCCTGGTGTCCTTGATGAGGAATCCGCTGGCGCCGGCGCGCAAGGCGGCCAGGACGTTGTCGTCGGTGTCGTAGGTGGTGAGCACCAGCACGCGCACACCGGCCAGGTCCTCGTCGGCGGCGATCCGGGCGGTGGCGGCGATGCCGTCGAGTTCGGGCATCCGGATGTCCATCACGACCACATCGGCGCGTTCGGACCGGGCCAGCGTGATCGCCTCGGCGCCGGTGGCGGCCTGCCCGACGACAGTCAGGTCCGGGGCCGAGTCGACCAGCAGCGCGAAAGCTTCGCGGACCAGTGCCTGATCGTCGGCGAGCACGACCCGGATCATGGTGCGGCCCTGCCGGATTCGGCCGCCATCGAGGACAACGGCAGGTCCGCGGTCACCGTGCAGCCGGTGGGCGTGCTGTCCACCCGCAAGGTGCCACCGATCGCCTCGGCGCGCTCGGTCATCCCCCTGATCCCGAATCCGGTGGTCGTCGATCGTGTTCCGCGGCCGTTGTCGGCGACGGTGACGATCAGCCGGGTGTCGCGATAGTCCAAGCCGACCCGGACAGCCCGCGCGCCCGAATGTTTGACGACATTCGTCAGCGCTTCACCGATGATCCGGTAGGCGACCAGTTCGACTGTCGGCGACAAGGCCCGGACGCGGCCGGTTCCGGCGGTGGTCACCGCGACGCCCGCCGCCGCGACCGTGTCGGTGAGCACCGGGAGGTGCTCGAGCGTCGGCAGCGGCGAGCGCGAATCGCCGCCGGGCGCGCGCAGGACACCCACGGTGGCCCGGAGTTCGGCCCTGGCGTCGACGCACGCGTCGGTGATCGTGTCGAGCGCGGCGCCGAGCACGGCCGGGTCGTCGTGCCCCTCGGCGAGCAGGTGCCCGGCGACTCCGGCCTGCACCTGGATGACGGTGATCGTGTGGGCGAGCAGGTCGTGCAGGTCGCGGGCGATGCGCAGCCGTTCCTCGGCGACCCGGCGCTCGGCCTCCTCGTCGCGCGACCGCTCGGCGCGTTCGGCGCGGGCCAGTACCTCACCGAGGTAGGCGCGATGCAATCGGACGGCCTCGCCCGCCACGCACGACACCACGATCCAGCCGGTCGTACCGAAGGCCTGCAGCGGCAGGTTCTCGCCCAGCTCGGGCGAGGCGAGCATGCCGCCGACCCCGAGCAGGACCACCGCCGTGATCACCACGAACGTGCGGCGGCGATTCCCGTCGGCCGCCACGGTGTACAGCGCGACCATCGTCGACGGGAACGCGGCCTCGTGCGGGTACTCGAGCGTGTGATAGCCGAGCGCGAACGCCACGTGCACGGCCAGCACGATCATCGGCGCCCGGCGCCGGGCGACCAGCGGCACCGTCGTGCCGGCCAGCAGCGCCACCCCGACCGCGTCGAGCGGGCGCTGTTCGGCGAACGCCCGCGCGAGGACCAGTTCCCCGACGAACACCGCCGCGGCGAGCGCGCCGTCGGTCCACCATCGCCTGTGCATCGCCGTTCATTGTCCGGCAGCCGCGACCGCCGTGCGTACTCCGCGCGGAGTATCCGCGAGACCGGCCCGTGGGCGGACGATTCGGCGCGGATCCGGCGCGACGCTGCTCGCATGAGATTCCTGTTCTCCTCGAAAGCACGCGCGTGGCTGCTGATCGGGCTGTGGGTCGCGGCGGTACTCGCCCTGTTCCCGCTCGCCGGTTCGCTCGACGCGGCGAAGTCCGACAAAGAAACCGACTATCTCCCCGCGGCGGCGCAATCCACCCTGGCCGAGGAACTCTCGGCGGCGCTGCCCGGCGGCACCGAGAACACCTTCCTGGTGGTGTACCACCGGCCGGGCGGGCTCACCGCGGCCGATCGGCAGGCGGCGACCGGCCACTACGCCGCCCTCCGTGCGGAATACGGCAGCACCGCGGGTCCCGAGCAGCCCGTGGCCGCCGAAGACGGTGCGGCGGTGATGTATCCGCTCCTGGTCGCGGCGAGCCACGGCGAACCCGCCGAGTACCTCGCCGATCTGCGTTCGGCGGTCGCCGAACATCCTGCGGGATTGGAGGTTTCGGTGACCGGGCCCGGTGCGCTCGACGGCGATTTCGAGGGCGCGTTCGACGGGATCGACGAGCGGTTGCTGATCGTCACCATGCTCGTCGTCACGGTGATCCTGCTGCTGACCTACCGCAGTCCGCTGCTGTGGCTGCTCCCGCTGGTCTCGGTGGCGGTGGCGAATGTGGCCGCGATGGCGGCGGTATACGGGCTGACGCGCGCGTTCGGCATCACCGTCAACGACCAGAGCGCGGCGGTGCTGACCATCCTGGTGTTCGGCGTCGGCACCGATTACGCGCTGCTGATCGTCGCCCGGTATCGCGAAGAGCTGCGCACCACGGCCGATGTCGGGGCGGCCATGGTCGCGGCGTTGCGGCGTACCGTCCCCGCGATCGCGGCCTCGGCGGCCACGGTGAGCCTGGGCCTGCTGTGCCTGCTGGCGGCGGACATGAACAGCGCGGCGGGCATGGGGCCGGTCGGGGCGGCGGGCATCGTCTGCACGGTCGTGGTGATGGTGACGCTGTTCCCGGCGATCCTGGTGGTGTGCGGGCGGTGGATCTTCTGGCCGCGCGTTCCGCGACCGGGCACTGCCGCGCCGACCGCCTCGGGGCTGTGGGTCCGGATCGGGACCGTCATCGCCGACAAGCCCGCGATCAGCGCGGTCGCCGCCCTGGCGGTGCTGGGCGGGCTGAGCCTGGGCCTGCTCGGCAACACCGACTCGCTCTCTCGCGCTGACCAATTCGTGAACGCGCCCGAGTCGGTGACCGGCCTGCGGGTGATCGCCGAGCACTTCCCGGCCCGCGCGGGCACCCCGCTGACCATCGTGAGCCCCACCGGATCGCGGGACGCGGTCGTCGCGGCAGTCCGCGCCGATTCCGGCATCGCCGAGGTCGAGGACGGGCGCAGCGGCGCCGGGATCAGCGAAATCACCGCTCTCCCCCGCGATCTCGCCGGCACCCCGGCCGAGACCGCGACCATCGACCGGCTGCGCGGTGCCCTCGCCACGACCGCGCCCGGCACCGTCGTCGGCGGGCCGAGCGCGGCGAACCTGGACACCGCGGAGGCCTCGGCGCACGACCGCAGGGTCGTCATCCCGCTCGTGCTGCTGGTGGTCACGGCGGTGCTCGCGCTGCTGCTGCGCGCGCTCGTCGCGCCGATCGGGTTGGTGCTCACCGTGATGGCGTCCTTCGCGGCGGCACTGGGGGCGAGCGTGTTGGTGTTCGAGCACGTCTTCGGATTCCAGGGCCTGGATTCCGGATTGGTGCTGATGGCGTTCCTGTTCCTGGTCGCCCTCGGCGTCGACTACAACATCTTCCTGGTCAGCCGGGCGCGCGAGGAAGCGGCGGAGGTGGGGACCAGGGCGGGCATGCTGCGCAGTCTGAGCGTCACCGGCGGGGTCATCACCTCGGCGGGCATCGTGCTGGCCGCCACCTTCGCCGTCCTCACCACACTGCCGGTGGTCTCGCTGGCGCAGCTGGGCTTCACGGTCGCGTTCGGCGTCCTGCTCGACACGCTGCTCGTGCGCACGGTGCTGGTCCCGGCGCTGACCTTCCTGGCGGGTGATCGGGTGTGGTGGCCGCTGGGCAGGCCGACCCGATCGGCGGTCGGGCAAGATCGCCGGGAGCCGTTGGCGGACAGCCTGTCCCGGGTCCCCTAGCGCCACCAGCGCGGTACGACGGCGCCCGTCCCGACCGGAGGGGCGCCGCTCGTGTGCGTGGGATGCGGCGGGCGGCCCGGCTCAGTCGGGCAGGGTGACCACACCGTCGAGGTAGCGGCGGCAGCGTCCGAGCAGCAGCACCCGGTCGTCGGCGAGCTCGGCGCGCAGCGTGCCGCCGCGCCGGGACAGCTGACGGGCGGTCAGCGTCGTGCGGCCCAGCTCGCGGCTCCACAGCGGGACCAGCTGGGCGTGCGCCGAACCGGTGACGGGGTCCTCCGGGATGCCGACACCGGGGGCGAACAGGCGCGAGACGACATCGGTGGCGGTGCCGGGCGCGGTGATGATCGCGCCACGGGCCAGGGCCGGAAAGGCACCGAGATTCGGTGTGGCGGAGCGGACTTCGTCCTCGGAGGCGAGGACGATCACCTCGTCCTGGCCGGTGAAGGCGCGGACCGGAGTGACGCCGAGCGCGGCGACCAGGGCCGGGTCGGGGTCGACCCGCACCGAGGCGAGCGCGGGCAGATCCAGGACGTACTCGTCGTCATCGGTGCGGTCGACGTGCAGCCAGCCCGAGCGGGTGTAGAAGCTGACCCGATCGTGCTCGGGGTGCAGGTCCTCGATGATCTGGGTGGCCGAGGCCAGCGTGGCGTGCCCACACATGTCCACCTCGACCGCCGGGGTGAACCAGCGCAGGTGGAACGCGGGCCATTCGCCGGGCGGGCCGCCGACGTCCGGGGGTAACTCGGAGGTGTAGAACGCGGTCTCGGCGAGGTTGTTCTCCTCGGCCAGCTGTTGCAGCAGCGCGTCCGGCAGCCAGCGGGGCAGCGGCATGACCGCGGCCGGGTTGCCCGAGAACGGTGCGTCGGTGAACGCGTCGATCTGGTGCAGCAATACCTCCATAGTGCGCAAAGGTACTCCAACACCGAATGTGCGTCCGGCGCAAGGGTTCTCGAGGCAAACCCGGCCTGGTCAGCGCGGTCTCAGGCGCCCTGGGCACCCACCGCGGGCGCGAACTTGCCCGCGTTGCCGGACAGTCGCGCCTGCACCCACCACGCCAGCTCCACCAGCACGATGCCCACCGCGCCACAGACGAACGCGGCCAGCGTCAGCCGGGGGTTCGACGGGTCGAGCTTGAAGAACTCCCGGGTGAACGGAATCGTGAACAGCGCGATGTAGGCGAGCACCGACACCGCGATCAGCACCACCTTCCACCAGTTGTACGGCCGGGCGACCAGCGCCAGCACCCACACCGCGATCATGATCAGGGTGATCAGCGCGGTGGTGCCCGCCTGGATCTTCTGCGTCTCCGTGGCTTCCGGCCCGGCGTAGGCGATGAGGTAGGCCACGAACGTCGCCACGCCGATCACCACGCCCGAGGGCACCGCCAGGCGCATGACCCGGCCGACGAACCCGGTGCGGGCGCGCTCGTTGTTCGGCGCCAGCGACAGGATGAACGCCGGGATGCCGATGGTGAACCAGGCCGCGATGGTGACGTGGCGCGGCAGGAACGGATAGCCGATCGGGTCGTAGCCGAAGATCTGCGAACCGACACCGGCCAGGCCGACCAGGAACGCCAGCAGCACCGAGTACACGGTCTTGGTGAGGAACAGATTCGAGACCCGCTCGATATTGCCGATCACCCGGCGGCCCTCGCCCACCACATACGGCAGCGTGGCGAACTTGTTGTCCAGCAACACGATCTGGGCCACCGCGCGCGTCGCCGGGCTGCCCGCGCCCATCGCGACGCCGATATCGGCGTCCTTGAGCGCGAGCACGTCGTTGACGCCGTCGCCGGTCATGGCGACGGTGTGCCCGCGCGACTGCAGCGCACCGACCATGGCGCGCTTCTGATCCGGGCGCACGCGGCCGAAGGTGGTGTCGCGCTCGAGGACGTCGGCGAGCGCGTCGCGGTCCTCGGGCAGCGAGCGCGCGTCGACGGCGTGGTCGCCGCCGGGCAGGTCCAGCGAGGAGGCCACCGCGCCGACCGAGACGGCGTTGTCGCCGGAGATCACCTTGATCGAGACGTGTTGGCTCGCGAAATATTCCAGCGTGCCCTTGGCGTCGGGGCGGACCCGCTGTTCGAGCACGACGAGCGCGGCGGGCTCGACCCGGCCGGGCGCGTCGTCGGCGTCGACCGGGCGATCGGAGCGGGCCAGCAGCAGCACGCGCAGGCCCGAGGAGCCGAGGTGTTCGGCCCGCTCGGCGTCGGCGGAGCTGGGGTCGAGCAGCACGTCGGGCGCGCCGAGCAGCCAATCGCCGTGGGCGCCATAGGAGATGCCGCTCCACTTCTTGGCCGAGGAGAACGGGGCGATGGCGGTCTGCGACCAGTCCGGTGACTCCGGGAAGGCTTCGGCGATGGCCTGCACGCTCGCGTTCGGGCGCGGGTCGTCGCCGGCGAGGGCGGCCAGCACCTGCCGCACCTGGTCCTCGTCGAAGGCACCGAGCGGTTCGATCTGCGACAGCCGCATGCCGTTCTCGGTGAGGGTGCCGGTCTTGTCCGCGCACACCACGTCGACGCGAGCCAGGCCCTCGATCGCGGGCAGTTCCTGCACCAGGCAGTTGCGCTTGCCCAGACGCACCACGCCCACCGCGAACGCGATGGAGGTCATCAGGACCAGGCCCTCGGGCACCATCGGCACCAGCGCCGCGACCATGCCGGTGACGGCGGGCCGCCAGGACTCCTTGCTCGAGACCAACTGGTTGTAGATGCTCAGCGCGCCCGCCGGAATCAGCAGGTAGGTGATGAACTTGAGGATCTTGTCGATGCCGGAGCGCAGCTCCGAGTGCACCAGGGTGAACTTGCTGGCCTCCTCGGCCAGCTTGGCCGCGTAGGCGTCCTTGCCGACCTTGGTCGCGCGGTAGGCGCCCGACCCCGACACCACGAAGCTGCCCGACATCACCGGGGCGCCGACGCCCTTGTCGATCGGGTCGGCCTCGCCGGTGAGCAGCGATTCGTCGACCTCGAGCGCGGCGGCCTCCTCGACCTCGCCGTCGACGACGATCTGGTCGCCCGGGCCCAGCTCGATCAGGTCGTCGAGCACCACCTCGCCCGGCGCGACCTGCTGGGCGACGCCGTCGCGGCGCACCGTCGGCTTGGCCTGGCTGACGATCGCCAGCTGATCCAGCGTCCGTTTGGCCCGGATCTCCTGGATGATGCCGACCGCGCTGTTGGCCACGATGAGCAGGCCGAACATGCCGTCGATGATCGAGCCGGTGGACAGCACCAGCAGGAACAGCACACCGAGAATGGCATTGATCCGGGTGAAGACGTTCGCGCGCACGATCTCGCGCACGGACCGGCTCGCTCTGGCCGGGACATCGTTGGTTCGCCCGTCGCGGCGTCGTTCCTCGACCTGTGCTGCGGTGAGCCCGGTCGCCGCGGGCTCCTGCACGGAAATGGACATGCTCGTCAGGCTACGTCAGTCGTAACATGGGATGAATGCAGCGCAGCCCCTCCCCGCCCGGTGTCGTCTTCGGTACCGGCGCCTATCTGATCTGGGGTCTGTTCCCCGCGTTCTTCGGGTTGCTGGCGTTCGCGTCGGCGGCCGAGGTGGTGGCCCAGCGCATCGTCTGGACGCTGGTCGTCGTGCTGATCGTGCTGGCGCTGACCGGGCGGCTGCGGGCGATGCGCGGGATCGACGCGCGGACCTGGCGGCTGGCGGCCGCGGCCTCGGCAGCGATCGCGATCAACTGGGGCACCTATGTCTACGGCGTGAATTCCGGGCATGTCGTGGAGTGCGCGCTGGGGTACTTCATCAATCCGCTCGTCACCGTGGCGTTCGGCGTCGTGCTGTTCCGGGAGCGGCTGGCCCGCGCGCAATGGGTGGCGCTGGGACTCGGCGCGCTGGCCGTGGTGGTGCTCACCGTCGACTACGGCAGGCCGCCGGTGATCGCGCTGGTGCTGGCCTGTTCGTTCGCCACCTACGGTCTGGTCAAGAAGGTGATCCCGCTCGACGCGCTGCGCGGCATCGCCGCCGAGGGCATCGTCGCGGTGCCGTTCGCGGTGGCCTTCCTGATCGCGCTGATGGCCACCGGCCGCACCGAATTCACCTCCACCCCCGCCCATTTCGGTCTGATGCTGGCCACCGGACCGGTCACCCTGATCCCGCTGCTGCTGTTCGCGGTCGCCGCCCAGCGGGTCCCGCTGTCGACCATGGGCATCCTCCAGTACCTCACCCCGGCCCTCCAGATGGCCTGGGGCGTGGCCGTCATGCACGAGCCGATGCCCGCCTCCCGGTGGGCCGGATTCGCCCTCATCTGGGCCGCGCTGGCCGTCTTCACCACCGACGCCCTGCGCCGCGCGCGGCGGGCGCGCCGCGTGAGCGCGGTCCCCGCGCCCGCCGACGAGGTCACCACGCCCTGACCGGGCCGAATCCACCGCGCGACACGGGCGCGCCGGGGGCGAAAGCTTGGTGTGTCTCACAATCCGACCGGTAGGGTCGACAGCTGGACAAACGGCGAGCGGGCGCCCGAGAGGGGTGGGTTCGGTGCATGATGCGGGGTTCTCTGATCGGGTCGCGGGGGTGCTCGTCGGCGGGGCCGCGGGGGACGCGCTGGGCGCGGGCTACGAGTTCACCGTGCCGGGTCCGGGGGCGGTGATCGACATGGTCGGCGGCGGGCCGTTCCACTGGGCGCCGGGCGAGTGGACCGACGACACCTCGATGGCGCTGGCGATCGTGCTGGCGGCGGTGAACGGGCCGGGGATCGACCTGGACGCGGTCGCGGCGGGGTTCGTCGCCTGGTACGACAGCGTGCCGCCCGACATCGGGAACCAGACCCGGAATGTGTTGTCGGCCCGGCCTTCGTCGGCACTGAGCATGCAGGCGGTGGCGATGTCGCTGTCGGGTCGCACCGGCGGCAACGGCTCGCTCATGCGGACCGCCCCGGTCGCGCTGGCCTATCTGGACGATCCCGCGGCCTGTGTCGCGGCGGCGGGCCGGATCGGGATGCTGACGCACTTCGACGAGCACGCCGTCGAGGCGTGCAAGATCTGGACCTACGCCGTGCGGCACGCGGTGCTGCACGCCGACTTCGACGGTGTGCGCGAATATGTCTGTGGCTCACCACAAGCCGCGTACTGGAACGAACGCCTCGACGAAGCCGAGAAGGGCACCCCCGCCGACTTCCCGAACAACGGCTGGGTGGTGCACGCCCTGCAGACGGCCTGGTGGGCGATCACCAGCACCGACCGGTCGACGCCCGAGCACCTGCCCCGCGCGCTGGAAGCCTGCGTGCGCGCTGGCAACGACACCGACACCACCGCCGCCATCGCGGGCGGGCTGCTCGGTGCGCGCTGGGGCGCCTCCGCGGTCCCGGCGCGCTGGCGGTCCCTGCTGCACGGCTATCCCGGCCTGACCGGTGCCGATCTCCCCGACCTGGCACAGCGCATCGCCGCCCACTCCCGCTGACGGGCCCGCCCAGCGCGACCTCCCACGAGTCGCGGGCGGACGACAGATCACCCGCCCCGACGCCGCCGATCTCCCGGCGCGGGGACACCTCCGCGCCGGGTTACCCGACTACCAGGCGGTGATGATCGGGCCGGGAGTCCAGGTCCCCCAGCGGTTCTCGGAGTCCACCTGCGGGCGCGCGGGCACCGCGGTGGTGTCCAGGGGCAGGTACTGCTCGAGCGAACCCCAGTCCCGATCCCAGTCGTTGTTCAGGTAGGTCGGCAGGGTGCGGGCGGTGAACAGCAGCTGGGTCCAGCCGAGCGGGCCGCCACCGTCGTGGCCTTGCCACAGGTTGGTGATGGTGGCACCGTTGCGGTCGGGCAGGATGCGATAGGTGGGCAGCTCCGCGATGCCGTTGTAGATCGGGAGGTGGTTCTGACACGGGAAGTGCAGGCCCACCGCCCAATCCAGCAGCACCGGCGTCTCGCTGCCGACGAGGGCGTTGAGCGTGGTGGTCTGCGGCATGCGCGGCGGGGTGACCGCCAGCCATTGGTCCGGGCCCAGGTCCTTGTCCTGGGCGACCAATCGCACCACGCTCGTGTCGGCGGGCAGCTGGTCCAGCGGGACGCGCAGGTTGCGCCACATCGGCGCGGGACCGATATCGATCGGCGCCACCTGACCGGTCACCGTGACGGTGCCGTCGGCGGCCGCGGTGCCGTACTCCACGGCCAGTTCCTGGCCGGGGTGCACGATGCCGTCCGCGTCCACCGAGCGGATCCGGCCCGCCACCGACACCGCGAGGATCGGGCCACGCGGACCCTCGGGCAGGCGGAACCAGCCGGTGGTCAGCGCGGCGGGCTCCTGGGCGCCCGCGCGGTAGCTGCCGAGGACGGGCGTGGTCGCGGGGTCGAGGCCGAACGGCAGGGCCAGCGAACCCTGCCGGGACTCCGAGCCGGCCGAGGTCGACGCGTCCCGCAGCTTGTCGGGATCGTCGGAGACCGAATTCGCCTGCCCCGTGGTCGATTCCACCTCGTCGGAGGTGAGGACCGGCGCCACGCCGTCGGGGCGGAACCCGGTCGAGTCACCGGCCATGGCGCTCGCCACGTCGCCGGTCAGCGGCGCCAGCATCGACGCGTTCGGGTCGGTCTCGACGAGCACCTCGTCGGCCATGCCGCAGCCACTGCCGAAAGCCGCCTCGAGGTTCGAGCCCGCGAGCGAGTACGCCGGGTACTGCGCGACGGTCGCCTTCGCGAACGAGGCCACCTCGAACAGCACCATCATCGCGGCGACCACCGCCAGCACCGGCACCCGCGCCGGCCGCCCCGAGCGGGTGGCCGGGCTCGGATGGATGTGGAACCACGCCGCGATCGCCAGGCACAGCACGGTCAGGCCGACGAAGGCGGTCGAGACGCCGTAGCCCGCGATGCTCGGCGGCTTGTCCCACCAGGGGATGCCCCACGACGAGACGTACCAGTAGCCGTTGGCGCCGACGAAGGTCATCGAGAGCGCGAAGAACACCGCGGCGGCGAACAGCGCGCGGTTGCGCAGCGGCCGCAGCACGGCCGGGCTCACCGCCACCGCGGTCACCGCGGCGACGCAGGTGGCCAGGCCGGCGAACACGCCGAACTGGTGGGTCCACTTGGTCGGCGAGAACATCATCAGCACCATGGCGGCGAGGGTGATGCCCAGCAGCCTGCGGGTCGGGCCGACCGCCGTGCCGGGGATGTGCCCGCCGCGGCGCAGCATGGTGGCCGCGCAGACGATCAGCCCGAGCAGCATGGCGAAGACACCGAAGCGGCGCGTCAGCCAGCCGTCGGCATTGAGCTGCAGCAGGTACTGGTAGCGCAGGAACTCGAAGAACCAGGACTCCCCCGGCCCGATCTTGCCGTGCACCTCGAACATCTCGCGCACACCGGCCAGGGTCCGGTCGGCGAACACGACGGTCAGCACCAGCGTGCCCGCGGCCAGGATCGGCAGCAGCTGCGTCAGGTAGCCCACCGTCTTGGCCCGCCGCACGATCACCGCGGTGACGACGCGGGCACCGGCCACCAGCGCGCCCAGGCAGATCAGGCCCGACGGCGCGCCGGTGAGGGTGAACGCCGCGACGATCACCGCGACCGCGAACGGCAGCAGCCGCCGGGTCGCGATGGCCCGCTCGACCGAGACCCAGGTGACCAGCACACCCAGCGCGACGACGAACTCCGCGCGCAGGCCGTTGTTGTAGGGCAGCCAGAAGGCCAGGAACACCAGCGCCGCGGTCCAGGTCGCGACCCGCTGACGGCGCACCGCCGTCCCGAGCCGGGGCAGCACCTCGCGGCTGATCAGCCACCAGGTCAGCAGGCCGGCGCCGAGCGCGGGCAGCCGCACCAGCGGGCTGACGGCCGAAATATGGGTGATCCAGCCGATGATGTCGGTGTAGGGCGTGTAGAACGGCCCCTCGTCGACGCTGAACCAGCGGTAGTAGTTCGACATGGTGCCCGAGGAGCGAGCGCCCCTGGCCATGCCGAGGATGTAGCCGTCGTCGGAGGTGTTGGCGCCGATGAAGTGCCAGACGACCAGCACCGCGAACACCAGCCAGTCCACCGGCCGCAGCCGCCACCAGCGCTGCGGCAGGAACCGGCGGGCCGAGCGACCGTCGAGCGCGTCCAGGCGGTGCAGCGCGAACAGCGAGAGCGCGGTCGCGAGCAGGCACAGCGCGATCACACCGAGCTTGAGCCAGGTCGGCGAGGTGGTGTAGCGCGAGTCGGCCACCACCCGCACGTCCAGGCCGGCGGGCGGCGCGCCGGTCAGCTCACTGAAGACGCCGACCACCTGGGGACGCAGATCGCTGGGCAGCACCGCGCCGGACGCCCCGAGACCCGTCGTGGTGACGGCGGCTTCCTGTGGCGTGAGGGCGACCGAGAGCGCGCAACCGCTGCCGAGGACTTCGGCCAGCGGCACCGTCCACAGCAGTGTCGAGCGGGACACCACGTCGACGCGCCCCGCGCGCTCGGGCGTGTCGGCGACGACCTTGACGACGAAGCCGTACTTCTCCATGTCGGCCGACTGGTGCGGGATCGTCGACACCGCGACGCCGCCGGTCTCGGCGAGCGAGCTCAGCGCCGCGCACGGCACGGTCGCCGTCAGCTCGGCGGGCGCGTAGGCGACCAGCGGGGATTCGATCGAGGTGGTCGCGCCGCGCTGCGGCCAGGACACCGTCGCGGTGTCGACGCGGACCGGCAGGAACGGGATGGCGATCGCGCTGAGGACGCCGACCAGCGCGGCCACGATCGCGACGACGCGGACCCAGCGGTCGGGCCCGGCCCGTCGCGCGGAGTCCGAAACATCCTTGGGCGGATGCCCCTGCCGCACGATCGTCTCTACCACGGGGCCCGATAGTAGCTGCGCCGCCGACAGCCCGCGAAACACGTGCTGGTCACTCGCGATCGCGCGAGCTCGCCGAACGCGCGAACCCCGGCCGCGACGAGGTCGGGCCGGGGTTCGCGGCGGGCGGTCAGACGCAGGCGACCGACTGCTGACCCAGGTTGGTCAGCATGGTGCACGCCCAGGCCTTCTGGACCTTCCACTTACCGTCCTCGGCCACAAACGGCACATCGACCACATTGGTCTGACCGTTGACCGTGAAGTTCGCCTTCGCGTTCACGCTGTCACCGAACGAGGTCACCTCGGTGACCTGCACAGCCACATTGGCGTCCTTGGCCGCCTGGGCCAAGCGGTTCGGCAGCTCCGGGTCGGCCGAGCCGCCCTGCACGAAGTCCAGCTTCTCCTCGTTGGGCACCGAGGGGTCGAGCGCGGTGTTCAGCTGCGCGTTCAGCTGCTCCACGGTCGGCACCGCGGGCAGGTTCGCGGCGGCCGAGGCCGAGGTCTTCACGCTGGTGGTGGTCTTGGCGGCGGGCTTGTCACCCTTGTCGTCGCTGCACGCGCTCAGGCCAAGTGCGGCGACAACGGCCAGTCCGGCGATCGCGACACGTCCGGTCGTACGAAGCTTCAACTGCTCGTCCTTTGCGTTCGGTGGGAGGGTTCCATCGCGGTTGCCGAGGCTACCGGAGATCGCTCGGCGTGCGGACCGACGGGCAACTTGCGCAGGCGCAGACCGGAGTTCGGCCCCGCCCGCGCGCTCACGCGAGGCTGTCGAGCGGGTCGGCCCTGACGAGGTTCTCGTCGTCGGCGGCGAAGGTCCGCGCCGGGCCGGGGCCGGTCGAACTGGTCTCGAACCGCACCGTCACCACGCCGTAGCCCGCGCCCTGCACCCAGCCGTGCCCGAAGTCGGGATGGCGCACATCCATCCCCGGAAACCACTGGCCCGCAGGCGGATTCCGCGCCTCCTCGGGCTCCGGCACCGGTGCGGGCTCGGTGACCGGATCGGCGCCGAGATCCTCCGGCACCGCCTGATCCAGTTCCGGGAACAGCGATTCCTGACGCACCAGCGACAATCCGCCGTAGCCGACCCCGACCAGCCGGATCGGGCCGAGTTCGGCCGGATCGATCGCCGAGCGCTGCGCGGCCGCGGCCAGGGTGGTCAGGTCGGCGGTGGCGTAGGGCAGGGTGAACGACCTGGTCACGATGCTCATATCGGACTTCTTGAGCTTGAGCACCACGGTCCGGGCGGCGCGGCCGTCGCGCTCGAGCCTGCGGTGCGCGGCCGCCGCCATGGCGGTGACGGCGGCGCGCAGGTCCGGCAGGGTGACGATGTCGCGCTCGTAGGTGTTCTCGGCGCTGATCTGCTTGGCCTCGGCGCGCTCGGCGACCGGGCGGTCGTCGACGCCGCGGGCGAGCCGGTGCAGGGCCGCGCCGACACTGCCGCCCAGGATCGAGGCGGCCTCCGATTCCGGCAGCGCCGCGAAGGCGCCGACCGTCTCGATACCGAGACTGCGCAACCGGCCCTCGGCCACCGGACCGATCCCCCACAGCTTGCGCACCGGCAGCCCGGCCAGCAGTCCACCCTGTTCGGTGGGCGAGATCACCCGCATGCCGTCGGGTTTGGCCAGGCCGGAGCCGATCTTGGCCAGCTGCTTGCCGGTGCCGGCCCCGATCGAGGCGGTGAGTCCGGTCCGCGCGGTGACCAGGGCGCGCAGCATCGCGCAGTACTGCTCGACCGCGGCGACGCTCGCGCCCGCCAGTTCGGCGGGCTCGGCGAACGCCTCGTCGAACGACAGCGTCTCCAGCACCGGGATCCGGCCGCGCAGCGTGTCGAACACCGCGGCGCTGAGCACCGAGTACACCGCGCCGCGCGGCGGCACCACCACGGCCGACGCCCCGATCAACCGCCGGGCCTGATGCATCGGCATGGCCGAGCGCGCGCCGTAGACCCGCGCCTCGTAGCTGGCCCCGGCGACCACCCCGCGCTGCCCCGCGCCGCCGACGAGCACCGGCCTGCCGCGCAGCGTCGGGCGGGTGAGCTGTTCGACCGAGGCGAAGAACGCGTCCATATCGATGTGCAGCACCCAGCGGCGGGCGGTGACCGCCGCATCTGCCCTGGCCGGGACGCCGGCGGTGTCGGCATCGGTGCGCACGCCCGCAATCTACGCGGCGCCGCCGACATATTTCCGACAGCAGGTCGACAGCCGTGGCACAGCGATCACCCAGCCGGATATGTGATGATCGGTGGATGAAGATCCGCAAGGCTGTCATTCCGGCTGCGGGAATCGGCTCCCGGCTCCTTCCGCTGACCAAGGCGACGCCGAAGGAGATGCTGCCGGTCGGCGACAAGCCGGTCATCGAGCACACCGTCCGTGAACTGGTCTCCTCCGGGATCACCGATATCACCATCGTCGTGAGCAGCGGCAAGTCGCTGATCCAGGACCACTTCCGCCCCAACCCGGCGCTGGTCGCGCAGCTGCGCGCCGACGGCAAGTCCGCCTACGCCGACGCGGTCGAGGAAGTCGGTGAGCTCTCGCGCGCCGGTCACATCACCTACCTCGACCAGCACGGCCCGTACGGCAACGGCACCCCGGTGCTCAACGCCGCCCGGCACCTCGGCGACGAGCCGATGCTGGTGCTGTGGCCCGACGACGTCTTCGTCGCCGAGGTCCCGCGCGCCCAGCAGCTCATCACCGCCTACGAGTCCACCGGCTGCCCGGTGCTGGCCCTGCTGCCGATGGCACCGGGCGAGTCGCAGCGCTACGGCGTTCCGGTGGTCCGCGAGGACCTCGACAACGGCCTGCTGCGCATCTCCGGCCTGATGGAGAAGCCCAAGCCCGAGGACGCCCCCTCGGCGTTCGCGGCGATCGGCGGCTACGTGGTGACGCCCGGCATCATCGACGAGCTGAGGACGCAGACCGACAACTGGTACACCCACCGGACCGGCGAGGTGTACCTGACCGACGCGATCAACACCTACGCCGCCAACCACGCGGTGTACGGCCAGGTCATCCAGGGTCGCTGGTACGACACCGGCAACCCGGCCGACTATCTGGTCGCCCAGTTCGCCTCCGCGCTGGCCCACCCCGAATACGGGCCGCTGCTGCGACAGCTGGTCGACTGACGCTCAGAAGCGCCGGATCGTGAAGATGTCGAATTCCCGCAGGGGATGCAGCCCGACCGGAACGCCCCAGTCGTGGGCGTCGAGGATCTGGCCGAGCCCCGCGTAGATGCCGACGTGCGAGCCGTCGCCGTTGAGGATGACGACATCGCCGGGCGCGAGCCCGCGGAAGGTCACCGGCATGCCGACCTTCGCCTGCTCCCAGGTGGTGCGCGGCAGGTCGACCCCGACCTGCCGGAACGCCCACTGCACCAGCGCGGAGCAGTCCCACGAGTGGGGCCCCACGGCGCCCCACTCGTAGGGTTTGCCGATCTGGGTGGCGGCGGCGGTGAGCGCGCCGATCCCGGTCGCGCTGGGTAACGGGAGCGCGCCGGAGCCGCTGGAGCTACCGGACGAGGAACCACCCGAGCCGGACGCGCTCCCGGTCTGCGACCAGGCGGGCCCGGCGAGGACCAGGGTGGTGATGGTGGTGGCGACGAACCCGAAGGCCAACCGCCGCAAGACTTTTCGCCGCATATGCTGTTCCGCCTCCCCGCGTTTCCTACCGGACGTAAGAGCGTGGCGAGCAGCTCGCCGAGCCGACGACCCGGTACCGGGGTGACCCGGCGAACTACCCGTGTTCGGACGAGATCAGACGTAACACACAGCTACTGCCGCCTCAGCGGGTTCCATGCGCATCAGCAGTAACACTGTCGATTGTGCGCGAAGATCACCGAGCTGTCACACACATTCAGCAACTTGTCAGCATCGTTATCATCGGCCGGGCGGGCGCACACGAACGGGGCGGGACCGAAAGCCGGTCCCGCCCCGTCGTTGTCGTCGATCAAGCCTTGCGCACGACAGCCTTCACGCCGCCGGTGAGCTCGGCCGCGTCCGCCTCCGCCGCACCGAAATCGAGCGTGGTGGCGAGGACTTCACCGGCGATCAGCTCGCGGTGGGTCTGCGCCCAGGCCAGCCGCTCGGCCGGGACCTCCAGGGTGACGGCGATCCGGTCCGACACCTCGAGCCCCTGCGCCTTGCGGGTCTCCTGGAGATCACGGATGAGGTCGCGGGCCCAGCCCTCGGCCTCCAGCTCCTCGGTGACCACCGAGTTCAGCACCACCAGACCGGC
Source organism: Nocardia sp. NPDC003269 (assembly GCF_042888005.1). Classification (NCBI taxonomy): domain Bacteria; kingdom Bacillati; phylum Actinomycetota; class Actinomycetes; order Mycobacteriales; family Nocardiaceae; genus Nocardia; species Nocardia sp. NPDC003269. The sequence goes on from NZ_JBIAPA010000005.1 coordinate 58,268, forward strand.
ATTGGCGGGCAGCGCGGCGGTCGACTCGGGTTCCGCCGCCACCAGGCGCTGGGTGTACTCCTCGGGCAGCAGGGTGATCCCGGCGGCGGTGACGACACCCTCGGCGGATTCGCTCCACTCCCCGGCCTTGACCGCCTTGATCACCGTCTGGACCTGCTTGCCCAGCCGCGGACCGGCGGCACGCGCGTTGACGACCAGCTCGAAACGGCCGTGCGCGTCGACATCGGTGGTCAGGTCGACCTTCTTGACGTTGACCTCGTCGGCGATCAGCTCGGCGAACGGCGTGAGCCGCTCGGCGTCGGCCGCAGCGATGGTGACCTCGGCCAGCGGCAGGCGCACCCGCAGGTTCTGCGCCTTGCGCAGGCTCAGCACGGTCGAGCAGACCACCCGCACCTCGTCCATCGCGGCGACCAGCTCCGGATCGTGCGGCAGCTCGGTCTCGGTCGGCCAGTCGGTCAGGTGCACCGAGCGCTCCCCGGTGAGCCCACGCCAGATGACCTCGCTGATCAGCGGCAGCAGCGGCGCGGCCAGGCGGGTGACCACCTCGAGCACCGTGTGCAGCGTGTCCACCGCGTCCCGGTCCTCGGACCAGAACCGCGACCGCGACCGGCGCACATACCAATTGGTGAGCGCGTCGGCGAACGAGCGCAACTCGTCGGTGGCACCGGCGATGTCGTAGCTCTCCAGCGCCTCGGTGATCACGTCCCGGGTGACCGCGAGCTTGGCCAGGATGTACCGGTCGAGCACGTGCGGCGAATCCGTGCGCCACACACCGGGCTTCGAGGCGTAGAGCTGCAGGAAGGTCCACGCGTTCCACAGCGGGCGCAGCGCGTGGCTGACGCCTTCGCGGATGCCGCGCTCGGTGACGATGAGATTGCCGCCGCGCAGGATCGGCGAGCTCATCAGGAACCAGCGCATCGCGTCGGAGCCGTCGCGGTCGAAGACCTCGTTGACGTCGGGGTAGTTGCCCTTCGACTTCGACATCTTCAGGCCGTCGTCACCGAGCACGATGCCGTGCGCGGCAACGGTTTTGAACGACGGCGAGTCGAACAGCGCGGTCGAGAGCACGTGCAGCGTGTAGAACCAGCCGCGGGTCTGCCCGTTGTACTCGACGATGAAATCGCCGGGGAAGTGACTGTCGAACCACTCCTTGTTCTCGAACGGGTAGTGCACCTGGGCGAACGGCATCGAGCCCGACTCGAACCAGCAGTCGAGCACCTCCGAGACCCGGCGCATGGTCGACTTGCCGGTCGGGTCATCGGGATTCGGCCGGGTCAGCTCGTCGATGTAGGGGCGGTGCAGGTCGGTCGGGCGCACGCCGAAGTCGGCCGCCAGCTCGTCGAGCGAGCCGTAGACGTCCAGGCGTGGGTAGGCCGGGTCGTCGGAGACCCACACCGGGATCGGGCTGCCCCAGTAGCGGTTACGGCTGATGTTCCAGTCGCGCGCGCCCTCGAGCCACTTGCCGAACTGGCCGTCGCGGATGTGCTCGGGCACCCAGCTGATCTGCTGGTTCAGCTCGACCATCCGGTCGCGGAACTTGGTGACCGCGACGAACCAGGACGGCACGGCCATGTAGATCAGCGGTTGGCCGGAACGCCAGCTGTGCGGGTAGGAGTGCTCGATCGTCTCGTGCCGCAACAGCTTTCCGGCGGCCTTGAGGTCCTTGATGATCACCGGGTTGGCGTCGAAGACCATCAGGCCCTCGTACGGCGGCACCATCGAGGTGAACTTGCCCGCCGGGTCCAGCGGCTGGACGATCTCGATCCCGTTCGCCGAGGCGACGTCCATGTCCTCCTCACCGAACGCCGGGGCGAGGTGGACGATGCCGGTGCCGGAATCGGTGGTGACGTAGTCGGCGGTGAGCACGCGGTGCGCGTTCGGGTGACCGACGAAGAAGTCGAACGGCGGCGCGTAGGACAGGTCGGCCAGCGCCGCGCCGTCGTACTCGCCGAGCACCTCGGGCTCCTCGCCGAATTCCCGCGCGTAGTGCGAGACCCGTTCGGCGGCCAGCACATAGCGCTTGCCGTCGGCGGCGCGCAGGTGCACGTAGCGCACGTCGGGGTGCACCGCGATCGCCAGGTTGGACGGCAGGGTCCACGGCGTGGTGGTCCAGATCAGCGCGTTCGCGCCGTCGAGTGCGGCGAAGGGATGCTCGGCGGGCACGCTCAGCACCATGTCGACGGTGACCGCCGGGTCCTGGCGCATCTTGTACGCGTCGTCGAGGCGGGTCTCCTGGTTCGACAGCGGCGTCTGCTCGTACCAGCTGTAGGGCAGCACACGGAAGCCCTGGTAGATCAGGCCCTTGTCGTACAGCGACTTGAACGCCCACATCACCGACTCCATGAAGTCGAGATCGAGGGTCTTGTAGTCGTTGTCGAAGTCGACCCAGCGGGCCTGGCGGGTCACGTAGTCGCGCCACTCGCCGGTGTAGCGCAGCACCGAGGACTTACAGGCGGCGTTGAACTCGGCCAGCCCCATCTCGTCGATCTGCGACTTGTCGGTGATGCCGAGCTGCTTCTCGGCTTCGATCTCGGCGGGCAGGCCGTGGGTGTCCCAGCCGAAGCGGCGGTCGACCTTGTGGCCGCGCATGGTCTGGAAGCGCGGGATCAGGTCCTTGACGTAGCCGGTGAGCAGGTGGCCGTAGTGCGGGAGGCCGTTGGCGAAGGGCGGGCCGTCGTAGAAGACGAACTCGGTGTCGCCCTCGCGGTTGGCCAGGCTGGCGCGGAAGGTGTCGTCGCGCGCCCAGTAGTCGAGTACCCGCTGTTCCAGTTCCGGGAACGACGCGCCGGAACCGGCGCCGAAGTCGACCCGGGGGTACGCACCGGTGGTTGTCTCGTCCGCCATCGCGGATCTGCTCCTCGTGCCGCCGCGCCGTCGGCGCGAATCCTGGGCACGGGGACGATGCCGGCGCCGGTGCGCCGTACCGCGGTACCACCCCGTTTGCCCGTTCCGTCCCAGAGGGAGCGGCGCGGGCCTCTCGTTGTGTGAGCTGTGACGGGCTCACCCGTTCGGTTCTACTGAGCGCGAACGCCGTTCTTCCGAAGGCTCCCCGGTGATGGCCGGATCGGTGCCGTGTGTAGTTCGATTCTAACCGGGACCGTCCAGCGGATATTTCGCGCCGTCAGTCCCGCCGGGCGTGTCGGCCGGGTGGGACCGGGTCGTTCTCGGGTTTTCGGGTGGCCAGCGCGCTCACCAGCAGAGTGGCGGCACCGACGACACAGATCAGAATGCACCCCCACGCCCACAGCACCGAACCGGTGGCGAGCGCCGCGACGAGCAGACCGAAACCGATAGCCGCGAGGACGAGCGTCAAGACGAGCATGCTGACTCCCAAGAACCCGAGCAGCCCGACGAAAGCTGGGCGTTTCCCTGGTCACACGGCGGGCCGTGTGACCAGGGTCCAGTTTACTTGGCGCCCTTGGCGAAGGAGGCAGGAGCCAGACTGTTGGCCGAACCGTTGGTTTCGCCGGCGAACTCGCCACCGTCGACCGGGACGGCCGAGCCGCGGTTCTCCAGCTCCTCCAGCTGCGACTCCAGGTACGACTTCAGCCGCACGCGGTACTCGCGCTCGAAGGTCTTCAGCTGCTCGATGCGGCTTTCCAGCACCGTGCGCTGCTGGGTGATGGTGGCCATGATCTCGGCGTGCTGGCGCTCGGCGTCGGCGGTCAGCGCCTCGGCCTTGTCCTTGGCCTGCCGGATCTGGGTGTCGGAGCGGTTCTGCGCGTCGGTCAGCATCGCGTCGGACTTCTGGCGCGCGTCGGCGATCATCGCTTCCGAGCGGGTGCGGGCGTCGCCGACCAGTCGCTCGGAGTTTGCCCGCGCGTTCGAGAGCAGGCCCTCGGCCTCGGTCTTGGCGTCGGTGGTGAGCCGGTCGGCCATTTCCTGCGCCAGCGTGAGCACCTTCGCGGCCTGCATGTTCGCGTCCGGGCCCGAGTTGTCGCGCACCGGGGCGGCGACCGGCATCGGCGCAGGCGGTGCGGGTGGCACCGGCGGCGCGATCGGTTCCGGAGCAGGCGGCGGGGCCTGTTGGACAGGCGCCTTGACGGCGTTGACCGGCGCGGACGCGCGGTTCTTCTTGGCGTCGGCCAGCTCGGTGTCGAGTTCGGCGACCCGCTGACGCAGGTCGGCGTTCTCTTCGATCAGGCGCGAGAGCTCCTGCTCGACGAGATCCAGGAAGGCATCTACCTCGTCCTCGTTGTAGCCGCGCTTACCGATCGGCGGTTTGCTGAACGCGACGTTATGCACATCGGCGGGAGTCAGCGGCATCGAAGGATCCCTTCACGCGTCTTTTGGAGAACTAGCAAGCGGTCTTCTCGATTCAGTATGTCACACGGAGGTCACGGGCTGCCCGAGCCTACCCACGATGGACATCAGGATGAACACCACGAAGAGCAGGACCATTATCGACAGATCGAGCCGAATACCCCCGAGATTCACAGGAGGTATCAACCGCCTCAGGAGTTTCACCGGCGGGTCGGTCACCGTGAAGATCACCTCGAGGATGATCACCACCACACCGGTCGGGCGCCAATCGCGCGCGAAACTGCGAATGAACTCGACGATCACCCGGCTGATCAGCAACAGCCAGAAGATGAAAAGCACCAGGTACAGAACCGCGAACAGGGCCACGTCTTCACTCTGCCGCAAAATCGGCGGCGTGCAAAATGGCCGCGCCGCGCAGTGCGCGGGCGGCCATCACGGCGTTGCGGAGGTGGTCGCTATTTCTGGTTGTAGAAGCCGTTTTCGGCGATCCGGCGGCGCTCTTCCGCTGATACGTCGACATCGGCCGGTGAGAGCAGGAACACCTTCGTCGCCACCTTGTCGAACGAACCACGCAGCGCGAACGCGAGCCCGGCCGCGAAATCGACCAGCCGTTTCGCATCGGCATTGCTCAGGTCGACCAGATCCATGATCACCGGGTTGCCCTCACGGAAACGCTCACCGATGATCCTGGCCTCGCTGTAGTCCCGCGGACGCAGCGTGGTGATCTTGGACAAGGGACCTCCGTCCTCGAAGATCCCAGGCCGCCGCGCGGCGGCAGGCTCGGGGCGCATGCGCTCCTCCAGCCTGCGCTCCTCGGCGTCGGGATCGACCGCGAGCGCGCCACGGGTGGAACCGCGCATGCCGGGTGCGACACCGCCCGCCCGGAACGAGCGCCCCGATGACGGCGCGGTCTCGATCCTGGTGGGGCGACGTGGCGTCTCATAACGATCGTCGGCGTAGGTGTCGGCGACGTAATCGTCACGACGCGCCTGGTAGGCCGACTTGTAGGCCGGCTGCGGGTAGTCGTCGGCCTCGTCCTCGAAACGGTCGGCGCCGTATCGGTCTTCGGCGTAGCGGTCGTAGCTGCGCGGACGAGTGCGGCCAGCGCGCTCGTCGGCGCCGCGAGGGGCGTGATCGTCGACGTAATCGTCTTCGTACTCGTCGAGCGGAACCATGCCGAAGTACGCCTTGAACTTGTGCAGCGTGCTCATCTGGTCGACCTTCCTTCGGCCCCGGTGGCGGCCGGGTGTTGAAGTTCTTGCTCAGCGCCTCGTCGGCCCAATCGTATGTGTCGAATGTGACTGATGAGGTTTCTTTGCTACGCCGAGGTTATCGGTCGCGCGCCCATCAAGGCGGTACCGACACGCACACACGTCGAACCGTGTTCGACCGCAACTTCCAAATCACCCGACATACCTGCAGAAAGTTCGGTGGCGTCGGCGTGTCGAGTCAGCAGCGAAGTGTGCAAAGTCGCAAGATTCGCAAAGGACGCATCACTGGCGGCGTCAAGGGGCGGAATCGCCATCAGACCGGCCAGATGCAGGCCGGGGGCCTTCGCCACGAGGTCGGCCAGGGCGGGCAGATCGGCCGGTGCGACACCCCCGCGACCGGGGTCGTCGTCCAGGCTCACCTGGAGCAGGACGCGCAGGGGCGCGGTACGCTCGCCGGCTGCCATGGCGTCCTGCGCGGCCCGGTCCAGGGCGGTTGCCAGGCGTTCGCTGTCGACCGAGTGCACGGTGTGCGCCCAGCGCGCCACCGCGCGCGCCTTGTTCCGTTGCAGACGGCCGATCATGTGCCATTCGACGTCGTCGTAGCCCAGCTCGGTGACCTTGGCCGAGGCCTCCTGCTCCCGCGACTCGCCGAACTCGCGCCTGCCGAGTCCGTAGAGGATGTCGACGTCGGCTGCGGGGAAGAACTTCGTCACCGGCAGCAGCCGGACCGCACCGGCCGGTCGGCCCGCGGCCGCCACGGCGGCATCGATGCGGGCCAGCAGGCCGTCGAGGCGGGCCGAGAGTTCCTGGGCGCGGGTGGTCTCGCACGCCGCGCTCACGCGGTGGGGTCCATCCAGATCACGCCGGCGATGCGGCCGGTCGGGGCGCCGCGGCGGTGGCTGAACAGGGTCTTGTCCTCGATCGTGCAGCGCGGGTCCAGCGCGATGCCGCCGACGCCCGCCTCGGTGAGCTGCCTGCTGATGCCGGCGCGCAGGTCCAGACCGGGGGTCTTGCGGACTGTGGTGGTGGCGCTGCCGGGCAGGTGGGCCTCGACGTCGGCGCGCATCGCGGCGGGGACCTCGTACTGGCGGCCGGAGGCGGCGGGGCCGAGGAAGGCGCCGATCCGCTCGACCCGCGCGCCCACCGACACCATCGCCTCGAGCACCCGCGGCACGATCCCGATCCGGGCGCCGATGCGGCCCGCGTGCACCGCGGCGATGACACCCGCCTCGTCGTCGGAGAGCAGGATCGGCACGCAGTCGGCGGTGAGCACCACCAGGGCGAGGTTCGGCACGGTGGTGACCAGCGCGTCGGTGACCGGGACCGGTTCGGCGCGCGGCCCGTCGACGATCTCCACGGCGCGCCCGTGCACCTGCTCCATCCACACCAGCCGGTCCGGGGTGAGCCCGATCCCCTCGGCCAGCCGAACCCGATTGCGGCGCACGGCTTCCGGATCGTCGCCGACGTGATCGCCCAGGTTGAACGAGTCGTACGGGGCGGCGGAGAAGCCACCGGCGCGGGTGGTGGTCACCCGGCGAACGGTCACGGTGGGAGGTGCGGAAGTCATGACTTCGAGCGTAGTGCCGTCCGGGCGGGGTGCGGTGCCCGTGGGTGGTGACGTCGGTCAACCCCGGTGCACCGTGTCGAGCCGGGCGCCGGACAGCCGCGGCGAGCCCGGTCCGCGCGCTGCGGGTTCGGCGTCGCTCGGCACCGAGCACACTCAGCGGCGCGGGGCCGAGGTGCCGGACGGGTCGCTCGGAGCGCTCAGCTCGTCGAGCTTGCGGGCGATGCCCGCGCGACTGGTGAGGCCGAGCTTGCGCAGGACGCGGCCGAGGTGGTCCTCGACGGTGCGGGGGCTCAGGTAGAGGTGGGCGGCGATGTCCTTGTTCGCGTAACCCAGCGCCGCCAGGTCGGCGACTTCGCGTTCGCGCCTGGTCAGGATGGTGACGGTGGGTGAGCAGCTGCCGGCCAGGCGGCGCTGGGCCGTGGTGGTCTCGGCCAGCAGTCGCTGCGCGCCCGCGTCGGCGAAAGCCGCCCGTGCCGAGGCGAATCGGCTGGTCGCCTCGCCGAAATCGCCGCGACGGCCCGCGACTGTGCCGGCCAGCAGTTCGGCCTGCGCGCGGTTGACCGCCATTCCGGCACGGGTGAACGCGGCGATCGCCCGCTCGGCCGCCGCCGCGGCGGCACCGAGATCACCGATGGCGGCGGCATAGTCGGCCATGGCCAGCGCGGCCGACCCGACCTGACTGCCCAGGCCCTCGTCCGCCGCGCAGGCGCCGCCACCCTGGTCCTCGTGCGCGGTGCTCCGGCGGTCGTCGGCCGGGCGCGGCGCGTGCGTACCGGCGGCCAGGTCTGCGGTGCTCCGACTGCCGTCGGCCGGGCGCGGCGCATGCGCACCGGCGGCCAGGTCTGCGGTGCTCCGACTGCCGTCGGCCGGGCGCGGCGCATGCGCACCGGCGACCGGGTCTGCGGTGCTCCAACTGCCGTCGGCCGGGCGCGGCGCATGCGCACCGGCGACCGGGTCTGCGGTGCTCCAACTGCCGTCGGCCGGATGCGGCGCGTGCGCACCGACGGCCGGGCCATCCGGTGCGGTGTGCGGCACGCCGGGAGCACCGCCCGCGACGCGCGTGGCACCGACTACACCCGGCTGCGGGGCGCGCCCCGGACTGCTCGGCCGCTGGTCCGCCGGGGTGGAGCCGTCCTCGCCCGCGACGGTTTCGCGGACGCCGGTGGCCGACATCTGGGACGTCGCCGCGGCGGCCGCCCGGGCGACGAGGTCGGCCGCGCTCGTGAGATCACCGTCGGCGATGGCGGCATGGGCTGCCCTGGCGAGGTGCGTGGGGTGCAGCGGGCCGGGGCGGGTGTCGGGGGCGGGCAGGGTCGGTGCCGAATCGCCGGGAAGCGCGGGGACGCCGGGCGCCGGAACACCCGGGACCGACGGAACGGCGGGCGGGCGAGCCAGGTCGGGGACCGGGTCGCCGGGCGGGCGAAGGTCCGGTGCCGGGAGGCCCACCAGGCGGGCGGTTTCGGCGAGGGTGGTCTCGACGACCTGGCGCCACCAGCGCATGGCGGGGCGCGGCAGGGCGGCGACGGCGTGCCACTGGGTGGTGACGGTGTCGGTGGGGGCGGTCAGCAGCAGGGTGCGGAGTTTGACCGCGCCGGCGAAGGAGAGCAGGTCGGGGTGGTGGAAGGTGGTGGCGGCCTCGGTCGCGTCGTCGGCGGCGGCGATCGCGGCGTGCAGGCGACCGAGTTTGGCCAGCGAGTAGGCGCGGACGGTCTGGAGTTCGGCGAGGGCGTAGCTGCGGCCGAAGCGGTGGCTGACCCGGAGGGCGCGGTCCAGGTGGACGAGACCGTCGCGGTCGTGGTCGAGGAAGTAGGCGCACCAGCCCAGGGCGGGGATCGCGTGGACGACCTCGCGGAAGCCGGCGTCGGTGAGGTCCTCGAAGGCCCGATGGCACCCGGGATAGAGGTCGGCCGCGGTCCGGATCTGGCCGTCGGCGACGAAACCGAGACAGCGCAACGCCAGCGCGGCGGCACGGACCGCCGAGTCCTCGATCTCGGCGGACCCGAACAAGGCGTTGAGGCGGGCGTGGCCCTCGGCGTCGCGGTGGTCCTGCAATTCCAGGATGGCCAGTTCCAGCTGGACCGGGCCGTCACCGGCGCGGCGAGGCAGGGTCGCGGCGGTCGCGAGCAGCGTCCTGGCCTGTTCGACCCGGCCGCGCATGCGGGCACACCGGGCCGAGAGCAGCAGCGCTTCCAGCTGGTGGGGGCCCGGTTCGGCGGCGGCCGGGTCGAGCGCCGCCGCCGCGCGCTCGCCCGCGCCGGCCAGCAGCAGCGCCCGGCCGAGCGCCACCGCGTCGGCGAGCGGATCGGCGGCCGAGGGCGCGATCCGGTGCGCGAGCGCGAACCAGCGCGCGGCCGAGGCCGGGGCGTCGGCGAGGACCTGGTCGGCGGCCAGCCGCAATTCGGCTCCCGCGATCTCGTCCCGGCCGAGCAGCGCGTGTTCGAGTTGTGTGGCTCGCGCGGCCATCGGCGCGTCGCGGGCGCGCAGGGCCAGCGCGGTGCGGCGGTGGGCCAGCGTCAGCCAGCCCTGCCCGGCCAGGCGGTAGGCGGCGGTGCGGATCAGCGGGTGGACGAAGGTCACCGTGCCGTCGACCGCGCGGACGACCCCGCGCGCGACCAGACCGTCGAGCGCGCCCGCCACCGACGCGGCGGGGAGATCGGCTGTCGCGGACAGCAGTTCGAGGTCGGGCGGCGCACCGCACACGGCGACGGCCTGCGCGACCGACCGTTCGAGCTCGGGCAGCTGGGCCAGTTCGGCGCGGATCGTCCGGTCGACGGCGGCGTAGTCGGTCGACGCGGGATCCGGGTTCTCCCCGCGCAGCGCCCGGTCGAGCTCCCGGTCGGGCAGGTCGGCCAGCAGTGACAGGTACAGCGGATTGCCCTGGGAGGCGTCGAGCAACCGCGCGCGCCGCCGCGGGTCCTCCCCCGGCAGCAGTCCGTCGACATCGACCCGGGTGAACGGCGGCACCCGGACCTGAGCCGAGCGGACCCGCGGCGCCCGCAGCAACCGGGCGATCGACGGCGGACAACCGCCGTCGCGGAACGCCAGGAGCAACCGGAACCCGCCCACCGGCCGATTGCGGATCAGGAAGGCCAGCAGCCGAACCGACTCCGCGTCGGCCCACTGCGCGTCGTCGACGACCAGCAACGTCTCCGCCGCGCCGAGCGCGCGCCGCAGCCACCGGGCGAGCGCGAGGTCGGCCAGCAGTTCCGCCGCGGGCACGGCAGCTTCGGGGTCGTCGACCGGCGGCATCACGCGACCCGCGTCGGTGAGGTCGGCCTCCGGGCGGTGGCCGACCATCGCGCCGCGCGCCCGGTCCGGGTCGGCGTCACCGAGCTGTTCGACGAGATCGTCGGCGAGATAGCGCGGTTGGGTGCGGGCGTCCTCGGCACCGGTGATCGAGAACACCCGGCACGGTGCGGCCTGGGCGAAATGGGTGATCAAGCGGGACTTGCCGATTCCGGCGGGCCCCTCCACCAGCAGCAGCCAGGGGGCATCGGGGCCGGTGAACGTCGAGGTCAGGGTGGCGAGTTCGGGAGCCCGGCCGACGAAGGCGCGTTCGATCACCGTCACCACCCCCTCTCCTGCCCGGATTGTCCGGGGTGAGCCTAACCCGGGGCGCCGACGCGCGAATGCCGTGGTTTCCCGGATGCTCCGGAGACGGCCGTGGGGTTGGGTGGGCGAGGCCGATCACCGCCGAAGGGTCCGCGGTGAGGTTCTTCAGAAAGAAGGTTCGCATGACATTCACCGGCAAGGGCAAGGTTTCGCGGTTCGCGCTCGCACTGCTGGCGGTCTCGGCACTCGGTGCCGCGGGCTGCTCGGCCGTGGACAAGGTCACCGAGGTGGCCAAGGACGCGGGCAAGTCCGACACCGCCCGCTCGAAGGTCGGTGACTGCATCAACGTGATCTCGGCGTCGATGATCGACTCCAAGACCGAGCCGGTCGACTGCTCGGCCGAGACCGCGGTCTACAAGGTCGTCCAGGTGCACGATCAGAAGGTCGAGTGCCACGAGGACTACACCTCCTACGAGGAGACCTTCGGCAGCGGCGGCACCCTCGCGTTCCTCTGTCTGGCCCCCAACTTCAAGGAGGGCAGCTGCTACAACGAGGGCATGATGACCGGCTACAAGTTCGTGCCGTGCACCGCCACCGAGGCCGACTTCAAGGTCGTCTCGCGGATCGACGGTCAGGTCGACGAGCAGCTGTGCGGCGCGGACGCCGACTCGGTGCTGGTCGTCAACGACCCGAAGACCACGTTCTGCCTGGGCAGCGCCAAGGGCTGAGCCCGTATCTACGAGAAGAGCCCGGACTCCGTTGGGAGTCCGGGCTCTTCTCGTACGTGTTGCCTATCGGCGCATGAAGATCGGCACTTCGATGTCGTCGTCATCGTCGCCGTCGTCGCCCTGGTCGGGGTTGTTGACGCGGTTCATGGCCTGCTCGGTGACCCGCTGCCGCTCCGATTCCCGGTAGCGCTCGGTGTCGCGGTAGCTCGGCGCGCTGGTCCGCCCGCTCGACACCCCGCTGGTGGCGGGTTCGGTCGCCCGGACCGGCGCCTCGCTGGTGCGCGCCTGGCCGACCTCGCCGGCCCGACCCGCACCGATCGAGCCGGACCCGACCCGGGTGTGCGATTCGGGCGCCGCCCGCCGGGACGGGCCGCCACCGTCGAAACCCGCCGCGATTACGGTGACGCGCACCTCGTCGCCCAGCGAATCGTCGATGACCGTACCGAAGATGATGTTGGCCTCGATGTGGGCCGCCTCCTGCACCAGCGAGGCCGCCTCGTTGATCTCGAACAGACCGAGGTCGGAGCCGCCGGCGATCGAGAGCAGCACGCCGTGCGCGCCGTCCATCGACGCCTCGAGCAGCGGCGAGTTGATCGCCGTCTCCGCGGCCTTCACCGACCGGCCCTCACCGCGCGCCGAGCCGATGCCCATGAGCGCCGAACCGGCGCCGGACATGACGGACTTGACGTCGGCGAAGTCGACGTTGATCAGACCCGGGGTGGTGATCAGGTCGGTGATGCCCTGGACACCGTTGAGCAGCACCTCGTCGGCCGAGCGGAACGCGTCCATCAGGCTCACCGCCGCGTCGCCTAGCTGCAGCAGCCGGTCGTTCGGGATGACGATGAGCGTGTCGCAGGACTCGCGCAGCAGGTTGATGCCGACCTCGGCCTGGTTGCCACGGCGCTTGCCCTCGAACGAGAACGGCCGGGTGACGACGCCGATGGTCAGCGCGCCCAGCTTCCGGGCGATGCTGGCGACGACGGGCGCGCCACCGGTACCGGTGCCACCGCCCTCGCCCGCGGTGACGAAGACCATGTCGGCGCCCTTGAGCACCTCTTCGATCTCGTCCTTGTGGTCTTCGGCGGCCTTGCGGCCGACTTCCGGATCGGCACCGGCACCGAGGCCGCGGGTCAGCTCGCGGCCGACATCCAGCTTGACGTCGGCATCGCTCATCAGCAGGGCTTGGGCGTCGGTATTGACCGCGATGAACTCGACTCCCTTGAGTCCCTGTTCGATCATTCGGTTGACGGCGTTCACGCCGCCGCCGCCGATACCGACGACCTTGATCACCGCAAGGTAGTTGTGCGGGGGCGTCATGGGCTCTCGCCTTCCTTCGATCTTAAACCCTCAACCTCAACCATAGGGTTGGCGTTATGTCAAGTATCCGACTGCTGCGGAACGCTATTCGCAGCCACTGCGATCCCGGCGCAGGCGCGCCGAGACGAGAGCCAGAATCTTGTGCCACAAAGAGTGTCGCTCACTTTACCGTGACCAGATTCGGACTCGACACGTCGAACACGGTCCCCTCACGGGTCAGCAGCGGCAACACGACGGCAGCTTTGCGCTCGCCGTCGCCCGTGCCGCCCCACACTACCTTCCTACCGTCACGTAGGTTCAACGAGACGTCCGAAATCGACCGCGCGACAACCTCGCCCACCTGCACCGACAGCGCGGGCGGCAGCGTGACCAGCACATCCACCGCGGCCCTGGCCGCCGCGGGCCCGGTGAAGGACCCCTCGGTGAGCAGCTTCGGCACCCCGATCGGCGGTGCGGGCTCGATCGCGAATTCGACACTCTCGGCGTCGATCAGGTGCGCGCCGTCCGGTGATTCGATGTACAGCACCGGTGTTCGTTCCACCACGCTCACCAGCACGGTGGAGGGGAACGTGCGCTGTACCCGGACCGAGCGCACCTTCGGGATCGCGGCCACACGCTGGGCGATCGAGGTGGTGTCGATGCGCAACATCGAACGGCCGTCCGGGATTTCGAGCCGTGCGCGGACTTCTTCCTCGGAGACCGCGACCAAGCCGTCGACGCGCACGGTACGCACGGACAACACCGGGGTGAACCAGGCGAGAACAACGAGCACCGTCACCACGAGGAGACCGACCACCGTCCAGAGGCGGTAGCCGCGCCACCCGCGCGCGGCGGGCATCGGCAATCTCACCGGCCGCCCTGTTGCGGCCGGGCGCGCAAGCCGTCGAGGATCTGGCTGCCGAGCATGGTGACATCGCCGGCGCCCATGGTGATCACGACGTCGCCGGGCTGCGCGAGCGCGGCGACCTGCTTGCCCACCTTCGACATGTCCGGCTGGTAGTGCACCGGGCTCGTCACGGCCTGGGCCACCAGCGCGCCGTTGACGCCGGGCAGCGGCTCCTCGCGCGCGCCGTAGACGTCGAGCACGACCACCTCGTCGGCCAGGCTCAGCGCGGCGCCGAACTCGGTGGCGAAGGTGGCGGTGCGGCTGTACAGATGCGGCTGGAACACCACGATCACCCGGCCGCGGGTGGTCCGCGCGCCGTCGCGTGCCTCCTGGGCGACCAGCTGGGCGGCGGCCTCGAGCACGGCGCGCACCTCGGTGGGATGGTGGGCGTAGTCGTCGAAGACGCGCACGCCGTTCTCCCGGCCGGTGAACTGGAACCGGCGGTGCACGCCGCCGAAACCCTCCAGGCCCTGCACGATCTCGTCGATATCGGCGCCGGTGGCCCTGGCGGCCAGCAGCGCGGCCAGCGCGTTGAGCGCCATGTGCCTGCCCGGCACCGACAGCCGCACCGTGCGCGGCGTGCTCTCCCCCGCCAGCTCGAACTCGACGATGCCGCCGACATCGCGCGGCTGCCAATCGATCAGGCGCGCGCCGACCGGCACCGGGGCCGCCGACAGGTCGCCGGAGCCGTAGCCGAGGACCTCCACACCGCGCTCGCGCAGTCGCGGGGCGACCCGATGCGCCAGCGCCAGCGAGCCAGGATCGTCCAGGCACACCACCAGCAGACCGCCCGGCGCGAGCCGGTCGGCGAAGTCGTCGAAGACCTGGATGTAGGCCTCGTCGGTGCCGAAGAAGTCCAGGTGATCGGATTCGATGTTGGTGACCACGGCGACGTCCGGGTCGTATTGCAGCAGTGAGCCGTCGGACTCGTCGGCCTCGGCGACGAAGATGTCACCGCTGCCGTGGTGGGCGTTGGTGCCCGCCTCGTTGAGCTCGCCGCCGACCGCGAACGACGGATCGGCGCCGCAGTGCTGCAGCGACACGATCAGCATCGAGGTGGTCGAGGTCTTGCCGTGTGTGCCCGAGACCAGCAGGGTCTTGTGCCCGCGCATCAGCGCGGCGAGCACGGTCGGGCGCAGCAGCACCGGGATGTGGCGCCGATTCGCCTCGACCAGTTCCGGATTGGTCTTCGGGATCGCGGCGTAGGTGGTGACGACGACCGTCGGGCCGCCGGGCAGCAGGTCGAGCGCGTCGGCGTCGTGGCCGATGCGGACCTGCGCGCCGCGCGCCCGCAGCGACAGCACGCCGCGGCTCTCGCGCGCGTCCGAGCCGGACACCGCGCCGCCGCGGGCGAGCAGGATCCGGGCGATGCCGGACATGCCCGCGCCACCGATGCCGACCATGTGCACCCGTTCGAGTTCGGGCGGCAGCGCCGTCGCGAGTTCCTCGCCGCTCATCGGGCGACCTCGGTGACGATCCGGGCCACCGTGTCGGCAGCGTCGCGATGGCCAGCGCCTGCGGCGGCGCGGCTCATCTCGGCGAGTCGAGCGGGGTCGAGCAGCAGCGGAATCACCTCATCGATCACGTATTTCGGGGTCAGGTCGGCGTCGGCGACAATTCTGCCACCTCCCTGCGCGACCACGGGCCTGGCGTTGAACTCCTGCTCGCCGTTGCCGTGCGGCAGCGGCACGTAGAAGGCGGGCAGCCCGACCGCCGACACCTCGGCCACGGTCATCGCGCCGGAGCGGCAGACCACCGCGTCGGCGGCGGCGTAGGCCAGATCCATCCGGGACAGGTACGGCACGGCGACATACGGCGCGTCGGCGTCGGCGGTGCTCACCTCGACGCTGTTCTTCGGGCCGTGCGCGTGCAGTACCGCGATCCCCGCGGCCGCCAGCTGCGGCGCGGCGCCGGAGACGGCCTCGTTGAGGCTGCGCGCGCCCTGCGATCCGCCGAACACCAGCAGCACCGGGCCCTCGGCGGGCAGGCCGAAGTGGGCGCGGGCCTCGGCGCGCAGGGCCGCGCGGTCCAGACCGGTGATGGAGGCGCGCACCGGGATGCCGACGACCTGGGCGCCGGCCAGGCCCGAATCGGGCACCGCGGCAAGCACCTTCGCGGCGAGCTTGGCGCCGACCTTGTTCGCGATGCCCGCCTTGGCGTTGGCCTCGTGCACGACCACCGGCACGGCGCGCTTGCGGCCGAACAGGCCGCCGCGCGCGGCGAGGTAGGCGGGCAGGGCGACATAGCCGCCGAAGCCGATGATCACGTCGGCCTGCACCTCGTCGATGACGGCCCTGGTCGCCTTCACCGAGGCGCGCACCCGGCCGGGCAGGCGCAGCAGGTCGGCGGAGGGCTTGCGCGGCAACGGCACCGGCGGGATCAGCTCGAGCGGGTATCCGCGTTCGGGAACCAGCTCGGTCTCCAGACCGCGTTCGGTGCCCAGCGCGGTCACCCGGATCGAAGCGTCGAGCGCGCGCAGGGCGTCGGCGACGGCGAGCGCGGGTTCGATATGGCCTGCGGTGCCTCCGCCTGCGACGATCACCGACAACCCGGGACGCGGGTGACTCACTTGGATCTACCTCGTTCTTTCGCGTGTGGCATCGGATAGGTCGGTTCCCATGCTCGGGTCGACCGTAGCGAACTGGTGCCGCGGCTCTGGGGGGCGCGTCGGCGGCGCGGGGCCGGGCTCTCGCGGCGCGCGGCCGGGCGCGGCCGCTCGGCCTTGGCTTTCGGGGCGGGCCTGCGCGGTGCGTCGGCCTTGAAGGGCGTGTACACCTCGGGCACCGGCAGCCGCAGCATCCGGCTCACCCGGCCGTCCTGCCCGGCCTGCAGGGCCGAGACCGCCTCCGGTTCGTGCCGGGCGGCGCTGGCGATGATGCCGAACATGAACAGCGTGATGGCCAGCGAGGATCCACCGGCCGAGACCAGCGGCAGCTGCAGACCGGTCACCGGCAGCAGCCCGACGACGTAGCCGATGTTGATCAGCGCCTGCGCGGTGATCCAGGTGGTGGCGGTCGCGGTGAGCAGCCGCAGGAACGGGTCGACCGAGCGCAGCGCGATCCGGATGCCCGCGTAGACGAACAGCGCGAACAGCGCCAGCACCAGCATGCAGCCGAGGAAGCCGAGTTCCTCGCCGATGATGGCGAAGATGAAGTCGTTGTGCGAGTTGGGCAGGTAGCTCCACTTCGCGCGGCTCTGGCCGAGGCCGCGGCCCCAGATGCCGCCGTCGGCGAGGGAGTACTTGGCCTGGCGGGCCTGATAGTTCACGCCCTGCGGGTCGTCACCGGGGTTGAAGAACGCGCGCACCCGATCGGAGCGATACCCGGCCGACAGCGCCAGCACCGACGCCGCGACCACCCCGGTGACCATGATCCCGACGAACAGCCGCACCGGCAGCCCGCCGAACCACAGCAGCGCCATCAGCACGATGCCGAGCGCGATGGTGGTCGACAGGTTCGGTTCCAGCACCACCAGCAGGCACACCAGCAGACCGGCGGGCACCAGCGGCACCAGGATGTCCTTGAGCTGGGCGCCACGCCGCGAGGCCAGCAGATGCGCGCCCCACACCACCAGCGTCACCTTGACGACCTCGGACGGCTGGATCGACAGCGGGCCGATGTCGAACCAGCGCCGCGCGCCACCGTGGATGGCGCCGATGCCGGGGATGAGCACCAGCACCAGCGCCAGCACCGAGATGCTGAAGATCGGGAACGACCACTGCCGCAGCAGCCGCAGCGGCAGCCGCAGCGCGATATAGAAGGCGACGGCGCCGAGCGCGGCGAACATGGCCTGCTGGATGAACAGCGCGTACGCCGAACCACCACCGGCGTACGCCTCGACGCTCGACGCCGAGAGCACCATGACCAGGCCGAGCACGGTCAGCAGGGTCGCGATGGTGACGATCAGGTGAAAGGACGCGAGCGGACGGGCCAACCAGGCGCCGAAGCGCTCCCCCGCCCAACCCGTTCGCCGCGTCTCCGTCATAGCGCCCGCCCGATGTCACCGTCTTCCAGTGCCGTCACCGCGTCCACGAAGCAGCGTCCGCGGTGGGTGTAGTCGTCGTACATGTCCAGGGAGGCGGCCGCGGGGGCGAGCAGCACGGTGTCTCCGGCGCGGGCCAGACCCGCCGCGGCGCGGACCGCGCGGCCCATGACCGCTTCGGCACGCTGGGATCTCGACGACTCCATGCCTGCATCGTCTCGCGCATCCAGCTCGATGACCGGGACCTCGGGTGCGTGTCGCGCCAATGCGGCGGCGATCACCGGCGCGTCGGCACCGAACAGGACCGCGCCGACCAGCCGGTCGCCCACCTCCTCGATCAGGTCGTCGACGCTGGCGCCCTTGAGCAGACCGCCCGCCACCCAGACCACGTGCGGGTGCGCCAGGATCGCGGCGCGTGCGGCGTGCGGGTTGGTGGCCTTGGAGTCGTCGATGAAGTCGACCCCGCCCAGTTCGCGGACGAACGCGGTGCGGTGCGGGCCCACCTTGTGCTCGGCCAGGCCCTCCTTCACGAACTGCGGCGCCACGTCGATCGCCCTGGTCAGCGCGGAGGCGGCGAGGGCATCCGCGATGCCGGCCGGGCCCTGCGGGCTGATGTCGGAGGTCTCGGCGAGGATCGCGGCCTTGGTGAACGCGCGGTCGAGCAGCTTGCCGTCGACCACGCCGAGTTCGCCGTCGGCGGGCACCCCGATCCGGAAGCCGACGGTGCGCCGGGCCTTGGCCTTGCGCGCCAGCGAGCCCGCCACCGGATCGTCGAGGCCGACGACGCCGACCCGCCCGGTCAGCGCGCGCGCCTTGGCGGCGGCGTAGGCGTCCAGGCCGCCGTGCCAATCCAGGTGGTCCTCGGCGACATTGAGCACGACCCCGGCCTCCGGGCGCACCGACGGCGCCCAGTGCAGCTGGAACGAGGACAGCTCGACCGCGAGCACCTGCGGGCCGGGATTGCGGCGCAGCGCGTCCAGGATCGGCAGGCCGATATTGCCGCAGGCCACGCTGGCGATGCCGGCGGCACGCAGGATCGAGTGCGTCATATTGGTGGTGGTGGTCTTGCCGTTGGTGCCGGTGATCACCAGCCACTTGCGGACCGGACCGTAGATCCTGGCCTGGTCGACCCACCAGGCGAACTCGACGTCACCCCAGACCGGGATGCCCTCGGTGACGGCGGAGACCAGCACCGGCGAGTCCGGCCGCCAGCCCGGGCTGGTGATGACCAGCGCGAACCGGCTCAGATCGGCGTTCTCCAGCTCGACGCTGGTGGCGACCTCGAGACCCAGTTCGGCGGCCTCGGCCAGCGCCTTGGCGCCGCTGTCGGTGACCACCGGATGCGCGCCGATATCGCGCAGCGGTTCGATCAGTGAGCGCCCGGAGACGCCCCAGCCCGCGACGAGAACGTCACGGCCACGCAGGAATTCGAGCATGGGGCCCGGGGAGCGGAGGGCGCGGGGAGAGTGTTCGACCATGTTCGTCCTCACCCGACCTGCGAAAGGTATTCGCTGTAGAACAGTCCGAGACCCACGGCGGCGGCGATGCCGGCCAGGATCCAGAACCTGATGATCACCGTGGTTTCCGCCCACTTGCTCAATTCGAAGTGGTGATGGAACGGCGCCATCTTGAACAAGCGGTTGCGAGTGGTGCGGTAGACCGCCACCTGCAGCACCACCGACGCCGCCTCGGCGACGAACAGCGCGCCGATGACGACCATCAGCAGCTCGGTGCGGGTGGTGACCGACAGACCGGCCAGCATGCCGCCCAGGGCCAGCGAGCCGGTGTCGCCCATGAAGATCTTGGCGGGCGCGGCGTTCCACCACAGGAAGCCGATGCACGCGGCGGCCGCGGCGGCGCACACCAGCGCCAGGTCCAGCGGGTCGCGCACGTCGTAGCAGCCGGCCTCGGGGCTGGTGGAGCACGCGTTGCGGTACTGCCAGAAGGTGATGATCACGTACGCGCCGAGCACCAGGCTCATCGAACCGGCGGCCAGACCGTCCAGGCCGTCGGTCAGGTTGACCGCGTTGGACCAGGCCACCACCAGCAGGCAGACGAAGACGACGAACACGATCGCGCCCATCGACACCGTCGAGATGTCGCGCACATAGGAGATGTGCTTGCTGCCCGGGGTGAGCCCGTTCTGGCCACGGAACTGCAGCACCAGCACCGCGAACAGGACCGCGGCGCCGATCTGGCCGATGTACTTGCCCGCGGCCGACAGGCCCAGGTTGCGCTGCTTGCGCAGCTTGATGAAGTCGTCGAGGAAACCGACCACGCCGAGCGCGGTGGTCAGCCCGAGCACCAGCAGACCCGAGGCCGTCGGGCCCTCGGCGTCGTAGCCGATGCCGATCAGGTGCGAGCCGAGGTAACCGGCCCACATGCCGATCAGGATGGCGACGCCACCCATGGTGGGGGTGCCGCGCTTGGCCTGGTGGCTGGCCGGGCCGTCGACCCGGATCTCCTGGCCGAAGCCCTGTCTGGCGAAGACCCGGATCAGCAACGGCGTCAACAGGATCGACACCGCCAGTGCGATCCCCGCCGCGAACAAAATCTGCCTCATCGAGCCGCCTCCGTGCTACCTTCCCCTGCCCTGGTCAGGTGCTCGGCGACGGCCCACAGGCCCACCGCCTTCGACGCCTTGACCAGTACCACATCGCCCGCGGCGATCTCGTCGTCGAGCAGCGCGATCGCCGCCTCGATATCGGGCACGAGGATCGACTCCTCGCCCCATGAGCCTTCCATCACCGCGCCCTGGTGCATTCCCCGGGATGGCCGTCCGGTGCCCACCACGATCAACCGGTCGACATCGAGGCGGACCGCGAGGCGGCCGATCGCGTCGTGCTCGATCACCGAGGTGTCGCCGAGCTCGCCCATCTCGCCGAGCACGGCCCAGCTGCGGCGCGGCTCCGCGCCCGCCTTGGCCAGCGTGACCAGCGCCTTGAGCGCGGCCTTCACCGAGTCCGGGTTGGCGTTGTAGGAGTCGTTGATGACGGTGACGCCCTCGGCCGTGGTGCGCACGTCCATCCGGCGCGCCGAGGCCGCGGTGGCGCCCGACAGCGCCTGGGCGACGGTGGCCAGGTCGGCGCCGCACTCCAGCGCGACGGCGGCCGCGGCCAGCGCGTTGCCGACCTGGTGCTCGCCGTGCACGGCCAGCCGCACCGGCACGGACTCACCGCCCGCGTGCAGGGTGAACCGGGCGCGGGCCTGCTCGTCGGTGACCACGTCGGTGGCGCGGATGTCGGCGTCACCGGCCAGACCGACCTTCACCACGCGCGCCTTCGTCCGCGAGGCCATGGCGGCGACGTTCGGGTCGTCGGCGTTGAGCACGGCCAGTCCCTCGGCGGGCAGCGCCTCGACCAGCTCACCCTTGGTCTGGGCGATGGCCTCGCGGCTGCCGAACTCACCGAGGTGCGCGGTGCCGACATTGAGCACGACGCCGATGCGCGGCGGGGCGATGCGCGCCAGCGCGGCGATGTGACCGGGTCCGCGGGCGGACAGCTCGAGCGCGAGGAACTTGGTGTCCAGGCCGGCGCGCAGCGCGGTCCAGGGGTGCCCGAGCTCGTTGTTGAACGACCCGGGCGGGGCGACGACCGGACCCAGCGGCGCCAGCACGGCGGCCAGCAGGTCCTTGGTCGAGGTCTTGCCGGAGGACCCGGTGACGCCGACGACGGTCAGCCCGGTGCGCGCGGCCAGCCGCTCGGTGCTGGCGCGCGCCAGCTCGGCCAGCGCCGCGAGGACGGCGGCGCCGGAGCCGTCGGCGTCGGCGCTGAGCGCGACCGAGGTCGCCGGGACCGAACCGCGGTCCGGCGCCACGACGATCGCGGGCACGCCGACCGGCCGGGCCGCCAGCACGGCGACCGCGCCCGCGCCCACCGCGGCGGCGGCGTAATCGTGTCCGTCGGAGGTGGCGCCCGGCAGCGCGAGGAACAGATCGCCGGAACCGATTCGGCGCGAATCGAATTCGACCGAACCGGTCACCAGTGCCTGAGGGTCGGGTACGTCGTGCAGCTCGCCGCCGACGACGTCCGCGATCTCCCGCAGTGTCATCTCGATCATGAAACCGTCAAGTCCTCCGAGTCCGTCTGCGGACTGTGTCGTGTCTGCAGGGTTTCCAGCGCCGCCGCGACCACCTCGCGGTCGTCGAAGGGATGCTTGACGCCCTGGATCTCCTGACCCGCCTCGTGGCCCTTGCCCGCGATGAGCACCACGTCGCCGGACCGCGCCCAGGCGATGGCAGCGGCGATGGCCGCCGCGCGGTCACCGATCTCGCGGATCTCGCCGCGGTCGGTGGCCGGGAGTTCGTGCGCACCGGCCACCACGGCGGCCCTGATGGCCGCCGGGTCCTCGGTGCGGGGATTGTCGTCGGTGACGATCAGCAGGTCGGCGCCGCGCGCGGCGGCCGCCCCCATCAGCGGGCGCTTGGCCGCGTCGCGGTCGCCGCCGGCGCCGACGACGACGGCCAACCTGCCGTGCCCGGCCTCGGTGAGGTGACCGCGCAGGGTGGCCACCACCGATTCGACCGCGGCGGGCTTGTGCGCGTAGTCGACGACGGCGAGGAAGTCCTGGCCGCGCTCGACCCGCTGCATGCGGCCGGGGACGTCGACGGTGGCCAGCGCGGGCGCGGCCACGGCCGGATCGACCCCGGCGGCGGCGCAGGTCGCGACGGCCAGCAGGGCGTTGGCGACGTTGTAGCGGCCGGGCAGCCGCAGCCGCACGGCCAGTTCGCCGTCCGGGCCCGCGGCGGTGAACTCCTGCTCGCCGCCGGTGGCGTCGACGTCACCGGTGACCTGCCAGGTGGCCGGGCCGGTGGTCGAGACGGTGACCGGCGCGGTGAGATCGCCGGCGAGCCGGGTGCCCCACTCGTCGTCGACGCAGATCACCGCGGTGCGCGCGGCGACCGGCGAATCCGTGTCGAAGAGCTTGCGTTTGGCGGCGAAGTAGTCCTCGAAGTCGGCGTGGAAGTCGAGGTGGTCCTGGGACAGGTTGGTGAACGCGCCGACGGCGAAGCGCACGCCGTCGACCCGGCCCAGCGCCAGCGCGTGGCTGGAGACCTCCATCACGACCGCCTGCACGCCCTGCTCGACCATCGCGGCGAACATCGCGTGCAGCTGGGGCGCCTCGGGCGTGGTGAGCGCGCTGGGCACCCGCCTGCCGCCGATGCGGGTCTCGATGGTGCCGATCAGCCCCGTCGACAGGCCCGCCGCGGCGAGCCCGGCCTCCACCAGGTAGGAGGTGGTGGTCTTGCCGGAGGTGCCGGTGATGCCGATGATGCGCAGGCGGTCGCTCGGGTGGCCGTAGATCTCGGCCGAGAGCTCGCCGAGCACGGCGCGCGGCTGCTCGCGCACCAGGACCGGCACGGCGACCTCGCCGATCAGGGCGGCGCCTGCGGCGTCGGTGTACACGGCCACCGCGCCGCGGTCGATGGCGTCGGCGGCGAAGCGCGCGCCGTGCGCGTTCGCGCCGGGCAGCGCGGCGAACAGGTCACCGGGGCGCACCGCGTTGGAACGCTGCTCGATGCCGGTGACGGTCGGTTCGGTGGTCACCGGGGTCGCCACCGTGGCGCCGGTGAGGTCCAGCAGGGCCCGCAGCGACGTCGACGGCGGCGTGGTGGGCCGGAGCGCGTGCGGGCTGGACTGCGCGGGCACAAGGCTCCTCTCTGAGAGTGATCGAGCGCGTGGGCGAGACGAGCAGTCAGGTTACCGACGCGCGGTGTCGGATGGACAACGCGGGTTGTGCCTAGGCGGAGGAGTTAGAGCCCGGCCTCCAGCACCAGCCGTTTGGGCTCCGGCGACGGCGGCACGCGGTCACGCTGCAACGCCCAGGAGGCGATGCTGTGGAACAGCGGCGCGGCCGACCCGCCACCGCTGCCGTCGGAGCTGCGGATCGGCGCGTCGAGCATCATGCCGATCACATAGCGGGGGTTGTCGGCGGGCGCCATCCCGGCGAAGGTGATGTAGAACGACGAGGACGAATAGCACCGGCAACCCGGGTCGACCTTCTGCGCGGTGCCGGTCTTGCCCGCCACCTGATAGCCCTCGATGGCGGCCGGGACGCCGGTGCCCATCTGGTAGCCCATCGGGTCCTTCTGCACGGTCGCCTGGAAGACGGTGCGCAGCGTGCTCGCGGTCTGCGGGCTCACCACTCGCACGCCGTCGGGCTGCAGTTCCTCGGTGCGGGTGCCGTCGGGGGCGATCCTGGCTTTGACGATGCGCGGCGGGATGCGCAGGCCGTCGTTGGCGATGGCCTGGTACATGCCGGTCATCTGCAGGGTCGTCATCGACAGGCCCTGGCCTATGGGCAGGTTCGCGAAGGTGCCGCCGGACCACTGATCGCGCGCGGGCACCTGGCCGGGGCTCTCGCCGGGCAGGCCGATCCCGGTGCGCTTGCCGAGCCCGAAACGGTCGACCATGTCGGCGAAGCGATCCTCGCCCACCCGCTGCGCGAGCATGAGAGTGCCCACGTTGGAGGACTTTCCGAAGATGCCGGTGGTCGTGTACGGCGCGGTGCCGTGCTGCCACGCGTCGTTGACGGTGACCCCCGCCATCCGGATCGAGCCGGGCACCTGCAGCACCTCGTCGGGCGTGGTGAGCCCGTACTCGATGGCGGCGGCCGCGGTGACGATCTTGTTCACCGAGCCGGGCTCGAACGGTTCGGCGACCGAGGGGTTGCTCATGTCGGCCGAGGCCCAATGCTGCGGTCCCAGTGCGGGATTGAAGGTGTTGTCGTTGGCCATCGCCAGCACCTGGCCGGTCTTGGCGTCGAGCACCACCGCCGAGGCCGACGACGCGCCGGAGAGCTGCTTGGCCTGCTGCACCTGCTGCTGGACGTAGTACTGCATGTCCTCGTCGAGGGTCAGCTCCACGCCGTAGCCGTTCACCGCGGGCTGCTGGTCGCGGTAGCTGCCGGGGATCACCGCGCCGTCGGACCCGCGATCGTAGGTGCGCGAACCGTCGGTGCCGGCGAGCACCGAGTCCAGCGCGGACTCCAGGCCGATCTGGCCGTGCCCGTCCCAGCCGGTCGCGCCCACCACATTGGCCGCCAGGGCGCCGCCGGGGTATTCGCGCAGGTCCTGACGTTCGGCGCCGACCTCGGGGAACTTGGCCTGGATCTCCGAGGCCACCCGCGGATCGACATTGCGAGCCAGGTAGGTGAAGGTCTTGTCGCTGCGCAGCTTGTCCAGCAGCTCTTCTTCCTTGGGCGCCGCGGCGCCGAGCTTCTCGTGGACGAACTTCGCGATGTCCTTCAGGCGCTGCTCGGGGTCGGGCGCGCTCGGCTTGGTCTTCTTGGCGTCGGCCAGCTGCTGACGCACCCGGACCGGCTGGAAGGTCAGCGCTTTCGCGGTGATGGTGAAGGCGAGCTGGTTGCCGTGCCGGTCGGTGATCGGGCCGCGCACGGCGGCCTCGGTCTCCTTGGTGGTGCGCTGGGACGCGGCCTGCGCGGAGAGCGCGGGCGCCGCCAGACTCTGGATGTAGAGCAGTTGCAGTGCCACCACCGCCAGCGTCGCCAGCAGGGTGACCCGGCCGACGCCCAGGCGCAACCGGATCGGCCGGTCCGGCGAGAGCGACCCCGATCGGCGGGCCCTCGACGAGACCGGCCCGCGTCGCTGTCGCGACGCGGGCCCGCTCTGCCTCATCGACCGCTCTCCGGAGCGACGATCCGCGGTGACTCGCTCGGCGGCCCCGCGACCCGGCCGGGTAGGCCGGCCGCGACACCGGGGGCGGGCGGCGGCGGGTCGGCCGGTGCGACCGGTTCGCCCTGGTCGGTGGGGGCGGCGACGTCGACCCGGTCGGGCACGGTGACCGGAGCGATCGGCGCGGGCGCCGGTCCCTCGGCGGGTGCGGGCGCCTGGCCGTCGGCGGGTGCGGGTGCGTCGGCGGGTGGGGCGGTGTCGGCCGGGGCCAGCGGCGCGGGCGCCAGAGCGACGGCGGGCTGCGGCGCGACGGCCGGGGCCTGCGGCGCGACGGGCGCCGGTGCGGGCGCCGCGCCCTGGGCCGCGGGCGCGGCGAGCACGTTCGCCGGGGTACCGCTCGGCGTGGCCGGACCCGTGGTCGAGGCGCCCGGCTGCACCGGAACCACCCGCTCACCCTGCGCCTGGGCATGGCCGGGCGCGGGGTTGGGGGTGGTGGTCGGCGGACCGTTCAGCGGCGGCACCGGCGCGCCCTGCGCGGGCGTCGGCGTCCCGATGACGGTCACCTCACCGCCGGGGCCGAGCACCAGCCGGGCCGGGTCCTTGGCCGGGATCATGCCCAGTTCCCTGGCGCGCGCGGCCAATTCGGGTGCGGAGTCGGCGGCGGCGACCTCACGCTGGAGCGCGGCCCGCTCGTCGGCGAGCTTGCGGTTGACCGTCCTGGCGTCGCCGAGCTGGTAGCTGTCCTCGGCGGCGCGCGTGGTCAGCAGGAGGGTCAGCGCCAGGCCGCAGCCGAGCAATCCGATGATGGCGGTGACGAACGGGATCCGCCCGGCCATCGTCGAGGCCCGCTCGGGCAGCTCGATCCCGTCGAGCAGCTGCTCCCTGGTGCGCTTGCGCGCGTAGGCCCGCTGCGCGGCACCGGATTTCACCCGTTCGGCCGCCTCGACGCGACGGGCCGTACGCCCCGGCACGGCGACGGTGCTCGTCCGCACGCTCATCGTGTCCCCTCCTGTGTCCTCCCTGACCTCTCCGCGATCCGTTCGGCCGCGCGCATCCGCACCGGCGCGGATCGCGGGTTGACCTCGATCTCGGACTCGGTCGCCTTCTCCGCACCTCGGGTCAGCATCCGGAATTCCGGTCCCATGCCGGGCAATTCGACCGGCAGGTCCATCGGCGATCTGGAGACGATCCGGGGCGCGAACTCCTGCTTGACCAGCCGGTCCTCCAGCGACTGGTACGACATGACGCAGATCCGCCCGCCGACGCGCAGCGAATCCAGTGCCGCGGGCAGCGCGGCGCGCAGCGAGTCGAGCTCGCCGTTGACCTCCACCCGCAGAGCCTGGAACGTGCGCTTGGCCGGATGACCGCCGGTGCGCCGCGCCGCGGCCGGGATGGTGTCGTAGAGCAGCTCGACCAGCTCGGCGCTGGTGGTGAACGGCTTGACCGCGCGCCTGCGCAGCACCTCGGAGGCGATCTTGCCCGCGAACCGTTCGTCGCCATAGGTTTTCAGCACCCGGGCCAGGTCGCCGTGGCTGTAGGTGTTGAGCACGTCGGCGGCGGTCGGGCCGGTGGTCGGGTCCATCCGCATGTCCAGCGGCGCGTCGACGGAGTAGGCGAAACCGCGATCGGCCTCGTCGAGCTGCATCGACGACACCCCGAGGTCCATCAGAATCGCTGACACCGCACCGATCTCGGGCAGGCCCGCCTGACTCAGCGCGTCGGCGATGCCGTCGTAGCGGGTGTGCACCAGCGTGATCCGGTCGGCGTAGGGCGCGAGCCGCTCCCCCGCCAGTTTCAGCGCGGTGGTGTCGCGGTCGAGCCCGACCAGGTGCGCGTTCGGATAGGTGCGCAGGAAGTGTTCGGCATGGCCGCCCAGGCCGAGCGTCGCGTCGATGTAGACGGCGCCCGGTTCGCTCAGCGCGGGGCCGAGCAGTTCGTCGGCGCGTTCGAGCAGGACCGGCACATGACGGGGGTTCTCGGTGTCATGGTTCACCTCGACCTCCCGGGATACTGCCTCGCGTCGCAGACGGGTCGCCTTGCCACACAGTGCTTTTCGAATGAGATTGCGGTCTGAATGAAGCCGTTCCACCGCCCTTGCGATGGAACCGGCGAATGCGTCGAGGTCTCTGACCGAGGCGCGGCACCTGGCGTCGGGGAAGTACGTCAGGGTCCGCGCCCGGGCAGAGGCCTCGCAGCACTCGCGTGCTCCGAGCTAGAAGATCCCGCCCAGCGACTCGTCTCTGGCTTGCGCGTAGTCCTCCTCGTGCTCGGCGAGGTAGGACTCCCACGCCTGCTTGTCCCATATCTCGAGGAAGTCGACCGAGCCGATCACCACGCAATCTCGCGTGAGATCGGCATAGCGTCGATGGTCCGGCGACAGCGTGATCCGGCCCTGTGCATCCGGACGTTGTTCGTCGGTGCCCGCCGCCAGCGCTCGGACGAAAGCCCTTGCCTGCGGGTTGCTTCGAGACGCCGCGGCGGCCCGCCGCGCGAGCGCGGTGAACTCGTCCTTCGGGTACACGGCCAGGCTGTGGTCTTGACCTTTGGTGACCATCAACCCTCCCGCCAGTTCGTCTCGAAACTTCGCAGGCAACGTCAGTCGCCCTTTGTCGTCCAGGCGGGGGGTGTAGGTACCGAGGAACATCTCGGCCACCTCCCTACTGGATCACCTCGCCGTACGGCCTCTCCTGTAGTGCGCGACCCACATTACCCCACTTTCCCCCACTTTCAATCGAAACCCCGGGTGATCTCGCTCCCCGCCAACACAATTCCGCAGGTCATGCCAGCTATCACCGAGATTCGGTGTTATCGCGTGTTCGGGCAACCCGCGCGGGTCGGCAACCCGTGGTTCCGACAACGTTCAGCAAACATCGCAGGTGCCACCGGCGGCGGCGCGGGCCGTGGGGGCGCGGTGGGGAACGGTGGGGAAAGTGGGGGAACCGCCCTGACCATCGATCCGACGGCCCCACCACCGCGAAAACAGGCGAAGGCGGCGCCGCACCCGATCGGGTGCGGCGCCGCCTTCGATGCCGTGATGTCTCGGCTACAGCCGAGTTACTCCTGCTCGAACCTTCGACGGAAGCGGTCTTCCATCCGCTCGGAGAAGCCGCCGGACTTGCGCGGACGACCGCCGCGTCCGGTCGAGCCGCCCGTGGGGCCGGAGCCCGCGCCGGGGGTCTCGGTCGAGTCCGGCCGAGCGGACCTGCGCGAGTTGCCGATCATGAGCAGCACGCCGGCACCGAACATGGCGATGAATCCGACGAGGCTGATGATCGGGAAACCGCCCGGCTTGAACGGGGCGGCGATGCCGGCGACGAGCAGGAACAGGCCGATGGCGAACAAGGCCGCCGCCTGCAGTCTGCGTCGACTCGACGTGGAGCGAAGACGTCCGCCGCGGACGGACGAGGCGAACTTCGGATCCTCAGCATAGAGAGCGCTCTCGATTTGTTCGAGCATGCGCTGCTCGTGCTCGGAGAGTGGCACGGTACCTCCCCCGGCACTAGGCGTGGCTGGTCGCCTCCGGGTAGGCGACGGGTAGCCGACCTTGGCGGCTATCTGCTCCCCATGATACGAGTTCGATCGAAGCCGTACCACCTACTCGGTGATAACTAAGCGGTCATGTCCCGGTCGCGACTCGGCTGCGGGCGTGTCTTGGCGGCGGCGACCAGCGCATCGTCGATGTCGTAGAGGAATGCGCCCACCCGTGAGCAGAACTCGTCGGCGCGGGTGTCGGTGACCGCGCGGTCCAGCCCGGCCTCCAGATCGGCCCGCAGTTGCGAGTGCGCCTCGAAGTAGTCCGCCCACATCGCGAACTCGGGACTCGCGCGCCGCAGCAGCACCCAGGCGCTGCGCGAGCGCGCCCTGGGCGCCCGATCGGCGCCGGTGAGCGCGATCATCGCGCCCGCGCCGCGCAGTGCCGCCAGGTAGGCGGTGCGGAACCGCTCACCCGGGTCGTGTTCCCAGGCCGAATCGGTGAGCAGGGCGTCGGCCTGACGTAGCAGCCCGCCCGCGCGACCGTCGTGCCCCGCGTGCTCCCGACCATCGTTGCGACCAGCCATCTGCTGCCCCTTTCGCCCCTCGCACAGATCGAACAAGCATTCGAACGTTTGAATTGAGATTGAATATAGGGACACCCACCGACAACTTCCGCGCCAGCGCGCCATCGACGAGAGCCATGACAGCCGTCAAGCCGAATCACACCCCCGCACCCGTCGTCGTCGACCTCAGCGTCGCCGCCCTGCGCGCGCGCCTGCACGACGCCCTGTCGGTGTATGTCGCCGCCATGGACTATCCGCGCGGCACCGAGCATCACCGCGCCCCGATGTGGACCGAGCACACCACCCGGGCGGGCTGGCGTGCCGTGGCCGCCGTGCTGCCCGACGACTCCGGCGCCGTCGACCTGCGCACCGCCCCGATCCTCGCGATTGCCTACGGCTACAGCGGCGCGCCGCGGCAGTGGTGGCATCAGCAGGTGCACACCGGGATGCGCCGCTGCGGCTGGCCCGAGGCCGCCGCTCGCGAGCTGCTCGCCGACTACTTCGAACTCACCGAGTTGCACGTGCATCCGGCCGCGCAGGGCCGCGGCATCGGCTCGACGCTGCTCGAGCGGCTGCTGGCCGACCGCACCGAGGCCGCGGTGCTGCTGTCGACGCCCGAGGTGCCCGAGGAGGACAACCGGGCCTGGCGGCTGTACCGGCGGGCCGGATTCACCGATGTGATCCGCAATTTCGTGTTCGCGGGCGACACCAGGCCGTTCGCCATCCTGGGACGGCGGCTGCCGCTGCCCGCGTCCGGCGCGTGAGGACGGCAGGCACGACGGTCGTCGTCGGTTCCGGGCACAACGCGCTGGTCGCGGCCTGCTACCTGGCCAGGGCCGGACAGCGGGTGCAGGTGCTCGAGCGCGACGAGGTGCCCGGCGGCGCGGTCTCGACGGTCGAGCGGTTCCCCGGCCACCTGGTGGATCGCGGATCCTCGGCGCACATCATGATCCGGCACACCGGGATCATCGAGGAGCTCGAACTCGACCGGTTCGGGCTGCGCTACATCGACTGCGATCCCTGGGGTTTCACGCCGTCGGACGGCGTGCGCCCGCCGATCGTCTTCCATCGCGATCTCGACCTGACCTGCGCCTCGATCGCCGCGGCCTGCGGCACGCGCGACGCCGACGCCTACCGCCGCTTCGTCGGGGTGTGGGGTGAGCGCAGCGCGCGGGTGATGCGCGCGTTCGGCGGTCCGCCGACGCCGGGCAGGCTCGTGCGCTCGTTCTGGGGGCTGGACGCGCGCGCGGGCGGCAGCGCCCTGTCCAGGGAGTTCCTGCAGACCGGGGACGCGCTGCTGGACTACTGGTTCGACGACGAACGCCTCAAGGCGTCGCTGGCCTGGTTCGGCGCGCAGTCGGGCCCGCCGATGTCGGAACCCGGCTCGGCGCCGATGGCCGGTTTCGCCGCGCTCATGCACACGCTGCCGCCCGGCCGGGCCGTGGGGGGAAGTGGGGCGCTCAGCGCGGCCCTGATCGCCCGGCTGCGCGCCGACGGCGGCGAACTGCACACCGGCGACGCCGTCACCGCCCTGCGCCGCACCGGCGACGGCTGGCGGGTCACCACCGCCGCGGGCCGGAATCTGCGCGCCGACACCGTGATCGCGGGCTCGCACATCCTGGCGACCCTGGATCTGCTGCGCGCGGGCGACTTCGACGCGGCCACCCTGGACGACTGGCAGCGCCGCATCCGGGTCGGCCCCGGCATCGGCATGGTGGTGCGCCTGGCCACCGACCGGCTCCCCGAGTATCCCGGCGCCACGACCGCCGAATCCGCCCGCGGCCTGCAGTTCCTCGTCTCGGACCGGAACCAGCTGCGGCGCGCGCACGGCGCCGCGGCCGGTGGTGACCTGCCGCCGCGACCGGTGGTGCTGGCGATGAGCTTCAGCGCGCTCGACCCCACCATCGCGCCACCCGGCGAGCACCAGCTGTCGCTGTGGGCGCAGTGGCATCCGTACGCGCTCGCCGACGGCAGCGACTGGGCCGACCACGCCGAACACGAGGCCGATCGGATCATCGCGGAGGTCGAGCGGTACGCGCCCGGCTTCGCGTCGTCGGTGCGGCAGCGGTTCGTGCAGACGCCCGTCGATCTGGAGCGCGAGATGGGTTTGCGCGGGGGCAATGTCATGCACGTGGAGATGTCGCTGGATCAGATGATGCTGTGGCGGCCGCTGCCGGAGTTGTCGGGGCAGCGGGTGCCGGGGGCGCCCGGGCTGTATCTGACGGGCGCGTCGACCCATCCGGGCGGCGGCGTCTCCGGTGCCAGTGGGCGCAGCGCGGCCCGGCTCGTGCTCGGCGATCGCCGGATCCGCCGGTTCTCGCTGCCGCACCGACGATGAGGGCCGGACTCGCGGCGCGCGGCGCGGCACCGTCGCGCGCGTCCCTCGTGACCGACAGGCGACACCGATGATCGGCACCGGGGGCCACCAGCTCGTCGACCGGCTCGGACAGGGCGCGGCGATCTTCGGTCGATGGTTGCGGGCCGAGCCCGCGCGGGCGCTGCCGACCGCGACGGCGATCCTGCTGGTCCTGGTCCAGATCGCGTATCCGTTGAGCGCGGGCACGATCCGGGACCGGATCACGATCGTCGTCGTCGCGCTGTCGGCGGCGACCGCCCTCGCGCACGCGGCGACAACGCGGGGCGGGCGCTGGGCCACCGGGTTCTTCGTCATCGTCTCCGGGCTCGGGCTCACCGCCGAGATCGTCGGCACGGCCACCGGGTTCCCGTTCGGCGCCTACGCCTATGCCGTCGACCGGATCGGGCCCGCGCTCGCCGAGGTGCCGCTGGTGGTTCCGCTGGCCTGGACCGGCGGGCTCTATCCGATCTGGATCGTCGCGGGGGTGCTCGTGCGCGGCGCGGCGGGCCGAGCCGGGCTCTTCGTGGTCGGGGCGGTCGGCTGGGATCTGTTCCTCGATCCGCAGATGGTGGCCGACGGGCAGTGGACCTGGGCGGTCACCGATGCCGGGCTGCCCGGTCTCCCCCAGATCCCGTACACCAACTACCTCGGCTGGGCGCTGGTCGCCACGCTGATGGCGGCGCTGCTGACCGTGCTCGACCGCCGGGTGCCGCCCGCGCACGACCCGTCGGTGGCGGTGCCGGTGGCGGTGTTCGTCTGGACCTGGCTCGGCTCGGCCCTCGCCCACGCGGTGTTCCTCGGCCTGCCCGCCTCCGCCTGCTGGGGTCTCGCCGGGCTCGCGCCGCTCGGCGTCCCGCTGCTGCTGCGTACGCGGGACCTGGCCGCCGACCGCGCGCGCTGAGTCGGCGGAGTACCCGAATCCGGCGGGAAATGCCTGTTCGGCGCGGATGCGCGCGACCCGGTGGGCCCGTCGTGTGGGTTCTCGGGCCCGGGCCTGGCACGATGTCACCCGTGCAGCCGAGTCTCGTCGCCGACATGCCCACTCCGTCGCCACGTCGTCGCGTGCCCGCGCGGCGCGTCGCCGCGGTCGCCGTCCTGCTGGCGCTGCTGGTGCCCGCGCTGGCCGGGTGCCTGCGCGTGCAGGTGTCGATGGGCGTGTCGTCCAACGACCGGGTGTCGGGGCGCATCGTCGCCGCGGTGGTGCCGACCGGCCCCACCGACAAGGGCCCGCAGCTGAAGGCGCCGGACCAGCTGGCCGCCAAGGTGCGCATCGAGAACTACAACCAGGACGGCTTCGTCGGCACCCAGGTGTTCTTCGACGACCTGACCTTCGGCGAGGTCGGCCAGCTCGGCGGCCTGTCGGATCAGACCCAGGGCATGTTCACCCTGGAGTTCCAGCGCACCGGCGATCTGGTGAGCCTCAAGGGCCGCGTCGACCTGGAGTCGGTGCCGCCGCAGGGCTCGGACGTGCAGTTCTCCATCGCCTTCCCGGCCCGTGTCGCCAAGACCAACGGCACCCGCGAGGGCGACAACACCGTGTCCTGGAAGCTGCCCGCCGGCGAGACCTCGACCCTGCGCGCCGAGGTGAAGTACGCCGACCCGAACACCCGCTCGTTCGCGGGCTGGGCGGGCATCGTCGGCGGCATCACCCTCGCCGTCGCCGCGCTGATCGCCGGGCTGGCCTTCCGCGACCGCAACCCCGGCCCGCCGAACGCGCCGCGCGGCGGCTTCTCGCCGCAGGAGATCTGGCGCGACATCGCCGGCCGCAGGCTGGGCCGCTGACATGGGCGCGGCGGGCCGCTACCTGACCTGGGCGGGCACCGGTCTCGCCGCGCTGGGCGCGACCACCGCCGCCTACAACCTGGTCACGTTGCGCAGCCTGCCGCGCCGGGTGGCCGGCGTGATCGAACCGGTGACGGTCTGCGTGCCCGCCCGCGACGAGGCCGAGCGCCTGCCCGAACTCATCGGCGACCTGCGCGCCCAGACCGGCGTCCCCCGGCTGCGCGTGCTGATCCTCGACGACGCCTCCACCGACCGCACCTACGAGGCCGCCTTGGCCGCGGTCGGCGGTGACGACCGGTTCACCGTGCTGCGCTCGGCCGCCCACCCGGCGCCCGGCTGGACCGGCAAGGCCGCCGCCTGCGCCCGGCTCGCCGCCCGCACCGACGCGGCGGCCCTGGTCTTCGTCGACGCCGACGTCCGGCTCGCCCCGTCCGCCGTCGCCGCGTCGGTCACCGAATTGCGCAGGCGCGGAGCCGGTCTGGTGTCGGCCTGGCCGGTGCAGGAGTCGGCCTCGACCACCGAGCGTCTGGTCCAGCCGCTGCTGGCGTGGGCGTGGGCGTCGACGCTGCCGGTCGGCCCGGCCAATCACAGTCTGCGCCCGTCGACCGCGGTGGCGTGCGGGCAGTTCCTCGCCGTCGACGCCGCGGCCTATCGTGCCGGTGGCGGGCACGCGGCCGTCGCCGCCAGCGCCACCGAGGATCTCGATCTGGCCAGGGCGCTGCGCCGGGCCGGGCATCGCACCGCTCTGGTCGCGGCGGGACCCAGCGCGAGCACCCGGATGTACACCGGGGCGGCCGAACTCACCGACGGCTACACCCGCTGGCTGTGGTCGGCCTACGGCGGCCGGGTCGACGCGGGCGCCGCGGTGGGCGCCCTGGCGGCCCTGGCCTACTGGATTCCCCCGCTGGCGGCACTGTGCGGCCGCGGCCGGGTCCGCCGCGCCGGGCTGCTCGGCTACCTCGCCGCCGTGGCGGGCCGCCTCGCCGCCCGCGCCACCGAGACCCGCCGGGCACCCACCCGCACCGACCTCACCTCCGCGATCGCCCACCCGCTGGGCGTCGCCCACTACCTGGCGCTGTGGACCCGCTCGCACTATCGCCACCGCACCGGCACCCTGCGCTGGAAGCAGCGCCCCCTCGTCGCCCCGGAGACCGTGAGCGCGCAGCAGGCCTGAGCTCAGCGGTCGACGATCCGGAACGCGAACTCGCGCCCCCTCCCCTCCCCCATCGCGAGGGTCAGCCACAGCCGCATCACGCCGTCGACGACCTCGTGATTGCCTTCGCCGACGAAGACCGGCCGCAGCCCGACCGCGGCGACGAGATCCTCGACCGCATTGCGGTCCGCGGCCGCGCACGAATAGAACAGGTCCGCGGGCGCACCGTCGAACGTCGGGTCGGCGAAGGCCTCCGCGCCCAGACTGTTGAACGCGCGCGCGTACCGGGCCGTCGGCGCGTGTTCGGCGAAAGTGGCTGCCGCGTTGGCCGGTCCGGCC
Source organism: Nocardia sp. NPDC003269 (assembly GCF_042888005.1). NCBI lineage: Bacteria > Bacillati > Actinomycetota > Actinomycetes > Mycobacteriales > Nocardiaceae > Nocardia > Nocardia sp. NPDC003269. The sequence goes on from NZ_JBIAPA010000005.1 coordinate 93,073, forward strand.
CCGAAACTGTTGGTCGCGTCGAGCACCAGCTTGCCGTCGAGCGCGGCCGCGTGTTCGCGAGCGAAGCCGTCGACGGCCTCGGCCGGAATCGCGACCAGCACGACCGCGCTCTCGGCGAGCGCCTCGGCGACCCCGACCCGCCCGTCACCCGGCGTGCGCGACCCGTAGACGACCCGCCGTCCCGCCGCGGCGAGCGCCGTCCCCACCGCCGTACCGACCCGACCCGTTCCGATGACTGCGATCGCCGCAGTGCTGCTGTCCATGCCGAGAACGGTAGGCGCACACCAGCGATCGGCGCTTCTTCGTTCCTGACCGGTGACGCGGCTCAGGGAACTTCGGTGATGCCGACGGTCGGGAAGAAGAAGCAGGAGCGGCCCGCGTTGTCGGTGGTGCCGAAGACGGCGGCCAGCACGGTGCCCCGGCCGGTGTCGACCGGAACCGCGCGGACGCCGCCGACCGGGATGGCGGCGAAGAGGAAGTCGCGGATGGCGGTTTCGGCGATCGGGCGCAGTTCGACCGGGACCTCGGGCGGGACCAGGGCGCGCACCACGTCGGCGATCGAGCCCATCGAGGCCATCCCGCCGCGGCCGGTGCTGATGTTGAGCCAGGCCACCTGCATGCCGGAGGTCGCGGTGGCGGCGGTGTCCGGCGACAGGCCGTAGGGCAGGAAGGTGAACATCGTCTGTCCCGACTTCACGGCGGTGAGGTCGAGGCCGGGGATCTGCACGGCGTTCGCGGGCCACGGCCCGGGCACCGCGCCCGCCACGGCGGGCACGAGGCCGAGGCCGTCGCCGCCGCAGTTCGCGGCGACCGTCGGGTAGAGGAACGGCTGGATGCCCAGCGCTTCGAGCGTGTCGACGACGGTCCGGTACGCGCCGAGCAGGTCGCCGGGGCCCGCGGTCCGCACGGTGGGCGCATCCCTGGTTACCGTCGCGGGCGCGGCCGCCGCGGTGGGCGCGGCCAGCAGCAGCGCGGCGGCGCAGGCCGCCAGCGTGGTCAGGGTGGTGCAACGACGCGGCTCGGTCACGACGCACTCCTCATCGACGCGGAGACATCCGACGCTACGCCGGTATCCGGTGAAATCCCCGCAGGTGAGGTGCACCGATTCGTCGGCGCGTCGCGGACAGTGTGCACCAGCGCGGGCCCGGTTCCAAGCTCTGCGCTCACGCTGATCCTTACCGTTGTGAAGCATCGCGGCAGTGCCACATGCTGATTCGGTACCGGCCCCTGTGGCCGGTCACAACCATCCAGAGCGACCGAGAGACCTGGCTCCACGACGTCGCAGCAACCCGCCCGTTCCCGGGTGTGGGTGCTTCCGCCGGGTTCGATGGAGGAGCAACAGTGGCGAGGTCTGCAGTGCGGGTCCCCGACCCGATCACCGGCATCGCCCCCGTGACCGACTCCGACCACCTGGGCAGCCTCGCGCTGTTCCAGGCCGAGGTGGCGCCCGAACCGCGCCGCCGTTTTCCCCTCAATCCCCTGGCCGCAGGCCGCGAATTCTCTGGAGTCACCCCGTGATCGGTCCCCGTCATCGTCTCGCCGCCGTCGCCGGCGTCCTGGCTGTCGCCACCTCCGTGGTCGCGTGCGGCAGCGACACCGGCGGCTCGAGTGGGCAGGCCGGTCCGCCCCAGCCCGGCGGCACCCTGCGCTACGGGCTGTCCCAGGCGCCGTCGTGCTCGGATCCGGCCCAGGCCGGGTCGAACCAGACCATCTATGTCGCCCGCCAGATCGTCGACTCGCTCACCGATCAGGACCCCAAGACCGGCGCGATCACCCCGTGGCTGGCCCAGAGCTGGGAGGTCAGCCCCGACGCCAAGGTGTTCACCTTCAAGCTCGCCGACGGCGTCACCTTCAGCGACGGCACCCCGCTGACCGCGGATTCGGTGCGCGACACCTTCGACGCGATCATCAAGCTGGGTGGCGCGAAGGCGCCGCTCGGCGCGAGCTACCTGACCAACTACGTCGGCACGACCGCGGTCGACAAGCTCACCGCCCGGGTCGAGTTCAGCCAGCCCAACGCCCAGTTCCTGCAGGCGTCCTCGACGCCGCAGCTCGGCATCCTCGGCCAGGCGACCAATGCCAAACCGGCTGAGGCCCGGTGCGCCGGCGACAACATCGGCAGCGGCCCGTTCACCTACGCGGCCTACAAGCAGGACGTCTCGGTGACCCTGGCCAAGCGGGCCGGATACCGCTGGGGCTCGGCGGTGTTCGGGCATCAGGGCGAGGCCTACCTGGACCGGATCGAATTCACCGTCGTCCCCGAGTCCGGCGTGCGCACCGGCAGCCTGGTCTCCGGCCAGCTCGACGCGATCAGCGACGCGCTGCCCCAGGACGCGCCGCAGATCGAGGCCGTCGACGGCCGGATCCTGTCCACCTCGAACCCCGGCACGCCGTTCGGCTTGCAGCTCAACGTGAATCGCGGACCGCTGCGCGACCCGGCGGTGCGCCAGGCGCTGCTGCCGGCGCTGGATCGCAAGCAGCTCGTCGACACCGTGCTCGGCCCGCAGTTCAAGTTCGCGACCTCGTCGCTGGCCTCGGCGACCCCCGCCTACGCGGATCTGTCGGCGAAGCTGCCCAACGACCCGGCCAAGGCCAAGTCGATCCTGGACCAGGCGGGCTGGACGCCGGGCGCGGACGGCATCCGCGCGAAGAACGGTGAGCGCCTGAGCTTCTCGGTGACCTTCAGCCAGGTCTTCGCGGGCAACCAGGCGATCCTCGAGCTGGTGCAGCAGCAGCTGCGCCAGGTGGGCGTGGAGCTGAAGCTCGACCTGGTCTCCGGCCCGGAGAGCACCGCCAAGATGAACTCCAAGGACTACGACTCCTTCTACAGCAACTCCACCCGCGCCGACGGCGACATCCTGCGCACCTCGTTCTCGCTCACCGGCCGCAACCTCAACGCGCGCGGTCCGATCCCGGCACTGGACGAGACCCTGGACAAGCAGCTCGCCACCAACGATCCCGCGGCCCGCGCCGCGCTGATCAAGACGGCGCAGCAGCAGATCCTCGACAACGGCCTCTACGTCCCCACCGTCGAACTGTCGCAGGCGATCGGCGCGGCCGCGAACACCCAGGACCTGAAGTTCGAGGCCTCGGCCCGGCTGCAGTTCTTCGATACCTGGCTGAGCGGGCGCTAGTCATGGGCCGCTATGTGGGTTCGCGCGTGCTGCAGGCGATCTGGGTGATGTGGGCGGCGTTCACCATCTCCTTCGTCGTGCTGTATCTGCTGCCCGCCGACCCGGTGTCGATGGCCGCCGACGGCGGCGGCCCCGGCAGCGCCGTCGACAAGGCGGCGATCGCGGAACTGCAGGCCCGCTACGGGCTGGACAAGCCCCTGTGGGAGCAGTACGTGACCGCGCTGGGCAACGCGGTGACCGGTGATCTCGGCCGGTCCATCAGCACCGGGCAGCCGGTCACCGACGCCCTGCTCGACGTGCTGCCCGCCACCCTCGGCCTGGCGGCGCTGGCCCTGCTGTTCGCCACCCTCGGCGGCGTGGTGCTGGCCTTCGCCGCCACCTACACCCGTCGTCCGTGGCTGCGCAACACGCTGAGCGCGCTGCCGCCACTGGGTGTTTCGGTGCCGACGTTCTGGACCGGCCTGATCCTGTTGCAGCTGTTCTCCTTCCGGCTGCACTGGTTCCCGGCGTTCGGTGGGACCGGGCTGTGCGGCACCCTGCTGCCCGCGCTGACCCTGGCGCTGCCGATCGGCGCGGTGATCGCCCAGGTCCTCGCGGCCGGCTTGCAGCAGACCTGGCGTCAGCCGTTCACCGAGGTGGCGCTGGCCAAGGGCGCGTCGCGCTGGTGGGTGCAGCGGCGCCACGTCGCCCGGCTCGCCGCCGTCCCCGCGTTCACCATCGCCGGCGTGCTGGTCGGCACCATGCTGGCCGGCTCGGTGGTGGTGGAGTCGGTGTTCGCCCGCGCCGGGGTGGGCAGGCTGACTCAGACCGCCGTGCTCAACCAGGACATCCCGGTGGTGCAGGGCGTGGTGCTGCTCTCGGCGCTGATCTTCGTCGTGGTGAATCTGACGGTCGATCTGCTCTATCCCCTGCTCGATCCGCGCATCACCGGCGCCGGGAACAGACGCGCCAAGGCACGTTCCGGCGCGCTCCCCGACACCAAGGCCGACGTCGCCGCGAAGGCGGCGCACAGTGCCTGACCCCACCGAGACCGAAGGGAACACCCATGGTTGACATCCTCGTGCGCCGTGGCTCGGTCGCCGAGCGGCCCGGCACGGCCGACGACAGCACCGCGTGGACGCGACGGGCCGCCGGGATCGCGCGCTGGGTCCGTGGACATCTGGGCCTGGTGCTCGCCGGCCTCGTGCTCGCCGTCGCGATCGGCTGGGCGGTGGCGCCGTCGGTGTTCGCGCCCGGCGACCCGCTGACCGGCGTGCCCGCCGAGAAGTTCCAGGCGCCCGGCGCGGCGCACTGGTTCGGCACCGACAATCTCGGCCGCGACCTCTACACCAGGATGGTGCACGGCGCCGGGCTCTCGCTCACCGCGACCCTGACCGCCGTCGGCATCGCCCTGGTGGTCGGCTCGCTGCTGGGGCTGCTCTCCGGCGCGGCGGGCGGGATCGTCGACACCGCGATCATGCGGGTCGTCGACGTGCTGCTCTCGATCCCCGCGCTGCTGCTGTCGCTGGCGCTGGTGACCGCGCTGGGCTTCGGCACCCGCAATGTCGCCCTGGCCGTAGGCATCTCGCTCATCGCGAACTTCGCCAGGGTGATGCGCTCGGAGGTGCTGCGGGTGCGGCACGCGCCGTACGTGGAGGCGGCGCACGCGTCCGGCGTGCGCTGGTACGCGGTGCTCGCCAAGCACGTGCTGCCCAATGCGTTCCAGCCGGTGCTGGCGCTGGCGGCCGTGGAATTCGGCATGGCCGTGCTGGCGGTGTCCTCGCTGAGCTTCCTCGGCTACGGCACCAAACCACCCACCCCCGAATGGGGTTCGCTGATCTCGGAGGGTCGCAACTTCCTCGCCTCGGCGTGGTGGCTGACGACGCTGCCGGGTCTGGTCATCGTCGCGGTCGTGCTCTCGGCACAGCGCCTCGGCCGATACGTCGGAAAGGCGGAGACCCGATGAGCGAATCGGCGGCCACGCACACGACAACCGACGCTTCCGCGACACCGACCGGTCCCCTCCTACGGGTCGACGAGTTGCGCATCGCGTACCGCGCGAGTTCCGGCCCGGTCGACGCCCTGCGCGGCGCCTCGATCGAGGTCGGCCGCGGCGAGGTGGTGGCGCTGGTCGGGGAATCCGGCTCGGGCAAGTCCACCCTGGCGCACGCGGTGATCGGCCTGCTCGGCGAGTCCGCGCGCTACGTCTCCGGCGGGATCGAGTTCGCCGGTGAGCCGGTCGACCCCAGCGACGAGAAGGCCCTGCGGCGCCTGCGCGGTGCCCGGGTCGGGCTGGTGCCCCAGGACCCGGGCCTCTCGCTGAATCCGGTCCTGCGCGTGGGCGATCAGGTGGCCGAGGCACTACTGGTGCATCAGCTGGCCGATCGGCGCGGCGCCCGGTTGCGGGCCCTGGACCTGCTCACGGAAGTCGGCCTCGACCGCCCCGAGCTGCGCGCCCGGCAATATCCACACGAGCTGTCCGGCGGGCAGCGCCAGCGGGTGCTGATCGCCATCGCGCTGGCCTGCGGCCCGGAGCTGATCATCGCCGACGAACCCACCAGCGCGCTGGACGCGACGGTGGCCCGGCAGGTGCTGGACCGGCTGGCCGAACGGATCGCCGCCCGCGGCACGGCCGTGCTGCTGATCACCCACGATCTGGCCGTCGCCGCCGAGCGGGCCGATCGGCTGGTGGTGCTCGAGCGCGGCGAGGTGGTCGAATCCGGTCCGGCGGCACAGGTTCTCACCCATCCGCAGCACCCGTACACGCGCCGGTTGCTGGCCGCCTCGCCCGCACTCGCGCCCGCCGGATTCCGGCCGCCGCGCACCAGGGCCGAGTCACCGCTGCTGTCGGTGCGGGCCCTGCACAAGCGGTTCCACGCGGCCGATGTCACCGCGGTCGACGATGTCGAGTTCACCCTCGACCGGGGCGAGACACTCGCGCTGGTCGGCGAATCCGGTTCGGGCAAGTCCACCACCGCGCGGATCGCGCTGCGGCTGACCGAACCCGACAGCGGCACGGTGACCTTCGACGGGCACGACCTCACCAGCGCGCGCAGGCGCAGGCTGCGCGAGCTGCGCCGCCGCTTCCAGGTGGTGTACCAGAACCCGTACTCGTCGCTCGATCCGCGCTGGCAGGTCGGCGACATCATCGCCGAACCGCTGCACGCCTACGGCGTCGGCGACCGCGCCGCGCGGGCCCGCCGGGTGGGCGAACTGCTCGACCAGGTCGCGCTGTCCGGCGAGTTCACCGCGCGCAGGCCCGCCGAACTGTCCGGTGGACAGCGCCAGCGCGTCGCCATCGCCCGCGCCCTTGCCCTGCGGCCGGACCTGCTGGTGCTCGACGAGCCGGTCTCGGCGCTGGACGCCTCGGTGCAGGCGCAGATCCTCGACCTGCTCGACGGGCTGCAGCAAGAGCTCGCGCTCGGCTATCTGTTCATCTCCCACGATCTGGCCGTCGTCCGGCAGATCAGCGATCGGGTGGCGGTGATGCGGCACGGTCGCATCGTCGAGACGGGCCCGACCGCCACCTTGTTCACCGATCCGCGGCACGACTACACGCGCGAACTGCTCGCCGCGATCCCCACGCCGGGCGTCCGGATCGACCCTCTCGACGGAAAGGACCTCACCCGATGAGCGAGAACGCCCTGTTCCTCGGCATCGAGACCGTGGGCACCGGAACGCATCCCGCGTCCTGGCGACGCGCGGACTCGCGTGCCGAAGACCTGTTCACGGCGGGCTACTGGATCGAGGTGGTGACACGCGCCGAACAGCTCGGCGCCGACGCCGTGTTCCTGCCCGACGCGTTCGGCCTGCAGGACGGCGGCACCGCGGTGACCCGCGGCAGGCTCGACGCCGTCGCCATCGCCGCCCGCGTCGCGCCGCGCACCCACCGGATCGGGCTGATCCCGCAGGCGCCGGTCACCCACACCGAACCGTTCCACGTGTCCAAGGCGATCGCCGCGCTCGATTTCGCGAGCCTGGGCCGGGCGGGCTGGGAAGTGGGTGTCTCGACCACCGCCACCGAGGCGAAGGCGTTCGGCCGCAAGCTGGTCCAGGACGCGGCCGACCTGTGGCACGAGGCCGACGACGCGGTCGAGGTGGTGACCCGGCTGTGGGACAGCTGGGAGGACGACGCCGAGATCCGCGACGTCCCCACCGGCCGGTTCATCGACCGGGATCGCCTGCACTACATCGACTTCGCCGGTGACCACTTCTCGGTCAAGGGCCCGTCGATCACGCCGCGCTCGCCCCAGGGCCGGCCGATCGTGACCGTGCGCGCCGACGACGCCGAGGCCGTCGACATCGCCGTGCGCCGCGCCGATCTCCTCCGGATCAGCGCCCCCGACCTGGCCACCGCCGCCGCCCACCGCATCACGCTGCGCGCCGCCCTCGCCGCGGCGGGCCGCGATCCCGAGACGGTCCGGGTCCTGCTCGATCTCACCGTGCACCTGGCCGAATCGGCCGAGCGGGCCAGGGCGGAGGTCCGCGAGCTGGATCAATGGCTGGGGCGGACGATCGACGATCCCGGGCTCACCCAGATCGGCACCGCGGCCGAACTCGACGACCTGCTCGACGAGATCGGCGGATCGGCCATCGCCGACGGTGTGGTGCTGCGGCCGCTGGCGCTGCCCGCCACCCTCGCCGCGCTCACGCCCCGTCCTGGCCCTGGCCCGGGCACGGGCACACTGCGCGACCGTCTCGGGCTCCCCCGCCCGACCAGCCGCTACGCCGAGAGCACGCAGGGAGCCGCGCTGTGAGCACGAAGCCACGCAAGCAAGTCCACCTCGCCGCGCACTTCCCCGGCGTCAACAACACCACCGTCTGGGCCGATCCGGCGTCGAGGTCGCAGGTCGATTTCGCGTCCTTCGAGCACCTGGCCCGCACCGCTGAACGCGGCCTGTTCGACTTCTTCTTCCTCGCCGAGGGGCTGCGGCTGCGCGAACACCGCGGCCGCATCCACGATCTCGACGTGGTGGGCAGGCCGGACACGCTGACCGTGCTCAACGCGGTCGCCGCGGTCACCGAGAAGCTCGGGCTGGCCGGCACCATCAACAGCACCTACAACGAACCCTTCGAGCTGGCCAAGCAGTTCGCCTCGCTCGATCACCTCTCCGGCGGACGCGCCGCCTGGAACGTCGTCACCTCCTCCGACGCGTTCACCGGCGAGAACTTCCGGCGCGGCGGCTATCTGGAGCACCGCGACCGCTACCGCCGCGCCGCCGAGGTGGTCCAGGCGACCAAGACCCTGTGGGACAGCTGGCCCGCCGACGCGCTCGTGATCGACCGGGAGCGTGGCGTCTTCGCCGACGACGTGCCCGCCACGGCCGTGCGCAGCAGCCAGTTCGACCTCGAGGCGCCGTTCGTGCTGCCGCCGAGCCCGCAGGGGCATCCGGTGCTGTTGCAGGCGGGCGATTCCGACGAGGGCCGTGAGTTCGGCGCCGAGGCCGCCGACGCCATCTTCACCGTGCACGGCACCCTCGAGGCCGGGCAGGCGTTCTACGCCGACATCAAGGGCAGACTGGCGAAATACGGCCGCTCCCACGACGAACTGCTGGTCTTCCCGGCGGCGACGTTCGTGCTCGGCGACACCGAGGCCGAGGCGCACGAGCGGGCCAGGCACATCCGCTACCAGCAGGTGAGCCCGCAGACCGCCCTCGCCTTCCTCGAACAGGTGTGGGGCCGTGACCTTTCCGGCTATCACCCCGACGGCCCGCTGCCCGACCTCGAACCCGACACGACGACCGAGATCACCCGCGGCCGGGTGCGGCACGCGAAAGATCCACTGGCCGTGGCGAAGGCGTGGCGCGCGCAGGCCGAGGCCGGGAACCTGAGCATCCGCGAACTGATCATCGAGGTCACCACGCGGCAGCAGTTCATCGGCACCCCGGTCCAGGTCGCCGAGCAGATCGACCACTACGTGCAGTCCGACGCGGCCGACGGCTTCATCCTCGTCCCGCACCTCACGCCCGCCGGGCTCGACGAATTCGTCGACCGGGTGGTGCCGGAACTGCAGGAACGCGGCAGTTTCCGCACCGAGTACCAGGGCACCACGCTGCGCGACCACCTCGGTCTGCGTCATCCCCATCACCCCACCGTCGCCGAAGGAGCACGCGCGTCATGACGATCACCGTCGATACCACCAGCACCGCAACCACGTTCACCGACGACTGGCACCGCTGGCACGATGCCCGCGAGGACGGCCTGCGCGACCCGCTGGGTTGGCTCAGCCTGGCCGGCCTGCACTGGCTCACCGACAGCCCGGCGCGCATCGACGGCCTGCCCGGCACCTGGTGGGTGACCGACGAGAAGGTGTTCATCACCGCCCAGCCCGCCGACCGGCTCGATGTCGACGGTGAGCGGATCGGCGGCGTGCAGATCCTGGTCCCCGGGGAGGGCGCGCCCGGGCTCAGCGTGTTCAACGAGGAGCGGGTCTTCGAGGTGATCCGCCGCTCCGGGCAGTTCGCGGTGCGGGTGCACGACCCGGCCGCGCCGACGCTGGCCGCGTTCACCGGGGTCCCCGCCTACGCCGCCGATCCGCGCTGGGTCGTCACCGGGCGGTTCACCGCGTTCGATACCGCGCGCACCGTCACCACCGGCGCGGTCGTCGACGGGCTCGAGCACCACCACCGTGCCGCGGGCACCGTCGAATTCCGGATCGGCGACACCACCGAGACGCTGGTCGCCTTCGGCACGCCCGGGGATCTGAAGGTGCTGTTCACCGACGCCACCAGTGGCGTCACCACCTACCCGGCGGCGCGGTCGCTGGCGATCGGGGCGGTCGAGGCCGACGGCACCGTGACGCTGGACTTCAACCGGGCGGTCAACCTGCCGTGCGCCTTCACCGACTACGCGACCTGCCCGGTCGCGCCGGCCGAGAACCGGCTGCGGGTGGCGATCGAAGCGGGAGAACAGGATCCGGCGCTGTGACCGTTCCGCTATCGATCCTCGACCTCTCGCCGATCAGCGCCGGGTCCTCCGCGTCGCAGGCCGTGCGCAACACCCTCGATCTGGCCCGGCGGGCCGAACAGTGGGGCTACCACCGGTATTGGCTGGCCGAGCACCACTTCGTGTCGGTGGCCAGTTCGTCGTCGCTGACCCTGCTCGGCCTCGTCGCCGCCGCCACCTCGCGCATCCGGGTCGGCACCGGCGCGGTGCAGGTGGGCCACCACACCTCCGCCTCGATCGTCGAGGCGTTCGGCACCGTCGACGCGGTGGCCCCGGGCCGGCTGGACCTCGGCCTCGGCCGGTCCGGGCACCGGCGCAGTCAGTTCGGTGCCGAGGTCTCGACCACCAAGGGCGGGCGGCCGGTGCTCGACGCCCTCGTCGGGCGCACCGAGATCCGCGACGGGGTGGTGGTGCCGCCGCCGTTCGATCCGCGCGGGATCACCGACCGGTCCAAGTTCATCGCCTCGCTCGCGGCACTGCAACAGCCGGGCGCGGAGGCGCAGGCCTTTCCCGAGCAGGTCGGCGAGGTGCGCGCGCTGCTCGCCGGCAGCTACGTCGGCTCCAACGATGTTGCGCTGCACGCCGTTCCGGGTGAGGGCGCCGAGGTGGAACTGTGGTTGTTCGGCAGCACGGCCGGGGAGAGCGCCGAGCTGGCGGGACGCCTCGGGCTGCCGTTCGCCGCGGCCTACCACGTCGCCCCCGGTACCGCGCTGGACGCGGTCGAGGCGTACCGGGCGGCCTTCCGGCCCTCGGCCACCCTCGCCGAACCGCACGTGATCGTCTCGGCAGACGTGGTCGTCGCCGCCGACGAGGCCACCGCCCGCCACCACGCGAGCACCTACGGCCACTGGGTGCACAGCATCCGCAGCGGTTCCGGCGCGAGCGAATACCTCGACCCCGACACCGCCGCCCCCCTCACCCCCGACCAGCTCCGCCTCGTCGAAGACCGCCTGGCCGCCCAGATCGTCGGCACCCCCGACACCGTCACCGAACGCCTCCAGGCCCTCGCCACCCTCACCGACGCCACCGAACTCCTGGTCACCACCATCACCCACCACCACCACGACCGCCTGGAGTCCCACCGCCTCCTGGCCGACGCCTGGGGCCTCCGCCCCGCCCGCGCGGCCTGAGCATTTCGAGGGGAGGGGCCGCGACCTACCGCGACCCCTCCCCTCGGCGTCTCACGAAGTGGGTCGAATCAGTCGAAGATGTCGGCGGTCATGGCGGCGTCGATCGCGCGCTTCAGCCAGGTCTCGAGTTGGTTCATGTCTCGGCAACTCTCGATACGAGCCCGCTGCTCGTCGGAGACAACGAGTCGACGCGCACCGAGAACGGTGAGGATGCTGGCCGCGGTAGCTTCTTCGCGGCCCTCTTCGCGGCCTTCTTGTCGGCCCTGCTCGACGTACTTGCGGGCGATCCGGCCCTGGTATTCGTAGGTCATCGTCATCAATTCCTCCAACCGTCGGCTGGCCGCCTCGGACAACACCTCATCGACCAGGTCATGGTACATCCGCGCACGTTCGTCGTCGGTCTTCGTCAGGCCGACGAGGAGGGCGGTGAAGACCTCGCCGGAGTGGGGTCCGTTGCCGTGCGCCATGGCCGAGAGGACGGCGCGTTCCGGGGAGGACGCGGCCTCCATGGGGTCGGTCACCAGCGGCACGCGGTCCGGGCCGACGACGAGGGGGCGCAGGGCGAAACCCGGGTGGCCGATATCGATCGGTGTGCCCGCCCAGGCGGCCACGCGGGTGTTGGGCACGACGACCAGAAGCACTACGGGACAGCGCAATCGGGCGCGCAGGGTGGTCAGGTAGACCGGCCAGCTCCATTGCTTGTGCGGCTTCTCCGAGAGCTGGACCTCGACGCAGATGCCGAGGACGGCCACACCGTCGGCGTCGTGCAGACTCAGCGCGAGATCGCCACGGAACTCCTTGGGGCCGATATCGGAGAAGTCGCACTGCTCGGTGGTCGCTCCGGTGTAGCCGGGAACGGGGACATCGCAGACTTCGGCGATGAGGGTGGCGGCCAAGGTGAGATCCGCTCGGAACAATTCCAGGACACCTTCGTGCAGGTAGCTGGGCATGCCGGGCACCCTAGGTCACGAATTCCGTGATGCGCCAACAGCGTTCGGCGAGTCCGGGGTGCCGCGCCGTTGCTGTACGAATTGCCCGGAGTCGTTTCGACTCGGACACGAACGTGTCCGCGGCCCGCACGCGCCGACACGATCGCCGGATTCCACCGCTGCCCGCATCGGATCTATACGCAGGCGTACAACAGGGGTACGCTCTTTCCATACGCATCCGTACGGAGAGAGGGTTCTCATGCGAGTTCCGGCTGTGGCGCACACGGGGCGAGGGTGGCGCGTTCACGAGATCGCCCCGGATTTCGAGGTCGAGGATGTGTGGCGGTTTCGGACGCCGGGTGGGCAGGCCGGGGATTTTCCCGTTTTGCTCGCGGCGTTGCAGGCGGAGCGGGCGTCCGAGTCGTCCGGCGTCACCGGGGTGTTGTTCACGATCCGCTGGAAGCTGGGCGAGGTGTTCGGGTGGGATCGGGAGTCGGCCGGAACGGGTAGGCGGGTGCCGTCGCTGCGGGATCGGTTGCCCGCCGACCTACGGGACACGCCGGTGCCCGATGACACGGACAGCCCGTTCACCAGCGTGTACGTCCTCGACGACGAATACGCCGCCGAGATCGCCAACGGCACCATGCACGGGGTGATGCACCTGGGGTGGGTGCCCGACGACGACGGGCCCGGCTACCACCTGCAGATGGCGGTGCTGGTGAAACCGAACGGATGGTTCGGGCGCGCCTACATGGCCTTCATCAAGCCGTTCCGGTACCTGATCGTCTATCCGGCGATGACCAGGAACTGGGAGCGGGTGTGGACCGAGCTGACGCTCACGCGCTGAGCGGGGCCGCCGTCACGCCGTAGCCGAGGTTGGTGAGGACCTCGCTGGTCGCCTTCGCGAAGTTCAGGGTGATGAAGTGCAGGCAGGGGGCGCCCTCGTCGATCAGGCGCTGGGCCATCTCGGTGGCGATCTGGATGCCCTCGGCGCGCACGGCCGCCTTGTCCTCTTCCGGGCCGGTGCCCGCGGCGCGGGTCAGCCGGGCCAGCACCGACGGCTCGAGCGGACGACCGCACAGCTCCTCGGCGCGCTGCACGGTGCGCAGCGAGGTGATCGGCATCAGCTCGGGGATGATCGGCTTGGCGCCCTCGACCGGGTCCATCGCCACCACCCGGTCGCGCAGTCGCAGGTAGTGCTCGACGTCGAAGAACATCTGGGTGATCGAATACTCCGCGCCCGCACGCAGTTTCGCGGCCAGCTGCCGGGTGTCGTGGTCGAGGTCGGGCGAGCGGTGGTGCCCCTGCGGGAACGAGGCGACACCGACGTGGAAATCGCCCAGGTCGCGCACGATGCGCACCAGTTCCTCGGCGTACTCGACGCCCTCGGGATGCTTGCGCCACTCGCCGAGCGGATCGCCCGGCGGGTCGCCGCGCAGGACGAGCAGGTTGCGGATGCCGGAGTCGGCGTAGGAACCGACCAGCGCGCGCAGCTCGTCGATGCTGTGACCGACGGCGGTGAGGTGGGCGACGGGGAGCAGGGTGGTCTCGGTGGCCAGCTCACCGGTGATCCGCACGGTGCGGTCCTTGGTGGAGCCGCCGGCGCCGTAGGTCATCGACACATAGGCCGGGTGCATGCACTCGAACTCGCGGACCGCGCGCCACAGCCGGGCCTCGCCCGCCGCGTCGCGGGGCGGGTTGAACTCCACGGAGAAGGGCACGCCGCTGCCCGAGTGGGCACGCAGGCTCTGCACCACCGAGGGGGTGTTCGAGACGATCGACTGCTTCCGGGCGGGTCGATCAGGGGTCGAACGTCCCCGTCCATCGTCGAATGTCACCGGTTCAGTGTAGTGGTGCGCCCCGACGCCGCGGCGCCGACCGGGAATCGACGGCCATCGCCACCCGAAATCGGGCACGGACCGGCCGCGCGACCGTCAAGTCTGCTGGACGCGACCTGCGCGCCACGCAGACGCCGCCGAAACGCCGGGTGTGGGGTCGGTCGCAGCGGCCCTGTGCGCCGACGACACCCCCGCGCCACCCGCGTATTCTGCGACAGAACCCCGGTGATCGCGCCGCCGCGTGCGATCGGCGTCCATCCGCTCGCCCACTCCCGCACCTGGAGGCCACCCTGTCCGCCGGAATCGGTACCCCGCTGTCCCGGTCCGTCGCCGACACGTCGGAGACGGTCGATCTCGCCACGCTCACGCCGGGCACGCCCGCGTTCGTCGCCGCGGTCGAGCAGGTGCTTGCCGATTTCTTCGCCTCGCGGCGCGAGATCGTCGAGCCGCTCGGGCCGGTCTTCGTCGACGCCGCCCTGGCGCTGGAACAGTTCGTCATCCGGGGCGGTAAGCGCACCCGGCCGGGCTTCGCCTGGACCGGCTGGCTCGGCGCCGGCGGCGATCCGGCCGGACCGGACGCGGCCGCGGTGCTCACCGCCTGCGCGGCGCTGGAACTGGTGCAGGCGTGCGCGCTGGTGCACGACGACATCATCGATTCCTCGCAGACCCGGCGCGGCTACCCGACCGTGCACATCGAGTTCGAGGACCGGCATCGCGCGGCGGGCTGGCCCGGCGACGGCGCCGAGTACGGCCGGGCTGTCGCCATCCTGATCGGCGATCTCGCCCTGGCCTGGGCCGACGACCTGGTGCACGAGGCCGGGCTCGCCCCCGCCGCGCTGGCCAGGTTCGCCCCGGTCTGGGCGCGGATGCGCACCGAGGTGCTGGGCGGGCAGCTGCTCGACATCAACGGCGAGGCTGGCGGCGACGAATCGGTGGAGGCCGCGCTGCGGATCAACCGGTACAAGACCGCCGCGTACACCATCGAGCGCCCGCTGCACCTGGGCGCCGCGCTGGCCGGGGCCGACGACGCCCTGGTGGCGGCGCTGCGCACCTACGGCACCGACGTCGGCATCGCCTTCCAGCTGCGCGACGACCTGCTCGGCGTGTTCGGCGACCCCGCCGTCACCGGCAAGCCGTCCGGCGACGACCTGCGCGAGGGCAAGCGCACCGTGCTCATCGCGGAGGCGCTGCGGCGCGCGGAGCCGGAGCCCGCGGCCCTGATCCGCACCGGACTCGGCACCGATCTCGACGACGCGGCGGTCGACCGGCTGCGCGCGCTGCTCACCGAGCTCGGCGCGGTCGACGAGGTCGAGCGCCGGATCACCGAGCTCACCGACACCGGCCTGCGCGCGGTGGCCACGAGCAGCGCCACCGCGCAGGCCAAGCGGTTACTGCACGACATGGCGCTGGCCGCCACCCGCCGCACCGCCTGAGCCCGCGATGAGAAGCGTTGTGGGACAGACGAATCATGTCGTCGTGGTCGGCGCGGGGCTCGCCGGGCTGGCCGCCGCGCTGCATCTGCGCGGCGCGGGCCGCGAGGTGACCGTGCTCGAACGGGCCGATCATCCGGGCGGCCGGGTCGGGCGCTACCGGTTCGGCGACTACGAGATCGACAATGGGGCCACCGTGCTCACGCTGCCGGAGCTGATCGACGAGGCGCTGGCCGCGGTCGGGCAGACGCGGGCGGACGTGGGCCTGCGCATCCACCGCCTGGCGCCCGCCTATCACGCGCGCTACGCCGACGGCACCGACATCCGCGTCTTCGACGACGCCGAGGCGATGGCCGCCGAGGTGGCCGCGACCTGCGGACCGGCCGAGGCCCGCAACTACCGGCGGCTGCGCGGCTGGCTGGGCCGGATCTACGACGCCGAGTACACCGAGTTCATGGACGCGAACTTCGATTCGCCGCTGGACCTGGTGCGCAGCGCGTCCGCGCGCGCCGGGCTGACCACGCTCGCCCGCCTCGGCGGCTTCGGCAAGCTGGGGCCGCGGGTGCGGTCCTATCTGCGGGACGAGCGGCTGGCCCGGCTGTTCACCTTCCAGGCGCTCTACGCGGGCACGGTGCCGGACAAGGCGCTGGCGCTCTACGGCGCGATCCCCAATATGGATACCTGCCTCGGCGTCTACTTCCCCGAGGGCGGCATGCGCGCCATCACCAGCGCGCTCGCCGACGCGTTCACCGCGGCGGGCGGCAATCTCGTGCTCGGGGCCGAGGTCGTCGGCGTCGACTACACGACCGGCGCCGGGTCGTCGCCCGAACGGTCTCCGGACTCGAGCACCGGGCGTCCCCGGTCTCGCGCAGGCCGCCGCCGCGCGTCGGCGGTGCGCACCGCCGACGGCCGCGCTGTCGCCTGTGACGCCGTCGTGCTGACCGCCGATCTCGGGTCGCTGCCCCGGTTCGGTCTGCGGTACCGGCGCGGGCTGCGGGCGTCGCCGTCCGCGGTGGTCGCGCACGGCACCGTGCCCGCCGAGGTCGCCGCGCGGTGGCCGGTGCAGGCGCATCACACCATCGATTTCGGCGCCGCCTGGGCGACGACCTTCACCGAGATCTCCGCGCGCCGCGGCCGCGGCCGGGTGATGAGCGACCCGTCGCTGCTGCTGACCAGGCCCGCGCTGACCGATCCCGGGCTCTACGTCGACCGGGCCGACGGCAGGCACGAACCGTTCTCGCTGCTCGCGCCGTGCCCCAATCTGGACGCCGCGCCGCTGGACTGGGACCGCCTCGCCCCCGCGTACCTGCGCGAGCTGCTGGCGGAGCTGGAGCGGCGCGGCTACACCGGCATCGCCGAGCATTTCCGGATCGACCACGTCGACACCCCGGTCACCTGGGCGGCGCAGGGCATGATCGCGGGCACACCGTTCTCGGTGGCCCACCTGTTCCGCCAGACCGGTCCGTTCCGGCCGCGCAACCTGCCAAGGGGCGTGGACAACGTCGTTCTCGCAGGTTGCGGCACCACTCCGGGGGTGGGTGTACCCACCACGTTGCTGTCGGGCAAGCTGGCCGCGGTACGAATCACCGGCAGCCGGACGCGCAACGCCACCGACCACCGGGCTAGTGTTCCAAGGTGAAGCCGTAAACTGACGGCCGACTTATCAGCTCGCGGTTGCGACCGCCGACCATCCGGGGGGACCGACCGAACATGCCGCCCCCTGAGACGACCGTAGGCCCCATGGACACCACGCGCACCCTCGAGCCGCAGCGCCACATGCCCACCGGGACCGATCCCGGCGTCCGGTCCCGGCTACGGACCGCGGGCGACTTCGTCCGCAGTCCCGAAGGTCACGCGGCCGTCATGGGCTTCTTCGGCGCGGTGATGATCACCTTCGGCGGTTTCGGCGCGGGCGCGGTGCGCAAGCGCGACCCGCTGCTCGAGGCGCTGCACCTGTCCTGGCTGCGGTTCGGCCACGGCTACGCGCTCTCGACGATCGTCATCTGGCTCGGTGTGCTGATGATGATCACGGCGTGGGTTCGGCTGGGCCGCAACACCCTCGGCAAGGACGGCGCGCAGGTCACGCTGAACGAGCTGCGGGCCATCGTCGGCATCTGGATCACGCCGCTGCTGTTCGCGGCGCCGATGTTCAGCCGCGACGCCTACTCCTATCTCGCCCAGGGCGCGCTGTTGCGCGACGGTTTCGACCCCTACCAGGTGGGTCCCGTCGCCAATCCCGGTGTGCTGCTGGACAACGTGAGCCCGGTCTGGACCACCACGACCGCGCCGTACGGCCCGATGTTCCTGCTCATCGGCCGCGTGCTCACAATGATCACCGGCGACAACGTCATCGCGGGCACCATCGCGCTGCGGATCGTCATGCTGCCCGGCCTGGCGCTGATGATGTGGGCGGTGCCGTACCTGACCAAGCACCTGGGCGGTAAGCCCACCGTGGCGCTGTGGCTGGCGGTGCTCAACCCGCTCGTGCTGGTGCACCTGATCGGTGGCGTGCACAACGAGATGCTGATGGTCGGGCTGATGTGCGCGGGTATCGCGCTGGTGCTCGAGCGCCACCATGTGGCCGGCATCGTCGTGGTCGCCATCGGCGTCGCGATCAAGGCCACCGCGGGCGTCGCGCTGCCGTTCCTGGTGTGGATCTGGATCCTGCACGAGAAGGAACGCCGCGCCGCCGAGCGGGGCGCCACCGATCCGGAAGTGTCCGAGGACCAGAAGCATCCCGACGCGGCCCGCCCGTCGGCGGACATGCCGCATCCGCTGTTCGTCTTCGCCAAGATCGCCGGTATCGGCGTCGGCGTGTTCGCGCTGGTGTTCGGCGCCGCCTCGGCGATCGCGGGGGTCGGGTTCGGCTGGGTGACCGCGCTGCAGGGCTCGAACAAGATCATCAACTGGCTGTCGCTGCCGACGATCCTGGCGCACATGGTCACCTGGGTGACCCCGCTGCGGCTGGACTCGGTGCTCAGCGTGACCAGGGAACTCTGCAAGTTCGCCCTGGTGGCCCTGCTGGTCGCCATCTGGTGGCGGTTCCGGCACTCCGAGCGGGAGGCCGTGCTCGGCATAGTGATCGCGTTCGTCGCGATCGTGCTGCTCTCCCCCGCCGCGCTGCCCTGGTACTACTCGTGGCCGCTGGCGCTGGCCGCCGGTTTCGCGCTGTCGACGGTGACGCTGCAGTGGCTGGTCGGGTTGTGCACCTGGCTGATGCTGGTGTTCCAGCCGGACGGGTCGATCGGGCTGTACAACTTCTGGCACGTCGCGCTGGCCACCTTTGCCGCCGTCGTCGCCGCGGTGTCGCTGCGCCACGTCGACCCGCTGCACCTGCGCTCGGCCAGTTCCCGCCGGGCCATCAGCGAACCGGCGCCCACCGTCCGGGCATGAGTCGTCAGCGTCCGGGAGCTGCCGCCGTCCCGGTGGCGCGTCCCACCCGCTCGGCCGGCGAGAACGCGCCGACCACCGGACCCGACGCCACCGTGGACTCGCTCGACGCGGCGTACGCGAGCTGCCGCCGCATCGCCGCCGAGCACGGTCGCACGTACTACCTGGCGACCACCCTGCTCACCCCACCGCGACGACGAGCGGTGCACGCGCTCTACGCCTTCGCCCGCATGGTGGACGACATCGTCGACCACGCCGACGACCCGGCCCGCGTGCTCGACCCACGCGACGGCGCGTTCGTCGCGGCGCCGGACGGCCCCGCCGCGATCAGCCCGGCCCAGCACCTCGACCTGGTGGAGAAGCAGCTCCGCCTCGCCCTCGAACACGGCGACATCGACAGCGGCGACCCGCGCCGCCGCCAGATCCTCACCGCCGCCGCCGACACCATCGGCCGCTACGACATCGCGCACGCCCACTTCTGGACGTTCCTCGACGCCATGCGCATGGACGTGCCCGGCACCGCGGGCCACCGCACCCGCTACGCCACCATGGCCGAGTTGCGCGCGTACATGCGCGGTTCCGCGGCCGCCATCGGTCTGCAACTGCTGCCGGTGCTCGGCACGGTCGTCCCGGTCGCCGACGCGGAACCGGCCGCCGCCGCGCTGGGCGAGGCGTTCCAGCTCACCAACTTCCTGCGCGATGTCGCCGAGGACCTCGACCGCGACCGGATCTACCTGCCGACCGAGGAACTGGCCGCGTTCGGCGTCGACGAAGCCCACCTGCGCGCGTGCCGCGCCCGAGGGCGTGTCGATCAGCCGCTGCGCCGGGCGCTGGCGCATCTGATCGCCGTCAATCGCGATATCTACCGCCGCGCCGAGCCCGGCGTCGACCTGCTCGAGCCACGGGTTCGCCCGGCGATCCGTACCGCGGCCGTGCTCTACGCCGAGATCCTCGACCGCATCGAGGCGGCGGATTTCCAGGTGTTCGAGAGGCGGGCGACGGTGCCGACGCATCGCCGAATCCTGTTCGCGGCCAAGGGATTCGCCACCGTCCGACGCTGATCCGGGCGACGAGCCCGCAGCCGGGCGAACCCGCACCGGCCCGTGGAACGCCCGTCGGGTGCGCACCGGATCGTGCCTGCCCGCGCGACACCCGGTTCAGCGCCGGGCGGACGCGCCGCTCAGCCCGCGATCTCAGGCCGCTCGGCGAGGCCGAGCCGCAGGTGCTCACTGTGATAGACGGCCTCGTCGAGCAACTGGGCGACATGCTGGTCGTAGAGGCTGTAGACGATGCTGCGCCCGGCGCGGGTCCCGGTGACCAGGCCCAGGTTGCGCAGCAGCCGCAGCTGATGCGAGACGGCGGACTGCTCCATCCCCACCGCCTCGGCGAGCTCGGTGACCGGGCGCGGGCCCTGGCGTAGCTCGGACAGGATCAGCAGCCTGCTCGGGGTGGCCAGCGCCTGCAGGGTGGTCGCGACGTGCGCGGCGGCCGCGGCGTCCAGCCTGGTCACCGGCCGATCGCTTTCCACACCGTGTCCCATGGCGTGGAGTTTAGCGGACCCTATCACATGAATATCTCTTCATATGATCTGTTATTCTCGGGTCCCCTGTTGCCACGCCTCGGAGGTGCCCCCGTGGTCTCGTCCACCGCCACACCGCCCCGTCCCGCCGTCACCGCCGCGCGCGGATCGACCGCGCGGACCGGACTGTTCGCGATTCCCGAGATGCGCTGGGCGGCCGCGGCGATCGCGCTGTTCGCGCTCGGCCTGACCGCGAAGCTGACCGGCGGACCGGCCTGGCTGTGGTGGGCGCTGCTGCTGGCCTGCTACCTCGTCGGCGGCTGGGAACCGGGACTCGAGGGCCTGAAAGCGTTGCGGGACAAGACCCTCGACGTCGACCTGCTCATGGTGGCGGCCGCGCTCGGGGCCGCGGCGATCGGTCAGGTCGTCGACGGGGCGTTGCTCATCGTCATCTTCGCCACCTCGGGCGCGCTCGAAGCGCTGGCGACCACCCGCACCGAGGACTCGGTCCGCGGGCTGCTCACCCTCGCCCCCGAGACCGCGACCCGGCTCACCGACGACGGCGAACAGACCGTCGCCGCCGCCGAGCTCGCGGTCGGTGACGTGATCCTGGTCCGCCCCGGCGACCGGATCGCCGCCGACGGACGGGTCGTCGACGGGGCGAGCGAGGTCGACCAGGCCACCATCACCGGCGAACCGTTGCCGATCGACAAGGCCACCGGCGACGAGGTGTTCGCCGGGACGCTCAACGGCACCGGCGCGCTGCGGGTCCGGGTCGAGCGCCGGGCCGCGGACTCGGTGGTCGCCCGGATCGCGGCGCTGGTCGAGGAGGCGGGCCGCACCAAGGCCAGGACCCAGCTGTTCATCGAGAAGATCGAGCAGCGCTACTCGATCGGCATGGTCGTCGCCACCCTCGCCGTGTTCACCGTTCCGCTGATCCTCGGTGCGGCGCTGCGGGATTCGCTGCTGCGCGCCATGACCTTCATGATCGTGGCCTCACCGTGCGCGGTGGTCCTGGCCACGATGCCGCCGCTGCTGGCCGCCATCGCCACCGCGGGCCGCCACGGTGTGCTGGTGAAGTCGGCGGTGGTGATGGAGCAGCTGGGCGCGACGACCGTCGTCGCCTTCGACAAGACCGGCACCCTCACCCGCGGCACCCCGGAGCTGGTGGCGATCCAGCCGCTGCCGGGCAGCGCGGTCACCGAGGAGCAGGTCCTGCGCCTGGCCGCCGCGGTCGAGCACCCGAGCGAACATCCACTGGCCGCGGCGATCGTGCGCGCCGCCAGGCAGCGCGGGCTGGTCTTCCCGGCCGTCCGCGACTTCATCGCCTACCCCGGCAGCGGCGTGTCCGGGCTGGTCGACAGCAGGCTCGTGCGCGTGAGCTCACCAGCCGTGCTCACCGACGGCGATCCCCGCGCCGCGGCGGCACTCGCCGACCACGATGCCGTCGGGCCGCCACCGTCGACCGCCGCGGACATCGTCGCGATGACGCAGTCCCGTGGCCACACGGCCGTGGTCGTGCTGCGCGACGACGAACCGATCGCGGTGCTCGGCTTCACCGATCAGGTCCGCCCCGAGGCGGCGGACGCCGTCGCCGCGCTCACCGCGTCCACCGGCCGGGTGCCGGTCCTGCTGACCGGCGACAATCACGCCACCGCGGACCGGCTCGCCCGGCAGCTCGGCATCGGCGCGGTGCGGGCCGGGTTGCTGCCGCACGACAAGGTCACGGCGGTGCGCGAGCTGGCCGCCGACGGGTCCCGGGTGACGATGGTGGGTGACGGGATCAACGACGCGCCCGCCCTGGCCGCCGCGCACGTGGGGATCGCGATGGGCGGCGCGGGCTCGGATCTGACCGTGCAGACCGCCGACGCCATCGTCGTCCGCGACGAACTGACCACCATCCCCACCGTGATCGCGCTGTCGCGGCGCGCACGCCGGGTGGTGCTGGCCAACCTGGCCATCGCGGCAGGCTTCATCGGCGTCCTCGTCCTGTGGGACCTGATCGGGCACCTGCCGCTGCCGCTCGGCGTCCTCGGGCACGAGGGTTCGACCGTCATCGTCGGCCTCAACGGCCTGCGGCTGCTGCGCTCGTCCGCCTGGCGCCGGGCGCACGAGCGGGCGACCGGGCGCCGCTAGGACCGCGGGCTCAGAAGGGCTCGGCGGCGGCGCGGCGGACGACCTCGCGGGCCAGCGGACCGTGCAGGGCGTCGACGGGGCGGCCGGGCAGCGAGGCGTCCTCGGTGTAGATCCAGCGCAGGATGTCCTCGTCGGTGTACTTGCCGTCGCGCATCACGGTGATGAGGCCGGGCAGCATCCGGACGATCTCGTCGTTGTCGTCGAAGAAGCGGGAGGGAATGCCTGCGACACCGTTGCGGCGGATCGCGAGGAGCTGGTGGTCACGCAGCAGCTGGTGCACGGCGGTGACCGGAACACCGAGTATGTCGGCGGCCTCGGGGAGCGAGACGATGGTTTCGGTGTCGGGCAGCACATCGTCGCTGCAAGGGAAGGCACTCACCCGCACAACCGTAGTACGTGCGACCTCGCCCGCATCGGCTGGCATGCCATCATGACCCGGTTACGATCGTGGGGGCCGCACACGGTGGCCTGGTCGCTTGTCGCAGTGTCGCGAGGGGTGCGAAGTTTGTGAAAGCCGGAGGACATCACTTGATCGGCCAGATGCTGGAAGGGCGCTATCGGATCGATGCGCCGATCGCTCGCGGCGGAATGTCGATGGTGTTCCGGGGCACCGACACCCGGCTGGATCGTCCGGTGGCGATCAAGGTGATGGATCCGAAGTTCGCCGGCGACCCCCAGTTCCTCACCCGCTTCGAATTCGAGGCGCGGGCGGTGGCCAAGCTCAAGCATCCCTCGCTGGTGGCTGTGTACGACCAGGGTGTCGACGGCGAGTACCCGTTCCTGATCATGGAACTGGTCGAGGGCGGCACCCTGCGCGAGCTGCTGCGCGAGCGCGGCCCGATGCCGCCGCACGCGGTGCGCGCCGTCGCCGAGCCGGTGCTGCGCGCCATCGGCACCGCCCACGACGCCGGGCTCGTGCACCGCGACATCAAGCCGGAGAACGTGCTGATCTCCGACGCCGGCGAGGTGAAGATCGCCGACTTCGGCCTGGTCCGCGCCGTCGCCGCCGCCAACACCACCTCGGCCAGCGTCATCCTCGGCACCGCCGCCTACCTGGCGCCCGAGCAGGTCACCACCGGCACCGCCGACGCCCGCAGCGATGTGTACTCCTTCGGCATCCTGATCTTCGAGCTGCTCACCGGCCGGGTGCCGTTCACCGGCGACAACTCGCTCTCGGTCGCCTATCAGCGGGTGGAGAACGACGTGCCGCCGCCGAGTCAGTTCATCGGTGGCGTGCCGCCGGAACTCGACGCGCTGGTCGCCAAGGCCACCTCCCGCGATCCCGAACGCCGCTACGCCGACGCCAACGAGATGGCCGCGCAGCTGCAGATGATCGCCATGGAGCTGAATCTGCCGCCGTACCGGGTGCCCGCGCCCCGCGATTCGGCCGAGCACCTCAGCGAGAGCTACCGCACCGGCGACGCGCACCACCCCGGCGAGCGTCCACTCACCCCGAATCCCGTTGCCGCGCATCCGATGCCGCACGCCCAGCCACAGCACACCCGGGTCGTCACCGCGCCCCGGCCGCGCCCCGAGGACTACCAGTCCGCGCACTCCCCCGCGCCGCAGCACAACCCGTTCGCGTCCACCGAGAACACCTCGCGCCGGACCGGCGTGGTCTGGGCGGCGATCGTCACCGCGCTGACCCTGCTGGTCGGCATCGGCGGCTGGTGGCTCGGGGTGGGCCGCTACACCGCCGTGCCACCGATCGCGGGCATGGACTCCGAGCGCGCCGTCGCGGTGCTGCAGGAGGCGGGCTTCGAGACGGTGCTGCGCAACAAGTCCTCCGACACCATCCCGGTGGGCGGGGTGGTCGGCACCGATCCGTCGGCGGGTTCGCGGGTCACCAAGAACTCCACCGTCGCGGTGCTGATCTCCAACGGCAAGCCGCGCGTGCCCGACATCAAGCCCGGCGACCAGATCAGCACCACCAACCAGGCGATCCGCGACGCCGGTTTGCAGCCGATCGACAGCGGCGAAGCGCCCAGCACCGCGCCGAAGGGTTCGGTGGCCAAGGTGGAGCCCGCCCCGGGCACCGTCCTGCCGATGGGCGCCCAGGTGAAGGTGTACCGCAGCAAGGGCTCGCAGCCGGTCAATGTGCCGGACGTGCGCGGCAAGACCGCCGAGGAGGCGGCCAGGGCCCTGACCAGCGCCGGGCTGACCGTGCGCGAGACCCGCGTGCAGTACGACAAGAGCGTCGAGGGCGACAAGGCGATCGGCACCGACCCGGCCGTCGGCACCACCCTGCAGTCCGGCGACAGCGTGACGCTGATCGTGTCGAACGCGGTGAAGGTGCCCAATGTGATGGGTCAGACCGTCGGCAACGCCCGCAGCAAGCTCCAGCAGCTGGGCCTGCGGGTGGAGGTCAAGTCCATCACCGACTCCGACAGCTCACTGGTGATCGGCCAGGTGCCGGGCTTCAACTCGAATGTGGAGGCGGGCAGCGTCGTGACGCTCACCGCCCTGCCTTGAAGGGATCCGGCCCCGGACAAGGACAAAGAGAAGCCCGGGCGCGGTCATCGCTGACCGCCCCGGGCTCGTCCTGACGCTCAGCGCAGCATCTCGGCGACCAGGAACGACAGCTCCAGCGACTGCTGGGTGTTCAGGCGCGGGTCGCAGGCGGTCTCGTAGCGGTCCTCGAGGTCGAGGTCGGAGATGTCCTGTGCGCCGCCCAGGCACTCGGTGACGTTCTCGCCGGTCAGCTCGATGTGCAGGCCGCCGGGGTGGGTGCCCAGCGCGTGGTGCACCTCGAAGAAGCCCTGCACCTCGTCGACGATGCGGTCGAAGTGGCGGGTCTTGAAGCCGGTGGACGACTCGTGGGTGTTGCCGTGCATCGGGTCGCACTGCCAGATCACCTGGTGACCGGTGGCCTGCACCTTCTCGATGATGGGCGGCAGCACGTCGCGCACCTTGCCGTTGCCCATCCGGGCGACCAGGGTGAGCCGGCCTGGCTCGTTGTGCGGGTCGAGCCGCTCGACGTACTCCACCGCCTGATCGGGCGTGGTGGTCGGGCCGATCTTGAGGCCGATCGGGTTGGCCAGCAGCTCGGCCAGCGCGATGTGCGCGCCGTCGAGCTGGCGGGTGCGCTCGCCGATCCACAGGAAGTGCGCCGAGAGGTCGTAGAGCAGCGGCTCGCCGGTCTCGGACTCGCTCAGCCGCAGCATCGCGCGCTCGTAGTCGAGCACCAGCGCCTCGTGCGAGGCGTAGATGCGGGCCGACTTCAGGCTCGGGTCGTTCACCTGGCAGGCGGTCATGAAGCGCAAGCCGCGGTCGATCTCCTCGGCCAGTGCCTCGTAGCGGGCGCCCGCGGGCGACTGGGCGACGAAGTCGCGGTTCCAGTCGTGCACCTGGTGCAGGTCGGCCATGCCCGCGGTGGTCAGCGCGCGGACCAGGTTCATCGCGGCGCTGGCGTTGGCGTAGGCGCGGACCAGGCGCGAGGGGTCGTGGCGGCGCAGCGCCTCGTCGGCGACCAGGGAGTTGACCATGTCGCCGCGGTAGGACTTCAGGCCGAGGGAGTCGACGTCGGAGGAGCGCGGCTTGGCGTACTGCCCGGCGATGCGGGCCACCTTCACCACCGGCAGGCTCGCGCCGTAGGTGAGCACGACGGCCATCTGCAGCAGGGTGCGGATGTTGCCGCGGATGTGCGGCTCGGTGTTGTCGGCGAAGGTCTCCGCGCAGTCACCGCCCTGCATGAGGAAGGCCTCGCCGCGCGCGACGGCGGCGAGCTGGGTCTTGAGCTCCTCCACCTCGGCGGGCAGGCAGATCGGCGGCACGCTCTCCAGCACGGTGCGCATCGTCGCGGCCTCGTCGGCGTCCCAGGACGGCTGCTGCAGCGCGGGCCGGGCCAGGGCGGCGTCGAGTCGGCTACGCAGCTCCGAGGGGAGCGGCGGCAGTTCCGGCAGGCGGTCAATGGGTACGTCGACGGTCCAGGTCACCAGATCAGAATACGGCTTTCGCCGCCCGGCGAATATCCGGCGTACCGGCTACCCGTTCGTCGCGCGCCCGAACCATCGTCATAGGGTTTCTCCCGACCCATCGTGGGTCACGGACCGCGTCGTCCTCCCCGGACGGGCACGGCCGCCCACCGGCACGAAGAGGCGATCTCCCTGCGATATTTCTACGACTCGGAATTCATCGAGGACGGCACCACGATCGATCTGATCTCGATCGGCGTCGTCTGCGAGGACGGTCGCGAGTACTACGCGGTCTCCACCGAATTCGACGCGGGACGGGCCGGTCCGTGGGTGCGCAAACATGTGCTGCCGAAGTTGCCGCCCGCGGGATCGCCGCTGTATCGCACCAGGGAACAGATCCGCGACGACCTGTTCAAGTTCTTCCTGCCCCGCGCCAGCGTGCAGCCGGAGCTGTGGGCCTGGGTCTCGGCCTACGACCACGTCGCGCTGTGCCAGCTCTGGGGTGACATGACCGCGCTGCCCAAGGGCATGCCGCGCTTCACCAACGAGCTGCGCCAGCACTGGGCCGCGCACGGCAGCCCCGACCTGCCGCCGATCCCCGACGACGCGCACGACGCGCTGGCCGACGCCAGGCACAACCTCGCCAAGTTCGAGGCGATCGAGGCCTACCGGCGCACCCCGCGGCTCTGAGCCCCCGGACAACGGGAAAGGCCCCGAGTCGTGTCGACTCGGGGCCTTTCTCGTGTGCGTGGTGCGCGGTCAGTGACCGTGCGGCTCGTCACCGTTGGCGCGGGCCTGCTCCTCGGCGAGGGCCGTGAGCATCTTGTGCTCCTCGGCGTGCTCGTTGGCGAAGTAGGCGTCCGACTCGGCCTTCGGGTCGGGGCGCAGGAAGCTACCCGTGCCCGGCTTGCCGGCCGAACCCAGCTTGTTCATCTTCTTGGGCACCGGGGCGCCCTGGTACTCCAGCGGGATCGCGTGGCCGTGGTCGTCGACCGGGCCCAGCGGCTGGTGCACCTCGATGTACTCGCCGTGCGGCAGGCGCTTGATGACACCGGTCTCGATGCCGTGCTCGAGCACCGCGCGGTCACCGCGCTGCAGGCCGATGCAGAACCGGTAGGCCACGAAGTAGGCCAGCGGCGGCAGCAGCAGCACGCCGATACGACCGATCCAGGTGGTCGCGTTCAGCGAGATGTCGAACTTCAGCGCGATGATGTCGTTGACACACGACAGCGTGAGCACCACGTAGAACGCGATGGCCATGGCACCGATGGCGGTACGCACCGGCACGTCGCGCGGACGCTGCAGCAGGTTGTGGTGCGCGGTGGTGTCACCGGTGAGACGCTTCTCGATCCACGGGTAGGCGATCAGCAGGGTGAACACCAGGCCCATGATCAGCGCGACCCAGACCACGGCCGGGACCGTGTAGCGACCCAGGTAGAGCTCCCACGGCGGCATCAGACGCGCCAGACCGTCGGTCCACATCATGTAGAAGTCGGGCTGCGAACCCGCCGAGACCTGGGACGGGTTGTACGGGCCCAGGTTCCAGATCGGGTTGATCTGCAGGATACCGCCCATGATGCCGACGATGCCGAGGGTGAACGCGAAGAACGCGCCCTGGTCCGCGGCGAACACCGGCACGATGCGCGCGCCGACCACGTTGTTCTCGGTCCGGCCGGGACCGGGGAACTGGGTGTGCTTCTGGTACCAGACCAGCGCGACGTGCGCGCCGATCAGCGCCAGGATGATGCCGGGCAGCAGCAGCACGTGCGCGATGTAGAGGCGCGGGATGATGATGTCGCCGGGAAAGTCGCCACCGAACATCAGCCAGTGCATCCAGGTGCCGATGACCGGGAGGCTCATGGTGATACCGCCGAACGCGGCCCGCAGACCGGTACCCGACAGCAGGTCGTCGGGCAGCGAGTAGCCGAAGAAGCCCTCGAACATCGCCAGGATCAGCAGCAGCGAGCCGATCACCCAGTTCGCCTCACGCGGCTTGCGGAACGCGCCGGTGAAGAAGATGCGGAACAGGTGGATGATGATCGACGCCGCGAACAGCAGGGCCGCCCAGTGGTGGATCTGCCGGACGAACAGACCGCCGCGCACCTCGAAGGAGATGTTCAGCGCGGTCTCGTAGGCCCGCGACATGCCGACACCGCGCAGCGGCTGGTAGGACCCGTCGTAGGTGACGTGCGCCATCGACGGGTCGAAGTACAGCGTCAGGTAGATGCCCGACAGCAGCAGGATGATGAACGCGTACAGCGCGATCTCACCGAGCAGGAACGACCAGTGGGTCGGGAAGACCTTGTTGATCGACCGCTTCACGAACGCGGCGGCGCGATACCGCTCGTCCATCTCGTTGGCTTGGTTCGCCACCAGAGTGCTCATGAACGACGCTCCCAGAAGGCCGGGCCGAGCGGCTCGATGAAGTCGCCGTTGGCGACCAGGAAGCCCTCGGAGTTGACGGTGATCGGCAGCTGCGGGAGCGCGCGGGCGGCCGGACCGAAGACCGGCTTACCCCACTCGGTCGCCGAGAACTGCGACTGGTGGCAGGGGCACAGGATGCGGTTGGTCTGCTGCTCGAACAGCGAGGTGGGGCAGCCCAGGTGGGTGCAGATCTTCGAGTAGGCGAAGTAGTCGCCGTAGTTGAAGCTCTCCTGGCCCTTGCGCTTGATCGCCTTCTCCGCGTCCGCGGTGCGCAGACGGATCAGCATGACCGAGTTGCGGATGCCGCGCAGCGACTGCAGCGTGTCGTGCTCGTTGCCGCGCCACTTCTCCTTCCACGGGAACACGGTCTCCATGGCGCCCGCGTCCAGATCCTCCGGACGCACCAGCACGACATCCTGCGGACGACCGGTGTCGCGGCGGATGTAGATGGTCTCGCCCGGGTAGTCCGGGGTCCAGCCCGAGACCCACAGCGGCGACTTGTCGCCCTTGGCCCACGGGTTCTTCACCATGCCGCCGACGAACACCAGCAGCGCGCCGATACCGAGCACGCCGACACCGGCGCCCGCGGTACCGAGCATCATCTTGCGGCGACCCAGGGTGGAGGTGTCGAGCGCGTCCTGCAGCTCGGCCGCCAGGGTGCGGCGCTCGACCTCGTCGGACGGGCCGTCGTGGCGCTGCTGGATCGAGATCTCGGCGGGGATGAACCGCTTGCGGATCAGCACGACCGCGATACCGATGACCAGCACCGAGATGCCGAAGGTCAGGCCGACCAGCGGGGTGAACAGCGAGTAGGCGGCATGGCCCTCGTCGCCGTAGCCCTTCCACTCCCACGGCCAGAACAGGAAGACGCCGATCAGCGCGGCGGCGGCCAGACCGGAGATGGCGAACCAGAAGGTGACCGCGCGCTCGGCGCGCTTCTCCGCGCGGGTGCCGGGCACCGGCCAGCGCTCGCCGCGGTACGCGACATCGACGTCGTCGCGCGCGGTACCGAGCTCGACCAGCTCGTCACGCGTCATCGCGTCCAGTTCGGCTTCGGTCGGTTCCCGACCCATGTCGTTGTGCTCCTGTCCACTCATGTGCGAGATCCGATCCACATCGCGGCACCCACCACGGCGGTGATGCCGATAACCCAGATCGCCAGACCTTCGGTCGCCGGGCCGAAACCGCCGAGGTCCCAGCCGCCGGGCGACTTCTCTTCCGCGGCGTTCTTGACGTAGGCGACGATGTCGCGCTTCTCCTCCGGCGTCAGCTGCCGGTCGGAGAACTTCGGCATGTTCTGCGGGCCGGTGAGCATGGCGTCGTAGATCTGCTGCTCGTTGGCTTCGGCCAGCGGCGGGGCGAACTTGCCGCCGGACAGCGCGCCACCGCGGGCGGTGAAGTTGTGGCAGGAGGCGCAGTTCATGCGGAACAGCTCCGAACCACGGGCGATGTCGTCGCCACGCAGCGATTCCTGCGCGATCTCACCGTTGGCGTCGCGGATCACCGAGGGGCCACCGCCGTTGGCGGCGACGAACGCGCCGAGCGCGTCGGTCTGATGCGCGTCGAACTTCTCGGGCTTGCGCATGGCCTGGGCCTCGTTGCGCGCCATCGGCATGCGGCCGGAGGACACCTGGAAGTAGACGGCGGCCTCGCCGACGCCGATCAGGCTGGGGCCGCGGTCCTCGACGCCCTGCAGGTTCGCGCCGTGGCAGGTGATGCACGAGGTCTCGTAGAGCTGCTTGCCCTCGCGGATCAGCGCGGACTGGTCCTCGTGCGCGGTGGCGACCTGGGGCGCGGGGGTGAGCGCCGCGGCGAGGAAGCCGGCTCCGACCAGACCAACCAGCAACGCGAGGCCACCCGCGATACGACGGCGAACGCGACGCTGCTTACGCGCCTTGGTGGCCTGACCGTTGTCAGGGCCGGCGGGCTCGGGGGCCGACGGGGGAGATGAACTCATCTGTGTCCCTTTGGAGTAGACGGAACCGACTTGTGCAAATGCTGTGCGCCCGCGCCTAGCGGACGAAGTAGATCGTGGCGAACAGCCCGATCCAGACGATGTCGACGAAGTGCCAGTAGTAGGACACCACGATCGCGGCGGTGGCCTGCGCGGGCGTGAACTTGCTCATCTTGGTGCGGATCAGCAGGAACACGAAGGCGATCAGACCGCCGATCACGTGCAGACCGTGGAAGCCGGTGGTGATGTAGAAGACCGAGCCGTACGAGCTGCCGGAGATGGTGGTGCCCTCGTGCACGAGGTGGTAGTACTCGTAGCCCTGGCCGAAGACGAAGAACGCGCCCATCAGCAGAGTGATCACGTACCAGCGGCGCAGGCCGAACACGTCGCCCTTCTCCGCGGCGAACACACCCATCTGGCAGGTGAACGACGAAGCGACCAGCACGGCCGTCACCGGGACGGCGAGCGTCATATTGAGCTCGGTCGGCTCCGGGGGCCAGTTGCCGTGCGCCTGCGCGCGCGCAACGAAGTACATGGCGAAGAGGCCGGCGAAGAACATCAGCTCGCTCGACAGCCAGATGATGGTTCCGACGCTGACCATGTTGGGCCGGTTCAGCGAATGCACACGCTGAGTAATGGCCGATCCTGGGGTGCCTACTGCGGTCGTCACGGGGTAAGTATGACTCTTCGTAGTACGACAGCTGTACCCGGGTACGAAAGTTTGTCGTGGGAGTCGGAAAACCCACGCACAGAGGGGGTCTACGACCTCCGTCGGCGTGTTGGCGACGATCACGTGACAACCGATTGTGACAGCGTTGGATGTGGATAACCTGAGACGAGGAGGCGGCGATGGTCGTGGTGCGGATGTGGCGGCGGTTGTTCGGCGGACAGAGCGAGTCGCTCGACCCGGCGCGGACCGATCTGGTCGTGGTCGCGTCGAGCTTCGACGACGTCGAAGCCTGCTCGGCGGCGCTGGACCGCGCCGGTGACCTCGATCGCGACGCCGACGCCGTGCTGCGCCACCATCTGCGCCTGCCCGCGGACCGGATCGACGCGGCCGCCGAGATCGCCGGATACGACGGCTACACGCGCGCCGAGGCCGTGGACACCGCCGCGGGCGAACTGGTGCCGATCGTCCTGCAACGGGTGCAGCGCCTCGATCCACTGACCTGTTCGCAGGAACGATCCCGGATGGCCGGGCTCGCACAGCGCCACGACGGTGTCGCCGACGGCTGGGACGCGCTGCAACCACCCCGTCCCGCGCCGTAAACTCTGCCAACGGCGCAATAGGCTTGCGCTACCCCGCCGCGCCCGATCAGAGTTGCGCGATGGCGATGTCGAACGGAGATGCGGAGCAGATGAGCGTGCGCAGCTGGCCCCAGGTGCTCGGAACCCTCGCCGACGGCGGCGACCTGGCCGCGGACGACACCACCTGGGTGATCGACGAGATCTTCACCGACAACGCCACCGCGGCCCAGATCGCGGCCTTCGGTGTCGCCATGAAGATCAAGGGCCCCACCCCCACCGAGCTGGCCGGCATGGTCGCGGGCATGCTCGGGCACGCCCGCCTGGTGCACGTCGACGGCGACGCGGTCGACATCGTCGGCACCGGCGGCGACCGCTCCGGCTCGGTCAACATCTCCACCATGTCCTCGGTGGTCGTCGCGGCCGCCGGAGTGCCGGTGGTCAAGCACGGCAACCGGGCCGCGTCGTCCAAGGCCGGTGGCGCCGACGTGCTCGAGGCGCTGGGCGTGAAGCTGGCGCTGGGCCCGGAGTCGGTGGCGCGGTCGGTGCGCGAGGCCGGGATCGGCTTCTGTTTCGCGCCGCTGTTCCACTCGGGGCTGCGCTTCGCCGGTCCGGCGCGCAAGGAGATCGGCATCCCGACCGTGTTCAACGTGCTCGGCCCGCTCACCAACCCCGCCCAGCCGCGCGCGGGGCTGATCGGCTGCGCGTTCGTCGACCTGGCCCCGGTCATCGCGGGAGTGTTCGCCGAGCGTGGCGCCAGTGCCCTGGTGGTGCGCGGGCGCGACGGGCTCGACGAGATCACGACGTCCGACGTCACCGATGTGTGGGTGGTCAGCGGCGGGCGGATCCGGCAGACCGTGCTCGACCCGACCCGGCTCGGGATTCCCCGGGTCGAGCTGGACGCGCTGCGCGGCGGTGACGCCGTGGTCAACGCGGGCATCGCGCGCGAGATGTTCGCGGGCACGCCGGGCGCGGTGCGCGACGCGGTACTGCTCAACTCGGCCGCGGCGATCGTGGCCTACGACCTCTCGCGCGGCGTGGGCGACGTCGACCTGGATCTGGACGCCGCCCTGACCGGCGGGCTCGAGCGCGCCGCCGCCGCGGTGGACAGCGGCGCGGCGGCGAAGCTGCTGCAGAGCTGGGCCGAGCTCACCCAGGTCCTCGACGAGGCCTGAGCGCGCGAAAGCCTCACTCCCCCAGCGAGAATCCGGCTTCCACGTCGGCGCTGGAGTACGACTTGAAGGCGATGTGCGTGGTGGTGCGCACCACGCCGGGCACCTTGTCGATGCCGCTGGTGACGACCTCGGCGATGCGCTCGTGATCGCGCACCCGCACGATCGCGATCAGATCGACGTCACCGGCGCAGGAGTACACCTCGGCGACGCCTGCGGTGTCGGCGAGGGCCTGCGCGGTCTCGGGGATACGAGAGTTCTCGGCCTGGATCAGCACGATCGCGGTAATCATGGGATCAGCCTAGAACTTCAGGGGTCTCGGTGGCCGCTTTGAACCTGCGCATCAGGTCCAGGCTCTTCACGCCGGGCGCCGATTCCACCGAACTGGACACGTCGACGCCGTAGGGACGGTGCCGGGCGATGGTGTCGGCGACATTGCCGGCGTCGAGCCCGCCCGCCAGCACGACCTTGCCGGGCAGCGCGCGCACCCAGTCGGGGAACTCCTCGAAGATCCCGGAGCCTGCGCTGGCGTCGTAGAAGAAGTACTCGCTGGTCTGCTCGGGTGCGGGCGGGGTGGACGAGCAGAACGCCAGGTTCGGCAGGTCGGCCCACTGGTAGAGCTGCACGACGTCGAAGGCGTCGGCGGTCTCGGCGACCTCGGCCGCTTCGAGGGCCACCGCGAAGGTGGTGATCCGGCCGCGCGCGTAATCGGCCAGGGCGCGGGCCTGCGCGGGCGTGCGGTAGCGCTTGCTCTTGGGCGTGACCATGACGCCGATCGCGGAGTACCCCAGCTCGACGGCCCAGTCGATCTGCTCCTCGGTGGTCAGGCCGCACACCTTCACGAACATTCGCGCCTTCGCCCTTTCTCCCGCCGTCACCGGATGTGACAGGCGGTTCCATGATCCTCCGGGCGCGCGGTCACCGTTCGGCCAGGTAGCGCTCCTCAGGACTGAGCGTGGTGGCGGCGGTGCGGGCCAGCTCGGCCCAGCCCTTCCAGCGGGCCGCGCCGTGCAGTGGTTCGTGGTAGCCGTCGCTGGTGCGGACGATGCGGGCGCCGGGCTTGCCCAGCCAGCGGGCGATGACGCCGACCTCCTCGGGCGGGGCGCCGCGCAACGGGGGATGGTCGTCGACCGCGCCGCCCAGTTCGGGGACGACCGTCTCGGCGGCGGCAACGATCTGGTCGACGACCGCCATGGGCGGGGTGCCGCGCCGCGCGGTGCCCGCGGCGGCGAGGCGGCCGTAGCGGATCACCGAGAACTCCCAGCCGCCCGCGCCGTCGGGCAGGGCGACGATCAGTTCCGCGAGCCGGGCCAGGGCGGCGAGGCGCTGGGTGCGGTGCAGCATGGTGACGACGGCGGCGGTGCGATCCCGCAGCCGGGCGGCCGCCTCGAAATGCTCGGCGGTGGAATGTGTTTCGATGCGATCGAGCATGGCCCGCAGCACCGCGTCGGAGCGGCCGGTGAGCAGCTCGCGGACCGCGTCGACGGCCGGGGCGTAGCCGGTGGCGTCCAGGTCGTCGGGGCGCGCGGCCGGGCAGCCGCCGACCACCGCGGGCGGGCAGGTGTGCCGGGCCGTGCGGGTGAGGCGGGTCGCGCAGGTCCGCAGCCCGGCGAACTCGGCGATGGTCAGGGCCACGTCGACGGCGTCGGCGCGGGAACCGAACGGCCCCACCGCCGTTCGCGTCGGCGTCCGCACCGCGGTGAGCCGGGGGAAGGCCTCGTCGCTGAGGGTGAGCCACCAGCCGCGCCGGGGGAACTTCGAGCGGCGGTTGTAGGGCGGCGCGTGCGCGGCCAGCAGCCGCAGCTCGCGCACCCCCGCCTCCAGTCCGTGCGCGCACACCACGTGGTCGACCCGGATCGCCAGGGCCACCATCTCTTTTATCCGGCCGCGGGTCTCCGAACCGGTGAAGTAGGTACGGACGCGGCGGCGCAGGTTGACCGCGGTCCCTATATAGAGGACTTCGTCGGACGGTCCGCGGAACAGATAGACACCCGGCGCGGACGGCAGATCGCCCGCGAAGGTGCGTTTGGCGCGCTGAGTCCCGGTCACGCCGGGCAGATAGTCGAGCAGCTCGGTCAGGCTGTGCACGCCCTGGTTGCCGACCCGGCCGATCAGCGCGTGCAGCACGTCGACCGTGGCGCGGGCGTCGTCGAGGGCGCGGTGCGTCGGCGTGGTCGACGCGCCCAGGATCTGCGCGAGCACGCCGAGCCGCGCCGAGGGCGCCTCGTCGCGGGTCAGCACCCGCCGGGCGAGCTTGACCGTGCACAGCACCTGCGGATTCGGCCAGGCGATGTCCTGCCGGGCGGCGGCGGCCTTGAGGAACGCGGTGTCGAAGCGGGCGTTGTGTGCCACCAGGACCGCGCCCGCCGCGAATTCGAGGAAACCCGGCAGCACCGCCTCGATCCGCGGCGCCTCGTACACCATGGCGGTGGTGATCCCGGTGATCTGCACGATCGCGGGCGGGATCGCGAATCCCGGATTCACCAGGGTCGCGAACTCCCCCAGCACTTCTCCCCCGCGCACCTTCACCGCCCCGATCTCGGTGATCGAGTCCCCGTCCGGGCTGGTCCCGGTCGTTTCCAGGTCGACGACGACGAAGGTGGTGTCGTACAGCGGTGTGTCGAGTTCGTCGAAGGCCAGCTGACGCGCGGCAGCCGGGAGCGGAACGGGATCGGGCACGGCGAGAGCGTAGGACGGGGGTCCGACATGCTCGCCGTGGCGAACTCAGTTACCCGGCGGCGGCGCCCAGTTCGGCGGCAGGGTGACGCGGGGGCGCGTGGTCGGCCAGGGGTATCCGGTCGGCAGGCGATCCGCCGGGAACTGCGGAAAGGTGCGCGGCAGCGGGACATACGACGGCGGCCGGTAGTACGAGGGCAGCGTGCGCGAGGCCGGACCGGTCGACGGGGAATCGGGGTTCTCGGTCGTGGCGCCGAGCGCGGCCAGGATCACGAGCAGGACCACGACGCCGATCACCGCCCACCCACCGGCGCCGCCGCCGGAACCGCGCGCACCCAGGTATTCCTGGCGCCACGCGGGATCGGGCGGCATCGGTGGGTATTGCGCCGCCGCGAGCACCGGAGCCGGCGGCGAGGTCGACGGTTCCCGCTCCGGCGAGGACGCGCGGTCCGCCGACGGATCGGGAATCCGCGCCAGCAGCTCACGCACCTCCGGCGCGTAGGACGGATCGAGCTCGGCCGCGCGCCGCAGCCACGTCTCGGCCTCGGCCCAGCGCCGCCGCTGCACGGCGTGGCTGCCGAGCAGGAACAGCGCCTCCACATTGTCCGGGTCCAGCCGCAGCGCCTCCGCGAGGGCGGCCCGGCCCGCCGCGGCCCGCTGGGAGGCCACCTTCGCGCCCTGCCAGAGCACCCGGCCGCGCACCACGTGCAGGACCGCGTTCGCCGGCTCGAGCTCGACCGCGGTGTCGATGGCGGCCATGGCGGCCTTGCGGTCGCGATGGACGATGACGGTCGCCAGGATCCGATGGCATTCGGCCGACCAGGGATCCAGTTCGACGCACCGCGACGCCGCCCGCGTCGCCGCGTCCTCGTGCGCGAGGGCGGCGGGCCGGTCGGATTCGTAGCGCTCGCCGAGGAGCCCGTGCTCGCTCAGCGCCAGCAGCTTCCACGCGAAGACGTTCTCCGGGTCCAGGCGCAGCGCCGTGCGCGCGGAGTCGGCGGCGGTGGCGGTGTCACCGGAGCGCAGCCAGGAATAGGCCAGCTGGGCGTGGGCGTCGCCGTTGTCGGGCTCGGCGGCCAGCAGGGGCGCCAGCTCCGCCCTGGCGGCCTCGAAGCGGCCGAGGTCGATCAGGGCGGCGGCGCGGTCGAGATGGTGGTCGCTCATCGGCGCGGGCGTCAGCGCTGCTTCATCCGCTTCAGATACAGCGCCAGCTCGTCATAGCTGCCGTCGCCGTTGGCGAATTCGACCACATTGCGGGCGGATTCGAACCACGCGCCGGTGCTCGGCCGGATCTGCGCCAGCGCCTCCTGGATATCGGCCATGCCGATCGGGCGCACCTCACCGGAGCGCATCGAGTCGGCCATCGCCAGCTGGGTCGCCGAGGTGCACACGTGCGCGAGGTCGGCGCCGGACAGTCCGTCGGTCCGCGCGGCCAGCGCGGTCAGGTCGATGCCGGCCACCGGGCGATCGCGCAGGTTGTAGTGCAAGATCGCGCGCCGCGCCGCCGCGTCGGGCAGGCCGACGAAGATCATCCGGTCGAACCGGCCCGGCCTGCGCAGGGCGACGTCGACGTCCCACGGATGGTTGGTCGCGCCGAGCACGAAGACGCCCTCGTTGCTGTGGGTGGCCGAATCCAGCTCGGTGAGCAGCTGGTTGACCACGGTGCGCATGGTCGAGGAACCGTGCATCTGGCTGCGCTTGTGCCCGAGCGCGTCGACCTCGTCCAGGAACAGCACGCAGGGCGCGTTGCGCCGGGCCATCTCGAAGATGCTGTGCACATTGCGTTCGCTGGCGCCGGTGTAGATGTCGAGGATGTCGGTGATCTCGATCGGATAGAAATTGGCGCCGAGCTCGCCGGCGACGGCCGAGGCGAGGAAGGTCTTGCCGCAGCCGGGCGGACCGTAGAGCAGCAGGCCGCCGCGCGCCGAGGTGCCGAAGGCCCTGGCCAGTTCCGGGTTGCGCAGCGGGGCGAGCAGGGTCAGGTCCAGCTGCCGCTTCACCTCGTCCATGCCGCCGACATCGGCCAGTCGCCGGGTCGGGCGCTCGACGGTGGCGGCGTCGTCGTCGGTGACGTACTCGGTGGGAGTGTCGACGAAGGCCGGTTCGATGATGTCGCCGACCTGGTGCTCCGCGGCGGCCCAGTCGTAGTCGGCCGCGGCACCGGCGCCCGGCGTGGCGGCGGGTGCCGGTGCCGCCGCGGGCGAGCCGCCGGACAGTGCCGTCGTGCAACGCGTCATCAAGGCCAGGACCTGCGCGTTTCCCGGATGGTGGCCGAGGGCCACGCCACAGTGGGCCAGCGCGTCGGCGTAGCGGCCGCGGTCGAGATACAGCTCGATGACGCAGACGCGCAGCGCGAGCACCTCCGGGCTGCGCTCCACCATCGTGAGCAAATCGGTCAATACCTGGTCGTCGGCCACCCGCGCCCCCTTCGAACTGCGAACATTCGGCCGTACCCTAACCG
The DNA here is from genome assembly GCF_042888005.1 of Nocardia sp. NPDC003269. NCBI lineage: Bacteria > Bacillati > Actinomycetota > Actinomycetes > Mycobacteriales > Nocardiaceae > Nocardia > Nocardia sp. NPDC003269. The sequence continues at coordinate 131,349 of NZ_JBIAPA010000005.1, forward strand.
CCGCACCAGGTTTCGCGGAACCGGAAACCTCGAGTCCCACCCACCGGGACCCCCGTTCCCGGGTCCGCCGTCCCACCCGCCCCCGGTAATTCGCCGCGAGACTTTCGTTCCGATGCGAACAAAATGACCTTGATCAGACCCGAATGAGACCGGGCTCACAGTTTGCCGAAGATCACATGACTCGACCGAATTCCATCGGGTAAGACCGATTACCGCTCGACGGCCGCCGGAGCGCCCGGCACGCCGCCCGCGGGTACGACTGGGCGACCGACCGGTTCATGAGCCGACGCGCGGAGGCGACCTGGGGATTCACCCCTAGGGCTAGACCAATAGGCCGTGAAGAAGCCGACGACGACGCGCCGGGTAGCGATCGAGAAGCTTCCCGGAGCCGACCTGGCGTTATCGTTTCGTGATTGGTGTGACGCAGCTCGCACGGAATGTTCGGGCGGATCTCCCGAATTGCCTTTCGGACCGATGTCCGACTTTACAAACCACCGTGATGTCTTCGTAACCTTTTTGAGACCTCACGGAGTCCCCTAGGCCACGAACGGTTCAACGGGATGAAGCCCGCCGCGTCATACGGACCCGGCGTCGTGGGGCAGATTGGAAGTACCCGCATCATGGCGACCAACACCGTCAAGCGTCAGGCGCAGCGAGCAGTTGCCGCCGGAGCCGTCGGCGCTGCCACCATCGGCGCGTTCCTCCTGCCGGCCGCTCCCGCGTCGGCGACGCCGGTCACTGTCCCCGGTATCGGCACCTTCGAGGTGCCCAACGAGATCCCGCTGCCGCAGGGTATCCCCGGCATCGAGACCCCGTCGGTCCCGCAGACCTTCACCGCGCCGCGCGCCACCGCCGCCGACATCGCCCTCGATGCCGCGCTGAGCAAGGTCGGGTCCCCCTACGTCTACGGTGCCGCCGGCCCGGACGCCTTCGACTGCTCGGGCCTGGTCCAGTGGGCCTACCGTCAGGCGGGCATGGAGCTGCCGCGCACCAGCGGCGCCCAGCTCGGCGCGGGCACCCCGGTGGCCTTCGAGGACCTGCGTCCCGGCGACCTGGTGTCGTTCTACGGCGGCGGCCACTCCGGCCTGTACGCGGGCGACGGCAATGTCGTGCACGCGGCCACCTCGGGCAGCCCGGTGCACGTCGCCTCGGTCTCCTCGATGCCGTTCGCGGGCGCTCGCCGCTTCTGATCGACGGGTGCGGTGCGTCGTTCGCGGGGAAGGGCGCACCGTGACCCCTCCGTGGCCTACTGGACACGGGCACACGCGGTTCCGTAACCTGATCGAGACCTTCTCAGCGGACGAGCGGGTCCGGTTCGGGTAAAGGCGCTGCATCGGCGGACATCGAGAGAACGGGGCACGGCGCACTGTGACTGACCACCACCGGAACCCACGCGTCGCGCGTGGCATCGCCGGAGCCATGTCCGCCGCGATCATGGTGTGCGCCACCTATGCCGCGGGCCCCGCCCTCGCCGATCCGATCGCCCTGCCGACCACCGCCGGTGACGCGATCGCCCGGATGATCGACCTCTCCCGGCAGGCCGAGGCCCTCAACCAGGCCTCGCTCAACGCGCAGTCCGATCTCGACGCCAAGTGGGCCGTCCAGCGCGAGGCCGACGACAAGCTGGCCGCCAGCACCGCCGTCGCCGACGCCGCCCGCGCCGAGGTCCGCAAGTTCCAGCCGATGATCGATCGCACCGCGATCGCCACCTACACCGGCGCGCGCACCGATCGCATGTTCGCGGTGCTGTCGAGCAATTCGCCCCAGCAGCTGCTGGACAAGATGTCCACGCTGGACGTGCTCGCGCAGCAGACCGCCGACAGCGTGCGCCAGTTCAAGAAGGCCGCCGACGCGGCCACCGCCGCCGAATCGGTCACCCGCGCGGCCGCCGACACCGCCCGCGCCGCGACCGCGGCCGCCGAGGCCGTGCGCGCCGACGTCGACCGCAAGCGCAGCGATCTCACCGTGGCCACCACCCAGGTCGTCGAGGCCTGGGGCGCGCTCTCGGCCAAGGACAAGTCGACCCTGGCCGGTTCGCCCTTCCCGCCCGGCTTCGATCGCGACTCGCTGCTGCAGGGCCTGGTCCCCGGCAGCGGCACCAGCGCGCTGGCCGCCGCCCTGACCCGCATCGGCGACCCGTACGTCTGGGGCGCCACCGGCCCCGACCAGTTCGACTGCTCCGGCCTCGTGCAGTGGGCCTTCAAGCAGGTCGGCAAGAACGTCCCGCGCACCAGCTCCCAGCAGGCGAACTACGGCACCCCGGTGGCCAAGGACGACCTGCAGCCCGGCGACGTCGTGCTGTTCTACCCCGAGATCTCGCACGTCGGGATCTACGCGGGCAACGGCATGATGGTGCACGCCTCCACCTTCGGTGTCCCGGTCGCCGTCGCGCCGATCAACACCACCCCGTTCCACTCGGCCCGGCGATACTGAGCCGGCGGTGACCGATCCGTCCCGCCGCGCGTCCGGCCTACGCTCCTGGTTCTCGGCCAACGGCCGCCTCGAATTCGCGCTCACGCTCGCCTCGGTCACCCTGTTGACCGGGGCGTGCGCCGCACTGATCCTGGTACCGCGCAACGCCGGTCCGCTGCAACTGGCCACCGACGAGGCCGAGGTGCTCGACACCACCGTGGGCATCGACGACCCCCGGCTGACCCCCGTGCGCCGCGAGCTCCAGCCGTTCGGGCCGATCCTGGTGCGCCGGGTCGCCGCGGGCGGCGAGGCCGACGCGCTCGTGGTCGCCCATTCCGGCCACCGCGCCGATGTCGACGTCCTGGAGAAACAGCTCGCCCCGGCGATCGCCGACGTGAGCGCCGCCTGGGGCACCGACTGGAATCGCGCGCCGGTGCTCGTCGTCGCGGGCACGCCCACCGAGTTCACCGCGCTGACCAGGGCGGCGGGTGCCGCCACCGGCGCCGACGTGGCCGCGGTCTCGCTCACCGGCTCCTACGCGCCCGGCACCCGGCCGACCGACCAGCGGATCGTGTTCAATCCCGACGCCCGCCGCCGGGTCGGCGACGAGGGCATGGCGACCCTGCTGCGCCACGAACTCACCCACGTCGCGACCAGGGCGGCCACCGCCGACGGCGCGCCGCTGTGGCTGGTCGAGGGCTACGCCGAGTACGTCGCCCAGCGCGCGGGGGCCAACACGTTCTCCCAGATCGCGCCGACGCTCACCACCCGCCTGCGCGCGGGCACCCTGCCCACCGAGCTGATCGGCGACGCCGACTTCACCGGCACCGACGCCCCCTACGCCTACGAATCGGCCTGGAGCGCGTGCGCCTTCCTCGCCGACCGCTACGGCCCGGCCGCCCTCACCACGCTGTACAGGAAGCTCGCCACCGGCCCGCAGTCCGCCGCGGCCCAGGACGCGGCCTTCGCCGCCGTGCTCGGCGCCTCTCGCGCCGACCTGCTCGACGGCTGGCGCGCCTGGTTACGGGGCCGCGCCGTCTGACCACCGACCGCCTCTCGACCGCCCCTCGCCGAGTCACCTCGTGACGCTGACCTATTAGGTTGTTCACTTATGGCCCGAACTCTGCTGGTTACCAATGATTTCCCGCCTCGGCCGGGTGGCATCCAGTCCTATCTCAACGCGCTGGCCGATCAGCTGCCGCCGGACGACCTGGTCGTCTACGCGCCGCGCTGGCGCGGTGACAGCCACGAGAAGTTCGACGCCGCGCAGAAGTTCCGCGTGGTTCGGCATCCGACGACGCTCATGCTGCCGACGCCCGGCGTGATCAAGCGCGCGGGCAACCTGCTGCGCGAGCACGGCTGCGACACCGTGTGGTTCGGCGCGGCCGCGCCGCTGGCCGCGATGGCGCCGATGCTGCGCCGCGCGGGCGCCGAGCGCATCCTGGCCAGCACCCACGGCCACGAGGTCGGCTGGTCGATGCTGCCCGGCGCGCGGCAGGTGCTGCGCTCGATCGGCGAGAACACCGACGTCGTCACCTACGTCAGCAAGTACACCCGGGGCCGGTTCGCCTCGGCCTTCGGGCCGCGCGCCGCGCTGGAGTACCTGCCGCCGGGTGTCGACCCGGCCGAGTTCCGGCCCGACCCGGGCGCGCGCGCCGAACTGCGCGCCCGCTACGGCCTCGGTGACCGCCCGACCGTGCTGTGCCTGTCGCGGCTGGTCCCGCGCAAGGGCCAGGACATGCTGATCGTGGCGATGAGCGAGATCCGCGAACGCGTCGACGGCGCGGTCCTGGTGATCGCGGGCGGCGGCCCCTACGAGATCCGGCTGCGCGGGCTGGCCGAGGCGCTCGGGGTCTCCGATTCCGTGGTGTTCACCGGCCGGGTGCCCTCGGGCGAGCTGGCCGCCCACCACACCATCGCCGACGTCTTCGCGATGCCGTGCCGCACCCGCGGTGCCGGGCTGGACGTCGAAGGCCTCGGGATCGTCTACCTGGAGGCCTCGGCCACCGGCGTGCCGGTGGTGGCGGGCAGCTCCGGCGGCGCGCCCGAGACCGTCCGGGAGGGCGAGACCGGCCTGGTGGTGCACGGACGCTCCGCCGAGCAGATCAGCGACGCCCTCGTCGAGCTGCTCACCGACCGCGACAAGGCGGCCGCCATGGGCGCCGCGGGCCGCGTGTGGGTGGAGGAGAACTGGCACTGGGACCGCCAGGGCGCCCGGCTGCGGCAGCTGCTGCGGTGACACCCCGGCCGCGTCCGGTGTGGCGTCCACTACGCTCAGCGAGGTGAGCAGTATCCAGGTCGCAGATCAGACCTTTCTCGCGGCGCCGCCCGCCGCGATCGCCGACGTGCTGAGCGCCACGAACAACTGGCGCCGCTGGTGGCCCGATCTCCGTCTCGACGTCCGGGAGGATCGCGGCGACAAGGGCATCCGCTGGACGGTGGCCGGCCCGCTGGACGGGACCATGGAGGTATGGCTGGAGGCCGTCCCCGAGGGCGCCATCCTGCACTACTTCCTGCACGCCGAGCCCACCGCGGCCAAGCCGATGACGCCGCGCGCGCTGGCCGCGGCGAACCGGGCCCGCCGGGTGGCGGGCAAGCACATGTCGTTCGAATTGAAGGCACGGCTCGAGGCCGGTCGACCCGCGGGCGTCGCGCCGGCGGCCGCCGCGGCGTCCTGACGCCGTAGGCCCCGACTGCTCGTCCCGCACGAAAGGAACCGTTGTCCGCCATGGCCGACCGGACCCAGAGATCGATCGTCATCGAGGCGCCGTCGCAGCAGGTGATGGCCGTCATCGCGGACCTGGCGTCCTATCCGGAATGGGTGGCGGCCGCGCAATCGGTCGAGGTGCTCGACACCGACGCCGCCGGGCGGGCGGCGACCGCCCGGTTCGTGCTGGACGCCGGCGTCGTCAAGGACACCTACGTGCTGGCCTACACCTGGCGCGCCGACGGCCACGCGGTGAGCTGGCGGCTGCTCAGCGGTGACCTGCAGAAGGCCCAGGACGGCAGCTACGAACTGCGCGACCGGCCCGACGGCAGCACCGAGGTCGTCTACGAGCTGACCGTCGACTTGAACATCCCGATGATCGGCATGTTCAAGCGGAAGGCCGAGAAGGTGATCACCGATACGGCCTTGAAGGAACTGAAGAAGCGGGTCGAGGGCTGAGCGCCCCGGGCGGTACCCGCGTCGAACTGTTCGTCGGTAAGGGCGGTGTCGGCAAGACGACGCTGGCCTGCGCGACGGCCATGGCCTACGCCCGCGCCGGGCAGCGGGTGCTGATCGCCTCGCTGGACCAGGCGCATTCGCTCGGTGACGCGCTCGGCTTCCGCTTCCCGCACGATCCGGGCACCGTCGCCGGGGTGGCCAGGGTGGCGCCCGGGCTCGAGGTGATCGAGATCGATTCCCTCGCGCTGCTCGAGGACCGGTTCCGCGATGTCGTGCGGATGCTGGCCAAGGGCGGCGGCCACGATCACGGCGTCGACCTGACCGCGATCGACCCGGCCGAGCTGACCGGGCTGCCGGGCGTGCAGGAACTGCTGATGCTGGTGGAGATCGCCCAGTACACCGAGGAGGACGACTGGGACGTCATCGTCGTCGACTGCCCGCCCTCGGCCGACATGCTGCGCCTGGTCACCGCGCCGGACACCCTGCTCACCTATCTCGAACGGCTCTGGCCGCGGCACGCCCGCTCGATGAGCGCGATCGGCCCCGACCTGCGCAAGGCGGTGCTGGCGGCCACGGTCGAGCGGATCGTCACCGCGGTGGGCGGGGTCCGCGACCTGCTCGCCGACCGCACCCGCACCAGCGCCCGGCTGATCACCGGTCCCGAGCAGGTGGCCGTCGCCGAGTCCCGGCGCGTGCGGTCGGCGGCCGCGCTGCTGGGCCTGCGGCTGGACGCGGTGGTGGTGAACAAGGTGCTGCCGCCGGTGCCCTCGCCCGGCGAGAGCGCCCATCCGGCCGTGCACTGGTACCTGAACCGCCGCGCCGAGCAGCTCGAGGTGGTGGCGCGGCTGCACGAGCAGCTCACCGACGTCCCGATCCTGATCGCCCAGCACGCGGGCGCCGAACCGGTGGGGCTGAGCGCGCTGTCGGCGTTCTCCTACGCGGTCGACACGCTGCCCGGCCCACACGCTCAGAGCGCGCATTCGGGCGAACCGATGGTTCGATGGGAGTCCGGCTCCGGTGTCGACTCCGTGTACGCGATGCGGATGCGGCTGCCGGTGGTCGATCCCGGCACCTTGCGGCTGGGCCGAGTGGAGGACGATCTGATCGTGGGAGCCGACGGGGTACGCACACGCGTCCGGCTCGCACCGGTGCTGCAACGCTGCACGGTGGCGGGCGCCGAGCTCGACGACGGTCATCTGGTGGTCCGCTTCCGGCCCGATCCGCAGGTCTGGCCCGCCGATCCGAACTACACGAAGGCCACCGCAGATGAGCAGTGACTCCCAGTCCGACCGCCGCGGCCACCACCCCGACGGCTTCGCCGAGTTCACCGAGGAGCTGCGGCTGCTGGCCGAAGTGCTGCTGGCCAGAGTCGAACCCGTGCTGCGCCGCACCGCCGCCGACGGTCAGGCCGATCTCGGCGGCTGCGCCTGGTGCCCGGTCTGCGCGGCCGCGGCCCTGATGCGCGGCGAACACCACGACGTGGTCGCCGCCCTCGCCGAGCACGGCACCTCGATGGTGACGGTGCTGCGCGAGGCGCTCGCCGGCGTCCCCGTGGAGCCGGTGCTGCCGCCCGAGTGGGCCGAATACGCCGCCGCACACCATGATTCGCACGAGTCCGGGTGGGCGCACCACGACGGCGCCACCGGGGACCGGCCGGGCGCGGACAGCCACGACGGAGCGTCCGGTCACAGCGCCACGCCCGGCCCGGGTGCGCAGCAGGAAGACACCACGGCGGCACCGGGTTCCGGCGCAGCGCCGAACAGCACCGCTCCGCACGCCCGCGACACGTTCGCGGCCGCGGACGAATCCCCCGCCGACACGGCGACCCGCTCCCGCCTGCGCTGGGGTTCGGCCCGTCCCGACGGCACCCCGCGCCCCCGCCGGGTCGACGAATTCGCCGCGCCCCGGCCACAGGGCGCACCGGCACGCCCCGGCGCCGCCGCGCAGGTCCCGGCCGACACCGGGTCCGGCACCGGCCGTTTCGCCACCCAGGCGCCGACCGAGCCCGAGCACGCCGAGCGTCCCCACGGCGACCGATCCCGTCCCACCCGCGCGCCACGCTCGCGTTATGTCGACATTCCGGTGACGATCCGGGGATGACCCAGGGGATCGACCGTCAACACCTGCTCACCGTCGGCATCGATGTCGGTGGCACGAACATCCGCGCCTCGGTCGTCGACGCCGAGGGCGAGGTGCTCGATTCCGTGCAGGCCCCGACGCCGCACGCGGCGCGCGCACTCGAGGACGCCATCGACCGCGCGGTCCGCGACCTCGCGCGCAGGCATCCGATCGCCGCGGTCGGGCTCGCCGTCGCCGGTTTCATCTCCGAGGACCGTTCGACGGTCCGGTTCGCGCCGCACCTGCCCTGGCAGGACGCCCCGGTCGCGCAGCGGCTGACCGCCCGCCTCGGCCTGCCGGTGATCCTGGAGCACGACGCGAACGCCGCGGGCTGGGCCGAGTACCGCTTCGGCGCGGCCGCGGGCGGGCACACCGTTGTCCTGGTCGCGATCGGCACCGGCATCGGCGCCGCCCTGCTCATCGACGGCAAGCTCTATCGCGGCAGCCACGGCGTCGCGCCCGAACTCGGGCATCTGCAGGTGGTGCCGGAGGGCCGGGCCTGCGCGTGCGGCAAACGCGGCTGCTGGGAGCGCTACTGCAGTGGCACCGCGCTGGCCGACACCGCGATCGAACTGCTGGCCACCGATCCGGTGCGCTCGGTGCTCGCCGGGGACGTCATCCGCGATCCCGGCTCGCTGACCGGCCGCCGGGTGGCGGGCGCCGCCCAGGACGGCGATCCGCTCGCGGTCCGGGTGATGGCCGACTTCGCGCGCTGGCTCGGACTCGGCCTGGCCTTCGTCAGCGACATCTTCGATCCCGACCTGGTGGTGATCGCGGGCGGCGTGAGCAGTTCGGCGCCGCTGTTCCTCGACGAGGCCCGCGAGCACTACGCGCGCGCGGTCACCGGCGCCGGGCACCGGCCCCTCGCCCGCCTGCGCACCACCCAGCTCGGCGAGGCGGCGGGCATGATCGGCGCGGCCGAATTGGCCAGGGCCGCGGTCGACACGCCGGTGGCGGGCCGGAGCGGGAGATGAGCGTCACAACCGTGTGATGCGGCTACCGTCTCGGGTTGGTTGTGACCTGCGACCAGCGGTAAAGTCGGTTTCCGACGAGGCTGCACCCCACGATCCCGGTTCCGAGGAAAGGACGCCATGTTCTACTGGCTGCTCAAGTTCGTCTTCCCGGGACCGTTCATGCACCTATACAACCGACCCGTGGTCGAGGGCGTCGAGAACGTCCCCACCGACGGGCCGGCGATCATGGCCGGCAACCACCTCTCGTTCTCCGACTGGCTGTTCGCGCCGCTGCTGAGCCCGCGCCGGATCAGCTACCTCGCCAAGGCCGAGTACTTCACCACCCCCGGCCTCAAGGGCCGCCTGCAGAAGTTCTTCTTCAGCGGCACCGGCCAGTACCCGATCGACCGCAGCGGCGCCTCGGCCGCCGAGGACGCGCTCAACGCGGCCCGCAAGCTGCTCGACAAGGGCATGCTGGTCGGCCTGTACCCGGAGGGCACCCGCTCCCCCGACGGTCGCCTGTACAAGGGCAAGACCGGCATGGCGCGGCTGGCGCTGGAGACCGGTGTCCCGGTCATCCCGGTCGCCGTCATCGGCACCGACAAGGTGAGCCCGCCCGGACCGTTCAAGTGGCGTCGGCAGCGGGTCACTCTCAAGTTCGGTGCGCCGCTGGACTTCTCCCGCTACGAGGGCATGAGCGGTAACCGCTTCGTCGAGCGCGCCGTCACCGACGAGGTGATGTACGAGCTGATGCGCCTCACCGGCCAGGAATACGTCGACGTCTACGCGCACAGCCTCAAGAAGGGCGTCGCCCCCACCGATCGCCAGCTCGAGGCCACCCGCATCCCCGACACCGCCGCCAGCTGACTCGTCCCGCGGCGCCCGGCGCCGCGAGAGCTGACCCACAGCACCGGCCGACGGCAAGCGGATCGTAAGCGCCGTCGGCCAGACTGCTCGCATGTTCAAGCAATTGCTGGCCGCGGCCGGTGTCGGCGGCGCCGAAGTGGAAACCGAATTGTTCACCCCCGGTGCGCAACCGGGTGGCCTGGTCGAGGGAGTGGTGCGGCTGCGCGGCGGCCGCGTCGACCAGTCGATCGGGCACGTGGCCGTCGAGTTCGTCACCCGGGTCGAGCGTGAGTACGCCGACGGCGAGGAACACGTCACCGACCACGGCTTCGGCCGGGCCGGGGTGGCCGGTCCGTTCACCCTCCTCGCCGGCACGGTGGCCGAATTGCGCTTCGCCGCACCGGTTCCCCTCGAGACACCGATCACCTTCTTCGACGGTCAGCACCTGCCGGGCGCCGGTGTCGCGCTGCGCACCGTGGTCGACATCCACGGCGCCGTCGACGCCACCGACACCGATCCGCTCGGCATCGGGGCACTGCCCGCCCAGCACGTCGTGCTCGATGCCGTGCGGCGCATGGGTTTCGGGCTGCACCGCACCGATGTGGAGGCGGGCACCATCGCGGGCACGCCGCAGCGGCTGCCGTTCTATCAGGAGATCGAGTTCGGTCGCTCGCACCACTTTCCCCGGGTGAATCAGCTCGAGCTCACCTTCGTCGCCGCCGAGCACGGCATGAGCGTCGTCCTGGAAGCCGACATCGAGGGCGGCTGGTTCCGCGAGGATCGGGACGGCATCGGCACCTTCTGGGTCGACTACGCGCAACTGGCGCAGCACGACTGGACCGCCGAGATCCATCGCACGTTGCACGGGCTCGGCGCGCTCGGCTGAGCTACCCGCGCCGACCCGCGACGCGGCCCGCACCCGGTTGATAGCCTCACAGGACACGGCGCCGGGTAGGCGTCGACTCATTCCGGCGGGGCAGTGAGGTGGACATGGTCGGTCGCGACCCCGAAGGCCGGGTGCTGCCGTTCGCCCGCTCCGCTCCGGACACCCGCGTCGGCCATCCCCCCACCGGCAAGGTCGTGCGCAGCGCCCGGCTGGCCGCGGTGCCGGTCGCCTATGCCGGACGGCGCATCGCCGGGTTCGGCAAGAAGGCGATCGGGCGCGCGCCCGAGGACGTCGACCGCGATATCCGGGCCAGGACCGCCGAGCATCTGTTCCAGGTGCTCGGCGAACTCAAGGGCTGCGTCGCGAAACTGGGGCAGCTGCTCGGCCTGCTCGAACTGGGCCTGGCCCCCGATCTGGCCGAACCGTTCCGGCAGGCGATGGCACGGCTGCACGATTCCGCGCCCGCCATGCTGCCCGCCGCCGTGCACACCGAACTGGCCGCCCAGCTCGGCCCCGACTGGCGTTCGCTGTTCCTGGAATTCGACGACCGCGCCTCCGCGGCCGCCTCGGTCGGTCAGGTGCACCGCGCCCGCTGGCACGACGGCACCCCGGTCGCGGTCAAGGTGATGTATCCCGGTGCGCGCCGGGCCGTCCTGGCCGACCTGCAGGCCCTGCGCCGCGCCACTCCGCTGTTCACCGCGCTGCTGCCCGGCGCGGATACCCGGCCGGTGATCGAGGCGCTGTGCGAGGAGATCAACGCCGAACTCGACTACGCCCGCGAGGCGGCCAATCAGCGGGTGTTCGCGGCCGCCTTCGCCGACGATCCCGACGTGGTGCTGAGCCGGGTGATCGCCCAGCGCGGTGACGTGCTGGTCACCGAATGGCTCGACGGTGTCCCGCTGTCGCGGTTGATCGTGCGCGGCGAGGCGGCCGAGCTCGACCGCCTCGGCGTGCTGATCCTGCGCTTCCTGTTCTCCGCGCCCGCCCGCGCCGGCCTCGTCTACGGCGACCCGCACCCGGGCAACTTCCTGCGCATGCCCGACGGCCGCCTCGGCGTCGTCGACTTCGGCGCGTGCACGCCGTGGCCCGCCGCCTTCCTCGATGTCGCGGGTGATGTCGGCGCCGCGGTGATCGCCGACTCCCCCGCCGACCTCGAGGTCGCCATCCGCCGCCACGGTTTCGTCGCCCCGGGCCGCGAGCTCGACATCGCCACCGTCGCCGCCCGCCTGCAACCGGTGCGCGACGCGCTGCTGTCGCCCACCTACCCGCTCTCCGCCGACTGGCTGCGCAAACAGGTCCGCCTCGCGACCGACCTGCGCCTGTCGAACGTGCTGCGCCAGTTGACGATGCCGCCCGGCCACACCCCCATCCTGCGTTCCTTCCTCGGCGGCGTCGCCGTCCTGTGCCAGCTCCAGACCGAGGTCCCCCTCCGCGCCGAGTGCACCCGCTGGTACCCCGACACCGCCGCCGCGGTCGGCCTGTGAGACCTGCGCGCCGCCGCTGACGGCTCCGGTCAGATCACGCGGTCGTGGTTGTCCCAGTAGGGGCGCCGAAGTTCGCGTTTGAGGATCTTGCCGCTGGCGTTGCGCGGGAGTTCGGCCGTGAAATCGACGGTGCGCGGGCACTTGTAGCCGGCGAGGTGCTCCCGGCAGAAGGCGATGAGGGTGGCGCCGTCGATCGAACCGTCCGCGACCACCACGGCCTTCACCGATTCGCCCCAGTGCTCGTCGGGGACCCCGATGATCGCGGCGTCGGTCACGGCGGGGTGGTCGAGCAGGACGCGTTCGACTTCGGGGCCGTAGACGTTCTCGCCGCCGGTGATGATCATGTCCTTGAGCCGGTCCTCGACGTAGAGGTAGCCGTCCTCGTCGACCCGGCCGATGTCACCGGTGCGCAGCCAGCCGTCGGCGGTGACGGTCGCGGCGGTCTCCTCGGGGCGGTGCAGGTACCCGGTCATCCGCTGCGCGCCGCGAAACCACAGTTCGCCCTGCTCGCCGACGGGTATCTCGGCGCCGGTGACCGGATCGGCCACGCGGACCTCGATATTCGGGTAGGCCCGGCCCGCGGACAGCAGCAGCTGGGGCCGGTCGGGATCGCGGTGCTCGGCCGCCCGCAACGCGCAGACCACCCCGGACAGCTCGGTCTGCCCGTAGACCTGCACGAAGCCCAGGTCCGGCCAGGCCGCCAGCGCCGCGCGCAGCAGCGGCAGCGGCATGGGGGCGGCGCCGTAGCCCAGGTACTTCAATCGCGCGACCGCGCCGACGGCGGGCTCGCCCGCCGCGAGCAGCCGGGCGATGACCGGCGGGACGAAGAAGGCGTGCGTCGCCCCGGCGGCCAGCCCCGCCAGCAGCGAGGGACCGTCCGGTTCCCGCAGCACGATGCTGGCGATGCCGGCCCGAATCCCCAGGAACGCGTAGCAGATTCCGCCGACGTGGAACATCGGCATCGCGACCAGGTTCACGTCGCCGGAGTCGACCGGGAAGATCGACTGGATGTTCGCCGTGTGCACCACCAGGGCCCGCTGGCCGAGCACCACGCCCTTGGGGCGTCCGGTGGTGCCCGAGCTGTAGATCAGCAACGCGTCGGCGGTGTCGGACAGGTCCGGGCCGGGGGTCACCGGGGTGGCATCGGCCAGGAAGGATTCGTACTCGTCGTGCTCGCCGCCGACGACGAGCACCGTCAGCCCGGGTGTCAGCCGGTCCCGGATCGCGGTCAGCGCGGGCAGCAGTTCGTCGTCGACGACCAGCACCCGCGGCGCGCAGTCGCCGAGGACATAGGCCAGTTCGTCCCCGGCCTGGCGCCAGTTCACCACCGCGGTGGCGGCGCCGAGCGCGGCCGCGGCGAAGGTCAGCTCGAGGCACGCCGGATGGTTCTTGCCGAGGTAGGCGATGCGATCGGCGGGCCGCACCCCGGCGGCGCGCAGGCCGCCGGCCGCCCGCCGGATCCGCTCCCACCACTGGGCCCAGGTCCAGGTCAGATCGCCGTAGGACACGGCGGTGGCATCGGGGGTGCGCGCCGCCCACCGTTCGACGAAGTCGTAGAGCAGTTCGGGGCGCGGGGTGGGGGCGTCGGTTTCGGACAGCAACATCTGACTCCTCGTCGAGACCAATGTAGTCCATGTGGACTAGTGACACATTTCACCACCGGTCGCGCTTATAGTCCAGATGTCCTAGTAAATTCGTGCGCGACCGGGACCCGCGTGGCCGACCGCTAGGGTGGACCGAGCACGACCCGACCGGAACCGAGGGAGGCAGCACCGTGCCGAGTCAGACGCGCGGCGAGCGAGCTCGCGCGACCGTCATCGACGCCGCCATCGCCATCCTCACCGCGGGCGGCTACACGGCCCTGACCACGCGCGCCGTCCAGGCCGAATCCGGCATCTCGCGCGGCTCGCTGCTGTTCCAGTTCCCCACCCGCGAGGACATGCTCACCGCGACCATCGAGGAACTCGTCACGCGCCGCGCCGTCCGCGCCCAGCGGATCATCGACGGCTTCGACGCCGACCCGCCCGCCGACCGGCTGGCCGCCGCGATCGCGGCCGTGCGCGAATTGTTCTCCGGCCCGGACTTTCTCGCCGAGATGGAACTCTGGTCCGCCGCGCGCACCAATCCCGCGCTACACGCCACCCTCGTCCCCCTGGTCGAACGGATCAGCGCCAAGCTGCGTACCCAGCTCGCCCAGCTGTTCGGTCCCGAGATCGCCGCCCATCCCGACTTCCCGCGCATCGCCCTGCTCACCGTCGAGATCGCGCGCGGCCTGGCCTTCAGCGCCCCGATCCGCCGCGGCACCGGCGACCGCACCCTGCTCGACTACTGGCAGGCCGCCGCCGCCCGGATGCTGACCGACGACAGCACCGCCGCCGACGCCTACCCGCTGCCGCTCGACCTGCTCGTCTGACATCCCGGCACGCAAGACCGTTAGCCGACCGTACGACACCGTTCATGTGGCGTTGCCGCGCCCGCGTCCCGGCGTTCCGACCGGCGATGCACCGTGACAGCCATGGCTGGTTCGGATTTCGCGATGTCCCGGCGCACGCTGCTGCGCGCCACCGCCCTCGGTCTGGCGACCACGCCCGCGCTGGCGGCGTGCGGCGACGGTCCCGGCCTGGTCACGGCCAGGCCCGCGCTGACCCACGGCATCGCCGTCGGTGACCCGCGCAGCGACGGCGCGCTGATCTGGGCGCGCTCGGACCGCCCCGCGACCCTGATCGTGGAGACGGCGGCGACCGAGAAGTTCAGCGACGTCAAGCGATTCACCGGCCCCCTGCTCACCCCGGCCACCGACGGTACCGGCCGGGTGCGCGTCAACGGCCTGCCCGCGGGCCAGGTCGTGCACTACCGGGTGCGCCTGGAGGGCGAGGACGGCGCGAGCTCGGACACCCTGACCGGCGTCTTCCGCACCGCGCCCACCGCGCCCGCCGACATCAGCCTGCTGTGGTCCGGCGATGTCGCCGGCCAGGGCTTCGGCATCAACCCCGAGCTGGGCGGCATGAAGGTCTTCGCGACGATGGCCGCGCGCGACCCGCACCTGTTCCTGCACTCCGGCGACTGCGTCTACGCCGACAACGCGCTGAAGGAATCGGTCACCCTGCCCGACGGCCGGGTCTGGAAGAACATCACCGCCGAGGCCAAGAACGCCCCGGCCGAGACCCTCGACCAGTTCCGCGGCAACTACGCCTACAACCTCACCGACGACAACTACCGCCGCTTCAACGCCGCCGTCGCCCAGGTGGTCCAGTGGGACGACCACGAGACCACCAACAACTGGTACCCCGGCGGCACCGTGGCCGCCGACAAGAACTACACCGAGCGCAGCATGGACACCCTGGCCACGCGCGCCTGGCAGGCCTTCCACGAGTGGATGCCGCTGGAGCCCAGGGAAGCCGTCGACGGCCGCCTGTACCGCAAGATCTCCTATGGCCCGCTGCTGGACGTCTTCGTCCTGGACATGCGCGCCTACAAGGACGCCAACGGCGCCAACACCGCGGCGCAGGGCGCCATCTTCGGCACCGCGCAGACCAGCTGGCTCAGCGACGGCCTGCGGGATTCGAAGGCCACCTGGAAGATCGTCGCCGCCGACCTGCCGCTGGGCCTGATCGTCCCCGACGGCAAGACCGCCTTCGAGGGCCCGGCCAACGCCGCTCCCGGCGCACCCAGCGGCCGCGAGACCGAGATCGCGCGGGTGCTCTCTTCGATCAAGGCGAACAAGGTCACCAACGTCGTCTGGCTCACCGCCGACGTGCACTACACGGCGGCACACCACTATTCGCCGGCGCGCGCCGCCTTCACCGATTTCGACGAGTTCTGGGAGTTCGTCTCGGGTCCGCTCAACGCCGGGGCGTTCGGTCCGAACGAGCTCGATCCGACCTTCGGGCCGGAAGCGGTCTTCGTGCACGCGCCGCCCGCGCCGAACACCTCGCCGCTGGACGCGCAGTACCAGCATTTCGGCGAGGTCCGCATCGACGGGCGCTCCGGCGAACTGACCGTCGACCTGTGCGACGCGACCGGGAAAGTCCTGTTCACGAAGCGACTCGCGCCTACGCGGAAGTAGCTCCGAGGTACCGTGCGCAAGAATCGCCGAGCTGTGGTTAGCTATGCGGTCATGGGCACGCCGCACTCCGTCATCTCCGAAGAATATCTCCCCCGGGACACCGCGGATGTCGTTCGCACTGTACGTGATTCGCGCGATCGTTCGGAACGGTTGACGGTTCGCGGCGGCGAGCAGACCGAAGAGTCCTATGGCCTGACCGATCAGCGCGCGGTGCTCTCGCTGCGCAAGATGAATTCGGTGCTCGACATCAACCTGGGCAGGCGGACGGTCCGGGTGCAGGCGGGTGCCAAGCTCTCCGAGATCGACCGCCGCCTCGGCGCGCACGGCCTCGGCCTGCCGGTGGTCGGCGACCACCGCGACATCACCGCGGGCGGCTTCGCCTCCGTCGGTGGCGTCAGCACCGCCTCGCACCGCTACGGCATGTTCATCGATCAGATCGTCGACCTCGAGTACGTCGACCCCGACGGCCGGATCGGCACCTGCGGGCGCGGCCACCACACCGAGCGGTTCCACCGCATCCTCGGCGCGGGCGGGCGCGCGGGCATCATCACCGCGCTGACCCTCGATGTCGTCGAGGTCGACAAGGACCACACCTGGCTGACCACCGACGCCGACCGGTTCCTCGATTTCGATTCCTTCGTCGAGCACGCCACCACCGAGATCACCAACCCCGGCAGCGCGGCGCTGCAGGTCGGCCGCTGGGTCGACACCGCGCCGCTGAAGGTGGCCCGCCCGGTCGGCACCGGCCAGGTGACCCTCGGCGCCGTGCGCTTCGGCCAGTGGTCGAGCCTGTACCCCACCGCCCCCACCCGTGGCCTGCGGGCGCGGCGCGAGGTCGGCACCCGCACCCGCAAGTCGCTGGGCGCCATCGCCTCGGCGGCGGGCGGGCGCGCGGGCATGCCGGTGCGCAACGCCGCGGCGGGCGCGCTGATGTTCGCGCCGAAGGTGCTCACCATGCGCGACGCGGAGTACCTGGCCGACACCGTCATCAGTTCGTCGGAGCGCGGCCCGGCCTACCGGGTCGGCGTGTTCGCCCCGCTGGCCAACTACGGCTCGGTCTTCTACGGCCTGCACGACCTGTTCGCCGCCCACCGCGAACGCACCGGCTGCTTCACCGTCATCTCCGCGATGACCTACGGCGTGCGCTCCCCGTACCTGCGGGCCGAGGCCGCCGCCCGCGGCCTGTCGCCTGCCGACTACGGCCTGATCACCTTCACCTGCCGCCTGCGTCCCTCCGCGCTGCCGTCGGAGCAGCTGCGCGAGATCGTCTCCGGCATCGACGACATCTGCCGCTCGGAGCAGGCGCTGCGCTACAGCGTCTAGCCCACACCGGCCACCGACGAGGGAAGGGCCCCACCGGATTCCGGTGGGGCCCTTCCCTTGTGTCTGTGTAGTTGTCGCTCAGTGCTTCTCGGCGCCGATGTAGTACTCGAACACCAGGCCAGCCGCGGCGGCGAGCACGAGCACCACGCCGAGGCCGATCAGCCAGAACTGGAAGAACGCCAGGCCCAGCGCGGTGACCGAACCGGCGGCGGCCAGGGTGATCGGCCAGAAGCTGCCGGGCGAGAAGAAGCCCAGGTCACCGGCGCCGTCGACGATCTCGGCCTCCTCGTAGTCCTCGGGCCGCAGGTCGATGCGGCGCGCGACGAAGCGGAAGTAGGTGCCGATGATCAGCGACAGGCCCGCGGTCAGCACGATCGCGGTGGTACCGGCCCATTCGATGCCGGTGCGCGACTGAGCGGTGAAGAAGCCGTAGACGATGCCCACCAGGATGAAGAACGCCGTGAGCAGTTCGAAGATCCGCGCTTCGATCCTCATATCAGAATCCTCACTTGCTCTCGTTCACCGAAGCGCTCTTGATGTCACGCTTGGTGTTGAAGGGGTACGTGGAGGTGGCCACCGGCGACTCGCCGATCGACTCGAGCGCCTCGCCGTTGGTCTTGCCGTCGATGCGCGCCTGCATGTACTTGGCGTACTTCTCCGGCGAGACCGCGCGGACCTCGAAGTTCATCATCGAGTGGTAGGTACCGCACATCTCGGCGCAGCGGCCGACGAACGCGCCTTCCTTCTCGATCTCGGAGATCTGGAAGACGTTGTCGGACTGGTTTTCCTTCGGGTTCGGCATCACGTCGCGCTTGAACATGAACTCCGGCACCCAGAAGGCGTGGATCACGTCGGCGGCGGCGAGCTGGAACTCGATGCGCTTGCCGGTCGGCAGCACCAGGACCGGGATCTCGGTGCTGGAACCGACGGTCTCGACCTTGTCGTAGTGCAGGTACGAGAGGATGTCGTTGGCCGGCTTGCCGTGCACCGGGCCCGGCTGCGGGTGACCCTCTTCGTTCTTGCGCTCCTCGTACTGCGCGAGCTGCTCTTCGTTCGCCAGCTCACGCTCGGAGTCGATGCCGTTCCAGGTCAGCCCGCCGACATTGTTGATGTTGCGGTAGCCGAACTTCCAGTTCCACTGGAACGCGGTCACGTCGACGGTGACATCCGGGTTGTCCGTCTTCTCGTGCACGTAGTTCTGCACGACCACGGTGAAGTAGAACAGCACCGCGATGATCACGAACGGGATCGCCGTGTAGGTCAGCTCCAGCGACACGTTGTAGCCCGTCTGGCGCGGGAACTCCGGGGAGTCCTTGCGCTTGCGGTGCATGATGACGGTCCAGAAGGTCAGACCCCAGACCAGCACGCCCATCGCGAGCGCGGCCAGCACGGACCAGGTCCACAGCTCCCGCATCCGGGTGGCCTGCGGCGTGATGCCCGAGGGCCAGCCGAACCGCAGCCATACATTGTCGATCGAGCAGCCCGAGACGAGGACGGCAGTGATCCCCAAGGACACCGCCAGCCCGGCCCGTCGAAGGATGCGGCCCTGCCGACCCCGAACGGGTCGTGCCCCGATCTCTTCGCTCGCCTTGTGCGCCACGCTCACGCCTTCCTGGTCGCTACACATTCCGACACATTGCGTCGTCCGGGCCGCGATCCGCCCGTTCCGACACCGCTTTCAAGCACGTTTCAGGCCGCCCTCGAGTATTGCCGCTGTGACGCCTGCACACCTGAGAAGGACCTGAGTACTACGCAGCGTAGACCAAAGCGGGCACCGAGTTGTCGCGGGGTCGTGTTCGACACTCCGCCGATACCGAGACCGGGTAGGCGACCTGCGAATACGTTGCCATGGACCGCATCACGCCCTCGCCGGTCGTCACACATGCCGCGCGGGAGGTGCCATCGCCTGCGGGCGCCAGTAAGGTGACTGCATTGCATTGCTACGACATCGTTCTACCGCAATGCGCCGCCCAGACCCCCGGGCCCCAGTAGGCCAGACGTTAGAGCGTCTATGCGCTCGCTTCCAGAGACGAGGTTGCCGACACCGTGTGCGGACTGCTCGGATTCCTGACAGCTGATACGGCGACGACCGAGGTGGTCGATCAGGTGTACGACGCGCTGCACTGCCAGCGGCACCGCGGCCCCGACGAGAAGGGCACCTGGCACGACGATCACATGATCTTCGGCTTCAACCGCCTCTCCATCATCGATATCGAGCACTCGCACCAGCCGCTGCGCTGGGGCCCGGCGGACAATCCGCAGCGCTACGCGATGACCTTCAACGGCGAGATCTACAACTACCTCGAACTGCGCGAGCAGCTGGCCGCCGAGCACGGCGCCGAGTTCCCCGAGGGCAAGATCTTCGCCACCGACGGCGACGGCGAGTCGATCGTGGCCGCCTTCCACTTCTGGGGCCCCGAGGCCGTGCGCAAGCTGCGCGGCATGTTCGCCTTCGCGATCTGGGACACCGAGACCCAGGAGCTGTTCCTGGCGCGCGACCCGTTCGGCATCAAGCCGCTGTTCTACGCGAGCGGCCCCGGCGGCACCGCCTTCGCCAGCGAGAAGAAGAGCGTGCTGGAGCTGCTGAGCCCGCTCGGCGTCTCCGACGAGCTGGACCCGCGCGCGCTCGAGCACTACACCGTGCTGCAGTACGTGCCCGAGCCCGAGTCGCTGCACAAGAGCATCCGCCGCCTCGAGTCCGGCACCTACGCCACCGTGAAGGTCGGGCAGGCGCCGCGGGCCACCCGCTACTTCCGTCCCGACTTCCGGGTCCGGCCGTTCGCCGAGGGGGCCGCCCAGGCCCGCTACGCCGAGATCGCCGCCGCGCTCGAGGACTCCGTCGCCAAGCACATGCGCGCCGATGTCACCGTCGGCTCGTTCCTGTCCGGCGGCATCGACTCCACCGCCATCGCGGCGCTGGCCATGCGGCACAACCCGAAGCTGATCACCTTCACCACCGGGTTCGAGCGCGAGGGCTACTCCGAGGTCGACGTGGCCGCCGAGAGCGCCGAGCTGATCGGCGCGCGCCACATCGTCAAGGTGGTCTCCCCCGCCGAGTTCGCCGCCGCCATCCCCGAGATCGTCTGGTACCTCGACGACCCGGTCGCCGACCCGGCCCTGGTGCCGCTGTACTTCGTGGCCAAGGAGGCCCGCAAGCACGTCAAGGTGGTGCTCTCCGGCGAGGGCGCCGACGAGCTGTTCGGCGGGTACACCATCTACCGGGAGCCGTTGTCGCTCAAGCCGTTCGAGTACCTGCCCGCCGGGCTGCGCAAGCTCGTCGGCAAGCTCGGCGACAAGATCCCCGACGGCAGGCGCGGCAAGTCGCTGTTGCAGCGCGGCTCGCTCACCCTGGAGGACCGCTACTACGGCAACGCCCGCAGCTTCAACGACGCGCAGCTGCGCGCGGTGCTGCGCGAGTTCCGCCCCGAGTGGACCCACCAGGACGTCACCGCGCCGATCTACGCCCAGTCCGCGGGCTGGGACCCGGTGGCCCGGATGCAGCACCTGGACCTGTTCACCTGGCTGCGCGGCGACATCCTGGTCAAGGCCGACAAGATGACCATGGCCAACTCGCTGGAACTGCGCGTGCCGTTCCTGGACAACGAGGTCATGCGGGTCGCCCAGGGTCTGCCCTACGACCAGAAGATCACCAAGGAAACCTCCAAGTACGCGCTGCGCCAGGCCCTGGACGGGATCGTCCCCGATCACGTCCTCAACCGCGCCAAGCTCGGCTTCCCGGTCCCGCTGCGGCACTGGCTGCGCGGCACCGAGCTCTACGACTGGGCGCAGACCCAGATCGCCGAGTCCCAGACCGACCACCTGATCGACAAGGCGGCCGTCCTGCAGATGCTGCGCGACCACAAGGCGGGTGTGTCCGACCACAGCCGCCGCCTGTGGACCCTGCTGGTCTTCATGGTCTGGCACGGCATCTTCGTCGAGGACCGGATCAAGCCGGAGATCCAGGAGCCGGTCTACCCGGTCTCGCTGTAGTCCCCCTGAGACAGACGAACGCCCCCTCGGTCGAAAGATCGAGGGGGCGTTCGGTTCTGCGTGCCTAGAGCAGCACCGACAGCTCGTCGGCGGCGTCGGCGCCGTAGGCCTTGGTGAGGCGCTCGACGGCCTCGTCCTTGCTGAGCGTCCACTCCTGGGTGCCGGTGGTCTCCAGGACCAGCACGGCGATCAGGGAGCCGAGCTGGGCGGAGCGCTCCAGGCTCAGGCCGGCGCGGTGGGCGGTGAGGAAACCGGCGCGGAAGCCGTCGCCGACACCGGTCGGGTCGACCTTGGACACCTCGGGCACCACGCCGACGCGCACCTCGGTGCCGTCGGCGTCGACGACGAGCACGCCTTCGGAGCCGAGGGTGGTCACCCGGATGCCGACCTTGGCGGTGATCTCCGCTTCGCTCAGTCCGGTCTTCTGCTGTAGGAGCGCCCACTCGTACTTGTTGGTGAACAGGTAGGCGGCGCCGTCGACCAGCTCGGCCGCCTGCTCGCCGTCGAGGCGGGCCAGCTGCTGGGACGGGTCGGCGGCGTAGGCGATGCCCTGGGCCTTGGCCTGGCGGGTGTGCGCCACCATCGCCTCGGGGTCGTTGGCGCCGACCAACACCAGGTCGACATCGTGCGCGCCGGCGATCGCGGCGATATCGATGTCGCGCGCCTCGCTCATCGCACCCGGGTAGAAGGAGGCGATCTGCGCCATCGCCTCGTCGGTGGTGCAGACGAACCGCGCGGTGTGCGCCTTGTCCGAGATGTGCACGGCCGAGCAGTCGACGCCGTTGGACTCCAGCCACTGCCGGTACTCGGCGAAGTCGGCGCCCACCGCGCCGACCAGCACGGGCCGCTGCTTGAGCAGGCCCATCGCGTAGGCGATGTTGCCCGCCACGCCGCCGCGGCGGATCTGCAGGTCGTCGACGAGGAAACTCAGGGACACATGATCGAGCTGATCGGCGAGCAGCACATCGGCGAACTTACCGGGAAAACGCATGAGGTGGTCGGTGGCGATGGACGCGGACACAGCAACAGACACGAGGCGAGGCCCCTTCGACACTAGGCGCGGAAAGCAAGAAGTCCGGGATCGTCAGATCCCGGACTTCAACGGTAGCAAGCCGCTACCCCCGGTGGTTCACCTCAGCGCAACCACACCGTGTCGTGGCGTGGCCGCGAAAGATCAGTTGAACGAGTCGCCGCAGGCGCAGGAGCCGGTGGCGTTCGGGTTGTCGATCGTGAAGCCCTGCTTCTCGATGGTGTCGACGAAGTCGATCGAGGCGCCCTGGATGTAGGGGGCGCTCATGCGGTCGACGGCGAGCTTCACGCCGGAGAACTCGACGACGATGTCACCGTCGAGGACGCGGTCGTCGAAGAAGAGCTGGTAGCGCAGGCCGGCACAGCCACCCGGCTGGACGGCGATGCGCAGGGCGAGGTCGTCGCGACCTTCCTGGTCGAGCAGCGCCTTCGCCTTGGCGGCGGCAGCGTCGGTCAGCGTCGCACCGTGGGTCTCGGTGGCGGTCTCGTTCTGCACAGTCATGGACACTCCTAAGTCGGCCGGCCCGCGGAACGGACCTCAGGTGCACAGCGCACGACTGATTTCAACACCATCGCGGCGGCTGCTATTCCTATTTTGCCACCCCCGCCACGCAGCGTGGATTCGACCTGGGTGGTTCACCCCACAGTACGCGCCACCGGGGCGTGATCCAGGTCGCACTCCGGGCGCCGATGAGACCGCGCGCACCGGACAGCGGACCGCATTTCCCGATGCCCGGGCCCATCGAATAGCCTGGTGAACGTGAAATTGTTCCGTCGCGACGAGTCCAGCACCATCGACGAGTCCGTCGACCCCTCGGTGCCGGACGTCGAACAGACCGCCACCGCACCCGCTTCCACCACCCCGGGCAAGGGTCGCCCGACCCCGAAAAGGCGTGAGGCCGAAGGCAAACGGCGCGGCCCGGTCGCGCCCGCCCCGATGACCGCCAAGGAGGCCCGCGCCCGCCGCAAGGCCACCAAGGGCTCCAAGGAAGACCGCAAGGCCGCCGCGGCCGACCGCCGCGCCGCCGTGCAGGATCGCCGCGCCCGGATGCTGGCCGGCGAGGACAAGTACCTGCTGCCCCGCGATCAGGGCCCGGTCCGCGCCTACGTGCGCGATCTGGTCGACGCCCGCCGCAATCTGGTCGGCCTGTTCATGCCGATGGCGCTGGTGCTGATCATGTCGATGTTCGTGGCCCCCGGGCTGCAGACCATCGTGACGCTGGCGATGCTGGTGATGATGGTGTTCATGATCATCGAGGGCTTCGTGCTCGGCAAGATCGTGAACAACCGGGTGATCGAGCGGTTCCCCGACACCACCGATACCGGCTTCAAGCTGGGCTGGTACGCCTTCGTGCGCGCCTCGCAGATCCGCAAGATGCGCGCCCCCAAGCCGCGGGTCGGCCCCGGCGACGCCGTCTGAGTTCTCCCCCTGTCACGAATGCCGTTCCACCCGCGGGTGGGGCGGCATTCGCGCGTTCAGTGCAGGCCGGGCCGGATGTTGGTGGCGTAGCCGGCGATGGCGGCGAGTTCGGCTTCGATGCGCTGGGCGTCACGGTCGACGACGCCGGTCGATCCGGCGGTGCCGCGACCGATGAGAACGGCGAGTCCGATGATGGCGGCGAGGACGATCAAGAAAGTAACCATGGCAGAAATTTTGCGCTCGTCTGTTTTCGGCCGAAAGTGGCTGTTCTGTCATTGTGCGTAAAGATTCAGCCAGATAGCATGGAGTGATGCTGTCCACGGTGTCCGTCGTCCTCAACGACAAGCTCGCCATGTTCGAATTCGGCGTCGTCTGTGAGGTTTTCGGCCTCGACCGCACCGCCGACGGCCTGCCCGGCTTCGACTTCAAGGTCTGCGGGGCCACGCCGGGCAAGCCGCTGCGCTCCACCACCCCCGGCGTCTCGGTGACGCCCGAGTACGGCCTCGACGAGCTGGTGCACGCCGATCTCGTCGCCATCCCCGCCTTCCCCTTCACCCTCGGCCACAGCTACGACGAGCGGGTCGTCGAGGCGGTCCGCGCGGCCTCGGACGCAGGCGCGATCGTGCTGACCGTCTGCTCCGGCGCCTTCCTGGCCGGGGAGGCCGGGCTGCTGGACGGGCGCAAGTGCACCACCCACTGGCGCTACGTCGACATCCTGGCCGCGCAGTTCCCCGCCGCGACCGTCGACCCGGACGTGCTCTTCGTCGACGAGGGCAACCTGATCACCAGCGCGGGCACCGCGGCGGGCATCGACGCCTGCCTGCACCTGGTGCGCCGCGAGATCGGCACCGCGGCGGCCAACGGCATCGCCCGCCGGATGGTCGTGCCGCCGCAGCGCGACGGCGGCCAGCGCCAGTTCATCGAGCAGCCGGTGCCCGAATGCCGCTCCGAGGGCCTGTCGGCCACGCTGAGCTGGCTCGCCGAGAACCTCGCGCATCCGCACACCGTCGACGAGCTGGCCGCCAGGTCGAGCATGTCCACCCGGACCTTCGCCCGCCGCTTCGCCGCCGAGACCGGAACCACCCCGGTCAAGTGGCTCACCACCCAGCGCGTCCTGTTCGCCAAGCACCTGCTCGAGGCCACCGACATGCCGCTCGAACACATCGCCGACCAGTCCGGCTTCGGCTCCGGCGCCCTGCTGCGGCACCACTTCCAGCGCCAGGTCGGTATCGCCCCGACCGAATATCGCCGCCGCTTCGGCGCCACGACTTGAACGACCGTCCGTTATCGGATTTGTGGAATACCGATCCGGGCACTTTTTCGAAAGAATGGCGCCGAACGCCACAGTGCGCGAACACATAGAGTCGGCTACCCTGACAAGGACAGGTGAAATACCGGCCGCCCGTAGCAGTGTGGTCGTCGGTGCGGCATTTCGATGCCCAGGACGGTGGGGGTATTCGAGCCATGCGTAGCAGTGACCTTCGGGAAACCGATATCGACCTCGCGCCCAGTTTTCCCGAACCCCGGCACATGATGGTGGAACGGTCCTGGCGAATTCTCATCGCGGCGGGTTCGGATGCCGTCGGCACACTCGACAGCGAACTCCCCCGCTACGGCCATCAAGTCGCCACCGTCGATACCGGAAGAATGGCGCTGAAACTGTTCGACCGCGCCGATCTGGTCCTGCTCGACCCCGATCTCCCCGATTACGACGGCTTCGAGGTCTGCCGTTCGATCCGGGCCCGCCACCCGGTCCCGATCATCGTGGTCACCGACCGCGATTCCGAACTGGACTGCGTGCTCGGCCTGCGCTCGGGCGCCGACGACTACCTGGCCAGGCCGTTCGGGATCAGGGAACTCGTCGCGCGCATCGATTCGCTCATGCGACGGGCGTGCCCCCAGGCCGAGAGCGCGCCGCCCGCCACCCGCTGCGGCGCCTTGCGCATCGACGCGGCGGCCAGGGAGGCCACGCTGCACGGCCGCCAGCTGACGCTCACCAGAAAAGAGTTCGACCTGCTGCTGATGCTGTCGCGGCGGCCCGGAATCGTGGTGGCGCGCAAGCAGATCCTGGGCGAGGTCTGGGACGGGTCCTGGTCGCAGCACACCGTGGACACGCACGTCAGCAGCCTGCGGGCCAAGCTGGGCGCCAGCGATTGGATCGTGGCGGTGCGTGGCGTCGGCTTCAAGCTGATGCCGCTGGACTGAGCCGGGCACGGCGAAAACCGCCGGCTCGGATCGAGCCGGCGGCTGCCGTGTGGTCAGCTCACCGCGACCACGTTGAGGTTCTCGTCGAAGGCGAATCCGGGCGGGGCCTCGCCGGTGCGCAGCACCTTGATGAACTTCATCCTGGCGATCCGCCAGCCCACGGCGGTCCGCCGGACGTCGGCGTCGAGATGGCCCCAGACCAGCAGCGGCGGCTCCCCCGCGACGACGTGCTTGTGCGTCGCGGTCAGGTTCAGCCGGACCGCGGCGGTGTCGCCGTCGATATCGGCATGACAATCGGTGGTGGTGTGATGGGTCGGGCCGAAGAGATTCACGACATAGGTCATGTGCGCGGCGATGCCCGCGATGCCGCGATAATCCTCGGGTGGCAATTCGAGCAATACATCGTCGGTGAAAATGGATTCCGCCCAGGCGTCATCCATGGATTTACGATCTTCGAAGAAGAAAAAGGTGTCGAACAGCGCGGCGATTTCTCGATGGTCGCGCAATTCCCGGACTTCCGCGCGCAAGGCTTCGAGTTCGGCACGGAGACTGGTGTCGTTCATTTTCTATCCCTGAGATTCGTCGCTACCCACGGTAGCGTTCGAGGTCACCTGATCCGGTGACCGGAAACGGCCGGTGATGCGCAGGCCGTCGCGGATATTGAGTGACATGAGGACGATATTGACCGCGCCCGCGACGAGTTCGAGCGCCTGCACGCTGTAGAACAGCGGCCCGAACTCGTCGCGGCCCGCCAGCACGGCCAGGGTGATCGCCGACGGGATCAGCACGAGCAACCCGTTGCCCGCGATGAACGGCATCCGCCGCTTCTTCGCGACGATGGCGGGCATCGTCGACGTCCCGCCTAGCCGAAACCCGGTGCCGCCGGTGGCGGCGAGCGCGAGGACCAGGATGGGCAGGGCCCACGGGATGGCCTGCTTCACCGCGATGATCGCGTCCTTCGACCCGCTGAGCTCGGTCACCACTGTCGAGGTCCAGAAGGTGAGGATGGTGAGCAATCCGATCGTGCCCGCGATGGGATGGATGCGGGAGAGCATGGTTTACCTCTCTTCGATGGTCATGTGGTCCGATCGGCCTCGAGGTTGCCGATCGCCTGTCGAACCATGCGGATGAAGTCGTCCCCGCGAACATCCGGGAATCCCGCGGTCGCGATGTCGTTCACCTCCCGAGCGGCCGCGATCAGCGCGGTGCGGAGCCGGCGGGACCGGTCGGTGAGGTAGATCAGCGCCCGCCGGCCGTCCTCGGGGTCGGCGGTGCGTTCGATGAGGCCGTCACGTTCCATCCGCTTGAGCGTGTGGGCCATCGTCGACTGGTCGATACGAACCTTCTCGCAGAGCTGGAGCTGCGAGATCCCCTCCTCCTCGTACAGTGCGAGCAGTTGTGCGAATTGCCCCGGCACCACACCGTGCCCGGCGATGCGGTCGCGCAGCGCCTGTTCCATGAGCCGCGCGAGATGGTTGATCACGTACCCCAGGGAGGTGCTCCGATCCATCGGTAGCGTCTCGAGCGGTTCCATTCCCACCTTCCATCGTCATTGATCTGCGGCTACCGCAAGAATACATGGCAAGCCATGTATTGGCGACCGCTGGCGAACGCCCGGCCGGCCGCACGACGGCGCGCGATCGTACGGCCGGCGGCACGCGCGGGCAACCGGGCGGAGCCGAATCTGAACGAGCCGGGAGGAATTGGACGAGATCCGCCGGAATCGGGCGGGTCCGGGCACAGCTCCTGAAGATTCCCGGAATCGCCGTTCATCGCGTGGTGATCTGCGATGTCCACGATTACCGAAGAGCGCCAACAACTTTCAGGAGACACGATGCGAAAAGTGTTGATCGCCAATCGGGGTGAGATCGCCGTCCGGATCGCGCGGGCGTGCCGGGACGCCGGCCTCGTCGCCGTCGCGGTGTACGCCGATCCCGATCGCGACGCCGTCCATGTCCGCGCCGCGGACGAAGCCTACGCACTCGGTGGCGACACCGCGCAGACGAGCTACCTGAGCATCGACGCCGTGCTCGCCGCGGCGCGGGCCGCGGGTGCCGACGCGGTGCATCCCGGCTACGGATTCCTTTCCGAGAACGCCGATTTCGCCGCCGCCGTGCTGGCGGCCGGGCTGATCTGGATCGGACCGCCGCCGGCGGTGATCCGCGATCTCGGCGACAAGGTGACCGCCCGCCGGATCGCCGTCGCCGCGGGCGCGCCGATCGTGCCGGGCAGCCCGGGGCCGGTCGCCGATCCCGCGGAGGTCGTGCGCTTCGCCGAGGAACACGGGCTGCCGGTCGCGATCAAGGCCGCGCACGGCGGTGGCGGTCGCGGCCTGAAGGTCGCCCGGACCCTCGCCGAGATCCCCGAGTGCTTCGCCTCGGCGGTGCGGGAGGCGGAGGCGGCGTTCGGGCGCGGGGAGTGCTTCGTCGAGCGCTATCTGGACGCGCCGCGCCATGTGGAGACCCAGTGCCTGGCCGATGCCGAAGGCACCGTGGTCGTGGTGTCGACCAGGGACTGTTCCCTGCAGCGGCGGCACCAGAAGCTCGTCGAGGAGGCGCCGGCGCCCTTCCTGTCCCCCGACCAGCGCGACGCGCTCGCCACGGCGTCCAAGGCCATCCTGCGCGCAGCCGGTTACCGGGGCGCCGGGACGTGTGAGTTCCTGGTCGGCGCGGACGGCACCCTGTCGTTTCTCGAGGTCAACACCCGCTTGCAGGTCGAGCACCCGGTCTCGGAGGAGGTCACCGGCATCGACCTGGTGCGCGAACAACTGCGCCTGGCCGATGGCGGCCTGCTCGACTACCCCGATCCGCCGAGCCGTGGTCACTCGATCGAGTTCCGGATCAACTGCGAGGACCCCGGTCGCGGCTTCCTGCCGATGCCGGGCACGATCACCGGCTACCGGACCCCGAGCGGGCCGGGGGTCCGGGTCGATTCCGGGGTCGAGGCGGGCAGCGTGGTCGGCGCGAACTGGGATTCGCTGCTGGCCAAGCTCATCGTGACCGGCGAGGACCGGACCCAGGCCCTGCAGCGCGCCGCTCGCGCGCTCGACGAGTTCGGCATCGACGGCATCGCGACCGTGCTGCCGCTGCATCGGGCCCTGGTCACCGACCCGGCCTTCACCGACGCGCCGTTCCGGGTGCACACCCGCTGGATCGAGACCGACTTCGACAACACCCTCGCGCCGTTCGACGGCGTCGGTGTGGCGCCCCAGGACCCGGCGCCGCGCGAGACGGTGGTGCTCGAGGTCAGGGGCAGGCGCGTGGAGGTCACCCTGCCCGTGCGCGGCCGCAGGGCCGCCACCCGTCCCGCCGCCCGCGTCGCCCGGGCGGTGGCGACGGCGCCGTCCGGCGACTCCCTGACCGCTCCGATGGCCGGAACGCTGGTGAAAGTAGCTGCCGCGGAGGGTGATTCGGTCACCTCCGGCCAGCTCATCGCGGTGATCGAGGCCATGAAGATGGAGCAGCCGGTGACCGCGCACAAGGCGGGCACCGTGGTCGGCCTGATCACCGACATCGGCCGCAGCATCGGCACCGGCGCCGTGCTGTGCCGCATCCAGAACAGCTGACGCAGAGGAGCCGACACCGGATGCATACGACAGTCACGGTCGCCCGGACGACCACCACCGCGGCACGGGACCGGCTGGCCGCCGCCTACGCCGACTACGACGCGGCGGCGCCCGCCCCGGACGCGAAAATCGTGCGGCGCCAGCTGTTCCACTATCACACCGACCTGCTCGTGCACGTCGTCGACAGCGACGCACCGCTGGCCGGTGTCCCCGACGGCCCCGATCTCGGCACCGAGGTCACCGTCTTCGACGCCGCCGTGCCGATGGCCGAGCGGTACTACCACTGGCTGCCCGGCCCGGTGCACCCGGCGATGTACAGCACGCTCGTGGTGAACCGGCTCGTCCCGTCGCGCCGTCCGCGGGTCGCCCGGCTGTTCGCCGACTTCGACACCACCGAGGTGCCGCACCGGATGGGCACCCGGCGCAGGCAGCTGTTCGCCTGCGGCGGCGTCTATTTCCACCTGCAGGACTTCGAGACCCCGGACGGCGGCGAAGTGATCGCGCAGGCCTGGAAGCAGGCCGACCCGCGCTTCATCCAGATCTGCGACGACCTCGACCCCCTGATCGACAAATACGACCCGGCCACCTGGCGCAAGCCGGCCGACGCGGTCGCGCACCGCTTCTACCACTGGGAGGCACGATGAACACCCGGCGCGTCGTCATCACCGGCATGGAGGTGATCGCCCCCGGCGGAGTCGGCACCAAGCAGTTCTGGGAACTGCTCACCGCGGGCCGCACCGCCACCCGGCGGATCAGCTTCTTCGATCCCGACCAGTTCCGGTCCCGGGTCGCCGCCGAGGTCGACTTCGATCCCGAGCAGCACGGCCTGACCCCGCACGAGGTGCACCGGCTCGACCGGGCGGCGCAGTTCGCCGTGGTCGGCGCGCGCGGCGCCGTCGCCGACAGCGGGCTCGAGCTCGACGCGATCGACCCGTACGCGATCGGGGTGGCGCTGGGCAGCGCGGTCGGCGCGACCATGCGCCTGGAGCAGGACTACCGGGTGATCAGCAACGGCGGACGGCTGCACCTGGTCGACCAGAAGTACGCCGACCAGCACCTCTACCACCATCTGTCGCCCGGTTCGTTCGCCGCCGAGGTGGCCCACGCCGTCGGCGCGCAGGGCCCGGCCACGGTGGTGTCCTCCGGCTGTACCTCGGGTCTCGACTCGGTCGGCTACGCCGCCCAGCTCATCGCCGAAGGGTCGGTGGACGTCATGATCACCGGCGCCTCGGACGCGCCGATCTCGCCGATCACCATGGCCTGCTTCGACGCGATCAAGGCGACCACCCCGCGCCACGACGAGCCCGAGTCCGCCTCGCGCCCGTTCGACGGCTCGCGCAACGGCTTCGTGCTCGGCGAGGGCGCCGCCCTGTTCGTGCTCGAGGAACTCTCGGCCGCCCGGCGGCGCGGGGCGCACATCTACGCCGAGATCGCCGGCTACGCCACCCGCGCCAACGCCTATCACATGACCGGGCTGCGGCCGGACGGCGTGGAGATGGCCGAGGCCATCCGCGTGGCCCTGCGCGAGGCACGACTGCCCGGCGACGCGATCGACTACATCAACGCGCACGGCTCGGGCACCAAGCAGAACGACCGGCACGAGACCGCGGCGTTCAAGCGCAGCCTGGGCGCGCACGCCTACGCGACCCCGGTGAGCTCGATCAAATCCATGGTCGGGCATTCGCTCGGCGCGATCGGCTCCATCGAGATCGCCGCCTCGGTGCTGGCGATCGGCGCCGACGTGGTGCCGCCGACAGCGAATCTGCGCACCCCCGATCCCGAATGCGATCTGGACTACGTGCCGCTCACCGCCCGTGAGCACCGCACCGACACGGTGCTCACCGTCGGCAGCGGTTTCGGCGGCTTCCAGAGCGCCATGGTGCTCACCACCCCGACAGGAGCCCCGGCATGAGCGGCGCGGTACGCGAGGACACCAGGACCGTCGTCACCGGCCTCGGCATCACCGCGCCGAACGGCCTCGGCACGCGCCCGTATTGGGACGCGGTGCGGTCGGGCCACAGCGGCATCGGCCGGCTCACCCGGTTCGACCCGGCCGGCTATCCAGCCACCCTGGCGGGCGAGATCGACGACTTCGATCCCAAGGCGCACCTGCCGAATCGGCTGCTGCCGCAGACCGATCAGGTGACCAGGCTGGCCCTGGTCGCCGCGGAGTGGGCCCTGGCCGACGCCGGGGTCGACACCGCCGCAATGGCCGACTTCGACATGGGTGTGCTGACCGCCGCGTCCTCGGGCGGCTTCGAGTTCGCCCAGAAGGAGCTCGGCAATCTGTGGAGCAAGGGCAGCGGCTTCGTCAGCGCCTACCAGTCCTTCGCCTGGTTCTACGCGGTCAACAGCGGGCAGATCTCCATTCGGCACGGGATGAAAGGGCCCAGCGGCGTGGTGGTCAGCGACCAGGCCGGCGGGCTCGACGCGATCGCGCACGCCCGCAGGCAGATTCGGCGCGGGACCGCGCTGATGGTGTCGGGTGCGATGGACGCCACGCTGTGCCCGTGGGGCTGGGCGGCGCTGTGGACCAGCGGGCAGTTGCACACCGGCACCGACCCCGCCACCGCCTACCTGCCGTTCGACGAGCGGGCCGCCGGGCACGTCCCCGGTGAGGGCGGCGCGATCCTGATCCTCGAATCCGCCGACGCGGCCACGGCGCGCGGGGCCCGCAGCTACGGCGAGATCGCCGGGTACGCGGCCACCTTCGACCCGGCCCCACACACCGGTCGCGAGCCCGGCCTGCGCGCCGCGATCGAGCGCGCGCTCGCCGACGCCGGGCTCGGCCCGGACGACATCGACGTGGTGTTCGCCGACGCGGCGGGCCTGCCCGAGCCCGACCGGATCGAGGCCGAGGCGATCACCGCCGTCTTCGGCCACCGCGGCGTCCCGGTCACGGCGCCGAAAACCATGACCGGACGGCTGTATTCCGGCGCGGGACCGCTCGACGTCGCCACCGCGCTGCTCGCCATCGAGGCGGGCACGATCCCGCCGACCATCAACGTCGCACCGAACTCCGGCACACCGCTGGACCTGGTGGTCGGAGGGGCGCGGCACGCGACGATGCGTGCCGCCCTCGTCCTGGCCCGCGGCTACGGCGGCTTCAACGCCGCCATGGTTCTCACCGCTCCCGAAGGAAGGGCACTCCCATGACATTCACCCTCGACGACCTGACCCGGATCCTGCTCGAAGGCTCCGGCGAGCCCGAGAACGTCGACCTGGACACGGGCATCCTCGACCTGACCTTCGACGACCTCGGCTACGACTCGCTCGCGATGCTCGAGACCGCCAGCCGCGTCGAACGCGAATTCGGGGTGACGCTCGACGATTCGACCGTCATCGAAGCCACCACGCCGCGCGCCTTCCTGGCCGCGGTGAACGCCCTCCTCCCCGTCCGCACCCCCTGAGCAGGAGTCGTCATGTCGCAATCGCACGCAGTGGTCACCGGCGCGACCAGCGGGATCGGGCTGGCCGTCGCCCGGCTGCTCGCCGCGAACGGGCACCGGGTCTACCTCGGCGCCCGGACAGCGGAGAACGTCACCACCACCGTCAAGCAGCTGCACGAAGCCGGTCTCGAGGTGGCGGGCAGCGCCGTCGACGTGCGCTCCGGGGACTCGGTGCGCGAGTTCGTGGAGGCCGCCACCACCCGGTTCGGCCCGGTCGACGTGCTGGTCAACAACGCGGGCATCAGCGGTGGCGGGGTCACCGCCGACCTGCTCGACGAGATCTGGGACAACGTCATCGACACCAACCTCAACAGTGTCTTCCGGATGACGCGGGAGGTGCTGAACACCGGCGGGATGCGGCACCGCAGCCGCGGCCGGATCATCAACATCGCCTCCACCGCGGGCAAGCAGGGGGTGGTCCTCGGCGCGCCGTACTCGGCGTCCAAGCACGGCGTCGTCGGCTTCACCAAGGCCCTGGGCAACGAGCTCGCGCCGACCGGGATCACCGTCAACGCGGTGTGCCCCGGCTATGTGGAAACGCCGATGGCCCAGCAGGTCCGGCGCAACTACGCCGCGCTGCAGCAGACCTCGGAGGACGCGGTGATGACGAAGTTCACCGCCAAGATCCCGCTCGGCCGCTACTGCACCCCGGAGGAGGTGGCCGGCCTGGTCGGCTACCTGGCCTCCGACACCGCCGCGTCCATCACCGCCCAGGCGATGAACGTCTGCGGCGGACTCGGGAACTACTGAGAGGCAACGATCATGACCACCTCCGGCACCGGCCGCGCCGAGCACTCGATCGAGATCGCGGCGCCCGCCGACACCGTCTACCGCCTGCTGGCCGACGTGCAGAACTGGCCACAGCTGTTCCCGCCCACCATCTTCGCCGACTACCTGGACAACGACGAGCGCGACCAGCGCATCCGGATCTGGGCCACCGCGGCCGACAGCGTCAAGCACTGGGTGTCGCGGCGGGTGCTCGATCCCGAGCACCGGCGCATCGACTTCCGGCAGGAGGTCAGCAGCCCGCCGATCGCGGCGATGGGCGGCACCTGGATCGTCGACACGCTCACCGAGAACTACAGCCACGTGCGTCTGCTGCACGACTACGAGGCGGTCTCGGCCGATCAGCTCGGCTGGATCGATCAGGTGGTCGACCGCAATTCGCGCACCGAGCTGGCCGCGCTCAAACGCAGCATCGAGCTCGGGGACGCGGGCGCCGACGCCGCGTTCTCGTTCGAGGACACCGTTGCGGTCGCCGGCACCGCCGAGGACGTGTTCGGGTTCATCAGCGACGCGCATCTGTGGCCGGAGCGGCTCCCGCACGTGGCCGGGGTCGAGCTGATCGAGCCGGGGCCCGGCATGCAGTCGCTGGCGATGGACACCGTGGCGGTGGACGGTTCCCAGCACCGCACCATGTCGTACCGGATCGTCCTGCCGCACCACACGATCGCCTACAAGCAGATCACCATGCCCGCGCTGATGACGCTGCACACCGGCTACTGGACCGTGCGGCCGCACGCCGACGGCGTGGCGGTGTCCTCGCAGCACAGCGTGGTGCTCAACACCGACAACATCGCCGCCGTGCTCGGTCCCGACGCCGATGTCGCCGCCGCGCGGGCGTACGTGCAGCGGGCGCTGAGCACCAACAGCCTGGCCACCTTGCGGCACGCGAAGACCTTCGCCGAGGACCGGTCATGAGCTCCGCCGAGGCGCGCTCGGCGGTCCTGACCCCTGGCGTGCACCGGATCACGGTGGACGCGGCCGGGATTCCGCTGTCCGGACTGCTCAGCACGCCCGCCCTGGCCCTGCCGCGGGCGACCGTCCTGGCCCTGCACGGGGCGGGGATGTCGGCGGGCTACTTCCACGGACGCGCCCATCCGGACGTCTCGCTGCTCAGCACCGCCACCCGGCTCGGCTACGCGGTACTGGCGCTGGACCGGCCCGGCTACGGCGACTCCGCCGACGCCCTGCCGGACGGGCAGTCGCTGGCCGAGCAGGCCGAGACGATCCGGGCGGGGCTGGCCGATTTCACCGCGGGCAACGAGATCGGGGCCGGCGTCTTCCTGCTCGGGCACTCCTTCGGCGGGAAGCTGGCCCTCACCCTGGCCACCGACGACACCACCTTCCTCGGTGTCGACGTCTCCGGCTGCGGTCACCTCTACGCCGAGGATTCGCTGGAATCGAAAGCCTGGCAACGCAATTGGGGCGACCTCCAGCTCTACCCGCCCGGCACCTTCGCCCGGGCGGGCGCGACGGTCGACTCGCCGCCGATCCAGGAGCTGGTCGACGCGGCGGCCTGGCCGCAGACCTTCGCCGAGCTGGCCGATCGCATCCGGATCCCGGTGCGGTTCAGCTTCGCCGAGCAGGAACGGTGGTGGCGCACCGACGACGCCGCGCTCGCCGACCTGGTCGCGATGCTGCGCGGGGCGCCCCGGCGCGGCCTGACCAGGGTGCCGCGCGCGGGCCACAACATCAGCCTGGGCTGGGCGGCCCGCGCGTATCACACCAGCGCGCTGGCCTTCTTCGAAACCTGCCTGCTCGACCGGGCCGCGGCCTGACGGAGAGAGGACACCGCTGTGACCGAGGAATACACGCTCCCGTTCCTGCCCGCCGGCGACGGCGACATCCCCCGGCTCGACGAACTGCGCCTACGCAAGGAGCTGGCCGCGACCGGCCCGGATCCCACCGCCACCGAGCGACAGCACGCCAGGGGGAAACTCACCGCGCGCGAACGCCTCGCGCTGCTGCTCGATCCGGATTCGTTCACCGAACTCGAGCCGCTGCGCCGGCATCGGGCCACCGGCTTCGGCCTCGAGCACAGCAGGCCCTACACCGACGGCGTGGTCGCGGGCTGGGGCACCGTGGACGGGCGGATCGTGTTCGTCTACGCCCACGACTTCCGGATCTTCGGCGGCGCCCTCGGCGAGGCGCACGCCGAGAAGATCCACAAGGTCATGGATCTGGCGATCAGCGCGGGCGCGCCGCTGGTCTCGCTGAACGACGGGGCGGGCGCGCGGATCCAGGAGGGGGTCGCCGCACTGGCCGGGTACGGCGGCATCTTCCGGCGCAATACCGCGGCCTCGGGGGTCATTCCGCAGATCAGCGTCATGCTCGGGCCGTGCGCGGGCGGGGCCGCCTACTCGCCCGCGCTGACCGATTTCGTGCTGATGGTGCGGGGCACGGCGCAGATGTTCATCACCGGGCCCGATGTCGTCACCGCCGTCACCGGGGAGACGGTGACCCGCGACGGCCTCGGCGGTGCCGACGTGCACGCCGAACGCTCGGGGGTCGCGCACTTCGTGCACGACGACGAGGCGGGCTGCCTGGCCGACGTCCGCTACCTGCTGTCGTTCCTGCCGCAGAACAACCGGGAGCTGCCCCCGGTGGTGCCGACCGACGACCCGGTCGAGCGGCGCTGCCCGGCGCTGGCCGAGCTCGTCCCCGAGACCGGGACCACGCCCTACGACGTACGCGCGGTGATCGCCGAGATCGCCGACGACGGCGCGTATCTGGAGATCCAGGAGCGCTGGGCGGCCAATGTCGTCATCGCGCTGGCGCGGATGGACGGCCACACCGTCGGTTTCGTGGCCAACCAGCCGCAGTGCCTGGCGGGCACGCTCGACATCGCCGCCAGCGAGAAGGCCGCGCGGTTCGTCCAGATGTGCGACGCGATGAACATCCCGCTGATCACCCTGCTCGATGTCCCCGGATTCCTGCCCGGGGTCGGGCAGGAGCACGGCGGCATCATCCGGCACGGCGCCAAGCTGCTCTACGCCTACTGCAACGCGACCGTGCCGCGGATCTCGATCGTGCTGCGCAAGGCCTACGGCGGCGCCTACATCGTGCTGGATTCGCGCAGTGTCGGCGCCGATCTGGCCCTGGCCTGGCCGACCAACGAGATCGCGGTGATGGGCGCCCAGGGCGCGGCGAACGTGGTCTTCCGCAAGCAGATCGCCGCCGCCGACGATCCCGCCGCGGCCAGAGCCGAGCTCGTCGCCCGCTACGCGCGCGAGCTCATGCACCCCTACTACGCGGCCGAGCGCGGCCTGGTCGACGACGTGATCGACCCGGCCGACACCAGGGCGGTCCTCATCCGATCGCTGAACATGTTGCGCGCCAAGCACGCCGAACCCCCCGTCCGCAAACACGGCAACCCACCCCAGTAGTTCAGGAGCACACCGATGTCCGAGTACGCAGCGCCGGCCGAGGCCGGGTTCGAGTTGAGCGAAGACGTGATCGCGGCCGTCGCCGTCGCCTTCCTGGCCGGTGACGAGCCGGACGAGCCGCTCTCGGCGCGGCCGGCCGAGCTGCCCTACAGCAGATTTCGCGATCCTCGCGGCTGGCGGTAGCCCGTGCCCAGCTCCGAGGACCTGATCGGCACCTGGCGACTGGCGTCCTTCCACGACACCGGCGCGGGCGGCGCGCCGATCGCGGGCCCGCTCGGCCCCGAGCCCGCCGGTTTCCTGACCTATACCGCGTGCGGCCATCTCTCGGTCGCCATGATGCGCACCGGTCCGGGCGAGCCCGGCTACATGGGCTACGCGGGCCGGTGGCGCATCGACGACGGCGTGCTGCGCCACCACATCCTGGTCAGCTCGCGCGCCGACTGGGTGGGCGCGGAACAGGTCCGCCTCGCCGAGCTGGCCGACGGCCTGCTCACCCTCCGAACCTCCCCCGACAACGGCCGCGTCGTGCAGTGGCGCCGGACCGGCTCAACACAGGAGAACCATGCGATTCGACAGTAGGACCGCTCTGATCACCGGATCGAGCGAAGGCATCGGCTACGCGATCGCGGCGGCACTGGTCGCCGAGGGCGCGCAGGTGGTGCTCACCGGGCGCCGGGAGAAGGCGCTGGCCGAGGCCGCGGGCGCGCTCGGCCCCGCCGCGGCGTGGATCAGCGGCGACATCGCCGACCCGGAGACCGCGCACCGGGCCGTCGACCACGCCGAGCGGCAATTCGGCGGGCTTGACCTGCTGGTGTGCAATGCCGGGATCCTGATTCCGGGCGTGGTGTTTGCCCAGCCCATGGACGAGGTGAACCGCGTCATCGATGTCAACCTGCGCGGCACCATCGCCACGGTCGCCGCGGCGGCACCGGCGCTGGCCAAGCAGTCCGGGGCGGCGATCGCGGTGATCTCGTCGTCCATCGGCCGCAAGCCGGGGCCGGGCACCGGCGTCTACGGCGCCACCAAGGCGGCCCTGCAGTATCTGGTGCCGACGTGGGCGAGTGAGCTGGGCCCGATGGGTATCCGGGTCAACGGCGTGTGCGCCGGGATCACCGAGACGCCGGGCTTCCGGGCGGGCGCCGTGGCGATCCCCGGGCTCGAGGAAGGCGTCGTCGCCACCAACGTGATCAAGCGCATCGCGACCGCCGACGAGGTGGCCGCGCCGGTGCTCACCCTGCTCGACTCCGCCGGGGCCGGTTTCGTCACCGGCTCGATCTGGGACATCGACGGCGGCTTCGGACTGGGGGCCCAGCATGCCTGAACACGATGTGATCGTGGTCGGGGCCGGCCACAACGGCCTGACCGCGGCCGCCTACCTCGCCAAGGCCGGTCTGGATGTCGTTGTGCTGGAGGCGAAGCCGGAGATCGGTGGCGGCGTCGTCAGCGAGGCGGTGACTCTGCCGGGGCACCGGCACGACCTGCACGCCGCCGCGCACATCTTCATCCACGGCAACCCGATGATCCGCGACGACGAGCTGGGCCTGCTCGCCCGGCACGGCCTGAGCTACGTCTACCCCGACCCCAGCATGTCGGTGGTGTTCCCCGACGGCGACTACATCGCCTTCCACCACGACGTGCACAAGACCGCCGAGACGATCGCGCGGATCTCCCCCGCCGATGCCGAGAACTACGTGCGGTTCTACGAATTCGCCAGCCCGCTGCTCGACCAGCTGCTGCCCGCGATGTTCACCCCACCCGCACCGCTGGGCGCGCTGTTCGCGCAGCTGGAGCAGTCCGAGATCGGGCAGGAGACGATGCGGGTGCTGATGATGAGCTACCTCGACGTCTGCCACGAATGGTTCGATCATCCGAAAGTCAAAGCGGCGCTGTGCCGGTGGGTCTCGGAGCTGCTGATCGCGCCGGACGAGGGCGGCACCGGCGCGTTCCTGCTGCTGATGGTGCCGTTCATCCACCGCTACGGGATGGGCTTCGCGGTCGGCGGCTCGCAGTCGCTGTCCGACGCGCTGGCCGCGGCGCTGCGCGAGTACGGCGGCAGCGTCCGGACCGGCGCGAAGGTCGAGCGGTTCCACTTCGACGGCGACCGCGTCACCGGGGTGCGCTGCGCCGACGGCAGCGAGTACACCGCGCGCCGCGCCGTGCTGGCCGACCTCAACATCAAGCAGCTGCCCGCGCTGGTCGAGCACCGCTTCGGCGCCGAGTGGGAACGCAAGGTCGACCGGATCAAGCCGGCGAGCTTCCGCCTCGTCGCCGGTCACCTGGTACTGAGCGAGGCGCCCGAGTTCCACGCCGGGCCCGAGGTCACCGACGCCGGCTTCCAGGAGGTCGCGCTGGACCTGCCCGACCTGCTGCGCACCTTCGACCAACTCAAATACGGCGAGCCGGTGCACACCATCCCGACGATCTCGGCCGCCACCCGCTGGGACCCGACCAGGGCGCCCGCTCCCCATCACACGCTCTACCTGCTCGGCTACGCCCCGATGGAGCTGGCCGAGGGTGATTGGGACAGCCGCAAGGAGGAGATCTTCGACGCGGTCTTCGCCACCTTCGCGGCCATGACCACCAATATCGGACCCGACCAGGTCCTGGCCCGGGTGGTGCACAGCCCGCTCGACATGGCCCGCTACAACGAGGCGTGGGTGGACGGCGATCCCGGCCACTTCGGCTGCCAGCTGTTCCAGTTCATGGGCTTCCGGCCGCTGCCGAACATGGGCTACCGGCTGCCCGCCGAGGGGTTCTACCTCGTCGGGCCGTCCACCCATCCCGGCCAGGGCGTCACCGGCGGGGCCAGGGCCGCCGCCCTCGCCGTGCTGGCCGACCTCGGGATCGGTGCGCCGTGAGCCGCGACGAACCCGACATCGCCGCCGTCCAGGACGCCATCACCGACCTGCTCCGCACGGAGGAACTCGCCGCGCTGGCCACCGTCGACGCCGACGGCGCACCGTCGGCCTCCGCCATGCACATCGCCGCCGACGGCCTCATCGCCTACATGCACACCTTCCAGTTCAATCGCAAACACGCGCAGATGCAGCACAATCCGAATGTCGGCTACGTGGTGAGCCATCTGCCGCCCGGCGGGTTCGCCGGGCGCGGCGAGATCCGCTCGGTGCAGATCCAGGGCCGGGCGACCCTGGTCACCGATCCCGCCGAGATCCAGCGGGCGGTCACCCTGAGCTTCGAGCAGTTCCCGTGGCTGGCCGACCTGTCCCTCTACGACAACGTCAAACTCCCCGACGAGGGCCAGCAGGTGTTCTACCGCATCACCCCGACCCGCGGTCTGTGGGCCGATCATCGGGTGCGCCAACTCTGGCGGGTATTCCTCGAATTCAGCGACGACGGCCGGACCATCACCGACTGCCGCCCGTATCACTCGGCCCGCCGGACCGGCTGATCCGGCGGCTGTGAGGCCGCACAGTCCCGGGCACCGTGGAGTCGTCGACCTGCGGAATCGGCTTGACCCCGGGATCGTGCGGCTGGTCAGCTTGGCCGGTGTTGAGAAGAGCGCTGGCGGTCGCCACGGCGGTCGTGGTCCTGTCGTCGATCGGCACGGCCACGGCCGCCGCCGGACCGCGCACCGCGCCGGTGATGCGCGCTCCCGCAGGGGGTTTCGAAGAGCTGGTCGTGCCGTCGAGCATGGGACCGGTCCGGGTGCAGGTGCAGTGGGCCGCGCGGGGCGGCAGTTCGGCGCTGTATCTGCTCGACGGACTGCGCGCGCCCGCCGATCACAGCCAGTGGACCACCGACACCGATGTGCTGCGCCGGTTCGCCGGTGACGACGTGACGTTGGTGTTCCCGGTCGGCGGGCACTCCAGCTTCTACACCGATTGGTACCGCCCGAGCAGCACCAATCGGCAAGCCACGACCTACAAGTGGGAAACCTTCCTCACCCGCGAGCTCCCGGATTTCCTGGCCGGCTACGGCGTCTCGCGCACGAACAACGGGATCGTCGGGGTCTCCATGGGCGGCAATGCCGCGCTGACCCTGGCCGCCCATCATCGCGACCAGTTCCGCTTCGCCGGAGCGTTCTCCGGCTTCCTCAACCCGGCCTCCCCGATGTGGGACCAGGCCATGCGCGCCGCCATGCTCGACGAGGGCGGGTACAACATCGACGACATGTGGGGCGCCGCCGGCGATCCCGCGTGGAGCCGCAACGACGCCACCGTCCAGGTCGAGCGGCTGCGCGGGCTGCCGGTCTACGTCACGGCGGGCAACGGCGTCCCGGGCCCGCTGGACGTGCCCAACGGCGTCGGCAACACGATCAACGCGGCGGGCATCGAGGCGTTCGCGCTGATCGCGGCCAGCGTCTTCCGCGAACGCGCCGTCGCGCTCGGCGTGGCGGCGCGGGTCGATTTCGGCACCGGCACCCACACCTGGCCGTACTGGCAGCAGTCGATCACCACCGCCCGCCCGCTGATCCTCGACGCGCTCGGCGCCCACTGATTGCTACCGTGCTGGCATGTCAGCCAGCGCCGCGCCCGTCCGCACCCTCGTCCTCGGCGGCGCCCGCTCCGGCAAGTCAGCGTTCGCCGAGAACCTGCTGGCCGACGCGGACACGGTGCGCTACCTGGCCACGGCCGTGCTCGATCCGGCCGACGCCGACTTCGCCGCCCGGATCGCCGGACACCGCGACCGGCGGCCCGCGCACTGGACGACCATCGAGAACGCCGAGCCCGCAACGGCTCTCACCACCGCCGCGCCCGCGACGCTGCTCGACGACATCGGCACCTGGCTCACCGCCCGCCTCGACGCCCGCGCCGCCTGGGACGCCCCGCGCGGCACCGTCGCCCCCGACTGCGACGCGCTCGTCGCGGCCGTGGCGTCCTACCGGCAGCGGCTGGTGATCGTGTCGCCCGAGGTCGGGATGGGTGTCATCCCGGCGACCCGCTCGGGCCGGTTGTTCCGCGACGAGATCGGCACGCTCAACCAGCACCTGGCGCGGGTGTGCGACGAGGCGTTCCTGATCGTGGCCGGGTTGCCGGTCCGGCTGAAATGAGCCGGGTCGGTCGGCGCGACACACCGTGATCCGGGCAAGATGAGCGTCGAACACCCGGCACCCCTGTCGAAAGGCTTGCAAGTGACACACGGATTCGGACCGGTCGCGGCCCCGGACGCGCAGGTCCGCGCGGCGGCCGAGCAGCGTCAGACGCAGCTCACGAAACCGGCCGGATCGCTGGGACGGCTCGAGACCCTCGGCAACTGGATCGCGGCCTGCCAGGGCGTGTGCCCGCCCCGGCAGTTCGAGCGGGCCAGGGTCGTGGTGTTCGCCGGGGATCACGGCGTCGCCCAGCACGGCGTCTCGGCGTATCCGAGCGAGGTCACCGGGCAGATGGTGGCGAATTTCCTGGCGGGTGGTGCCGCCGTCAACGCGCTCGCCGCCGTCGCGGGGGCCACGGTCCGGGT
Source organism: Nocardia sp. NPDC003269 (assembly GCF_042888005.1). NCBI lineage: Bacteria > Bacillati > Actinomycetota > Actinomycetes > Mycobacteriales > Nocardiaceae > Nocardia > Nocardia sp. NPDC003269. The sequence continues at coordinate 173,848 of NZ_JBIAPA010000005.1, forward strand.
GGCCGATATCGCCGTCGCCGGTGACACCGATCCGTCGGTGTCCCAGCACAAGGTGCGCCGTGGCAGCGGCGCGATCGACCGCGAAGACGCGCTCACCGACGACGAGGTCGCCGCCGCGCTGGCCGCGGGCCGCGCGATCGCCGACGAGGAGATCGACGCGGGCGCCGACCTGTTGATCGCCGGCGACATGGGCATCGGCAACACCACCCCGGCCACCGTCCTGATCGCCACCCTGACCGGCACCGAGCCGGTCGCCGCCGTCGGCCGCGGCACCGGTGTCGACGACGCGGGCTGGATCCGCAAGGTCGCCGCCATCCGCGACGGCATGCGCCGGGCCCGGCCGGTCGCCACCGATCCGGTCGACCTGCTGCGGGTCGCCGCCGGCGCCGACTTCGCCGCCATGGCCGGGTTCCTGGCCCAGGCCGCGAACCGCCGGACGCCGGTCGTGCTCGACGGTGTCGTCGTCACCGCCGCCGCCCTCGTCGCCGAGGACCTCGCCGCGGGCGCCAAGGAATGGTGGCTGCCCGGGCACCGCTCCACCGAACCCGCCCACGACCTGGCGCTGAAGCACCTGCGCCTGGAGCCGCTGGTCGACCTGAATATGCGCCTTGGCGAGGGCTCGGGCGCGCTCACCGCGCTGCCGATCCTGCGCGCCGCCGTCGCCACCCTCGCGGAGATGTCGACCTTCGCCGACGCGGGCGTCAGCACCGCCGACGAGCCGGACTCCGTCGACCTGAGCAAGTGAACCCGGCGTCGATGGCGTCCCTGCCGGGCCGGTCGTGCCATCGCGCTGGGTACCGGCCCGCGACCCGCACCGGCGCGCCGGGCGATGGCCGAGCCGGACTCCCGGCGGCCACCCGTTCGCTCCGGCCGCTCGGCACATCGTGAACAGCGTGCGCCTGGCCGTCTCCTGGCTCACCGTCCTTCCGGTCACCGGGCCGGACACCGTCGACCGCCGCGCGGCGGGGCACGCCATCGCGCTCGCCCCGCTGGTCGGTCTGCTGCTCGGCGGGCTGGCCGCCGCGGCGATGCGCCTGTCGGTAGCGGCCGGGCTGACCACTCTGCTGGCCGGGCTGCTCACGGTCGGGCTGCTGGCCCTGCTGACGCGGGGCATGCATCTGGACGGTTTGGCCGACACCGTCGACGGTCTGGGCAGCTACGGCCCACCCGAGCGGGCCCGGCAGATCATGAAGTCCGGCGGCGCTGGACCGTTCGGGGTGGCGGCGCTGATCTTCGCCATCGCGATCCAAGCCGTCGCCTTCGCCGCGCTGGCCGACGAGCAGCGGTGGTTCGCGATCGGGCTGGCCGTGGCCCTGGGCCGGGTCGCGGTCGTGCTCGCCTGCCGTCGCGGCATCGGGGCGGCGCCCGACTCCGGCTTCGGCACGCTGGTGGCGGGTACCCAGCCGCTCGCGCCGGTGCTGAGCTGGCCGATCCTGGCGGTCGCGGCGTCGGTGTTCGCGGTCCCAGCCAATCTCTGGCTCGGCCCGCTGGTAGCCGTCGCGGTGCTCGCGCTGACGGTCCCGCTCACCCGGCATTGCGTCCGCCGCTTCGACGGGCTGTCCGGCGACGTGCTCGGCGCTGTCGTCGAGATCACTGTTTCACTTGCGGCCGTTGGGTTCTCGCTCGTGGGTTAGTCCAGTACCCGAGGATGTGAAACCTACATTGGTCACAAGTTCGGGGCGGCGGCCGTTGTGTGGTCGCACAGACCGTCCGCTCATCGGTACTCGGGTGCTCCCCCAGCACACCGGTGGCAATACAGTGTTGACATGTCTTCCGAGCGCCTCTACTTCCGCCAGCTGCTGTCCGGCCGGGATTACGCCGTCGGCGATCCGATCGCCACGCAGATGCGCAATTTCGCGTATCTGATCGGCGACCGGGAGACCGGCGAGACCGTCGTGATCGATCCCGCCTACCAGGCATCGGACCTGGTCGACGTCGCGACCGCCGACGGCATGACCGTCACCGGCGTCCTCGCCACCCACCACCACCCCGACCATGTCGGCGGCACCATGCTCGGCTTCACCCTCGGCGGCGTGCGTGAGCTGCTGGAGAAGACCAGCGTCGCGGTGCACGTGAACAAGCACGAACTGGACTGGGTCGCCCAGACCACCGGGATCGCCCCGAGCGAGCTGACCGGCCACGACAACGGCGACAAGGTGAAGGTCGGCGCGCTCGAGATCGAATTACTGCACACCCCCGGCCACACCCCGGGCAGCCAGTGCTTCCTGTTCGACGGCCGCCTGATCTCCGGCGACACCCTGTTCGTCGACGGCTGCGGCCGCACCGACTTCCCCGGCGGCGACTCCGACGAGATGTTCCGCAGCCTGCGCCACCTGGCCGCCCTCGACGGCAACCCGGTCGTCTACCCCGGCCACTGGTACTCCGAGGAGCCCAGCGCCGAGCTGTCCTCGATCCGCGACAACAACTACGTGCTGCGCCCGCAGACCCTCCAGCAGTGGCAAGCGTTGATGCCGGGCTGACCGGACAGAACAAAAAGGAGCGGGTCCCCTGGGGGACCCGCTCCTTTTGTCGAGAGTGCCTAGACCGTGCGCAGCCAGCCGTGGGTGTCGGCGAAGGTGCCGCGCTGGATGCCGGTCAGCGTGTCGCGCAGCGCCATCGTCACCTCGCCGGGCTCACCGCCGCCGATGCTGAACTCGCCGTCGGCCGAGCGGACCCAGCCGACCGGGGTGATCACCGCGGCGGTTCCGCACGCGAAGACCTCGCTGATCTCGCCGGATTCGGCGCCCTTGCGCCATTCCTCCACCGAGACCTTGCGCTCCTCGACCGGGTAGCCGGAGTCGGCGGCCAGGGTGAGCAGCGAGTCGCGGGTGATGCCGGGCAGCAGCGAGCCGGACAGCTCCGGGGTCACCAGCCGGGCCTCGGAGCCGGTGCCGTAGACGAAGAACAGGTTGTTGGTGCCCATCTCCTCGACGTAGCGGCGCTCGCAGGCGTCGAGCCACACGACCTGGTCGCAGCCCTTCTCGGTGGCCTGCGCCTGGGCCAGCAGCGAGGCGGCGTAGTTGCCCGCCACCTTCGCCTCGCCGGTGCCGCCGGGAGCCGCGCGCACGTACTCGGTGGACAGCCACACCCGCACCGGCTTCACGCCGCGCGGGAAGTACGCGCCCGCCGGCGAGGCCAGCAGCAGGTACTTGTAGGCCGCCGCGGGCTTGACGCCCAGCCCCGCCTCGGTGGAGAACATGAACGGACGCAGGTACAGCGAGTCCTCGCCGCCTGCGGCGGGCACCCAGTCGGCGTCCACGTCGAGCAGCTGACGCACGGACTCGACGAACAGTTCCTCCGGCAGTTCGGCCATCGCCATCCGGGCGGCCGAGCGGCGGAAGCGCGCCGCGTTGGCGTCGATCCGGAAGGTGGCGATGCTGCCGTCGGGCTGCCGGTAGGCCTTGAGTCCTTCGAAGATCGCCTGCCCGTAGTGGAACACCATGGTCGCCGGGTCCATCGAGAGCGGGCCGTAGGGCTCGACGCGCGCGTTGCCCCACGCGCCGTCGGCGTAGTCGATCGACACCATGTGATCGGTGAAGAACCGCCCGAAACCGGGGGCCGCCAGTACCTCTTCCCGCCGCTGCGCCGAAACGGGCGCCGGATGCGGAATACGAGTGAACTGTGCAGCGACTGTCATGATGCGATCCTATCCATTGCGCGGAATTACTTGGTTTTGGTGTCGACGAACGGCGGCTTGACCACCTCGCAGCGCAGCCTGCGCCCGCGCACGTCGACCTCCACCTCGTCGCCGGGCTCCAGCTTCGCGGTGGTGTCGAGCAGGGCCAGCGCGATGCCGACCTTCAGCGACGGCGAGAACGTCCCCGAGGTGGTCTCCCCGACCGGCTCGCCGTCACGCAGCACGGTCTGGCCCTGTCGCAGCACGCCGCGATCGAGCGCCTTCAGCCCCATCAGCGTGCGGCGCGGGCCGTCGGCCTTCTCCTGCTCGAGCGCCGCCTTGCCCCAGAACTCCGGCTTCTTCCAGCCGACGGCCCAGCCGGTGCGGGCCTGGTTCGGGGTGATGTCGAGGGACAGTTCGTGGCCGTGCAGCGGGTAGCCCATCTCGGTGCGCAGGGTGTCGCGCGCGCCCAGCCCGGCCGGCTGTCCGCCCGCGGCGACGACCTGCGCGGTGAGGGCGCGGAACACGGCCTCGGCGTCGGCCCAGCGGGGCAGCAGCTCGTAACCGTGCTCGCCGGTGTAGCCGGTCCGGCAGACCCGCACCGGGCGGCCGTCCCAGTCGGCGTCGGCGTAGGCCATGTACTCCATGTCGGTGGGCAGGCCGAGCGCGGCGAGCACCTCGCTCGACTTGGGGCCCTGTACGGCGAAGACCGCGTAGTCGCGGTGTTCGTCGGTCACGGTGACGCCATCGGGCGCCACCTTGCGCAGTTCGGCGACGACGGCCGCGGTGTTCGCGGCGTTGGGCACGAGGAACACCTCGTCGTCGCTGACGTAGTAGGCGATCAGGTCGTCGATCACGCCGCCGTCGGCCGCGCAGCACAGCGTGTACTGGGCCTTGCCGGGGCGGATCCGGGCCAGGTCGTTGGTCAGTGCCGAGTTCACGAACGCCGCCGCGCCGGGGCCCGCGACCGTCGCCTTGCCGAGGTGGCTGACATCGAACAGCCCGACCGTGGTGCGCACGGCGGTGTGCTCGCCGACGGTGCCGCCGTACTGCACGGGCATCTCCCACCCGCCGAACGGCGCGAAGGTGGCTCCGAGCTCGACGTGAACAGCGTGGATGGGGCCCTCGAGCAGCGCGTTGTCGGTCATGGGCGAGAGCTTATCGGTCCCGGCCGGAACCGCGCGAACCTCCGCGCGCGGGCGCGAGCACCGGCATCCGCGCCGGTCCCGGCGTCGCGATCGCGGCGGTCGGCTCCGGCTTCGGCGAAAGCCGATGCCGGGCAACGGCGGTAAGGTCGTGGCCGTGAGTGAGATGCCCGGCCGCAGGTTCCGCAGAGTCTCCCGGATGGACCGGACGCTGAGCCAGACGGTGTCCAGGATCCCGGAGTCCCCGGTGGACCGCGGCATGCTGCGGCTGACCAAGTCGGCCAACACCGGCGGCCTGTGGCTGGCCACGGCGGCGGTGCTGGCGCTGAAGCCCGGCCAGCCCCGGCGGGCCGCCATGCGCGGGGTGATCGCGCTGGCCGGGTCGAGCTTCGTGGTGAATCTGGTGCTGAAGTCGCTGATCCCGCGCCGCAGGCCACCGGCCGAGCTCATGCCGCACGGCAGGCGCCTGATCGACGCGCCGGTGTCGTCGTCGTTCCCGTCGGGGCACAGCGCCAACGCGGCGGCCTTCGCCACCGCGGTCGCCCTGGAGAGCCCGCGGACCGCGCTCGCCGTCGCGCCCGTGGCCGCGGCCGTCGCCTACTCGCGCGTCCACACCGGCGCGCACTGGCCGTCCGACGTCCTCGTCGGCGCTGCCGTCGGCACCGGTGTCGCGCTGGCCACCCGCCGCTGGTGGCCGATCCGCGAATCCGATGAGGCCGAGGCGCACGTGGTGCGCGACGTGCCCGTGCTGGTCGACGGCAAAGGTCTGCTGCTGCTGATCAATCCGCGCTCGGGCGACTCCACCTACGATCCCACCGCCGATATCGCCGAGGCCCTGCCCGCGGCGACCCTGCTGCACACCGAGCCCGGCCGCGACGCCGTCGAGCTGCTCCAGGAGGCCATCGACTCGTCGATCGTCGCCGTGGGCGCGGCGGGCGGTGACGGCACCATCGCCGCCGCGGCGGCCGTCGCCCTGCGCAACAAGCTGCCGCTGGTCGTCGTCCCGGCGGGTACGCTCAATCACTTCGCCCGCGACCTCGGCGTCTACGACCTGCGCGAGGTCGTGGACGCGACCGGCGCGGGGGAAGCGGTCGAAGTCGACATCGCCGCGGTGGAATTCGAGACCGCCGACGGTCCGCGCACCCACTACCTGATCAACACCGCCAGCGTCGGCGCCTACCCCGACCTGGTCCGCCTGCGCGAGAAGTGGGAGGACCGCTGGGGCAAGTGGCCCGCGTTCGCGGCGGCCCTGATCGTCATGCTGCGCCGGGCCGAACCGACCCGCATCCGGATCGACGACCGCTGGCACGACCTGTGGTTCCTGTTCGTGGGCAACGGTCCGTATCACCCGCACGGCGCCGTCCCCGCCTTCCGCTCCCGGTTGGACGAGGGCCTGCTCGACGTCCGCTGGCTGCGCGCCGACGTCCGCTTCTCCCGCACCAGAGCCGTCATCGCGCTGATGCTGGCCGCGATCGGACACAGCCGGGTCTACGGCGAACGCCAGATGCACGAGCTGTCGATCGCCCTGCACTTCCCCGTCCCGGTGGCCGCCGACGGTGAAGTCGTCGGCACGGCACGCGATCTGCGTTTCACCGTCGCCGGCCGCATCCCGGTCTACCGGCGCGACGAGGACAACCCGCGCTGGGAGAACCGGGCGCGGCCGCACCATCGGCGCCCGCTGGCGTGGCTCACCGACCGCCGCCGCTGATTTCCTCACGAACCCGTCTCACCTCGATCACCATCGGCCACAACAGCCTTGCGCGGGTACCCGCACCTGTGGACATGATGGGTCGATGAGCTCACCGGACGGCGCCCGTCCGATCACCGCAACCGAAGCCACCCGCCGCTGGGACCCGTGGACCCCGAGTGTCGTCGCCGCCCGTCTCGCGTCCTGCCCCGTGCCCTGGGCCGTCGCCGGCGGCTGGGCCGTCGACCTGTTCGCGGGTGGGATCTCCCGCGCCCACGAGGACATCGAGATCACCGTCCCCCGAGCGGATTTCCCCGAGATCGCCGCCGCCTTCCCCGAATACGAGTGGGACATCGTCGGCGACGGCCACCTCTGGCCCTACGCCCGCGCCGCCCACCGCGAGGACCTGCACCAGACCTGGCTCCGCGACCCCTACACCGGCGCGTTCCACCTCGACGTCTTCCGCGAACCCCACGACGGCGACACATGGATCTGCCGCCGCGACCCGACGATCACCCTCCCCTACTCCGACCTGATCCACACCACCCCCACCGGCATCCCCTACCTCATCCCCGAAGTAGTCCTGCTGTTCAAGGCAAAAGCCAACCGCCCCAAGGACGACGCCGACTTCCACCGCACCCTCCCCCTGCTCTCCGAGCACCGCCGCGCACGCCTGTCCGCGTGGCTGACGCGCGTGCACCCCGATCATCCGTGGCTCGCCACCACGTCTGCTTGATCAAATCGCCACTCACACAAGGCATTGCGTTGCCGGTTAAGGCCGCCTCCGCTATACATGGTTATCGGACCACGTTGCTCTTGGACGGGATCACACCATGCTGACCGAGCTTCTCCTCGGAATCGCCGCCGGCTTGATCACCTCGGTACTGGTGACACAGTTCATCCGGTTTCGACAGATGGGTGGTCTCCGCAAGATCCGCGTCTTCGAACCGAAAGACGGGCAGTTCAATACAGCCTTCTACGACTACTTCATCGAACAGATCAACCGGGCCGCCGAGGAAATCGTGGTCACCGGCGAAGGGTTCACCTACCGGGGATCGGAAGGCCAACGAATTGCCGACAGTTACCACTCGGCGACCAGGGACGCACTCGCGCGTGGCATTCACGTGATCCGATTCCAGACCTTCAATCACGTTCACCCACGCTGGTGTGATCGCCTGCGTGAGCTACTGACTCAGTATCCGGCCCACTTCCACCTCTACCTCGTGAACCATGTCGAGGACATGCGTGATTTGGCCAGCGTCTGCGTCATCGACGCCGCGCGGCGAAACAACGTGGTGGAGATGTCACTCTCGACCGACCGCGATCTGGAAGACTCCAGTGTGCGCATCGCGGATACGGCAATCTTCATCCATGGACGCAAGGACCTCGCCCAAGCGCTCAGGTCGAATGTGATGTCCATGAAGCGATTCGGAACCGTCAAGCTGGTCACTTCCGCTGACCAACTCAACGCATCGATCGGGGAGGTCTAGATGGTGCTCTATTTCGCATACGGCTCCAACATGTCGGCGGCGCAGATGCAGCGTCGATGCCCCGGCGCGGGGCTCCGAGGTACCGGCACCCTCCAGCGATTCTGTCTGTCGTTCAATCGAAAGGGCTCCTATCGGCCGGGCGCGGTTGCCAGCATCGAGCCGTCGCCGAATCCCGGCAGTCGAGTACTCGGACTGGTCTGGGAGATGTCGGATCAAGACCTCCGCGCCATGGACGCCATCGAGGACCCGGACGCCTATGTCCGCATCGCCGTTCCCGTGCATACTGCCGAACACGGAACCGAGTACTGCTGGGCGTACATCTCGTATCCGGACGGCAGACAGTCCGCGCCCGATCATGACTACGTCAACGTGCTGATCGAAGGCGCGGTCGAAGCGCAGCTGCCTGCCGACTACATCGACGAGTTGCGGGAGTGGCTGTCCCCGGCAGGGGACGGTGAATTGGCCGCGACCTCCGGGTAGTCGCGGACCAACTACTGTCCGTGGCACCGCAGGGCATGAGCCGCGAGCGCCGGACCGACCAGCGTCACGGTCACTCGGGCGAACGGCACCAGCTCTGGCGGTAGTCGATCCAATCCTGGGGTCTGGCGGCGAAATCCACGTACAGGGCCACGCCGAAGTTGGGGCGGTCCACGGCGGTTCGGGTGAGACCGAGGCGGATGCCGCGGATCGCGGCGGCGACCGTCTCCGAGGATCCGTCGTGGCCGGGATCGTCGGCCCAGAACGCGGGTGCGCCCATGAGCAGGTCGACCTCGGACGGAGTGACCTCCGCGGCCAGTGCGGTCTGCTGGGCGAGGTATCCGCTGTAGAGCGCCCGCGTGGGCATCGCGGTGTCGTACGACATCACCGCCACCTGATCGACGCGACGCGCGACCTCGGCGAAATAGGCCTGGCTCCACCACTTCCCGTGGTCGACGAGCGCGATACCCACCGCGTGCAGGCCCGGCAGGGGATCGATGACGGGGGCCGATACCGACAGCGGCACCCGCGCGGTGGCGGTCACCGCTCTGGTCGCGTCGAGTAGCGCGAGGAAGCCTGGTGAACCGGACCGGATCGGCTCCAGGTCGTAGTGGATGCCGTCGAAGCCGTAGTCCAGCACCCGTCGCGCCGAGGCGACCACGCGCTCGCGCGACCGCGCCGATTCCACGTCCAGCCCGTCGAATTCGGGCCGCACGATGTCACCGAGCCAGGACTGCACCCGGATCCCCGGTAGCTTCGCGTGCACGGCGTCGACGAACCAGCGCGCCCTGGGCGCCAGCTCGTCGCGCAGGCTCCCGTCGTGCTCGAGCGGGCCGGTGTGCACATACAGATCCCGGATCCCGGTACCCGCCAGCAACCGCACCAGCTGATCGACATCGGCGTCGGTCCTGCGCCCGTCCACCCACGCGTGACCGAGCCAGAACGCGTCCTTGCCCCTGGTCCGCGCCTGCTCGGACTGCTCGCCGATGTTGTGCGCCAGCAACGCCGTCAGCACGCCCGCGACCGGCAACGACACCACGAGCAGCACCACCAGCACGAGCACCGCGCCGCGCCGCCGCCACGACCACGCCCGCCACTTCCCCCGCATTCCGGCCTCCCTCGCCCTCGGCCCCCGAGATTACCCGTAGGTACCGATCCGCAGATTTCCGGCAAATCGCCCGCACGTGGAAAACTGTGCGCCGCTGGACAACTGAACGGAGCACCATGAAATTCGCCGTCACCCTGGGATCGGCCGCCGTCGCGGCCTTCGCCTTCGCGATCGTCACGCCCGCCGTGGCCACCGCCCAGCCGTCGGGCAACTGCCACAAGTCCTACTCCCCCTGCCTACCGATCGTCAGCGATGTCGACTGCGAAGGCGGCAGCGGGAACGGGCCGGTCTACACCGGGCGCGTGCAGGTGATCGGGCCCGACGAGTACGGCCTCGACCGTGACGGCGACGGCATCGGCTGCGAGTAGGTACGAAAATGGGGGCGTGCGATGCGGTTGCATCGCACGCCCCCTTCGTGTTCGGGGTCAGCGGTCGATATCGGGACTGCTGGGGCCCTCGCCCGGCTTGCCCAGGTCGGGGCCGCCTTCGGGGCCGCCCGGAGTGCCGTAGCCCGGGCCGGTGCCGTAGCCCGGCTGACCACCTTCGGCCGGACCGCCGTATCCGGGCTGACCACCCTGCGCCGGGCCGCCGTAGCCAGGCTGACCGCCCTGGGCCGGTCCGCCATAGCCGGGCTGACCACCCTGGGCCGGGCCACCGTAACCGGGCTGGCCACCCTGCGCGGGGCCACCGTAACCGGGCTGACCCGGGTAACCGGGCTGACCGGGGTAGCCGGGCTGATCGGGGTAACCGGGCTGACCCGGCTGGCCGAATCCCCCTGCGGGCCCGCCGTACTGCTGCGGATAGCCGGGATCGGCGACAGCCGTCGCCCCGCCGACGACCGGACCGCCGGTCACCACCCGGTAGGCGTAGGTCGAGGCGATGATCGTCAGCGGAATCGTCACCAGCAGGCCGAGGCCGCACAGCAGCGCGCCGACGATATTGATGCCGAACAGCGCCAGCGTCAGCAGCAGCAGCGGTCCGGCATTACTGGATATCGCCGAGAAACTCGATTTGATCGCGGTCACCGCGTCCTGGTTCCGGTCGATCACGAACTGCATCGTCCACCAGGTGAAGAACGCGATCACCAGACCCGGCAGGATGCACAGCACGAAACCGATACCGGTCGCCAGACCGACCAGGATGCCGGCCAGGATGATCGCGCCCACATTGGTGAACTGGAAGAAATCACCGAATCCCGGTTTCCGCCCATCGGTTTCGTGCAGCGCGCCGCGCACGAAAGCGGCCGAGATCAAATAGCCGATGATGGCGCTGACGACGGTCCCGATGAACTGCCAGATTCCGAATCCGATGCTGATGCCACCGTCGGCATCGGTATCGGTCGTGTTCCCCAGGCCGAACAGGAAGTTGATCGCCACCTGGATGACGAACGCGATCAGCACGATCGCGATCCACACGACCGCGTTGTTCTTGAATTTGTCCCACCCGTAACCGATGGCGTCGCCGACACCGAGTTTCGGCCCCGCCGGTGGATACCCGGGTTGCTGCTGTCCATACGTCATCCGAATCGCATCCCCTCACCTTGTGCGACGGCCGAAACCGCCGATATGAGTCTTCCGATCCGGCGCCACGGTCACGCCGACACAGGTGATCATTTCACACGACCCACCCGACATGCGGTTTTCCTGCGCGGACCCCGCACAGCGAGTAATTCGCTCGAGCCGTCGCGGGCATTCGAGCGAAATCGCGTCAGCGCCGCCGAGCGGGCGTCGGCGGGAAAACAATGTCGGGCGGGAGTGTGACCGGGCTACTGCTCGGCGGTGGCGCGCTTGGGGAGCTTCCAGCCGGGGCGGGGGAAGTGGCAGGTGTAGCCGTCGGGGTAGCGGATCAGGTAGTCCTGGTGTTCGGGCTCGGCGTCCCAGAAGGTGCTCGCGGGGGTCACCTCGGTGACGACCTTGCCGGGCCACAGGCCCGAGGCGTCGACGTCGGCGATGGTGTCGATCGCCGTGCGGCGCTGGTCCTCGTCGAGGTAGAAGATCGCCGAGCGGTAGCTCGAGCCGATGTCGTTGCCCTGCCGATCCCTGGTGGTGGGGTCGTGGATCTGGAACAGGAACTCGAGCAGGGCCCGGTAGTCGGTCTGCGCCGGGTCGTAGTCGATCTCGACGGCCTCGGCATGGCCGGGGTGGTTGCGGTAGGTGGGGTAATCGTTGCTGCCACCGGTGTAGCCGACCCTGGTCGACAGCACGCCCGGTTGACGGCGGATCAGGTCCTGCATGCCCCAGAAGCATCCACCGGCCAGAATCGCCTTGCGGGTTTCGGTCACGCGTCCTCCTTCGTAGAGCTCCACGGTCGCACAGAACGGCCACAACCGCCTCTATGGAACTCCCCCGACGGGCCCGGAATTCCCGCCAGTAAGCTCGCCGCGCGAGCGATACCTCAGGAACATCCGTGTGTGCCCCAGCGTCACCGAGGAAACAGGAGGAAGTCGGCGAAATGCCACGTAGCGTCGTTGCCCGGTATTCGATGATCGGATTGGCCGCAGCCGCTCTCACCGCGGGTGCGGTGACCAGCGCGGGAGCCCATCCCGGCAGCACCGACACCGTCGAGCAGGCCACCTCCTGCGAAGCCAGACAATCGCGACAAAACGACCTAGCGCTACGCTCGCCCGACCCGGCGGCCACCGGCCAGATCGACGCCATCGTGCTCGACGAGACCACCCGCGGCCCGATCGCCGGCGGCAAGGTGGTCCTGACCGGCTTCGACGCCTGCGGCGACACCATCCACCGGCACCTGTCGACCGGCGCCGACGGCCAGGTCAGCTTCCGCGGCCTGCAGCCCGGCCGCTACCAGGTGACGGCCTCGCCCGGCACGGCGAAGACGGTCGCCACCGCCGATGTCGAACTGTCGACACCGACGCTGAAAACGGTGCAGTTCACGGTCGCCACCGGCCGCCGTTAGCCGCCGATCGGGCCGGGTGCGCGCCGCCCGGCCCGAAACCCGTTGACACCGAGCACGCCCGCAGCACCCGTGATACAAATCACCCCAGAGTGAGAAGGGGTGGTTTCCGTATGGAACCAACAGCCGAACAGCGCGCGGCGCTCGGCCTGATCTGTGACACATTCCTCCCGGGCGACGAGCTCGGATTACCACCGGCGACCGCGCTCGGCACGGTCGACACGATCTTCCGGATCCTGGGCCGCAACCCGCGGGAAGCGGATCAGAAGCAGCTGGGAATGTTGTTGGGGCTGTGGGATTCCCGTGCCTTCGGCCTGCTGACCGGGAGTGGTTTCCGGCGGTTCTCGACGCTGTCGCAGGAGCGCAGGGAGGCCGCCCTGCTGCGGCTGGCCGATTCCGGGCTGGCCCCGGCGCGCGCGGTGTTCCAGGCGCTCAAGCAGGCGTCGCTGCTGGCCTACAACGTGACCCCCGGCCCGACCGGGGTCAACCCGCTGTGGGAACGGATCGGCTATCCGGCGCCGACCGGGCCGCTGGCCGACGCCCCGGCCCCCGCGCTGACGCCGCAGCGATTCACCGCGGCGACCACCCTCGACTGCGATGTCGTGGTGGTCGGTTCCGGCGCGGGCGGCGGCGCGGCGGCCGCGGTACTGGCCGAGGCGGGCCTCGACGTGGTGGTCCTGGAACGCGGGAACTATTACGACGACAAGGATTTCGGCAACGGCGAGCTCGACGCGCTGACCAGCCTGTACGCCTCGGGCCCACCGGCCTCGGCGGAGGGGCAGATCACGCTGGTGGCGGGGTCCTGTCTGGGCGGCGGCACCGTCGTCAACTGGAGTACCTCGCTGCCCACCCCTGACAACGTCCGCAAGGAATGGGCCGAATCGGGTGTCCCGCAGTTCGCCGACGACGAGTTCGGGGACGCGCTCGACACGGTGCAGCGCCGGATCGGGGTGACCAGCGGCCGGTCGCCGCTCTCGGCCCGCGACGGCATCCTCGAACGCGGCGCCAAGGCGCTCGGCTGGGACGTCGACACCCTGCCGCGCAATGTCGGCGACGCCTGCGACGCCGCGGTCGAATGCGGGCGGTGCGGCTACGGGTGCAGGCTCGGCGCCAAGCAGTCGGTCACCAAGACCTGGCTCTCCGACGCCGCCGGGCACGGCGCGCGCCTGGTGGTCGACGCCGATGTCCGCACGATCACGGTGAAAGCGGGTCGGGCGGAATCGGTCTCGGCCCGCACCTCCGACGGCGTCGAGATCACCGTGCGGGCCCGCGCGGTGGTCGTCGCGGCGGGCGCCATCCAGACACCGGCGCTGTTGCAGCGGTCGGGCCTGCGCAACAAGAACATCGGCAAGCACCTGCGCCTGCATCCGGCCGCCGCGGTGTTCGGGGTGTTCGAGGAGGAGATCCGGCCCTGGGAGGGCGCGCTCCAGGCCCGGATCAGCAGGCACCACGCCGACCTCGACGGCAACGGCTACGGCGTCATCTACGAGACCGGGCCGATTCATCCCGGCCTGGCGACCGGGTTCATGAGCTGGCGCGGGGCCGCCGCGCATCGCGACACCATGCTCGACTTCGCGCGCACCAACTCGATCGGCGTGATCACCCGCGACCGCGATCCGGGCACCGTCTCGATCGACGGCAGCGGCGAGGCCGTGGTGAAGTACCGGCTCTCCGACTACGACGCGAACCACCTGCACACCGGCATCGTCGGCGCCGCCTCGGTGCTGGAAGCCGCGGGGGCGCAACGCATCTACTCCGGTCATCAGGCGGGCATCTCGTTCGAGCCCGGTGTGCGCGGCTCACTCACCGAGTTCGACGCCGCCTGCAAGAAGGCGGGCTACGGGCCGGGCCGGTGTTCGCTCGGCGCCCTGCACATCATGGGCTCGGCCCGGATGGGCGGCAGCGCGGAGCTGTCGGCGACCAATCCGGACGGCGTCACCTGGGACGTGGACAACATCGTCGTGGCCGACGGCTCCAGCTTCCCCACCGCACCGGGCGTGAACCCGATGGTGACCATCGAGGCGATCGGCTACATGAACGCCAAGCGGCTGGCGGCCAGGCTCGGCTAGCCGTCGACCCGGCGGATCCCCGCGAGAACGGCCCGCAGCACCCCGAGGTCGGCACTGCCGACCGCGCGGTGCTGCGGGGCGCGCGCGATCAGCCTGCCCTCTTCGATCAGATCGGTGATCAGCACCTTCGCCAGGTTCAGCGGCAGCCCCAGGTGCGCCGACACCTCGGCCACCGCCATCGGGGTCCGGCACAGCTCGACGATCGCGGCGTACTCGGGTTCGGTGCGCCGCAGTCGTGTTCCCGCGCCCGCGTCGACCAGCAGGGTCGTCAGGTCGAGTTCGTCGCGCTCGGTCCGCCCGCGCCCGCGGGTCACCGCGTAGAGGCGCACGATCGGGCCGGCGTCCTCCTCGTACCAGTGCTCGCGCTCGTCGCTCATGCGCGCGGGGTGACGACGGGGAACTGGCCGGAGATCGGCGCGGACTGGTCGGTGGCCTCGGCCAGCGCCGACGGAATCAGCACGATCGCGCGCACCCCGCCGTAGACCGACTCCGACAATCGCACCGAGATGTTGTGCCTGCCCGCCAGTTTCGCGACGACGAACAGGCCGAGCCGGGAGCTGCCCGACAGTGTCGTCACGCTGAATTCGGGTGGGTCGGCCAGCATCGCGTTGCGCTCGGCGAGATCGGCTTCCGGCATCCCGAGACCCTGGTCGATGATCTCCACCGCGATGCCGCGCCCGACCACGACCCCGGACACCGTCACGTGCGCTTCCGGCGGCGAGAACGCCGTCGCGTTGTCCATCAGCTCGGCGAGCAGGTGGATGACGTCGGCGACCGCGTGGCTGGCGATGCGCACCTCGGGCAGCTGCTTGGTCTGGATCCGGGTGTAGTCCATGCTCTCCGCGATGGCGCCGCGGACCAGCTCGAGCAGCGCGACCGGATTGCGCCAGCGCCGGCCCGGCTGCTCGCCGCCGAGGATGATGAGGTTCTCGGCGTTACGGCGGGTGCGAGTGGCGAGATGGTCGAGCTGGAACAGCAATTCGAGCTGATCGGCGTTGCTCTCGTCGCGTTCGGCGCGGTCGAGCAGGGCGAGCTGACGGTGCACGACCACCTGGCTGCGGTGGGCGATATTGAGGAACACGGTATTGATGCCCGCCCTGGTCTGGGCTTCGGCGATCGCCGCCGACACCGCGGCCAGGTGCGCCCGGTTGAACGCGGCCGCGACCTGGCCGAGTTCGTCGGAGCCGAAGTCCAGCCGGGAGGTCTCCGCGCGCGCCTCGACCTGCTCGCCCGCCGCGAGCCTGCGCATGAGGTCGGGCATCCGCTCGTCGGCCAGTTCCAGGGTGTCGTGGCGCAGCCGCCGCATGCGGCCGATGAACCGATTGGCCAGGACGAGCGCCACCAGGAAGGCGCCCACCGCGAGCAGCGCGACCAGCGCCCCGCCGAGCAGCGCGTTGCGGGTGTCGGTCTCGCCCTGCTGACGGGCGATGACGTGGGCGTCGCCGCTCTGGTCCTCCCACAGCTGCTGCAGGGCGAGGTTCACGTGCCGGGTGGCGTCCTGCCAGCCCGCCAGGCTCAGCGGCAGCGCCGCGTCGCCGCGATCGTTGCTCACGGGACCGCGCGTCACCAGCGCGTCCTGCATCGCGGTGACCTGCTGCCAGTCCGTGCTCGCGGTGATCGCGCCGAGCTGCGCGAGCCGGGTGCCCTTCAGCACCGTGGCCGAATAGGCCACCTCGCCACGGAACTCGCCGACCCGGCGACCGAAGTCGGTCAGTTCGGCGGCCGACATCCGGCCGTTGGTCAACGCCACCGAGCCGAGGGTGTCGGCTTGCGAGAGCGCCTCGGCGGCCCGCAACTGCTCGACGCCGTAGCCCAGTTCGATGCCGATCTTCGCGTCCGGCGCCACCCGGGCCGCCAGCACGGACGCGGCGACGATGGTGCCGATCACCTGGGAGAAGAAGGTGAACACCTGATCCGGCGGGATCTGGAGGGCGTCGACGCCGCCGCGCACCGTCGGCACCATGGCGAAGAGCTTGTTGTAGCCCTCGATGTCCTCGGCCGACCCGTCCGGATTGAGCTCGCGCGCGGCGTCACCCTTGGCCATCACCGCGGCGAGCGCCTCGTCGGACCGCTGGCGGGCGGTGACCAGGGCGGGCGTGGACGGCGGGTCACCGGCCAGCCGCAGCAGCGACAGCCTGCGTTCCTCCTGGAAGGCCGACACCATCAGGATCGCCGGCCCGGTGGTGCTGCTGGCCAGCTCGGCCCATTCGGTGGATTCGCGCGCCGAGTCCACCAGGTACACCGCCGCGCCACCACCGGTGACCAGCAGGATCACGCTGGAGATCAGCACGATGGACAGGAGCCGGATCCGTACGCTCACCCGGCCGCGAACGCCGCGCCCGCCCGACCACGACTTCCCGAGCAACGAGCTACGCCAGTTCTTCACACCGAAACTTTCCGCTCCCGGAGCCGCCCCCGGCGCTCCGCTGCGTGCCCGCACCCGCGAAACAGACGACCCGGCACGCTTGTCTTCGCGCAGAGACTAACCGACCGTCCCCACCCGCGCGCGGTTTGCGCGGACCCCGAAAAACCCTCCCCGTCAAGCAAACTCGCAGCTTACCCAGGGTGAACTGTCACGTGATCCCAGCGCGCGGCGCGACGACGCCTATGCTGCGTGGTCACGACATGGTGGAACAAGGGGGATCGGTGACAGCCGTCGACGAGACATTCGCCGGATACCGCATCGAGAGCGTGCTCGGGCGCGGTGGCATGGGAACGGTCTATCGCGCCCGGCATCCCCGGCTGCCGCGCAGCGTGGCGTTGAAGGTCCTCGATCCGGCGGTATCGGCCGATCCCGAAGTGCGCGGGCGCTTCGAACAGGAAGCCGCCATCGTCGCCGGGCTCGAACACCCCGGGATCGTCGGCATCTTCGACCGGGGCACCGACCACGGGCGACTGTGGATCTCGATGCCGTTGATCGAGGGCGTCGACGCCACCCGGCTCGACCCGAACACCCCGCCGGACCTGGTCCTGCGATACATCGCCGAGACGGCCGCGGCGCTGGACTACGCGCACGGCCAGGGGGTACTGCATCGCGACGTGAAGCCGGCCAACATCCTGGTGGCGGCGCCCGGCACCGCTGATTCCCGCGCCGTGCTCACCGACTTCGGCATCGCCCGGCTCGTCGACTCCGGCACCAAGCTGACCGTCACGGGCACGTTCACCGCCACCCTGGCCTACGCCTCCCCGGAACAGCTGGCGGGCGAGGTGGTCGATCACCGGTCCGATCAGTACTCGCTCGCCTGCACGCTGTACGCGCTGCTGGCGGGGCAGCCACCGTTTCCGGCCACCAATCCGGCCCAGGTGATCGCCGGTCACCTGTCCGCGCCGGTACCGCGGTTGAGCACCGCGCGGGCCGGGTTGGCGCCCGCGCTCGACGCCGTGCTCGCGCGCGCGATGGCCAAGCGGCGAGCGGAGCGCTTCGGCGGTTGTGGGGAGTTTGCCACGGCCGCACGGGATGCGCTGCTGTACAACATCTTCCCTGCGCCGTCGGTCCAGTCGGCGGCGGCAGGCGGTGCGCGCACACCGCGATCGGCGCCCGCACCCGAGGTATCCGGGGGCAGCGCGAAAGCCGTGGCCGTGATCAGCCTCGTGATGGGACTGATCTTCGGATTCATCGGTATGTCGATGTTCGGGCACCTGATGAGGATGCAGCCGACCGACACCTCCTACGTCGGGTCGGCGATGACCTATGACGAGGACTTCCGGCTGTCGCTGTCAGCGGTGGTGGCGACCGTTCCCCCTGCCGCGCTGTCGATCGTCGGCGGCGTCGCGCTTATCCTCCGCAGACGAGCGGGCCAGGTCCTGGTCTGCGCGGGATCGTTGTGGCTGTTGCTGGCCGCGGTGGGTGTCGCGGGGTACGCGCTGGTGACCGGGGAGACGGACTGGCTCGCCGCAGCGGGATTCATCGTGATCCTCCCGCTCATCGTGATCTCCGGCGCCCGGTCGGCGGAAACCACGCGGTGGCTGGCGCGACGGCGCTAGTTCAGTGTTCCCGCCCGCACCCGATGCCGGGTCAGATGGCTCAGCACGGACTGGTTCGCCTCCCAGCCGTCGGGGAACTTCACCGGCACGCCGAGGTGGACCGGTTCGGCCGAGGGGTGGGCGTCGAGGAGCTCGGGGATGCCCGCGCGGCCGACCAGGATGCAGGCGTGGCGGTGCCGCGAGGCGAGCACGCACAGACGGCCCGCCTCGAGGTGGAAGGCGCTCGCGTCGCGGCGGCCCGAGAGCGGGTGCAGCACCAGGGTGACGTCGTATTCGCGGCCCTGGAGCCGGTTGGCGGTGTCGACGGTGACCGGCTCGGCGGCGGTGCCGCGCAGCGCGGTGCGCACGGCATCGGCCTGATCGCGATGGGCGGTGCCGATGGCGACGCGATCGACGGTGACCGGGTGGCTGCCGGATTCCGAATGCGCGGTGGCGCCACGCTCGATCAGCCGGGCGGCGATCGCGGCCAGGGCGTGCACCGCCTCGCGATCGGTGCGCAGGGTGTGCCGGGCGGGCAGTTCGTACCAGCCCCAGCCCGTCGCAGCCGCTTCCTCGAGCACCGCGTCGATCGGTCCGCCGAGGCCGCGCGTCGTGAAATCCATGCTGCGGTCGCCGAATCCGGTGCCGGACTCGAAGCCGGTGAACGGGTAGAAGGCCCGCGAGACGACCGGCGCCGCGGTGGCGGGCAGCCGCCACGACACCGGCAGCCGGTGGATCGGGATGTTGTCGTTGTTGGCCAGCATCACGCTCACCGCGCTCATCGTGGGGTCCCAGGTGAGCCCCGCCCAGCGCGCGGTCTCGACGGTGGCGAACGGATCGAGCTGCCCGGGATCGCCCACGAACAGCCCGCGATCGAACCGATTCGCGATGCGCAACAACATGTCCGAGCGCATCTGATACGCCTCGTCGATGATCGCGTGCGACCAGCTGCCGTCGGTGATGGTGGCCCACTTGGCGGCGGTCCCGATGACGATCGTGCGATCGGCCAGGTCGGCGGGTTTGGTCGCGACGCGGACGTTCGCGTGCTGGTCGACCCGCTCGCTGGTCACGTACGCGGTACTGGAGAGGCGGCCGATGCGCATCGCCGGATCGGCCCCGGCGAGGCGGTCGATGAGGTCGTCGACCTGCTCGTTGGTCTGGGCCACGATCATCCGCTGATCGTCGTCCTCGGCGAGCTGGCGGGCGGCCCGCACGACCAGCGTGGATTTGCCAGCGCCGGGCGGCGAGTCGACGACGATGGCGCGATGGCTCGCGTCGCGCAGGTCGGTGAGAATGTTCGCGACGGCCTCGTCCGGCGTGGTCACTGCAGCTCCTCCCCTTCGTCGTCGGTGGGCGGCGCCCATTCCGGCGGCGGACCGCCGTGCGTCCACGGGGTGTCCTCGCGGGCGGGCAGATTCAGCTGACCGTTGAACGGCGTCGGCGAGAACCGCGCGAACCCGAGGGCCTCACCGTCGGCGGGCACCGAGCCGGGTTCGGCGACGAGCTTGCGGCCCATCCCGCCCGAGAGTTCGAGCACCATGCCGTCACCGTCGATCTCGACGACGACCCCGCTCTGCTTCGGCCGCTCCACGCACGTCAGCTCCTCGCCGACGACCGCGAGGAACGGATCGGTGGTGCGGATGTGGATGTGCGGGCGCAGTTTCGGGCGCGCGCCCGAGCGGTCGACGCGATCGGGTTCGCTGTGCACGACGGTGCCGCGGAACGCCGCCCCGGTGACCCGGTGCTCGAGCATGCGCAGTGGATCGTCGAAGGCGCACTGGGCCTGCAACGCCTCCAGCGCCCGCTCGCGTTCGAGCAGCCTGCGCACCGCGCGCACGGCCGGATCGCGCCGGGCCTGCGGGGTGCCCTCGGCCACCTCGGCCGCGAAATACGAGAAGGCGCCGCGATCATCGGTCCACCGGTTCGCCACGCTGGCGCCCGGCGGCAGCGCGCGCAGCAGGTCGAGCGCCCGCCACATCAACTGCCAGGTGGGTTCGAGCTGGCCGCGCAGCGAACGCTCGAGCCGTTCGGCGGCGACGGCGCGCGCGTTCTCGTCCGTGGCGGCGTTGTAGGCGGCGATCAGCGGCGCGAGTTCCTCGTTGTCGAAGCCGGGATCGGTGGCCGGGCCGGCGGGCGGGGACTGCAACGGGTCCTCGGCGATGGCCGCGGCCTCGGCGCCGGTGCGGCCCGGCGGCGGATCGATCCAGCCGAGCAGGGCGGCGAGATTGCCGTCCTCCAGGGCGGATTGGCCGGTCGCCCAGTGCGCCGAGAGCGCCGAGGTCATCGCGGGCAGCACCGCCGACCCGGGGTGCTCGGCGCGGTCGCCGAACCAGGTCAGCCAGCGGCCGAGCAGCGGAATCGAGACGGGCACCGGGTTGTCGCCGTCGGTGCGGTGGAAGCGGACCGAACGGCCCAGCAGCTTCAGGAAGTTCACCCCGCCCTCGTTGGGCGTCCAGATCTGGGGCGCGTCGAGGCAGCGGGTGTAGGTCTCGCCCGCCTTGCTGGTGAGTTCCTCGCTCTCGGCCAGGAACGACGCGAGATAGGGCAGCACCACATCGGCCAGCTGCTCGATGAACCGCAGCCGCAGCACCCGGTCGCGTGGCTGCGGCACGATCAGCACGTTCTGGTCGCCGCGCGCGGTGCCGATCATGATCGCCAGCGGCGCCGCCGCCTCACCGGCCAGCCGCAGCGGCCCCGCCACCAGCGGCCGCTCGGCCAGGTGCAGGTGCCGCACCGCCGCGGTGGGCTGCGCCCGGCCCGCGCGGACCGCCTCGGCCTTGGCGAGGGCCGACAGCACACTCATCCCGCGATCTCCAGCCGCAACCGGTGCGCGGTGCGCAGCATGGCGGTGATGTCGGCGTGCTCGGGTCCCGGTTGCAGCGTCCCGTCGGCCAGGCCGAGCACGGTGTGCAGGTTCTCGATGCCGCCGACCTCGTCGCACACGCCACGGCCGAGCGCGTCGACCGAACCGCAGGTCCTGGCCTCGTCGCGGCAGGCGAAGGCGAGCTCGCAGCTCGACATGCACTCGGGCGCGTAGCGGGCGGGGATGGCCGCGATCGTCTTCTCCAGGTCCTCCCCCGGCGCGAAGGTGGCCTCGGGCGGCAGCAGCTCGAGCAGGTCGGGGATGGCGGTGAGCCGGGTCAGCTGCCGGGAGACGACCGCGAGCTGCTTGCGCAGGTCGACCAGAGCGGCGGTGGGCCGGTTGGTGAAGTCCTTCGCGCACACCAGGATCGTGTTGTGCGAGACCAGCTCCGGTGACTCGCCGATCTCGGTCATCAACTCGCGCAACGCGATCACGTACACGGCGGACTGGCGCGCGGCCGCCGCGACCTGGGCCGGGTCGGCCTGCCCGTCGATCACCGGGAACGCCTTGATCTCCACGACGTGGAACTTGCCGTCGAGCTGCACGGCGACCACGTCGGGCTCCAGATAGGCGGTGGCGCCCGCGATGTCGAGGCGCAGCATCGGGTGGTCGAACAGGGTGCCGTCGCCCGCCGCGATCGTCGACTTCAGCAGCTGCCTGGTGCGCTGGTACCGCACGGCGTTGCCGGTGTTCTCGCCGACGGAGTTCAGGTCGTGGTAGGCGACCTCGGGGATGGTGAGGCCGAGCGTGTCGCGCAGCAGGGCCAGCAGTTCGGCGCACCCGTTGGCCTTCACCATCGACTCGAAGGCGTTGCCGCGCGTGATGGCGAATTGCGACTGACCGAACTGTGGTGGGAAACCGAGCGATTGGGCGATCACGGTCTTGTCCACCGCGGCCGCGTCGAGCAGGGCGCGCCGGGCGCACCCGGGATTGGCCGTGAGCGCGGCGATGGTGCGGGCATTGTGCCTGGTCGCGGGCGCCGCGCCGCGCAAGTGGTCCAGCTGTGCTGCGAGAGTGCTCATTTCACCTCGATTCGTCGCCGGTCGGCCACCCCGAGCCGAACACCGAATAGTTGTGCGGCCGGATCGGCCAGCTGATCGGCCGCCCGGCGCGCGGCCGAGAGTCGTTGCCGCGCGTCCTCGTCCGCGTGCACCGCCAGCTCTCGCCGCGCGGCCTCGATCACCTCCGCCGGGTCCAGTGTGTCCGGAGCTCCCGACACTCCCGGTATCGACACGGCGAGCCGCCACAGTACGCGCTGACCCGCCGGGGTCGTGGCAGGCTGCGCCGACAGATGGTCGGCCAGGCGGATCGCCGAGGTCAACAGGTCGACGCGCGGGCTCAACGGCCCCACCATCCGGCCTTCCAGCGGCCACGAACTGACCGCCATCAGCCCGCGTGCCGGCGCCAGCAGATCCGTCGTGAGCGCCGCGCAGACGTAGTACGGACGCGCGTACGGCGCCGAGCGGAACGAGCGTTCCTCGTCGCGGCGCAGGCTGGTCAGCCGGGCGGGTAGCAGTTCGCCGGAGAAGAACGCCTCGTGCACGGCGAGGACGAGTTTGGGCGAGGACGGCACCGAGAGCAGCGTCAGCGCGCGGTGCACGTGCTCGCGCACCGGCACGGCGGGCGCGTCGGCCCGCTCCGGCGCGTCGGCGGGTTCCGGGATGGAGCCCAGCACGACCACGTCCCAGGCGGATTCGGCTTTGCGCAGTTCCGCGCGCAGCTGACGGGCGGTGGCGCGGTCACCGGACGCGGCGGCACGGCGCACCTCGCCGCGGAGGTCGGCGATGCGCGCCTCCAGCTCCTCGGCCGTGTCCGTCACGAGCGTGAGCGTAGGCAGTGGTTCCAGTGTTGTCCAGTGTTTGCCAGTATTCACCACCGGATTGCCGTGCGGGTCACACCGCGAATCCGCCCCCGTGACCCGGGGTAGCCGGTGTTTGCCCTCCGCCGCCCGAGTCAGCCACGGTGCCACATCGGCAGCAGGGTCGGTCCGCCGTCGGGCAGCTGGATCGGGTCGCCCTCGTGCGCGAAGCCGTGGCGGGCGTAGAGGCGCGACGACCGGACCGTGCTGGCCTCCAGGAACGCCGATTCGCCTGCCCCGGCGAAGGCGGCGAGGCGGTCGGCCAGGATCGCGCCGCCCGCGCCTTTGCCCCGGTGCTCCGGCACGGTGACGATGACGTGCAGGTAGCGGTGCGGGAATTCCCGGGGATGCGCGGCCCCGACCAGGCTCGAGACCGCCGCCATCCGCTGGAACGACACCACCCCGGGCGCCGCCTTCAGCAAGGCCTGCGCCTCGTCGGCTTCGGCGGCGAGCCGGTCGGCGGAGGTGACCGTCTGCCACAGCGACACCGCCCAGATGTCCTCGCCGTCGCCCGCCACCCACACCTCGTCCTCGGCCATCGCCTTGGCCACGAACTGCGGTCCGAACGTGCTGCGGTAGGCCTGCTCGATCTCCGGGTCGCCCGCCCGGATCCACGCCGAGACGACCTCGTCCAGGCTCGCCGCGACGAAGGCGTCGGCGACCGCGGCGAGTTCGTCGGGCCCGGCCTGTCTGACGTGGGTGTTCATCGGTCTCTCCTTCGATGTGAACAGCGTGTGCAGCCGCCAATCTAGGAGTGCGCCAGCACAGTTACGAGGATTTCGTCACACTGGTTGGTGTGCGGAAATCGACGTCGTGCGCGCACTGTGGTCGCAAGGTGGAACAGGCCGACCGCGGCCGGGTGCGCCGCTATTGCTCGCGGTCGTGTCAGGGCCGGGCCTATCGGGCGCGCCGGGACCGGCGCCCACCGGTGCGCCGTGCCCGGCCGACCCGGCTGTCCCCGGTGCACATCGCCACCACCGCGATCGCGCTCGCCGACCGCGACGGACTCGACGGCCTCACCATGCGCCGCCTGGCCGGGGAACTCGGCGTCGCGACCGCCGCGCTGTACCGGCACTTCCCCGACCGCGAAGCCCTGCTGGCGGCGATGACGGAACTGGCCCTCGCGCGGGCCCCCGAGCCCGCGCCCGCCCCGGACTGGCGCGCGGCCCTGGCGACCGAGGCCGACGCGGAGTGGCGGCTCTACCGACGGCACCCATGGGTGCTCACCGTGCTCGCGCGCACCCGGCCGCCGCTGGGCCCGGCGCTGCTCGACTCCCTGGAACGCGCCTTCACCGCACTCGACGACCTCGATCTGACCAGCGCCGAGATGCTCACGATCTACCTCGCCTACTCCGGCCTGGTCCAGGGTCTGGCCCTGATGTGGAGCACCGATCGCGGCGACCGGATCGGCGCCGGGGCGACCGCGATCGCCGACCCGGTGCGCGCCGAACTCGCCGAACTCCTCGACCCGCGCGTCCGCCCGGTGCTGCACCGGATGTTCGCCGCCGAGCCGCACGGGCCCGACCTCTCCTTCGACGAACTGCTCACCGCCGGTGTCGGACTGCTGCTCGACGGCGTCGCGGTGCGGCACTCGGCACCGACCGCATAATCTGGGGCGATGACCGCTGTTGCAGATCGTTCACTCGGACCGGAATTGGCACGCATCGAAACCATCAGCCCGGACACCGATGTACTGGTGATCGGCCTGACGTCCTCGGAGAACGGACCGGCCATCGTCCCCGCCGACCTGTTCGGCGACGTGCTCACCGCCGAGGTTCGCGCGGAGCTGCTCGATGCCCTGGGCGCGGTCGGTGCGAAGGGCAAGCCCGAGGAACTCACCCGGGTGCCCGCCCCCGCGGCACTGGCCGAGGTGACCAGCGTGCTCGCGGTCGGCCTCGGCGCGGCCGACAAGGTCGACGCCGAGCAGGTGCGCCGCAGCGCCGGGGTGGCCGGGCGCGCGCTCAGCGGCACCGAACTCGTCGCGACCACCCTCTCGGGCGTCGACCTGGCCGCCGCGGCGGAGGGCTTCTACCTCGGCGCCTACACCTTCACCACCTTCAAGTCGGCCAAGAGCGCGCCGAAGCCGGACGAGCAGCCGGTGCTGCGCGTCGAACTGCTGGTTCCCGAGGCCGAATTCGGCGTCCTGGAACTGCTGCGCGCCCAGCTCGTCGCCGAGGCCGTCGCGACCGCGCGCGATTTCGTCAACACCCCGCCGAGCGCGCTGTACCCGGCCGAGTTCGCCGAGCGGGCCCGCGTGCTCGCCGAGGCGGCCGGGCTCGAGGTCGAGGTGCTCGACGAGGACGCGCTCGCCGCGGGCGGCTACGGCGGCATCGTCGGCGTCGGCCAGGGCTCCGCGCGGCCGCCGCGCCTGGTGCGCATCACCTACGCGGGCGGCCCCAAGAAGATCGCGCTGGTCGGCAAGGGCATCACCTTCGACACCGGCGGCATCTCGATCAAGCCCGCCGCCAACATGGAGAACATGACCTCCGACATGGCCGGCGCCGCGGCGGTCATCGCGACCACCCTGCTGGCCGCCCGGCTCGGGCTGCCGGTCACCGTCACCGCGACCGTCCCGATGGCCGAGAACATGCCCTCGGCTACCGCGCAGCGCCCCGGCGATGTGCTCACCCAGTACGGCGGCACCACCGTCGAGGTGCTCAACACCGATGCCGAGGGCAGGCTCATCCTGGCCGACGCGATCGTGCGCGCCGCCGAGGACGAGCCCGACTACCTGATCGACGTCGCCACCCTGACCGGCGCCCAGATGGTCGCGCTCGGCACCCGCACGCCCGGCGTGATGGGCACCGAGGAGTTCCGCGATCGCGTCGCCGCCGCGTCGCGGTCGGTCGGCGAGCACGGCTGGGCGATGCCGCTGCCCGCCGAGCTGCGCGCCGATCTCAACTCCAAGGTCGCCGACCTGGCCAATGTCGCCCCGCACCGGTGGGGCGGAATGCTCTCGGCCGCACTGTTCCTCAAGGAGTTCGTGCCCGAGGGCGTGCAGTGGGCGCACCTGGATGTCGCGGGTCCGGCGTACAACACCGGCGGGCCGTTCGGCTACATCGGCAAGGGCGGCACCGGTGTCCCGGTGCGCACCCTGATCACGGTGATCGAGGAGATCGGCGCGGAGTAGTCACTGCTCCTGCTCGCGGGCCCGCCGCTGCTCGATGCGGCGGCGGGCATCGTAGTCGCGCATGCGCTGTGGATAGCCGGTGCGATTGACGTCGTAGACCGGGATCTTCAGCGCGCCCGCCAGTCGCCGCGCGCCGCGTTCGCCGACGATGCGGCGGGTCCATTCGCCGTCCGCGGCCACCAGCACCGCTGTGACATCGGTCACAGCGGTTTTCGGTTCGATGAACGCCTCGACGCCGCGGCGGGCCCGCGCCCAGTCGGCGAGCGCGGCGATCTCCGACGCGCTGTCACGAGCGACTGTCCTGCTCCGGCCGCGCGCACCGCGGAAACGATCCAGCAAACCCACCGGTAACAACCTCCTGCGCTCCGACGGAAATCTGCTCACCGCCGTACATTCCATGGTGCCAGCTCTGCCCGGAATGCCGCCCTGCGCTACGTCGTCGGCGGGCGAGTGCAAGGATGGTTGCCGGAACAAGAAACCGACGATTCCCGGACGCCTCGCTCTCGCGGTGGGGTGGACGTACGCCGCGACCCGCGACGGGTGTCTGCCGGGGTCGAAGCACTGTTGTATTACCCGTCTAACAGTCAGAGGAGACAGAGGACATGGCCTTCTCCGTCCAGATGCCGGCTCTTGGTGAGAGCGTCACCGAGGGAACGGTGACCAGGTGGCTGAAGCAGGAAGGAGACACGGTCGAGGTCGACGAACCGCTGCTCGAAGTCTCCACCGACAAAGTCGACACCGAGATCCCGTCGCCCACCGCCGGTGTGCTGTCGAAGATCGTCGCCCAGGAAGACGACATCGTCGAGGTCGGCGGTGAGCTCGGTGTGATCAGCGAGGCGGGCGAAGCCGCTGCCGCCGCGCCCGCGCCTGCTGCCGCGCCTGCCGAACCCGCCCCCGCTCCGGCCCCCGCGCCTGCCCCCGCCGCCGCGGCTCCCGCCCCGGCCCCGGCTCCCGCGCCCGCCGCCGCCCCCGCCGCCGCTTCCGGTACGCCCGTGAAGATGCCCGAGCTGGGCGAGTCGGTCACCGAGGGCACCGTGACCCGCTGGCTCAAGGCCGTCGGTGACACCGTCGCCGTCGACGAGCCGCTGCTCGAGGTGTCCACCGACAAGGTCGACACCGAGATCCCGTCCCCGGTCGCCGGCACGCTGCTGGAGATCTCGGCGCAGGAAGACGACATCATCGCCGTCGGTGGTCAGCTGGGTGTGATCGGTAGCGGCGCGCCCGCGGCCGCTCCGGCGCCCGCCCCGGCACCGGCTCCCGCGCCTGCTCCGGCCCCCGCTCCCGCGCCCGCCGCGGCGGCTCCCGCCCCGGCTCCGGCACCTGCCCCCGCTCCGGCGCCTGCCCCGGCCCCCGCGCCCGCCCCGGCTCCGGCCGCGTCGGCTCCTGCCCCGGCGGTCGCCGCCAACGGCAGCTCGCCGTACGTGACCCCGCTGGTGCGCAAGCTGGCCGAGGAGAACAACGTCGACCTGGCGTCGCTCACCGGTTCCGGTGTCGGCGGCCGCATCCGCAAGCAGGATGTGCTCGCCGCGGCCGAGGCCAAGAAGGCGCCGGCGCCCGCCGCGGCTCCGGCCGTCGCCGCCGCGCCCGCCGCCCCGGCAAAGCAGGCCGCCGCGCCGAAGCTGGCCGGTCTGGTCGGCACCACGCAGAAGGCGAGCCGGATCCGGCAGATCACCGCCACCAAGACGCGCGAATCGCTGCAGACCACCGCGCAGCTGACCCAGGTCCACGAGGCCGACGTCACCAAGATCGCGCATCTGCGTCAGCTCGCCAAGGCCTCGTTCAAGGCGCGCGAGGGCGTCAACCTGACGTACCTGCCGTTCTTCGCCAAGGCCGTGGTCGAGGCCCTCGGTGTGCACCCGAACGTGAACGCCTCCTACAACGAGGACACCAAGGAGATCACCTACCACGCGTCGGTGCACCTGGGTATCGCGGTCGACACCGAGCAGGGTCTGCTCTCGCCGGTCATCCACAACGCCAGCGACCTGTCGCTGGCCGGGCTGGCCCGCGCGATCGCCGACATCGCCAACCGCGCCCGCACCGGTGGCCTGAAGCCGGACGAGCTGTCCGGCGGCACCTTCACCATCACCAACATCGGTTCCGAGGGCGCGCTGTTCGACACCCCGATCCTGGTCCCGCCGCAGGCGGCCATGCTCGGCACCGGCGCGATCGTCAAGCGCCCGGTGGTGGTGACCGACGAGACCGGCAGCGAGTCGATCGGCGTGCGCTCGATGGTGTACCTGCCGCTGACCTACGATCACCGGCTCATCGACGGCGCCGACGCGGGCCGCTTCCTCACCACCATCCGGCACCGGTTGGAAGAGGCGGCGTTCGAGGCCGATCTGGGTCTGTAGTCGAGGAATTCGGCCGAAGATGAAGGTGGTGATCGCCGGTTCGTCCGGGCTGATCGGGACGGCGCTCGTCGCGGCTCTGCGCCGCGACGGGCACGAGGTGTCGCGATTGGTGCGCCGCGCTCCCGCGGCACCGGACGAATTCGCGTGGGAACCCGCGCGCGCCCAGCTCGACGAGCGGGCGTTGCGCGGGGCCGACGCGGTGGTGAACCTGTGCGGCGCGAGCATCGGCGCGCGCCGCTGGAACGGCGGTTACAAGCAGTCGCTGCGCGACAGCCGGATCACCCCCACCGACGTCCTGGCCACGGCGGTCGCCGCCGCCGGAGTGCCGACGCTGGTCAACGCCAGCGGCGCGCACTACTACGGCGGCGACACCGGCGACGCGGTGGTCGACGAGACCTCCCCCGCCGGAACCGGTTTCCTCGCGACCCTGTGCCGCGACTGGGAAGCCGCGACCGAGCCGGCCAGCTCGGCGGGCGTGCGCACCGTCCTGGTCCGCAGCGCCGTGGTCCTGGCCCGCAACGGCGGCATGCTCAGCATGCTGCAACCGCTGTACTGGCTGGGCCTGGGCGGTCGCCTCGGCAGCGGCCGCCAGTACACCCCGTGGGTCTCCCTCGACGACGAGGTCGGCGCGATCGGCTTCGCGCTCACCCACCCCGAAGTGTCCGGTCCGATCAATGCCGCGGGCCCGGCCCCGGTCACCAACGCGGAGTTCAGCCGCGCGCTCGGCCGGGCCCTGCACCGGCCCACCCCGCTCATCGTCCCCGGAGTCGCCCTGCGCGCCCTGGTCGGCGAACTCGCCGACGAGGCCATCCTGCGCGGCCCGCGCGCGATTCCCGCCGCGCTGGAGCAGGCGGGCTACACCTTCCAGCACCCCACGATCGGCGCCGCGCTCGCCGCCGCCGTCGGTCGCCCCGGAGGTCAGTGATGTTCATCCGCGACGCCGACAAGGCCGACCTCCCCGCCGTCCTCACGATCCACAACACCAATATCGCGTCCTCGACCGCGATCTGGGACACCGACGAGGTCGACCTCGACGACCGGCTCACCTGGTTCGCCGATCGCACCGCCGCGGGCATGCCGATCCTGGTCGCCGAGATCGACGGCGAGGTCGCCGGGTACGCCTCCTACGGCCAGTGGCGGCCCAAGACCGGCTACCGCTTCTCGGTCGAGAACTCCGTCTACGTCGACGAGCGCTTCCAGCGCCGCGGCGTCGCCAGCGCGCTGCTCACCGAACTCGTCACCCGCGCCACCGATTCCGGCCGCGTGCACGCCATGATCGCCGCGATCGAATCGAGCAACACCGGGTCCATCGCCCTGCACGAGCGCTTCGGTTTCCGCACCGTCGGCGAGCTGCCGGAAGTCGGCCACAAGTTCGGCCGCTGGATGGATCTGACGCTGATGCAGCGCACTTTCGCGCTGGACGTCTGACCGGCAGTCCGTCCGTCCCGACCGGTCTTCACTCCCGGTGGCCCGTGGGCGTAACGTCAGGGCCGTGAACGACACGCGCCCCACCGCGTCCGCTCGATTCGATTCGACCCCGATCGTGGTCGAGGATCTCGGACTCATCGAATACACCGCCGCCTGGGAGCTGCAACGGCAGATCGCCGACGAGCGCGCCGCAGGCGAAGGCGCCGATCGGGTGCTCCTGCTCGAGCATCCGTCGGTCTACACCGCGGGCCGCCGCACCGAGACCGAGGACCTGCCGATCGACGGCAGCCCGGTGGTACACGTCGACCGCGGCGGCAAGCTCACCTGGCACGGCCCGGGCCAGCTGGTCGGCTACCCGATCATCCGCCTGGCCGAGCCCGTCGACGTCGTGCAGTACGTGCGCAGGCTGGAGGAGGCGCTGATCCAGGTGGTCTCCGGCCTCGGGATCGAGTGCGGCCGGGTCGAGGGCCGTTCGGGCGTGTGGCTGCCCGCCACCGAGTGGCTCGCCGAGCGCAAGATCGCCTCGATCGGCGTGCGCGTGCAGCGCGGCGTCGCCCTGCACGGCATCTCGCTGAACTGCAACTCCGCCCTCGACGGCTTCCAGGCGATCGTGCCGTGCGGCATCAAGGACGCCGGGGTCACCTCGCTGACCCGCGAGCTGGGCCGCGAGGTCACCGTCACCGAGATCAAGCCGCTCGTCGCGGCCGCGATCATTGCCACGTTGAACGGCGAAATTCCCGTTCAGCCGCATGATATTGATCGCACCACCGGCGCCGCGAATGTCGTCGCCCCGAGCGTAGAGTCGGTCCGGTGACCTCCGTCGACGCCTCTGCCCCCGCCGGACGCAAACTGCTGCGCATCGAAGCGCGCAACGCGGAGACCCCGATCGAGCGCAAACCCAAGTGGATTCGCACCCGCGCCACCATGGGCCCGGAGTACACCGAGCTCAAGGGCCTGGTGAAGCGCGAGGGTCTGCACACGGTCTGTGAGGAAGCGGGCTGCCCCAACATCTTCGAATGCTGGGAGGACCGCGAGGCCACCTTCCTCATCGGCGGTGAGCAGTGCACCCGCCGCTGCGACTTCTGCCAGATCGACACCGGCAAGCCCGCTGCCCTGGACCGCGACGAGCCCCGCCGCGTCGCCGAGAGCGTGCAGGCCATGGGCCTGCGCTACTCGACCATCACCGGCGTCGCCCGCGACGACCTCGACGACGGTGGCGCCTGGCTCTACGCCGAGACCGTGCGCGCCATCAAGGCGATCAACCCGGGCACCGGCGTCGAGCTGCTCATCCCCGACTTCAACGCCGACCCCGATCAGCTCGCCGAGGTCTTCTCGACCCGCCCCGAGGTGCTGGCGCACAACCTGGAGACGGTGCCGCGCATCTTCAAGCGCATCCGCCCCGCCTTCCGCTACGAGCGCTCGCTGGCGGTGATCACCGCGGCCCGCGAGGCCGGTCTGGTCACCAAGTCCAACCTCATCCTGGGCATGGGCGAGACCCCGGAGGAGGTCACCGCCGCGATGCGTGACCTGCACGAGGCGGGCTGCGACATCCTGACCATCACCCAGTACCTGCGCCCGTCGCCGCGGCACCACCCGGTCGACCGCTGGGTGAAGCCGGAGGAGTTCGTCGAGCACTCCCAGGTCGCCGAGGAACTCGGTTTCGCCGGCGTGATGGCGGGCCCGCTGGTCCGGTCCTCCTACCGCGCGGGCCGCCTCTACGCGCAGGCCATGGCCCATCACGGCCGCGAGATCCCCGAGGCGATGGCCCATCTGGCCCAGGAAGGCACCGCCTCCCAGGAAGCCAGCTCGGTGCTGGCCCGCTACGGCAGCTGACCTCGTCGGGGCAGGGCTCGGTGAGCCCTGCCCCGCCAGTAGACTAAGGGTCCCCTCACCCCCGGAAGGACCCATGTCGAAGTTCGAGAACGTCTCCGTCGTCAAGAAGGCCAATGTCTATTTCGACGGCAAGTGCGTCAGCCACAACATCGAGCTGCCCGACGGCACCTCGAAGTCCGTCGGCGTGATCCTGCCCGCCACCCTGACCTTCACCACCGGCGCCCCGGAGATCATGGAGCTCATCGAGGGTGAGGCGAAGGTGACCCTGCCCGGCGAGACCGAGCCCAAGGTCTTCCGTGGCGGCGAGTCGTTCTCGGTTCCCGGCAACAGCGCCTTCGACATCGAGGTCGTCGAGACCCTGCACTACGTCTGCCATTTCGGCTGATCGACCTTGAGTGAAGGGCGGCGGTTCCGTGGAACCGCCGCCCTTCGCCGTGTCGGTCAGGTGGACTCCGGCACGCCGATCATGGCCCGGCAGTCCCGCCACAGCGCGACGGCCTCGGCCTCGGGGTAGCGGGTGCCGCGCCGCAGGTGCAGCGGGCGGACCCGGCGGTCGTGCCAGAACCGGCCCGAGGGCACCGGCCGCGCGGTGGCCGCGAGCCAGATCGCGGTGTCGGCGCCCTCGGCCGGGGTGCGCAGCAGCGGCCGGGTGACGCGGCGGAATCGGGGCAGCGCGTCGGCGATGCCGGGGGTGTCGACCCAGCCGGGGTGCACGGCGTGCACCCACGTCCGCTCGTCGGCGAGCTCGGCGGCCAGCAGGGGTGTGAGCGCGACCTGCATCCGTTTGGTGCGCGCGTAGGCCCGCGCGCCCCGGTATTCGCCGCGCCGGTAGTCGGGGTCGTCGGTCATCAGCGGCTGGGCGTACATCCCGCCGGAGGACATCAGCACCACCCGAGCCCCGTGCGCGGCCGCCAGCAGGGGCCGGACCAGCTCGGTCAGCAGCAGCGGCCCGAGCACGTGGGTGGCGAGGGTGAGTTCGTGTCCGGTGCTGTTCTCCTGGCGGCGCGCCGGGAGCACACCCGCGTTGTGTACCAGGACATCGATCGGGGTCTCGCCGAGTGCGGCGGCGCAGCGCCGCACCGAATCGGGTTCGGCGACATCGCATTCCACCACCGTCACCGTGCCGCCGGGGTGCCGTCGCCGCAGTCCGGCCGCCGCGTCCTCGCCGCGCGGCGTGCTCCGGACGGCCAGCACGACCGAGGCGCCCAATGCCGCCAGCCCGTCCGCCATGGCCAGCCCGATGCCGCTGTTGGCCCCGGTGATCACGGCGCGCCGCCCGCGCAGGGCGTCGGGCGCCGGGTCGGCGGTCGGCCAGCCGCGCCGTCGCAGCGCGATCCCGACTCTGCTGTAGCCCGGCAGGACGGCCCGGTCCAGCAGCGCGTCGACGAACGACGGCTCGAAGCTCGCATCGTTTTTCCCACCAATCGCGATCACTTCTCCAGAATACCGCGTGAAACGATGCACAAACGTTTCAACGATGACCGATCGGGGCTAGAGTCGAGTGATGGGCATCGACTGTTCGATGGTTGTCTCCGCACCCCGCGACGAGGTCTTCGCCTGGTTCGCCCGGCCCGGCGCGTTCACCCGCCTGGCGCCGCCCTGGCAGCCGGTCCGGCTGCTCAGCGAGTCCGACGACCTGGCCCGTGGCGCCGCCGTGCTCGGTCTGCCGGGCGGCCTGCGCTGGGTCGCGCGCCACGATCCGGCCGCCTACGACCCGCCCCACCGTTTCGCCGACACGACCGCGGTCGAGGGCCTGGCCTCCGCGCCGATCGGCCGCCTGCTGCCGTGGCGGCACACCCACGACTTCACCGCCGTCGACGACACCCACACCCGCGTGGCCGACCACGTCGACACCCCACTCCCCGTCCGCCTGCTGCGCCCGATGTTCGACTACCGCTACCGCCAGCTCGCCGACGACCTCGCCGCCCACCGGCGCGCCGCCGAGGCGGGTTTCACCGCGCGCACCATCGCGGTCAGCGGCGCGACCGGCATGGTCGGCACGGCGCTGTGCGCGTTCCTGTCGACCGGCGGTCACCAGGTCGTCCGGCTCGTGCGCCACGCGCCGTCCGGTCCAGCCGAACGCCGGTGGGACCCG
This sequence comes from Nocardia sp. NPDC003269, assembly GCF_042888005.1. Lineage (NCBI taxonomy): Bacteria > Bacillati > Actinomycetota > Actinomycetes > Mycobacteriales > Nocardiaceae > Nocardia > Nocardia sp. NPDC003269. Next base: position 207,874 of record NZ_JBIAPA010000005.1, read on the forward strand.
GCCGATCCCGCGCCGGACCTGCTCGACGGCGTCGACGCGGTGGTGCATCTGGCGGGCGCGCCGATCGCGGGCCGGTTCACCGAGGCGCACCGCCGCGCCATCGCCGACAGCCGGATCGGCCCGACCCAGGCGCTGGCCGAGACCGCCGCCCGCTGCGGCGTCGGCACCTTCGTCTCCGCTTCCGCCATCGGCTATTACGGCTACGATCGGGGCGACGAGATCCTCACCGAGACCGGCGATCCCGGTGACGGTTTCCTCGCCGAGGTGGTCACCGGCTGGGAGGCGGCGACCACGGCCGCCGGTGGCCGCGTGGTGCAGGTCCGCACCGGCATCGTCCAGTCACCCACCGGCGGAACACTGCGGCTGCTGCGGCCGCTGTTCACGGCAGGTCTGGGCGGCCGGATCGGCGACGGCACCCAGTGGCTGTCCTGGATCGGTCTCGACGATCTCCTCGACATCTATCACCGTGCGCTCTGGGACGATTCGCTCGTCGGCCCGGTCAACGCGGTCGCCCCCGATCCGGTCCGCAACAGCGACTACACGGAGGTGCTGGCCCGGGTTCTGCACCGGCCCGTGCTGCTCCCGGTCCCGTCGTTCGGCCCGGCGCTGCTGTTGGGCGAGCAGGGCGCGCGGGAGCTGGCCGCGGCGAGTCAGCGGGTGTCCCCGGCCCGACTGGCCCAGGCGGGCCACGTCTTCCGGGGCCCAGACCTCGAACAGACGCTGCGTCATCTGCTCGGTCGCTGACTCACCCCCGCGCGAGGACGAACTGCCCGACGTCGAGATACCCCGACCGGAAGCCCGCCTCCGAGTACGCCAGATACAACCGCCACATCCGCACGAACGTCTCGTCGAACCCGAGCGCGCCGACCTCCGTCCGCGCGTTCTCGAACCGTTCCCGCCACATCCGCAGGGTCCGTGCGTACTGCGCGCCCATCGAGAACTCCTCGTGCACACCCAGATCCGTCGCCCGCGCGACGGAGTCCTCGATCGCCCGCACCGACGGCAGGAATCCACCGGGGAAGATGTACTTCTGGATCCAGGTGTAGGTGTGCCGGGTGGCGAGCATGCGCTCGTGCGGCATGGTGATGGCCTGGATCGCGGCCCGGCCGCCCGGCGCGAGCACCCGGCCGATGGTCGCGAAATAGGTGTCGAGGTATTCGTAGCCGACCGCCTCGATCATCTCCACCGAGACGACGGCGTCGTAGCTGCCGCGCACCCCGCGGTAGTCGAGCAGGTCCACCCGCACCCGCTCCGTCAGTCCGGCCGCCGCCACCCGGTCCAGCGCCGCCGTCCGCTGTTCGGTCGACAGCGTCACGGTGTGCACGTGCGCGCCCCGCGCCGCCGCCCGGATCGCGAGTTCGCCCCAGCCGGTCCCGATTTCGAGCAGCCGGGTGCCGGAGCGCACGTGCGCGCTGTCGAGCAGTCGGTCGATCTTCGCGTGCTGGGCGGTGGCGAGATCGGCGGCGGGATCGGTGAACAACGCGGCCGAATAGGTCATGGTCTCGTCGAGGAACAGCCCGAAGAAGTCGTTGGACAGGTCGTAGTGCCGGGCGATGTTGCCGCGCGTGTTGTCCTCGGAATTGCGTTCGGCGGCCGGATGTCCGGCGACGTAGAGGCGGCGCAACCGGGCCAGCGACCGCGGCACCAGCTCGTCGACGTGGGCGGCGAGCACGGTCAGGACGCCGACGAGATCGGGCGCGTCCCAGTCGCCTGCCATGTACGACTCACCGAAACCGATGAGCCCGGCCGCGCCGACCCGGGCGGCGAAGTCGCCGGGCCGGTGCAGCACCAGGCACGGCACCCCGGTGGGCGCGCCGACGACGGTGCCGTCGGGATAGCGCACCGCCAGCGGCAGCCGCCGGGTCAGGCGGCGCACCAGCGGGTCGACCGCCCTCGCCGACACGCCCGCCCGCAGCCCGCGCGGCACGGCCAGATCCCACCGATCATGCTCCGGCACAGCGGGATTCGCGGTGGTGTCCACGGTCGTCATCGGAGCGCCTCCTCGGGCACGGCCGCCGGACGCGGCACGACCGGCAGTCCCCGCGCCCAGAGCCGCACGCCCTGCCAGCGGATACGCGCGGCCACGAGCAGCGGCGGGATCGGATCGGTCAGCACGGCGCGCAGGATCGCGCCGGTGGTGGCGGGCACGCAGCGGCCCGCGACGGTGGCGACGAAGATCGGCCGGTCGGTCACCAGCGTGATCGACACCCGCAGCGCCGCATCCGGCTCGGGTACGCGCAGCCGGTACTCCCCCGCCACCGGGTTGAACGGCGAGACGTAGAACTCCTTGCCGACCCGGGCCCGACCGTCGTCGTCGGGCCGCAGCAGGTAGCGGTGCGCGCCGCCGTAGGTGTTGCGCACCTCGGCGATCACGCACACCGGCGCGCCGGACTGGTCGCGGCACCAGTACAGCGTCAGCGGATCGAAGACGTACCCGAAGGAGCGCGCGCCGGCCAGCATGAGCACCCGCCCACCCCGCAGGTCGATGCCTTCGGCGGCTAGGTACCCGTCGACGGCAGCGCGCAGCGAGCCACCGCGTTCGCCCAGGTGGTCGCCCGCGTCGAAACCCGCGAACGGCCGCAGCCACCACGGCCACCGGGGCACCCGGTCCAGATCGACCAGCCAGCTGTGCCCGCGATAGCGGAAGGCGTGCCGGACCGGCGCCAGCCGGGTGTGCCGGATGTCGGTGCGGATCAGGCGCGCGGTCACGTGGCCGCCACCAGGTCGGGCACCGGTCCCGTCCAGCGTCCGCCGAGTCGCTCGGCGGCGCGCAGGCCCGACAGCGCGCCGTCCTCGTGGAACCCCCACCCGTGGTAGGCGCCCGCGAAGGCCGTTCGGGCGCAGCCGAGTTCGCCTGTCCGAGCGCGGACGGCCACCGATTCCGGGGTGTAGAGCGGGTGTTCGTAGGTCATGGTCTCGAGCACCGCGCCGGGATCGATGCGGTCGCCGTCGCCCAGGGTCACCAGGAAGCGCCGGTCGCCGGTGTCGTCGAGGCGCTGGAGCCTGGTGAGGTCGTAGGTGACCAGGACGCGGTCGGGTTCGGCGCCGCAGGCGGGCAGGCGGTAGTTCCAGGACGCGCGTGCGCCGGGAGCGCGCGGCAGCAGCCGGGAATCGGTGTGCAGGACAGTGTGATTCACCGAGTAGGGCATCGCCGCGAGGATGACGCGTTCGGCGGCGGTCGGTTCGGCCAGCAGGGCCAGCGCCTCGTGCGGGTGGGTCGCGACCACCGCGGCGTCGAAGTCGTCGACACCGTCGTCGGCGGTGCGGACGGTGACCCCGTCCGGATGCCGATGCAGCGCCCGGACCGGGGTGACGACCCGGACCCGGTGCAGGCGGCTGGCGACCGCCGCGACATAGGTCGCCGATCCGCCGGTGACCGTGCGCCAGGTGGGTGAGCCGAACACCGTCAGCATGCCGTGGTGCTCGAGGAAGGTGAACAGGTAGCGGGCCGGGTAGCGCAGCGCGGTGCGCGGATCGCAGGACCAGACCGCCGAGATGAGCGGTGCCAGGAAGTGGGTGCGGAAGTAGGCGGAGAACCCGGCGTCGGCCAGGAATTCGGCCACCGTGCGTTCGGTCGCCGCGCTCGTGGCGAGTTCGGCACGGGCCAGGCGGTGGAATCGCGGCACCTCGGCGAGCAGCCGCAGATACCGGCCACGCGCCAGGTGCCCGGGGCGCGGGAACAGTCCCGGCAGCCCACGCGCGCCGGCGTATTCGAGTCCGCAGCCGTCGCAGCGCACCGACATGCTCATGTCGGACTCCCCGGTGGCGATGCCGAGTTCGCCGAACAGCCGCCGCAGGGTCGGGTAGGTGCGGTCGTTGTGCACGATGAATCCGGTGTCCACGCCGAGGGTTTCGCCGTTGCCCGCGACCACGCGGTGCGTGTCGGCGTGCCCGCCGAGCCTGCCCTGCGCCTCGTAGAGCGTGACCTCGGCCGAGCGCGCGAGCACCCAGGCGGCCGTGAGCCCCGCGACTCCGCTACCGATCACCGCTACCCGGCGTGGCCCATTCGATGCGTGCATGCGATTCCTCCGGTCGTCCCCGGACTACGGGCGGCCGATCCACCCGATTTGAATCAATTATGCATCGTTTGGTGCGCGGCGGCCAGCCGTCAGCGCAACACCTCGACCGCGCCCGCGAGCGAGGCGATGCGCGCGACCGAGGGCGGCAGCAACGCCGCGTCCCAGCCGGGGCCACCGACGAAGACCCGCGCGCCCGCGTCGAGACCGGCCAGCACGGCCGAGGTCAGCGCGGTCGATTCCCGCTGCGACCACAGCAGCAGCGAGGTGGGCCCCGCGGGCCGGGCCAGCGCGCCGACCAGCGCGATCGTCGGCACATCGGCGCCCAGCATCCGGGCGCCGACGCCCTGCTCGGCCAGTGCCGCGCGCAGCACTTCCAGCGGCAGCGAATGGGTCTCCCCGCCGGTGCAGGCGAGGACGACGGTCCGGTCGGCGACCACCGGCGCGGTCTGCACCCGCTGCATCACCGCCGCGATCGACCACGACAGCAGATGCTCGACATCGATGCAGTTCTCCCCCACGCCCTGACGCGCCACGATGTCGGCGAAGGCGGGGCGGCACAGCTCGTCCCAGGTGCGGATCACGCCGAAGGCGCGCACGTGCGCCTCGACCAGGTCGACCGAGGTCGAGGAGTCCAGGGCGAACGCGGCGTCGATCAGCTCGCCGCGGTTGCCCGCCAGCACCGCGGGTCCCCGCGCGGCCGCCGCGGCGCCCGCCGGGCTCGCGCCGTCGCGGATCAGCGTCACCATGCGCTCGAGCAGGGCGATATCGGCTTCGGTGTAGAGGCGATGGCGGCCGGGACGGTCTTGCGCGGGCCCGATGGCGTAGCGGCGATTCCAGCTGCGCAGGGTGGCCGTCGGGATGCCGAGACGATCCGCGACCGCGCGCACTGTGTACCCGGCCGCGTCGGAGACAGGGGCGGAACCGGCGGGCATCGTCCCATTCTGACCGATGCCACCGCGCCCGCGTGTCACGGCCGTGTGGCGGCGGGTCGCGGCGGCCAGGCCAGCGCCGTGCTCACCGCCCCGATCAGGCCCCAGACCAGCGGCACCGCGATCGCGGTCCGGCGCAGGCGCGGTTCGACCGCGGCGCCGAGGACCAGCGCGTCGGCGAGGTCGGCCGCGATGCGCGCCCCCGCGGCGGCGCGCGCGACGCGGGCGTCCGGCGCCAGCACCATGGCCGCGCCGGAGATCGCGTCCCGGCACCCGACCATCCGGGCCAGCGCCCGACTGCCCGCCCGATCCGACTCCCATCCACACGGCCGCAACAGCACCTCGGGGCGTGCGGCCACACTCACGCCGTAGGCGGCAGTCACCACACCGAGCAGACGGAACGGCCACTCCCGTGTCATCGGGAACTCCTCTCGCCGGATGCATCGATTATGCATCGTTCATTGGTAGTCTGTCAGTACCAACGATCCGAGGAGTTCTCGTGCGCATCGCCCGTTCCTCCGTTCCGCTACTCGCCTGCGCGGCCGTGGCGCTGGTCCCGGCCGCCGCTTCCGCCGCGCCCCCGGCGCCGGTGCCGTCGCTCGATGTCGAGCGGTACCTGGGCGTCTGGCATCAATTGGCCGCGATCCCGGCCCCGTTCAGCCTCGACTGCGCCGGCGACACCACCGCCACCTACACCCTCGACGACGCCGGCGACGTCGGCGTCTACAACCGCTGCCGCACCTGGTCGGGCGGCACCGCCGAGATCCGGGGCACCGCGACGGTGACCGATCCCGTCACCAGCGCCCAGCTGCACGTCTCCTTCCCGGGCGTGCCCGGCCAGGATCAGCGCACCGGCGCCCCCAACTACATCGTCACCGCGCTCGGCCCGGACTACTCCTGGGCGGTCGTCACCGATCCCAGCCGCCTGTCCGGCTTCGTGCTGTCGCGCACCCCCGCCGTCGACGCCGCCACCTGGAACGACATCGACGCCGCGATCGTGGCCGCGGGCCAGAACACCTGCGTCTACCTGACCACCCCGACCACCGGCGGCCGCTCCGACATCACCCCGCTGTGCGCCCGATGAGCGTCTCGATCGCGCTGTTCACCCGCGACCTGCGCACCGCCGACAACCCGGTCCTCACCGCCGCGCACCGCGAGAGCGACGCCGTGGTCCCGGTCTTCGTCGTCGACGACCGCATCGTCCCGGACCGCTGTCCGCCCAATCGCGCCGTCTTCCTCGCCACCGCCCTGGCCGAACTCGACGAGCGCCTGCGTGGCATCGGCGGCAGGCTCGTGGTGCGCCGCGGCGAGGTGACCGAAGAACTCGCCCGGCTAGTCGCCGAGACCGGCGCGGGCGCGGTGCATCTCGCCGAGGACGTCAGCGCCTTCGCCACCCGCCGCGAACAGGCCCTGCGCGAGCGCCTCGCCGGAACGGACTGCGTGGTGCGCACCCACAGCGCGGTCGTCACCGCCGCCGACCCCGCCGTCCTCACCCCCGCCACCGGCCGCGACCACTACGCCGTGTTCACACCGTATTTCCGCCGCTGGGTCGACTCCCACCAGCGTCACCCGCTCGGCACTCCGCGCAACCTGTCGGTGCCCGACGTGGCGAGTGATCCCCTGCCGACACCCGGAGACCTGTCGACTGGCGACCCGTCCCCGAACTGCCCGCGCGGCGGCGAGATCAGCGGCCGGGTCCTGCTGCGGAAGTGGCTCGCCGGCCCGATCGAGGACTACGCCGACCGCAACGACGACCTCGCCGCCGACGCCACCTCCCACCTCTCCCCGCACCTGCACTTCGGCTGCCTGTCCCCCGTCGAGATCGTGCACCGCACCGATCTGTCCGACCCGGGCGGCCACGCCTTCGCCCGCCAGCTCGCCTGGCGCGACTTCCACCACCAGCTCCTCGCGGCCCGCCCCGACACCGCCTGGACCAGCTACCGCCCCGGCCCGTTCGCCGTGCGCACCGACCCCGACGCCGTCACCGCCTGGAAACAAGGCCGCACCGGCTACCCGATCATCGACGCCGCCATGCGCCAGCTCGTCACCGACGGCTGGCTCCCCGGCCGCGCCCGCCTGATCACCGCCTCCTTCTTCGCCAAATCCCTGCGCCTGGACTGGCGCATCGGCGCCGCCCACTTCCTGCACTGGCTCGTCGACGCCGACCTCGCCAACAACCAGCTCAACTGGCAGTGGGCCGCGGGCACCGGCACCGACACCCGCCCCAACCGCACCCTCAACCCCCTCCGCCAAGCCGACCGCTACGACCCCGACGGCACCTACACCCGCACCTGGCTCCCCGAACTAGCCCACCTCCCCGGCCCCACCATCCACCGCCCCTGGCGCACCGCCCTCCCCCACACCGTCTATCCCCCACCACTCCTCGACGTCGCGGGTATGTGACACGCAGTTCCACCGCCCGGCGATGATCGCGGCCACTAGCATCTGTTCGTATGCCCGCGTTCGTTTTCAGCCTGCGCTACGAAGATGCTGCCAACTGGGCCATCTGCAAGCAGTCCGGCCTGATCGGGGTGCGCTCCAGCCCGTCGGCCGTCCGGAGTGCCGCACAAGTCCGCGTCGGCGACACCATCTTCGTCTGGCGTGGCGGCGGCCAGCGTCCAGGCTCGGGTCTACTCGCCATGCTCACAGCGACGGACCCGGCCCGACCGGCAGTCAATTCGCCCTGGCCTGAACCCGAGATCTACACCTACGTAGTGCCGTTCACGCTGCGACGAGAACTCCGCAACGCGATCCCGGACCGGTTCCCCGACAATCGACGAGGAATCCGATTCGGCATACAGAACACCGACCTCCAGAAGGGTCTGCGTCCGTTGTCGCCGGACTCGGTGGCCAAACTCACCGCCTGCTTCAGTGGATAGCGCCACTCACATGCGTTGACCTGCAGTGATCTCGTCTATCGGGCCGATGTCGGTGTGCCTTGCTACTTTTCGCTCGTTCGAAAGACGCACGAGCTCAGCGAGGATCCATGACGACCGCCGAAACCACCTACCTGGAACTGTCCGACGACACCGGTTCCTCGCACAAGTTCTACGAGGTGATCGTCACCGGCACCCAGGTCAACATCCGCTTCGGCCGGATCGGCGAGCAGGGTCAGTCCAAGGCGAGTTCGTTCGCCACGGCGGAGAAGGCGAAGTCGGCCGCGCAGAAGAAGATCGGCGAGAAGGTCCGCAAGGGCTACGCGCCCGCGGTGATGGGTGGGCGGCAGCGCCGCGCGGTGACGCGGCGGGTGATCACCAGCCAGCGCTCGACCGCCAAGAGCGCTCCGGTCCTGTGGCGCTTCGATTCCGGCGCGGCCGCGTTCGGCATCTTCGTCGACGAGCAGCGCTGCTGGGTCGGCAACGAAAACGGCGAGGTCTACACCCTCACCCCCGACGGCGTGGTGACCAACCGCTACCAGCTGCCCGACGGCGTGAAATGCCTGGTGGCCGACGACTTCTGGATCTACGCGGGCTGCGACGACGGCCGCGTCTACGACCTGTCGGGCAAGGTCCCGCGCGCCGCCTACGACGTCTCGGCCACCGACGTCTACTGGCTCGACATCCACGACGGCATCCTCGCCGCCTCCGACGCCGCGGGCGGTCTAACCGTCATCGATCACGAGGAGGAGTCCCTGTGGTCGGCCCGCAGCACCGGCTCCTCCGGCTGGATGGTGCGCCTCGACCCGACCGGCGTCTACCACGGCCACAGCGCCGGTGTCACCAAGTACCACCTGGAAACCGGTGCCACCCAGTGGCATTCGCCGACCAACGGCTCGGTCCTGTTCGGCTGGCAGGAGACCTCCGACGTCTACGCGGGCACCTCGGCCAACCGCGTCGAGGAGATCACCAAGCAGGGCGTCACCACCCGCGCCTACCAGTGCGACGCCGCCGTCTTCTCCTGCGCCGCCTCTCCCGACGGCCGCTACGTCTTCGCCGGCGACTCGCACTCCTCGGTCTACTGCTTCGACGCCACCGGCACCCGCCTGTGGAAGCTGGCCACCGGCTGCGGTTCGGCCTACTCCATGCAGTACCACGACGAGAAGCTGTACCTGGTCACCACATCCGGCGCGCTGGCCTGCCTCGATGTGAGCGAATCCGCCGTCCGCGACGCCGACCAGGGCGTGCTGCCCAGCACGATCTCGGTCAAGGCCCCCGAGATCTCGGCGGTCACCGCCTCCAGCACCCTCGAGGTCACCGCCGACGCGGGCACCGGCATCGTCGTCGAATGCGTCGAACACGGCGGCTCGCTGCGCGTGCACGTCGTCAGCCCCGGCTACGAACGCGGCTGGAACGTCCAGTTCCCCCGCGACATCCGCCAGGCGGGCACCCGCTACGTCGTCGACGCCGTCACCGAATCCGCCCGCGGCGGCTTCTACCGCGTCCGCGGCGACATCCGCCGCCTGAGCTGATCGCGGTGTCGGTCGGCGGAACCGCCGGGTTCCGCCGACACGATGCCACTCAGAAACTCTTGTGCGGCACCCCGACCGTGAGCCCACCGTCGACGACGAACTCCGCACCGGTGGAATACGACGACTCGTCCGACGCCAGGTACGCGACCAGCGCCGACACCTCGTCGGGCTCGGCCGCCCGCTTCACCGGAATCTGCAGGAAGTCCGCCGGAATCCCCTCGGTCATCGGCGTGCTGATCAGGCCGGGATGCACCGAATTCACCCGGATTCCCTGCGCCGCCAGCTCCAGGGCCGCCGACTTGGTGAGCCCGCGCACCGCGAACTTCGTCGCCGTGTACCCGTGCAGACCCGGGCTACCGCGCATCCCCTCGACCGAGGAGATGTTCACGATCGATCCGCCGCTGGTCATCGCGGGCACCGCCGCCTGCATGCCGAGGAACGTCCCGGTCAGGTTGATGTCGATGATCCGCTGCCACTCCTCCAGCGCGAAGTCGACGAGCAGGTTCCCGTTGACGATCCCCGCGTTGTTCACCAGCACGTGCAGCCCGCCGAAGGTCTCGACCGCCGCCGCGACGACCGCGGCCCACTGCTCGGGCTCGCGCACATCCAGGTGCCGGTAGATCGCGGCGTCGCCGAGCTCCTTGGCGACGAGGGCACCCTCGTCGTCGAGCACGTCACCGAGTACCACCGACGCGCCCTCGGCGACGAACCGGCGCGCGTGCGCCGCGCCCATTCCCCGCGCTCCGCCGCTGATCACCGCGACCTTGCCCGCCAACCGTCCCATGTCCACATTCCTCTCGACAGAACTGAGCCACTCTCACCGTAGGAGCGCGGCTCCGATCGCGTGGAGATATGCCTAAATGAACGGTCGACTCTCAGGAAAGCCGCACGCTGATCACCCACCCAGGAGACGTCGCACTATCCTGACGGCGGTGACGGTCCCCAGTTCTTCCCGCGCGAGCAGCCGCGTCGACGACCGGCGAGCCCAGCGGCGCGACCGATTCCTGCTCGCCGGACTCGCCGTCTTCGGTGACGCCGGCTACCGCAACAGCTCCATCACCAGCATCTGCAAGGCCGCCGGACTCGCCCGCGCCCAGTTCTACGAGCACTTCGCCAATCGCGAGGAACTGCTGCTCGCGGTGTACGACGCGGTGCAGGTCGACGCGCGCCAGGCCGTCGCCGCGGCGGTCGCCGACACCGCCGCCGCCGATTTCGTCACCCGGGCGCGGGCCGCCATGCGCGCCTACGCGGAGTCGGTCGGCTCCGATGTCCATCGCGCGCGGGTCTCGTTCGTCGAGTGCGTCGGCGTGAGCGACGAGTTCGAGCGGCACCGGATCGAACAGCGCGAGGTCTGGGCCGACTTCTTCGCCACCGAATTGCGCCTCGCGCTCGGCAAGGACTTCACCCCCGTCGGCGGATATCGCACGGCGGCAACCGGATTCATCGGCGCGCTGATGGCGCTGGTGCACCAGTGGAGCAGCACCGAGCCGCGCACCGGATTCGACGATCTGGTCGAAGTCCTCACCCGCTTCCTGGTCGCCCTCACCCTGCCCTGACCCACTTGCCGAACGGCTCCGGCACGCTGTAACGTGCGGCACAATTTAGACGACGGCGTCTAAAACTGAACGAAGGGGTGCCGCGTGCCCGGTACGCGAAGAAGATCCGACGACAGAACGCGGACCGGCCTGCTCCGCCGCTGCGCCACCGCGGGCGCCGCCGCGCTCGGCACGCTGCTGATCCTCAGCGGCACACCGGCATTCGCCGATCCCTACGACGGTCCGGTGCAGCCGGCCCCGCCGTTCCTCAGCGCCCCGGCGATCCCGGAATTCGACGGGTTCTACCGCCCGCCGGCCGAGGTGATCGCCACCAAGCAGCCGGGCGAGATCATCGCCGCGCGCGAGGTCCGCGTCGCCAACTTCTCCCTGCTCCCGGTCGATGTCGACGCCTGGCAGGTCTCCTACCGCTCCAACAACAGCTACGACCAGCCGATCGCGTCGGTGGCCACCGTGCTGAAGCCGCGCGGCGAGGTCGCGCCCGGCACCCGCAACCTGCTCTCCTATCACATGGCCGAGGACTCGACCGGTCAGTACTGCGCCTCCTCCTACGCGGTGCAGCAGTGGTCGATTCCGGGTCAGCTCACCGGCCAGTCGGTGGCCTCGATCTCCTTCCTCGAGGTGCAGGTCGCGCTCCAGCAGGGCTGGGCCGTCGTCGTTCCCGACCACCAGGGCCCCAACTCCGCCTTCGCCCACGGCCCGCTCGCCGGTCGCATCGCCCTCGACGGCATCCGCGCCGCGGAGAACTTCACCCCGCTCGGCCTCGACGGCGCCGCGACCAAGGTCGGCATGATGGGCTACTCGGGCGGCTCGGTCCCGACCATGCACGCCGCCGAGCTGGCCGCCACCTACGCGCCCGAGCTGAACATCGTCGGCGCGGCCTCCGGCGGCACCGACGCCGACCTCGGCGCGCTGGTGAACCTCGCCAACAACAACGCGGCCTCGGGCGTCGTGTTCGCCGGCATCATCGGACTGGCCCACGAGGAACCGGAATTCGCCGCCTTCCTGCGGCGCACCGGCACCCCGCTCGCGCAGGTGCTGCTCGACGCGAAGGACCGCATGTGCGTCACCTACCAGGCGCTGTCGCTGCCGTTCATGAACATCAAGGGCCTGCTGAACACCCCCGGCGACCCCCTCGATTCCCCGGAGGCGAAGAAGGTCCTCGACCGCACCCGCATGGGCAAATCCACGCCGACCATGCCCGTGTTCCTCTACCAGGCGAACATGGACTGGCTGGTCCCGGTCGGCCCGGTCAACACCCTCTACGGCACCTACTGCCAGGACCCCGCCGCCCGGATCACCTACACCCGTGACCATCTCAGCGAACATCTCTCACTGGAACCGATCGCGGTCCCCAGCGTGATGATGTGGATGCGCGACCGCTTCGCGGGCGTGCCGGTCGAGTCCGGGTGCACGCTCACCGATGTCGGCACCATGACCCTCGATCAGCGCACCTGGCCGGAATGGGTGGCGATCGTCGGCGAGACGCTCGCCGGGCTGTTCGGCGCGCCGATCGGCAAGTGACCGAGGCTGGTCTCCGGTACTTCGGTGCCGGAGATCAGCAGGTGAGGTTGGCGGCGCCGTACGAGGAGAACGACACGTGCACGTGGTCGTAGTGGTTCTGGGTCGGGCTGCCCCGGTCCTCCATGTACGACCAGCCGCCGCCGTCGTTGAACTGCTGCTGCCAGATCACGTAGGTGACGCCGAAGCGCGCCTTGTTGGCCAGCACGAACGCGGCGATCGCGTCGCCCTGCGCGGGGTTCGAGGTCATGATGTCGAGCGCGAGGCCGGCGCCGTGGTCACCGTCGAAACGTCCGTTGGCACCGCCGATGTCGGAGAGCCCGAACATCTTCTGCACCATGTGGCTGACCTGCGCGACGTGGGGCTGGGTGCCCTTCCACTCCGTCGAGCACAGGTACTTCAGCTTCGAGGCGGACAGCGTCGCCGATTCGTCGTCGGCCGCGACCGGAGCAGGCGCGATGGTCGGCTCGTCGTGGGTCAGCGCGGGCAGGACGTCGACCTCGACGGCGGACGGGGTGTGCGGCACGACGGCCGCGACCTGCTGCACCTCGGTCCCGCCCGGCCGGAACGCCATCCAGAGCATGCCGGGAACCGTTGCTGCGAGGCTGCACACAGCCAACGACATGCGCCCCGTCGGAGGAGCGGGGGTGCGATGTTGACCAGGCACTTTATCAATCACCAGCTACTGTCGAGAACAAGGTCACTGCCAGATTACGAAATGGTCGCGAAAAAGTCACGCTCGTGCGGCGGGTTGCGCACGATCGGACCAGTATCCCTCACGAAACGCGATCATGCGGCCCTTACGTCACCGCGGAGTACGCTCATTTTCATCCGCGTCGGTGCTGACGACCTGGAGGTCGGCGATGGACGTACTTCTCGGAATCGGAACGCGCAAGGGATTGTTCCTGGCCCGCAGCTCGGACGGCCGGGCGAGCTGGACGGTGAGCCCGCCCCAGTTCCCGGTCGCCGATGTGAAAGCCCTGGCCATCGACACCCGCCGGACAACCCCGCGCCTGCTCGCCGGTGTCCTCAACAGCCACTTCGGCCCGACACTGGTGGCCAGCGACGATCTCGGCGAGACCTGGACCGAACCCGACGACGCCCCACTGGCCTTCCCCGACAGCACCGACGCCGCGCTCCAGGGCGTCTGGCAGATCGCGCCGGCCACCGAGGCCGAGCCGGAGGTGGTGTACGCGGGCGTCGAACCGTCGGCCCTGTTCCGTTCCACCGACGGCGGAAGGACTTTCACGCTGGTCAGAGGCCTGTGGGACCACCCGCACCGGCCGCAGTGGGAGCCGGGCGGCGGCGGGCTGGCGCTGCACACCGTCCTGCCGCATCCCACCGACACCCAGCGCCTGGCCGTGGCCATGTCGACCGGCGGCGTCTACCAGACCACCGACGGCGGCGCCTCCTGGACACCGACCAACAAGGGCGTCACCGCCGACTTCATGCCCGGCGAGCTGCCCGAATGGGGCCAGTGCGTGCACAAGGTCGTCCGCGACGCCGAAACCCCCAGCACCCTCTATCTCCAGAACCACGGCGGCGTGTTCCGCAGCACCGACGACGGCACCACCTGGCAGTCCATCGACGCCGACCTGCCGCCGTCGAATTTCGGCTTCCCGATCGTCGCCCATCCCCGCCGCCCCGGCGTCATCTACACCTTCCCGCTCGTCGCCGACATGGACCGCTTCCGCTTCCCACCCGACGCCACCTGCGCCGTCTACCGCAGCGACGACGGCGGCCGGACCTGGTCGGCGCGCACGGACGGCCTTCCGACGGTGCCGTTCTGGGCCGCCGTCATGCGCGACGCGATGACCGCCGACGACGCCGACCCCACCGGCATCTACTTCGGCACCCGCAACGGCGAGGTCTATTGCAGCCCCGACGAAGGCGACCACTGGCACCTGGTCGCCGACAAGCTTCCCGACGTCCTGTGCGTCCGCGCCGCCGTCATCGGCTGACCCATGGCCCGCGTCCTGCTCCCCTCCGCCCTGCGCCCCTACGCGAACGGCGCGCACGAACTCGACATCGACGCCCCCACCCTGCGCGAGGTCCTCGACACTCTCCGCGACCGGTCCCCCGCGCTGGAACGGCGTCTCCGCGACGAGCGCGGCACTCTCCGCCGCTACGTCAATTTCTATGTGGACGGCGACGAGTGCCGCACCTTGAACGGCGTCGACACCCCGCTGACCACGAACACCGAACTGATGATCATCCCGGCCGTCGCCGGCGGGTAGACCGCAGCACGGCGATCCACCGCCGCGGCTCACACCGGAACCATCGCCGCCTCCTCACCGTCGGCCGTCCGCGCCCGGCGACCCGGTAGCGCGAGCGCCACGACGGCACCGAGCAACGACAACGCCGCACCCACCGCGATCGCCGGACCGAATCCGTCGACGAATTCCCCCGCCGACCCGTACCCACCGAATCCGGCGAAAACCGCCACTACCACGGCGATCCCGAACACCCCGCCGAGTTCCCGCATCATGCTGTTGGCCCCCGCGGCCTTCCCGATCGACCCGTGCTCCACCGCCCCGACCACCGCGCTCTGCGCGGTCGGAATCGCCATGGACACCCCGATTCCCGCCACCACCAGCGGCAGAATCAATGCCGGATAAGCCATTCCGGGATCGGCGACGATCGCGATCCAGCCCAGCCCGATCGCCTGGAGCGTCAATCCCACGGTCATCAGCGGACGCTCCCCGATCCGATCGGCCATGACCCCGGCCAACGGCGCGCAGAAGAACAGGGTCAAGGTCCACGGCAGCAACCGCAGCCCGGCGCCCAGCGGCCCGTAGTGAAACACCATCTGGAGGAACTGCGCGAAGAAGAACACCGCGCCGAACAGCGCCGCGAAGGTCAGGAAGATCGCCGCGTTCCCGGCCGCGAAGCCACGGGAGGTGAACATCCGGATCGGGAACATCGGTGTGCGCGTACGGGATTCCCACACCGCGAAACCGAGCAGCGCGATGATGCCACCACCCAGCGTCAGCAGGATCTCCGGATCCGTCCAGCCCACGATATTGCCGCGCACCAGCCCCCACACCACGCCCAGCGCACCACCGGTCACCAGCCCCAACCCGACACCGTCGACTGCGGTATCGGGCCCGAAGCTCTCCGGAATCCGCACCAGTACCAGCGGAATCGCCAGCAGCCCGATCGGCACGTTCACCCAGAAGATCCACTGCCACGACAGCCCCTCCGCGACCGCTCCGCCGACCAGCGGCCCGCACGCGACCGCCAACCCCGTCACCCCTTCCAGCACCCCGATCGCCCCACCCCGCCGCTCGGGCGCGAACGCCGCGGTGACCAACGCCAACGCCAAACTCATGATCAGCGCCGCCCCCGCGCCCTGCACCACCCGCGCCGCGATCAACATCCCGGCCGACCCCGCGACCGCGCACGCCGCCGACCCGGCGACGAAGATCGCGAGCCCGACCGCGAACATCCGGCGCCGCCCGAACCGGTCCCCGAGCACCGCCGCGGTGATCAGCAGCACCGCGAAACTCAGGTTGTAGCCGTTGACGGTCCATTCCAAGGTCGCCAGCGAGGCGCCGAAATCCTCGCGCAGCGTGCCCAGCGCGGTCGCCACCACCAGGGTGTCCAGCGCCGCCATCATCGAGGCGACGGCTCCCAGCGCGAGCACCCAACGCTGCGTAGCCTTCGACACTGTCGGTATCTCCATGGGGTGTCCTTCCGGTCGATCGAGCCCACACACATACCGACCGGACACACGAACAAACTCATCGCGCGCACACCGATGACTTCTCGCCGAGCAGCCGGTCAGTACTAGCAGGGGACCCCTGTGCCCGGAAGGACGGCGAATGACCCAGACCGACGAGTTCGCGACCCGCACCCTGCCGTACCGCCGCGAACTCCTGGCCCACTGCTACCGCATGCTCGGCTCCCTCGACGACGCCGAGGACCTGGTCCAGGAGACCCTGCTGCGCGCCTGGCGCGGCTACGCCGACTTCGAGGGCCGCGCGTCCCTGCGCACCTGGCTCTACCGCATCGCCACCAACGCCTGCCTCAACGCGCTCGAGCACAGCAGCCGCCGCGTCCTCCCCTCCGGCCTCACCGGCCCCGCCGACCACCCCGACCAGCTGCGCGGCGACGCCGACACCGTCCCCTGGCTACAACCCATCCCGGACATCCTCATCGAACCCGAGTCCACCGACCCCGCCGCGATCGTCGCCACCCGCCACACCACCCGCTTGGCCCTGATCGCGATCTGGCAGACCCTGCCGCCCCGCCAGCGCGCCGTCCTGATCCTGCGCGATGTCCTGCACTGGAAGGCGACCGAGGTCGCCGACCTCCTCGACACCACCCCGACCGCGATCAACAGCACCCTGCAACGCGCCCACGCCACCCTCGCCGCCCACACCACCGACGCCGACCACATCACCGAACCCGACGACCCCGCCACCCGCGCGATCCTCGACCGCTGGGCGACCGCCTTCGCCGCCGCCGACATGGCCACCCTCGCCACCCTGCTGAAGTCCGAGGCCGTCTGGGAGATGCCCCCGATCCCCGATTGGTTCCGCGGCCGCGCCCGCATCCTCCACCTGATCGCCACCCAGTGCCCGTCCCGCGCGAGCACCGTCCGCATGATCCCCACCGCCGCGAACGGCCAACCCGCCTTCGCCGTCTACATGAACAGCGAAGCGCACTCCATCCAAGTCCTCACCGCGACCGGATCCGGCATCGACCGCGTAGTCGCCTTCCACGGCCCAGACCGCTTCCCGCCCTTCGGTTTACCGCTCACCTTGGGCCTTCCGCTTCCACCCGATCCGCCCCACCAGCCGCGTGAACCGCTGCGCCAGTACCGATGACGCCCGAGGCGCGGCGGGAGCACCGGCGATCATCCCTGGCCCGGGGTGGTGCGGCGACCGATGACGCACCGCCGCCTCGATGAGCCGATCGAGTTCCGTCCCGTAGTCGGTGATGAGCGATTTGAGCAGCTCGTTACGGACCCGAGGGTCATATCCGGAGTACTCGGCGAGCATCGCCGCCTTGTACCGATCAGCCGACGCCCGGAACATCGCCGCGTCCTGCATGGTCAGCTGGCCCGAGGCCATCAGCGACCGGATCCGGGCGAAGGCGGGTTCCTCGATCTGCACCCGGATCAGTTCGAGCAGTTCACGATCCGGCACCGCTATCGCCCCCGGTCGATTCGATCCTGCGCGATCTCCGCCTCGGCGAGGCGTTCCTTGATCCGCATGTCGGTCCGCACCGCCTGCTTGGCCGTCGCGACCTTCCGCTCGAGCTCGGCGCCCGCCTCCGCGATGGCGCGGACCGGGTTGGTACTCAGCTCGGCGGACGGTTTCCGCCGCGGCCGCTCGGGCCTGCGTTCGATATTGCTCATGACGGTTCCTCTCCTCGCGCCTACGTCACCCGGATCCGGCGCAGTTCTTTCGCGAGGTCCTCGACGAGGCTGTCCTCCAGCATCTGCCGCACCTCGGGATGCCACCCGTTGTCGGCGTGCAACTGCATCAGGCAGTCGTTGAACCGCTTGGCCGTCACCGATTGCAGGGCCACCCGCTTGGCCACCCGCGCGTCCTGCATCGCGACCTGGATCTCGATGCTCGCGCGGTGCACCGAGAGCACGACCTCCTTGATCGCGGTGACCACGGGATATTGCAGCGCCATCACCACCGCTTTGATGACCAGCTCACTGACGTCGTTTCCATTACGCGCCAACTCGTTTCGCGGGTCGACGACCCGGAACGGAATGTCGGGCACAAAGTCGCTCAAGAATTCCTCCGTACTTTCATTCGAACAGAACCACACCGATAACGGTCAGCACACCCAGCCCACCGATGGTGAACAGGGTGAGCAGGAATCCCTGCACGCACGTGCTCAACACCGTCCCGACCGCGACATCGATGAGAAAGAGTTCGAGATCGGCGTCCTCGTCGCCCCGCCGTGCTTTGCGCTGCCTGCCGAGCAGGCCGGTGACCGGATAGGCGAGCAGCTGCCGCGCGGTGCGCAGCGCCCCCTCCTCCCCCTCCAGCTCCTCGAAAACAGTGACCATCAGCCATTTCACCGCGGGCACGACAATGAACTTGGCGACGCTCACGCTGACGACGAGAATCAGCACTGCCTTGACTATCGACCACAGCACGCGCGAAGACCGAGCCCTCTCGAACGACCACAGGGATGCCGAAAAGAAGCGACAAGCCGATACCTCGGGTAGCGAACAAACGCACCGAGCTGGGGAAATTCTACCGCCGGAAATCGGCATGGCAAGCTTGATTCGTTTGCGGCACTAGGCATTTAGCAAACGTTGTGCGAATCGCCGGTGTCGGCGATCTCCGTGGATAGCCCCGGGCGCCTTACGCGACCCAGTCACCTGGAACCGTCACGTGGAGCCAGTTCTCACCCGCACGCGCATCGGCATGGCGCCAATCGCGTTGGCGTTAGTCCAATTCGAGCGCACGATAAGCCGACGACTACTGCGCGGCGCCGAGGTCTCGTGATGGTCGCGCGCCCAGCGGCGTCAGAGCCCGTACTTGCGCACGAACTCCTCGGTGAGATCGACGGCGGGAACCCCCAGATCGGCGGCCCTGGTCTCGACCGTCGTCTCCTCGATGAGCTCGGCAGGCTCCGGCGGCAACTCCCGCCAGCGCGCTCGCGGATCACCTTCGTGCTGCTCGGACATGGCCGCTCCCCTCGTTCCCTCTCCAGCGTAGCCGAGTTCGGCAGGCGGGCATCGCGCGATCAGCGCCGGTCATCCAGACCGCATACGCTGTTCCCGGCCGTGCCGCTCACGGCCGAACGAACAGACGAGGGGACAGTTCCGTGGGGGAAAGCACCAGCGCCGACCGAGCACGCACCACCGTCGACGATCCGCCCACCTCGCTCCCCACCCTGGAACGCCCTCTCGGCCGCCTGGCCCGGCCGCGAGCACTGGCCGCTGCTGCCGGCACGGGTCTGCTCGCGGGCGGCGTAGCGCTGGCGCTCGTCAGTCAGTACGGCACCACCGCGGTCTCCGTGGACGACAGGTTCGCCCAGCCGACCCAGGTCGCCGTGGTCGCGACCGAACTCGGCGGTCTGGCCCTGGTCATCGCCCTCGTCGCCTGGATCACCGGCCGCCGCCGCGCGATCGATCTGTGGAACCGCCAGCACACCTGGGAACAGATCGCCACCGGAGCCATCGGGCTCATCATCGCGGTCCTGGCCGGACTGGCCTGGCGCGAACACCTCCCGAGCAGCTACGACGCCCTCCGCGCCACCCTGCCCTACTTCGCCCAACTGCCGACTGCCGTAGCCGCGACGATCCTGGTAGGCACCGGAGCGATCCTCGTTCTTCCCCTCACGATCCACACCGGTGTGGCCCGCACGATCGGCCGCGGCGCCACCGCGGCGGCCGTCGCCGCAGGCCTGGTTATCGCCGCGACGGCGAGCACCATCGCGATCCGCGCCGGCGACGACAACGCCAATGTCGACCACCGCACCGCCGCCCCGACTCCGATGCCCGCCCTCCCCGCCCGCGTCGGCGCCGAGGCCTACCGACTCCAACTGCCACCACTCAACAACAGGCCCGAAGCGACGGGCCGCGAGATCATCCCGGCGGGCACCGGCTTCGTCATCGCGGGCATCGACGGCCTGCGCGCCTACGACGGCGCGACCGGCGAACTGCGGTGGCACTACCTACGCCGACCGCAGTCGGGGAAGCGCGTCTTCACCCTCGAGCGCGGAACCACCGTCGCCACCGCAGACCGTTCGGTGGTCACGACCCGCTGGGACGGCCCCCGCGACCAGCGCCGCCGCATCACCTTCGACGCCGTCACCGGCCAGATCCTGTGGACCTCCGACGACGACAACGATTTCGCCGACCTCGACGAGGACCGCACCACCCGACTGCTCGACACCCCCGCCGCGGACACCCTGATCGTCGAAACCGCCAAGGAAATTTCGGGATTCGACGCCCGCACCGCCGCCCACCGCTGGTCGACGACCCGCTCGGCAGCCGGCTGCCTCCGCACCGACGAACCCACCCAGGTCACCGCGACGACGATCTACCGACTGCTCCGCTGCGGCGCGGATTGGCGCATCACCGCGCTGAACGCGAGCACCGGCGACACCGTCGCCAGCCGCGATGTCGTCGCCGACGACGAACCCCGCCTCGAACTGCTGTCGAACACCCTCCTGGCCCGCTGGGGCGGCCGGGACAGGACCTATCTCCTCACGGACACACCGGAACAGCTCGCGAGCGCACCCCTCCGAACCGCAGGGTGGCCGTTCGCCGCGGATCCCACCGGCCCAGCTGTCCTAGTCGGCTCGGCGGAAGAGCCCGAAGCCACGCTGACGACCACCGGCGACACCGCGACTACCCCGGTCCCCGAGCTGACCCAGTGGACCGAGGGCTCCGTGCTGTTGCTGACCGACGAGATCGTCACTCTGACCTTCGACGATTCCCCGACCCTGTCCCGCTGGGACCGCCGAAACCTGTCCGCCCCCAGCACGATCCCCTTCAACAGCACCTGCCGCCCCAAGAAGACCACCCCGCAGCTGATGCCGGTCTCCTCAGCGCTCCTGACGGTGTGCCAGAACAACGAGGAAAACGGCGACGCCACCCTCGACATCATCGGCTTCCGCTGACCACACCGGCCCCGGCGAACCGGAGAGGAGAGGCGGCCGCGCGCGGCTGAGCTCACCCCCGCACAGAAGGCGACGACAGCCGCCCACCGCTATCGTGTAATCGCCACTGCCCCAACACTATCGAAGGAGCCCCCGGTGCCGGACCGCCTCGACCAGCTGACCGCGACCCTCGGAGCCCCTCCCCCGGCGGACTTCGCGACCCTCGACGTCGCCGACCTCACCCACCTCCACAACCTCACCGAATCGGCACTGGCCGCCCGCAAGGCCGCCATGGACGACGCCCTCGGAGCGGGCATGCACCTGATCCCCCGTCTGGCCCGCCCCGCCGTCCGAAAGGTCCTAGGACTATGAGCAGCGTGCGACACACGATCGCCGAGATCGCCAAGCTGGCTCGCGTCCTCGGCGTCGACCCCGCCGAACTGGATTACCTGAAGACGCAACCCCCTTCGGCCATCAAGGCATACCGGGATCAGGTCAGCGACGAGATGTCCGGCCGCGACGTCCTGCGCATGCAGCGCGTCGCCGCCGCCGTGAAACTCGTCCCGAAGCCGATCGCCGCGCTGGTCGCCGAGAAAGCACTCGGCCCGGCCCTGGCCGCCGCGGTCGCCGGCGCCGTCGAGCCCGCCCGCGCGGTCGGCATCGCCGAATCCCTGTCCCCCAAGTTCCTCGCCGACGCGACGGTCCTCCTCGACCCGAAACGCGCCGCCGAAGTCATCGCCCGCGTCCCTGACGCGATGGCCGCCGAGGTCGCCCAAGAACTCATCGCCCGCGGCGACTACCTCACCATGGGCCGCCTGGCCGGCGCCATGCCCGACTCCATCCTGTTCGCCGCCCTCCCCCAAGCCGCCGACAGCGACATCCTCCAGGTCGGCCTCCACCTCGAGGACAGCTCCCAGGCCGAACGCCTGCTGAACATGGTCACCGACCGCGTCCCCGGCATGGTGACCGCCATGTACGCGGAGGAGAAATGGGCCGACGCCATCTCCCTCCTCGACATCATCGGCCCCGAGGAACGCGCCCGCATGGCCGACATCGTCGCCGAACAAGACGACGAGATCCTCGACGGCCTCCTCACCGCCGTCACCACCCTCGACGCCTGGGACGCCCTCCTCCCCGTCGCCGCGGGCATGGCCATCACCGGCCTCCAACGCCTGGCCCAACGCCCCGTCATGCACGACCCCGCCACCCTGCAACGAGTCTCCGACATCTCCCTGGCCCAGGGCCTCTGGCTAGACCTCCTCCCCCTGGTCCGCCACCTCGACCCCGCCCAACAGCGCTGCATCGCGACCCGCGTCCTCGCCGAACCCGACCCCGCCCTCCGCGACCTGATCATCCTGGCCAGCCCCGAAGCCCCCACCATGCTCCCCCTGGCCCTGATCGTCGAAGGCGAACCCCGAACCCGAGTCCTCACCCTCCTCGACGGCCTCCCCGAACTCGACTCCCTCGTCGAACTCCTCGGCGGCGGCGACGCCAAAGCCTGGGAAACCCTCGTCGCGATCACCGACGAACTCCCCGACCGCATGCGCAAACTCCTCGTCGTCCAGGCCCGCACCTGCGGCCTCGACGAAGTAGCGTCCGCGCTGTCGAGCGACGCTTAACCAGGATCGTCACAATGATGTGACCGAGAGCGGGAACCCACCGCCGACCGTCCGCGGGTCGCTGGGGCCGAGTCACTGATCGGTCGCCGAAACTCTTCGATCATGCAACGATCCGGTCCAGCCTCTCTGCCCGTCGATGCGCACCCGACCTCCATCGAAACGACGACCGAAAGACCACCTGGAGCATCGATGGAGCGCGGGTAGAGTGACGTGATGTTGCCAGCACGTCACTGTGTTTCGCCGCTCCTTGCCGCGCTCGCCGTGGGCGTCATGCTCACTACCGGAACAGCCGGTGCCGCTCCACGTCCAGACCCCTGGGTCCAGGGACAGATCGACGCGCAAACCGAAGACGTCCCTGGATTTCTGCGCTCGATCGAGGTAGCCGGCGTCGACCGAACCGGCATCTCCGATACCGACCTCGCCATCCAGGGCCGCCGGATCTGCAACCAGATATATAGCGGACGTGGAGATATCAGCAGCGCGATGCTGCCGAACACGCGCGCGGACGACTTCCATTCCATGGAGGTCGTCGCTGGAGCGAGCATCAAATACCTCTGTCCACCGTCCGCAGAGTTTGCGGGGAACCTCGCGGACGCGGCTCCGTAGCCCGAGTAGGAGAAGCAGCCGGGGCGGGTCCTCCCTGTGGCAGTATTGCCGCCGTGCCGGAGATCGCGACAATTACTCCCGTCGATGGAGGCTGGCGGATCCGCAGTAGCTGCGGACAGGAGGTGGAAGTCGAGGACTTACGCGGCGCGACCTTCGATATCGCGAAACTGATCGATCCCGATCGCTGGTACCAGATCGCGCGCGACCTCATCCTCGTCGACACGAGCGGCACACACCTATACCCCTTCACCGTGTTCTTCGACTGGAACAACGACGAGGCGCGGATCTCCGCGATTGCCGACGAGGCGCCGCCGGCTGGATGCCGGTGGTACCTCGAAGGCCCGGGCCTACATTGCCTGCGCCCCGGCGCGACCCGGCTGGATGCAATCGCCGCTCTCGCGGTGGAACTTCGCGAAAGCTACGGAATCACAGCCGACTTCGGATACGACAAAGACGAATGGGACAACGAGCCGGACCGTATCGCGCACCTGCTGCTCAATGCCATCAACCGGGCGGAGCCGAGCGGCATCGATGATCTCCAGGTGATGCGCTTCGTCACAACGGTGCTCGGTGATGTGCACCAGAACTGATCGATAGCCTATGAACCCACGACGCGTCCTTCTCGTGTCGTCGATTCTTCTCTTCACCGGATGCACCCCGGGACAGGACTCGACTGCGCAATACACGGGGATTCCGGCCACCTCCCCACCGCCTCCGACCACTCCGACCGACGGAAACCAAAATCACTGGTGCGAACCCGCCCCGGCGCAGTGGGACCAAAAGCTCGGGCTGACAGTGGACTTCACGACGACTCCGACCGAACTGATCATCCACTACACGGCAACCAACAATCGGACCAGTACCGCGTACGTGCTCAACCGAATCCAGCAGGACACCGGCGCGGCCACACCTCGCGAGAGACACTACGTCGTACCGCGCACTGACGGTGTTGTCGAGATCAGCCAACGAGCGCTCCTGTACCGATCGCCGAACTGCGTCATACCGCGGTCGATGCCGCTACCGCCGCCCCTGGCGTCCCGGGTCGAACCCGGATCCACCCTCACAGACACCATTCACGTGCCCTTACCGCTGCATGTGATCCATCCGGAAGGACCGTCTGCGACGGAGCATCTGCCACCGCTCACCACCCCTCCCCATCCGATCTCGTTCTGCCTTGGCTTCGGGTCGACGGCCGACCCAGATCCCCGCGACCTCGACGGCGAGCCCTTGTACAGCGTCCCGACCACCGGACCGGAGACGGTCTCCTGCAGCACCCCACTCGAACTGCCTTGAACTGCCCTCGAACTCACCGCTCTCGCCGCAGCGTGACGACTCGAATCGCCGTCCTCGGATGGATGCTCGTATCCATCGTCGGCTGCTCGAACGACAAGCGGATCTGCTGGCGATAGCCGTCTGTGGAGAGATAATGTTCCCTGCCGGCACCGAACTCCGTGAATACACAGAGCAGGGCTTCTTCAACGACCAAGTATCGACAGCAGTCGTCGACGCCGAGATCGCCGAGTTCAAGCGCGAATCGGCACTCGATTGGTTCGAACCGGCGTGCCGACCTACTGGAATCTGCACTGGAGCGACGCCGATCAACTCGATTCCAACACCGGAAGCGAGCACTCGGACGGACCGAGCTTGGCCGCAACCAGATGGGTAGTGGCCCACGACCTCGGAACGGGTACCCACTGGGTATTCCTCCGAGCTGCCTGCTGACGAGCCTCCCGAACCGCTACTCCGGATCCGCGTTCAGCGCCGCCAGCGTGACGAAGATCGGCACATCAGGCGCCGCCTCCACCCCACGCCCCCGCAAGAACGCATCGATCATCCCCCACACCAATTCCCCCACCCGCCGGACGAATTCACCCGAATCCGGTTCGTCCTCACTCAACCACAGATCGGTGAGCGCGATCATCACCCCGACGATCGCCCGCGCCAGATACTCGATCCCCTCGGCATCCAACGGAATCGAATCCGCCACCGACCGTGCCCTTTTCGTGAACCGAGCCGCGACCGCACTGCTGAGGTCGTACTGCCCGGTCGCCCCGTCCCCACTCGTTCCGGCATGCGCCTGCGCCAGAAACCGGAACACATTCGGATGGTCGAGAATCCCGACGGCGTAATCTCCGAGCGCCCGCGCGATCGCCTCCCGCGGCGGCTGAAGCAGCAGCGTCAGATCGGTGCCGGTCGCGGCGAAAGCGGTATCGGCGAACCGGTTGCCGATGGCCGTGTACAGATCACTCTTGTCGGCGAACTGCCGATACAACCGCGGCTTGGTGATCCCCGCCTCGGCGGCGAAGGAATCCATGCTGACCCGCGGCCCGTCCCGATCGAGCACGCGGATCGCGGCATCGACGATGACATCCCGGCTCACCGGCGGCGGTCGGCGGCTCGGTCTGGTCACCCGTCACACCGTACACGTACCGCAAGTACGACCTGGCAGCATCACCTCGACTCGCTCCGGTAAGCACCCCGTTCGCCAGGTATGACCAGCGACACCACCCAGCCAGCCCGCTTTACATTCCCCTTCCGGACCGGCAGTATCGGAATTCGTACCGGCAGTACGTTCTGCCGAACACCGCAGCGAAGGAGAAGGTCCGTGCCGGATGCCCTGGCTCAACTCACCGCGACACTCGGCGCCCCACCACCCCCGGAATTCGCGAACCTCACCCCCGAGCAGCTGACGGTCCTCGACACCTACGTCCGCGCCGCGTTCGACACCCGCCGCGCCGCCCTCGACGACGCCGTCAACTCCGGCATGCGCCTGATCCCCCGCCTCGCCCGCCCCGCGGTGAAGAAGGTGCTCGGCCTGTGACCACCACCCACCACAGCACCGCCGAGATCGCCAAGCTCGCCCGCGTCCTCGACCGCCGCGACTCCACCGACCTCGACTTCCTGGCCGACCTCCCACCCGAGGCACTGCGCCGGTTCCGCGACCAGATCACCACCACCATCGCCGACCGCGAGTCCCGCCGCATGCAACGCATCGGCGCCGCCGCCAAACTCATCCCCGCGCCCATCGCCGCCAAGATCACCGAAGCCGCCTTCGGCCCCGTCCTGGCCGCCGCGATCGCCGGCTCGGTAGACCCCGCCCGCGCCGTAGCCATCGCCGGCGCCCTCTCCCCCACCTTCCTCGCCGACGCCACCGTCACCCTCGACCCCCGCCGCGCCACCGCCCTCATCGCCGAAGTCCCCGACCGCATGGCCGCCGCCACCGCCCGCGAACTCATCGCCCGCGGCGACTACCTCACCATGGGCCGCCTGGCCGGCGCCGTCCCCGACCAGGTCCTGCGCGCCGCCCTCCCCCACGCCGCCGACATCGACCTCCTCCACGTCGGCTACTACCTCGAGAACACCGACGCCGCCGACCGCCTCCTCACCATCGTCACCGACCGCATCCCCGGCATGATCCGCGCCACCGCCGCCGAAAACCAGTGGCCCGAAGCCATCGCCCTCCTCGACCTCCTGGGCCCCACCGAACGCTCCCACCTGGGCAATGTCGTCGCCGATCAAGCCCCCGAAATCCTCGACGCCCTACTCACCGCCGTCACCGAGCTCGACGCCTGGGACACCCTCCTCCCGGTAGCCGCGGGCATGGAATCCACCGCCCTGCAACGTCTCGTCGAACGCCCACTCATGCAGGACCCGGCCGTCCTCACCGGCGTCGTCGACCTCGCGCTCACCCACGATCTCTGGCTCGACCTGCTCCCCCTCGCCCAACACTTGTCACCAGCCCAGCTCCACACCGTCGCCGCCCGAATCTCCGCGGAACCCGACGACGCACTCACCGCGCTCATCGAGCAGGCCCACACCGGCGACCACTGGGACATCCTCATCCCCGTAGCACTGGCCTTCGACGAACCCGACCGCCGCCGCTTCGCCGCCCTCCCCGTCATGCACCGCCCGGACACCTTGTCGGCCGCCGTCACCACGGCCGCCGCCCACAACCTCTGGTCCGCGGCCCTCCCCCTCGTCGACGCCCTCCCGCCCCACACCCACGACCACCTCGCCACCACCATCGCCACCCTTACCACCCCCGACTTCCATGCCGCCCTCACCGCGACCCCCGCCGCCGGCGCCACCAACACCCTGATCCGCATCGTCCTCCGCCAGGCCCCCGCCGCCCGAACCCGCTCACTCACCCTACTCGCCGACTTCGACGACCTCGAGTCCCTGGTCACTTCGTTCACGACCACCGACCCAGAAATGTGGAAGTCCGTGGCGGCCATCAACTCCGACCTCCCTCCCCGACTCCGCACTCTCCTCGCACCCCAAGCAGCCCGCTGCGGACACAGCGACATCGCCAACGCCCTGTCGACCTGACCCACCGCCGAACCGCGGTCACCACGCCCGACCGCGGTTCCCCACTACCATCCGCGCCATGCACCCCATAGGCAGCCGAAAGCGCAACCAACCCGCCCCGCCCCACGCCGTCTACGCCGCGCTGACAAACCCGGACCGCGACCCGACCCGCCCCTGGCTGATCCTGCTCCCCGACGAGCAACGCCCGACCATCCTCGAGCACAACGATCCCGACCTCGTCATCTGGAGCTCACTGTGGCCGAAACACCCCACGGCCCGTATCCGTTTCGACCTCCCCACGGACGGCCGAGGCGGCACAGACCTCCGCTGGACCCTCTACATCGACACTCCGAACCTCGACGACTCCGCGATCGGTCACCTTCGCTACCGCCTGAACACCTTGATCAACGCTAACCTTCGATACTCGTTCGGCCAATGAGTCGAGATACGTTGCGTACCTGGTGAAGTCGGCGGGCGCCACGCATAAACTACGCAGACCGTGATGTGGTCGGTCCTCGTCTGCACTGAGCACCTGCCCAGCGATCCCGAATCGTTCCGCTCCACAGCCCACCACGAGTCGGGACGTAGAGATCGCGCAGCAACGGGTCCGCCTCGATCCGAGCAACCGTGTCCGCATCAGGCGGGTACGGCCGAGCACGCACCACCCACTCCCGCCGCAATTCCGGAACACACACCTGAATCTCGTCGAACTCCCACGTCTTCCGCCCGGACCAATCCATCTGTTCCGGTTGGTCCTGAAACCCAGCCGCGTAGCCGAGATACTCGTTCCACACCGCGTACGAAGTCGCCAGCGACACCTCCGCAGGCACATCAAGCTTCAACAACCACCGACCGTGTGCCCATTCATGGTCACCGAGCAACATGCTCGCCGATGACCGAACAGCCCCACGCCGCCACGCCCGCCCGGGCCAGCACCACACCGGCGGCGCCCCACCACAGTCGATTCCCCGCCGCCCCATCTCTGCCACCATGTCGGCGTACGCACCACGCCAGTTGCCGACCACCAGATCCCAGTCGGCGCGATAGACGCCAGCGTGACGCAATATCGCGACAACTTCCGGCGCCTGCAACGTCCAAAGCCTCACCGCTGAACCATATCGGTGTGCTTAGCAACCAGACCGGGCTGATGACCAGGCGCATCAACAAGCCATAACGACTCACCCTTCGAACACCGCCGGCCCGCCGCCTCTGAAGACGCTGCCGAATCCAGCAGGCCTTATCCCCAGTCCCGTCGCCCACGAGGCCCTAGTCGCTGGCAGCCTCCGATCGAACGCGCCCCGTTCACCTCACGCCGTCCCGACGTATCAACTATGTTGGGAGACAACGGGTTAGCTTCGGCAACGAACGCCCAGACCAGGGTTCTAGGGGGAAACCATGGCCAATATCCGACGTGAGCGCCGCCTGCGGGCCGCCGAACAGGCACTCGCCGAACAGGCCCACCTGAGTTCGCCGGAACGTCGAGTTCTCACGGGCATTCTCGCCACCGAGGGCTGGCATCTGCTGGCCCGCCTGGGAACTCGACGGCCCGCCCACCCGACCGCCTTCGCGATCGGTCCCACCGGCGTCTTCGCGATAGTGTTCGCCGCTACCGCCCCCGATGCCTCCGAGCTCAGCGATCTGCGCAAGCACGCCGAAGAACCACTCGTGCGACTTTCTGCCGCCGACTTCCGATTCGTCCCGCACATGGTCGAGATCGTCGTCGTGCTCCCCGGCCGAATTCGTGCCGAATCCGATGGCCGCATCCACGTCGTCGACGAAGCCGCCTTGCTCGACACCCTGATCCGGCGCGAGCGACGGTTCAAGCCGGCCCGCTCCGCCCAACTCGCGGCGTCGAGCGTCGACAAGTTCATCCGCCTGCACCTCGATCTACCGACCGCCGACGAGTCCACCGACCTCGCAGGCCTTTTCACCGAAACCGACCTCAATGAAGCCGAACGCGCTGCGGCTCTCGCCCGCCCGTTCAGCGATTGGATGACCTTTCTCGACCCGGCCCAGCTCACTCTGGTGCAGACCACCTTCACCGGTCCCGCTCGCATCAGCGGACCGGCCGGCACCGGTAAGTCCGTCGTGGCATTGCACCGCATGGCCCACTGGGCCAAACGCCATCCGGGCCGCCTCCTGTTCACCACCTTCGTCAAAACCCTTCCCACCTTCCACGAACGCGGCTTCGCCCGCTTGGCACCTAGGGCGGTGGATCGCGCAGTCTTCACTGGTTTGCACGCCTGGACCGTCAAATTCCTTGGCGAGCGGGGCGTGTCGTTCAATCTCGACGAGAAGGCTGTCGACGCCGCGCTCGCCGACGTCTGGCGCGGCGCTCGCCACACTTTGGACAAAGTCGAAGGCACCGACTTCGGCTATTGGCACGACGAGATCGACCGTGTCATCAAGGGCCGCGGCCTGCCGAGCGTCGAGGCATACAAGCAGGTGCAGCGACGAGGCCGGGAGGGAATCAGCCTCCATGGAAACCGCCGCGAATTCGTCTGGAAAAACTGGTACGAGCCTTACCAGCACGGCCTCGCGACCCGCGGCGCCCACGACTACAACGACCTCATCTCGCTCGCCATCGAAGAACTCCGTGCGCGCCCACTCACCGAGCGTGAGAGTTTCGACCTGGTGGTCGTCGACGAAGTCCAGGACTTCACCCTCTGCCAACTCCAGCTCGTCTACGAAATTGCCGGCGCCAGACCGGATTCCCTGCTCCTGCTGGTCGGTGACGGCCAGCAGGAGGTCTACGCCGGCGGCTGCACACTCTCCGAGGCGGGCATTCCGCTGCTCGGCGGCCGCGGCCGCGTCCTGCGCACCAACTACCGCAACCGAGCCGCGATCCTCGACTACGCCCGACGCATCGAAGCCTCCGACACCGTCGACGACCTCGACGGCGGCACCGGCGTCGTGCTGCGCGACAGCGACTCCACCCTCCCCGACGGTGAAGTCGTCGAGGAGCACCTCACCCGCTACCAAGCAGAGTCAGCCCTGCCCAGGGCGATCCAGGCCGCGAACCTGACCGGCGCAGACATCGCCGTGATCGTCCCGTACCGCAGCTACATCAGCCGCTACCTGACCATCCTCCGCCGAGCAGGCTTCCCCGCCATCCCCTTGGAACACTACGACGGCACCCAAACCACCGACATCAAGGTCGGCACCATCCACCGCGCCAAGGGCATGGACTTCACCGCCGTCTTCCTCCTCACCAAACAACCCCCAACCAACCTCGCCGATCTCACCCCCGCCGCCCGCGACCAGGCCGAACTTCAAGCCCGCCAGCACTTGGTAGCCGCCAGCCGAGCCCGCGACTACCTCTGGGTGGGTGTGCTCACCGATTGATAGACCGGGGCGCGGCTCGAACAGCAGCCGACCGTCCGTCGTCTTTGTCATGGTTGATCAGTTCGAGGTGAGCTCGCGGCGCCGATCTCGTCCGGGCGAACTTCCCAAGCCATCCAGGTCACCCGGCGACCATCTCCACCGCTACATTTTCGCGTGCGCATGGTGCGATAGGCTGGCGCCGGTTCGAAGAGGGGTTCATGTTTCGTCCGTATCACGTTGCCGTACAAGACAGCTCGACCTACAGGGCGGGCCACGTTGCCAGCTGGACTTATGCGGTGACAGCATGACCGATCTCATCATCGACTTCGGCTGCCTGACCGGATTCCAGCTGGACCTCGAGGATGCTGGTACGTCGCTGGCGTCGAACACCGCACGGCTGCTACCCGCAGTAGCGCTGCCGACCGGAGCATCCGGGATCATCGCCACACTGGCACCAGCGTTCGAGAAGTTCCGCAGCGCGATTTCGGCGGCGCAACAAACGGATCTGACGGCCATCAGCACGCTCCGCACGAACTTGGCTACGGCCGCGGCCGAATTCGAGTCCACAGACGATGCCACGGCGGCCGATCTCTCGAAGATCGCGCCAGGGGATTCCAACACCGCGACCGGCACCGACACCACCGTGAAGCGCTTCGGAGGACTGCAATTACCCACCCTCCTGGACACGCCGGAGGAGGTGTACACGGTCCGCGCGGTCGTGGTCAGCGCGATCGAACAGTTGTCCGGGTACGACGAAGCATTGAGTGCGGCGATCGGCATGAAGCCCGCCGCGGACTACCTGGCACCGTTGGAGGCCGATTGGGAGGCACTGCAGGCGATCAGCAGGCGCATCGGCAGCCTCAGCATCAACGACTATGTCGTGTCGCAGAACCTCAGCGAGGGCACACGATGGTTACAGAACAGTTGGCAGGGAGACGCAGCTGGCGCCTTCGGGTCGAGCGCATCCACGCTTTCTCAAACGGCCACCGGACGAAGTGACGACCTGAACGCCGTGTCGAAGATCGTCGAGAACGGCGGCATATGCCTCGAACGCCTGGTCTACAACCAGGCAATGGCATTGACCAGCGGGATCATGCAATCGATGAGCTTCCTCGGCTTCAACCTCCCGCTCGGACACTGGGCACAGTTGATCGACAGCCCCCTTCAAGAATCGATCAAACAGGAGATATCGTCGGCAGTCGACACGTTGAGGAAGTCCGCGGACGCCCGAAGAGACGCTATAGCCACGCTCGTCGGATACCTTTCGACCGCAGCGGATTACACCCCGGGCCGGACGATTCCTGCGATAAATGTCAACGAATTCGAGGCGCCCGAGAAAGTAGTCGTGGACTTGGGTGTCGCACGCTTCGGATTCGGTGACAACGTATGGTGGGAGAACAGCATTGAAACCGCCCCCTGATCCAACGAAGCAGAATCCGGCAGCGTACGGATCCAGGACCAGCTTCGGGGACAAAACCAAGGCTCGGATCTACAAGACTGTCGACGCGCCGACCGCGATGGGAGTCTTCGACTTCTACGACTACGACTTTTCGACAGCATTGCTGGCGTTCTACCTGTCCAACCCCGGACCGACCTCCGACTATTCGATCCAGAACGACCACTTCCAGAAGGTCGTCGCGACAGCCGACGTGCAGTCCAAGGTCACCGAGGCCTTGGTCTCGATCACCGAACAAGCCCGCCGCGATCCGCAGCTCGGCGTGTTGCGCGAGTTGACATCGGACTGGCTGCCGGCAGGCCCCACCGAGGACGGCGACGTGGCCTACGGCATCGGCCACTTCTCGGTTGCGGTCGGAAGTGACACCGTCGTCAGAGAGTCCGCCGATGGTCTGCGCGCAGAAATAGCCTACAAGGTATACGTCTGGGACTACTACAATTTCGACACCACAACTTGGCAGCCGTTTGGAAATCTGAAGTTGAACATGGCGAACGAGATCGGGAATCATATGCGCGAACTGGAGGAATTCGGGTGGGCTCGCAGCTTCGTAGCCAGAGGCCAATCAGCGTCGGTCGAAACACGAAACCAGCTGCTGTGACTGCCCATGCGCGCCACACGACTCTACGAATCGTCGCCCTGGGTTCGATTCTTGCATTCATAGCCGGCTGCTCGAGCGATAAAGCAGATCTACGGTCGATGGCCGCCTGTGGAAAATTGGTGTTCCCGGCCGGCACCGAGCTCCGCGAATACCGGGAAGAGTCATTCTTCACCGATCGGATAGCGACAGCGATCATCGAAATGCACTCGGACAAGATCGCCGAGTTCAAGCGCGAATCGGCACTGGACCGGTTCGAACCCAATGTGCCGGACTCCTGGAAGCAATACTGGAGCGACGCCGACACCCTCGGTTCCAGCACAGGAAACGAGCACTCTGTTGAACCGAACCGGGCCGACGCCAGATGGGTGGTGATTCATGACCTCGGAACAGGCACCCACCGGGTGTTCCTCCGAGCTGCCTGCTGACCGGGCTCCCGAGGCCCAGCCGGAGAAAGCAATGGCGTTCAGCTTGGGCAAAGCGATGGCAGTGCTGAATGCGACCCTCCAGGCGGTGAGCGGGATAGCCGTCGGATGGTTCGCCGGAATTCGGGCCATTCCCGCTATCGCGAAGCGGCTGAGACGGTTACTCGGACTGACCGATGATGCCGGTCTGTTCGCGTCGATCGGCTATTGGTCCATCATCGGTGCACTGTTCGCCGCGCTTGCGGCGGCCGCGATCGCACTCGCTACCTACAGGAAGACGCGCTGGTTCGGCGCGGCGGCGACGGCCTCACTAACACTTGCCGGGCTGCTGCTTGCGGCGTTTCTCGTCGTGTTCTCAGCCTGAAGATCTCGACCCGCCTGGTCATATCCTCGACCACGACCTGGTGAGCAGCGCACTCACCCCGACCGAATCCGCAAACTCCTCGTGGCCCGAACCGCGACCGGTGGGCGGAGGAAATCTCGGAAACACGGGCGCGCGAACCGTCACGCTGACCGAATCCGACCGCCTGCCGACACCGCCCTCCCCGTGCGGTGATCCGCGCTTCCCTTCGAAAGCGTTCCGCGAGCTCGGCGGCTTCGGCCACCGAGCTCGGGTGCGTGTGCTGTATGAGTTTGATGGCCACTTCACGACCGAGGACAGTGTCGTAACCGCGCCACGCCGAGCCCATACCGCCGGAGCTGATCTCGTCGATCAGTTCGTAGCACAAGCCGATCCGTGTCCGCACCATCGGTTACTCCGCCTCGACTCCCCTGATCTGCGATGCCAGCTCGATCACGCGCCGATCCTGCTCACCGTAGCGAATCGCCATTTGACCGTGGAGCCGTTGAAGTCGCTGCAGCGCTGTCCGCACATCACCCGATCGCGCCTCACACCGTGCCAGCCTGGTCTGGCAGTGCAGCACCTGCGGATCGTAGGGACCCAGCGCAGCCGTCAGCTCCTCGACCAGGCTTCGATACGCCGGTGCGGCGTCGCGATCATGGCCGCTGTCGAACTGCAGGTCCGCCAGCCCGATCCGGGCGCTGACCACATCCGCGTCCGCATCCCCGAGCTCAGGCACCACGGCATCGATGACAGTGCGCAGCTGATGCGCCACATCGTCCCGTTCCCCGGGATTCACCAGCACCCTGGTCTGTTCCATGACCCGGCGAAGACTGTCCCGGCTGGCCTTCGGGGCGTCGGCCGGTAGCTCCGTGATCACGGGACTGTCCGCGGGGGCAGCCGCCACGATCTCCGGCTCGGGCGGGTTCCCGGGGTAGCCGACGGCAATCGCCCGCGCATACATCCCGGCAGGTCCGTGCCGATCATCGACCTGGGCCAGCTCGCCGAACCCGGTGGCGTGCCGAAGCAGCCGATCGTGGACAGCCGACGCATCCGCTGGTCGCAGCGTGGGCGACTTCGCCAGCATGTCCATGATCAGCTCGGCCAGATCGGCGGGCACGTCGCGACGCAGTGCGCCGATCTCGGCCGCCGGACGATGAATCTGGTTCTGCCAGATGACAAAGGGCGTGACCCCGGTCATCACCCGCCTGCCGGTGAGCAGTTCGTGCAGTACCAGCCCGAGCGCATACAGGTCGGTCTGGGGCAGAACCTGCTTGCCCTCGATCTGTTCGGGCGCCATGAACGCAGGGGTTCCGAGGGTGTTACCGGTGGTCGTGTAGCGGGTGACGTCTGCATCCAGGACGACCGCCAACCCGAAGTCCAGCACTTTCACGGTTCCGTCGGCGCACAGCATCAGATTCGGCGGTTTCAGATCGCGATGAAAGATGTTGTCCCGGTGCGCGGCAGCGAGCACAGCGGCGGTCTGCGCGCCGAGCGCCGCGACCACACCGACCGGCAGCGGACCGTGTTCGGCGAGCACGTCGTCGAAGGTGATGCCGTCGATGAACTCCATGACGAGATAGGGTCGTTCGCTCTCGCCTGATCCGAGGCCGATGTCGTAGATCGCGGGCAACCCCGGATGGCGCAGTCCCGCCATCAGCTTGGCTTCCCGGAAGAACCGCTTCGTCCAGCCCGGTTCGCCGTCCAGACTCGGCTGGGTGAACTTCACGGCGACCCGCCGCTCGAGGTGCCGGTCGAACCCCTCGTACACCTGCCCCATCCCGCCGGCGCCGATCTGACCGATGAGCTCGTAGCGCCCTCCGACAACCTGCGGTTGCACGGCCATCCCTCCGTCACTCCCGATGGCTCCCACCCGCCCTCATGCGATGCGGGCACACCGACTGTTCCAATCCTCGCATGTACCCGTCGCATCGGACCCCCGCATGCTAAGCACAGACATCTTCAACTGAATCGTTTGACATTGATTTCAACTACAACGAATTGTGTGCATAGTTCATCTAGAGAGCAAGGACAACCTATGCGTACCCTCTCCGCCCTGCTGGCTGCCGGCGCGACCGCTCTCACCCTCACCGCCGCCGCTCCCAGCACCGGTTCCGCCGGCGGCTCGTCGAGCGAGAGCGGCGGCGCACGCAGCGCTGCCGATCGGCGATTCCTGCGTGGGTCGAACCACGACGACGAGGACTGCGACGTGCAGAATGCCGCCATCCGGCGGACACGGTCGGAATGCCGATGGCTCGACGCACACGGCAACTCCGCAGCCAACCAGATCGGGCTCGCCGAGAGCACCCGCGACGCCTTGAAATACCCCTAAACGTTCCTCGCCGCAGCGATCGAGGCCTACTGCCCGCAACACACCCTCTGACGAAACAGCCGGGATCCCCCCGGCGATGCTTCTCACGGGCCGCCTGGCAGCTACTGTTGCTGCCAGGGAAACAAGGGGTGACGCCATCGCGCAGGCGGTGCGGGTCGACGAGAACAGGACTGTGCGTATATGAACGAGGGTCGGTGGACACCAGTCACCGAGTCGAGTTTCGAGCACGAGCGGCGGGGGCTCGAGGCGATCCGGACGCGATTGCCGGATGTCGACCCGTGGTTCGCGTGGTCCAACTTCACCTTCACCGCCAAGACCGGCCATGTGCGCGAAGTCGATCTGCTTGTGATAGCGCCCAACGGCGTGCACATGATCGAGCTCAAGGACTGGAGTGGCCGGCTCACCTCATCCGGCGGCGATTGGGTCCAGACCACGATCCGCGGCGATCGTCGCTTCCATCGCAGTCCGCTGCATCTGGTCAACCAGAAGAGCAAGGAGCTGGCCGGTCTCCTCGGCGAGCACGGCGCCCGGGTGTTCGTCGGAGCGGCGGTCTGCCTGACCAACGCGAGCCTGAAATTCGATCTCCCGACCGGTGACCGCGCCAACACGCACACGATCAAGGAATTGATCGACCGCCTCAACGCCCCGGTTCGTGACGCCCGGCACACCATCTCTCTGGACAAGGCCCGCTCGATCAAGAAGGCGCTCGAGCAGGTCGGCATCGGGCGCAGCGATGCCGATTTCGTCATCGGCGCCTACCAGCTCGAACGCAAACCGCTCGACACCGGCCCGACGTGGCAGGACTACCTCGCCACGCATACCGAACTGCGCAAGCAGGTCCGGGTCCGCTTGTATCTGCGCGAACGCGGCTCCGACGAACAAGCCCGCAGGTCGGTCGACGCGGCCGCCCAGCGGGAGGCCCATGTGCTGAGCCGCTTCGGGCATCGGGGGGTGGTGCAGCTCGAGAATTTCGAGCCGTCGGCGCATGTCGCAGGCCCCGCTCTGATCTTCCGCTACCACCCCGAGACCCTGCGCCTCGACGCCTATCTCACCCGCCACGGCGACACCCTGGATATCGGTCACCGGGTGCGGCTGGTGCGCCAGCTCGCCGAGACGTTGCGGTCGGCGCATTCAGCCCGCCTCTATCACCGCGCGCTCGCCGCGCGGTCGATCCACGTCATTCCCCGTTCCGGCAAGGACGAGACCGAACGGTGGCGGGAGCCGCTGCTACAGATCTCGGATTGGCAGGTGGCGACGCAGCGCCCGGGTGGAACCGCCTCGCCCATGACCCGCAATCACGCACCCACCGTACTGTCGGCCCAGCACCTGCGGTCCAGCTCGAATGCCTATCTCGCCCCCGAGGTCACGGCCCCCGCCCCCGACCCCATCACCATGGATGTCTACGGGCTCGGCATGCTCACCTACCTGATCACCACGGGCAAGGCGCCCGCGGGTTCGCAGGCCGAGCTGCTGGCGCGTTTCGAATCGGGTGAGGAGCTGCGCCCGAGCGCGCTGGCCGACAATGTGCCCTGGGATGTGGATCTGCTGGTCGCCGCGGCGACCGATTTCCAGCCGTCCAAGCGGCTGGGTTCCATGGAGGAATTCCTCGAACTGCTCGAGTCGGCGGAGAAGGCGCTCGACGCGCCGGACGACGACGAACCCGAAGTTCCGGACAAGGATCCGCTCGACGCCGTGCCCGGTGATGTGCTCGCCGGTCGCTGGAAGGTCGTGCGCCGTCTCGGCACCGGCTCCACCAGCCGCGCACTGCTGGTGGAGGACGAGCAGTCCACCACCGCCAAGCCCGGCACCAAATCCTATGTGGTGCTCAAGGTCGCGCTCTCCGACGATCGCGCCGAGATCCTCGAACGCGAAGCGGCGGTGCTGCGTGGGTTGCGCCGCGACTCTGGTGTAATCGGCCTCGTCGATCCCGAACTGCTGACGCTCGCCGGACGCACCACCCTGGTGCTCGAGTATGTCGGCAACGAGCAGGGCTTGGATTCGGAGTCCAAGCAGCGCACCGAGGAGACGGTCGCCCGCGAGCTCCGTGACAACGGCCGGCTGCAGGTCGGCAGGCTGGAAACCTACAGTGACTACCTGTTCGGCGCCCTCGATTTCCTCGAGGGTGAGGGCGTGTGGCACCGAGACCTCAAGCCGGACAATATCGCGATTCGCGTACGCCCCAACCGCACCCGCGAACTGGTCCTCATCGATTTCTCGCTCGCCGGCTACCCGGTGCGCAACACCGATGCGGGCACCGACGGCTACCTCGACCCGTTCATCGGCACACTGACCCGCGGCGTCTACGACGCGCATGCCGAACGCTATGCCATGGCTGTCACCCTGCACGAGATGGCATCGGGTGAACTGCCCTGCTGGGGCGACGGAAGCATGCTGCCGCAACAGCTCGACGCCACCGAGTGGCCCTACCCGAAGATCGCCGCGGATGCCTTCGATCCCTCGGTCCGCGACGGCCTGGTCTCGTTCTTCCGCAAAGCCCTGCACCGCCAGGTGGCGCAACGCTTCTCGGATCTCAAGCCGATGCGTGATGCGTGGCGCAAGATCTTCCTCGACATGTCCCGCGCGGTGCCGTCCCGCCCGCTGAGCTCCCACCCGATCCCACCGCCGAGTGATCTCGACACCCCCGCTCCCGAGGATCAGCGCCGCCAGATCGCCGATGAGGCGACTCTCGAGACCCACCTCTCGCAGGCCGGCCTCACCGCCGCGACCGAACAGTTCCTGTACGGGCTCGGGGTGAACACCGTCGGCGAGTTTCTCGAGTACGGCCGCGGCAAGCTGATCAACGCCCCTGGTCTGGGTGTTCGGTCCCGCCGGGAGATCCAGGAACGACTCAAGGAGTGGGGCAATCGGCTCGGCCGTGCGGAGGCCGCCCCGCTCGCACCGCAGGCCCGGCAAGAGGCCAAGGACGAACTCGACACCGCCACAGCCGATCTCAGCGACGGCCTGCTGCACACTCTCAGT
Source organism: Nocardia sp. NPDC003269 (assembly GCF_042888005.1). Classification (NCBI taxonomy): domain Bacteria; kingdom Bacillati; phylum Actinomycetota; class Actinomycetes; order Mycobacteriales; family Nocardiaceae; genus Nocardia; species Nocardia sp. NPDC003269. The sequence goes on from NZ_JBIAPA010000005.1 coordinate 246,871, forward strand.
CTCGACACCCTGGCCACCCGGTTCGTCCCGGAGCGGAACAACAACGGCAGCAATGCCACCAAGGTCGACGCGGTCACCCGCCTGCTCCGTATCCCCGGCGCGGGCGATCTTCCCGAACTCGACAGCTGGCCCACCCAGACGAGAGTCGCCGAGACTCTCGGCCTGACCTCGGCCCGGGTTACCCAGCTACTCAAGGCCCAGCGCAAGCTGTGGAAAGAGGACCCCGCGGTGCAGTCATTGCGCACGCAGGTCCTCGAACTGCTGGCCGGTTTCGGCCGGGTGGCCGCCGCGACCGAACTCGCCGACGCTCTCCTCGTGCTGCGTGGTTCTGCTGTGCAGACCCGTGCGGAGCGCCGCGCTCTCGGCATGGCCGCGGTGCGCGTGGTCGCCGAGGTAGAACAGCTCGTCCCCGATGAGGCCAGGCTGCTGGTCGCGCAGCGCCGCGAGTCCGGCGCCGACCCGGTGGTCGTGCTGGCGCTGGAAGTCGACGACGACACCGACCCCAGCACCCCTGGCGCCCAGGGTCTGACGAATTACGCCCTGCGCCTGGGCAAGTCCGCCGACGCCCTGGCGGCACTGGAAACCCTGCCGACCGCCGCCACCGTCCTGGACCGGCTCGGCGCCGTCGAACCACCACCGGGCTCGGCGACCCTGGACGAACGCCGCCTCGTCCAGGTAGCCGTGGCGGCCTCCCACAACGCCGCCGTCACTCCCCGCCTGGAGATCTATCCGCGCGACCTCCCCCTGGTCCGCGCCGTCCGCCTCGCCCAGGCAGGTCTGCTGTCCCTGACCCCCGGCGTGCCCATGTCTCACCAAACGGGCCTGGCCCCGGAAACCGTCATCGACCGTATCCTGGCCCGCTTCCCCGAACTCCCGGTCCCCGGCGGCGTCCGCAAACAGCACACCCCCGAACTCACCAAAGCACTCCGCGAAGCCGGGTTCACCCTGACAGTGGCCACCCACCCGGTCACCCGCACGCCCCGGTATCTCCCCGACCGCAACGACACCGAATCCAGCTTCACCGCCCACTCCCGCCGCTGGTCGACCAATACCGGCACCAACACTGCAACGGGCACCTACGCCGACGACCCCGATATCGCCAGCGCCGCCCGCGCCGAAGAACTCCTCACCGGAGCCGCCCGCCGCGACGGCTTCCGCGTACTCACCGCCCCCATCACACCGGTCGGCAAGAACCGAGCCACCACGGTGGAGATCCTGCGTGACCGCTTCGGCGCCCGCCCCATGTCGGCCACCGCCCTGTTTCTGGCGACCATGCACGAACAGGTCCCCCCTAACACCAAGCCGACCTGGGACACCATTTTGCGCGCCGATGTCGCCGAACCGGGTTCACGTGGCGCACTGAAGTTCTCGGAGTACGCCCGCACGGCATGGGGCCGCATGGAAGCCGAAATCGCCGCCAATATCGCAGGCGACGGCCCCCTCCTGCTCACCGACACCCTGGTCTTCGCCCGCTACGACGCCATGGACGTCCTCAGCCGCCTCGCCGAACAGGCCCGCCGCGGCAGAGGCGGCCTCTGGCTCATGTGCCCGCAGGCAGACCCGACCCGCCATCCGCACCTGGGTACGACCGCTGTCCCCTACCAGTCCGCCCTCAACGAGTGGATCTGCCTGCCAGACACGTGGATCCGCAACCGCCACCGCCCCACCGAACCCGCATCAGGAGCCACCGCATGATCGACCGCACCGCACTGCTCTCCGATCTGAAGAAGCAGGTCACCGCGGTCGAGAAGGACCTCACCGACCAGCTCCGCGCCCTACCCGAGGTGAAAGCGCGCCTGGTCGCCGAATACTCCCAGGCCCGCAAACTCAACCGCACCGCCGCCACCGAATCCGCCTGGCTGGGCGAACGCGTCACCCAGGTAGCCGTGGCCTGGGTTCTCGGCACGGTCTTCGTCCGCTTCTGCGAAGACAACCACCTCATCCCCGACCCCTACCTCACCGGCCCGAGCAACGACCGCCGCGACCTGGCCCACGCCCGCTACGACTCCTACGTCGAATCCGACCCCGACCCCACCTACCGCGGCTGGCTCGAAACTGCCTTCGCCGAACTCGGCACCGGCCAAGCGGGCAAACTCCTCTTCGACCCCGCCCGCAACCCCCTGTACCAAATCCCCGTCTCCCACGAAGGCGCCCGCGGCCTCATCGAATTCTGGCGCAGCCGCGACGAGCACGGCGTCTTGATCCACAACTTCACCGACCCCCTCGACGAAGACGGCATCAACGGCTGGGACACCCGCTTCCTCGGCGACCTCTACCAGGACCTCTCCGAGGACATCCGCAAGAACTACGCACTCCTGCAAACCCCGGAGTTCGTCGAAGAATTCATCCTCGACCGCACCCTCACTCCTGCCATCAACGAGTTCGGTTACGCCGCAATCAAACTCATCGACCCGACCTGCGGCTCAGGCCACTTCGTCCTCGGCGCGTTCAAACGTTTGAACTCCCTCTGGGCTGACAACCGCCCGACCATGGACCGGCACGAAAGAGTCCGCGCCGCACTGGAATCCGTGCACGGTGTCGACATCAACCCCTTCGCCATCGCGATCGCGCGCTTCCGGCTCCTCGTCGCTGCGATGGCCGCCGCCAACATCCGCACCCTCAACGAGGCCGCCCGCTACGACTGGCCGATCAAACTCGCCATCGGCGACTCCCTCATAAAGGCGCGCCAGCTCGAGCTCACCTTCGACGGCGAACAGAACGATCCCCTTGCCGAACACTCTTACGCCACCGAAGACGTCCAAGACTACCCAAACATCTTGAAGCCAGGACGCTATCACACAGTCGTTGGAAATCCACCCTATATTGAGGTTAAGGACAGAGGCCTAAAGGACCTGTATCGAGAACTTTACGATGCATGCTTTGGACTATACGTACTATCGGTACCATTCGCGCAAAGGTTCTTTGAACTGGCCAAACAGGGCGACAAGCAAGGCAATGGCTACGGCAGGGTGGGGCAGATTACAGCTAACTCCTTTATGAAGCGGGAATTCGGGTCTACACTCATCGAGGATTTTTTCGCGAAGCAGGTGGAACTTACCGAGGTAATCGATACATCTGGAGCATACATTCCAGGACACGCCACCCCCACCATCATTCTTATAGGAATTTGTAGATCAGGAAATGGTCGCACGTCGACCATCAGGACAGTACGCAGCGTGCAAGGCGAGCCAGCAACTCCAAGAGATCCAAGACATGGCGTCGTCTGGCGTTCAATTGTAGAGAACATCGACAAACCCGGCCATCTAGGGCACTGGATTTCCGTAGAGGATCTTGATCGGGGAAAATACTTCGCCAAACAACCCTGGATCCTCCTCGACGGCGGCCTAGAAATGATCGAGATCCTCAACGGACGCAAAGCATGCCCGCTTGGCGATAGGGTCAAAAGAATTGGATTCTTCGGCGACTCACACGCCGATGACGCATTCAATCTAGCTAATACGCACGCCACCCGACTGCTGTCGGATGAACTCCGTCTTGTAAGCAGCTTCAGGGGCGACCAAACTAGGGACTGGCATTTCACTGGTCGCGACATCACGGTGTTCCCATACGATTCGAAGCACGAAATAGCCACCGCGTCAGAGCTGTCCGAGGCATTCCTCCGTCACTTCTGGAGAATCAGGACCCCACTCTGGAATCGGACAGTCGGAACAGGTAAGACCTACTATCAGACAGGGCGCCCGTGGTGGGCATGGCATCAGTTGCCGAAGGATGAGGATACACATCCGTGGACGATCGCCTATGGAGAAATTACAACCCACAATCACTTCGTCCTTGACCGAGACAAGAACGCATACAATCGGACATCACCGATTATCAAGCTTCCCGCAACCTCTCAAGATTCTGATTATCTTGCGCTTCTAGGGATACTTAACAGTTCTGCAGCCTGCTTTTGGTTGAAGTTGGTGTGCTTCGACAAAGGCAACGGAGGGATAGGTGGCGGGATATCCGACGAATTCTGGGAACACCGATTCGTCTTCAACTCCAGCAACCTGAAGCAGCTCCCGCTGCCAGCTGCCGAACCAATCGAGATCAGCACGAAGTTGGATGCGCTTTCACGCGAACTGATGTCAGCTTCGCCAGCAGCAATTATCGCCGATAATACTCCCAACGCCCCCCTGATGCAGTCCGGGAAGCAGAGATGGGAGTGCATCCGGGCGCAGATGATCACGCTGCAGGAAGAACTGGACTGGCAAGTGTACTCACTTTACGGACTTTCCGAAGATCTTCGAACACCCGCAGAAGATCTACCGACGCTCGCGCTGGGTGAACGCGCATTCGAGTTAGCACTCGCTGACAGAATCAATAATGGCGAAGAGATCAGCGCGTGGTTCGAACGCCATGGAACCGAACCAACGAATCAGATCCCCCAAAGTTGGCCGCGTTCCTACCAGAAAGTTGTCCAACGTCGAATCGACACAATACTAACAAACCGCGCGATCGGCATGATCGAGCGTCCGGAATACAAGCGTCGCTGGTCCACAGAAAGTTGGGACAGCCTACTGTCCAAATCTCTTCGCGCTTGGCTCCTTGACCGCATAGAGTCAGGGGACCTGTGGTCAGATTTTAACGGACAACCGCAGATCCTCACCCTTTCCCGCCTGACCGATCGTCTCGCGTCCGACAAGGATTTCGTCTCCGTAGCTAGCTTGTATTCTCCACGAACCGAATTCGCCAAGCTCGTTGTGAACCTCCTGACGGATGAGCATGTCCCAGGACTTGCGGCGCTGCGTTACAAGCCCTCTGGTCTCACGAAGCACAGTAACTGGGAACACGTGTGGGATCTTCAGCGTCAAGAAGACGCCATGCCGGAAGGAGCCGACAAAATCGCGTTCCGCAAAACGGTCCCTCTGCCTCCCAAATACACTAGGGCTGACTTTCTACGGCCGTCTTTCTGGTCCGCGCGAGGCAGCCTCGATGTGCCCAAGGAACGCTTCATCTCCTACGGCACAACCAACGCAGCAACCCCCGACCTCTACGGCTGGGCCGGTTGGGATCACCGCGAGCAGGCCATGGCCATCGCCATCTACCTCGCCGAACACAGCCTCACCACCGAGGAGATCACCCCGTTCCTGGCCGCTCTCCTCGAACTCCAGCCCTGGCTCGATCAGTGGCACAGCGAGGTCGACCCCAACTACGGCATCGCCCCGTCGACCTTCCTGTCGGGTGACCGCCGCGACCGCCAAGCCGAGCACGGTCTCACCGACGACGATCTGCGCAACTGGCGACCGCAACCCGCACCGCGTGGTCGCCGCACCACTGCACGCACTGCAAAGAAGAAGGCCGCCGAGGCCGAGGGGGACGACAACTAATGAACCAGCATCCGCTGCTGCGTGAGCTCATCGAGATCAAGGAGAATCCCTCCGGGTCGGACTATGTGCTCACCCTCTCCGAAGCGGTGACCGAGGCGGGATCGACGAAGGCGGTCGCGGACTATGTGCTCACCGATCGGCTGCTCGGCAACTTCGACGAAGCGCTGGCGCTGATCAAATCCGCGCTGGACGGGAACACGTCCAAGCCCGCTTTCCTGCACGGTTCGTTCGGTGCCGGTAAATCGCACTTCATGGCGGTGCTGTACGCGCTGCTGTCCGGTAATCAGGTGGCACGCGCCAAAACCGAGTTCGACCCGGTGCTCACCAAACACGAGTGGCTGATCACCGAGAACAAGAAGTTCTTGATGGTCCCCTACCACATGATCGACGCCAAATCGATGGAGCAGCGGGTCCTCGGCGAGTACGTCGAGTTCGTGCGGGCCAAGCACCCGGATGCGTCGGTGCCGCCCGTGTATCGCACCGATGCGCTGTTCACCGATCTGCGGTCGCTGCGGGAACGGATGGGTGAGGAGTCGTTCCTCGCCGCGCTCAACGGCGACCATGCCGGCGATGAGGACGACGAGTGGGGTGATACGACCGCATTCTGGACCACCGACAAGGTCGACCGTGCGCTCGTCGCCGAGGAGGCCCACGACGGTCGCCCCATCGACCATGTGAATCCCACGACCGATGCCGGTCTGCGCGCCAAACTCGTCAACGACGTGAGCATCGGGCTGCTGCCGGGATTCACCCGGCGAGCCTCCGAGGACGAAAGCGGATTCGTCTCGCTCGACGCGGGGCTCAGTGTGATTGCCGCGCATGCGAAGTCGCTCGGCTACGACGGGATCATCCTGTTCCTCGACGAGCTGATCCTGTGGCTGGCCAGCTTGATCCACGACGAGCAGAAGGTCGCCCGTGAGGCCAGCAAGATCACCAACTTGCGCGAAGGTGGTGATGCGCGGCGGGCGATTCCGATCATCTCGTTCATCGCCCGGCAGCGTGACCTGCGGGAGCTGGTCGGCGAGGAACTGGCAGGCGCGGCGGAATCGACGATTCAGGACGCGTTGAACCATGCTTCTGGCCGGTTCGATCTCATCAGTCTCGAAGACCGCAACCTGCCGCAGATCGCCCGCGCCCGGCTGCTGAAGCCGCGTGACGCCGCCGCGTCCGCGCAGATCGATGCCGCGTTCGAGCAGACCAAGAAGCTCAGTTCCCGGGTGTGGGACACCCTGCTCGGCTCGGACGAGACGACCACCGGCGCCGACGAAGCCTCGTTCCGGCTCAGCTACCCGTTCTCGCCGGCGTTCCTCGACACCCTCGTGCACATTTCGGCCGCGCTGCAGCGCTCCCGCACCGGCCTGAAACTCATGAGCCAGCTGCTCGCCGACCACCGCAACGAACTGCGCCTCGGTGACCTGGTGCCGCTGGGCGACCTCTATGAGCAGCTGACCCGCGGCGGTGACCGCCCGTTCGTCGCCGACAAGAAGGTCCTCTTCGACGCCGCCGACAAGCTCTACCGGACCCGGCTGCGCCCCTATCTGCTCAGCACCTGCGAAGTCACCGAAGACGATATCGACACCTATCTCAACCGGCGCGAGACGATCACCGATCCCAAGCGGCTCGGCAACTGCGCCAAGTTCGTCGGCCACAACCGACTCGCCTGCACCGTGCTGCTCGCCGCCTTAGCCCCCACCGTGCCTGCCCTGCGGGAACTGACCATCCGCCGGCTGACCGCGCTAAATCACGGTTCGATCCGGTCGATGATCCCCGGCCGCGAAGAAGCGTTGACCATCGACATCGTGCGGGAATGGGCGGGCCGGTTCCCGGAGATCAAGATGGTCGGCACCGAGACCAATCCTGGTGTGCGGCTGGAGATCTCCGGTGTCGACGTAGAGTCGGTGATCGCGAACGCGCAGGTCAACGACAATCCGGCGAACCGGCTCGCGCTCGCCCGCGACCTGCTCGCCGAGGAGTTCGGACTCGACCGGGCCAACGGCCGATTCGACGCCGACGAGCTGCGCTTCACCTGGCGTGGCTCGAATCGGGTCGCCGAAGTGGTGTTCGGCAATGTCAGCGACGAGGATTCACTGCCCAACCACGAGTTGCAGCCTGCCATCGAGGGTCGTTGGCGGATCGTGCTGGATCTGCCCTACGACGAAGGGTTACACGGCCCGGTCGAAGACGCCGACCGCATCCGGAAACTGCGCGAAACCCAGGGCGACAACCACCCCCGCACCGTCGCCTGGCTGCCGACGCATCTGACCAAACCCCGCTGGGAGGAATTCCGGCGGCTGCTGGTGGTCACCAAGGCACTCGCCGACCCCTACCGCTTCAACACCCAGTACGCCCAGCATCTCAATCCGGACAACCGGGCGACGGCCAAGCAGCTCCTGGAATCCCAGCGCGAAACCTTGCGCGGCCAGGTACTCGCCTGGTTCAAGCAGGCCTACGGCCTGGCCGAACGCAAACCGAACGACGTCACCACCGATCTGGATCGCCTGTTCCACCCGCTACCCGACATCGACAACCTGACGGTGTCGATCGGGCAGACCTTCTACAACGCGATCCGCACCCTGGCAGGCAAACTGCTGGCCCACCAGTACCCCGATCACCCCAACCTCGACCAGGAAGGTACCGGCACCGCCGTCAAGCCGATCGAGGCGAAAACTGTGCTGCAGCATGTGAAAGGCGCGGCGGAGGCCCGCGACGGCCGCTTCGAAGTGCCTGCCAAGGACCGGCCGCTCATGCGCCGCATCGCCGAACCGCTCAGCTTGGGCAACCAGAAGGAAGCCTATTTCGAGCTGTCCAAGCGCTGGGCCGACCACTTCCGCAAGTACGCGCAAAACGACGGTCACACCGGTGACCTGTCGGTGATCTCCCTCGGCGACTGGATCGACAGGCCACAGCCGCGCGGGCTCGAATCCCACATCGCCAACCTGGTCATCGCGTCCTTCGCCGAAATGGACGACCGGATCTGGGTCCGCGGCGGCGTGCCGATCGATACACCGGACCTGACCAAACTCGCACCTGGCGACGCCCTCCGTGCACAGCCACTGCCCAGCGAATCGGACTGGGACACAGCACGTAACCGGTTCGAGGTCCTCTTCGGTGAGAAGGCACCGACGCTGCTCCGCGGTGGGCAAGTACAGCACTTCGCCCGCCAGATCACCGCCGCGGCGACGCGTTTCCAGGATCCGGCGTCGAGGCTGGTCGACCAGCTCGAGGAACACGCGGAGTTCCTCCGCCTCGACGACACCGAACCAGGCGGCAGGCTCGCGCTCGCCCGGCGCTCACTCGACCTGCTGTCGGGATTGCTCAGCGCGAGCGGTGGTGGATCGGCAGGTGCCAAGAAGACTGTGGAAGCACTGGCGGGTGCCGATCTGGGCGCGGTGAACGCCGACCGGTATGCCACCTCGATCACCGCTGCGGACAAGGTGATTCGGGCGATGACCCACGCACCGTGGAAGAACCTCGAAACCGCTCAGTTCCTGGGACCGGAGGGCACGGCGCTGCTGGAGTCGCTGCGCACCGTTGCCCGCGCGGACCAGCGATCAGCAGATCTGGCCGAGTCGCTGGCGCAGACCGCGCAGAAGGTGACCGAGCTGACCACGCGGCGCCTGCGTGAGGAAGAAGCACGCAGACGCGCGCAGGAAACTGCCCAGCCCACCCCCGCTCCGGTGGCGCCCGAACCCTCCCCTGCCACCCAACGCGCCGACCAAGTCGACCTCGGCACGACCACCAGCGTCCCACCGGTATCACCCGATCGATCTGTACGTACAACGGCTCGGCGCCGGGTGGGTATTCAGACCACGACCGCGCGCGAGGCTGTCGCAGCGTTCGCGGCGGAACTGGCCGAACTGGCCGAACTGGAACCAGGAGCCACCGTCGAAGTCTCCTGGAAGGTCGTCGAATGACCTCGACCACCTCGGCCGGTGCGCTGCGGCTGTCGAGATCGACGGTCGCGCAGTACCTCTCCTCCCACGGCCAGATCGCCAAACTCACCGCCGCACCCGGTGCCCCGGTGACGGTGCTGCTGCGCGGTGAACCGGTGTGGGAGGGCGACTCGATCCTCTCCCTCGGAGACGGCCGTCGAATCGAGGTCGCGGTGGCGGCGTCGCCCCTGGCGGTGCACGAGGAGATCCTCGGTCACGCTCGCAAGATCGACCCCGATCCGCGCGTGCTGGTCCTGGTGACCACTGTCGACGACCACGATGTCGACCCAGCGATCCTCGTTCGCGCCTACGGCAACCGCATCCGCACGGTGGATCAGTGGGAGATCGTGCGGGAGTCTTTCGGCGCCACCGGCATCGACACCAGGCTCAAGCAGCAACGCTGGGCCTGCGAGGCGCTGCTGGATGCCGCGGGAGCACGCGGTTGGCCGACCACCATGGCAGGCGGCGTGTTGTCCCGCGTGCCCGCGCTGGCCGCGCTCACCGCCCGCAGACTGCAGATCCCGACCGACTCTGACCGGATCGACCCGTACACCCTCCTCACGTGGACGTTGTCACCCGGCGGCCCGCAGCTCCTGCTCGACCTTCGTGTTCCGGAGCGCGACGGGATCACCGAATTCCTCAGCGAGAATGAGCAATCCGGTGCGGCCGGTTCGGTCGTGACTGCCCTCGCCCGCACAGGGCACGCTGCCGAAGCCATCGCCTACGGACTCGTCTGCGCGGCGCTGTGGACACACGCACGGCCGGATAGCACCGTGTACCAGGCGCGGGGACGGGTCGAACGATGGCTGGGTGATCACCCACCTGCACAGGCGCAAGCACTGGATGCGCTGCTCAGTACCTTCGGCCGGACCTGCGAGCAGTATGTGACCGTGCTGCTCGACAAGGCTCACGCGGACGCTGATCCGGATGACGAGGTCGACGAACCGACCCGCACTGCACGGCAGACGAAGGCCGCGATTCTGCTCCAAGCAGATCAGCTGGTCCGCCAGTTCGGCGCCGGAGACGCCGCAACATACAGCCCGCTTCTCCCCGCCGGACTGGCTGCACGTTTCGCCGCCGCCGGGCATGCACTCGACCGGGGCCACTCCGCGGAGATAGATCGGACCGTCACCGCAGTCCGGGAACACCGGCTCGCGCCCGACGCGCGGGTGCGGATCAGCCGTCTCCGCATGGCGCAGCGGCTCACCCGCTGGCTGCGGACCGAGCCGGACCCGACAGTGGAGGACAGCGTCGCGGCGGCCCTCGAACGCCAGATGCACGACACAGCATGGGCCGATCGCGCGCTGGACTACCTTGATGCCGGTGGTGACGACGAACCCACCTTGCGAATGGCCTACGCCGCCATCGCCGAGCGCGCACGGACCATCCGTCGCGAGTTCGACCGGGAGTTCGCCAAAAACCTTGCCGTGTGGACGGATTCGGGCATACCCCCCAAGACCATTCTGACCGTCGAGACCTTCCTGCACCGCGTCGTGCGTCCGCTGGCCGCCGACCACCGGGTACTGCTGATCGTCGTCGACGGCATGAGCGCCGCCATCGCCACCGAACTGGCCGGCGAACTGCGCAGCAGTTTCTCCGAATTCGATCCACTGCCGGGGACCAGCGCACCGATGCGTCGGTGCATGGCCGCCGCCCTACCCAGCCTGACCACGGTGTCGCGCACCTCGCTGTTCGCCGGCAAGCTCATGAAAGGCGACCAGAAGACCGAGAAGAAACTCTTCCCCGAGCACTCGTTCTGGGGTGCGCGACGCGCGGAGGTATTCCACAAGGACAACCTGCGCAGCAAGGCAGGAGACCGTTTCGGCCCCGACCTGTCCCGCGCGCTCGCCAACCCCGACTGCCATGTCGCCGTGGTGCTCAACACCATCGACGACAGGCTCGGCAAGGAAGCCAAACTCGACGACTCCGGCTGGGAGGCCCGCGAGATCGGTGACCTGCAGGCACTGGTCTCCGTAGCGACCGCACAGGGTATGGTCGTGCTGATCACCAGCGATCACGGACACGTCATCGACCGCAACGGAATTGCCGTCACCGCCACCGGCGTCGCCTCCGCACGTCATCGAGTCCCGGCCGGTGACTTCGATCGTCGCAGCGAAGCCGAGATCCCCCTACACGGCCCCCGCGTGGTGTGGCCGGAACCCGGCGCATCGATCGTTGCCCTGTGGGACAACGATTCCCGCTACACCACGCAAAAGGCCGGCTACCACGGTGGTGCGGCACTCGCCGAAATCACCATCCCGGTCCTGGCATTCCTCCCCTTCGGCGCCCTTCCGCCAGGTGGTTGGCGCGAACTGGGTGACCAGCGCCCGAGCTGGTGGCGCGATCCCACCGATATTCTCCCGACCCCAACCCCGGCTCCGGCTGTAACCGCGAGGAAGATTGCAACCGCGGTCTCCCGCAAAGCCGCCGAGAAGACCAGCGACCAGATCACCCTCGATATTGCACTCCCGGAACCGGATCCGATGGCCGCGCCCGCGAACCCGACCGACTCACTCGTGACCGGACTCCTCGCCTCGGCGGTCTTCGAGGCACAGCTCGAACAGCTCGCCAGGAAACCCGCCGCGACGAAACTGGAGAAAGCGATCCGAGCACTGATGGACGGCCCGCAGTCGACGACCGCACTGGCGCAGCGGGTCGGCGACCCGGTGACACGCGGTAGCGGTTTCGCGGCGATTCTCGGTCAGCTGCTGAACGTGGACGGAGTACAGGTGCTGGAGACCATGCAGGACGGGCGGACCCTGCGTCTGCACGTCGGACTGCTGCGGGCGCAGTTCGGGCTGCCCTGACGTGAGTCAGGGGACACCGGATTCGCAGGACGTATAATCCCTGTGCACCAAGGCAATTGATGCACATATGAAGAATCGGTCGTATCCACCGCGAGTGAGCCGACCGCACCGATGGGGGACGTGACGATGGCTCTGGACAACCCGCCGCTGCTCGAGGTCTTGACTTGGATTCGTTCCGGGCAGCTCCAGCTACCCGACTTCCAGCGCGAGTGGAAGTGGGACGATCAGCGCATCCGCGAGTTGATCGCGACAGTCACCCTCGACTATCCGCTGGGTGTCGTGATGACGCTCAAGACCGGCGGTCAGACCAGGTTCCGTGCCCGCCCGCTCACCGGAGCCGACGCGAGCGCGGCAGAGCCCGAGCAGCTTCTCCTGGACGGCCAGCAGCGCCTGACCTCGCTGTATCAGGCCCTATTCCTTGACCAGCCGGTACAGACGATCGACAGCCGCAACAACCCCATGAAGGTGTGGTATTACGTCGACATTGCCACAGCAGTGGGGTCCCCGAACGACCGGGACGACGCGATCGTTTCGGTCCGGCACGACACCCGAGCCGTCCGGCATCCGCACACCGGACGACCGCTTTTCGCGTTGACCGACACCGCCGCCGAAGTGGCGGCGGGCTATTTCCCGCTCCGGGTTGTCTTCGACCCGAAGGGCTACGCCCGGTGGCGGCGCTCGTTCATTCAAGCCGATGAGGACAAGAACTGGGATTTGTGGTCGGAGTTCGAAAACGCGGTGATCCAGCACATCAAGTCCTTCGCTGTGCCGATGATCAATCTCGGAGCCGACACCACTCCGGACGCGGTCTGCGCGGTCTTCGAGCGCGTGAACACCGGTGGCGTGCCGCTGAACGTGTTCGAGCTCCTCACTGCGACGTACTCCGGCAATAGGGAGTACGAACACGAGCACGGTGACTACTATCGGCTGCCTGTGGTGTGGGCCGACATCAAGAAGGGGCTGGCCACCGCTCGACCGGTCTACGGCAACATCGATGCAGGCACCGAAAACGGTCTCACCAGTAGCGATTTCCTACAGACAGTAGCGCTGGTGCGGACCTGGAAGCTCAAGCAGCAGCGGCCGTCGACCGCGGTTTCGTGCAAGCGACGCGATCTGCTCAACCTGCCCCTACATGACTTCGACGAGCTGGCGCCGGTCGTCCGGGATGCCTTCGCCTGGGTCGGCGACTTCCTGGCAGACCAGTGCATCGTCACCCCCGCCGACCTGCCCTATCGTTCGCAGCTGATTCCGCTGGCGGCCGTTCGTGCGATTATCGGCGAAAGAACCGACGAGCCCGCGATGTTCGACCTCTTGACGCGGTGGTACTGGTGCGGCGTTCTCGGCGAAATGTACGGCGGATCAACCGAGAGCCGCTTCGCGCGTGACGTCGAACAGCTTGTCGCCTGGACGGATGGTCGGTCACTCACACCGGATACCATCAGCGAAGCCATCTTCGTCGACACCCGCCTCGACTCCCTTAGCACCCGCAACAGCGCCGCATACAAGGGCATCATCGCGCTGCTGATCAAGCAGGGCGCCATCGATTGGTACTTCACTTCCGATCCGATGACCGCCAACACGCTGGTTCAATACGCTGTCGACATCCGCCAGGTGTTCCCGAAGCGATGGCTCGCCCGGTTCGGGGTACCGCAGTGGCAGGCTACCTCGATCGTCAACAAGACACCGCTCTCGGATCGCGCCAACAAGAGCGTTGTCGGTGCGCCCAGCAACTACCTTCCGGTTCTCGCCGGCGAATCCGGCACTCGTGAGGAATGGTTCGACGACATCGTCGCGACCCACCTGATCGATCCGGCCCTTCTGCACGCCGACAACTTCGACGAGTTCTACGAGGACCGAAAAGCTCAACTACTGTGGCTGGTTTCCCAGGCGATGGGCAAGAGCGCATTCGATCGCAACAGATCGGAGGTGTGAGTGTGTCCGGCACCGTGCTGACTGCCGCAGAAGTGGCAGACCTGCGCAGCAAGTCGATGCCTGCCAAAGATTTCATCGAACTGTTCGGATTCCGGCGACGAAGCAACGAGAGCGTCCTGGCGATCTCCGAGGCGCTCCGCGATGCCGGCCTCACCACGGCCCCGAATTTCGCCAACTGTCATCGTGACAAGACCATCACGGTGGTTCCGGCCGATGACGTGACGTACCACGACGAGGACGACGAGCACGACGACTTCGAACCAGGGACGTTGCCACAACGCCCGTTCCATGTCGGCGACCTGCAGTCGGCCCGATCCGGGATCCATTCGGTGCCACCGAACGCTACCCTCTCGCACGCGATCCACTTGATGCGGCAGCACAACTACTCCCAGATACCGGTGATCGACGGCCACTCGGATCTTCGCGGCGTTGTCACCTGGCAGTCGGTCGCCGCCATGCACGAGAAGAGTGGACGATCCGGGAAGCTGACCGATGCCATGATCGCCACCGCCGAATGCGCCGAAACCCATCACGAGTTGTTCCCTCGGCTCGCGCTCATCCACAAGCACGGGTTCATGCTCGTCCGCGAACCGAACGGACGCTTCTGCGGAATTGTCACACCCGCGGACATCACCGATCGATTCCATCAAATCGCCTTGCCCTTCTTTCTCGTCGGCGAGATAGAAGGCAAGCTTCGCACCCTGTTGCAGCCGATTCCACAGGACGGAATCGACCTGATCCGCTATCCATATCAGATGAGCGACCCCGTCACCATCCACGACATGTCGTTCGGCCAGTACGTCAAGCTACTCGAGAAGCAGGACGTCGAACCGGTCAAGAAGCACGCCAAAGAAGTGTCCGTGAGCGCCGACAACAACTGGCGGACACTGGGCTGGACCACCGTCGATCGCAAATTGTTCGTCCTGCAGCTCAAGCACGTCACTGAAATCCGCAACCGAATAGCCCACTTCAGCCCCAAGCCCTTACCAGACCGAGATATCGATGAACTCCACAGCTTCTGTGGTTTGCTGAACGACCTGATATAGACAATTCGATCACTATCGAGAACTGGGCCGCCCGAGATGGAACTCCAAGAAGGAACGATCGACGTCCACCGGTTCCGCAAGACGCCAGGTATTTCCACGTTTGACGATCTTCCCCGCGGCAGTGAATGGCAGCCTGTCACGAAATGCGGTGATTGCCAGACTCATATCGGGTACGTCGAGCGGAACGGTCACCCGCCTGATTCGGCCGGCGATTTCGGCATTCACCACGACTTCGCCACCGCTCTCCTCGACGTCACCGCTACCGGAATCCTGCCGCTTCAATTCCGTGACCGGACCGACGATGGTGATCCGCTCCGGTTCGGTCCGCCGCACCAGCCGGCGTTCGATATCCGGCAACTGATCAATGAGGCTGCGGTCGAGTGACACATGGCTGGGCACGACCGCACGCTGCGGTTCCGCCGGAGCCCATTCGAACGACAGGTCGAGCGAGCGAATCCCGTCACTACCGCCTATTTCTTGAAGTGCCTGCACAACCTGCAGTTTCAGTCCTTGGTCGACTGCGTCACCGATGCCGTCGAACTGATCGCGTGTCGCCGCGTAGCGCCTGGTCACGTCGAGACTTCGCGCCAGCGTTGTCATGGTTCGCCTGGCGAAGCTCGGAACGGCCACCGGTGCTCCGAGCTCCTCCGGTTCCTCCAGGGCGTCTTCATCACCGATTCGCGCGGCGACAGTGATGATGAAGCTCCCTTTTTTGGTGTGCCCCATCCGGACATCCTCGTTGAGGAATTCACTCACCGTATCCGGGATCCGACCACGTCCTGTTGTTTTCGGGTTGTGGGCGGAAAGGGCGGCGGCACGAATCATCTGATCGATGCTGTCCAACAGTGCGCTTGCCTGCCTGAGTGGGATCGTCCCGTCGTCGTATCGTTGGTCGACCCGGATGAAGAACAGATCCGCCCGTATGGACGCAACCTGCTCGGCAAGTTCGGGCAGGCCCAGCTCGTATGTGCTCGCGATGGTTTCTATGGCTTCGCGCATGCGTTTCGGATAGTCGACGAAAGACGGCTGGCGTGGCAGGAGAACAGAAACCGGTCGGCCACCCCCACCGGCGTCCAACACCCACACCTGATCGACTCTACGGTCCGTTCGGCACGTCCAATCACGCGTTGCGAGGAACTGTGCGACGTTGGCTGGGGTCAGGATATCGCCGTACTCACTGATCGGACCGGCTAGATTTGTGGCAGCCATGTGCTCGCCTCCTCCATCAACTCGAGCAACGCCTTGGGTGTCAGCAGATTAGATTTCGAGATGTGTACCGTCTGCGATTGTTGGTCCTGCTTGACCGGCGGTAGCAGGTGACCCCACTGCCAGTACATGTGACTTCGGGCGAGCAGCCCGTCGGCGCTCAGGTGCAGCCAGTGTCCTGCTTCTGGTGGCACGACCAAGACGCAGAACAGAGCCGGGTTCGAACGGTTCCGTTTCGAGATCAGGTCGTAGGTTCGGACGTCGAGTGACCAAGCCACCGTGTCGGCCCGGGCTATGGACTCCTGTCCACTGCACTTCAACTGGACATCGATCTTGGGCGCGTACATGTGCGGTGTGTAGTCGACACTCGAACTGAGCGTCGCATCCCGGCCGTCGTAGTCCTGCGACCAGCTGCCCACAGTCATCCCACAAGCGCTGGCCAGCATGTGGATATAGGCAACACTGAGGTCTTCCTTCATAGCGCTGAGCGGCAGGGACCCCTCGGGCAGCTCGTGGGAGAGCGCAACCGTCATCGCCGATGTCCTCTGCCAGGCATGGCTCATTGAACCACGGCGAGAGGACACCTGCCTGCAGATCGTTGCCGGGACAAAGTCCTGAACACAGCGCTGGACACCCGACAACAGCGGAAGCCACGGGCAACCGGACGTGAGCCGCTCACGCTCCGTGCGAGGATTGGACGGTGAACAGCGTTCCTGCCCCGGTCAGCGCCGTGCGCCGGCGCGATGTCATCGATGCGCTGCGCCGCGGCGCGGTCCCTGGCAACGGGTTGGATCTTCTCGCCACCGGCCTCGACCGGTTCGAATCCGCGCTCGATACCGAGCTGGACACTGTTGCCTCCGGTGGTGCGGTGTTCAAAGCTGTCCGCGGTGAATACGGATCGGGTAAGACGTTCTTTTCCCGCTGGCTCGGGGAACGGGCGCGGAGGAAGGGTTTCGCTGTCGCCGAAGTTCAGATCTCGGAGACCGAGACGCCGTTGCACAAACTCGAGACCGTGTACCGCCGCGTCACCGAGCAGCTGACAACCTCCAGCTTTCCGCCCAGTGCGCTGCGTCCGGTGGTGGATGCATGGTTCTACGCCCTCGAAGAGGATGCACTCGCGGCGGGCGCCGACGAGGAGAAACTTCCGACCGCCGTCGCGGAGCTGATGTCGGCGCGCCTGGCCGAGGTTTCCCGGCACGCGCCGTCGTTCGCCACCGCGCTGCGTGGCTACCACCAGGCGCTGCTGAACAACGATGAGGCGACAGCGGCGGCGATTCTGGCCTGGCTGGGTGGCCAGCCGAATGTTGCCGCGGCGGCTAGGCGCGCGGCTGGTGTCCGTGGTGAACTCGACCATTTCGGAGCTTTCGGATTTCTCCAGGGTCTGCTCACCGTGCTGCGCGACAGCGGTCACCGGGGGCTGCTACTGGTCCTCGACGAGGTCGAGACCCTGCAGCGGGTCCGCTCCGATGCCAGGGATAAGGCACTCAACGCGCTTCGACAGCTCATCGACGAAGTTCATTCGGGCCGATTCCCGGGTCTGTATCTGTTGATCACCGGCACGCCGGCTTTCTACGACGGGCAGCAGGGTGTGCAGCGGCTGGCGCCGTTGGCGCAACGACTGGCCACCGACTTCACCACCGACCCGCGGTTCGACAACCCGCGAGCCGTCCAGTTGCGGCTGTCCGGGTTCACGGCCGAATCGCTCAATGCTCTCGGTGCCACGATCCGCGACCTCTACGCCGAAGGAAGCACCGATCCGGGCCGCATCCGGCAGGTCGCGGACAACGCCTATGTGGCCGACCTCGCCACGGCGGTCAGCGGGTCGCTGGGCGGGAAGGTCGGCATTGCGCCCCGGGTGTTTCTCAAGAAGCTCGTGGGCGATGTGCTCGACCGAATCGACCAGTTCCCCGAGTTCGACCCGCGGCAGCACTATCAGCTCACGATCAACACCACCGAATTGACCGATGTCGAGCGCAATCTCGTCAGCGCCGACGAGATCGACCTCGAGCTGTGAGCGAGGCGGTGTGGGACCGGCTCGATCCGGTGGTGGTGCACCACATCGTCAACACCCTCGGCTGGCCGGGATTGCGACCACTCCAGGAACAAGCAATTGCACCATTGCTCGACGGTGAGGATGCGGTACTGCTGGCACCCACCGCGGGCGGTAAGACCGAAGCCGCATCCTTTCCGCTGATAAGTGCGATGTCACTCCAGCAATGGACCGGAACTTCGGTACTGTATCTGTGTCCGTTGAAAGCACTGCTGAACAACCTCGCTCCACGCATCGATGGCTACGCGCAATGGGTGGGGCGCCGTGCAGCATTGTGGCACGGAGACATCACCAACTCTGTTCGCGATCGGATCCGCCGGGAGCAACCCGACATTCTGCTGACAACCCCGGAATCGTTGGAAGCCATGCTGATCGGAACGAAGACCGATCACCACCAGCTTCTCGGCAACGTCTGTGCCGTGGTGGTCGACGAAGTGCACGCTTTCGCCGGCGACGATCGCGGCTGGCACCTGCTGGCGGTCCTGGAACGACTCCAGCGGATCACCGAGCGGCCGATTCAGCGAATCGGGCTGTCTGCCACGGTCGGTAATCCGGCCGACCTGCTCACCTGGCTCCAAGGCTCCGGTGCCGGAACCCGACCCGGGCAGGTCGTGGCGCCTGGCGTCACACTGCCCACTCCGGGGAAAAACGCATCGCCGCCGCCCGGCGATGTCGAACTCGACTATGTCGGCTCGCTGGAGAATGCCGCCAAAATCATTGCCGCACTGCACCGGGGCGAGAAACGACTGGTCTTCTGCGACTCACGCCGCCAGGTGGAGGAGCTCGGGGCCGCCCTGCGGACGCGGCAGGTTACGGTGTTCCTCTCCCATGCGTCGTTGTCCGTCGACGAACGGCGAAGGGCCGAGGAAGCATTCGCCGAAGCGCGGGACTGCGTCATCGTGTCGACGTCGACGCTGGAGCTCGGCATCGATGTCGGCGATCTGGATCGCGTCATCCAAATCGACTCCCCGGCAACTGTTGCTTCGTTCCTGCAACGCATCGGCCGAACCGGGCGCCGTGCAGGCACGATTCGGAACTGCCTGTTCCTGGCCACCACCGACGACGCTTTCCTGCAAGCGGCCGGTCTTCTCTTGTTATGGGGACGCGGCTGGGTCGAGCCCGTCACTGCCCCACCGGAGCCACGCCACCTCGTCGCCCAACAGCTGCTCGCAGTGACCTTGCAACAGCACAGCCTCGGCGACCGGATCTGGCCGCAGGAATGGAACGGGCTGGCACCGTTCGACATCTCGGCCACACCGATCCTGCGTCATCTGATCCAGGACGGGCACCTGGCTGACGACGGCGGCCTGCTCCATATCGGACCGAGCGCCGAGAAACGCTTCGGCAAAAGACATTTCCTCGATCTGACTGCCGCGTTCACTGCTCCCCCGCAGTTCACCGTTCTGGCGGGCCGACAAGAAATCGGCCACACCGATCCCTCGGTACTGACCTCCGATACAGCTGGTCTACGGATTCTGCTGCTGGCCGGCCGTAGCTGGCACGTCACCTACATCGACTGGTCGCGGCGGCGAGCTTTTGTCGAGCCCGCTGATTCCGGCGGAGTCGCCAAATGGTCGGGTGCCGGGATCCGCGGACTGTCGTTCGCGCTGAGTCGAGCGATGCGCGATGTGCTCGCCGGAATCGACCCGCCGGTCGGGCTCACCCGGCGGGGACGGAGCCTGCTAGACGACCTCAGGGCCACCAGGGACATCGATGCCGCCCATACCGACGGCACCGTGGTGGAACGGTCGGGTGACGCCGTCCGGTGGTGGACCTGGGCAGGGTTCCGGGCCAACGCGACCCTTGCTGCCACCTTGGAATCCGTCGTGGACCCGGTCCAGCGCCTGAACGATTTCAGCATCCGCCTTCGCGCCGATCTCACCGCTGAAATCTGGCGCGATGCGATCGCCGACCAACGCGGCCGCGATGGGAACGTGGTGCTGCCCAAAGCCGACGAACGTGCGATGCGGGGGCTGAAGTTCTCCGACGTGCTCCCGCAGAATATGGCTGCCGCCACTGTTTCCGCTCGGCTGGCCGATGTCGACGGCGCCGCGCAGGTACTCAGCGAGCCGATACGATTCCGGGTGAACTGATTCCGCCTCGATACGACCCACGTCGGGATCTGATCACGGCACCAAACCGGCAAGGAAATCCTGGGTTTCACGATCGGTGGAGTAGATGGTCACACCCTTCATCCCGCGGGTGAGCAACACCTTGTAGACGTTGCGGATCAACTGATCGAACTCCTGGTCGAACAGGTTCTTGGCCCGCATGGCACTGTCCACGTTACCCTCCCGCACACTCGTCAGACGCCCGCCTCGAATCACCAGATCGGGGCCGATGATGACCCCCGCCCAGTCGTATTCGAAACCCTGTGCGGTGTAGACGCAACCGACCTGCTCGAAACCGGCTGGGTCGGTCGCCCAGAACAACCGGGACGGAATGCCGTTGACCGACCTGTCCTCCTTGAGATTCCACGGCATCGACCATCCGCCGATACGAACGTCGTCGACGAGGCTGCCGTCATCATTCGGCGCACTCCACGGCCAGCAGTACCCGGCGGTGATCCGCGCGATCTCCCCAGCCTTGCTCTTCTCCCGCAGAAAATCCTGCATCTGCTGAGGTGAGCTGGCCACCCGAACCTCGAAATTGGGATCCCCTGCCCATACGGTCGGTCCGCCGACCCGCAAACCGACCAGCCGACGGACCCACTCGTCGTACTCCTCACTACCACCGCATCGGAACAGTCCGTCCAATTCGATGTGATAGACCTGGCATCCGGCCCGAGTCGCATGGGTGTGAATCTCCCGATAGGTCCCCACCTCGCCCGGCCGTACGACCTGATGCTCGTCCAGGAGAAACACCGGAACGTTGGCGGCCGCGATGAGCTCGTCGATCTGCGGCCGGCCGGTCCGCTCCTCCTTCTTGGAGAAGCGGTTCGTCGACACAGCCCGGATACGATGGGCCTCATCGCAAATCAGGACGTCGAGTTCGTTCTTGTCGTACTTGGCGAAGGTCCGGTAGTACTGGAACAGGCCCTTGAGCTCGGTGGAGCCTTTCGCCGGGTACTTCCGCAGCGACTCGGTGAACGCCTGCGAACCGGTCGCATGCCGGACCCGCTTACCCTCACGGTGCAGTTCCGCCAGCAGCGTGACCGCGATAAGACTCTTCCCGCTGCCCGGCCCGCCGGTCACGATCACAACGCTCTTCCCATCCTGCTGATGGGACAGCCGGACCTGCTCGAGCACGCGCTGGTAGGCGATCTCCTGATTGTCCAGCAGCGAGAACTCCGTCGGATGCCTCAATTCCGACGCCGTGAAAGCCAGCAGATCCGACCGACGGCGAATCGGGCTCGCCAGCAACCGATCTGCAGCAGCCGCGCCCGGATCAGGGGTGAACCGGGTGGACAGCAGCTTCAGGAAGTCCTCCCGCCCATCCTTGGTGAACATCCGGCCGAACCGATCGGGCTGTCTGGCCCGCAGAGTACTGATCGATTTCTCGGTAGCGTTGTGCAAGTATGCGACACCATGCACCGAGTGCGGCCGCTCATGAAGCACTTCGACATACTGCGAGAGGTACTTGCAGTAGCCACGCACCTGGTCGATCGGGTGCAGCTGCTCACGTGGAAGACCGCTGGCCCGAACGATCCGGTCGCTGTTGTAGGCCAGCTCCGCCTCGCTCCACTGCTTGAGCTCGACCACCATGTAGCTGTCCTCACCGGTGTTCGGATCCACCCCGGTGAGGATCACATCTGCCCGGGAATTCGTCGCAGGCAATCGGTACTCGAGCAACATCTCGACCTGCCCGAGGCCTACATCCTGCAGGTCGCGGGCGATCAGGGGAAGGCTGGCTTCCCAGGACCGCGTCTCGGACTTCGATCCACCACCCCGCCGCTGCAGATGCTCGATGAGCAGGTCTGCGAGGACCGCCTCCATCGACCAGGTCAGCACCTCGGCCGCAGTCGCCCGCACAGCCTTCTCCGCCACGCCTTCCACCCCTAGACAGCACGAAACCTCGTGCAGCGGGGGCCTATCCGGACAGCGGAAGCCCGTCGGGCCGCAACCTGACAAGCAAGATCGTAGTTGCTGTGAACCAGTGGTCTCAACTCACCCTGACGCGCAGGGATGACAAGCCGACGGACACCACCTCGGTGACCTGGCTCCATGTACGACGTCCTGCTCAGCACAGCATCGCCCCGGAGCTGACCGGAGAAGAAGTGCTTCTGTTCGGCCGGCTATCTCCTCGAATACGAACTGCGCGTCGTCACCAGCGCACCGGTCGCCTTCGCCCCGACGAGGCGATACCGCGTGACCCTCCCACTCGACGAGGGCACCATGAACGCGCCGAACAGCGACTGAACCGCCCTTACACCCCGTCGATGTCGATGACGCCGCCAACCAGTGCTTCCGCCAGCACGTCTCGCATTTCCTCCTCCGCCCGAATCGCCCGCCGCAGAGAGACGATCCGCGCCTCTCGCTGCACCAACGCGGCAACGATCACCTGCTGCTGCTCCAGCGGCGGTACCGGAACGTCGAGCTCGGCCAGCTCGCCCGCGCTCATGGTTGGTGCGACATGCACCGACGCGGTCGCCCGGATCCGATCACTGGTCCGCCTGCTGAGCAGGAACTCGAGCAGGTAGCGCGGCTGAACCTCGACGCCGGTTCGCACCCTGAGCCGGGTCAGGTTGGAGTCGAACAGCCACCCGTCCATGTCTTCGCCCACGATGGCGACATCTTGTACCTGCCCGACCCGGACGACGAGCAAGTCGTCGGCGCGCAAGCCGTAGTCCGCGAAATCCCGGGCGACTGCCTCCGTGGTCCGATCCAGACCTAACCGGCGGATATGCCTGGCCTCGAGGCTGCTGGGCCGGAGCACCGGTATGCGTGCGCCGTCACCGGTCGCCATCAGGGAGCGTTTGAGTCTGGACGGCCCGGCTTTGATCTCGCACAGCTCGCCGAGCTTGCGAACTTCCCAGCCCTCGGGGTATCCAGAATCTTGAATGTCGTTGCGTAGGAGTGGTGTAGGAGCCGAAACCGGTACCAGCGCTTCACCCAATGCCGTCTCTGCCGCGCGGCCGGCATCCTCGATGCGCCGGATCCGTGCTGCACCGGCGACATCGTCGGCACTGAGATACGTATGCGGTGTGAGCAGATAGCCGTGTGCCGCGACCACCGAAACCGGAACAGCCACGATCCGCGCAGGCCCGACGGCTCGTTCGATCATCACGGTGCGCGTTTCCCCCGACACCAGTTCGAAAGGCTCACGCACCAGCGCCGCGATCTGCTGGGCACCGGCGAAGACGGGCCGCTCACGCTCGCTCGTTTTGAACTTCAGCGTGGTCGCGTCGACCATCACGATGCGGGGCTCGGACGCGCCTTTGCGCGGATGTCCGAGAACCCACACCGTCGCATCCACTGAAGACACCGGGAACAGGTCGCTCGACAATCGGATGATCGCGCGTACGGCACCCCGCTCGACCAGGCTCGTGCGGATTTCGCGTTCGCGCTCATCAGATGTGGCCGCCGCGGAGACCGGCATCAGCACCGCGGCGCGCCCCTGATCGGCGGTGGCGCGAAGCGCCATCTGCAGCCAGGCGAAGTTCGCGCGGCGCTCCGGCGGTGCACCGTAATCCCAGGTGACCGCGACGTCGCCGAGCTGTTGATTGAATGGCGGGTTGACCACTACCGCGTCGCTTCTGAAGGTCGAAGCCTGGCGCCATGGTGCGGATCCGGTGACCTCGACCGAGACTTGGTGACCGCGCATGATCAGCAACATGCGGACCCGACGCATCGTCGCGCTGTCGCGACCTATCATCCGGACATCGGCCGACGGCGCGGATCCGACAGTGGCAGTGACCAGCTCGCCATGACGGCAATACAAATCCGCCACCGTGGAAACGGCGTCGATAGCAGGTTTCGCGCAACCGGCCATCAGCTCCGCCACCGCTTGCGGCGTGCGGTAGGTCGCCGGTGTCCCGCCCCCGGCTTCGGCAATCTCTCGGTGGATCGCTGCGAATCCCTGGGCGCCCAGTCCCGCAGCCACATTCACCAGCCGTCGCGCGGCGTCCAACCGGGTCGGACGCAGTTCGCCGAACACCGTCGCCGCAACTGGGGCGATGCCGTGCTTTCGAAGCACTGGATCAACCTCTGCCGCGATCGGTCCCAACAGACCGAAGTGCGATTCGATTCGCCCCCAGGCAGTTTCATCGACGACCCACACGAATGTGAGCAAAAGCGCCGCCTCGAGCACGGCGGTAGGCGGCGTTGCCGGGAACCCGCGAGAAGCAAGCGCTTTCACGTCCCGGACCGCCGGTGCCGGATCATCCGGCCCGGATCGCAGCGACACCGCGATGGTTCTGGCCGCGAGATGGCTCCGCAGCCGGGCGCCATAGGTGGCGTCGGCGGACTCCTCCACCCGCCTGTTCCTGGCCGGAATCACCCGGGTATCCAACCAGAGCACAATGTCACCGACACGGTATGTGCGTACCCTGCCGTCGGTCCGTCCTGCGGGGAAGCCTCGTCCACGACCCCGCCAATGCGCGATCGATGCCGCATCCACACCGATCGCCGCTGCCAGTTCGGTCGTTGTCATACACTCGTCGAGCGGGATCAATTCGCTCACCACGGCAAGCCAGACCGGATGACCAGGCACGCCACGACCACGGTCGCTGTCAGCATGATGGCGAGGAACACGACCTGCATAGCTTGCTTCCATCCCGCCTGCCCAGATAGGAAAGCATCGAGCAGGGTGCCGATGAGGCCGAGAACAGTGGTCGGACGGTTGGGCCGCTGCGGTACAGGCGGTTGGACGGTTGGCATGGTCCCCTCGAAAGTTGTGGTGGCACTGTGGGTCTCAACCCTGCCACCACCTCCTCCGATGGTACAACAGGTCACATGTCATTGATTGCGACGACCTGCCAGCGATAGCCTGGTGATCATGAGGAAATTTTCCCAGTTCACGTCACCAGCGAACCGCACCTCTGCGCTGCAACCCCTTCAGTAGCATCCTGGGCGTAGTAACACTACGCCGCTGACTGGAGTGGCTAGTGCTGGACCGAACCCCGCGGCTGCCAGCTGTTCTGCTGGCTACCCACGCTGTCGCGCCCGTGAACATGCGCTCTCGGTTCCGGTTCTCCGGGCGGGAGTTCTCCGCTCATCCGGTCGGACTAGCGCGTGGGAGCAGCGCAGTCCCGCTTCACGAATCGTGGATTCGCTACTCGCGGCTCGGCGCCAGTACCCCCGCGGTCAGCCCCGTCCCGATCAGCTCGGCCGCACTGACGGCGGCATCCGCGGTCCGAGCTGCCGCCACTCGCAGCAGATGCAATCTGCGGAAAGCCTCCGCATACGGCTTCTGCTCGGCGAGACGCATGATCGGGATCCGCAATCGGGACGGGTCGAGCCGGATCGTGGTCGAGCCGAACATCGCCGCCGAGTTGTCGGGACTGCCGATGAACCCCGCGAAGAACCAGGGATCCAACCTGGTCGGGTCGGTCCGGAAGACGATTACGCCGGAGCCGGGGACCGCACCGATGTCGGCACCCTCGGCGACGCGGGCGCTTTGGGCGGCGCCGTGGTCGTCGCGGAATCGGGACACCAGGACGTCGCCTTCACGAATCAGTTCAGCGGACACCGCAACACCTGGTCCGGTGAGGCCGGATGGGCCCAGTCCGGCGAGGAGATCCCGGCCGGAAAGCACGGGACGCTGGGGCGCGTCGGGGTCTGCGGCTTCAGGGGTTGTGGGTACAAGCCGAACCGCCTCACCTCGTTCGAGATCACCGACGGTGGCGGTGCGCAGCGCGGTGTCGCTATGAATGGACCATTCCTCTACCGTCTCGGCGACGCTGACTAGTTCGGCGAGTTGCTCGCCGAGTAGGGCGATGGCCGCGTATGCGGAGGCCGCCACATTGCTGGGGTCGATGGCGGCGCGGACTCGGCGGGCCGGCGTCAGGTCGACATCGTCGTCGAGGATGTCCATCGTTCGGACGACCGCAGCGAGGTCGGCGACAGTGGCGGCGCCTACGTCACCGTGGTCGAAGGCGCGCCACGAGTCGAGGACGCGTTCGGCGAGGACTTGCCAATCTGATTGGGCGTCACCATGACTAGGCAGTCGTGCAGAGTCGGTGAACAGCACCGATTCAGCGGGTTCCGCGCCGGGACGACGCAGCACCCAGATCTGGAGCCCTACCTGGCGTGGTGTCGATGCCCCCTGCGGCAGCGCGATCACCGCACGCAGGGCACCGCCACGGAGCAGCTCCATGCGGATTCGACGACCAGATGTCCGGGAGGCGACGGCAGGGGGAAGGAGAACGACGGCAGTCCCTCCGACACGCAGGTGCGCAAGAATGTGCTGAACCCAGGCGAGTTCGGATTCACCGCGCGGCGGCACCGAGTACTCCCAGCGGAGGTCGACCGCCAAAGACTCCGCACCCCAATCACGCTGCACATAGGGAGGATTGGCTAGCAGTCCGTCGAACTTCTCACCGGGGAAGGCGTCATCGAGCAGACTGTCACCAGTACGGATGTCAACGGTGGAGACGGGGACTCTCGCATGCAGTAGAGCGGCGGTGCGGGCTACCTGAACGGGGAGCACGTCCTGGCCGGACAGCGCGGTGGCACCGATCCGGGCGGCTTCGAGAAGGAGTGTGCCACTGCCGCAGGCGGGATCGAGCAGGCTGCTCGGCGGTGGAGAAGCTGCGGCCTTGAGGATGTCGGCCATGAGAGCGGCGACGGGCGGGTCGGTCGGGTAGACACCGGTGCTCGGCACCGCGTCCAGGCCTCGCTCGGCGAGCACATCCAGGACCTGCTTGACGTCGGTCGCGGCGATGGTGTCGCGAAGAGCTGCGTGCAGTGGCATATCCGGCGCCGAAGTGAGGTCACCGACCAGCTCCATCAGCGCGGGCACGGTGGCCGGGTCGACGCCGGACCGCAGCGCGGTGCGCAAGTGCTGCAGCGGTGAGTCGGCGGACTGCACCCCGTGTCCACGCAGCCATTGCTGTACCTCGCCGAGATCGAACAGGGGTCGAGCCTCGGAGCCGCCAGCCACCGGGACCGGGAAATCGGCGTGCCTACGGCGCCAATTGCTGACAGTCGCGCGGGTGACACCTGCCATCCGGGCGATCTCCGCTGCGGCGACTGTGGCGGTTGAGTCCGACATCTGCCTCCCTTCGATCTGCCACCACGTGGAGGGGGTCGTCAAACGCCAGGTTACACCAAATGAGATTGACGATGTTTTCAACATTCACCGCGCTCACGTCCAATGTTCACCGGAGCAAGTCTTGAAAGCATTGTTAGCGGCTTTCTGGTGAGATAGCTCAACTGCTACGTTTACCCATCGGCCGCGCACCCTCCCGCCGACCGCAGAGCAGACTATGTCGCACTGTTTGCTGCGGCAGACGGCTACCTTTCAGGCCTCCTCGATGCCGATCGCACGCTCCGTGTTGTTCTGCTGGATGACGCTTTCGCCAAGATCGATGAACGCGCGATCGGTGAGCTGATGCCGCCCAAGAGGAATCGGTGCTGGCGACGCTGATTGCCGACCTCTCGATTACATCCTGACGTAATTCAGATGAAGGACGCAAAAAGTCCCTCCAACCGAAGTTGGAGGGCCTTTCGCAATGATGTTCCGGCGGTGTCCTACTCTCCCACACCCTGTCGAGTGCAGTACCATCGGCGCAGGTGGCCTTAGCTTCCGGG
>NZ_JBIAPA010000006.1:0-154232 GCF_042888005.1 Nocardia sp. NPDC003269
CAGGCCGGCTACCCGTCGTCGCCTTGGTAGGCCATTACCCCACCAACAAGCTGATAGGCCGCGGGCCCATCTCGTACCGATAAATCTTTCCACCCTCAGACATGCATCCGAAGGTCATATCCGGTATTAGACCCAGTTTCCCAGGCTTATCCCGAAGTACGAGGCAGATCACCCACGTGTTACTCACCCGTTCGCCGCTCGTGTACCCCGAAGGGCCTTACCGCTCGACTTGCATGTGTTAAGCACGCCGCCAGCGTTCGTCCTGAGCCAGGATCAAACTCTCCGTTGAAGACTCTCAATCACACCCGAAGGCGTAATCAGAAATATCTAACTAGAGTCCGAAAACCTAGCAATGCCGAACACCAGCAAAAGTTTGCTGACATTCGAAATGTCCGACCTCGTCAACCGGGGGGTATGAGAGGCCGGAACCAATAATAATATTGGCACTGACATTCATCGACACACTATTGAGTTCTCAAAGAACACACGCACAAGCAGAACCACCGGCTCTCGTCCGGATCTTCTGCAGGGCAACTGTTCCAGCCTAACGGTGCTTCCAGGCGATGTCAATCGTAACGCTGGTCACACAGTCGAGGCAACGCCAGGCGCTCCCCGTCCTACCGCGTTTTCCCTGGCCCGCCGATCCTCTGGATCAGCGTCTCGGCTCCGGGTTGGTGTCCGTGTCGCTCTGACTTCCAATAAGTTACGCGCCGGAAAACGCTGCGTCAAATCGCCTGGACAGCAGGGCATCTGCGCAGGTCAGCGCGATGCCATCGGACCGCGTACCGGCCTGAATCACACGGATGTGATTCAGGCCTCCGCGGCGCGGTCAGGCTATGCGGCGCACGCCGGCCATGTTCTTCTTGCCGCGACGCAGCACCAGCCACTCGCCGTGCAGGTAGTCGGCGTCGGACGGGGTCCACTCGATGTCGCCGATGCGCTCGTTGTTCACCGACGCACCGCCCTCGGTCACCACGCGCCGGGCCGCTCCCCGGCTCTCGGCCAGGCCGGACGCGACGAGCAGATCGACGATCGTGTTCGGTTCACCGGGCACCACCTCGGCGACCTTGCCGTCGATCGCGGTCTCGCGCAGGGCGGCACCCAGGGTGGACGCGGGCAGGTCACGCAGTTCGCCGCGACCGAACAGGGCCTGGCTGGCCAGTTCCACCGCGGTGGTCTCGGCCTCGCCGTGCACCAGCGTGGTCATCTCCGCGGCCAGGCGCTTCTGGGCCTCGCGGGCGAACGGACGCTCGGTGGTGGCCTGCTCGAGCGCGTCGAGCTCCTCCCGGCTCAGGAAGGTGAACCAGCGCAGGTAGCGCACGACATCGGCGTCGGCGGTGTTCACGAAGTACTGGTACCAGGCGTAGGGGCTGGTCAGCTCGGGGTCGAGCCAGAGGCTGCCGCCGCCGGTGGACTTGCCGAACTTCTTGCCGTCGGCCGAGGTCACCAGCGGGACGGTGAGGGCGTGCACGTGCGCGCCGTCGACCCGGCGGTTCAGCTCGACGCCGGCGATGATGTTGCCCCACTGGTCGGAGCCGCCGACCTGCAGCGTGCAGCCGTACTCGCGGCGCAGCTGCAGGTAGTCGTTGGCCTGCAGCAGCATGTAGCTGAACTCGGTGTAGGAGATGCCCTCCCCTTCGAGCCGCCGCTTGACGGTGTCGCGGGCCAGCATGACGTTCACCGAGAAGTGCTTGCCGACATCGCGCAGGAAGTCGACGGTGGACAGCGGCCCGGTCCAGTCCATGTTGTTGGCGATGATCGCGCCGGTCGGCGAATCGTCGAGGTCGACGAACCGCTCGAGCTGGGAGCGGATGCGGCCTGCCCACTCGGCGACGGTGTCGGTGGAGTTCATGGTGCGCTCGCCGACATCGCGCGGGTCGCCGATCAGGCCGGTGGCGCCACCGGCGAGCACGATCGGCCGGTGACCGGCGCGCTGGAACCGCTTCAGGGCGAGCAGCGGGACGAGGTGACCCGCGTGCAGGCTCGCCGCGGTGGGATCGAAGCCGGCATACAGGGTCAGCGGCGCGGCGGCGGCCGCCGCGCGCAGTTCGTCCAGGTCGGTGGACTGCGCGATCAGGCCGCGCCAGGTCAGTTCGTCGAAGATGTCGCCGGTCACGGTGTTCTATCTTTCCGTACTCGTTCCGCCGCCCGCGCGCAGGTCGGGCCGTGTTCGGCGGACGGCGTGCTCAGACCCGGGCCCGGGTGACCCAGGCGGCGAGATCGGCCTCGACCTCGTCCCGGTTGACCTCGTTGAGGACCTCGTGCCTGGCGCCCGGGTAGATCCGGTAGGTGATGTCGGTCAGCCCCGCGTCGCGATAGCGCTCGACGAGCCGATCCGACAGCCGGGTGCCGTCGTTGAGCGGGTCCTGGTCGCCGACCATCACGTAGACCGGCAGATCGGTGCGCACGGTACTCGGATCCGACAGGCGCTGGTAGGCGGTGGTGGCGAGCAGCGCCATATTGGCGTCGTCGACCGGAAAGCCGCACCACGGGTCGGCGAGATAGGCGTCGACCTGGGCCTCGTCGGTGCTGATCCAGTCGGCGTCGGTGCGGGTCGGCTGGAAGCGCGCGTTGAAGAACGCGGTGAGGTCGCCGCCGGCGGCCGCGATCGCGTCGAACAGGCCGTCGACCGCCGTCGACCCGCACAGCACGGCCTCGTCGACGAGCGCGGAGTGGTCGAGCAGGTACTGCTGCACCGCGAAGGACCCCAGGCTGTGCCCGAACAGGGTGACCGGCAGGCCGGGATGACGCTCGCGCAGCAGACCGGTCAGCGTCACCTGGTCGGCGACCAGCAGGTTCCAGCCGTCCGCGCCGAGCTGTCCCGGCTCGGAGAACATGCTGTAGCCGTGGCCGCGGTGATCGGCGGCGTAGACCACGTAGCCGACGCCGGCCAGCGTGGCGGCCAGGTGGCTGTACCGGTCGGAGTGCTCCCCCATCCCGTGCGCGATCTGCACGACGCCCACCGGTTCCGCGGCGGTGGGCGACCAGCTCCGGACGTGGATGGTGATGCCGTCGCTGCTGGTGAACGTGAGCACGAATTTCTCCTGCGGAAGGCCGTCGGGGCATGTAGGCATCGATCGTCGCATCGGAAGTACCCTGCGTCCCATAGGATTCGCCAACGAGTTCCGCGCCGGGACCTTGTGCCCACGGACAACCCCACCGGTGTCCGTGGACGCCGAAAATCGCCGGACCCGAGGGTCCGGCGATGCTCAGCGCGGTCGGTGGCTCACCGGGCCGAGAAGGGCAGGCTGCCGCGGCGCTCGTAGGCGATCCAGGCGAAGATCGCGGCCAGCACCAGCGGGAAGATCGCCATCGACGGCTTGTCGGCGATGAAGGCCTGGGTCGCGGCGGCGAGCACGGTGAGCACCGACAGGCCCGCGGCGGCGAGGGCGGTGAGCTGCGGCACCATCAGGCCGATACCACCGGCCACCTCGGCGAGGCCGATGAAGACGAGCAGCCCGAGCGGGATGGTCAGGTTCTCGGGGGCGTTGTCCATCAGCATGTTCGGGATGACGAGCTTCGGGCCACCCGACGCGATGATGAAGAACAGGCCGAGCACCACCTGCAGGGTCCACAAGACGCGGTTGCGGATCGTGCCGGGGCGGTAGGCGGTGCCGGAGAAGTTCGCGGAAGCGGTGGCGGTGGTGGTCATTTCGTGTCCTTCGGGTCGGTCGCGCTCGGTGGGTAGCGCGTTCACCAGATAGGACGGACCCCATCCGCGGAATTCATCGCCGCGCGGAAGAATTCTTCGGCGGGAGTTCCGGAGCGCGCGGACTGCGGCGATAGACCGACACCGCGGGCGACGGCAACCGGAACCGCCACGGCACCTCGGCGGCCACGCTGACACCGACGCGCGGCCCCTCCGCGATCTGGGCCGCGGGCACCGGTTCGGCCAGGTGCAGCCGGATGCCGGCGAAGGGATCGAACAGCTCGGTGCCGTAGTCGGACAGGCTGATTCCGAGCGCGCTGCCGACATTGCCGGGCCCGCGCGCCAGATCGGCGTCGGTGCGGGCCGCGGGCCTGCGAGCGCGGGCGACGTCGAGACCGTCGACCACCTCCCCCGCGCGGATCAGCACAGCGCCCGCGATTCCGTCGAAACCGGTGGTCACGTTGACGCACAGGTGGATTCCGTAGGACCGATAGACATAGAGCCGCCCGGCGGGGCCGAACATCACCGCGTTGCGGGCGGTCGGTCCCGGCCAGGAATGGGCGGCCGGGTCGGGCCACGGCCCGGCCGGGTCGCTGCCGTAGGCCTCGACCTCGACGACGCGCAGCGCCACCCGCCCGGACGACAGGGTCGCGCCGAGCAGCCTGCGCGCGGCGGTGGGCGGATCGACGGCCAGTTCCTGAGCGGACACGATCGTCATTGTCGCCCATCCCGCCGCGCGGCCGGGTCAGGCGTAGGCGCTGTGCTGGCCCGCGCGCAGGATGCGCCGGTCGTCGAGGATGACGACCGCGTACGCGAGGGCGACCAGCGCGGCGAGCTGCGCCCACGCGACGGTGTACACCCCGATCGGGGCGGTCGCGGCGACCACGACGGCTCCGATCAGCCGGGCGCGGGCACCGGCCAGGCCCAGGGTCGCGCGGAACCACGCCTGCCCCGCGAAGTAGAGCGCGACACCGCCCGAGAGCGCGCCCGCGGCACCCCAGCCCACCGGCTCGTCACCGTGCGCGATGCTCAGCGCGATGCCCGCCGAGGTCAGGATGACGCCGATCAGCAGCGGGTAGTAGGCGTAGTCGTAGGCGACCAGGGCCGGCCGGACGCGGTCGGTGGCCGGGCGCGCGGCCAGCGCGTGTTCGCCGCGTTCGTCGTCGAAGCCGAAGTAGGCCCACCACAGGACGTACGCCAGCGCGAGACCGAGAGCGACCATCGCCATCAGCCCGACCGTGATGGGCTCGTCCGCGAGCCCGACACCGAGCGCGACGATCGACTCACCGAGCGCCACGATGATGACCAGACCGTGCCGCTCGCAGAAGTGCGACGCGCGCACCACGAAACCGCCTGCGTCGACGAGGTACGGGCTGAGGATCTGCACCGCGAACGCGGCCGCCCACAGCAGGTATTGCACCGGCGGGTGGGTGAACCCACCACCGAGGACCAGCGCGGCCGACAGCGCGTTGAGCGGCCCGATCCGCCGGATCGCCAGGCTCGCCGAGGCACCGCCCGCCGAGGCGAACATCGCCGTGTGGATCGCGGTCACCAGCGCGTACCCCACGCCGAACGCTATCCCGGTGCCGTGGAAGGCATCCGGCACGGCGAGCGCGAGCACGAAGAACGCCGACATCCCGACGAGCAACCAGGTGCGCCGCGAGGAACTGCTCGGCGCGACCTCGTTGGTCAGCCACACGTACCCGCCGTACATCCACCAGATCACGCCGAACATCAACGCCACCTGCAGCAGCGCCTCCCAGTCCGGGTGGTGCACGAACACGTGGGTGAGCTGGGTGATGGTGAAGACGAAGACGAGATCGAAGAACAGTTCGAGGGTGGAGACCCGCACCTGCCCGCCGTCGGGGCCGGGCGCCGGAGATGTATCTGTCACCGGCGAATAGTAGGTCGGCGGCGAGCTCGGCGCGCGGCATGATGACCGGTCGGTTATGCCCGGCCCCTGCGGCGTTCGAGGAGCTGGGCCATGAGCGCGCGATCGGCGTCGCGACCGGCGCCGGTGATGGCGACCAGGACCGTGCGCTCGCCGAAGCCCGCGTTGGGGGAACCGGCCGCCATGCGGGTCCAGTGGTAGTGGATCTGGGCGCGCAGGAAGGTGCGGTCGGCGGACTCGTCACACAGCAGCACCACACCGGTCAGCGGGAACCGGTCGATCACGCGTTGCAGCTCGAACTGGGTTCCGGTGTTGGCGGGGAGGTAGCCGGACAGGTCGACGACGACGAATCCGACGCGGGCGAGCAGCATGTCGACGGCGCTCTGCCAGAAACTGCCGTGACACAGCAGGGCCCGGACCGGGTAGCTGCCCGCCGGGTCGTGCACGCGTTCGGCGGTGTTGGTGATGCCGGTGAGCCTGCGCCTACCGGGTGGCAGCGGTTCGGTGGGACACGCCGCCAGCGCGGCGCGGAAGGTGCGCGGCGAGGTGGCGAACAGGGTGCGGATCGCGTTGCCGGACCTGGCTCGAGCCACCTCCGCCGGACTGACCGATCCCGAACCGCGCAGGATGTGGACGTAGCCGAATTCCCGCCACGCCCCGCGCAGGAAGCCGCGGATCCTGGCGTGGTTGTCGAACAGGCGCAGGTAGGCGATCTCCTCGGGTGGCCAGCCGAACACATTGCGGGTGGCCGTCACAGTTCTCACCTTGTAGGCGGCCGGGCTCGGCCGCACGAACCGCACGCGCAGCGTGGGGATGTCGGCGGCGCGGACGTCGACGGGGTCGGCGGCCAGGCGATCCAGCGCGGCCGCGTAGGCGGGGTCGCGCGACCACTTCTCCGCGGTGGCGCCCGCCTGCCAGCGCCGCCAGCGAGGCAGTGCCGCGCCGACGACGGCGATCGCGATCAGCACGAGCACCACCACGTACGGCGCCGCGGGCACGTCCCGCATGGTGCCGTCGGGCTCCTCCACCTGGACGCCCCAGATCGCGATGGCGACGACCAGGCCGACCGGGATCACCACCCATCTGGCTCGTCGCCACATCACCTGCCGATGTCCGCGGACCGCGCGCAGCGCGCTGAGGTGATCCTCGAGCGGCGGGATCAGCAGCGCGGCGTGCTCGGGCCGCCGGTCGACCGCGAGTCGCACGCTGTGCGCGCGCTGCCAGTCGTACCAGTCGCGGGTGCCGTTCCATCCGCGCTCGAACAGGCCGAAGCAGCACAGCACCACCGGGAACAACACCAGCGTCCGCCAGGTCGACAGGGGTACCTCGGGCACGGCGTCGGCGAGCGGTTCGGGCGCGAAGACGACGAGCCCGACGATCGCGGCCGCCCACGGCACCGCCAGCACGGTGTTACCCAGCGCCGAGCGCAGCGCCTCCGTTTCCTTCGCGCGGACGCGTTCCCGGAGATCCTCGGCGGTCATGTCGTCGTCCCACCGTCACGTCAGCACGGCGACGAGGTAGATGACCACATAGGTGCTCGC
Source organism: Nocardia sp. NPDC003269 (assembly GCF_042888005.1). Classification (NCBI taxonomy): domain Bacteria; kingdom Bacillati; phylum Actinomycetota; class Actinomycetes; order Mycobacteriales; family Nocardiaceae; genus Nocardia; species Nocardia sp. NPDC003269. Next base: position 7,082 of record NZ_JBIAPA010000006.1, read on the forward strand.
GAAGACCACCGGCACCCACTGTTCGAGGTGAGTGATCGGGGTGTAGAGCTTGCGGTCGCGGCCGTGCCCGAGCGCCGCCCACTCCGCCCGCCAGTACGGCGAGGCGGGGAGCCGTTCCTCCAGTTCGCCCACCACCCGGTACTTGGCGGCATTGAGCTGACGGTAGGACCGCAGCGTGTAATACCAAGCGCCGCACTGCACGACCAGCGCCACCGTCGGGAAGATCAGCGTCCACACGCCCCGGCCCGGCCGCAGCTGCAGCACGAGCCCGATGACGGTGAAGGCGCTGGTGTTGAGGGTGAGGAAGAAGCCGTTGGTGACGGCGCGACGCGCGCTGATCCGGTCGGCCATCTCGACGTAGAGCTTGTACTGCTCGAGGACGAGATCGTGATAGCGGTCGGCGAACTCCGCGGGAGTTCGGTCGGGGTTCCACACGCCGGGACCTGGCATCGCAGCCACCTTCCGCGCGGGGCGAGGCGTCGACCTCGATGATATTCCGAAGTCGGCTCGCCCGCAGCGGGATTCAGCCGAGCAGCTCGGTGCCGTGGTAGAGCCCGGCCAGCTTGCCCGGGTTGACCTGGAAGCGCAGATTGTGGATGCGCCCGTCGACGAGGTCGAAGGTGAACGCGGCGCCGGGGTTGCCGCCGAAGGAGGCGAGCGTGCCGAGTTCGCCGTTGATCTCGGCGGCGCTGAGTTCGGCGCCCGCCGAGGACGGTTTGGCCAGCACGCCGAGAATCCAGCGGGCGACGTGGTCGGGGCCGTGCAGCGGCCTGCGGGCGGCGGTGACCACCCCGCCGCCGTCGGACCAGCAGGTCACATCGGGGGCGAGCAGGTCCATCAGCGCGTTCAGGTCGCCGCCCGCGCAGGCCGCCATGAACCGTTCGGTGATGTGGGCGCGGGCGGCCTTGTCGGTGTCGAACCGCGGCCGACGCGACTGCACGTGGTTCTTGGCGCGGTGCGCGATCTGGCGCACGCTCGCCTCCGAACGGTCGAGGACCTCGGCGATCTCGGCGTGCGAGTAGCCGAACACCTCGCGCAGCAGGAACACCGCGCGTTCGACCGGGGTGAGGGTTTCCAGGACCACCAGCATCGCGGTGGAGACGGTATCGGCCAATGCGGTGTCCTCGGCGATGTCGGGTGAGGTCAGCACCGGTTCGGGCAACCAGGGGCCGACGTAGGACTCGCGGGTCACCCGGGCGGAGGTGAGCCGGTTCAGCGACAGGTTGGTGACGGTGCGGACCAGGTAGGCCTTCGGATGGTCGACAGCGGCCCGATCGGTGCCGTTCCACTTGATCCAGGCGTCCTGCAGGATGTCCTCGGCGTCGGTGACGGTGCCGAGCATGCGGTAGGCGGTCGCGAACAGCAGCCTGCGGTGTTCGAGGAAGGGATCCTGGTCTGGCATGGGGTCAACCATGGCACGCTCCGTCGGTTCGCTCACGCGGTGGCGCGAGTCGCCTTGCCGCCCTTGGACAGCTGCACGCTCATCGGCACCCGCCGGTTGACCTTGAACGACGGCACCGGGCTGCCGCTCACCATCTCCTTGTAGGTCCGGGCGGCCCAGCCGGTCAGGTAGAAGCGGCCGGGGGTGTCGTCGGCGCGGGTGAACTGGATGACCGCGTCGCGGCGGCCCAGGCTCACCGGCTGGTGGAAGTAGCCGAACCGGAACGGTTTCACCGTCTTGCCGCGCAGCCCGGCCGCGATCGCCCCGGCCGCGTAGGCGGCGGTGGGCAGGCCGCTCTGGCAGGTGCCGTGGATCTGTCCCCAGGCCTGGCGGACCGCGGCGGCGTCGCCGATCGCGTGGATCGTGGGGTGCGACACCGACTTCAGGGTGGGGTCGACGACGATCAGCCCGCGCTCGTCGGTCGCGATGCCCGCCGCGGCGGCCAGCGGCGACACCCGAACCCCGCTGGTCCACAGGGTGCGGTCGGCGTCGATCCTGGTGCCGTCGGCGAGCTCGACCGCGTCGGGCAGCACCTTGGTGACCCGGTGCCCGACCACGCGGACGATGCCGAGCCGGTCCATCACCTTGTTCAGATGGGCACGGGCCTTGTCGCCCATCATCGCGCCAGGTTCGGCCGAGCTGACCAGGTTCACGCGCAGGCCGGGGTGGCTCTCGGCGATCTCGGTGGCCGCCTCGATGCCGGTGAGGCCGCCGCCGCACACCGTCACCGTGCCGCCGGTGGCGGCCAGCCGGGTGAGCTCGCCCGCGAAGGCGTGCGCGTGCCGGGGGTCGTTCAGGGTCCAGGCGTGGTCGGCGACGCCGGGGACTCCGGTGGTGTCGGTGGTGCTGCCGAGGGCGTACACGAGCTCGTCGTAGGCGAGGTCGCCGACGCCGTCGACGTGTACCCGGCGCGCGTCCGGGTCGACCGCGGTGACCCAGCCCCGCACGAATTCGATTCCCGTGCCGGCGATCAGGTCCGGGATGTGGTGGTTCGCGAGTTCCTGGCCTGCGGCGATCTGGTGCATCCGCAGCCGCTCGGTGAACCGCGCCGACGGGTTGACCAGGGTGATCGCGACGTCGAGCCTGCGGGTCCGGCGGGCCAGGCAGACCGCGGCCAGCATGCCGGTGTAGCCGGCGCCGAGGACGACGATGCGGTGCGTGGTGGTGTGCATTGCGGTGCTCCTTGTCGGTGGGATGTCGATAGGACAAACGACCTCGCAGGAACGTGACAACCAGCGTATGTGACCCGCATCACATCACCCGATCGAGGTTCGGAAACCGGCGGTGACCTGCCGGAATACCGATGCGGTCAGGGTGCGAGCCAGGGTCGGGTGGGGGAATCTTCCCGATGTGCGAGCACGGTCGCCATCCCTACCGTCGGATCATGGCTTCCCCCTCTCGACCCGGCCGCGTGCGCCGGATACTGCTCGGCGCCGCCGCGCTCGCCCTCACCCTGGTGCTGGCGATCGCCGGCCTGGTGACCTGGACCTGGGCCGACGCCGACGTGTCCACCGTCGGCAGCACGGATTTCGCCCGGCCACTGGCGATTCCGCCCCTGGCGCCCTCGACCGTCGACCCGGACGGCACCCGGGTGTTCGCCCTCGACATGCGTTCCGGCACCACGGAATTCGAGCCGGGCCGGGCGACCGAGACCTGGGGGTTCAACGGCAGCTATCTGGGCCCGACCCTGCGGGCCGCCCGCGGCGAGCGGGTGCGGGTGCACGTGCGCAATCAGCTGCCCGAGGCGTCGACGGTGCACTGGCACGGCATGCACCTGCCCGCGAAGATGGACGGCGGACCGCATCAGATGGTCGACGCGGGCCGGACGTGGACGCCGGAATGGACTGTCGCGCAACCCGCTTCGACGCTCTGGTACCACCCTCATCCGCACGGCGCCACCGAGGACCACGTGCGCCGCGGCCTGGCGGGCATGTTCCTCGTCGACGACGACGCCGCGGGCGCGCTGCCGCTGCCCGACACCTACGGCGTCGACGACATCCCGGTGATCGTGCAGGACATGCGCCTGCGCGGGGACCGCTTCGACGGCAGCCACGGCGCCTTCCGCGATGTCGGGTTCCTCGGTGACCGGCTCCTGGTCAACGGCACCCTCGCGCCGTACCAGGAGGTCGGCGACGAGTTGGTCCGGCTGCGCCTGCTCAACGCTTCGACCGCGCGGATCTACAATTTCGCCTTCCGTGACAGCAAGCGGTTCTCGCTGATCGCCTCGGACGGCGGCCTGCTCGAACGCCCGGAAACCATGACGGCCCTGCATCTTTCGCCCGGCGAGCGGGCCGAGATCGTGGTGCGGATGGAGCCGGGTGAGCACGCGGTGTTGCGCAGCGAACAACTCGACGTGGGCCTGGACTTCTGGACTAACCGGTTCTCCGGGGGCGACGACCGCTTCGATGTCCTCGAACTCCGCGCCGCGAACACCCTGCGCCCCTCCCCCGAGCTGCCGGGCGCGCTCGTCCCCGCGTCGACGCCGGACGGCGCCGACGCCGTCGTGGAGCGCCGCTTCGATCTCACCTTCGCCGGGATCAACGGCTCCCCCATGGCGATGGACCGCGTCGACGCGACCGTCACCCGGGGCACGACCGAGAAATGGGTGGTCCGCAACGCCGACGGGATGCCGCACAACTTCCACGTCCACGATGTGCAGTTCCGGGTGCTCGACTACGGCGGCGCCCCGCCGCCGCCCGCGCTGACCGGCGCCAAGGACACCATCTTCCTGCCGCCGAACACCACCGCGACGCTGGCCCTGCGCTTCGACGGACCCGCCGATCCGGACACCCCGTACATGTATCACTGCCACCTGCTCTGGCACGAGGACCTGGGGATGATGGGCCAGTTCGTGGTCGTCGAGCCAGGTCAGCAGGCCGCGACACCCCCTCGACACGCGCACTGACCCTTGTCCCGCCGACGTGGTCGCGCTAAATTCATCACGTAGTGAATTCAACACTCGATGAATTGAGGCGACCATGTCGCACCCCACGCCGCCACCGTCCGCCGTCCGGGTCGACGGACTGACCGTCACGCGCGGCAAACGCACCGTCCTGCACGGGCTCACCCTCGACATCCCGCGCGGTTCGATCACCGGCCTGCTCGGACCGTCGGGCTGCGGCAAGACCACCCTGATGCGCAGCGTCGTCGGCACGCAGATCGTCGAGTCGGGCAGCGTCACCGTGCTCGGCGAGCCGGCGGGCAGCGCCGGACTGCGGCGCCGGGTCGGCTACGTCACCCAGGCGCCGAGCATCTACGCCGACATTAGCGTCCGCGAGAACGTCGCCTACTACGCCGCGCTCTACGGCCGCGACCGCGACGACATCGACTCCGCGCTCACCTCGGTCGGGTTGCGCGAATACGCCGACCAGCTCGGCGACCAGCTCTCGGGCGGGCAGAAGACCAGGGCGTCGCTGGCCTGCGCGCTGGTCGGCAAGCCGGAACTGCTTGTGCTCGACGAACCGACCGTCGGTCTCGACCCGGTGTTGCGGGTCGAGCTGTGGAAGCAGTTCCACGAACTGGCGGCGCAAGGAACGACCCTGCTCGTCTCGAGTCACGTGATGGACGAGGCCGAGCACTGCGATCGACTGCTGCTGATGCGCGACGGCCACCTGCTCGCCCAGCTCAGCCCCGACGAACTGCGCGAACGCACCGACGAACAGAACCTCGAGACCGCCTTCCTCACCCTGATCACGATGGGAGAGCGCGCATGATCACCACCCTGCGCCCCTACACCGCCACCACCGGGCGGATCCTGCGGCAGCTGCGCAACGATCACCGCACCGTGGCCATGATCCTGGTGGTCCCGGCCCTGCTGATGACACTGCTGTACTTCATCTACCAGGACGCGCCCCGCCCGCCGCACGCCCCGCTGACGATCTTCGACCGGGTCGGCATCACCATGCTCGGGATCCTGCCGTTCATCGTGATGTTCCTGATCACCGCCATCGCGATGCAGCGCGAACGCACCTCGGGCACGCTCGAGCGGCTGCTCACCACTCCGCTGCGCAAGCTGGACCTGCTGGCCGGCTACGGCAGCGCGTTCTCGCTGGCCGCGGCCGCGCAGGCGGCCGTCGCCTGCCTGGTGGCCTTCTGGCTGCTGGGGATGAACGCGGCGGGCAATCCCGGCTGGGTGATGCTCATCGCCATGGTCGACGCGGTGTGCGGAGTGGCGCTCGGCCTGCTGGCCAGCGCGTTCGCGCGCACCGAATTCCAGGCCGTGCAGTTCATGCCGGTGGTGGTGGCGCCGCAGATCTTCCTGTGCGGCCTGCTCGTTCCGCGCGACCAGCTACCCGACTGGCTGGAGGCGATCAGCAATGTGATGCCGTTGAGCTACGCGGTGGACGCGCTGCAGCAGGTGTCGCTGTACCCGGAGCCGACGGCGACCATGTGGCGCGACATCGCGGTGGTCGCCGGGTTCGCGGTGATCGCGCTGTGCCTCGGCGCGGCTACCCTGCGACGACGGACCCCCTAGCGGACGAGGAGAGACGGACACATGACCGACGGCGAATCCGGTTCGGGCACCACGCGATCCGGACGGACCGGGCGCAGGCCCGGCAATACCGATACGCGCGCGGCGATCCTCGACGCGGCCCGGATCCGGTTCGCCGACAACGGTTTCGACAAGACCTCCATCCGGGCGATCGCCGGGGACGCCGACGTCGACCCCGCGCTGGTGCACCACTATTTCGGCACCAAGCAGCAGTTGTTCGCCGCAGCCGTGGAGTTCCCCGTCGATCCGGAGGCGACGCTGACCGCGGTCGACCACGCGCCGCTCGACGAGCTCGGAGCCACGATCGTGCGCTCGGTGGTCGGGGTGTGGGACTCCCCCGCCGGGCCGGGCGTGGTCGCCACGGTGCGCAGCATCTTCGGCGGCGGCGAGGCGAGCCCGGCCCGCGCGTTCCTGCTCCAGGTGGTGCTCGAACGGGTCCGGGTGCGGATCGCCACCCCCAGCGACGACGGCCGGGCGCGGGTGGCGCTGGCGGCCGCGCAGATGGTCGGCCTGCTCACCGCGCGCAAGATCGTCGACATCGAGCCGTTGGCGTCGATGCCGATCGACGAGGTCGTCGCCGCGGTCGGCCCCGCGGTGCAGCGCTACCTGACCGGCGATATCGGTACCGGCGGTGCGTGATTCAGCGCGAGCGCACCCGCACGATGGCAGGCGGGATGTCGCGCAGCACCGGTAGCGCGGCGAACAGCGGCAGGGTCGCGGCGAGTGGACCGTGCGATGGCCCGTAGGAGCTCACCGTGACCTCGTCGACGGCGGGTGTCCACGACCGCAGCAGCGCGGCGATCCGGCTCCGTTCGACACCCCACGGCATCGGCGGCGCGAGGTAGTCCGGCGTCTTGCGGAAGCCGCGCATCGTCTTGCGCGAGAACCACGGTGGGATGGTGTCGAACATCAGCTCGACGCCGGGGAAGCGTTCGAGGATCGCGGTGACCAGATGGCACACGTCCTCGGGCGCGAAATACATGAAAAGCCCCTGGGCCGTGACGAACACGCCGCGCGCCGGGTCGACGTGGTTGAGCCAGCTCAGATCGAGCGCGCTGATCGGCAGGTACTCGCAGCGTTCGGTGGGCGGCAGGAATCGACGGCGGATCTCGATCGATTCGGGCACGTCGACACACAACCAGCGCACCGTGCCGTCGTCGCAGCGCTGGAACTGGGTCTCCAGCCCGGCGGCGAGTTCGACCACGGTCCCGCCGGGGTGGGCGGCCAGCCACGGCCGCAGCGCCTCGTCGAAGCGCGCCGAGCGCACCGCGTGCGTGCCGTCGGGTGCGCCGAAGGTGCGGACATAGTCGAAATCGATGGTGTCGTACAGGCGTTCGCAGTCGGGGTCGGTGAGGACCGCGTCGGGTCGCTTCACCTCCGACCCGCGGTTGTGCAGGGTCCAGAGCATGGTCAGCGGGACACCGCTCAGAGCTACGTCGTCGGACATCGAAGGCACCTCTTCCGGTCGCCGGACGGGTATCGCCACCCGCCGGGTGACGACTGAGGTAACCCTAACTCTTAAAGCGGGGCTGTGGGGAGACTCGCGGCGGCGCGTGCCCACGGTGGCAGCCAGCGGTCGGCGGGTTCGGCCGGACGTCCGGTCGTGAAATGGGCCAGCAGGGTGGCCACCGCCGGGTGGGCGTCGTCGATGCGCACGCAGACCGACCAGGGGTAACAGGGCGTCGGGTCGATCAGCTCGATGCGGCGCAGATTCCGGCGGGAGGCGGCCTCGATGCGGGTGTCGAGGCTGATCAGGGTCGCGGTCCGCGGATCGCCGCCGATCGTGTCGAGGAGGTGCTCCATCCCGAAGTCGGGTCCGGCGCGATCGATGTCGAGGTCGAAGTCGGCGGTGAGATCGCGGTAGTAGGCGTCCCATTCGGTGCCGGGCGCCAGGCCCGGCATCCACAGCCGCACCGCGCGCAGTTCGGCCATCCGGATCGAATCCCGTTCGGCCAGTGGGTGTTCCGCGCCGACGAGTAGTTGCAGCGGTTCGTCGTAGACCCGGTGGGCGACGACCGCGTCCGGCAGCACGGGCGTCGCGACCGCCAGCAGTGCCGCGTCGATCTCGCCGTCCGCGACCGCAGGCACGGCCGCGTCGCCGCGCAGGGTCACGACGTCGAGCTCCACCGCCGGGTGGGCGCGGTGAAAGCGCTGCAGCAGGGCGGCCGAACCGACCCTGGTGGCGATCACGTCGACGCGCAGCGGCCGCGTCGGTGGCCGCAGAGCCGCTTCCGCGCGGCGGCAGGCCAGCAGGATCTCGCGGGCATGCGGCAGCAGCTCCCGGCCGGTCGAGGTCAGCTCGGCGCCGTGCGGCGTGCGGCGGAACAGCTGCGTGCCGTAGGCGGCCTCCAGGCCCGCGATGCGCTTGGACACCGCCTGCTGGCTGATGCCGAGATCGATCGCGGCCTCCTGGAACTGCCCGGTGTCGACGACGGCGACGAAGGTGGCGACGGCTCGGAAATCCACGGGGTCCACCCTAGACAGGCACGCGGACATCGGCGGACAACCGTGGGTTGTGCGAATCGCGCGATCCGTTGTTTGATCCGCTGGGGTGCGCGGTGTTTCGGTGGCGGGCATGCGCAGCACCGCCGTCTCGGCGCCCCGGCTCGGCCGCGACTTCCGCAGGCTCTGGACCTCGTTCGGCGTCAGCGCCCTCGGCAGCCGGATCGCGCTGGATTCGTTCGCCCTGCTCGCGGTGACGCAGCTGGGGGCCGGGGCGCTCGCGGCGGCGGCGCTGGCCGCGATCGGACCGGCGGCCGGTGCGGTGCTGGCGGCGCCGCTGGGTGGCTGGGCGGAGCGCGCGCCCAAGCACGCGGTGCTGATCGGCGCCGATCTGGTGCGCTGCGCGGTGCTGGGGAGCGTGGCCGCCGCGTGGTGGCTGGGGATGCTCGGGTACGGACTGCTGGTGACGGTCGCGGCCGTCACCGCAGCGGCGACGATCGTGTTCACCGCCGCGCGGGGTTCGCTGCTGCGCGTGGTGGCACCGCCGGAGCTGCTGCTCGCGGCCAACAGCAGGCTAGAGGCGACGCAGTGGGCGGTCACCGCGACCGGACCGCCCGTCGGCGGGGTGCTGCTCGGGCTGTTCGGGCCGGTGATCACCGTAGCGATCGATGCGGTCAGCTATCTCGGGTCGGCCTGCGCACTGGCCGGGATCCGGGCGCGGGAGTCGGTCGCGACGCGGTCAGCGGTGGCGGGCGGTACCGGGGTGGGTCTGCGGATCATCGTCGCCGATCCGGCGCTGCGGCTGCTGTGCGTGCACACCTGTCTGGTCAACGGCTTGATCCTGGGCAGCGCGCCGGTGCTGACGGTGCTGCTCGTCCGCGATCTCGGCTTCGCGACCTGGCAGTACGGGGTCGTCCTCGGGGTGCCGTGCCTGGGCGGTCTCGCGGCGACCCGGCTGACCGGGCCGCTCGTGCGCCGTTTCGGCGCCGGCGTGGTCCTGCGGGTCGCGGGAGTCGCGCGGGTCGGGGTGTCGATCGGCTTGGCGTGGACGCCCGCGGGTGTGCCGGGGATGGTCGTCGTGCTGGTGATCCAGACCTGGATCGTCGCGGCGATGGCGGTGTTCACCCCCGTGTTCGCGACCTACCGGCTCGAACGCATCGCGCCCGGCGTCACCACCCGCGTGCTGACCGCCTGGACCGTCACCAACAGCGCGGTCGTCGCCGCGACCACGGTGGCGATCGGAGTGTTCGCGCAGCTGTGGGGTGGCAGGCCCGCGCTGCTGGTGACCGGGATCGCGCTGATCGCCGGTGCCGCGGCGCTGTGGGCCGTTCCGCTCAGGACTGGGCGGTGAAGAACTCGTGCTCGGCGTCGTCGACATCGCGGGCCTCGTCGACCAGCAGCACCGGGATGCCGTTGTCGATCGGGTAGGCCCGGCGCAGGCGCGGGTTGTAGAGCACACTCGCGTCCGATTCGGTGCGCACCAGCTGCAGCGGGCCCTTGTCCTGGGGGCAGGCCAGCAGGCCGAGCAGGGTTGCGTCGATGGTGGATTCGTGCGCCATGCCCCTAACCTACCGCGCCCGCCGGAACGAGATGTAGCGGTGCCCGAAGAAGCTGAGCACCGCCACCAGACCCATCACGATCACCGACGCCGGCGCGGCCGGGAACCCCAGCGCCGTCACGGCCACCTCGACCAGGATCACGTTGAGCACCAGCCCGCCCGCGTTGACCCCGCAGAAGGCGACGAAGTCGCGCAGCACCCGCCCCCGCACCCGGAACACCAGGGTGCGGTGCAGCACGAACGCGAGCACCATGCTGACCGCGTACGCCGCGACCACCGCGAGCCCTGGCCTGCCGTCGCCGAAGACGCTCAGCCAGAACACCGTCAGCGCCATGCCGAGCAGGGTGTTGAAGCCGCCGACGATCGCGAACGCCAGCTCCTGGCGCTTGACGATGCGCAGCAGCGGGCCCGGCGTCTCGAGCACGCCGCCCGCCGACGCCGCCTCGGCGGTCATCGCACCGCGTCCGCGAGCTCGGTGTCGTCGGCGAGGATCGACTCGGCCGCGGGCGCGTCCTGTTCGTCCTCGGGCTTGCGGCCGCGCACGTAGAGCCACTGGAACAGCCCGAGGCCGAGCAGGCCGAGCACGATGGCGGCGCCGCCGATCTTCCAGCCCGGCGGACGCCAGGTCAGCTCGAGGTCGCCGTTGCGGGTGCCCGCGGGGATGTCGACCGCGACGAAGCTCTTCGCGACCACCGTGAACGGCACGTCCTTGCCGTCGATGCTCGCCCGGTAGCCCGGCCAGCCGAGCCGCGCGAACACCACCCGGCCACCGTTCTCGGAACTGACCCTGACCTCGCTGGTGGTGTCGGACTCCGACACCGAGACCGCGGTGCCGCCCTCGACCGCGGAGACGCGGCCGTTGCGGGTGGAGATCAGGCCGTTCTCGCGTTCGAGCACCGCGATGTACTTCTCGTGGCCCGGGTAGTCGACCCACTTCCAGCCCGCGGGCGCTTCCTGGGCCCGCGCGTCCGGGTAGAGCGCGCGCTGCAGGACGACCCGGTCGACGTTCATCAGGTCGACGATGGTCTTGCCGGTCGACGGCTCGACCGCGAACGCGCGCCGGTACGCGTCGGGGCAGACGCTGGTGTCCCAGCGCATGCAGAGCATGTCGCCGAACCAGTAGTGCCCGTTCGGGGTGTACCCGCTGACGTAGGTGAGTTCGAGGTCCTTGGCGTAGTTGCCGAACACCAGCGAACCGTAGGCGCCGTCGAGGGTGCGCTCCCCCGGCTGGATCAGCGCACGATCACCCAGTTGCAGGGTGGTGCCCGCGAAGTCGGGGAACGCGGCCATGGCGGCCGCGCGGTCGCTGGGCAGGTTCCAGCTCATCGGGGTCGGTTGCGCCCGGTCGACCTGGAAGTAGGCGATCGGGAACACCGCGACGATCGCCAGCGCGACCGCCGCCGAGGTGCCCTTGTGGACCGCCAGCCACACCACCCCGGCGCCGAGCGCGGCCAGGACCAGCGCCGCGCCGACGTGGACCGCCCAGTTGTGCGGGTCGGCCGAGAACGAGCGCACCCAGAGCAGACCGATCAGCACCGCGGCGGCGATGCCGCGCGAACGCCAGTCCTTGAAGGTGGCGAACCGGCCGAGCAGCACGCAGACCAGCAGCAGCAGACCCAGCGCCACCATCGGCAGCACGCGGGCGGGCCAGCGCAGCGGGCCGATCGTGCCGGGGCCCGCGGTCCACATCAGCGCCGCGATCGCGAACAGCGCGATGCCACTGAGTTCGCGCCACGCGGCCCGCGCCTTACCCCAGTCGATGAATGCCAGCGCCGGGATCAGGAACCAGGCGATGTAGACCACCGGCAGCGGCTGCACATAGCCCCACCACGAGGTGAAGGCGGGCAGCGTCGAGGGCAGGCTCGCGTTCAGCGATTCCGACCACGGCACGGTGAGGAACTGGTCGTTGTTGATCTGGGCGGTGCCACGCCAGGTCACCTTGGCCGACAGCATCGACGGCAGGTAGGTCGCCACCCCGGCCAGCGCCGCCAGCCCGGCGACCGCCAGCAGCCGCAGCGGCGGCTTCCACGCCTTCTGGTAGATCAGCTCGCCGACCGCGACGGCACCGATCATCAGACCGGCCTCCACCGCCGGGAAGATGTACTGCACCGAGATCGCGAGGTAGAGGTAGACGAACACCGGGATCGGCCCGCCCCGGCCGCGCGCGTAGCGGACTCCCGAGGCCCACGCGTGCACCATCCACGCGGTGCCGGTGAACGCGGTCATCCAGCTGGCCTCGTCGAAGAACAACAGCCACCCGGTGAACGGGATCGAGACGCCGGCCAGCGCGGCCCACTGCACCTTCGAGCCGTAGGCCAGGCAGATCCGGTACACGCCGAGGCCGAGGATGATCGCGAAGATCAGTTTCACCACGGTCGCGTACAGCACGAGATTGTCTACCGAGGGCGCGATCAGATCGATCAGCAGCTGCGGCGGATTCAGCAGTCCCGCTTCTTCGATCGAGTAGTTTCCGGCCATCCAGTGCTCGGGCACCATCACCGGCAGATCACCGTCGCGCAGCCGCCTGCCGAGCATCACCCACAGCGGCACGTACTGGGATTCGGTGTCGTCGGTGTAGAAGTGCCTGGCGTTGGCCAGCAGAACCGCGCCGTAGCCCGCGATCACTCCGAGGGAGGTGATCAAGCCCCACAGGTACACGGCACGACGGGGAGGGGTTCTACTTTCCACCACGAGGACCAGACCCTACAGGTATACGATCACAGCGCCACCGCCGCACGGGCATTGCAGGAATACCCTCCGATCGCCCCACGATGCCACACCACGAAGCGTCGCATTCCGGTGTTAAAGTGCGCACCACCGCAGGAGTCTCTGCTGTCCTCGGCGCCAGCCGCCAATAGACACGAAAGTCGACGATGCCGCTTCCTCCCGCACCCTCGTCCCGCTCCGGCGCCGTTCTGCGTGCCGGTGCGCCCGACCGCAACGGGTCGCGCCCGGTGCACTCGGTGTCGGTGGTGGTCCCGGTGTATCGCGGCGAGGAGACGATCGCGGCGCTGGTGGCCGAGCTGGACCGGCTGACCGGTCCGTCGACGTCGAAGGACGGCGCGCGCTTCGCGGTCGAGGAGATCATCCTCGTCCACGACAACGGCCCCGACCGCTCGGACGTGGTGCTGCAGGACCTGGCCCGCACCTACCCGCAGGTGCGCCCGGTGTGGTTGAGCCGCAACTTCGGCCAGGACGCCGCGACGATCGCGGGCATGGCCGCGGCACGCGGCGACTGGATCGTCACCATGGACGAGGACGGCCAGCACGATCCGGCCTTCATCGCCGATTTCCTCGACGCCGCGCTGGCCTCGCGCGCGGACCTGGTCTACTCGAAGCCGACCAACACCCGCCCGCACGGTTTCCTGCGCAATCTCACCTCACGCGGCGCCAAGATCGTGCTGGCGACGGTGTTCGCGTTCCCGGACTCGACGCGGTTCGAGAGCTTCCGGCTGATCCGCGGCGACATCGGCCGTCAGCTGGCCGAGGTCGCCGCCAACGGCGTGTACCTGGACGTGGCGCTGACCTGGGTGGTCGGCAACGCCGTCCAGGTGCCGGTGGAACTGCGCGCCGAGGGCCGCGACGAGTCCGGCTACAACTACCGCCGCCTGTTCTCCCTGTTCTGGAAGATGGTGCTGTGCAGCGGCACCCGTGGCCTGCGTCTGGTGAGCATGCTCGGGTTGACCCTCGCGCTCGGCGGTGTCGTGATGGCGGCGGTGATCATCGCGCAGGCACTGACCCAGGACAACCACAATCCCGAGGGCTGGGCGTCGATCATCGTCGTGCTGCTGCTGTGCTCGGGTGCCACCTTGTTCTCGCTGGGCCTGATCGCGGAGTATCTCGGTGTGGCGCTGCACATCCTGGTCGGCAAGCCGCTGTACCTGACGGTCGAGAGCCCCACGCCGCGCCCGGATACGATGCATGCGCCGGCCGTGTCTCATCGAGTCGACGCCGTGGCGCCGGCAGCCGCGGCGGAGAAGGGTCACCACGAGTGAACGAGCGCATCATCTTCAGCAGGCCGTTCCGCGCCGCCGCCGAGCGCGCCAATCTGCTGGCCGTGCTCGATTCCGATCACAGTCACGGCGACGGCCGGTTCACCAAGTCGGCGACGGCGAAGATCAAGGCCATCACCGGCGCCGACCACGCCCTGCTGACCACCTCGTGCACGCACGCCCTCGAACTCGGCGCGCTGCTGCTGGAGCTGGGGCCCGAGGACGAGGTGATCGTCCCGAGTTTCGCGTTCACCTCGGCGGCGACGGCGATGGCGCTGCGCGGGTCCACGTGCGTGTTCGTCGACATCGACGACGCGACCGGCAACATCGACCCGGCGGCCGCGGCGGCCGCGATCACCGACCGCACCAAGGCGATCGTCGTCATGCACTACGGCGGCGTGGCCGCCGACATGGAGCCACTGCTCGCGCTGGCCGCCCAGCACGGGGTGGCGATCATCGAGGACAACGCGCACGGCCTCGGCGGCACCTGGCGCGGCAGGCAGCTCGGCACCATCGGCACGCTGGGCACCCAGAGCTTCCACGACACCAAGAACGTGCACTGCGGTGAGGGTGGCGCGCTGCTGCTCTCGGACGAGATCCTGATGGGTCGCGCCGAGATCATGCGCGAGAAGGGCACCGACCGGGCGCGTTTCCTGCGCGGCCAGGTCGACAAGTACTCCTGGCAGGACATCGGCTCGAGCTACCTGCCCAGCGAACTCAACGCGGCGGTCCTGGACGCGCAGCTGGCCGAGTTCGACACCATCCAGCAGCAGCGCCACCGGGTGTGGGACACCTACGCGGCCGCGCTGCCCGAGTGGGCGGCCCGCAACGACGTCCGTCCGATGACGGTGCCCGCCGACCGCGGCCACACCGCGCACCTGTTCTACCTGCGGATGCCGACCGAGGAGAGCCGCGACGGCATCATCGGCCATCTCGCCGAGCGCGGGATCGTCGCGCCGTTCCACTACATTCCGCTGGACTCCAGCCCGGCCGGGCTCAAGTACGGCCGCACGCCGGTGCCCTGCACCCGATCGGCGAACTTCTCGGCGACGATCGTGCGGCTGCCGCTGTGGCCGCTGCTCTCGGAAGCGCAGCAGACCCGCGTCATCGACGCGGTCACCGAGTTCCGGGTGTAGGAACCACCGTCCGTCGCGGGTCGCTCAGCGGCCGAAGCGGGTGTTCACCCAGGCCAGGGCATCGTCGTAGCCCGCGTCGAGCAGGCCGCGGTGGTCGATGCCGGAGTAGGTGCGGTAGTCCACCGCCTGACCCGCGATCCGCTACTGAGCCACCATGGCGTCGGTGGCGAGCGGCAGCACCACGGTGTCGCCGGACCCCTGCTGCACCAGCAGCGGTGTGGTCAGCGCTAGCGAGCTCGGGTCGTTGGCGTCGAGGACCCCGGTGAGCGCGTCGACGTCCGGGTCATCGGTGAACACCGTGCCCGGATCGAGTCCACCCCAGGAGTCGGCGGCCCGCAGCTGCCCGACGCAGCGGTCGTCGGCCTGACCGAGCATCGACAATGCCTGCGGCGCAAGGAAAGTCGACGGGTCGATCGGGGCGACTGTTTCCGCGCCGCGAATGAACAGTGGCAGGAACGCCACCGAACCGGCCGGGATGCGGTCCGCCGCGATCCCGGCGTGCCCGATCACGCCCAGCCCCCGCACGACCGGGCCCAGGTGCGATGCCGGGGCCATCGCCACCGAGCCGAGCAGCCGCATCCCGGGCGCCCACTCCTGCGAGCGCGCGTTGGCGAAGATCGCGGCCTGCCCGCCCTGCGAATGCCCCATCGCCACCCATCGGGTGCCGACCTCCGGCGCGACCACCCGGGCGGCGGTCGCCATATCGGCCACGGCGCGCTGCTCGGCCTCCCCGATCAGGTAGCCGTGCGCGCCCGGCGTGCCGAGTCCCTGGTAGTCGGTCTGGGCCACCGCGTATCCGGCGGCGATCCAGCGCGCCTGCACGTCGCGGGCGAGTGCGGTGTAGTCGTGCGCGGGGAAGGACGGGTCGGTGTCCCGCGACGGCGCGCAGACGTCGGCGGTGCCGGTGGTGCCGTGCGCCCACGAGATCAGCGGCCAGCCACCGGCGGGCGGCTCGCCCTCGGGCACCGCGAGCGTGCCGGAGACCGCGACCGGAGCGCCCTGCATGTCCACCGAGCGGTACAGCACCAGGTAGTTGCGCGCACCCGGAAGCGCGGGATCGCCGGTGAGCGGTCGCGACCGGATCACCGAGCCGTGCTCGCCCGGCACCAGATCCGCTGCGGGCGAATAGAATTCGAGCCCAGCCGGTCCGGTCTCGGCGATCGCGACGGGCGGGCCGACCGCGAGCAGCGCGGCGAGCACAGCCACCGGCGCCGCCAGTCGAGCCGCGACAGTCCCCGTCCGAGAGCCGATCACTACCGAACCTCCGAGTCCGCCCGCGCCGGAGCGCGGGACGCCGATCAGTGCCGCGGGCAATCTACCCGACGCGCACCGATCGGACCGGACTCGACTCAGTGGCCGCCGAACAACGCCGCGGCCGCGGCGTCGGTGAGCACCTCGTAGACGTCGGCCTCCCGGTGGTAGATCCAGGTGTTCGGCCCCGCCTTCGGCAGGCCGGCGGCCTGCACCGCCGTGGCCGACGGCCGGAAGCTGGTGCTGCGCGGGATCTCGTCGACGACGTAGACCAGATCGGGTCGCTGATCGGGGGCCAGCGCCCGCATCGCCTCGGTGACGTCACCCGGTTCGATGCGGAACCCCGTGCGCACGCTCAGGGCGGCCACGGCCAGCACACCCGACGGCGTCGTCAACCCGTAGGCGACCTCCATGTCGACCGGGGTGATGTCGTTGAGCACGTCGATGATCGGCTGGGTGAACACCGGCCCGCGCGCCGTACGTATCACCGTGTCGCGGCGGTCGACCAGCCAGTAGTCGCCGTCGCTGTCGCGCCGGAACAGGTTCTCCGTCGGCCACCAGGCGTCTCCGGCCCGGAACACGCCGCGCAGCCCACCGTCGGACAGGTCACCACCGTCGACCGACTTGCCGAGCAGCAGACCCGGCTCGTTGTCGGCGCAGCGCCGCGCGAAACCGTCGTCGCCGACGAGGATCTGCTCGGTGACCGGGTCGTAGGCGACCAGTTCGACGTGCGCGGTGCCCGGCACCGGCCTGCCCTTGGACCCGATCTTGGCGCCGGGCACATTGGCCAGCACCACATCGCCGTCGATCGAGGCGTAGAACTCCAGCACCCGGGCCGGGGTGAACTGCTCCAGGGTGCGCCGCCACAGCCCGGCGGGCATGCCGGAGCCGATGAACAGCCGGATCGGGTGGTTGTGCCCGGCCGGGAAGACCTGCGCGTCGAGCAGGTCACGCAGCATCGTCCACGTGTAGGTGACCACGGTGACGCCGTAGCGGTGCACCTCCTCGGCGAACCGGCCCGGCTCCATGTCCATCGGCCTGGCCAGCGCGATCCGGCTGCCGCCCGCGATCGCGCCACCGAGACTCACCAGCAGACCCGACGAGTGATGCAGCGGCGCGAGGCAGTACACGGTGTCGCGGCGATCGAGGTCGGCCGCGCTGGCGGTGCCGAACGCCGACAGCGCCCAGCGGTGGTTGGTGATGTATTTGGCCTCGAGCCGGTCACCGGTGCCGATGACGAGGATGAACGCGAGCTCGCGCGCCAGGCCCGGATTGGGCCGGTACCACGCGGGCACGCGCACCTTCGACGGGTCGATCTGCTCGAGATCGATCACCCGGTCCCCGGTCGGCAGCGCGAGCCGCCGGGCGTCACCACCGCCGAGCACCAGCACCCTGGCGCCGGTCGCGGCGGCGGTGCGCAGGTTCTCCGGGTCGGTGATCAGCGTCTGCACACCGGTCAGCTCCATCGCCCGGTCCAGCTCGGCGCCGGGGGCCAGCAGCACCGCGACGGCGCCGAGGCGCGAGAGCGCGGCCACGGCGGCCAGCGCGCTCGGCCTGGTCTCCATGACGACGCCCACCCTGGTGGCGGGCCGGATGCCGACCGAGATCAGGCCGCGCACCACATTGTCGATGCGCACCTCCACCGCGGCGTTGGTGTGCACCCGGTCGTCGAAGAGGAACAGGTCCTTCTGCGGCGCCCGCTTGGCGTGCTCGTGCAGCAGTTTGCCCAGCGAGATACGGGTGTGCGGCTGGATCATGCCGAGCCGGGTCAGGCGCGGCAGCGCCCGCGCGGCCTCCCCCGCCATCTCGACGGAACCGCGAATCGTGTTGCTGGCGATGCCTTCCAGCGCCTTGCCGACGCCGGCGCCCGCCTCGGCCAGCGACGCCGCGGTGTGCACCACCCGGGTCGCCGCGGTGCGCGGGGCGTTGCTCGCCACGTGTTCTTTCATCGGCACGATCTGCTCGGGCAGCGCGCCGTTGCCGTCCATCCAGGCGATCCAGTCGCGCACCATCGGCCAGGTGTGATTGGTCGCGGTCGAACCGGCGACGAGACCGAAATGCCCTGCCACCAAACTGGCTTCGTAGACCTCGGCGTTGGGCGCGGCCCGCACGATGCCGCGCACCGCACCGGGCTGGCCGATGTCGTCGACCTCGCCGACGAAGGCCAAAATCGGGCACCGCAGCTCGGCCAGTGAGATCGGGTGATCGCGGATCACGAAGCCGCCCAGCATCATCCGGTTGTGCGCGACGAACTGCTTGAGCAGATCCGCGACCGCGGGACCCGAATATCCCACCCAGCCGTCGCTGTTGAGGAAGCGGCGCTGACGTTCCTTGGGCAGCAACGCTTCCCGGTCGTGCAGCTGCAACAGGAAGTCGATCCGCGACTTGGCGGTCTTGACCGGGTCCAGCATCTGGAATCCGATGCGCACCATCGACTCGGTGATCGGCAGGCGGTGCATCACGTGGTCGGCCAGGAAGTCGGCGACCTCGGAGACCACGCCGTAGGGCAGCCCGAACGGCATGCCCGCGACGATGTCGACGGGGCTGCCGAAGGTGACGATGGAGGCCACGCCCTTGCCGTACCGGTAGGCGGCGGTCTGGTAGGCAAACATGCCGCCCTGCGAGTACCCCATCAGGTGCAGCTGCGCGCCGGTGGCCTCGCACACGGTGTCGATGGCCGAGTCCACCGCGAGCACGTGGTCGGCCAGGTCACGTTCCCAGCCGCCCTCCTCGGTGGCCGGCGAGCCGAAATCGATGACCCAGCAGTCGATTCCGCTCGCGTGCAGGATGCCGACGGCACCGCCCGCGGCGTTCACGTCCCAGATGTCGGCGTTCACCATCAGCGGCGGAACCAGCAGCGCCACCGGGCGGCCCGGTGTCGTATCGTCGGGGAAGTAGTGGCGCAGCCGGTACATGCGTCTGCGCTCGACGACCTCGAAGGGCGAGGACTCGACATCGTGGGCCAATCCGCCGAAGCGGATCACCTCCAGTCCGTTCTGCGCGGTAGCCAGCAACCGCTGCATCGAACCGACCACACCTTTTGGACTGATATCCACCATTCCCACCTGGCCTACCCTGCTGAAAGTGACACACCTCACACACCCCGATGTGCTCATATGAGCTAACCACACCGGACCTCCATTATGTGTCGGCTGTGACAGGCCGCATGTTGCGGCGATTCGGGTCACACCGTGGCAGTTCAGCGGCCCATCACGTTGACGTAGACGCTGTCGAACGGCTCGCTGCTCACACTGAGATCGCCGCGGAACGGATAGTCCAGCGCGGCGATCAGGAAGATCATCGCGCCGAGGAAGAACGCGAACAATCCACCGAGCACCAGATGCGCGTGTTTGCCGAGGCTGAACAGGCACAGCAGCACCAGGTTCACCGCGCCGCCGACCAGGATCGTCCACCAGAGCACGTCCGGAATGCCGCCTTTGGTGGCATTGATCCGGTGCCTGCGGTCGGAATCGAAGCGGGCGAACTGGTCGATGGTGGCGGCGTGCACGATCTCCTCCGCACTGCTGGACGGCCGGAATTCGAGCAGGTGGCCCTGGAACCTGGTCACCAGCGCGGTGCCGCCCATCGGCTCCTCGCCCTCCCGCAGCGCGGGCCAGACCACGTCGAGCACATCGCGGGTGTAGTCGGCGAGATCCTCGCGCAGCAGCTCCCGGTACGGCTCCGGATAGGCGCTCACCTCCCGGTAGAGCGTGCCGATCGCGGCGGCCTCGTCGGCGACCCGGCTCTGCGCCACGTCGTAGGACTCGTAGGTGGCGGCCGCGATGAGCCCGAGCAGCAACCCGTAGAAGACCCCGCCGACGGTGAGCACCATCGTGACGGTCTCGTTCCAGCCGGGTTCGGGCCCGAACGCGCGCTGCACCGCCGCTCTGCTGAGCAGGATCCCGGTCACGGTGAGCCCGACGGCCGTGCCGGTGATGAGAAGGAAGTCCAGCCAGATCGGTAGCTCGTATATCCAGGTGAACATGATCCGACGATAACGACCCCGGATCCGATTCCGGCATCGATCCGCGATTCATCCCAGGACATCTCGTGGCCCGCAATCGCCTACCGCGCAAGGGATCTCCCGGTCACAGCCATGTTTTCGCGAATAGCTCGCGCACGGCACCGCCGACCACCTACCATCGAACTCGTCCGGAACGCACTGACACGCATCGACTTTCGTGTAACACCGTTTCACACGCCCGGTTTCACCCCGCGCAGGACCATTCGATTCGCATCGTTACCCACCCCCAGCCTGTCGCGCATCGTCGCGCCACACAGGCCGATCGGCCGTGCCGATTTCCGTCCCGAGGTGAGGATCTCCATGACCATCGAAATGCCGCTGCCCACAGACAATTCCGTCCGCAAGAGCCTCAGTACCACCGCGGCGCATCAGCTGGCGCACACCACCAAATCCGAGCCGCAGATGCAGGGCATCAGCTCCCGGTGGCTGTCCCGCGCGCTGCCGTGGGTGCAGGTCGCGGGCGGTATCTACCGCGTCAACCGGCGACTCACCCACACCGTCGGCAACGGCGAGGTCGAGTTCGTCGTCGACGGTGCGCGCGCCAGGGTGATCCCCCAGGAATTGCGCGAACTGCCCGCGCTGCGCGATGTCGACGACGAGCTGATCTTGCGCCCGCTGGCCGACAATTTCGTCCAGTACGATCTCGATCCCGGCGCCGTCGTCGCCGAATTCGGTAATCCCATGGACCAGGTGATCCTGGTCGTCCACGGGAAACTCGCCAGGATCGGCTCCGGTGAATACGGCGAGTCGACCAAACTCGGCATGCTGTCAGGCGGTGACTACTACGGCGAGGACATGCTCACCGACCCGTCGGCCATTTGGCCGGACACCGTGAAAACGGTGACCAGAACGACAATTCTGTGTCTGCCAAGACAATCGTTCGAGCAATTCCTGGAAATGAATCCCGACCTCGCCCGCATTCGCTCCGACGCCGCCCGGGCGCCGCAGCGGACGCAGAATTCCAAGGGCGAGGCCGACATCGAGATCTCCTCGGGTCACTCCGGGGAGCCCCTGCTCGAGGGCACCTTCGTCGACTACGACGCGAGTCCCCGGGAATATGAGCTCAGCCTGGCGCAGAGCGTGCTGCGGATCCACACCCGCGTCGCGGATCTGTTCAACGATCCGATGAACCAGGTCGACCAGCAGTTGCGCCTGACCGTCGAGGCGCTCTACGAACGCCGCGAGCACGACCTGGTGAACAATCCGGAGTTCGGCCTGCTGCACAACTGCGACCTCAAGCAGCGCATCACCACCGAGTCCGGCGCGCCGACCCCCGACGACATGGACGAGCTGCTGAGCATGCGCCGCGGCACCAAGTTCTTCCTCGCGCACCCGAAGGCGATCGCGGCGTTCGGTCGCGAATGTTCGCGCCGCGGACTGTATCCCGACCCGGTGGAGTTCCAGGGCCACCGCGTCCCCGGCTGGCGCGGCGTACCGATCCTGCCGTGCGGCAAGATCCCCGTCAGCGCCACGCAGACCACCTCGATCATGGCGATGCGTATCGGGGAGAAGGACCAGGGCGTGGTCGGGCTGCATCAGACCGGCATCCCCGACGAGTACGAGCCGAGCCTCAACGTCCGGTTCAAGCAGATCGACGACCAGTCGATCATGTCCTACCTGGTGAGCTGCTACTACTCGGCCGCCGTTCTGGTCCCCGACGCGCTCGGCGTTCTCGACGACGTCCTCGTCGCGCGCCGGGCCGACTGAGCGGCGCGCGCCGTGTCGATCCTCACCAGGGCGGCGGCGCCGCACGCGAGCACCGAGCTCGCCGCCACGGTGGCCGCCCTGCTGCACGACGCGACGGCACCCGCGGTCCTGTTCACCCGACTCGGCACCTCGGCATCCACACTCCCCCACCGGGTTTCGCCGTCCGCGCCCCGACCCTTCGGCCCGCGCCGGCTGCCGGGTCCGACCGGCCTCGGCACCACCAGCCTGTGGCGCAGCGAGCAGGCTCCACCGGTCACCGAGACGAAGAGCGGTGCACCGCAAAAGATTCCGCCTCTCTACTGTCCGCCACCCGAACGTGACGATCCCGCGCTGGCTGAGGCCGTCAATGTCGGCCTGCTCGCCTGGGCCGCCGAGATCGGCCTCTACGAAGGCCGACTCGACGAACTCGGCAAGGCCGACTTCGGCCGGCTGATCATGCTCGCCCACCCCGATTGCGACGACCCCGACCTGCTCCTGGGCGCCGCCCGCTGCGCGGTCGCCGAATGGTCGGTCGACGACTACTACTGCGAGGAGGACGCCCCTGGCGACACCGCACCCGACGGCACCCCGTCCAGCGCCGCCGCCGAACTCGGACCCCGGCTCGAGCTCGCCGCGGCCGCGATGGACCCGGCGCACCTGCCCGCGCGGTACGCGCCCCGGCTCGAACAGGCCATGCAGGCCGACCCGATCCTGCGCGCGTTCCGCACCTCCTTCGCGTGCCTGGCGGGGTACGCGAGCCCGGCGCAGCTGGCCAGGTTACGCACCGAGATCGCGGGCTGGTTCATCGCGCTCGGCGCCGAGGCCGGCTGGCGCGCCGCGGACCGGATGCCACCGGTCTGGGAGTACCTCACCAACCGGCAGCCGCACAGTTTCCTGCCGTGTATGGCGCCGATCGACGTCGTCGGGGGCTACGAGCTCGGGGCCCCCGAGTACACCGATCCGGCCGTCCGACGGGTCACCACCACGGCCGCGCTGGCCGCCCAGATGGTGAACGACCTGTATTCGATGGCGCGCGAGGACCTTTCCGGCGGCAGGGAGTTCAACCTGCCGACGGTCCTGGCCGCCGAGGAGGGCTGCGGCCGCGCCGACGCGGTCCTGCGAACCGCACAGATCCACGACGAGCTCATGCACCGCTTCGAACGGGAAGCGGCCCCGCTCGCCGCCGCGGGCTCACCCCAGCTGCGCCGATTCCTGGCCGGCCTGTGGGCCTGGATGGGTGGCAACCGCGCCTGGCACGCCGGCAGCCGCCGCTACCACGACATCGCTCCAGGAGAGGACGACCGATGACCATCGCGAACCCCCAGACCGACCGCACCGTCCTGCGCACCACGTACCAGCGCTCCGTCGCGGCCTACTGGAACAACAACCCCAACGACGATCGGGTGAACACCAAGCTCGGCGAGGTCGACGGTCTCTACCACCACCACTATGGCATCGGCGCCCCCGACTGGTCGGTCATCGAAGGGCCGGACGCGACCAAGCAGGACCGGATCGTGCGGGAACTGCACCGGCTCGAGACCGCCCAGGCTGACTTCCTCCTCGACAATCTCGGGCCGATCCAGAACGCGGACCGCCTCGTCGACGGCGGCTCGGGCCGCGGCGGCACCAGCTTCATGGCGGCCGAGCGCTTCGGCTGCCAGGTCGACGGGGTCTCCATCTCCGAATACCAGGTGGGCTTCGCCAACGACCAGGCCGCGACGCGTGGCGTCACCGACCGGGTCAAGTTCCACTTCCGCAACATGCTCGACACCGGCTTCGCCGACGAGTCGGTGCGCGGCATCTGGACCAACGAGACCACCATGTACGTCGACCTGTTCGACCTGTTCGACGAGTTCGCCCGGCTCCTGGAACCCGGCGGCCGCTACGTCTGCATCACCGGCTGCTCCAATGACGTGACCGGCGGCCGGTCCGCCTCGGTGAGCTGGATCGACGCGCACTACGGCTGCATGATCCATCCGCGCAGCGAGTATTTCCGGGCCCTGTCCGACAACGGCCTCATCCCCACCACCGTGGTCGACCTCACCCCCGACACCATCCCGTACTGGGAGCTTCGCACCCATTCCGAGCTCGCCACCGGCGTCGAGCAGCCCTTCCTCACCGCCTACCGCGAGGGGAGCTTCCAGTACCTGATGATCGTCGCCGATAAGGTGGCCAGGTGACCGAACAGCTCGCCGAACTGTCGACCGACCGCGAAGCCCTTTCCGTGGAACTGGTCGACGACGCGGGTCTGGCGATCGGAGCGTGCTCGGTGGCCGATGCTCATCGGCCACCGGGCACGCTCCACCGCGCCTTCTCGGTACTGCTGTTCGATCGGCACGGCCACGTGCTGATCCAGCAGCGCGCCGCGGTGAAGACCAGGTTCCCGCTGCAGTGGGCCAACACCTGCTGCGGTCATCCCGCGCCCGGTCAGGCGGTGCTCGAGGCCGCCGCGATCCGGCTGCGCGAGGAGTTCGGCATGGCGGCCGAGCTCACCGAGGTCGGCACCTTCCGGTACCGCGCGGGCGACGAGAAGACCGGCCGGGTGGAGCACGAATACGACCACGTCGTGATCGGCGTGGTCGGCGATGTGCCACCGCGGCCCGATCCCGCCGAGATCGCCACCTGGGCCTGGATCGCCCCGCACGCCCTGCGGGCCGACCTCGCCGACAATCCGGGGCGGTACACGCCGTGGCTGGCCGAGGTGCTCGAGATCGCCGACCGGGCGCACACCGCCACCCAGGCCTAGCCCCCTCCCCTCCTTGCCGTTTTCCCTGACAGCACGCTGTCCACCCACACCGAGGAGGCATCTATTCGTTAGATGCGCATATCTATATCTGCCGATGTTTAGACTTCTTGGTGAAATCACAGGCTGGCCACAGTCGCCGACCAGGCCGGGCGCGGACCCTGAACAGGGAACGGTTCCACCGACGGCGAGTGAGGTAGCGATGGTCGAGGTCGAGATCAACGACGACACGGTGACGGTCAATGTGCTCGGCGGGCATCGCCTGCTCGCCCTGCGCCAGCAGGTCGTGATCGACCGCGCCGCCATCACCGGCATCCGCCCCGCCGAGGTCGACCTGCGCCCGCCGTGGGTCCGCGCACCCGGCACCTTCATCCCCGGCGTCATCGCCGCCGGCGTCTACCGCGGCAAGGGCCGGAAGGAATTCTGGGACACCACCTTCGGCGGCAGCGCTGTCCGCATCGACCTGGACGGACCCGATTTCACCCGGCTGGTCGTCGACGTCGACGACCTCGACGCCGTCCTGCGAGCGCTGACGCCCGAGGCGATCGCCGTCTGACCGGGCGCACCGGCACTCAGGAGCCGAACGATTCCAGCAACCCGGTGTAAGGCTTCGGTGGCGGCGCGGCGAACTCTCCCCTGCCCGACTTGCGCAGCCCGAGCGTGATCAGCGACTGCACGGTCAGGGTCGCGGCCGCGACGCCATCGATCACCGGCACACCGATCTCCGCGCTGATGTGCGCGCACAGGTCGGCCATGCCCGCGCAGCCCAGCACCACCGCGTCGGAGCCGTCGGCGGCCACGGCCGTCCGGCACGCTTCGGTGACGATCTTGCGGGCGTCCGGGTCGGTGTCGAGGGCGAGCACCGGCAGGTCGCAGGCGTGCATGCCGAGGCAGAAGCGGTCCATCCCATAGCGTTCGGCCAGGTCGGCGGCGCGACCGAGGGTGCGGCCGAGCGTCGTCACCACACTGAACCCGCGGCCGAGGTGGCTCGCGGTGTGCATGGCCGCCTCCGCGATACCGATCACCGGACCCGCCGCCAGTTCCCTGGCCGCGTCCAGCCCCGGATCACCGAAGCAGGCGATCACATAGCCGTCCACGCCGTCGGCCTCGCCCTGCCGGATCGCCGCGAGTAGACCGGGCACACTCATCGCTTCGTCGTAGTGGCTCTCGATGGAGACGGGACCGGTCTCGGAGGTGACCGCGTCGAGCAGCGTGCCCCGGCCGACGACGGCCAGGGCGCACTGCTCGATCGTCTCGGTCATCGCCCGGGTGGTGTTCGGGTTGACGACCCGGATCCGCATCAGGCACCGACCTCCTGGGTAGCCGCCGCGCGCTTGGCCGCGGTCAGCAGATAGTAGGTGAGGAAACCGAGACCGCAGCCGATGAACCAGCTGTACTGGGCCGCGGTGTGCATCCCCGGCAGGCTGTTGGCCAGCACCGGGAACACCGCGACGAGGGCGCCGACAGCCGTCGCCACGACCGCGGCCGGGTGATAGCCCTTGCGGTACCAGTACGCCCCTCGCTCGGACATCGTGAACAGATCGTCGACGATCACCTTCTGCTTGCGCACCAGGTAGTAGTCACAGATCAGCACCCCGAACAGCGGGCCGATGAAGGCGCCGAGCACCTCGAGCGTGTAGTGGATGACATCGGGATTGTTGTACAGATTCCACGGCGTGATCAACACCGAACCGACCGCGGCGATCATGCCGCCCGCCCGCCAGCTGATCCGCTGCGGGCTCACATTCGAGAAATCGAACGCGGGCGAGATGAAATTCGCGACGATATTGATGCCGATGGTGGCGATGGTGAAGGTGAGCGCGCCGAGCACGATCGCGAACGTGGAATCGATCTTGGCGACGGTGGCGACCGGATCGGTGATCAATTCACCGTAGACCGGCACCGTCAGCGACGCGGTGATCACCACCAGCAACGAGAACAGCAGGAAATTCACCGGCAGGCCGAGCAGATTACCGGTCTTCACGGCCTGAAAACTCTTGCCGTAGCGGGAGAAGTCACCGAAATTCAGCATCGGCCCGGAGAAGTAGGACACCACCAACGCGATCGCGCCGAGCATCACCGGCACCGACGCCCAGCCGGTGTACTTCACCTCGCCCAGGCTCAGGTCGATCGCGCCCCAGCCTGCCTTCGCGATGAGATATCCGCACAGCACGAACATGACGACATACACGGCGGGACCACAGAAGTCGATGAACTTGCGGATCGAATCCATGCCGCGCCAGAACACGCACGCCTGCACCACCCAGAGCAGCAGGTAGCTCCCCCAGCCGAGCAGCGACAACCCCAGGAACCCGTAGTCGGCGGTGACGGCGTATGGCGCCAGCCCCGGAAACAGTTTCACCAGGACGACATCCAGCGCGGCGGAGGCGAGGAACGTCTGGATGCCGTACCAGGCGACCGCGATCAACCCGCGGATGATCGCCGGGATATTCGCGCCGAGGACCCCGAAAGCACTGCGGCAGATCACCGGATAGGGCACGCCCGTCACCTGGCTGGGCTTGGCCACCAGATTGCAGAAGAAATAGACGATGGTGATACCTATGAGCAACGCCGCCAGCACCTGCCAGCTGGCCAGGCCGAGCGCGAAAAGGCTACCGGCCGTGACATATCCGCCGACACTGTGCACATCCGACATCCAGAACGCGAAGATGTTGTAGGTGCCCCAGCTCTGTTTCCGCAGCGGCGCCAGATCCTCGTTCGTCAGCCGCGGATCGTAGGCGGGTGGATCACCGGCGGGTACCCCCGCCGAGGAGGTGATGGTATCGGTCATGGTCGTTCCCATCCGAAGGGTGAATCTGCTTCGCTGACGGTAAGTATCAGCAGTTGCCCTTCGGTTTCCCGACAATTTCCCGGCTATTGCACCGAAGATATATCTTCCGGCGCGAGCAATCCGGTGTCGGTGGGCAGGGTCGCGATGACCGATTCCAGTCGGCGGTGGTGTTCCTCGGCGGCGGCGAGCAGCCGTTCGACATCGCGGGCCAGGAACGCGTCGAGCATCGCGATGTGGTCGGTGTGCAGCCGTTCCCGGTCACACCGGTCGATGTGGACCATCGATTGCACGGGTTCGGTGACGTTCCACGCGGATTCGAGCATGTGCAACAGCCGGAACATCCGCGACGGCCGGGTCAGCGCGACATGGAAGCTGCGCGACTGCCGCTGATAGGTCTCGGGGTCGTCGTCGAGGATCGCCCGTTCGAGCAGTTCGTTCACCGCGAGCAGGTGCGCGCGCTCGGCCTCGCCCGCATTGGTCGCCGCGGCCGCGAGCGAGGCGGTTTCCAAGGTGTCGCGCACGATGTACATCTCACGCAATTCGCGGGCTGTGAGCTGGGCCACCTGGTAGCCGCGCTGCGGGCGGTGGGTGACCAGTCCCTCGCCGATCAGCGTCTTGAGCGCCTCGCGCACGGGGATGTGGCTCACCCCGAACAGCACGGCCACTTCACGCAGGGGAATCACGGTGCACGGCGGCACGGCGCCGTCGAGGATCACCCGGCGTAGTTCGCCGAGGATCACCTGGGGGCGGCCGGGCTCGTCCACCACGAGCCTCGCGAGCAGCGCCGATCGTCGTCTCGGGGGCATATCCACATGCTATGGACGATGTATTGCGCTCGCGGTCATCTATGTGACGGTCAGGAAACGATCACCGTACCGACCGGTCCTGTGTGCGGGGTGGCATGCTCGAACGATGGGAGTTTCGACAACGCAGTCGGTGGATCGCCGTTTCGTCAGCCTGGTCGCGATGTTCGACCGTCTGTTCCGCAAGCCGTCGCACGGTGGTGGCGCGCTGTGCGTGTACCTGCACGGCGAACCGGTGGTCGATGTGTGGGCGGGGTACGCGAGCCCCGGCGTGCCCTGGGCGTCGGATTCGGTGGCGCTGGCCTTCTCCACCGGAAAAGGCGTGGCCTCCACGGTGATCCATCAGCTCGCCGAGCGCGGACAGCTCGACTACGACACCGCGGTCGCCGAGTACTGGCCCGAGTTCGCGGCGGCGGGCAAGGGACACATCACGGTCCGCGATGTGCTCACCCACCGGGCCGGCCTGCACCGGCTGCGCGGTCTGCTGCCCGGGCCCGCCGAACGCTTCCTCGACGACGAGGCCGTCACCGCCGCGCTGGCCGCGGCCACCCCCGATCCCCGGCATCGCGTCACCAGCGGCTATCACGGGATCAGCTACGGGCACCTGGCCGCCGAACTGGTGCGCCGGGTGACGGGCCGCGATTTCGTCGACGTCGTGCGCACGGAACTCGCCGAACCGCTCGGCGCCGACGAACTCTGGTTCCGGGTGCCGAAGGAGGAGCGGCACCGCATCGCCACCACCTTCCCGCGACTGCGGGCGGCGGGCATGGACTGGGACCGGGGTTCCGATCTGCTCACCCGCACCAGGTACGCCGCCGCCGCGGAGACCACGCCGCGCGGTTTCGCCGACCTCATCGTCGATCCGCGCGTGCACGATTCGGTCATGCCGGGCGTCAACGGTGTGTTCTCGGCCCGCGCGCTGGCCCGCGTCTACGCGGCGCTGGCCAACGACGGCGAGCTCGACGGCACCCGCGTCCTCGAGCCCGGGTCGATCCGCCGCTTCGCCACCCGCCAGGTCTTCACTCCCGACTATGTTCTCGCGTTCCGCATTCCGTGGGCGCTGGGTTTCCACGGCGTCCCTATGAAACCGTCCAAGGCCGACCCGATTTCGGCCTTCGGCCACTTCGGCCTCGGCGGTTCCGGCGCGTTCGCCGACCCCGAGACGGGCATGTCGCTGGCCTTTGTCACCAACCGGCTCGGCGGCAAGCTCACCCCCCTCGGCGACGCCCGCCTCACCCGCCTCGGGACCACCGCCCACAACATCGCGAAAGCCGACAGGCTCCGCTGAGACCCGACACAACACCACACCTCCGCACCGGCAACACCGGCTGTGAGCAGGTCCCGGGCGGTAGTCTTGTGCGTGCGTTTCTGATTGTTCTCGATGCTGACACCTTCGATTCGAGGAGTGCACAGATGGCGAACGACCAGCGAGTTCAGCGGTTTCGGTGACGCGTCCCATGGGAGTCGATGCCGGTACCCGGCTGCCGCTGTGTGTCGTGATCGGCAGCCGAATCGAGCAGATCGAGCGAGCGCGCGCCCGGCTCACGCCGATCCTGTACGGCCTGTGGGGCGACGAGTCCGCGGTCTGGCCGATCGAGCTGGCACTACACGAAGCGGTGGTCAACGCGATCGAACACGGTGGCGACGGTACTCCGGACGCCACGGTCGAGATCGTCCTCGATATCGAGGACGACGAACTACTGATCGAGATCAGCGACCAGGGACCGGGATTCGACCCCGACACCGTGCCCGATCCGCGCCTCGCCGAGGGAGTGCTGCGCGCGTCGGGACGCGGTGTGCTCCTCATGCGCACAGCCGTCGATTCCCTCGCGGCCGCCCACGGTCCGCGAGGGCGGTTCACACTCACCCTGCGCACCAAGCTCCCCCGCTCCGGCGCGCGGGGAGTACCACCCCACAGAGGAGGGTTCCATGGAGATCAAAGAACGTAGCGTCAACGGCGTCACCATCCTGGATCTGACCGGCGACCTCGTCCTCGGCATGGGCGAGATTCGGCTCACGGAGGAGATCCGGAATCTGATCGACGCCGGGACGAAAAAGATCCTGCTGAACCTCGCAGCGGTGCCTCGCGTCGATTCCGCTGGAGCCGGCGGTTTGGTATCGAGCTACAAGAGCGTCACCCGCGAAGGCGGGAAACTCAAACTGGTCAACGTGACCGACCAAGCTCGAGATCTGTTCATGCTCACCGGGCTCCTCACGGTGTTCGATGCCTACGACACCGAGCAGGAGGCGATCAACTCCTTCTGACCTCGCCGGCGCTCGGGGCGGTACGTTCGGCCCATGGAGATCGTCGGGCTCGAGCGGATCGAGGCGGCCGCGCGGCTGCTGGCACCGGTGATTCGGCGCACGCCGACCGTGGGGTCGCGGGTGCTGTCGGAGCGGGCTGGTGCGCAGGTGCTGCTCAAATGCGAGAACCTGCAGCGCACCGGGTCGTTCAAGCCGCGCGGCGCCTACAACCGGATCGCGAATCTCCCCGCCGCCGAGCGGGCGCGGGGTGTGGTCGCGGCCAGTGCCGGTAATCACGCGCAGGGAGTGGCGTGGTCGGCGGCCGAACTCGGCACCACCTCGACGGTGTTCATGCCGATCGGCGCGTCACTGCCCAAGCTCGTGGCGACCCGCGCCTACGGGGCCGAGGTGCACCAGGTGGGTGACACCATCGACGAATCCCTGCTCGCCGCGGAGGAATTCGCCCAGCGCACCGGTGCGACGCTGATTCACCCGTTCGACCACCCCGATATCGTGGCCGGGCAGGCGACGGTGGCGCTGGAGATCCTCGAGCAGGTGCCCGAGGTCGGCACCGTCGTCGTGCCGACCGGCGGTGGCGGCCTGCTCGCCGGTGTCGCGGTCGCGCTGGCCGCGCTCGCGCCGCACGTCACGGTGATCGGGGTGCAGGCGGCCGAGGCCGCGGCCTGGCCGGATTCCCTGGCGGCGGGCAAGCCGGTGCGGGTGCCGCGGATGGCGACGATGGCCGACGGTATCGCGGTCGGCCTGCCCGGCGCGGTGCCGTTCGCGTATGTCGCGGACCTGGTCCGGGAGATCGTGACCGTCGACGAGGACGCCCTGTCCAAGGCGCTGCTGCTGTGTCTGGAGCGGGCCAAGCTGATCGTCGAACCGGCGGGCGCGGCCGGTGTGGCCGCGCTGCTGTCGCCCCTGCGCGACCGCGCGCTACCCGGCCCGGTGGTGACCATCCTGTCCGGCGGCAATATCGACCCGCTGCTGCTCACCCGGGTGATCGGGCACGGCCTCAGCGCGGCGGGCCGCTACCTGGCCATGCGGGTGACCATCGCCGATCGTCCCGGCGCGCTGTCGGCGCTGCTCGGGGTGGTCGGGCGGGCCGGGGCGAGCGTGGTCGACATCGTCCACTCGCGCACCGGGATGTGGCTCGAGGTCGACGAGGTCGAGGTGTCGCTCACAGTCGAGACGCGCGGCCCCGCCCACCGCGACGACGTCCTGGAAGCGTTGCGCGACGCCGGGTTCCGCGTCCGCGCCGAGCTGTAGCGCACCGAAGTCAGTGCGCGCCACCGAGTTCCAGCGCGAGCACCCCGAGAATCACCAGACCGATCCCGGCCACCTGCACCAGGGTGAGCCGCTCCCCCAGGAACAGCACCCCGATCGCCGCGATCGCCGCGACACCCACCGCCGACCAGATCCCGTATGCCACCCCGATCGCCATCCCCCGCTTCAACGCCTGGGACAGGAAGTAGAACGCGGCGCCGTACCCGATGACCACGACGATCGAGGGAACGAGCTTGGTGAAGCCCTCCGAGAGTTTCAGCGACACCGTCGCGGTGACTTCGGAGGCGATGGCCAATGCCAGCAGGACCAGGGTCATGGCCGCAGGGTAACCGTCGCGCGACGCTCACGCCTCGATCGCGCCGCGTGATCCCGAGCGCGCTCGCGCCGCGAGGACCGTCATGACCAGGGCGAGGAGCGCGTATCCGGCGATGATCGCGATCCGGATCCCATTGGTGGCCATATACCGTTCGTACGCGGGATGCAGGCCGCCCGCGATCCACACCGAGCCCGCGTCACGCACCTGCTCGGCCCACGCGCCCCACCACCAGACGCGCGTGACGAACACCGACAGTTGCAGCACCAGGGTCAGGATCGGCAGCCAGATCGGTACGCCGCGGGGCCGGATCCACAGCACCAGCACCGAGAGCGCGACGCCGAGGACCCCGGCCGGGATCACGGTCAGGTCCGACAGCGTCTCGTAGCCGGCGTCGAAGGCGGTCATGCGCGCGGGGTCGAGGTAGCGGAGCGCGCGATGATGCATGTGGGTCATCCAGGACAGACCGGCGCCGAAGGCGGTCGTCGCGGTCAGCAGAGCGAGTACGGGCAGGGCCCAGCGTTGTCCCATGATGTCCTCCGATGCGGAAAGCCTTCGGGGACAACAATGCCCGTGGACATCGGCCGAAACATCGGCCTACGGAACGCAGCCGGGACTCCTCCGCGGGAGGTAGCGGGCACCGCCGGATACTCCGTGCGCGGTAGCCCGCTCCCGGTTCAGCTCAGCCAGGCGCGGGCGTCCTCGGCGGTCTTGCGGACCTCGTCGAGTTGCTCGGCGACGCGGACACCGGCGGTGCCGCCCCGCGCGTTGCGGGAGGCGATCGAGCCCTGCACGGTGAGGACGTCGCGCACGCCCGCGGTCAGCGAGGCGTCGACGGCGGCGAATTCCGCGTCGGTCAGTTCGTCGAGGCCGACGCCGCGCGCTTCGGCGGCCCGCACGCAGGCGCCCGCCGCCTCGTGTGCGACCCGGAACGGAACGCCCTGGCGCACCATCCATTCCGCGATGTCGGTGGCGAGGGTGAAACCGGCGGGCGCGAGCTCGGCCATCCGGTCGGTGTGGAAGGTGAGGGTGCCGACCAGACCCGCGATGGCGGGCAGCAGCAGTTCGAGCTGGGCGACCGAGTCGAACAGGGGTTCCTTGTCCTCCTGCAGGTCCCGGTTGTAGGCCAGCGGCTGGGCCTTCAGGGTGGCCAGCAGGCCGGTCAGGTTGCCGATCAGGCGACCCGCCTTGCCGCGGGTCAGCTCGGAGACGTCGGGGTTCTTCTTCTGCGGCATGATCGACGAACCGGTCGACCACGCGTCGGCGAGGGTGACGTACCCGAATTCCGGCGTGCTCCAGATGATGACCTCTTCGGCCATCCGGCTCAGGTCGACGCCGATCATGGCCAGCACGAACGCGGCCTCGGCGGCGAAGTCGCGCGCGGAGGTCGCGTCGATCGAATTGGCCGCCGACGCGGTGAAATCGAGCTCGGCGGCGATCTGCTCGGGGTCCAGGCCCAGCGACGACCCGGCCAGCGCGCCCGATCCGTACGGGGAGATCGCGGCGCGCTTGTCGAAGTCGCGCAGGCGTTCCAGGTCGCGCAGCAGCGGGTGGGCGTGCGCGAGCAGGTGGTGCGCGAGCAGCACCGGCTGCGCGGCCTGCAGGTGGGTCTTGCCCGGCATCACCGCGTCCGGGTGCGCGGCGGCCTGGGCGACCAGGGCGTCGACCACGTCGAGCACGCCGACGGCGACGCGGCGCACACCGTCGCGCAGCCACATCCGGAACAGGGTGGCCACCTGGTCGTTGCGGGAGCGGCCCGCCCGCAGTCGGCCGCCGAGCTCGGTGCCGACCCGCTCGATCAGGCCGCGCTCGAGCGCGCCGTGCACGTCCTCGTCGGACTCGGCGGGCCCGAAGGCACCCGAGGCGACGTCGGCGGCCAGGGTGTCCAGCCCGGCCAGCATGCCGGTCAGGTCGTCGTCGGCGAGCAGCCCGGCCTTGTGCAGCACGCGGGCGTGCGCCTTGGAGGCGCGGATGTCATAGGGCGCCAGTGCCCAGTCGAAGTGCGTCGACTTGCTCAGCGCCGCCATCGCCTCGGCCGGGCCGGACGCGAATCGCCCACCCCAGAGGGCACCTTCGTTGGTTCCGCTGTGGGTCATCGGATTCTCCTCCGGTCGGGCTGGCGGGCATGGCTGGGCACGGCACCGGCCGGTCCGTGACAGGACCGGCCGGTGTCGAGACTACGACGTGCTGACTACTACTTCTGGTTCAGGTCGCGACGCGCGGCGACCTTCGAGGACAGACCGTGGATCTGCACGAAGCCCTTGGCCAGCGACTGGTCGAAGGTGTCGCCCTCGTCGTAGGTGGCCAGGTTGAAGTCGTAGAGCGACTGCTCGGAGCGGCGGCCGTTGACGACG
Organism: Nocardia sp. NPDC003269; assembly: GCF_042888005.1. NCBI lineage: Bacteria > Bacillati > Actinomycetota > Actinomycetes > Mycobacteriales > Nocardiaceae > Nocardia > Nocardia sp. NPDC003269. The sequence goes on from NZ_JBIAPA010000006.1 coordinate 41,642, forward strand.
GCGGAACCACCGTGCAGCACCATCCGGATCTCGCCGGTGACGTGCTGCTGGGTGTCCTGCACGAAGGCGTCCAGCGCGCGCTTGAGCGGGGAGAACCACAGGCCGTCGTAGGCCAGCTCGCCCCAGCGCTGCTCGACCTGGCGCTTGTAGCGGCCCAGCTCACGCTCGATGGTGACGTTCTCCAGCGCCTGGTGCGCGGTGATCAGCGCGATGGCGCCCGGCGCCTCGTAGATCTCGCGGCTCTTGATGCCGACGAGCCGGTCCTCGACCATGTCGAGGCGGCCGACACCCTGGCGACCGGCGCGGGTGTTCATCTCCTCGATGGCCTGCAGCACGGTGACGGGACGGCCGTCGATGGCGACCGGCACACCCTTGTCGAAGGTGATGATGACCTCGTCGGGCGCCTCGAAGTTCACCGTCGGGTCGGCGGTGTAGTCGTAGACGTCCTTGGTCGGCGCGTTCCACAGGTCCTCGAGGAAGCCGGTCTCGACGGCGCGGCCCCACACGTTCTGGTCGATCGAGAACGGCGACTTCTTGGTGACGTTGATCGGCAGGTTGTTCTGCTCGGCGAAGGCGATGGCCTTCTCGCGGGTCCAGGCGTAGTCGCGGACCGGGGCGATGACCTCCAGGTCGGGCGCCAGGGCGCCGATGCCGACCTCGAAGCGGACCTGGTCGTTGCCCTTGCCGGTGCAGCCGTGCGAGACGGTGGTCGCGTTGTGGAACTTCGCGGCCTCGACCAGGTGCTTGACGATCAGCGGGCGGCTGATGGCCGACACCAGCGGGTACTGGCCCATGTACATGGCGTTGGCCTGGATGGTGGGCAGGCAGTACTCGTCGGCGAACTCGTCGCGCGCGTCGACCACGATGGCCTCGACGGCGCCGCAGTCCAGGGCGCGCTGGCGCACCACGTTCATGTCCTCGCCGCCCTGGCCCAGGTCGATGGCCACGGCCACCACCTCGGCACCGGTCTCCTTCGCGATCCAGCTGATGGCGACGGAGGTGTCAAGCCCACCGGAGTAGGCGAGTACGACGCGATCGGACATGTCTGTTGTGCTCCTCGAAGTGTGTACGTGATCTGCACGGGCTGCCTGGAGCAGTATGAATGCTCCGGCCGCCGGTCGGCTCGCGCCGCTGCTGCAAATGATTATGCACGATGATGCAATCTCATTCATACCCGGGGGTAGAGATACCGCATATCGCATCGCCCGGCGCGGACGAAATCGCCCATCACCTGCGGCGACGCCCGACAGCAACTTGGCAGCAAGCATCGTCTGTGAGACGCTGGTCACATCAGCTACCCATCGGTCGGGGTCGAGGAGTGGACATGCAGCAGCTACGTGATTTCGCCCAGGCGAACTACGACCTGATCGGGGCCGTCGTCATCGGGCTCGGCAATCTGGGGTTGACGGTCGCCAAGACGGTGATCGACCTCGGCACGCCGATCCTCCAGGGCTTCTTCGCCTGATCCCCCGCCCGCACCACCCCACCGGGAGCATCCATGGTTGACGCGATCCTGCAGTTCCTGTCCGACCACTACGAATCCGGCGCCACCGCTGGCCTGCACGTCGGTCGCGTGCTGTTCGACCTGAGCGCCCCGCTGGCGCTGGCCATCCTGAACTTCCTCAACTCCTGACCCGCCCGATCAGCGGTCGCCGAGCCGCGCGGCGAGCCCCGCGCGCACCCGCGGCCAGTCCTCCGCGGTGATCGAGAACAGCACACTGTCGCGCACGGTGCCGTCCGCGCGCCGGAACTGACGCCGCAGCGTCCCCTCGTAGCGCGCCCCGAGCCGCGCGATCGCCTGCTGCGAACGCTGGTTGCGCACATCGGTCTTCAACTGCACCCGGCCTACATGGAGCTCGTCGAACGCGTATTCCAGCAGCAGCAGTTTGGCTTCCGGGTTGACCGGACCGCCCCAGACCGACGGCGTGTAGGCGGTGAACCCGATTTCCAGCGCCGCGTCCCGCGGGCGGACGTCCAGGTAGGACGTGACGCCGAGCACCGCTCCCGCCGCTCGATCGCCGATGCCGGTGCGCGCGCGGACGATCCAGACATGCCAGTCGGGGTTGGCGTTCAGTTCCTGGAGATGATCGGCGAATTCGCTCGCCCCGCGCGGGCGCCAGGGCAGGTGCGCCCAGACCGCGTCCGCGTCGAGGGCGGCGAAGAGTTCACCGGCGTCCGCCGACGGATCGACAGTGGTCAGCCGCACCGTCTCGCCGCTCAACCGGGCGCCGTCGGGCACCGGCCACACCATGTCCGGCCAGGGCTTGTCGTCGGGCCGGGGATCGGGCACGGGCTGGAATCGGACGGTCGCTGGACTCTCGGTCACCTGTGCAATGTAGTGCCCATGTCGGCGGTGTGTGGCACTCTGGGAGAGCACTATTCGGCTCGCCAACGTGAGGACGAACAAGATGCTCCATTACGTCGCGCAGGAATTCTCCACGCTCGGCAACGGCGTGCTCGATGTCGGCCGGGCCGTCGTCGCCCTGGTCCAGAGCATCATCGACGTCGCCACCCCGAACTCCCCCGGCGGCGGCGCGGGCGGTGGGCAGTACCCGTTCACCTGATCCGGCGTGGGCTCCCGCCGCTGAGCGCGGCGCGCCGCTAGTCTCGCCGGCATGGCCGCCGACGACGTGCGACTCCACGCGGGCACCACCGGACTGACCATCGCGCCCGGTGACGGCGGCGCGCTGCACAGCCTCACCGTCGACGGGACCGAACTGCTGCGGCAGGACCCGGGGACGGGCTGTTTCGTCATGGCGCCCTGGGCGGGCAGGCTCGGCTACGGCACGTTCACGGTCGGTGACCGGACCTACGAGATGCCGATCAACAATCCGCCGCACAGCATCCACGGCACCGCGCGCGACGGCGCGTGGGAGGTCGTGTCCGCCACGGCGACCGAGGCGACGGTGCGGCACCGGCTGACCGACCCGTGGCCGTTCGCGGGCACCGTCACCCAGCGGTTCACCCTCACCGACACCGGCCTCACACTCCACCTGCGCATCGCCACCGACGCCGATCCCTTTCCCGCCCAGGGCGGCTGGCATCCCTGGTTCCTGCGCGAGGTCCCCGCGGCCACGGGTCCGCTCGCCCTCGATGTCCGGCCGGCCTGGCAATACGAGCGCGGGCCGGACTACCTGCCCACCGGCCGTCACATCCCGCCGTCGCCCCCGCCGTGGGACGACTGCTTCGCCATGCCCGACGGCGTCACCGCGCGCCTCACTTGGCCCGGTTTCCTGGAATTCACGATCACCAGTCCCGTCACCGATGTCGTCGTCTGGACCCTGCCGGAGGAGTCGCTGTCGGTGGAGGCCCAGTCGGGTCCGCCCAACGGCGTGAACACCGATCCCCGGATGGTCACGCCGGACGCGCCGCTGGATATCCGGGTGGACTGGACCTGGCGCCGGTTGACCCGGGACTGACACCGCGGCGGGCGGGATAGCGTGGCGGGGTGCCGATCACGCTCGCCCACCCGGTCGCGGTGCTGCCCCTGGCTCGGCGCCTGCCGCTGTCGGCGCTGGTGGCCGGGGCGATCGCGCCCGATGTCGTCTACTACCTGCCGATTCCGCTGGGTGGCGCCGCGACGCATTCGCTCGTCGGGGTGCTGAGCTGGGACCTGGTGATCGGTGTCGGTCTGCTGCTGTGCTTCCGGCTCTCCGCCGGACCGGCCGCCGCGCTCTTCCCGTTCCGTGTCGCCCTCCCGGCCCGTGTGCCCGCCGATGGTCTCCGGCGCCTGTGGGTTCCGGTCGTCGCCATCGCCCTGGGCGCCCTGACGCACCTCGCGTGGGACTCCTGCACGCAGACAGCCGGTTTCGTGGTGCGGCACTGGGAGTTGCTGCGCGCCCCGGTGGTCGGGCCGCACACGGTGTACAACGTGATCGGCTATGCCTCATCGCTGCTCGGTACCGCCGCGCTCGCCCGCTACCTGGTTCGCCGCACCAGCCGACGGTCATCGGCGCCTGCCCGGTGGGGTCGCGCGATCCGCACCGGGCTGATCCTCGCCCCCGTCCTCGGCGCCGTGCTCGCCATCGACGACCCGGTGACCCGGGCCAGCTCCTACGACCTGGTCCGGCACACGATCGTCGGCGCAGCCCAGGGACTGGGCTGCGCCTGGACGCTCTACGTATTGCTCTGGCAGATCAGGAGTTTCGGCTCATCGCGGCGACCGGATACTGCGGAAGGTGAGGGCGACCACGAAGGTCAGCGCCGCGATGACGGCGGCGGCGCCGAACGCGGCGGTCATCCCGCCGACGAGGGCGTGCGTCGGTGAACCGCCAGCCTCGCGGGCCGCGGTGCCGAAGACCGTCACCAGGACGGCCAGGCCGAGCGCGCCACCGGTCTGCTGCATGGTCTGCAACGCACCACCCGCCGCGCCCGCCTCGTCCGGCGACACCGTGGACATGATGATCACGTTCAGCGGCGAGAACGCCAGCCCGATCCCGCAGCCCATCGCGACCATGGCGACGAACAGCAGCGGGAAATAGCCGGTGTCGGCCGAGAGCCGGGTCAGCAGCACGAGCCCGGTGGTCATCGCGACGGTGCCAGTCACGGTCACCGGTTTCGGGCCGAAGCGGGCCAGCAACCGGGGAATCAGCCGGATCATCGCGAACATCAGGGCCGCCGTCGGCAGGAACGCGAATCCCGTTGCCAGCGCGCTCATGCCGCGCACGTCCTGCAGGTACTGGGTCAGGAAGAAGAACATCGACATGCCCGCCATCGGCCCGAGGAACATGTTCAGGTAGGCGGCGGCCCGATCGCGATCGGCGAACAGGTGCAGCGGCAGCAGCGGTTGCGGTGCCCGGAGTTCGATCGCCACGAACCCCGCGAGCAGTGCCGCGCCGACCGCCAGGGAGATATCGGTGCCCGGCGCGCCCCAGCCGTCGGCGGCCGCGCTGATGAATCCGTAGACCAGCGCGGCGACACCGGCGGTCGCGGTCACCGCGCCCGGCAGATCGAGGCGGGCGGCGCGGCGTGGCGCGTCGGGCAGGTAGCGCAGGGCGAGCGCCAGGATCAGCAGCCCGAACGGCACATTGATGAACAGCACCGAGCGCCAGCCGACCCATTCGGTCAGCAGTCCGCCGACGATCAGCCCGATCGCGAATCCGGCGCTGGACATGCCGGAGAACAAGGCCAGCACGCGGATGCGCGCCTTCGGCTCGGTGAACGTCGTCGTCAGCAGCGCGAGGGTATTGGGCGCGGCCATCGCGCCACCGATGCCCTGCAGTACCCGGGCCGCGAGCAGCCAGCCCGCCGAGGGCGCCAGCCCGCCGGCCAGGGAGGCGAGGGTGAACAGTGTCGTGCCCGCGATGAACAGCCTGCGCCTGCCGAACAGGTCGCCGGCGCGGCCGCCGAGCAGCAGCAGGCCGCCGAAGACGAGGGTGTAGGAGTTCATCACCCAGGACAGGCCGGTGGCGCTGAACTCCAGATCGGTCCGGATCCGCGGCAGGGCCACGTTCATCACGGTGACATCGAGAATGATCATCAGCTGGCAGGTCAGCAAGGTGACCAGGACGACGCCCGGCCGGGCGCGCGCTACCTGGGCTTTCGCCGGAAGTGTGGTGGTGGTCAAGTGCGCTCCATCAAGGGGGAAGCTAAACGGAGAGAGTCTCCGTTTATGACAGAGCTAGCATAGGGAGAAAGTCTCCGGTTCCGCAAGCCTAAACGGAGACTTCATCCGTTTCCAGTGGAGGACCGAGTGGACGCACCGTCGCGGCCGATGCGCGCCGACGCGCGCCGCAACTACGAACGCATCATCGAATGCGCGCGCGACGCCTTCGCCGAGCACGGCATCGAGGCCCCCCTCGACGACATCGCCCGGCGCGCGGGCGTCGGACCCGGCACCCTGTACCGGCACTTCCCGAATCGCACGGCGCTGATGGAGGCGGTCTACCGCGCCAATATCGAGACCCTCGCCGCGCGCGCCGCCGAGCTCCGTGAAACCCGCACTCCCCCGGACGCTTTCACCGAGTGGTTCGGCGAACTGGTCTCCTACATCCTGCACCGGCACGGCCTGGCGGCCACCCTCAAGGCCGCGATCGACCGGACCTCCGACGTCTTCACCGCCTGCTCGACGATGCTCGCCGAGGCGGCCGAGTCCGTCCTGGTCCCCGTCCAGGAAGCCGGGCTCGTACGCCGTGACGTCACCCCGCGCGACATCCTGCGACTGGGCCACGGCATCGGCGCGGGCTGCCAAGCCGCCCCCGACTCGGCACCCCTGCTCACCGAGATCGCCCTGACCGGCCTGCGCACCCCACCCACTCCGGCGGGATGACCCCGATGCGGATCAGCGTCACCGGCCACATGAACCTCACCCCCGCCACCGAAACCCTGGTGCGCGAGGCGATCTCGGCCCTCCTCACCGAAGTCCCCGACCTGATCGGCATCACCTGCCTGGCCCGCGGCGCGGATTCGATCTTCGCCGAAGCGGTACTGGCGGCAGACGGACGCCTGGAGGTCGTCCTCCCCTCCCGCGACTACCGCGCGGCCAAGGTGAAGCCCGACCACGCACCCCTGTTCGACGCCCTGCTCGCCCGCGCGAGCACGGTCCGGGTGATGGACTTCGACACCGCGGGCAAGAACGCCTACGAGGCCGCCAACGAAGTCCTCCTCACCGACTGCGACCGCCTCGTCGCGGTGTGGGACGGCAACGAGGGCGAGCGCGGCGGCACCGCCACCGTCGTCGAATCCGCCCGCGCCCACGGCATCCCGGTAGACGTCGTCTGGCCCGACGGCGCTGCCAGGGAGTAACCCGGCACGATCGGCGTCAATGATTCGGCGCCGGTGCGGGACACCCGGGCAAGGGCGTCGGCGGATGCGGCCGCCGGTCCACCGGGTCGGTGTCGGGACGGGTCCATGCCAGCACCAAGTTCGGCAGCTGGCCGCCGATCACCAGAACGGTGAGCAGCAGAATCGCGCAGCCGCGAATGACTCGCGGATAGTCCGCACCGTCGACGAAGTTTCCTACGATGTAGAGCCAGAAGACTGGAATCAACGACAGCCGCACCGTGACGATGAGGGCGATCCCGCGAGCGGCGTTGCGCCGCTGGATCTCCCACTCCTCGAGGACCTCTGCGGGAGCCACCGACTGGCCACCCATCACCCGGTCCAGTGGGATCGACACAAAGGTGAACAGGAATATTGCCAGCATCCAGACGAGGAACGCCGGGTCCTCCCGCACCGGTACCACCAGCGCGGACACGAACATGACGGCGAGAATCACACCGAGCACTCGCACCTGCTGACGCCGTCGTCGCTGCGCACGCCAGCTCGGCGAAATGGCCGCGGCCTCCTGGGCCAATTTCCGGAACCGCCTGATCCGGTACTGCCGATAACGTGCGAATACCTTCCGCAGAGTCATCGCATCTCCCCTCCCCGGTGCGACGGGGACAGCGACCCGACCCCATCCACACGAACACTGCCTCCACCGGCAGCGCGGACGCGCGGCGCCGATACAGAGAGTGTCGACTCGGCCCGGCACGCGGACCAGGGGTCCGCGCGGAACATCAGGTGAACGAAACCCTGAGGGTCAGGCCAATTCCTCGATGCGGGCGGCGAGTTCGGCGCCGGTGAGGGGTTCGCGGGCGATGACGGCGATGGTGTCGTCGCCGGCGATGGTGCCGACGATGAAGGGCAGGGCGGCGCGGTCGAGGGCGCTGGCCAGGAAGTGGGCGGCGCCGGGTGGGGTGCGCAGGACGGCGAGGTTGCCGCTGGCATCGGTGGAGACCAGCAGGTCGCCGAGGAGTTTGGACAGGCGGCCGGTGCCGCCGGTGACGCCGCGGACGGGGCTGCCGTCCTCGGGGACGACGTAGACGCCCGCGCCACCGTCGGCGGCGCGCAGCTTGACCGCGCCGAGCTCATCGAGATCACGCGACAGGGTCGCCTGGGTGGTCTCGATGCCCTCGGCGGCCAGCAGGGTCGCGAGTTCGGTCTGGCTGCGGACCGAATGCGCGGACAGCAGCTCGACGATGCGCGATTGGCGGCCGGCGCGGGTGCGGGCGATGGCGGGCGAGCCCTTCTCGGGTGCACTCATCGACCGACCTCCGCGCCGGCCCCGATTCGCGGTCTCACGCGGCGGCTTTCGCGAGCAGCCAGACCAGCAGCGCCTTCTGGGCGTGCAGCCGGTTCTCGGCCTCGTCCCAGACCACGCTGTGCGGGCCGTCGAGCACCTCGTCGGTGATCTCCTCGCCGCGGTGCGCCGGAAGGCAGTGCATCACAATGGCTTCCGGGTCGGCGGCGGCGAGCAGCGCCGCGTTGACCTGGAACGGACGGAACGGGCCGACGCGGTCGAGACCGTCGTTCTCCTGCCCCATCGAGGTCCAGGTGTCGGTGACCAGCACATCCGCGCCGGTCGCGCCCGCCACCGGGTCGTTGGTGACCGACACCGTCGCCCCGGTCTCCGCGGCCCGTTTGGCGGCGGCCTCGAGGATCCACGGCAGCGGTTCGAAACCGGCGGGCGCGGCGACGGTCACGTTCATTCCCGCGGTCACCCCGCCCAGCAGCAACGAGTGCGCCATATTGTTGGCGCCGTCGCCGAAGTAGGTGAGGTTCAGCCCGGCGAGGGCGCCCTTGCGCTCGCTGATCGTCTGCAGATCGGCGAGCACCTGGCAGGGGTGGAACTCGTTGGACAGCGCGTTGACCACGGGCACCGTCGCGGTGGCCGACATCTCGTCGAGGCGGGACTGTTCGAAGGTCCGCCAGACGATGGCCTCGACGTAGCGCGAGAGCACGCTGCCGGTGTCGCCGAGGGTTTCCTCCCGGCCCAGCTGGGTGTCGCGGCCGTCGACGACGACGGCGTGCCCGCCGAGCTGGGCGATGCCGAGCTCGAACGAGAACCGGGTGCGGGTGGAGTTCTTCTCGAAGATCACCCCGACCCCGCGCGGGCCGTCGAGCGGCCGGTGCGCGAACGGGTTCTTCTTCAGATCCGCGGCGATGGCGAGGATTTCGGCCTGCTCGGCCTGGGTCACATCGTCGTCGCGCAGGAAGTGGCGCAGGGTCACTTACTCGCTCCCTTCGCATCGGCGGCGGCCTTGTCGAGGATCTCGGGCAGGTCGGCGACGAAGTTGTCGGCCTGGGTTTCGGTGAGCACCAGCGGCGGCGCCAACCGGATCACGTTCGGCTTGGCGGGGTTGATCAGGTAGCCCGCCTCCCGCGCCCGCTCGTCGACATGGGCGGAGATGTCGTTCTTCAGGACGATGCCGATCAGCAGGCCCGCCCCGCGCACATGATCGATCTCGGGGTGCTCGAGCAGCGCGATACCGTCGCTGAGCTTCTTGCCCACCCATTCCACATGGGAGAGCAGATCCTCGGAGTCGATCGTCCGCAGGACCGCCAGCGCTGCGGCGGCGCACACCGGGTTGCCACCGAAGGTCGTGCCGTGCAGGCCCGGGGTGAGCAGCTCCGCGGCGCGGCCCTGCGCCAGCACGGCGCCGATCGGCAGACCGCCGCCGAGGCCCTTGGCCAGGGTGATCGCGTCGGGCACGATGCCCGCCGCCTGGTGCGCGAAAAACGTTCCGGTGCGGCCGATTCCGGTCTGCACCTCGTCGAGGATCAACAGCGCGCCCGCCCGCGAGGTGATCTCGCGCGCCCGGGCCAGGTAGTCGAACGGCGGGACGACCACACCGCTCTCGCCCATCATCGGCTCCAGGAACACCGCGGCGGTGTCGGTGTCGACGACGGCCTCCAGCGCGGCGGCGTCACCGTAGGGCACGTGCACGACGCCGGGCGGCATCGGCTCGAACGGTTCCCGCTTCGAGGGCTGACCGGTGAGCGCGAGCGCGCCCATGGTCCGGCCGTGGAAGGCATCCTCGGCGGCGACGATCTTGGTCCGGCCGGTCAGCCGGGCCATCTTGAACGCGGCCTCGTTGGCCTCGGTGCCGGAGTTGCAGAAGAACGCCTTGCCCTCGCCGTCACCGAAGTGCGCGAGCAGCTTCTCGGCCAGCTCGATCACCGGCTCGCTGGCATACAGGTTCGACACGTGGCCGAGCGTGCCCAGCTGCTGGGTGACCGCTTCCAGGATGGCGGGGTGGGCGTGGCCGAGGCTGTTCACCGCGATGCCACCGAGGAAGTCGACGTAGCGCTTGCCGTCGGCGTCGTAGAGCACCGCGCCCGCGCCGCGCACCAGCGCGACCTTCGGGGTGCCGTAGTTGTTCATCATCGCGGCCGACCACCGCTGCTGCAGCTTCTCTACTTCACTCATGCGGTCACCATCGTTCCGATTCCTTCTCCGGTGAACAACTCCAGTAGTACCGAATGCGGCACCCTGCCGTCGATCACATGGGCGCTGGGTACCCCACCCCGCACCGCCCGCAGGCACGCTTCCATCTTCGGCACCATGCCCGCATCCAGGCGCGGCAGCAACTCCGCCAGCGCCGCCGCGTCGATCTCGCTGGTCAGCGAGGAACGGTCGGGCCAGTCGGTGTAGAGGCCCTCGACGTCGGTGAGGACGACGAGCTTCTCCGCGCCGATGCCCTCCGCCAGCGCGGCGGCGGCGGTGTCGGCGTTGATGTTGTGCACCACGCCGTCGGCGTCGGGGGCGATGGTGGACACCACCGGGATGCGCCCGGCGTCGATCAGGTCGAGCACGGCGCCGGGGTTGACCTCGGTGACGTCGCCGACCAGGCCGATGTCGGTGGCGACACCCTCCACCGTGACCGTTCGCCGGGTCGCGGTGAACAGGTGCGCGTCCTCACCGGAGATGCCGACCGCGTACGGGCCGTGCGCGTTGATCAGCCCGACGAGCTCGCGCCCGACCTGGCCGAACAGCACCATCCGCACCACGTCCATCACCTCGGGGGTGGTGACGCGGAAACCGCCGCGGAACTCGCCCGCCATACCGAGTTTCTTCAGCATCGCGTTGATCTGCGGGCCACCGCCGTGCACGACCACCGGGTGCACGCCGACGGTGCGCAGGAACGCCATATCGGCGGCGAAGGCGGCCTTGAGCTCGTCGTCGATCATGGCGTTGCCGCCGTACTTCACGACGACGACCTTGTCGCGGAACTTCTGCAGCCACGGCAGCGCGTCGGCGAGCACGTGCGCCTTGTCCAGCGCCGAAAGGGACTGCACCACACCGCTGCTCATGAGCTGTACGCCGAGTTCTCTTCGACGTAGGCGTGCGAGAGATCGGTGGTGCGCACCATCGCGGTGCCCGTGCCGACGTTCAGCTCGATCAGCACCGCGATGTCTTCGCCGGACAGGTCGACCTCGCGCGCGCCGGGCGCGCCGACGCTGTCGACACAGACCGGATTGCCGTTGAACGACACCGCGATCCGGTCCGGGTCCAGCGTCACCGGGGCGATGCCGACGGCGGCGAGCACCCGGCCCCAGTTCGGGTCCGAGCCGAACAGCGCGGTCTTGACCAGGCTGTCGCGGGCGACCGCCCTGGCCACGGTCAGCGCCTCGTCCTCGGAGGCCGCGCCGGTGACGGTGATCTGCACCCGCTTGGTGACGCCCTCGGCGTCGGCCATCAGCTGGGCGGCCAGGTCGTCGCACACGGTGAAGACGGCGGCGTCGAGGTCCTCCTGCGACGGGGCGACGCCGCTGGCGCCGTTGGCCAGCAGCAGCACGGTGTCGTTGGTGGAGCAGGAACCGTCGACGTCGAGCCGGTCGAAGGTGTACTTGGTGGCCTGGCGCAGCGCCCGGTCGAGCTGCTCGGGCGTGGCCACCGCGTCGGTGGTGAGCACGACGAGCATGGTGGCCAGCGACGGGGCGAGCATGCCCGCGCCCTTGGCCATGCCGCCGACGTTCCACTTGCCCTCGTGGTGGAACGCCGATTCCTTCGGCACGGTGTCGGTGGTCATGATGGCGTGCGCGGCGTCGGAGCCGCCGGACATGCCGCCGCCCATCTCGTGCACGATCTCGGTGACGGCGGGGATCAGCTTGTCCATCGGCAGCCGGTCACCGATCAGGCCGGTGGAGCAGACCGCGATCTCGCCGGCGCCGGTCTCGGTGCCCCAGTTGCTCAGCGCGGCGGCGAGTTCCTCGGCGGTCCGGTGGGTGTCCTGGAAGCCACCGGGCCCGGTGCAGGCGTTCGCGCCGCCCGAGTTGAGGATGACCGCGCGCACGCGCCCCGACTTCAGCACCTGCTGCGACCACAGCACCGGGGCGGCCTTGACCTGATTGCTGGTGAACACACCGGCGGCCGCGTATTCGGGGCCCTCGTTGAGGACCAGGGCGAGGTCGGGCTTGCCGCTGGCCTTGATGCCCGCCGCGATGCCGGCGGCGCGGAAGCCGAGCGGGGCGGTGACGCCCTGGGTGTGGATCAAGTTGCCGTGGTCCGTCGAGTGCGGATCAGGGGTCGTCACGGTGCCACTCCTACGGTGGAAAGTCCTGCGGTCTCGTCGAATCCGACGGCCAGGTTCATCGATTGCACCGCGGCGCCCGCGGTGCCCTTGGTCAAGTTGTCGATCGCGCCGATCACCACGAGCAGGCCCGCGTCGGTGTCGACGGCGACCTGCAGGGTGATGGCGTTGGAGCCCAGCACCGAACCGGTCTGCGGCAGAACGCCTTCGGGCAGCAGGTGCACGAACGGCTCATCGGTGTAGGCCTTTTCGTAGACGGCACGCGCCTCGGCCGCGTCCACCTTCACCGGGGCGGTGCAGGTCGCGAGGATGCCGCGCGGCATCGGGGCGAGCACGGGAGTGAACGACACCGCGACGTCGACGCCGCCCGCCGCCTTCAGGTTCTGCGCGATCTCGGGGGTGTGCCGGTGCGCGCCCGCGATGCCGTAGGCGCGGACGCTGCCCATCACCTCGGAACCGAGCAGGCCGACATCGAGCTTGCGGCCGGCACCCGAGGTGCCGCTGACGGCGACCACGTTCACGGTCGGCTCGATGATGCCCGCCGCGATGGCGGGCGCCAGCGCGACGCTGGACACCGTCGGATAGCAGCCGGGCACGGCGATGCGCCGGGCGCCGGTGAGCCGCGCCCGGCCGCCGGGCAGCTCGGGCAGGCCGTAGGGCCAGCTGCCCGCGTGGGCGCTGCCGTAGTACTTCTCCCAGGCGGCGGCGTCGGTGAGCCGGAAGTCGGCACCGCAGTCGATGATCACCGTGGACTCGGGCAGTACCTGCGCGATGGCACCGGACTGGCCGTGCGGCAGGCCGAGGAAGACGATGTCGTGCCCGGCCAGGACCTCGGGGGTGGTTTCCTGCAGGATCCGGTCGGCCAGCGGCAGCAGATGCGGCTGGAGCGCGCCCAGCGCGGTGCCCGCGTTGGATCCGGCGGTCAGCGCCCCGATCTCGAGGCGCCCGGTTCGGTATTCGGGGTGCGACAGCAGCAAACGCAACACTTCGCCACCGGCGTATCCACTCGCACCGGCAACCGCCACCCGCAGCGCGGGTCCTCCCGACGAATCAACCATGTGATGATTATGCACGACTATGCAAGCTCATTCATGAGCAGGTACGGTCGCGAGTGGCGCCTTCCCGCCGATCAGGCGCGCTACCAGCGGGAACAGCAGAACCGTCGTCGCGCCGGCGGCGACCAGAACCGAGGCGGTATCCGCCGTCATCAGCTCCGTCGACACGGCCACCTGGGTGACGGCGACGATGATCGGCAGGCCGGTGGCCGCGAACAGGGCCAGCTGAGCCCGCTCGTGCGGCGATGCCAGATTGCGCCCGTGCGGGACGAACCGCTCGCTCAGCCACACCGGCAACCCGCGCGCGACGGCGATCGCCAGCACGAACGACACCCACAGCAGCGGCCTGTCCGCCACCGCCGACATATCGATCGCCATGCCCGAGACCACGAAGAACACCGGGATCAGCAGCCCGTAGCCGATGGTCTCGAGCTGCTCGTCGACGCGCGGATGGCCCGCGGCGATGAGCCTGCGCAGCACCATGCCCGCGGCGAAGGCGCCGAGCACCACATCCAGGTCGAAGCGTTCGGCCACCACCATGAGCACCAGCAGCAACAGGATCGACCCGCGCACCGGCAGCTGGGAGGTGCCGCCGTCCATCCTGGCCAGCGCCGCCCCCAGATCGGGGACGCGACCGAACAGCCGCACCGGGATCAGCCCGACCAGCAGCGCCGCCAGCACGAACAGCGCGAGCACCACCAGCGCGGCGCCGACATTGTGGCTGCTCAGCAATACCGACATGGCCACGATCGGGCCGAGCTCGCCGACCGCGCCGTGCGCGAGCACCGCCCGGCCCAGCGCGGTGTCGAGCAGCCCGGCCTGCTTGATGATGGGCAGCAGGGTGCCCAGCGCGGTGGAGGTCATCGCGATCGCGACGGCGATGTGGTTGGTCGTCGATTCGCTGCTCGCCAGCACGCTGACCAGGCCGAACGCGAAGACGAGACCGGCCAGCCACACCAGCCAGGCCACCCGCCCCGACTTGCCGCCGAGCAGTTTCGGGTCCAGTTCGTAGCCAGCGAGCAGGAACAGCATGCCGAGGCCGAGTTCCTTGATGAGGTCGACGCCGCCGTCCGCGGTGGCCAAGCCGAGCGCGAACGGTCCGAGGATCGTGCCCGCCACGAGCAGGATCACCACATCCGGCACGAAGCCACGCAGTGCCCGCGACAGCAGCGGCGCCACCACCGCCACGAGCGCGATCCAGAACAGCGAGACGATCGGCGACGGCACGTCGACGGCGGCGGCGAGCAGCTCCATGCGCCTCATCGTGGCACAGCGGCCCGGCCGAACCGGGGCACCTCGCTGGCCGTCCGGACGAGAATCGTTGCACCCGCGAGTGTCGATTCGGCGGCGTCCCGTTCGTATAGGAGATGAACCCCCACGGAAGGACGATCATGAAGCAATACCTGTTGTGCATCTATCAGCCCGACGGTCCGGCGCCGTCGAACATCGGCACGATCCTCGACGAGCTGTCCGCGCTGAACGAGGAGATGCGGGCGGCCGGGGCCTGGGTGTTCGCGGTCGGCCTGCACGCGGCGAGCACCGCGACCGTCGTGCGGGCGAAGGAGGGCGAGGTGCTGATCACCGACGGGCCCTTCGCCGAGGGCACCGAGCACGTCGGCGGCTTCACCCTCATCCAGGCGGCCGATCTGGACGAGGCGATGGACTGGGCGGGCCGGCTGGCCGCGGTGCTCACCCTGCCGATCGAGGTGCGGCCGGTGGCGAGCGGCTAGATGGACATCGAGGCGGTCTTCGCGGAGAACTACGGGCGCGCGGTCGCTTCCCTGACCCGCGTCTTCGGTGACATCGGGGTCGCCGAGGACGCGGTGCAGGAGGCCTTCGCCGCCGCGGTCGTGCGCTGGCCGGTCGACGGGGTGCCGCCGAGCCCGGCGGGCTGGATCATCACCACGGCGCGCAACCGCGCGATCGACCGGCTGCGCCGCGAGGCGACCCGGGCCGACCGGCACGCCGAAGCCGCTCTCCTGCACGCGGATCCGGCGGCGCCCACCGACGGCTTCCCCGACGACCGGCTGCGCCTGATCTTCACCTGCTGCCATCCGGCGCTCGCCCCCACCGCCCGGGTCGCCCTGACGCTACGGCTGCTCGGCGGGCTCACCACCGCCGAGATCGCCCGGCTGTTCCTCGTCTCCGAATCGGCGATGGCGCAACGGCTCGTGCGCGCCAAGGGCAAGATCCGCGACGCCCGCATCCCCTACCGGGTGCCCGCCGACGCCGAACTGCCCGCGCGGCTGCCCGCCGTGCTCGCGGTCGTATATCTCGTTTTCACCGAAGGCTATTCGGCCACCTCGGGCCCCGATCTGATCCGCGCCGACCTGTGCGCCGAAGCGATCCGGCTGGGCCGCCTGCTCACCGATCTGCTCCCCGGCGAGCCGGAGATCCTGGGCCTGCTCGCCCTCATGCTGTTCACCGAATCCCGCCGGACCGCCCGCACCGACGGCGAGCACCTGATCCCGCTCGCCCACCAGGACCGCACCCGCTGGGATCGCGACCTCATCGACGAGGCCCGATCCCTGCTCCGAGAATGCCTGCGCCGCAACGCCCCCGGCCCCTATCAGCTCCAGGCCGCCATCAACGCCGTCCACGCCGACGCCCCCACCGCGGCCGCCACCGACTGGCCCCAGATCCTCACCCTCTACGACCACCTCTACACCCTCACGCCCACCCCCATCGTCGCCCTCCACCGCACCGTCGCCCTCGCCGAAGTCCACGGCCCCACCGCCGCCCTCGCCGAACTCACCACCATCGACCTCCCCACCCACCACCTCTACCACGCCCTCCGCGCCGACCTCCTCCACCGCGAAGGCCGCCTCCCCGAAGCCGTCACCGCCTACGACACCGCTCTCCCCCTCACCCCCAACGACATCGAACGCGAATACCTCCGCCACCGAAGAGATTCCCTCCGGGAAGCATGATCACGCCTGCTCCGATCGGCAGGGGCACCGCCAGACGATCCGGCGGATCCGGGTGACCGCGACAGGAGTTCAGCGCTACCGTTCAGCACTGTGTCAGCCGGCCTGCTACCTCGTGATCGCGTCTTCGTGAACTTCAAGGACTACCTGGTCGATTACGCCAGGAAGTGGGTCCATATCTCACCGTATGCACTGACGACACCCGGCAGCTCCGACCCGGACATCATTGCCGCAGTGATGAATTCGGTTCCCTACCGGAACGGCCATGTCGGCGGTGGTGTCGACCCGAACGGCACGATCCACGGCCCGTACAGGATCGAGTGCATCTCCCCACAGGACTACGAACCGATGGCGGCAGGTGATGCGATCGAGCGGTTCAACCGATGGGTTGCGACCCATACCTCCGACTCGGCAGCGCTCACGGTACTCCTCTCAGCCGAGGTACGCCGACGGCTCTCGGAAGCGGATGCCGTGTACGTCCTGCGCGATCTCGGAGACAGCGCGGTCTGTGACTACGGGCGGATCCACGACGAATTCAACGAGTTCCTCACTATCGACCGCGCGAGTGGAAACGTAGCCGTGATCGTCGCCAGCGACGACTAACAGTGCTCGTACGCCGGTCCGAATTGCCGAAATTCAGTGAATCACCGGGGATTTCGAGCGGCTCTTCGATCGCGGGTACGGTGCCGCGCATGGTCAGCTCGCGGCACGAGGCGATGCATCGCGCCTTCCAGCACGACCCTGGGGCTTTCACGCGGTTGATGCGGACGTTGGATCTGCCGTTTCCGGATCCGGTGGCGGTCGATCAGGTGACGGTCGATCTGACCGAGACTCGGCCGGTCGAGCGGCGGGCGGACACCATCCTGCGGATCACCACCGGGGACGGACCGTTCCTGCTGATCGTCGAGGCGCAGGGGCGGCCGGAAACCCGCAAGGCCGCGGCGTGGTCGTACTACCTGTCGTTCTTGATCGCGAAGTACGAGTGCCGGTCGTGCTGGCCGTCGTGTGCCGTGACCATGCCACGGCGACGTGGGCGGCCGGGCCGCTCCGGCTGGGCCATGATCTATGGACCTGTCTGTCGGTCTCGCCGATCGTGCTCGGGCCGCACAATGTCCCGGCCGTCCTCGACGTCGATACCGCACGTCACGACCTGCCGCTCGCGGCCCTGTCGGCGATCACCCACGCTCGTCAACCTCACATCGGTGCGATACTTGAGTCCGTTGCCGAGGCCTTCCGGCAAGCCGGAGACCAGGACGAGACGCAGTTGTTCATCGAACTCGTCTATCACGGCCTCGGCCGGACCAAAGCGGGCACGACCTGGAAGGAACTCATGGACGCCGATCTCTCGTACTTCCGCGGACCCCTTGCTCAGGCGTTGCGGGAAGAAGGCCGCGACGAAGGCCGTGCCCTCGGACGCGACGAAGGCCGCGAAGAAGGAATGGACGAGGGGCGGGCCAAGGACGTGCTGCTCATCCTTCGGCATCGCGGGGTTCATATTTCGGAGGACGCCGCCGAACGCGTCACCGCGTGCCGGGACCAACGCACGTTCGATCTGTGGATGCGTCGCGCATTGGAGATCTCCAGGATCGAGGAGTTGTTCGACTGAGAGGTCGGGCGAGGTGGCCGTCAGCGTAGGTGGGCGGGGTCTATGCCGAGGGTGTCGGCAAGACCGGCTGCTCCCGTAGGGGTGACGCGGACGGCGCGGCCGGTTCCGGACGGGGTGATCCAGCTCAGGGCAAGCAGGCGGCGGTGCAGGAGGACCGCGGCGGGGCCGCCGAGGTGGGTGCGGCGTTCGGTCCAGTCCAGGCAGGGGCGGGTCAGGGGGCGGCGGGAGCGGGTGAGGGTGGGCTCGTCGATGCCGAGGGTGGTGGTGAGCCAAGTGGTGCCCGCGGGGGTCAGGGTGTGGGCGTTGTCCGGGTCGAGGAGGCCGCGGTGGGCCATGGCGTCGGTGAGGGTGACGCCGAGGCGGCCGGCCAGGTGGTTGTAGCAGGTTCGCCCGCGCGCCAGGGCCGCGTCGGCGGTGGCGGCGCGCAGGTTCTTCGGCGGGGTGGGGGTCGGGTCGAGTTCCGCCAGCAGGGTTTCCAGGAGCTGGGCGATCGCGGGACTCGCCAGTTCGACGTAGCGGTGCCTGCCCTGTTTGCGTTCGGTGATCAGGCCCGCGCCGCACAGGCGGTCCAGGTGGGCCGTGGCGGTGGACGGGGCGACGCCGGTCAGGCGAGCCAGTTCGCCGGCGGTCCAGGCGCGGCCGTCGAGCAGGGCCAGGCACATGTGGGCTCTGGTCCGGTCGGCGAGGACAGCGGCCCAGTCGGCGAGGGCGGCGGCGCGGGCGGGCATCTCCCCATCATGCGACGGTGATTGTTCGGCGGCCACCGAACTGTCGCTGGCCTACCGTCGATGCCGTGATCAGCGATCCCGAGCTCGTCCGCGACCTGCTCCACTCCGCGCCGATGCCGCCGGTGCCGGATGCGCCCGGTCCTGGCATCGCGTGGCTGCGCGCGCACGTCCCCCGGTTCTGTGATGGTCCCGTCCATCGGCGCCGACGGGCAGCGGCGCAGCGCGAGTTGGATCGACTCGACCCGGTTGCCCTTCGCGCCGAGGCCGCCACCAGGGCCGGACAGCCGCTGGCCCATGTCCGTGTGCTGCTCGCGGCGATGGGGCTCCCGGAGAGTGCGGTCGCGGCGGTGGCCGTCGTCGCGGCCGCCTATCAACCACACGAACCGATCACGCCGGAGACGGACGCGGCGGTGCGTGAAATCGTGGCATTGTGCGCAGCGCCCGCGCGTGTCTCGGGGTGCACGCACGACAGCGCAGGGGTGTCGGCGGCCGGATACGTCACTGGTAGGCACGGCACGCTCGCGGGAGCCCCGCACCGACCAGCCCGCACCGCCTCTGCGGAGGTCGGCGACATCGCGACGCCGGGCCGGACCGCCGCCCCATCGGGCACCGACCGACACCCACCGGGCAACGGAACGCCCACCTCCGACAGCGAGACCACCGACGACGAGCGGATCGCCGCACGGATCTGCCTCCTGGTGCAGGCGTGCGCGGCGACCGGCGAATTGATCGCGGCCGCCCGCGCCTCGGACATCGGCTCCCCAGCCGACCGCCCGGCACTGATCATGGCGACCACGCCGCCATTGCGCTCCACACGGCGGCTCGTCGACGGTGTGGTGACCGAACTCGATCTTCGCCATCCGGGGCTCGGATTCGGCGCGGGACCGCACCGCTGCCCCGGGCACGAACTCGCGGTCGCCATCGCCGACGGCATCCTCGAATCCGAGACCCCACCTGCGCTTTTCGAGCCGGGCGTGGAACGGCCGCTGACCGGATCGGCTCCGCGGCCTACGCCGCACCTCCGGTCCGGGTCGAGCGTCGAGCCCACGATGAGGACGCTGCCCGATGGGAACCTACGGATCGAGCCGAACGCACACGCCGAACCACGCACACTCACCGAACCAGGCCATCGGCCCGCGCGAAACCAACCGACCAGCTCACACCGTCCAACGGAGCCGCGCTCCGCGCGAGAGCCGGACACGGCGTCGATCGGGCCTGGAAACGGCCCAGCGCCGACGAATGCCCACCCACGTACTCCGAACCCCGCGGATTCGACCGAGTTCCACGCACTCCACCATGGCGAGCGGCCGTTGATCCTGCCCAATGCCTGGGACTTCACCTCCGGCGCCCTGCTCGCGGACGCGGGATTCCCAGCCATCGCCACCACCAGTCTGGGGGTCGCCGCCGCAGCCGGTCTGCCCGATGGCAAGGCCGCGTCCGCGACCGAAACCTTCGCTCTCGCCGCCCGATTGACGCGACTGCCGGTTCTGGTGAGCGTCGATGTCGAAGCCGGGTTCGCCGAGGACCCCGCCGAAGTCGCCGACTATGTCGCCCGGCTGGCCGATCTCGGCGTCGCCGGAATCAATATCGAGGACGGCCGCGACAACACCTTCCTGGCCACGCCGCAGGAACAGGCTGACCTCGTGCACACCATCAAGACCCGCACACCACACCTGTTCGTCAACGCCCGCGTCGACACCCACTGGTTCGGCATCGACGAGGACTCGACCGTGCACCGGGCCCGGCTGTACGCGGCGGCGGGCGCCGACGGATTGTTCGTCCCTGGCGTCACCGACCCGGCCACGCTGCGCACCCTCGTCGCCGCGACCCCGCTGCCACTGAACACCCTGTACGCACCGACCGGCCCCGATCTCGACACCCTCGCCACGCTGGGCGTGCGCCGGATCAGTACCGGATCGGCTCTGTACCGGGCCGCTCTCGGCGCGGCGGTCGGCCTGGCCCGCACCCTCCGCGGCGACCTGGGCGAGTTGTCGGCGCCGCCCGACTACCGGCGCATCCAGGCCCTGCTCGCGGCGGCGAACACCGCCTAGCGCGGGTCAGTCCTTGCGGACCACCCGCTCGCCCGCACCGGGCTTCCACACGGTGATGTCGAGGTGGTCGTCGTCGACCTCGACCGTGGAGGCGCCGGTCAGATCGGCGACGTAGAAGTGGTCGAACTTCTCGCCGCGGATGTCGAAACCGCTGTCGTCGAAGAGTTTCTGGGCGAAACGCGCGTGCACGGCCTCGTCCGGCAGATCGGTGACGGTGCCGAACAGTTTGGCGTCGCCATCGGTGACCTTGGTGTCGACGGTCGCGGTGTGCAGGCAGAACCGCGGGTCACGGGCGAGGTCGGCGAACTTCCTGGTGTTCGGCATGCCGGCCAGGATCAGCATGCCCTCGAAGATCGTCGGCTCGATCGGGCTGATCCGCGGTGACCCGTCGGCGCGGACGGTGCCGAGCAGGCACAGATTGCCGGTCGCCTGGTGCCTGCGCAGGAACAGGGCGGAGATTCGCGGCGCTTCCTCGGTGAACTGGCTCCATGTGGTCATAGTCGAACAGTACGACGCAACCTTGACATCCTGCGTCATGGTTTCCGGCTAGTCTCGAGAACATGCGAGCGAGCAGGTTGGTACAGCTGCTGCTCCTGTTGCAGGCCAAGGGCGGGGCGACCGCGACCGAGCTGGCGCGGGAGCTGGAGGTGTCGGTGCGCACCGTGTACCGGGATGTCGAGGCACTGTCGGCGGCCGGGGTCCCGGTGTACAGCGAGCCGGGGCGCGGCGGCGGCGTGCGGCTGATCGACGGATACCGCACCCGGCTGACCGGCCTCACCTCCGACGAGGCCGACGCGGTCCTGCTGGCCGGACTGCCCGGCGCGGCCGCCGACCTCGGCCTCGGCACCGTGCTCGCCACCGCCCAGCTCAAGATGCTGGCCGCGCTGCCGCCCGAACTGCGCGGCCGTGCCACCCGCATCGCCGAGCGCGTCCACATCGACATGCCCGGCTGGTTCCACCGCCCGGACGACACCCCCACCCTGGCGGCGGTCGCCGACGCGCTGTGGCACGACCGCCGACTCGCGATCAGCTACCGGCGCCGCGACAAGACCGTCGAGCGCACGGTCGATCCGCTCGGCCTGGTCATGAAGGCGGGCACCTGGTATCTGGTCGCCCGCGAGGGCACCGACATCCGCTCCTACCGGGCAAGCCGCATCGCCACCGCCGAACCCACCGGCGAATCCTTCACCCGCCCAGCCGATTTCGAGCTCACCGCGCACTGGTCGGCCGCCGCCGACGACTTCGCCCGCGCCATCCTGCGGGTCCGGGCGCGGTGCCGGGTCTCGGCCGACCACCTCGGCCTGCTGCGCCTGATGAACGACCCGGCGGCCGTCCGCGACGCCCTGGCCTCCGCGAGCGCGCCCGACGACACCGGCTGGGTCGAGATCACCCTCCCCGGCGAGTCCTACGAGGTCCTCGCCCACGCCCTGCTCCCCCTCGGCGAACATCTCGAGGTTCTCGACCCACCCGAACTCCGCGCGGCCATGGCCACCACCGCGGCCGCCATGCACGCCCGCTACCACCCGCCGATCTGACGGCCGCCGCGGTCGGCCGTCGTGGGCGGACCCGAGCGGCGAAGGCGGGCTCTCGGGCCGCCGGAACCGTCCACGACGACACGAGACCTGTGCGCTCGCCGCGTCGGTCAGCACGTCCAGTCGAGGACCTCGCCCATCGCACGCAGGGAAACAGAGGCGGGCACGAGTCGTAGGACGTTGTCCCGCACGGCGACCAGGGGTGCGGCCGACAGCTGGCCGATGGTGCCGATGCGGGCCGAGCGGGTGGCGATCATCCGGGTCCGGGGACGACGCTCCCGGTCGTAGCGGGCCAGGCCGTCGGGTTCGGCGGCCAGGCGGGCCAGCACCACCGCGTCCTCGAGCGCCTGGCACCCGCCTTGGCCGAGATTCGGGGTCATCGCGTGGGCGGCGTCGCCGAGCAGGGCGATCCGGCCCGCGGTGAACGACGGGAGGGCGGGGATGTCGTAGATGTCGTTGTGCAGCACCGTGTTCGGGTCGGCGGCGGCCAGCAGCGCGGGGATCGGGTGATGCCAGCCGGCGAAGCGGTCGCGGACCTCGGCGAAGGTTCCCGGCGCGTGTTCGGGTGCGTTGTAGACGGCGAAGCAGTACACCCGGCCGTCGGCGAGCGGCGCCATGCCGAACCGTGCTCCGCGACCCCAGGTCTCCCCGAACTCGGTCAGTTTCTCCGGGAGTTCGACCACCGCGCGCCAGGCGGTGTACCCGGCGTACCGAGCCCGCACCTCACCGCAGACCGCGCGCCGGACCACGCTGTGCAGGCCGTCCGCGCCGACGACCAGGTCCGCGGTGGACACCCCCGCCGAGTGCGTCACCGATCCGTCGGGGTCGGCCGACGACACCGCGATCCCCGTCCGCACCACGTCATCGGGCAGCGCCGCACGCAGGATCTCGAGCAACGCGGCGCGGTGGACCACCACCGGAGCGCCGAACCGCTCGCGCAGCGTCGCCACATCGGTGCGCGCGAGCCGGCGGCCGCGCGCATCCCGAACCCCGGCCGACACGTCCTCGACCGCCTGCGCCCGCACCGGGGACCCGACACCGAGGGCGTCCAGCGCCCGCAAGGCATTGGACCACAGCGAGATTCCCGATCCGACCTCGGTGAGCTCCGGCGTCCGCTCCAGCACTTCCACCGACCAGCCCCGGCGCGTCAACGCCAGCGCCGTAGCCAATCCCCCGATTCCACCACCGACGACGATTGCTGTGGACATCGCACTCTCCCCTCGTTGCACGTACGACCCACCGTACTACCGCCGTAGTGCCGAACACTACCGTTGTAGTGCGAGTCACTACAGCAGTAGTATCGCCGGGTGGCCACGAAACGCGAACAGATCCTCGACGCCGCCATTGACGTGCTGGGCACGCGCGGGCCGCGGGCGCTGACCCACCGCGCGGCCGATGACGCGGCGGGTGTTCCCAGCGGGTCGGCCTCCAACTACTTCCGCACCCGCGAAGCCCTGCTGATCGGCATCGCCCAACGGCTGGAGGAACGCGATCGCGCCGACTGGACGGCACTGAACCGCCTGCTCGGCCCCGCCACGATCGAGCATCTCGTCGAGGGCCTGGCCCGGTTCGTCCTGCACGCCACCGGCCCCGATCGGGCGCGCACCCTCGCCAGGTTCGCGCTGTTCGGCGAGGCACAGACGATGCCCGCGCTGCACGAATCGTTGCAGCGCGGGCATCATCGGCTCCGGGACTGGGCGATCGAGATGGCGGCGGGGGTCGGGATCGCCCCCGGTGACACGACGATCCTGGTCGACTATCTCGACGGTGTCGTCGTGCACCGGCTCGGCGGTGCGGGGACCGACACCGATCCCCGCATCGCGATCGGCAGGCTGGTCGGCGCGCTGACCGTCAGCTGACGATCGCGAACAACATCGCCGCCACCGCGAAACTCACCACGGACAGCACGGTTTCGAGCACCGTCCAGGTCTGCAGGGTCTGCTTCACGGTCATGTTGAAGTACTTCGCGATGATCCAGAAGCCGCCGTCGTTGACGTGGCTGGCGATGATCGAGCCCGCCGCGATCGCCATGGCGATCAGCGCGATCGACATCTGCGAGTAGCCCTGATCGGTCACCAGTGGCGCGACGATGCCGCCGGTGGTGACGATGGCGACCGTCGCCGAACCCTGCGCGACCCGCAGACCGCAGCTGATCAGATACGACAGGACGATCACCGGCAGGCCCGCCGCGGACATGGTGTCGGCGAGTGCGGTGCCGATGCCGGTCGCGGAGATGACCTTGCCGAAGAAGGCGCCCGCGCCGACCACCAGCAGCACCATGCCGACCGGCTTGAGCGATTCGGCGGTGATGGTGCTCAGTTCCTGCACCGACGATCCGCGCCGGATGCCGAGCAGGTAGAACGCCACGAGCACGGTGATGAGCAGCGCGACCGCGGGCGTGCCGAAGAAGGTGAGCACCTGCAGCAGAGCCGAATCCTGGTCCAGCAGCTGGTAACCGAAGGTCGCGCCGAGAATCAGCACCAACGGGATCGCGATGATCGCGCCGATCAGGGCGACCGACGGCGGCGACTTCGTCAGCACGGCCGTGCCGCCGGAACCTTCGGCGCTGTCACCGGCGGTCGCCCCGTTCGGCTCGAGCGGCACGAACTCGCTGGGCACGTCGACCTGCACGCGCTTGCCGATCCAGGTACCCCACACGATGCCCGCGGCGATGAATCCCGGGATGCCACAGACGAATCCCATGATGATCAGCCAGCCCAGGCTCACCCCGAGCAGACCGCCCAGCGCGACCGGACCGGGGTGCGGCGGCAGGAACGCGTGCGTCATCGACAGCCCGGCCAGCATCGGCATGGCGTAGAGCACCAGCGAGCGTCCGCCGCGCTTGGCCGCGACATAGACCAGCGGCGCGAGGACGAAGATACCGATGTCGAAGAACACCGGGAT
Source organism: Nocardia sp. NPDC003269 (assembly GCF_042888005.1). Classification (NCBI taxonomy): domain Bacteria; kingdom Bacillati; phylum Actinomycetota; class Actinomycetes; order Mycobacteriales; family Nocardiaceae; genus Nocardia; species Nocardia sp. NPDC003269. Next base: position 66,741 of record NZ_JBIAPA010000006.1, read on the forward strand.
GCCGAAGATCAGGCCGAGCAGGCCCATCGCGACGGGAGCGCCCTTCTCGCCGAACGTCTTCAGCAGTTTGTCGGTGAGCACGTCGGCGCCGCCGGATCGTTCGAGGATCGCGCCGAGCACGGTGCCGAGACCGATGATCACGGCGATGTGCCCGAGGATTCCGCCGAAGCCGGTTTCCAGCAGTGACTCACCGGCTTTCAGTGGTGTGCCGACGATCTGGGAGACCGGGAGTCCCGCGGCCAGCGCCAGCAACAGACCGGTCAGCAGCAGCGCGACGAACGGCTCCAGTTTGACCTTGATGATGGCGATGAGTAGCACGGCGATCGCGAGACCGCACAGCACCAGCAACCCGGGGGTGGTGGTGCGCAACCAGTCGACAGTGGCGCCCATGGGGATACCTCTCAATCAAGCGAATGGACGAAGCGTGCGGCTTGGGAGCCGATGTGGGACCAGCGCGAATTCGCGACGTCCAGGGGCGCGACCACCTCGGTGCCCGCGGTGACGGCGATCGCTCCCGCCCGCAGGAACTCGCGGGCATTGTGGGAGTTGACGCCGCCGGAGGGGATCAGGAACACGTGTGGGAAGGGACCGAGCAGGTCCTTCAGATAGGCGGGCCCGAGCGCGCGCGCCGGGAAGATCTTGACCGCGGCCGCGCCCAGCTCGACCGCCGCCAGCACCTCGGTCGGGGTGAACGCGCCCATCACGACCGGAATCCCGTGCGCGACAGCGACGTCGGCCACCTCGGGCCGCAGCGCGGGCGTCACCAGGAACTTCGCGCCCGCCTCGATCGCGGCCTCGGCCTGATCGCGCCGGGTCACCGTGCCGACGCCGATCACGGCGGCGCGCACCGCCGAGGCCTTGCGGACGGCGTCGAGCACGCCGAGGGTGGTGAAGGTGAGCTCGACCGCGCGGATGCCCGCACCGGCCAGGGCTTCGGCGAGCCCGATCGGGTCGGGGATGTCCGGCGCCCGCACCACGGTGAGCGCGCGGTCGGCGCGGATCACCGCCATCGCCTCGGACGACGAGCTCTGCAGCGGATTCATCGGGTCTCCTCTCGGGTGGCGTCCAGCCGCAGCGCGCGACCGGCACGCACGCCGGTCGCGTTGCCGTTCGCCAGCGCGAATTCGCCGTTGACCAGCACGTGCTGGATGCCCTGTGCCTGTTGTCGGGGATCTTCGAAGGTCGCGGTGTCGTGGATCGTCGCCGGATCGAAGACGACCACGTCGGCCGCGTGACCGGGACGGATCAGGCCGCGCTCGGCCAGCCGCAGCCGGGCGGCGGGCCTGCCGGTGAGGTGGTGCACGCACTCCTCCAGCCCGAGCACACCGAGTTCGCGGACATAGCGGGACAGGTAGCGCGGGAAGGTGCCCCAGGCGCGCGGATGCGGCCGGGCGCCGACGAGCAGACCGTCGCTGCCGCCCATGTGGCCCGCGTCGACCATGATCGCGCGCACGTTCTCCTCGTGGCCGACGTGCTGCAGGATCGTGGTCGCCAGCTGATCCCGGCGCAGCAGCTCGAAGAACACCTCGACCGGCGCGCAGTGCTCCGCGTCGGCGATCTGGGCGACGGTGCGGCCGACGTAGCCCGCCAGCGTGTCGTCACCGACGCCGCTGATCTGGATGGTCTCCCATTCGACCGTGACCCCATGACACCCGTCGGAGCCGTTGACGTTCACGTCCGCGGTGATCCTGGCGCGCTCGGCGGCGTCGTCGAGCCGGGCCAGCGCGGCATCCGGTCCGCCCGACATCGCCCAGCTCGGCAGCAGCGCCGACAGCGTGGTCGAGCCGGGCAGGTACGGGTAGGTGTCGAGGGTGATGTCGCAGCCGTCGGCCCGGGCCTGCACGACCATCGCGAGGAATTCCGGTGCGCGCCCGCGGTTCACGCCGAAGTTCATGGTGGCGTGGGTCAGGTGCAGCGCGCAGCCGGTGACCTTCGCCAGCCCTATCATCTCCGCGTACGCCTCCAGCGCGCCCGCGCCGTAGGAGCGGGTGTGCGGGGCGTAGAAGCCGCCGTAGGAGGCCACGACCGCGCACAGCGCGGCCAGTTCACCGGTGTCGGCGTACATGCCGGGGGTGTAGGTGAGCCCGCTCGACATGCCGACCGCGCCCTCGTCGAGCCCCTGGGCCAGCAGCGCGCACATCCGGTCGATCTCGGCGGTGGTGGCCGGGCGCTGCTCGGTGCCGACGACGAGCAGTCGCAGCGTGCCCTGCGGCACCAGGTAGGCGGCATTGGGCGTGATGCCCTGATCGAGCCGGTCCAGGTACTGCCCGACCGTGCGCCAGGAGAAGTCGAAGCCCGCCGGATTGCCGTTCCAGCCGGCGATCTGCTTGCGCACCACCGCGAGCGCGGCGTCGTCGATCGGCGCGTAGGACAGGCCGTCCTGGCCGATCACCTCGGTGGTGACGCCCTGGGTGATCTTCGGGAAGTGGTCGGGGTGGGTCAGCAGGTGCAGGTCCGAATGCGCGTGCATATCGATGAAGCCGGGGCTGAGCACCGAACCGGGCTGTGCCGGAACCACTCTCGCGGTGCTCGCGTCGATCGACGCGGGCGCGGCCACCTCGGCGATGCGCCCGCCACGGATCAGGACGTCGCCGCGACGGCGCGGGTCGCCGGTGCCGTCGACGATGTCGATGTCGCGAAACAGTAAGTCGGTCATGGTCATCGGTCAGAAGTAGGTGCGGATCAGGTCGACCACGCGCGGGCTCCGTGCCGCCGCGTCGTCGATCACCGGGATGAGGCGCCATTTGTCGAAGGCCGTGCACGGGTGCGACAGCCCGAGCCGCACGATGCTGCCGACCGGGAGATCGGCGGCGTCGGCGCCGGGCAGCCGCAGGAAGGTGTGCTGATCGTTGAGCGCGCTGACGTGCGCGCCCGCGGGCAGCGCGCCGCCGACCACCAGCTGCGGCACCGGCAGCCCCTCATCGAAGGGGAAGTCGCGTTTTCCGCCGTCGAGCAGCGCCAGTTCCGGTTCCGGCCGCGAGACCACGCGGGCCCAGCCGTGCATCGCGGCCCGCAGACCGGGGTCGACGGCGGGCGCGGCCAGCGGCGAGATGCCGGCGTAGAAGCCGTCGTCGTGGACGAGGTAGGCGCCGCTGCGCAGCACGACCGTCGTGCTCGCGTCGGCCAGCCCGGCCAGTTCCGCGACGACGAGTTCGGGATAGGCGCTGCCGCCCGCGGTGACGATCGCCGGACCGGCGTAGGCCCCGGCCGCGGCGAGTTCGGTGTGCAGGGCGGCCAGTTCGCCGAGGTAGTCGCGCACGGCCGCGACGCCGGCGCTGCTGCGATCGTGGGCCAGCGCGCCCTCGTACCCGGCGACACCGGCGAGGGCGAGCCGGTCGCTGACCCGCAGCGCGGCCGCGACGGCGTGGCCTTCGGCGCGGGTCCGCGCGCCGGTGCGCCCGTGCGGGCCGCCGAGCTCGACCAGGACCCGGACCCGGGGACCGGGCGGGGTGTCGCGCAGGATCTTGTCCATCAGCTCGACGGTGGCGACGCTGTCGGCCCAGCAGAAGAGCTCGAACCCGGCATCGCGCGCGGATTCCGCGGCGAGCCAGCTCAGGGCGGCCGGATCGACGAGCGCGTTGGCGAGCATGATCCGCCCGACCCCGAACGAACGCGCGACCTGCGCCTGCCAGCCGGTGGCCAGCGTGATCGCCCACGACCCCGCCGTCAGCTGGTCGCGCCAGAGCTGCGGGGCCATCGTGGTCTTGCCGTGCGGTGCCAGCGCGACGCCTGCGGCCGCGGTCCAGCGCGCCATCAGCGCGATATTGGCGTCGAGCAGCCCGCGGTCGAGGGTGAGCAGCGGGGTTTCCCACCGGTCCAGTTCCGGTGCGTCCGCGAGATATTCGCGCACGGTCCGGCCCCAAGCCGCGGGCGGCACGCTCTTGTCGCGCGGGCCGATCGCCTCGTCGGCGAGCGCGTCCACGACGGCGTTGTCGATCGTCACAGCATCCCTTTCCCTCGAGCGACCGGGAGTCACCCGGCCGCTCGGTCATATCGGGTAAACATTGCATGATGTGCAACGCTGGTTGCATCTAATGTTTCTGCTCGTTATTGTGCATCCCAGAGGCAGTGACCGCAACCACGAAAGGGCAAAAGAGGTGACCCAGGCAACATCGGTGCCGCCCAGAGCGGTCACCGTGGGCGAGGGACTGGCCGTGCTCGTCGCCCGCCCCGGACCGCTGGAGCAGTCCCCGCACTTCGACCGGAGCGCGGGTGGCGCCGAGGCCAATGTGGCCACCGTGCTCACCCAGCTCGGGGTCGCGGCGGCGTGGCTGTCCCGCGTGGGCGACGACGGCTTCGGGCGCTATCTGGTCGCGCAACTGGCGGCCCAGGGCGTCGAGGTCGGCGCGGTCGCCGTCGATCCGGACCGGCCGACCGGGCTCTACGTCAAGGAACGCGGCAGCGGGTCGGGCGCCGCCCACGACCTGCCCACGCACGCCAGCCGGATGCACTACTACCGCGCCGGGTCCGCCGCCAGCGCGCTGTCGCCCGCCGATCTCGCGACCCGGACGGCCGCCGCCCTGCTCGACGACACCGACCTGGTGCATTTCACCGGCATCACCCCGGCGCTGTCGGAGTCGGCCAACCAGCTGACCCGCACCCTGCTCGCCCTGCCCCGGCGCGGCCGGCTGGTCAGCTTCGACCTGAACTACCGTCCGGCACTGTGGGGTTCGCGGGTCGACGAGGCCGCCGACGAACTCGCCGCCCATGTCCGCGGCGCCGATGTGGTGCTGCTCGGCGCCGACGAGGCCGAGGAGCTCTTCGGCACCGGCGATCCGGTCGCGCTGCGCGCGCTGTTCCCCGAGCCCGCCCAGCTGGTCGTCAAGAACGACAAGCACACCGTCACCGGATTCGACGGCGACACCGTGGTCGAGGTGCCCGCGCTGGCGCTCGAGATCACCGAGCGGATCGGCGCCGGTGACGCTTTCGCCGGCGGCTACCTCGCCGCACTGCTACACGACGCCGACCCGCGCACCCGGCTGCGCTACGGCCACCTGTGCGCTGCCGCCGCGCTCACCGCCACCGGCGACGCGGCGAAAATCCCTCCGGTACAGGACATCCGGCGACTCGCGCAGCTACCGGACGCGGACTGGGCCGGGCTGCGCTATCCGGACGCACTGGATGGGACGATCAGGCCATGAGTCAAAGCGTGTCGCGCGCCCTGTCCATTCTCATCGCTCTCGGCGAGGACTCGCAGTCCCTCGACGAGCTGGCCGGGCGGCTCGGTGTGCACAAGTCGACCGTGCTGCGACTGCTGCAGACCATGCAGGCGGAACGATTCGTCGTGCGCGACAACGCCCACCGGTACTCGCTGGGCACCCGCATGTTCGAACTGGCCAGTCGCGCGCTGGAGAACCGCGATGTCCGCACCGTCGCCCGACCGCACCTGAGCGCGCTGGGCGCCGCCACCGGGCAGACCGTCCACCTGGCCGCCTACGAGTCCGGCGACGCCGTCTACATCGACAAGGTCGACGCCGAGCAGGCGGTCCGGATGTACTCGCGGATCGGCAGACCGGCGCCGCTGCACTGCACCGCGGTCGGCAAGGTGCTGGTCGCGGCCCTGCCGCGGGCCGAGTGGCGCGCGGTCGCCGCGCGGCTGGACTACCACCCCTTCACCACCCGCACCCTGCGCACGCCCGAGCAGTATCTGGCCGAGCTGGAACTGGTCGCCGCGCAAGGGTTCGCCGAGGACCACGAGGAACACGAGAGCTTCGTCAACTGCATCGGCGTGCCGGTGCGCGACGGGATCGGCGCGGTGGTGGCCGCGGTGTCGGTCTCGGTCCCGGACGTGCTGCTCGACCACGATCAGGTGCTGGCGCTGTTGCCGCAGGTCAGGGCAACCGCCGACGCCATCTCCACCGAACTCGGCTGGGCCCCCCGCCGAGACGTCACCGCGAGGAAAGGCTGAACTCCATGGCTGCCGAGAAGTCCGTCAAGATCGCCGTGCGCACCACCGACGCGCCCGCGCCCGCGCACACCTTCTCCCAGGGCGTGCGCAAGGGCCCGTTCGTGCAGGTCTCGGGCCAGGGACCGGTCGACCCGGCGACCAACGAGTACCTGCATCCCGGCGACGTCGCCGCGCAGACCACCCGCACGTTGATGAACGTCAAGGCGATCGTCGACGCCGCCGGCGCCACCTTCGACGACGTGGTGATGCTGCGCGTCTATCTCACCAAAAGGGAGGATTTCGCGGTGATGAACGAGGCGTATGGTGAATTCGTCACCAAGCACACGACCGGTGACGTGCTGCCTTCCCGCACCACCGTCTTCACCGGCTTGCCGCGCGCGGAGATGCTGGTCGAGATCGACGCCATCGCCGTCGTAACGGACTGAGCCACAACGTTTCCGGTGATGTCTCCGACATCACGCACCACCCCGTGTTGAGATGGGGCGGCCCCTTCCGGGGGCTGCTCCGCCCGTTCTACCCGAGGATCTGCCATGTTCGCCAAGATCGCCCGCCCGCTCGCCGTCGCCGCCGTCGCCCTCTCCGTCACCGCCGTCGGCGCGGGTACCGCCTCGGCCGCCACCGCCGAGCCCGTCGTCGGCTCGGTCGCCGTCTGCATCGGCATCCCGGTCGGCCCGGTGACCGTCACCTTCTGCATCTAGCGGCTAGCCGGAGTTACGCAACGCGGTGGCCAGGCCGTTCATGGTGAGCAGGATGCCCCGCTTCACCAGTTCGGAATCGTCACCGCCGCGCAGCCTGCGCAACAGATCCACCTGCAGCTGATTGAGCGGTTCCAGGTAGGGGAAGCGGTTGTGGATCGACTCCGCCAGGGACGGGTTGTCGCTGAGCAGTTCCTCGTGGCCGGTCACGGCCAGGTACATGCGGATGGTGCGGGCGTGCTCGTCGCGGATCATCCCGAAGATCTGCGCGCGCAGCGCCGGGTCCTCGACCAGGTCGGCGTAGCGGGCGGCGATGTCGAGGTCGCTCTTGGCCATCACCTGGGCCAGGTTCGACAGCACCGTCCGGAAGAACGGCCAGCGCTGGTAGAGGTCGGTGAGCCGGGCCAGCCGCTGCGGATCGTCGCCGACCCAGTCCGCCAGCGCGGTGCCGGTGCCGTACCAGCCCGGCAGCATGACGCGCGCCTGGCTCCAGGCCATCACCCACGGGATCGCGCGCAGATCCGACACCGAGTTGGTGGGTTTGCGCGAGGCCGGGCGGCTGCCGATATTGAGGTCGCCGACCTCGGCGACCGGGGTGGACTGCCGGAAGTAGGCGACGAAGCCCGGGGTGTCGTGCACCAGGCGCCCGTAGGCCGCGCGGGCCCGGGCGGCGAGCTCGTCGAGCAGCTCGTAGGCCGGTTCGGCGTCCTCGCCCAGCCCTTCCACGTCCAGCAGCGTCGATTCCAGGGTGCCCGCGATCAGCGACTCCAGATTGCGGTGCGCCGCACCCTGTTCGGAGTACTTCGCGGCGATCACCTCGCCCTGTTCGGTGAGCCGCAGCGAACCCTGCACCGCGCCCGCCGGCTGAGCCAGGATGGCGTCGTAACTGCGCCCGCCACCGCGGCCGACGGTGCCGCCGCGACCGTGGAACAGCCGCAACCGGATGCCCGACTTGCGCGCCACCTCGACCAGATCCAGCTCCGCCCGGTACAGCGCCCAGTTCGCGGCCAGGTATCCGCCGTCCTTGTTGGAATCGGAGTACCCGAGCATCACCTCCTGCCGCATCCCCGCCGCCGCGACCAGTTCGCGATACACCGGCACGTCCAGCACCGCCGCCAGCGTCGCCGCGCCCGCGCCCAGGTCCTCGATGGTCTCGAACAGCGGCACGATGCCGACCGGGCTGCTCGGCGTGTCCTCGGCGGTGCCCGGATCGAGAATGCCCGCTTCCTTGAGCAGCAGCGCCGCCTCGAGCATGTCGCTGACCGAGGTGCACATGCTGATGATGTAGTTCGGGATGGCGGCGGCGCCGAAGGTATCGATCACCGCCTTGCCCGCGCGCAGCACGCCCAGTTCCTTGGCGGCGAGCTCGCTGAGCTGCGCGTGCGGACCGAGCAGCGGTCGGCGGGTCCGCAATTCGTTCGACAGCAGCTCGACCCGCTCGGCCTCCGACAGACTCGGGTAGTCGGCGTGCACGCCCGACCAGGCCAGCAGTTCGGTGACGACCTGCTCGTGCACCTCGGAGTTCTGCCGCATGTCCAGGGCCTGCAGGTGGAAGCCGAAGGTCTCGATGGCGTGGCGCAGCGCGGCGAGCCGGTCGTCGGCGAGCAGGGCGTCCCCGCCCGCGCGCAGCGAGAGGTCGACCGCGTCGAGGTCGTCGAGGACCGCCTGCGGCGTGGCGTACGGGGCTGCGGCCATGTCGAGACCGTGCTCCGGCAGGGTGCCGAGCGCCCGTTCGGCGGTCGCGCTGAGCCGGGCCCGGATCGCGTGCAGCGCACGGCGATACGGCTCGTCGGCGAAGACCGCCGGGTCGGGATAACCGGCCGCGGCGAGCACGGCGACCGCGGGGCTCACCTGGACCAGCCGGGCCGACAGCGACAGCGTCTTCTCCAGCTCGACCAGCTCGTCCAGGTACCGGCCGAAGGCGTAGGCGGCGGCCTGCTCGGCGGCGGTGTGCACGACTTCGCCTGTCACATAGGGGTTTCCGTCGCGGTCGCCGCCGATCCAGGAGCCGGGGCGCAGGATCGGGCGCGGCAGCAGCTCCACCTCGGGCCAGCGGTACCGCAGCGCGGCGCGCACCTGCGCGTTGATCGCCGGGATGACGTCGTAGAGGGTCAGGTCGTAGTAGCGCAGACCGACCGAGATCTCGTCCTGGATCCGCAAGCGCGCCAACCGGATCAGCGCAGTGCGCCACAGGGTGAGCACCTCGCGGCGGATCCGCAGTTCGGACTCGTCGAAGCCGGGATCACCGGGTTCGAGCCTGCGCCGCAGCCGCATCAGCTCGGTGATCTTGGCCTGCACGTCGAAGACGGTGCGCCTGCGGGTCTCGGTCGGGTGCGCGGTGATCACCGGGGAGACCAGCGCGTCGGTGAGCAGTTCGGCGACCGTCGCGCCGTCGAGGGCGGCCGCGTCGAGCTTGTCGTAGGTGGCGGCCAGCGAGGAGTCCTGCGGCGGTTCCCCCGCCGAGACGTGCGCGGCGCGGCGCCGGTCGCGCTGGATGTCCTCGGCGAGATTGGCCAGCAGTACGAAGTAGCTGAACGCCCGGATCAGCGGAATCGCGATCTCGGTGGGCGTGCCGTCGAGCATGTCGGCGACCGCGCTGCGTTCGACCTCCTCGCGGCGCACCCGGAACGCCTCGGTGCGCACCCGCTCGATCAGGTCGAAGACCTCGGGACCCTCGTGGTCGCGGATGGTGTCACCGAGGATGCCGCCGAGAAACCGGATGTCCTCGCGCAGCGGCCGGGTGGCTTCCTGCTCCTGCACGGTTCGCGATTCGCCCATGGAAAGACAGTATTGCCGCCGTGGCCGTCCCGCGACCCGGCGACGCGCCCCGGCCCGCCACGATGCCCGAGGTCACACCTACAGTGACCGGATCACCCGGGCCGGGTTGCCGGCCGCGAACACCCGGTCGGGCAGATCGCGGGTGACCACGCTGCCCGCGCCGACCACCACATCGTCGCCGATGGTCACGCCGGGGCACACGATCACCCCGCCGCCGAACCACGCGTTGTTCCCGATCCGGATCGGCGCCGCGGATTCCCACCGCTGCCTGCGCTTCTCGTGATCCTCCATCGGGTGCAGGGCGGTCAGCAGCTGGCAGCGCGGCCCGATCGAGCAGTCGTCGCCGATGACGATCGGCGCGCAGTCGAGCAGGATCGCGTCGTAGTTGAGAAAACTGTTGGACCCGATCTCGACGAGATAGCCGTAGTCGCACTGGAACCGGGGCATGATCCAGGAGCCCTCCCCCAGCTTGCCCAGCAGCGCACCGAGCAACTCGGTCCGGCGGTCGGTCTCGTCGGGGCCGGTCCGGTTGAACTCGTCGCACAGGCGTTGTGCCCGTTGCCGTTCGGCCACCAGCTCGGGATCGCTGTCCTTGTAGAGCTGCCCGCTCACCATCCGCTGTTTCTGCTCGCCCATGGCGCCGAGTGTAGGGGCGGACGACGGCATGCCATTGTGCGGCGACGGGCGGATCGTTAGCGTTGATCAGCATGGTGTCGATGACGCATCTGGCGTCCTTCGCGGGGCTGGCCTTCCTGCTCGTCGTGGTTCCCGGGCCGAGTGTGCTGTTCACGATCAGCCGGGCACTCACGGTCGGCAGGCGCGCGGCGGTGCTGACGGTGGTCGGCAACTCGGCCGGGGTGTACGTGCAGGTCATCGCGGTCGCCGTCGGGCTCGGCGCGCTCGTGGCCACCTCGGTGGCGCTGTTCACCGCGGTGAAGCTGGTCGGCGCGCTGTATCTGGTCTACCTGGGGGTGCAGGCGATCCGGCACCGGGCCGACCTGGCCGACGCGCTGCGGCCCGGCCGTCCGGAGTCCGGCTACTCCACCCTCGCGGTGCTGCGCGACGGGTTCGTCGTCGGCTTCGCCAATCCGAAGACCATCGTCTTCCTCGCGGCACTGTTGCCGCAGTTCGTCGACACCGCCCGCGGTGGGGTGCCGCAGCAGATGCTGGTGCTCGGCGTCTGCATCCCGCTGTTCGGGCTGATCTTCGACACGCTGTGGGCACTGGCGGCCGACTCCGTGCGCGGCTGGCTGGCCCGCACCCCACGGCGGATGGCCGCGGTCGGCGGCACCAGCGGCCTGATGATGATCGGGCTGGGTACGTCGCTGGCCTTCACCGGACGCAAGGACTGACCTCCGGCGATGCCGCGGCAGCGCCGCGAAAGTAGGGTCGATGTCGTGACAACAGCGCGCACCCGGCACAACTACACCGGCACCTCGGTCGCCGAACGGCAGATCGAGCGCCGCGCGCTGTTCATCGAGGCCGGGCTGACCGTGTTCGCGGAGAAGTCCTATGCCAACAGTTCGCTGACCGACGTGTGCGCGGCGGCGGGACTGTCACGACGGCAGTTCTACGAGCAGTTCGCCGGGCGCGAGGAACTGCTGGTCGCCGTCTACGACTCGGTGCAGGGCAGGGCGCGCGAGGCGGTCGCCGCGGCGCTGGCGGCGGCCGAGACCGACGACCTGCGCGCGCTCATCGACGCCGCGGTCCGCGCCTACACCAGGGCGATCACCGACGATATCCGGCGCGTCACCGTGGCTTTCGTGGAGATCGTTGGGGTGAGCCCGGCGATCGAGGCGCATCGCGCGCAGGTCAGGGACCAGTGGGGCGAGGTGGTCGCCGCGATCGCGCAGGGGCGCGAGGGCGTGCGGACCCCGCCCGGCGGCTGGCGGGTCGCGATGGCCGCCTTCATCGGCGCCGTCAACGGCGCGGTGCATCAGTGGAGCATGGACGACCCGCGGCCACCCGTGGACGAGCTCGTCGATGTCTTCTCCACCCTGCTCAACGCGCTGACCGCCGCGTAGTCCGACCGCCGATTGCGATCTACACCACACCCGTGCCATAGTAGCCGTCATTGAGACGAAGGCGTCTCAATTCACGTGAGGACTGTGCACGATGAGATCTCCCTTCGCTCTGCGATGGATGGCCCTGGTCACCGGCGCGCTCGCGGCCGCGACGGTGCTGGTGGCCGGGCCGGTCGCGGCCGAACCGGCCGCCGTGGCGCCCGCGCCGGTGATTCCCCTCCCGCCCGAACTCGATCCGGGCTTCTACCTGCCGCCCGCCGAGGTCGTTGCGGCCACCGCGCCGGGCGCGATCATCGCCGTCCGGCAGGTGCGCGTCGCCGATTTCGGCCTGCTGCCGATCGATGTCGACGCCTGGCAGGTGTCCTACCGCTCCAACAACAGCCGCGACGAGGCGATCCCGGCGGTCGCCACCGTGATCAAGCCGCGCGGCCAGGCACCCGCGCCGCGCAAGCTGCTCTCGGTACAGCTGGCCGAGGACTCCACCGCGGGCTACTGCGCGCCGTCCTATGCGCTGCAACATCTTTCGGTGGCCCCGCTCGCGGGCCAGATCGTGGTGCCCGCCGAATTCCTGTTCGCCCAGGCCGCGCTGGCGCAGGGCTGGGCTGTCGTCGTGCCGGATCACCAGGGCCCGAATTCGGCCTACGCGGCCGGTCCGCTGGCCGGGCGGATCACCCTCGACGGCATTCGCGCGGCGACCTCGTTCGCGCCGCTCGAGGTGGGACCGACCGCGCCGGTCGGCCTGTACGGCTATTCCGGCGGCTCGATCGCGACCGGTCACGCCGCCGAGCTGAAGGCCACCTACGCGCCCGAGCTGAACATCGTCGGCGCGGCCGAAGGCGGCGTGGGCGCCGATCTCGGTGCCGCGCTGAGCATGGCGAACAACCAGCTCACCTCCGGCCTGGTCTTCGCGGCCGTCCTCGGCCTCACCCGCGAGTACCCGGACTTCGCCGCCTATCTCGACCAGCGGCTCGATCCGCTCGGCAAGGGCCTGTCCGCGATCAAGTCGCCGCTGTGCGTGCAGTACCAGTCGGCCCTGCTGCCGTTCCTGAACCTCACCGGCATGATCGGCTCCGACGGCAACCCCCTGGACGACCCGCCGGTCGCGGCGATGCTCGACGACACCCGCATGGGCAAGGCCACCCCCGACATGCCGATGTTCGTGTGGCATTCCGCGTGGGACGAGATCCTGCCGCTGGGCGCGACGAACACCCTGGTCGACACGTACTGCCGGGACCCGAAGACCTCGCTCACCTACACCCGCGACCACGCCAGTGAGCACATCGTCGCCGAGGTGGTCGGCGGTCCGGCGGCGCTGTTGTGGCTGCGCGACCGGCTCGACGGCGTCCCCGCCCCGACCGGCTGCACCATCTCCGACGCGGGCACCATGGCCGCCACGCCGGGCGCGCTCGGCTTCCTCGGTGACACCCTGGCGGCGAAGTTCGCCACCCTCTTCGGCACGCCGCTGGGCAGCCGCTGAGCCTGCGGGGTGCGGTCGCGACAGACCGCACCCCGCACGAAATCCGCTGCGGCGAACGAGTCTTCGCCTCGCAGCGATCGCCTCCCCCGCGCACCGACGAATTCGGTGATACACATTGACGTTCGATGTTGATTTGTATCATACTCGCCGAGTTCGTCGATCATGAGCAGGAGGTGGCCCGGTGACCGACAACGCACGGGCAGCGCTGGAGATTCTTCGCGATGCGGGGCAGTTCAAGTGGTATGTCATTCCGCTCTTACTGCTGGTCATCTACGTCTACTCGGTCGAGGTCGAGCGCCGGAACTGGAACGTGCTGTTCGCCGGCCTGGCCCTGTGGGGCATGGACTGGTTCAACGAGATCTGGAATTCGCTGGTCTTCCACGTGACCGACCGGGCGCCGGTCTGGGGCGCGAGCGGGCCGACGGCGTATCAGATCCTGATCGGGCTCAATATCGAGATCTGCTTCATGTTCGCGATCATGGGCGTCGCGGCGGCGAAGATGCTGCCGCCCAAGGAGACCCGGATCTTCGGGCTGCCGAACCGGCCGGTGCTCATCGCGGTGAACTCGGCCGCGGCGGTCGGGGTCGAAGTAGTGCTGAACAAGGCGGGCGTGCTCACCTGGGACTGGTCGTGGTGGCAGCCGGGCTTCCCGTTCCTCATCTGGATCATCGGCTACGTGCCGTTCTTCGCCGCCTGCTTCTACGTGCACGACCTGCCCAGCGTGCGGAGTAAAGCGCTGGTGGTCGGCACCATTTTCGGCATCGACGCGATCGCGCTGATCGTCTTCGGCGCGGCGGGGTGGCTGTGAGGGGCGGGCACGCCGTCCGGCGTGGCGCGCTGCTCGCGGCGGCCGGACTGGTGTTCGCCGCGGTGACAGCTCCCTCGGCGACCGTCGCCGACCCGGGCTGTCTGCCGATCGGCACCGTCGGCACGCCGGAGGTGACGGTCGACCAATCCACCGCGGGCCTGGCCGACTTCGCCCCGGCGACGGTCGCCCTGCCCGACCAGGTGTACTTCCGCTCGACCACCGAGTCGTTCAACCGGCGCTGGACCTTCGCCACCCGTGACGGCGCGGTGTACGTGAAAGAGGCCGCCGCCGTGGGTGGTTGGCGCACCGTGACGCTGCCGGGCTGTCTGGCCGGCACGATCGCCGGTGTCTCGGCCGACGACGACGAAGTGATGATGATCGACCGCGACGGCCGGTTCATCACCATGGATCACGCGCTCAGCGCGCCCAGGGACTGGAACTGGAGCAGCCGCTACGGCACGCCGCTGTGGACCGGGGCGGGCAATACGCTCCCGCCGGGAACGCTCACCTGGTCGTGGTCGGTGCTGTCACCCACCGAGGATCACGTCTGGACCGACACGGCGGGCAACGAGCATCCGGTCGGCGGGGCCAAGGTCTCGCACGTGTTCGCCCTGACCCACGGTGGTCAGCGGATCCAGTACGTCGATCCGTGGCTGCCGGTGGACCACAGCTACGAGATGGGCACCCCACTGGGTGGGCGCTTCCAGGCGGTGGCGCTGTCGACCAGCGCGTCGACTTCGCTGGTGGTCAACCGGTTCGGTGACTTCTACACGCGGCTCTACGATTTCGACATCTCCGGCGCGGACAAGGTGTTCTTCCGCTACTCCTACGAGGACCAGCGGGGGCTGCCCGAGGCGCCGGACATGCTCGCCGAGCGCGTCGACACCCGCTACGCCGCGATCCAGCTGCCCGCGCCGGACTGGGTCGCCCAGCCGAAGGTGCCCGGCGAGATCACCGACCGCATCTCCGTCCACCGGACCGCGCCCGGCTCGGCCGCCCGCGAGCTCCGGGTGGAGGGCCGCGACGGCGGGCGCACCGGGTACTGGCGCAAGATGCTCACCGATCCCGCGTGGTCGTTCGTGCCCACCGATCAGCCGCTCACCGGTGCGGCACTGGAGAATTCGCCGATCAGCCGCGCGACGGAAACGCTCGGACCGGCCTCGCCCTACGACTATCTCGGCGCGGCGTCCCAGGGCTGGACCGCCCAGGTGCGTTCCTTCGACCCGGCCGTGTCCCCCACTCCCCTGCGCGTCGACTTCACCGACGGCACCGGTGTCGACCTCGTCCTGCACACCGTCGACGGGTTGCGCCAGACCCCGCAGCAGCCCGGGATCACCGGTCAGCCGCGCGTCTTCGACGCCACGATCGAGGTACCCCAGCAGCTGCTGGCCACGCTCGACACCCAGCCGGTCGCGGTGCGCGATTTCGTCCGGAACACCCTGGGCGGCAACCGTTTCACCGACACATCTGTCGAGGTCACCGACCGCGCGCTCCGGCTGGCCCGATGGGACCTCACCCTGCATCGACGCTGATTCCGGGCACCGGGGGGTGGGTCAGCTCACCTCCCGGTGCCGGGGCTGGACGCGATGCAGCAGGACCTGTTCGAGCAGGGCCACCAGGACATCGCGGACCGAGTCGCGGTCGCGCGCGTCGCAGTCCAGCACGGGGATCCAGTCGTCGAGGCCGAGGGCTTCGCGGACCTCGGTCAGGTCGAAGCGGGTGGCGTCGTCGAAGCGGTTGACCACGACGACGAACGGGGTGTCGTGTTCCTCGAAGTAGTCCAGCACGGGATAGCAGTCCTCGACCCGGCCGGTGTCCACGACGATGACCGCGCCGAGCGCACCGTCGACGAGGTCGTCCCACAGGAACACGAAACGGTCCTGCCCCGGGGTGCCGAACAGGTACAGGATCAGCGACTGGTCCAGGGTGATCCGGCCGAAATCCAGCGCGACGGTGGTGGCGGTCTTCTCGGCGCGGCGGCCCGGGTCGTCGACGCCGATCGACACCTCGGTCATCGACGCCTCCGTCACCAGCGGCTCGATCTCGGAGATGGCGCCGATGAAGGTGGTCTTGCCGACGCCGAAGCCGCCGCTGACCACGATCTTCACCGACGACGGCATCGCCGGTGCGGCGGTACGGAATTCAGAGTGCGCGAACAAGATCCCTGATCCTCTCGATGGCGGCGGTCGACAGTTCCGGGGCGTCGCGGACCGACACGTGGCCCGCCGCGGCCAGGTCGCTGACGATCACCTTGGCGATGCCGACCGGAACCCGCAGGGCGGCACCGATTTCGGCGATGGAGTGCGGTCGCAGGCACAACTGCACGACGGTGCGTTCCTCGAACCGCAGCGGCGCCGACAGCGCGGACGGCGGTGCCTGCACGAGGGTTTCGATGCGCAGCCCGTCCAGCACCGGGACGGTGCGGCCCGCGGTGACCACGAACGGCCGGACGAAGCGATCGTCGACGTCCTCGCTGTCGGTGGGCGCCACCGGGACCGGCGGTAGCTCCTCGCGCCAGCCGGTCGGGCGGTTCATCGGGATCATGCGCGGATCGGGCAGCCGGGGACGATCGGGATCTCTCATCTGCGCAACGACTCTCGCAGTTCGCCGATCAGCCGCGGGTCGAGCAGCGAACCCGCGCGTTCGGCCAGCACCGCCATCTCGTAGCCGACCAGGCCGACATCGCAGCCACCGTCGGCGATCACCCCGAGGCAACTGCCGTCACCGAGCGCCGAGACCAGCAGGAATCCGCGCTTCATCTCGATCATGATCAGCTTCAGGCCGTCGAAATCGTAACTGCGCGAAGCACTGCGGGCGAGGCTGGACAGGCCCGACACCATGGCGGCCAACCGGTCGGCGCCGGTGCGGTCCAGGCCGTCGGACATGGCGATGAGCAGCCCGTCGGAGGACACGGCGACAGTGTCGCGCACGCCGTCGGTGTTGCGGACGAAGTTGCCGAGCAGCCAGTTGAAGGTGTGGGGATCGGCGGTCGGTAGATGGGTGGTCACCGGGAGCTCCTGTGGTCGGGTCCGATCGGTCAGTGGGTCGGATCGTGCGGGGTGGTACCGGGTGTGGTGTCGCCGCCGCGTTCGTGGCCGGTGCGGAACGACGAGAGCATGGTGCGGGTCTGGTCGGGGGTCCGCTCGACGACCGGCGGCCGGTCCTCGCGGAGCACCGGTTCCCGGCGCGGACGGTCGGGCGAGCCGGTGATCTTGGCACGCTTGCTGCGCTTCACCAGGCCGTTGCGGGTGCGTTCGACGGCGGCGGGGCCGGTCGGGTCGACGGCCGCCAGGTCGTGCCGGATACCCGGCGTCGGCGCGTCGGCGCGCGCGACCTCCGCGGAGTCACCGTGCGCCACGCCGTTGCGGCCGCGGTCGGTGGTAGGAGTCGTGCTGGGGCGCACCGGGTGCGCGCCCGGCGGGTGCACGCCGTTGCGCACCCGATCCGCGCCGGGGGCGCCGTTCGTGCCGAACGACGCCGGTCCCACACCGTTACGCGCGCCGCTCGGGTCGGCGGATGCCGGTGCTCCGCCGTCGCGTGGGTGATCGCCCGCGCTGGGGATCGCCGGGGCCGGATCGTTCGGTGTGCCGTGGTAGCCGATGGCATTGGTGGTGCTGCTGAGGAACTGCGCGTAGACCGAATCGCCGGGGGCGGCAGTGCCGTTGAGCGGAGCGGAGTCGGGGTTCCGGCTGTGCCGCGATCGGTCGGGCGCGTCGAACCGCCAGTGCTCCGCGATCCCGTTCGGCGACGGCGACCGGGAATCGTCCTGCACGACAACGGCTCCGGCGACGTCCGGCGCGACGGCCGTGCCGTTGCGCCCCGGCGGCACGTCCGCGCGGCCGGATTCCGGCGCGCCGGAGCGGTCCCGGGCGGCGGCCGGTTCGGCCGGGCGGGCGCTCTCGTCGACGAGAATGCTCGGCGGCAGCAGCAGGCGGGCGACGATGCCGCTGACCGGGGAGGTGTTGAGCTCCACGTCGATGCCGAGGCGGCCGGCCAGCCTGCCGACGACGTAGTGCCCGAGGTAGCGGGTGGAGGCGACGATGAAGTCCTGTTCGCCGCGCAGCCGCGCATTGGCCTCGGCGAGCTGGTCGGCGGGCATGCCGACACCGTGGTCGACGACGGCGAGCAGATACCCGCCCGCCACCTTGCGGCCGTAGACCTCGACCTCGAGGTCGGGCGGGGAGAAGGCAAGGCCGTTCTCGATGAGTTCGGCCAGCACATGGGCGAGTTCGCTGACGACCGCGCCCGCGATCGCGATGTCGTCGACCCGGCGCAGCACCACCCGGCGGTAGTCGTCGACCTCCGACAACCCGGCCCGGATGACATCGGTGAGCGCGATCGGCTCGGCCCACCGGCGCGGGCTCGCCTCACCGACGAGCACCAGCAGGCTCTCCGCGTTGCGCCGCATGCGGGTGGCCAGATGATCGAGTTCGAACAGGTTCGACAGCGCCTTCGGGTCGAGTTCCTCGCGCTCGAACTCGCTGATCAGGCCGAGCTGCCTGCGCACCAGGTTCTGGTTGCGGCGGGCCAGGTTGGCCATCGACTCGGTGGTGTTGCGCCGCACCAGCGCCTGCTCGGAAGCCAGGTCGAAGGCGGTGGACTGCACCCGGTCCAGCGCACCGGCGACCGCGCCGATCTCGGCGCCGGCGCCCGGCGGCGTGCGCACGGGCGCGGGCGGTTCGGGGCGGCTGTCGGCGGACCCGCGCCACGCGGCGATCACCTCGGGCAGCCGGCTCGACGCCACGTCGTCGGCTTCGGCGGCGAGCCGGGCCAGCGGGCGGACGATGGCCCGGATACTCGCGAACACCAGTGCCACCTCGGCGGCGATCGCCAGCAGGGCGGCCAGCGCGAAGCCGGCCAGGATCAGCGCGGCGTCGCGGCGCAGGTCTTCGGCGCGGGCACGCACGTCGTCACCGACGGCCTGCTGCACGACGCGCTGTTCGTCGATGACGTCGGTCATCCGCGACCACCACACCGCCGGGTCGACCAGCTGGGTCAGCGGACCCGCCGTGGAGGCGATCGCGACGTTCTCCGATTCGGCTGCCAGCGTGGCGCTCTCCCCCGCCATGACCGCGTCGAGCCGGTCCTGCTGGGCGGGCGTGGCGTCGCGGTCGAACTGGGTGAGCGCGGCATTGCGGGCGGCGCGGATATCGAGGAACTGCACGTACTCCCCCGGCCCGAACTCCCCGGCGGCGAACACACCGTTGAGGAAGCCGCGCTCCCGCGCGGTGAACTCCTTGGCGTCACCGAGGGCGTAGAGCGCCTGCAAGCCGTGCCGCACCGCCGGATCGCGAGCCTGGTCCAGGCCGAGCGCCAACCGGTTCATCGCGTCGATGCTGTCGGAATAGAACTGGAAGGCCGCCGGGCGCGAGACCGTGCGGGTATCGATCTGCGAGCGAACGCCGGGCAGACCGGCCAGATGCCCCAGCGCCGAGCGGACCTCGCCCGCGCCGGGCGGATCGGCCGCGATGATGCCAGCCAGATTCCGCAGCGCCGCGTCGGTGCCCGCCCGCTGCTCGGTGACCGGCGCCACCAGCCGCTGGTCGCCGCCGAGCAGACCGTTGCTCAGGCCGCGTTCGCGCTGCACCTGGTGCACCAGGTCCTGGGCGGCCAGCGCCACCGCGACCGCGTCGACGGTCTCGCCACTGCGCCGGAAGGCGCTGATCTGCCCCGCCATCGTCAGGCCGAGCAGGGCGAGCACCAGCACCAGCGAGACGGCCAGGATCCGGGCGAGCTGCCCGGAGATGGTGCGCGGCCGGATCAGCCTGCCGCCCGCGGCCTGCCGACGGGAATGTGAACGCACCACCTGCTCCTTCGAAACACCGGCGGGTGGATTTCCCGGCGGCCCACTGAAAGTCAGGTGTCAACTTGCACTGCCCGGACGGCAGGGTCAATCCGGGACAGCGTAAGAACGTGTTTCGTGCACTGATCTCAACATGCCGGAAATCAACGGGGCTTTCTGTGTCCGAAAGCTCACAGCCCCCACCGCAATTGCGTGACCGGCCCGTTCGATGCGCGACACATAGCGACTGATAGCGGCCGTGACGCCGCCCACATTTCCGGCGACGCGTTTCCGGTGCCCGACCGGAAACGCGCGCGCGTCAACCGCTCCGAAATGAACGATAGCGAGACGAAATACGAATCCCCGGGTCATTCCGGAATTTCGAGACCGAACGGTGATTACTCGCCGGCGAGAATGCCGAGCACCTGCTCGGAGAAGAAGAACGGCTCGAGCCGCTCCCGGATCAGCCCGGCCAGCACACCGTTGCGCTTGGCCGACTCGATGACGGCGGGACCGTAGCGCAGGATCTCGGTGCCGATGTCCTCGGCGCTCAGACCGAGTTCGGGCAGCATCGACGCGAGCGTGTGCTTGCTGTACTTGTCGTAGAACACCTCGACGCACTCGCGCACGAGCATGCCGAAGTATTCCTTCTCCCTGGTCGTCACCGCGATCTCGTAGCAGATCTGGACCAGTTCGTTGAGGTCCTTCTGGGTCAGGTACTCGCGCAGGCCGGCCACCGGCTCGTCGGCGTGCAGGTCCCAGAACTCCATGGCCGCCGAGTGCACCGGCGCGTCGCGCAGCATGTCGCGGATGGCGTTGTTGGTGCGCTTGAGCGCGAACAGGGCGCCCTTGCCCGCGAGGTCACCGACGAAGGTGTTGTCGGCGACCTTCTTGGCGCGGTTCGCGGCGGACTGGCCCAGCGACATCAGCGAGGAGACGCCGGGGATCTTCTCGGCGCGTTCGCGATTGGCCTGCATGAAATCGCCGATCAGCTTGTCGACGAAGCGGGCCGCGACGGTGGCCACCAGCGGGCTCTCGGTGAGCCGGTCCAGGATGCGCTCCTGGGCCTGGTGCATGCCGAAGATCTTCTCCAGCAGCGCCTCCACCGGCTCCCGGTCGACGACATCGCCGAGGGTGTACTCGGTGTTGGCGGCGATGTGGTCGTAGATCGCGTCGGAGAAGATGCCGACGGTGTCGGCGATGACGGGGCTGCCGCCGATCCGGTCGAAGACCGTCGCGACGGTCTCCTCGCCCTGTTCGAGCGAGACCACGTCACCGAAGACGATGGTGTCGCCGACGGCCAGCACCGCGGCCACGTCGCGCGCGATCACCTCGGCGAACCGTTCGCCGGTCACCTCGGCGAGCAGGAACTCGACCTGCGCGTCGAGTAGTCGTTCGGCGATCTGGCGCGCCTGCGTCATCGGGTCCACCCATCACGGTCGTTGCATCGGACGGGAGACCTTGCGGCTACTTGTCGTCGGCTCCGGAATCGTTGCGCTGCATCGATTTCCGGATCTGGTCCAGACGCTCGCGCGCGGCTTTCTCCCGCGCCTCCCACTGTTCGTCGGCACTGCGACCCGCGGGGGTCTGCCGGTCGAGCTCACCCATTCCCTGCGCGGTGCCGAAGCGCTGCTCGACCTTATCGCGAACCGCGTCGAATGTCGGCACTCCGGAAGTGGAATACCCGCCGGTCGCAGTGGGTGCGGCCGTTCCGGGCAGGCCATGCGGTACCGGCGGTACCGGCATGGCGCCTCCGACCTGCTCCGATGCGACGGACACCACATCGGCGTCCAGGACATCCGTGTCCAGAGTCACAGGGACACCGGTCTCGGCATGACCGGCCTCGACCTGGGCGAGCGCGGCGGCGACGGCGCCGAGGCCGGGCCGCCCGGCGACGGCGGCCCGCAGCACCGACACAAGTTCGGCGTCCGGCAGCGCGGCCAGGTGACCGAGGATCTCGCTCGTTTCGCTCATACCGCCAGGCTACGCAGACCGGTGCGACAGGCCCAGGCGATCAGGCCAGGAAGGTGTCGGTCCATTCGACGATGCGCCGGGGCCACGCCGGGCCCAGCGCGTCGATGACGTCGTTGTGACCCGCGCCGGGCACGACGACCAATTCCTTCGGCTCCCCGGCCGCGGCGAACAGGCGCTCGGCGTGACGCAACGGGAGCAGTTCGTCCCGGTCGCCGTGGAACATCAGCACCGGCACGCGGAGTTCGGCGATCCGGCGCAGGCTCGGGTACGCGTTCGGGATCAGCGGCGCGGGCAGGAACGGATAGACCGAGCGGGCCGCCGCGCGCATGCTGCTGAAGGTCGACATGAGCAGCAGGCCCGCGGGCGGGTGCTCGGTGGCCAGCTCGAGCAGGACGCCGCCGCCGAGCGACTTGCCCAGGTACAGCACCCGCTCCGGGTCGACCCCGGGCTGGTCGAGCAGGGCGGCGCGGACCGCCCTGGCATCGAGATAGGTGCCCTGCTCCCCCGGCGCGCCCGTGCTGTGGCCGAAACCGCGGTAGTCGAAGGCGAGCATGTCGAAACCGGCCCGGACCAGCAGCGCGATGATCGGCACCCGGTCGCCGATGGTGCCCGCGTTGCCGTGCGCGTAGAGGATGTGCCCGCGCGGGCGGTCGGCGCGCACGAACCAGCCGTGCACGTCGACGCCGTCGGCGGTGCGCATGGTGAGATCGCGGTAGTCGAGGCCGAAGGCAGCCGGGGTCTGGGCGACATGCTTGTCCGGGTGGTAGACCAGCGCGTTCATGACCCGGGTCGCGGGATGTCGGATCACTTGCCGCGGCCCGCCTGGAAACCGAAGTCCCAGTGGTAGAGCCGGGCGATCTCCACAACGCCGCCGCCCGGCTGACCGGCAGGCGGCCGGACGAAGGTGCCCTCGCGCCGGACCACCAGCTCGCCGTTCACGTTCTCCAGCACGGCGAGCACGGCGTCGCGGGAGTTGTCGGTGCAGCCGTCGAGGGTCATCTCGATCGGCGCCGAGTTCGCCGGGTGCAGGGTGACGGTGGCGTGCACGCCGCGGAAATCGCTCGCGCCGTCGTAGATCGAGGCGAACACCAGGATGCGGCGGAAGAACCGGGTGTAGTCCAGATTGATCGAGAGGTTCTCGCCGGTGATGCTGGCGCCGGTGCGGTCGTCCTGGTCCAGGTGGATGAACGGCGGTTCGTACAGCGCGCCGAACCGGCGATCCAGCGCGCGCACGGAGCCGATCGCACCGTTGACCAGCTCGAAGAAGCAGCACAGATCGAGGTCGATGTTCTTGCCGCGCAGCTTGCCGAACAGGCGACCGGACGCGGCCATCGAGGTCCAGTTGAGGTTGACCCGCATGACGCCACCGGTGGCACCGTGCTTGGTGAGCGAGACCGAAGGCGCTTCCTTGGTGAGCGAGACCTTGCCCAGGTTCACCGGTGGCGCTGTGGGCGGGGCAGAATTCTGCCCTTGCGGCGCGAAGTGCTGCTGACCCGCAGGGTACTGCTGCGGTGCAGAAGGCTGCGGCTGGTTCGGCTCGGCCGGAGCGAACGGCTGCGTCGGCGGCGCGGAGGGCTGCCCGGCCGGCGGGTACGGCGGTGGGGCGGGCGCGAAGTGCGGTGGGGCCGGTTGCGGTCGGGCCGAGGGTGGGGTGGGGGCGTCGTCGACGGTGATGCCGAAGTCGGTGGCCAGGCCGGCGAGGCCGGAGTCGTAGCCCTGGCCGACGGCGCGGAACTTCCACGCGCCCTGGCGGCGGTACAGCTCACCCAGGACGAAGGCGGTCTCGGTGGTGGCCCCGGTGCTGTCGAAGCGGGCGACCTCGGCGCCGGTGGCCGCGTCGAGCACCCGGATGTAGAGGCCGTGGAACTGGCCGAAGGTGCCGCCGTCGGCGGAGGCGGCGAGCACGATCGTCTCGATCTGCGGCTCCACCTGGACCAGGTTCACCGACAGCGTGTCGACGACGATGTCGCCCTGCTGTTTTCCTTCGTGGCGCACCGCGCCCGATGGGTGCACGGCCTGGTTGTAGAAGACGAAGTCGTCGTCGGAGCGCACCTTCGCACCGGCCAGCAGCAGCGCGGACGCGTCGGCGTCGGGCACCCCGGCCCCCGACCGCCACCCGAGTTCGACGCGGACGGCCGCAGCGGGGACCGCGACATTGGCGCCTTTCATCATCGACACACCTGCCAACCTAGCCCGCCCACTCGCCCCGCCCAAGCCGCGCGGTCGCGGCGGCGGGGTGAAACACCCGATCTCGGTGACCGGGTCGCGAGTCCTGTTGGACGGTGCCCCGTTCCGGGAAGCAGCGGAGAGGCGGCCGGGCGCCCCTAGCGTCTCGCGAATGAGCAATTCAGTTGTAACGCGGAAGCGGAAGTCGTTGTTGTCGTTGGTATCCGTACCGCTGATGGCCGTCGGGCTGGTGGCGGTGGGGTTGGTCGGCACGGCCGACGCCGCCCCCGGCGGGGGCGCGCCCACCCGGATCGACCTGCAGGGCGCCGCCAACGTCCGGGACCTGGGTGGGTACATCACCTACGACGGGGCGAAGGTCAAGTCCGGCAAGCTCGTTCGGGCCGACGCGCTCGCCAAGCTGACCGATGCCGATCTGCAGAAGCTGGCGGCGCTGAAGGTCGGGAAGGTGATCGACTTCCGGACCCCGGCCGAGATCCAGTCGATGGGGGCCGACAAGCTGCCCGCAGGCGCCGCGCTGGTGGCCCGGCCGATCGACGACGGCGGCATGTTCGTGAAGATGTACCAGGCGATCTCGTCGAAGGACCCGGTGCAGCAGCAGAACATGCTGGGCGACGGCAAGGCCGAGCAGATCATGCAGAACGTCTACCTCAACTTCTTCACCCCCGACGCGCTGGGGAAGTTCGGGCAGTCCGTCCGCGATCTCGCGGACACCGGGAACGCCACGCTGTACCACTGCACCGCCGGTAAGGACCGGACCGGCTGGCTGTCCTACGTGACGCTGCGCGCCGTCGGCGTGCCGGAATCGGTGGCGCGGCAGGACTACCTGCTGTCGAACCAGTACCGGGCGGCGGCGGACGCCGCACTGCGGGCCCAGCTGAAGCAGGCGGGCATCATGCAGAACCCGGATCTGCTGATTCCCCTGCAGGAGGTCCGCGACGACTACCTCGAGGTCGCGCTCGCGCAGATCGACGAGAAGTTCGGGGACTTCGGCAAGTACCTCACCGACGGACTCGGGCTCGACGGCTGGACCCTGATGAAACTGCGGAAGAACCTGGTGTCCTGACCAGAGGAACGACGAAGGCCGCCCGGCGGGATGCCGGGCGGCCTTCGCGCGGTGGATCAGCCGCGCAGTTCGGCGCCGACCGCGGTGCCCGCCGCGGCGACGGCGGCATCGCGCGCGGCGCTGGCCTCGTCCTCGGTGAGGGTGCGGTCGGTGGCGCGGAAACGCAGGGCGTAGGTGAGGGACTTGCGGCCCGCACCGGCCTGGGCGCCCTCGTAGACGTCGAACAGCGCGATGTCCTCGAGCAGGTCGCCACCGCCGGTGCGCAGCGCCGCTTCGACGCTCGCGGCCGGCACGGCCTTCTCCACGCTGACCGACACGTCCTGCAGAACGGCGGGGAACGCCGACACCGTGGGCGCCGGACGGGCCTGGGTCAGCGGCAGCGCGTCGAGGTCGAGTTCCAGCGCGCAGGTGCGCGGCGGCAGACCGGCACGCTCGAGCACGGCCGGGTGCAGCTCGCCCGCGTGGCCGACCACGACACCATCGACGACCAGTTCCGCGCAGCGGCCCGGATGCCACGGCAGGTGCACCGCGGCCCGGCGCTCCACGGTGACACCGGCGGCGTCGGCGACGGCGTCGACCAGCGCGAAGGTGTCGGCGGCCTCGGCCTGGCGACCGGGCCCCCAGGGTCCGCGCGGGTCACGCTTGCCGCTGAGCACGGCGGCCACGTGCACCGGCTGCGCGGGCAGCGACGCGGTGAGCTCGGCGATCTGCTCGTCGGTGGGGCGCCGGTCCACCGGCAGTGCCTCGACCGCGTGGGTCCCAGCGCCGGGCAACACGACCTGGGCGATGCCGTAGATCGTGAGGTCGCGGGCGCCGCGGGAGATGTTGCGGGCGGCCACTTCCAGCAGACCGGGCAGCAGCGTGGTCGCCAGCTCGGGCCGCTCGGTGTCGAGCGGGTTCAGCACGCGGGTGGTGTTGCGGCGCGGGTCGCCGGCGTCCAGGCCCCACACGTCGAACACCCCGGCGGGCAGGAACACCGGCGCGGGCACCTCGACGCCACCGGCGAAGGCCAGCGCCCGGCTCACGGCCCTGCGCCGTTTCTGCGCGGCGGTCAGGCCGCGACCGGCGGGCGCGGACGGCAGCACCGACGGGATCTGCTCGAGACCCTCCAGGCGCAGCACCTCCTCGACCAGGTCGGCGGGCTGGGCCAGGTCGGGCCGCCAGCTCGGCGGGGTCACCAGCAGCTGGGTCTTGCCCGCGTCGTTGACCTCGATCTCGACCCCGGCGCCGATCTGGGCGAGCCTGCGCACGGCGGTACCCGCCGGGTAGGTGACGCCGGCGACGCGGTCGGGCAGGTCGATGTCCATCGCGATCGGGGCGACCGGCGCGAGCGGCACCCGGATGTCGGTGAGCGTGGCTTCGATGGTGCCGCCGGTGATCTCGGCCAGCAGCGTCGCCGCCCGGTCGAGCGCGACGATGTTGATCTCCGGGTCGACGACGCGCTCGTAGCGCTTGCCCGCCTCCGAGACCAGCTTGTGCCTGCGCGCCGTGCGGTACACCCGCAGCGGGTTCCAGGTCGCGGCCTCGAGCACCACGTCGGTGGTCTCCGGGCCGACCTCGGTGCTCGCGCCGCCCATCACACCGGCCAGCGAGACGACGCCGGAATCGTCGGCGATCACCACGTCCTCGGCGTCGAGGGTGCGCTCGGTGTCGTCGAGGGTGCGCAGGGTCTCGCCCTTGTGCGCCGAGCGAACGACCAAGCCGCCGTTGAGCTTCGCCGCGTCGAAGGCGTGCAGCGGCTGGCCCAGTTCGAGCATCACGTAGTTGGTGACGTCGACGGCGGGCGAGATCGGGCGCATGCCCGACAGCATCAGCCTGCGCTGCAGCCACAGCGGGCTCACCGCGTTCGGGTCGATCCCGGTGACCCGCCGCGCGCCGAACCGCGTGCACTCGGAGTCGGCCTCGAGCCGCACCGGCCACGCCGTCGCGTCGCCGTCGGGCAGCGTCCGCACGGCGGGGTCGGCGTATTCGAGGTCGAAGCCGCAGGCCAGCTCACGGGCCAGGCCGCGCACCGAGAAGCAGTAGCCGCGGTCGGGGGTGATGTTGAGCTCGATGATCGTGTCGTCGGTGCCGAGCAGCACGTTCGCGTCGTCACCCGGCTGCGCCGAGCCGGGCTCGAGCACGAGGATGCCGTCGTGATCCTTGCCGATGCCGAGTTCGGCGACCGAGCAGATCATGCCGTTGGAGGTGTGCCCGTAGGTCTTGCGGGAGGAGATCTTGAACCCGCCCGGCAGCTCGCCGCCGGGCAGCACCACGACCACCAGGTCGCCGACCGCGAAATTGCGGGCGCCGCAGACGATCTCCTGCAACTCGGGGTTGCCGACGTCGACCTTGCAGAAGCGGATCGGCTTCTTGAACTCGGTCAGCTCGGTGATCTCGGCGACCCGGCCGACGACCAGCGGCTTGTCGATGTCACCACCGATCGGCTCGAGCTTGTCGACCTCCTCGACCTCCAGGCCGACGCGGACGAAACCGGCGTCGAGCTCTTCGGCGGACACCGACCATTCCGGGGTGGTGCGCTGCAGGATCTCGGTCAGCCAGGACTGCGCTACTCGCACGTGACTTTTCGCTCTCTCTCAGGACCGGATACCGAAGGGCAGGGTGAACCGCACGTCACCCTCGACGATGTCGCGCATGTCGGGGATGCCGTTGCGGAACTGCAGCGTGCGCTCCATGCCCATGCCGAACGCGAACCCGGAGTACACCTCGGGATCGATGCCGCTGGCGATCAGGACCTTCGGGTTGACCATGCCGCAGCCGCCCCACTCGACCCAGCCCGCGCCGCCCTTCTTGTCCGGGAACCACACGTCGACCTCGGCCGAGGGTTCGGTGAACGGGAAGTAGTTGGGGCGCATACGGGTTCGGGTGTCGGGGCCGAACAGCGCGCGCGCGAACGCGTCCAGGGTGCCGCGCAGGTGGGCCATGGTCAGGCCCTTGTCGATGGCCAGACCCTCCACCTGGGAGAACACCGGGGTGTGGGTGGCGTCGAGCTCGTCGGTGCGGAAGGTGCGGCCGGGGCACACGACGTAGATCGGCAGCTCGCGTTCCAGCATCGAACGCACCTGCACCGGGGAGGTGTGCGTGCGCAGCACCTGGCGCGAACCCTCCGGGGCGATGTGGAAGGTGTCCTGCATGGTGCGCGCCGGATGGTCGGGCAGGAAGTTGAGCGCGTCGAAGTTGAAGTGCTCGGTCTCGACCTCGGGCCCCTCGGCGACCTCCCAGCCCATGCCGACGAACACGTCGGCGATCTGCTCGGAGATGACGGTGATGGGGTGGCGGGCACCGACCGGCTGACGGCGCGCCGGCAGGGTGACGTCGATCTTCTCGGCCACCAGCACGGCCTGATCGCGCTCTTCCAGCAGCGCGGCGCGGCGCGCCTCGAACGCGTCGGACACGCGCTTGCGGGCGACGTTGACCCGCTTGCCCGCGTCGGCCTTCTCGTCCTTGGGCAGCGTGCCCAAGCCGCGCTGAGCGAGCGCGATCGGCGACTTACCGCCGATGTACTCGGTCTTGGCGACCGCCAGCGCATCCAGATCAGCCGCAGCGGCGAACGCCTTCTCGGCCTCCGCTGCCGCTGCCGCGAGTGCCTCCTCGGTCAGCAAGGCGTTCTGCTCGACTCCACTGTTGTCGTCGGCCACGATCGTTCGACTCTCCCCTGGGGATCGGTTCACGGGTGCGTCATTGCCTACCCGTATCGGTGCTGCATAAATCCTATGGGATCGGCTTCGCGCGATTCATCCGGATTACCGGCGGCGCGATCGAGACCGTGCTAGCGCCCACCGGAAGGTCCCGATATGGACCTACAAGTCCAGGTCAGACAGCCTTCCCCGGGCCCCGACCAAGATCGGCGACTCGCCGGGAAATCGTGGGAACCGAATCGCTTCGAGTCCCGTCCAACCGTTCATACACATCAGCGTGTTCGACTCGAGAACAGGACGACTCGATGCCGGAACAGACTTGCGATTCGACCCCACCCCCGGGCCCCCGCACCCGCCGGACGGCCCCGGGCAGCGGACTGGCCCTGTGCGGCCTGGGCATCCGAGGCCACCGCCACCGTCACTTCCCCCGCGCGGCGGGCCCCTGCCCCCAGCGACCGATCGGGCCGCGGGAAACCGAGCCCGACCAGGGCGCTTCCCCTCGACCGGAGGACCTCGGTTGACGGCCGATCCGACGTCACGGACCCGGCGCACCGCGGCGGGGAGCGGGCTGGGCCGGTCGGGTCTCGGCGTCGGGTCCACCCGCCGACCACTCCGGAGCCTGGAGTTCCGGTCGTGCCCGGACGGTCCCGTCGAGCCGGGAACACCCACGCCCGGACGATCGTGGGCCACGCCGGGACGGCGGGCCGAGCCCTGTGTGCCCCGGTTGTATGTGCGGTTCCAGACCGCACATCCGGATCGGTGGGGGCGGTTTCCCGGTGTCTTCGCGCTGGTGGACGGCTTGTCGGCGGCGGGGCGGTTGACGGTCGCGCAGGAGCGGTTCCGGCGCGTCGGCAACGAGTGGTTGACCACGCACCTGGTGAATCCCTATGCGCCGCACCGGCAATCCGACGGTCGGCGGCTGCACCCGCGGGCGAGCGCGTGGTTCACCTCGACGGCCGCGGACGCGATCGACCGGGTCGGTGGCTACCTCGACATCCTCGACGAGCACGGGATCGCGTGGGCCCGGCTCGACACCGATACGCCGGGCGTCATCGTCTACGACGATCCGCGGCAGGTCCTCGCCGTGCCGGACGGGTCGAACGCCGCCGATCGGCGGTGACCAGGCGGACACGGCGCTGGTCCGCGCACCGGACGGCACGCGGACCAGCGCCGCGGATCAGGCCGCCCTGGTCGCGTGCCGGGGCAGGAAGACCGCGATGACGGCCGCGACGGCGACCAGGCCCGCGCCGACCCAGACCGCGGGGACGAGGCCGTCGACGTAGGACTGCGGATCGGTGTAGGCGCCGTAGGAGGCGAAGACCGAGGCCAGGATGGCGATGCCCATGGCGACGCCGACCTCGCGGACGGTGCTGTTGATACCGGAGGCCATGCCCTGGTCGTCGGGGGCGGCGCTGTCCATCACGATCGTGGACGACGGGGCGAAGGTCAGGCCCATGCCGATCCCGCCGAGCACGAAGGGCGCGACGAAGTTGATGTAGGGCAGGTCGACGGTGATGATCAACGCCATCCACGCCAGCGAGAGCGCGAGGCAGACCTGCCCGGCGGCGATGAGGAGCCGGGGTCCGACCCGGTCGATCACCAGGCCGGCCAGCGGCGCGACGACCATCGGAACCATGGTCCACGGCATCGTGCGGATGCCCGATTCGAGCGGCGAGTAACCCTGCACCACCTGGAAGTACTGGGCCAGCAGGAAGATCGCGCCGAACACCCCGGCGGAGAACGCGAAGGAGACGAGGAAGCTCAGGCTCAGGCCACGGGAGGCGAACATGTGCAGCGGGAGCATCGGATCGGTGGTCCGGTTCTCCCAGACCACGAAGCCGGCGAGCAGCAGACCGCCGCCGATCAGCGCGGCGAGCACGGCCGGTGCGGTCCAGCCGTCGTCGGCACCGTGGATGACGCCCCACACCAGGGCCAGTACGCCGCCCGCCGAGAGCACCAGGCCGACGAGATCGAGCTTGCGCGCGGCGCCGAAGGACTCGCCGAGCATGCGCGCCGCGAACGGCATCGCCAGCAGGCCGACCGGAACGTTCAGCCAGAAGATCCACTGCCAGTTCAGCCCGTCGACGACCGCGCCGCCGACCACCGGACCGACCGCGATGCCCAGGCCAGCGATCCCGCCCCAGATACCGATCGCGGCGCTGCGCATCCGCTCGGGGACCGCCGCCGCGAGCAGGGTCAGCGACAACGGCATCACGGCCGCGCCGCCCGCGCCCTGCACGGCGCGCGCCGCGATGAGCATCCACGGTTCGGTGGCCATGGCACAGGCCGCCGAGGCGACGACGAACAGCGCGATACCGGCCAGGAAGACCCGGCGCCGCCCGATCCGGTCACCCAGCGCCGACGCCGTCAGCAGCAGTGAGGCGAAGGACAGCGTGTAGGCGTTGACGAACCACTGCAGGTCCGAAAGTGACGCTCCCAGTTCGGTTTTGATCACCGGTAGGGCGTTCGTCACGACGAGGTTGTCGAGCGTCACCATGAACATCGGCACGGCGACCGCGGCGATGACCGCACCGAGCGGCTTGGCCTTCGCGCCCGCGTCGGGCGGCGTCTCGGCGGTGGACGTGCCGCCTGGATCGAGTGTTTGCGTCATCTCTCCGAGCCCCTTGGTTGTTATTCACTGATAACTAAGCCCAATGGTTATGCATCGGCTGATAACATGTCAAGTGAAAGGGGACTGACCAGGAGGTGGACAACCGGATGGACGGCACGACCAGAACGCGGATGACCGCGTCGCAGCGCAGCGCCCAGGTGCTCGCCGCCGCCGTCCAGGCATTCGCCGAATCCGGTTATGCCGCAACGAAAACCGACGAGATCGCCCGGTTGGCCGGGGTATCCCAACCCTATGTGATCCGGTTGTTCGGCACCAAGCAGCAGCTGTTCATCGCAGTCCTGCACGAGGTCTGCGCCCGCATCGAGCAGGTCTTCCGCAGCGCGGAGATCGAGCCCGGCGCCGACACCGCCACGGCGCTGCAGGCACTCGGCAAGGCCTACGAGGTCTTCCTCGAAGAACGCGTCCTCCCCCTCAACCTGCTGCACGGGGCCGCCGCGAGCGCCGATCCCACCATCGGCGAGCACATGCGCGAACGCTTCGGCCGGATCTACCGGCTGATCGGCGAACTCACCGGCGCCGACACCACCGAATCACGCCGCTTCGTCGCCAGCGGCATGCTGCTCACGATCATGACCGCCATGCAGGTGGCAGGCGCGGCCGCGATCCCGCTCCCCTGGGCCACCGAGATTCTCGACGACATGCGCGAGAGCGTCGACCCGTGCTGAGGCGGTACTAGCGCGCGTGCTGGACGCGCGCGCTCGCGTAGAGGCAGATCGCCGCGGCGGCAGCGAGATTCAGGCTCTCGGCCCGGCCGTGGATGGGAATGCGAATGCGGTGATCGGCTCGCGCCGCGACGGCGGGGTCGAGGCCGTGGGCCTCGTTGCCGAAGAGCCAGGCGACCGGGCCCGCGAGGATCTCGTCGGCGGAGTCCAGATCGACCTCACCGTTGGCGGCGGTGGCCAGGATGGTCACGCCCGCCGCGGAGATCGCGTCCAGGGTGGCGCCGATGTCGCGACTGCGCGCGATCGGCACGTGGAACAGGCTGCCCGCGCTGGCGCGGACGCCTTTGCCGTTGTGCGGGTCGACGGTATCCCCCGCCAAGACCACGCCGTCGGCGCCGACCGCGTCGGCGACCCGGATCAGGGTGCCCGCGTTGCCGGGCTCGGCGATCTCGACCGGCACGGCCAGCATCCGCGGCCCGCGGTCGAGGATGTCGGCCAGCGGTACGTCGACGAGGTCGCACACTGCGACCAGACCGGGCGCGGTGACGGTCTCGCCGAGATGCTCGGCGGCGCGATCACTGACCAGCGTGGTGCGCACACCATCGGCGGCGGCACCGGCGATCAGCGCGGTCTCGCGCCCGGCGGCCGCGACCGAATAGAACAGCTCACGGACGCGGCCGGTCTCCAGCGCGGCAGTCACGGCATTGGCGCCCTCGGCCAGGAACTGGCCGGTCTTGCGGCGCTGCGCGGCGCGCTGGAGCTTGACAGCGGAAACGACCCGCGGATTGCGCTCGGAGAGCGCGTCCACGGGTCGTTCCGACAGATCGCTGTGTGTCGTCAAGCTCAGGCAGCGGTGGCCGGGGCGTTGACGTCGGCGGGCAGCGCGGCCTTGGCGACAGCGACGAGGCCGGCGAAGGCCTCGGCGTCGGAGACGGCGAGCTCGGCCAGGATCTTGCGGTCCACCTCGACACCAGCAGCCTTGAGGCCCTGGATGAAGCGGTTGTAGGTGATGTCGTTCAGACGCGCGGCGGCGTTGATACGAGCGATCCACAGCTTGCGGAAGTCACCCTTGCGCGCCTTGCGGTCGCGGTAGGCGTAGGTCAGCGAGTGGAGCTGCTGTTCCTTGGCCTTGCGGTACAGGCGCGAGCGCTGGCCCCGGTAGCCCTTGGAGGCCTCGAGGATGGAACGGCGCTTCTTCTGAGCGTTGACGGCCCTTTTGACGCGTGCCACTTTTCAGTCCTTGATCATCTGGGGGCGCGACGGCGCCCGAGTTCGGTAGTTGTCGGCGTCCGGTTGTCCCGGCCGCGGAATCGTCAGGTTGCGACGGTCTCAGGCGAGACCGAGCAGCCGCTTCACGCGGGGGGCGTCGACGGCAGCGACGGACTCCGTGCCTTCCAGACGACGAGTCCGGCGGGTGGCCTTGTGCTCCAGGAGGTGGCGACGGTTCGCCTGCTCGCGAAGCAGCTTGCCACTGCCGGTCACCTTGAATCGCTTCTTGGCGCCGCTGTGGGTCTTGTTCTTCGGCATGGATTCCTCTATCTAGTCGTTGAAATCGGTGTTACTGCGGGTCGGCCGGCGCGGCCTGCTCGGCGGGCGCCGGGGTCTCGACCAGCGCAGCCGGCTCGGCACTGGCGGGACCGGTCGGCAACGGACGCGCCGGGGCCGATTCCTGCTGTGCCTTCACCCGCGTCTTCGCGCCCTTGTGGGGAGCGAGGACCATGGTCATGTTGCGGCCGTCCTGCTTGGCCGAGGTCTCGACGAAACCGAGTTCGGCGACGTCGGAGGCCAGACGCTGAAGCAACCGGAAACCGAGCTCGGGTCGCGACTGCTCACGACCACGGAACATGATCGTGACCTTGACCTTGGACCCGGCCTCGAGGAAGCGAACGACGTTGCGCTTCTTGGTCTCGTAGTCGTGGTCGTCGATCTTCGGGCGGAGCTTCTGCTCCTTGATCACGGTCTGGACCTGGTTCTTCCGGGACTCGCGCGCCTTCTGCGCCGTCTCGTACTTGAACTTGCCGTAGTCCATGATCTTGCAGACCGGCGGACGGGCATCGGGTGCCACCTCGACCAGGTCGAGATCGGCTTCGAGCGCGACGCGTAGTGCATCTTCAACACGCACGATCCCAACCTGTTCGCCGCCGGGTCCGATCAGACGAACCTCGGGAACACGGATGCGATCGTTGATGCGGGTCTCAGTGCTGATGGGGCCTCCTAGGTCAAGCGGTGTCGTCATAACGACCGCATGCAATAACTGCAACCCCTGTTTCAACACGAGAGCCCCGCTGCGGTATTTCTCCGCGACGGGGCCCGATGTCGACCGATCGCCCACAGCCGATGCCCTCGCGAGCTCGCTGTCGACCCCTGCGTGGCAAGCACACAGGAAACCCGCCACATCGGGCGGGTGACCGGGACCGATTGCCGGAGTACGATTGCTCGTCGGCAACGGTGGGAGTCGGGCTCCACTTATCTGCCCCAGAGCTGCATGACACAACCAGGGGCGGTCGTCAGCGGAAAGTCTAGCATCGCATTCGGCTATCGCCGAATCGGCCTGGCACCGACAGCCCCCATCGGGGCCGCTATAGCCTTGTCGGCATGACTGACGAGCTCGATCCCCCCGTGCGCGACCTGGCCGACATCCCCGCCGTCGAAGTTATCAGCCGGGCCGCCGTGATGCTGATGAGTTCGGCCGCGGAGAAGCTGGGGTTGGCCGCCGACGACCCGCACTCCGGGGAGCACGTCGACCTCGACGAGGCCCGCCGGGTGATCACCGCGCTGGCCGGGCTGGTCACGGCGTCGGTGGAGTACCTCGGCCCGCACGCGGGCCCGATCCGCGACGGCCTGCAGGCGCTGCAGCGCGCGTTCCGCGAGGCCTCCTCGGTGCCGGACGCCCCGGGCGCAGGGCCGGGCGAGAAGTACACCGGGCCGGTGTACTGAGCCGGCTCACACAGACGAAAAGATCCGCCGGCGCACCAGCGCCGGCGGATCTTTTTCTACAGAGGCTTACGGGGCCGCTCTCAGACCGTGGGGGTCGTGGCGGGCGGCGTGCCCGGGGTCACGGCGATGGCCGAACCCGAGGCGATCGCGTTGGCGAGAGCGGTGAAGATGCTGGCGAGGCCGGCGCTTCCGGTTTCCATGCTCAGTGGTTCCTTTCGATTCCGCCCGACTCAGGCAGTCGGCTTGGTGGGCGTGTAGGCCAGCGAGGACCCGCCACTGAGGAAAGACAGAATCTGGCCGATGAGCGCCGTGGTGGCTTCATCCATGGGGACGTTCCTTTCGTACTGCACGACACCCGCGATCGCGCCGCCCACGGGCACGAGACACCACTGGATGCCGGTTCGACTGACCGTTACTGTCCGGTATTCCGGCAACGGTGAGGCGAATGCTACCCACAGGTGTTTCACTTTGTCGCGTTTTCGGAAAGTCCCCGCGCGCGAGGTTATCCGGACTCAGCGCAGCGCGGCCGCCTTTCGCGCCAGCCGCTTGGCCGCAGCCGTCTCAGCAGGCGCTTTCTTCGCGGCGGGAGCCGCCTTCGCGGCTGCCTTCTTCGCTGTCTTCTTCGCCGGTGCCGGTGCCGCCAGCACCTCCTTGAGGAACTGTCCGGTGTAGCTGCCCGACACCTGGGCCACGTCCTCCGGCGTGCCCGTCGCGACCACGGTGCCGCCACCGGAGCCGCCCTCTGGCCCCATGTCGACGACCCAGTCCGAGGTCTTGATGACATCGAGGTTGTGCTCGATGACGATCACCGTGTTGCCCTTGTCGACCAGCCCGTTGATCACCTTGAGCAGCTTGCGGATGTCCTCGAAGTGCAGGCCCGTGGTCGGCTCGTCGAGGATGTAGACGGTGCGCCCGGTCGAGCGCTTCTGCAGCTCGGCGGCCAGCTTCACGCGCTGGGCCTCGCCGCCGGACAGAGTCGGCGCGCTCTGGCCGAGCCGCACATACCCCAGACCGACCTCGACCAGCGTCTTGAGGTACCGGTGGATCGAGGTGACCGGCTCGAAGAACACCGCGGCCTCGTCGATCGGCATGTCCAGGACCTCGGCGATGGTCTTGCCCTTGTAGTGCACCTCGAGCGTCTCGCGGTTGTAGCGGGCGCCGTGGCACACCTCGCACGGGACGTAGACGTCGGGCAGGAAGTTCATCTCGATCTTGAGCGTGCCGTCACCGGAGCACGCCTCGCAGCGGCCGCCCTTGACGTTGAAGGAGAACCGGCCCGGCTGGTACCCGCGGACCTTGGCCTCGGTGGTCGAGGCGAACAGGGTGCGGATCTTGTCGAAGACGCCGGTGTAGGTGGCCGGGTTCGAGCGCGGCGTGCGCCCGATCGGCGACTGGTCGACCTGCACCAGCTTGTCCAGGTGGTCCAGGCCGTTGATCCTGGTGTGCCTGCCGGGCACCTGGCGCGCGCCGTTGAGCTTGTTCGCCAGCACCGTCGCCAGGATGTCGTTGACCAGGGTCGACTTGCCCGAACCGGAGACGCCGGTGACCGCGGTGAGCACGCCGAGCGGGAACGCGACGTCGATGCCGGTCAGATTGTGTTCGGTGGCGCCGACCACGGTCAGCCTGCGCTTCTTGTCGATCGGTCGGCGCACCATCGGCACCTCGATCTGCTCCCGGCCGGAAAGGTAAGCGCCGGTGAGTGATTCGGGTTCGGCGAGCAGTTCGGTGTAGGGGCCGCTGTGCACCACCCGGCCACCGTGCTCGCCGGCCAGCGGGCCGATGTCGACGACCCAGTCCGAGGCGCGGATGGTGTCCTCGTCGTGCTCGACCACGATCAGGGTGTTGCCCAGGTTCTTCAGGCGCAGCAGTGTCTCGATGAGCCTGCGGTTGTCGCGCTGGTGCAGGCCGATCGACGGCTCGTCGAGCACGTAGAGCACGCCGACCAGGCCGGACCCGATCTGGGTGGCCAGCCGGATACGCTGCGCCTCACCGCCGGACAGGGTCGCGGCCGCGCGCGAGAGCGTGAGGTACTCCAGGCCGACGTCGAGCAGGAAGCCGAGGCGCGCCTGGATCTCCTTGAGCACCTGACCGGCGATCGCGGCCTCGCGCTCCCCCAGCGTCAGCGAGTTCAGGAAGTGCGCGCACTCGCCGATCGACAGGTCGCTGACGTCGGCGATCGACTTGTCGGCGCCGTCGGCGGCCAGCGTGACGGCCAGGATCTCCGGGCGCAGGCGGGCGCCGTGGCACACCGGGCACGGCACGTCGCGCATGTAGCCGTCGTAGTGCTCCTTCATCTGCTCGGACTCGGTGTTGTCCATGCGCCGGTGCAGGAACGGCATCACGCCTTCGAAATCGGCGTAGTAGGAGCGCTTGCGGCCGTACCGGTTGACGTAGGAGACGTGCACCTGGTCGGAACTGCCCTCGAGCACCGCCTTGCGGGCCTTGGCCGGCAGGTCCTGCCACGGGGTGTCCATCGAGAAACCGATCGACTCGGCCAGGCCCGACAGCAGCCGGTTGAAGTACTCGGCGGTCTGCCCGCGCGACCACGGCGCGATGGCACCGGCGGCCAGGCTCAGCTCCGGATCGGGCACCACCAGTTCCGGGTCGACCTCCTTGCGGATGCCGAGACCGGTGCAGTCGGGGCAGGCGCCGTAGGGCGAGTTGAACGAGAACGAGCGCGGCTCGAGATCCTCGATGTCGAGCGCGTGGCCGTTCGGGCAGGCCAGGCGCTCGGAGAAGCGGCGTTCCCGGTCGTGGGCGTGTTCGTCGCGGTCGACGAAGTCGAGCACCACGATGCCGTCGGCCAGCCGCAGCGCCGTCTCGATCGAGTCGGTGAGCCGCTGCTTGGACGCGGACTTCACCGCGAGCCGGTCGATGACGACCTCGACGTCGTGCTTCTCCTGCTTCTTCAGCTTCGGCGGATCGGTGAGCGGATACACCACGCCGTCGACCCGCACGCGTGAGTAGCCCTGGGTCTTGAGCTGGTCGAACAGGTCGACGAACTCGCCCTTGCGGGTCCGCACCACCGGCGCGAGGACCTGGAACTTGAGCCCCTCCTCCATCGCCAGCACCTGGTCGACGATCTGCTGCGGCGTCTGCTTGGCGATCAGCTCGCCGCACACCGGGCAGTGCGGCGTGCCCGCGCGCGCGTAGAGCAGGCGCAGGTAGTCGTAGACCTCGGTGATGGTGCCGACCGTGGACCGCGGGTTGCGGTTGGTCGACTTCTGGTCGATCGACACCGCGGGCGAGAGGCCCTCGATGAAGTCGACATCGGGCTTGTCCATCTGCCCGAGGAACTGGCGCGCGTAGGCCGACAGCGACTCGACGTAGCGGCGCTGCCCCTCGGCGAAGATCGTGTCGAACGCCAGGCTCGACTTCCCGGAACCGGACAGACCGGTGAACACGATCAGGCTGTCACGAGGCAGATCGAGGTCGACACCTTTCAGGTTGTGTTCCCGAGCTCCGCGCACAGTGAGGCGTTCCGCCACCTGGTGAATCCCTTCTCCATCGTCATCCGCCGACCGGACATGAACCCCCGCTCGCCATGCTAGGCCGCCCCACCGACAGAAATGCTGGAGCGCTGGCGCGCTCGAGTTCGCGGCCCCTCCTGTCCCGCTGGTCGGGCACCGTGGCCTGCGCCGTCGTCGCCTGCGCGACGGCACCTGGCCGACGGGCGGCCCGCCCCGCCTCGGGGTCGGGGCGGGGTGGTCGAGTTCCTGGTCTGCGCCCACGATTTCGGCATACGGATTATGTTTGACGGCAGGGGTGGGGGCGATCGACATGATGAAGGAGCCGGCGTGCTCGAGGTGTTCCTGGTCGACGACCACGAGATCGTGCGGCGCGGCCTGATCGATCTGCTCGAAGGTGATCCAGAACTCAGGGTGATCGGCCAGGCCGGTGGCGTGGCCGAGGCGATGGTGCGTATCCGCGAGGCCAGACCCGATGTGGCGGTCCTCGATGTCCGCCTGCCCGACGGCAACGGCATCGAGCTGTGCCGCAACCTGCTCGCCGAGTTCGAGGACCTGCGCTGCCTGATCCTCACGTCGTTCTCCGACGAGCACGCCATGCTCGACGCGATCCTGGCCGGTGCCAGCGGCTATGTGGTGAAGAACATCGACGGGATGAAGCTGGCCGACGCGATCAAGCAGGTCGGCGCGGGCCACTCGCTGCTCGACACCCGCGCGGCCGACGCCCTGCGCGCCCGGCTGCGTCGCAGCACCGAGCCCTCCGGCGCGCTGGCCGGGCTCACCGAACAGGAGCGCCGATTACTCGAGCTGCTCGGCGAGGGACTCACCAACCGGCAGATCGCCGCGCGGATGTTCCTGGCCGAGAAGACGGTGAAGAACTACGTCTCGCGCCTGCTGGCCAAGCTCGGCGTCGAACGCCGCACCCAGGCCGCGGTGCTGGCGACCAAGCTGCGCGAGCCGTAGCGATCAGGCGCGAGCCGTGCGCCTCAGGAGGGGACGACGATCGTCAGGTCGCCGTCGTAGCGGCGGTAGAGCAGGTTGCCGCGGCCGGTGTGGCTGTCGGTGAAGAACAGGTACGGCAGGCCGGCGGTGCACAGCACGTCGGAGGCCTCGTCCTCGGCGTAGACCGGCGCGGCGTCCTGGACGACGCTGACCGGCATGGCGCTGGCGGTCAGCGGCAGCTCGGCCGACTCCCCCGCCGCGGCCGTGTGGCGCTGCCTGGCCAGGCTGACACCGTGCGGATCGGCCCAGGTGACGATCGCGTCCTCGCCCGTCTGGGCATCGGTGAACAGGTAGGCGTCGTAGTCCATCGCGTCCAGCACGGTGCTGGCTTCCAGCGGCGTGCCGGTCATCAGCGCGCAGTCCTTGCGCCGGATGATCGGGCGGGTCTCGGTGATCTGGGCCAGCGGGCGGCGCGCCGGATCCGGCCACGCGCCACGCGCCTCCTTGCCCGCACGCCGGGCCAGCTGACGATCGAGCCGCTCGGCGGCGAAGGTGACGGCGAAGCCGCCGGGACCGGTGACCTGCACGCGGGTGAGCGTGTCGTTGGTCCGGATGTTGGCCTGCACCAGGGTCGGCTCGTCGGAGCCCTGCGGCGCGGTGACGCGCACGCGGGCCGGACTGTCGAGGTGATGCCTGCGCATGACGCGGGTGATGGCGCGGACCGCGCGGGTGACGTCCTGGGGTGGTACCTCGCCGCAGGTGGTCACCGCGAGCTCCGGGTCCGCGGCGGTCGTCCAGTGCTGGGTAGTCGACAACGAATTCATCTCTTGCCCCACTTCTCGATCCCTATTCCCGGTGCCCTATGCCACCATGGGGGCCCTTGTCGGTGAAGGGCCGAAAGTCCCCACCTTGCGGACTAGACTTTGCGTTCGACGGTTGGGGTGGCGCGGCGAACGGATACGGCGATGACGAATGACGGTCGGGGTGGCCGCTATTCGGTGGGCCGGACGGTCTCCCAGCAGCGCCTGCGCGCGCTGCTCGGCGAGGTGGCCGATCGCGTCGAAGTGATGATCGGTTCACGCGACCGGATGGACGGCCTGGTCGAGGCCATGCTGACCGTCACCGCGGGCCTGGATCTCGACGAGACCCTGCGCACCATCGTGCGCACCGCGATGAACCTGGTCGACGCCCGATACGGCGCGCTCGCGGTCCGCGGCCACGATCAGCAGGTCTCGCAGTTCATCGACGAGGGCATGCCGGACCAGATCCGCAACCGGATCGGGCGGTTGCCCGCGGGCCACGGCGTGCTCGGCGCGGTGTTCGCGCAGAAGGCGCCGCTGCGCCTGGACGATCTCACCGAGCATTCCTCCTCGATCGGCTTTCCGGCGGGACACCCGCCGATGCACACGTTTCTCGGTGTGCCGGTGCGCATTCGGGACGAGGTCTTCGGCAGTCTCTATCTGACCGAGAAGTCCGACGGCCAGCCGTTCACCGAGGAGGACGAGGTCCTGGTGCTGGCGCTGGCGGCCGCGGCGGGGATCGCGGTCGACAACGCGCGCCTCTACGAACAGGCGCGGACCCGCCAGGCCTGGATCGAGGCGACCCGCGACATCGCCACGGAGTTCCTCGCCGGCACGGAATCGGACCGGGTGCTCGCCCATGTCGTCGACCACGCCCGCGGGCTCACCGGATCGCATCAGGCGTTCCTGGCCTCGGTGCCGGTACCGGACGAATTGCCCGGCGAGATCTCGGAACTGGTGATCACCCAGTGGACCGGTCCCGACGCGGGCCAGGACTGGCAGACCGTCCCGATCGCGGGCACCGCCCTGGGGGACGCGTTCAGCAGGCGCACTCCGCTGCGCTTCGACGACGTCTCGACGGTGCCGCTCGGCGTCGAGTTCCCCGGTGCCGAATTGCCCGGCGCCGGACCGGCGCTCGTCCTGCCGCTGTGCACGCCCGATGCCACCCTCGGCGTGCTGGTGACGATCCGGCCGCCCGGTTTCGCCCCGTATTCGGACGAGATGCTGGAACTGACGGCGGCCTTCTGCGATCAGGCCGCGCTGGCGGTCCGGCTGGCCGACGCGCAACGGCGGATGCGCGAACTCGACATCGTCGCCGACCGCGACCGCATCGCCCGCGACCTGCACGACCACGTGATCCAGCGGCTGTTCGCCATCGGCCTGACCGTGCAGGCCACCCTGCCCAAAGCCGTGGTTCCCGAAGTGCGGCAACGACTCTCGACGGTGATCATGGACCTGCAGGAGGTCGTGCAGGAGATCAGGACCTCCATCTTCGACCTGCACGCCAGCGGCCCCGACCACAGCGCCGGACTCCAGCAGCGGCTCGAGGTGGCGATCCGGCGCCAGACCGCCGACATCGCGTTGCGGGCCACCATCCAGGTGTCGGGACCGCTGTCGGTGCTGGACCCGCAGCTGGCCGATCACGCCGAGGCGGTGGTGCGCGAGGCGGTGAGCAACGCGGTGCGCCACTCCGGCGCCGATACCGTCGCGATCGTCATCGACGT
This sequence comes from Nocardia sp. NPDC003269, assembly GCF_042888005.1. Classification (NCBI taxonomy): domain Bacteria; kingdom Bacillati; phylum Actinomycetota; class Actinomycetes; order Mycobacteriales; family Nocardiaceae; genus Nocardia; species Nocardia sp. NPDC003269. The sequence goes on from NZ_JBIAPA010000006.1 coordinate 108,239, forward strand.
GGCCGACGACCTGACGATCACCGTCACCGACAACGGCTGGGGCATCCCCAACCACGTCATCCGCAGTGGGCTGCGCAATCTGGAGCAGCGCGCGCAGGAGGCGAGCGGGCACTTCGACATCGGGCCCGCGCAGCGCCCCGACGACGACGGCAACCACCCCGAGATGCCGGGCACCCAGCTGCGCTGGGCGGTCCCGCTGCCACAGGACTCGCCGACCACCGGCGGCTACGCGCTGGCCGGCGGCCCGGACGCGGGCGAGGGCGACTGACCGCTCAGGCTGGCCCGAGGACGACGGCGGCGTTGTTGCCGCCCATTCCCATCGACAGTTTCACCGTCGGACCGCCGGTCATCGGGGCCGGGCCGTCCAGCAGCCGCGGGTGCGCGGGCGCCACGATCGGTGCCGAGGCGGCGATGCCGCGGTCGTAGGACAGCGCGATGGTGGCGACCTCGACGGCCGCGGCCGCGCCCTGGCAGTGCCCGGTGAGCGGCTTGAGCGCGGTGATCGCGGGGCGGTCGGCGAACACGGTGGTCAGCACGTCGCGTTCGGCGGCGTCGCACTGGCCGGTGCCGGTGCCGTGGACGTTGACGTAGTCCACATCGGCCGCCGCGATCCCGGACACGGCCAGCGCGCGCTCGGTGCAGCCGATCAGCTGGGTGTGGTCGGGGTCGACGGAGACGACGTGGAACGCGTCGTTGGTCATCGCGCCGCCGAGGACCCGGGCGTACGGGCTGTCGACGGCGTCGGTGAGCAGCATCGCCACCGAAGCCTCGGCCATCGTGAAACCGAGCGAGCCCTCCTGCAACGGCCTGCACGCGGTGAACGGGTCGGCGGCACCGACCGCGGCGCCGAGCCGGACGAAGTGTTCGAGCATCTCCGGCGTCGCGGAGACGTCGGTGGCGACGCACAGCACGTCGTCGACCAGGCCGGCCTCGCGCCACATCTTCGCGGTGAGCAGGGCCGCGGACCCGGTGCTGCAGGCCGCCGAGACATTCATCGCGGGCCCGTGGAAGCCGAATTCCTGCATGATCACCGAGATGGGGGTCGACGGCAGCATCCGCAGATAGTCGCGGGATCGCCGGTGCCCGTGGTCGGTCAGGTAGAACTCACGCCAGTCCGCGACGTCACCCAGGGTGAACCCGTGCACGAGACCGACGGTCCGCCCGGCCGCGCGCCAGCCGCGCGCCCGCGCGTCGGCGACGGCTTCGGCGGCCGCCGCGTGCACGGCGCGCCCGAACAGGCCCGCACCGTGTGCGAGATCACCGCCGTCGGGGATCCGGCCGACCCAGGCGTGCTGGTCCCGTTCGGGGCCGTACCCGGGGTAGAGCCGGGCCGACGGCTTGCCGCCCAGGACCCCCTGCCACAGCGCTTCACGGCCCCAGCCGAAGGCGGAGACAACACCGATCCCCGCGATCGACATAGAATCGGGACGGTGGACCATGCCGCCAGGACGCATGTCCGGTTTCACATCGCTCCTCGCGGATCTGATCGAGGGTCACCACAATAGTCCTGTTCGCCGTCGCCAGACCAGGTCGAGATCGGGGGTATCGCAGTGGGAGAAACCAATACGGACTCGGCGAGCGCCGAACAGCTCGCCCAGCGGTACCGCTCGCTCGTCGAACACACGCCCGACGCGATCTGCGTGCACGAGGCGGGCACCGTCGTGTTCGCCAACCCCGCGATGGTCCGGCTGCTCGGCGCGGAAACCCCCGATGACCTGCTCGGACAGCCCATCACCCGGTTCGTCCACCCCGAGTCGATTCCCGCCATGCTGGACCGGATCGCCCAGCTGACCGCCGAGGGTGCCGCCTCCCCGCCGACCGAGATGGATCTGGTGCGCTTCGACGGCCGCACGGTGCCGGTGCAGACCGTGTCGGTTCTCACAGCGTGGCAAGACGCACTCGCCTACCAGGTGGTCGTGCACGACCTGACCGCGCAGCGGGCCGCGGAGGCCTCGGCGCGCCGGGCAGAGGCGCATTTCACGACGGTGGTCTCGCAGCTGGAGGAGGGCGTGCTCGTCGTCGATCCACGCGGCCGCGTCGAGTCGATCAATCCGGCGGGCAGGCGGATCCTCGGCATCGACGACGCCACGCCGGTGATCGGGCACGTCATCGACGAACTGCCGCTCGCCCTGATCGACCGCAACGGGCAGCCGATGTCCACGGCCCGGCATCCGATGGCGCACACCCTGGCGACCGGCGAGGCCGTCACCCAGTTCATCTTCGGCGTGGAGCGCACCGACGGGCAGCAGGTGTGGCTGTCGTGCAACTGCCGGCTGCTCAACCCCGACACCCCGCACTCCTCCGGCGTGTCCTCCTTCGCCGACATCACCGAGTTCCGGGCCAGCAGGCGCCAGCTCGAGTACCAGGCCACCCACGACGCGCTGACCGGGCTGGCCAACCGCTCGCTGATCCTGTCCCAGCTCGCGGCCGCGCTGGCCGACGAGGACGGCAGCCTCGTCACCACCGTGCTGTTCATCGACCTCGACGGCTTCAAGGCGATCAACGACACCCTCGGCCACGCGATCGGCGACACGGTGCTGCAGATCGTCGCCCAGCGCCTGCAGCGCGCGCTGCGCGCCGAGGACCTGGTCGGCAGGCTCGGCGGCGACGAGTTCCTGGTCCTGCTGTCCGGGCATCCGGACCGCGCCGATCTGCCCGGTCTGATCGAGCGGCTGCGGACCACGATGGGCGAGCCGATCATCGCCCGCGGGCACCGGCTGGAGGTGAGCGCCTCGATCGGCATCACCGAGCTCGGGCCGCACGAACACCGCACCCCCGAGGCGGTCCTGCACGACGCCGACCTGGCGATGTACCGCGACAAGCCGTCGGGTCATCGTGAGCTCGGTCTCGGTCAGAATCGTCGATCGAACAACACCCACGCGTCCTGACAGACTGGTCGGCGTGATCATCGAACAAGCGGTGCTGCCCGTTCGCCCCGGTCTCGCCGCGGAGTTCGAGGCCGCGTTCACCGAGGCCGCCCCGATCATCGAGTCGATGCCCGGGTTCGGCGGGCTGTCGCTGTCGCGGTGCGTCGAACGGCCCGACAGCTACCTGCTGCTGGTGCGCTGGGAGCGGCTGACCGACCACACCGAGGGTTTCCGCGGATCGCCGGAATACCAGCGCTGGCGGGCACTGTTGCACCACTTCTACGACCCGTTTCCCGTGGTCGAGCACTTCACGCCGATCGTCGGTGACGATCTGTTCGCCGAGTAGACTCGACAACTCTGTTCTCGCCGGTGACAAAGGAGTCCTGTTTTGCCCGACCGCCTCGCCGATGATCGCGCCGCGGAACAGCAGTACCTCTCGGTGCTCTACGACCGGCTCGACGGCATGCGCGACTACGCGCAGAACCGGCTGAAGACCGTGCTGCTGGAGACCGGCGGCACCCCCCAGGCGCGCAGTGAGCGCGAGTCGTTCACCCAGCTCTACAGCGAGGACCTGGCCAAATACGACGCCGCCGAGCACGGTCTGTGCTTCGGCCGGATCGACCTGGACGGCGACGAGCCCGAGGCCCGCTACATCGGCAGGCTCGGCATCCTCGACGAGGACAACGACTACGAGCCGCTGCTGCTGGACTGGCGCGCGCCGCTGGCCCGCCCGTTCTACCTGGCGACCACCGCCAACCCCGAGGACGTGGTCCGGCGCAGGCACATCCGCTCGCGCAACCGCGCGGTCACCGCCATCACCGACGAGTACCTGGACCTGCGCGCCGCCGAGCGCGACGGCGCGGTCGGCACCGACGACGGCGTCGGCGGCGAGAGCGCACTGCTGTCGGCGCTCAACGCCGCGCGCACCGGGCACATGAACGACATCGTCGAGACCATCCAGAGCGAGCAGGACGCGATCATCCGCTCCGAGCACAAGAGCGTGCTGGTGGTCCAGGGCGGGCCGGGCACCGGCAAGACCGCGGTCGCGCTGCACCGCGCCGCCTACCTGCTCTACACCTACCGCCAGCAGCTGGCCAAGAGCGGCGTGCTGATCATCGGCCCGAACGCCACCTTCCTCGACTACATCGGTCAGGTGCTGCCCTCGCTCGGTGAGACCGGCGTGCTGCTGTCCACCATCGGCGATCTGTATCCGGGGGTGAAGGCCGTGCGCGAGGACACGCTGCGCGCCGGCGAGATCAAGGGCTCCCTCGACATGCTCGAGGTGCTCAAGCAGGCGGTCCGCGACCGCCAGGAGGTGCCCGGCGAGCCGGTGCGGCTCACCTTCGACGGCTACCCGGTGACGCTGGATCGCAAGATCGCGACCAAGGCCCGTGGCCGGGCCAGGTCCTCGCGCCGCCCGCACAACCTGGCCAGGCCGATCTTCGCGTCCTCGGTGATCGACGCGCTCACCGACCAGCTGGCCGCGACCATGGGCGCCGACCTGTCCGGCGGGACCAGCCTGCTCAGCTCGGCCGACCTCACCGAGATCGGCGACGAGATGCGGTCCGACCCGCAGGTCCAGGCCGCGATCAGCGCGCTGTGGCCGATCCTGTCCCCCCAGGAGGTGCTGGCCGACCTGCTGGCCGACCCGGCCCGGCTCGATCGCGCCGCCAAGACCCTCAGCGCCGAGGACCGGGCCGAGCTGGTCCGCACCGACGACGGCATGTTCGGCGCCGCCGACGCGCCGCTGCTCGACGAACTGGCCGAGCTGCTCGGCGTGGACGACACCGAGGAGCGCGAACGCGCCCGTCGCCGCTGGCGCGCCCAGCTGGCCGAGGCGCAGGACGCCCTCGACATCCTCACCGGCTCCGCACCCCAGGACATCGAGGACGAACTCGACCCCGAGATCCTCATGGCCTACGACCTCATCGACGCCTCCCAGCTGGCCCAGCGCCAGGAATTCGGCAACCGGCAGACCACCGCCGAACGCGCCGCGGGCGACCGCACCTGGACCTACGGGCACGTGATCGTCGACGAGGCGCAGGAGCTGTCGCAGATGGCCTGGCGCATGGTGATGCGGCGCATCCCGAACCGGTGGATCACGGTGGTCGGCGATGTCGCCCAGACCGGCGACCCGGCGGGCGCGTCGTCCTGGCAGCGGGTGCTGGAACCCTATGTGGCGCAACGCTGGAAGCTCACCGAGCTGACCGTCAACTACCGCACCCCCGCCGAGATCATGGCCGTCGCCGCCGACGTGCTGGCCGCCATCGACCCCGGGGTCCAGGTGCCGCGTTCGGTCCGCGAGACCGGCAATCCGCCCCGCGCGCACCGGGTTCGGCCCGCCGAGGTGGCAGGCGAACTGGCGCGTCTGCTCGAGGCCGAGCACGGTCCGGGCACCAGCGCGATCCTCGCGCCCGCCGCGCTCGTCCCCGAACTGTCCCCGCTGGCCGGGGAATCGGTGCAGGTCCTGACCGTGCACGACGCCAAGGGCCTCGAGTTCGACCGCGTGTACCTGGTGGAGCCCCAGGCGATCCTGGACGAATCACCGCGCGGCCTCAACGACCTCTACGTCGCCCTGACCCGTGCGACCCAGCGCCTGGCCGTCGTGCACACCGAGGACCTGCCCGAGGTGCTGTCCGCGCTCGGCTAGGCGGACCGCCCTTCGGCCTGCCGGGCGTCATCGGCGCCAGGCCGCCCCGGCGCATCTTCAGGCCCGGCCCGGGTCGGCCAGCAGGCCGGTGACCAGCGCGTCCAGGCCGGTCGCATACGTGCTCACGGCGTCGAATTCGGTCCAGCGGGAACCGACTTCGGCCAGCCGCGGCATCGCGTCGGGGTCCAGGTTCGCGAAGACCTCGGCGCGATAGGTGGTGCCCTGCGCGGCACGGCGAGCCGAGCGGCCGGTGACGATCAGATCGCCCGCGGTGTAGTGCCAGATGGCGCGGTACGCGGCCACCGCGCGCTCGATGCCCAGTCCCGCGGCGACGGCGGCGTCGATGATGGTCTCGGGCACCCACAGCGCCGAACGGCCGAACAGATCGCCGTTCACCAGCACCTCCACGATCCACGCGTGCGCCGCGAGCGCGTCGTGCATCGCGGTGGCGGCGACCAGGATTCGCTGCCGGGGATCGTCGGGCAGCGCGGGCCAGACGATGCCGTCGGCGTAGTCGTCGAGGAGCAGCCGCAGCAGGTCGTCCTTGTCGCGGACGTGGTGGTACAGGGCCATCGGGGTGCACTCCAGCGCACCGGCGAGCCTGCGCATGGTCAGTTTCTCGACGCCGTCGGCCTCGATCACCGCGTGCGCGGCGGCGACGATGTCGGCGCGGGACAGCCGCGCGGGCCTGCCGGTGCGCGCTGGCTGCGAGGACGGAGTCGGCATGGGTCCATCTTGACCCATCCGGCGGCGTGGGTATGGACACGGGGCCGCGGCTGCGGTTAGTTTTTATACATGTATAAAAACTCCTCGCCGCCGCATCCTCGCGCCGTGCTCACCGCCGTGGGTGTCGCGCAGTTCATGGTCGCCCTCGATATGGCCGTGGTGAACGTCGCGCTGCCCGCCATCGGGGACACGCTCGGCTTCGCGCCGCTGGATCTGGCCTGGGTGGTGCACATGTACGCGTTGACCTTCGGCGGATTCCTCCTGCTCGGCGGCACCGCGTGCGATCTGTACGGCCGACGCAGGTTGTTCACCGTCGGGCTGATCGCCTTCGGGATCGCCTCGTTGGCCGGCGGACTCGCACAGGCGCCGTGGCAGCTGGTGGCCGCGCGTGCCGCGCAGGGCATCGCCGCCGCCGCGGTGGCGCCGGCGGCCCTGGCGACCCTCACCACGGCGTTTCCCGAAGGACCCGCGCGAATCCGGGCGCTCGGCGTGTGGGGCGGGGTCAATGCGGCGGGCGGGGCACTGGGCGTGCTCGTCGGCGGCCTGCTCACCGAGTACGCCGACTGGCGCTGGGTGATGCTGATCAACCTGCCGATCGTCGCGATCGCACTGCTGGCCACGGCCGCCGGTGTGCCCGCCGACCGGCCGTCGAGCGGGGCAGGCCGGCTCGACCTCGCCGGCGCGGTGCTGGCGACCGGCGGCGTCGGCTTGCTGATCACCGGGATCGTCCGCACCGATCGGCACGGATGGATCTCCGCCGAAACCGGCGCGACGCTGGCGGTGGCCGCGACCCTGCTGCTCGGGTTCGCGATCGTGGAACGCCGAGCTCACCACCCGCTGTTGCGGCTCGGGCTGCTACGCAACCGCTGGGTGCTCGGCGGCAACCTGTTCGTCCTGTGCGCGGCCGCGGGTCAGTTCTCGGCGTTCTACCTGGTGTCGCTGTACATGCAGCGCGTCCTGGGCCTGAGCGCGGGCGCCACCGGCGCGGCCTTCGTCCCGTTCTCGCTGTGCGTCATCGCCGGCACGGTGGTCGCGACCCGGATCGGGACCCATCGATCCCCGCGCCCGCTCCTGATCGGCGGCGCGCTGCTGACCGCGACGGGGATCGGCTGGTTCGCGTCGATCAGTCCCGACGGCGGTTTCCTCGCCGATGTCCTCGGCCCCTCGATCATCGGCGGTTTCGGGCTCGGCCTGTGCCTGGCGCCGGTCGCCGCGGCCGCCGTCACCGCCGTCGCGCCGGGCGAGGCCGGGATGGCCTCCGGCGTGTTCAACAGCGCCCGCCAGCTCGGCGGCAGCGTCGGCGTCGCGGCGCTCGCGACCGTCGCCGCCACCCGGTCCGGCGCGGGCACCGATCCGGCGGCACTCACCAGCGGCTACGCCTTCGCGCTCGGGATCGGCGCCCTGCTGTTCGTCGTGGCGGCGGCGATCGCCGCGTTCGTTCTCCCCGGCTCCGCCCGCACGAAAACCCCTGTCCGCGAGGACCTTCCCGCGGCAGCACAGTGAAAGGAATCCCGATGTCCCCCATCGATCTGTTCGAGCGCGCCCTGCGGTTCCGGCCCGAGGGCACCGTCGAATCGGGCGAGCGCCGGATGGCCGCCGACGACGGCGGCTGGCAGCTGGCCGCCTTCCACGTCGAGTCCGACGCCGACGTCCATGCCGACCACTGGGAGATGCATCCCGCCGGTGACGAGGCGGTGTGCTGTCTGCGCGGCGCGCTGCGCCTGTATCTGCGCCCCGCGGAACCGGGCGCACCGGAGACCTTTGTCCGGCTGACGGCGGGCACCGCGTTCCTGGTGCCGCGGCACCACTGGCATCGCATCGAACTCGACGAGCCGTCCGACATCATGTCGATCGGATTGCGCGGCGGCACAAGGCAGGAGCCGGTCCAGCGCTGACGCCGGAAAACACTCGGGGGCGCTGCCGAAGCAGCGCCCCCGAGTGCGGGATCGAGCAGGACTAGCGAACGGTGTGCACGATCAGCACGTCCGAGCGCGACTTGCGCGCCACGTCCGAGGGCACCGAGCCGAGCAGGCGGCCGGCCAGGGTGTTCAGGCCCCGGTTACCGACGACCAGCAGATCGGCCTTGGTCTCGTTGACCAGGTCGAGCAGCGAATCGACCGGCTCGCCGACGATGGCGCGCTCGACGATGTTCTTCGCGCCGGCGGCCACCGCCTTCTCCCGGGCTACGTGCAGGATCTCGTTGGTCGGCGCCGAGCCACGCACCTGGTAGGCCTCGTCCTTGAGCACGTCGGCCGCGGCGGCGACGTCGCGATCGTCGGTCGGGAAGTAGGCACAGGCCAGCACGAGAGTCGCGTCCGCGTCGCCGGCGAGCGCTGCGGCCTTCTCCACGGCGACGTACGACGAATCCGAGCCATCAGTACCGACGACAATGGTCCGGTAGGCGGTCATCTCTCCTCCAACTTGGTCGGTGCCGAGCACCGATCAACCCGGGAATCGAGCGTCAGCGCGGCAATTGGGTCGACCCTAACGCCAAAACAGGCCGATTTATCGACAAATCGCAACAGATCACATCGGGAGTGTTGGCGCCGGTGGGCGCCGTGCCGGTGGCCTTCGCGACAGTGGCGAAGAGTCACCTGCGGCGATCAGACCGCGACTCGGGAAAACTGTGGCCTATCACAACACAATCAACGCGCCTGCGCGGCTGGGACTTTGCTCACATCAGCCGGAAAAGCTGGGCAGCCCGCAGGCGGCGCTTCCGGTACCGGTGGACGGCGCGACCGTCACCGTGACGGGGACGATCCACCGGGTGCTGATCCCGGCGACTTTCGCCGTCACTTCGTGCGTTCCGGCGGCGGCGGGTCGCCAGGTCGTGGTGGTGGCGCCGATGGCGGGCACCGCGACGGTGCCGATCACCGCGCCGTTGTCGTAGAAGGTCACGTCGGCGCCGGAGTCACTGCTGCTGTACCCGACGACACCGACCGCGGTGACCGTGTACGAGCAGCCGGCTGTGTGATCGGAGCCCGCGACCGCGACGTGCTGGGTCGAGTCGGCGTGCGCGAACGGCGCGATCAGCGCGGCCGTGGCCAGGGCCGTGGCGATGCCGGAGCCGGCCAGACCGAGCCGGGTGGTCCGGCGCAAAGTTGTTGTCACCGTTGATGTCCTCACTCTCCCGCGGCAGCGATCGCCGCGAATGCGGTGAGACTATCGATGGACAGCACCGTTCCCAGCCGAAACAACGATATTTCACATACCCGAATTCTGGGGTCTCGACACCTGTCAGCGCGGTGCGCTCGCCGCGCTCGCCTGCGCTTTACGCGCGTATTCCCACGGCGACATCCCGATCTCGGCGGTGAATTCCCTACTGAAATGTGCCTGATCGAAATAGCCGAGGTCGGCGGCCAGCGTCGCCAGATCCGGCTTGTCACCGCGCGCCAGCAGATCGGCGGCATCCTGCAACCGGAATCGGCACAGCACCCATTTCGGCCCGGCCCCGACATAGCGGCGGAACAACCGCTGCAACGTCCGGATCGGCACCGCGAAGCGTTCGGTCACCTGGTCGACCCGGGTGAGCACGGGATCGGCCGCCATCGCGGTGACGATGCGCGACACCAGCGCGTAGTGCGGATCGTCCGCGCGACCCCGCCCGGCGAAGAAATCCTCGACGATCGACACCCGCGCCGCGTCGGACGGCTCGGCCAGCACCCGGTCGGCCAGGCCGGCGGCGGCGGGCAGCACCTCGGCCAGCGGAGCCGAATCATCGCGCAGCGCACCGACATCCCCGCCGGTGAAGGCGCCGAACCCACCTGGCCGGAACCGGAGACCGAACGTCTCGCCCTCGCCGTCGAGCTCACGCACGTATTTCGTGGTACTCACCCCGTTGACGAATCCGCCGGTGCGCAAGCTGCTGCGCTCGAAGGTGACATTCACACACGGGAACGACAGCACCTCGGCGCGATAGGCCGGTTTTCCCCGCAGATCCCAGCGCACGACCCAGTACCGATCGGCGAACTCGGCCAGCGCTGGGCCGACCGCCAGCCGGTCCAGCGAGCGATGCCGGGCCTGCTCCCCCGGATGCAGAATGCCCTTCGTCTCGGCCGGATCGGGTGCCGTCATCGGATCTGTCGCTTTCTTACAAGATCGGCCGACGCCGCTCGACCAGGATCGAGGACATGACCAATCCCGTTGCGCCCATTCCGGAGGGCTACCACTCCATCACCTGTTTCCTGGCCGTACCGGACGCCAACGCGGCCATCGACTTCTACACCGAGGTGTTCGGCGCGAAGCTGCTCAGCCGGGCCGATCTGCCCGACGGGCAGGCCGCCCACGCCGAGCTGCTGATCGGCGATTCGACCCTGCAGCTCGGCATGCCCATCCCCGACAACAACGTGCGCGCACCGCTGGACTGGGTACACACCTCGATCGTGCACTACTGCCCCGACGTCGACGCCGTGGTCGCCCGCGCGGTCGCCCACGGTGCCCGCACCGCCGAGGAGCCGCAGACCTTCGTCAACGGCGAGCGCTTCGGTGTGGTCATCGACCCGTTCGGCCACCGCTGGGCGGTGCTCACCCGGGTCGAGGAGATGTCGCGTGAGGAAGCCGACCGCCGGATCGCCGCCTGGATGGCGGAATCCGCGTAGCGGCCCGCGCCGCGGGACCTGGCCGGGCGGCATGCTCAGCTCAGGCCCGCGGCGTCCATGCCGCGGAGTTCCTTCTTCAGATCGGCGATCTCGTCGCGCAGCCGCCCCGCCAGCTCGAACTGGAGCTCGCGGGCGGCGTTCATCATCTGGTCGGTGAGGGAGGCGACCAGATCCGCCAGCTCGGCGCGCGGCATGGACTTCACATCGCGTTCGGCGTAGATGCCCGCGCTCACCGCGCGGCCCGGCTCACCCTGGGCGCGCCTGCCGCGGCTGACATTGCGGCCCGAACCGCCGACGGCGACCTCGTCGTCGGCCTCCAGGTACACCTGATCCAGGATGTCGGCGATCTTCTTGCGCAGTGGCTGCGGATCGATGCCGTTGGCCGCGTTGTAGGCGACCTGCTTGGCGCGGCGGCGATCGGTCTCGTCGATCGCGTGCCGCATCGAATCGGTGATCTTGTCCGCGTACATGTGCACTTCGCCGGACACGTTGCGCGCCGCGCGGCCGATGGTCTGGATGAGGCTGGTGCTCGACCGCAGGAAGCCCTCCTTGTCGGCGTCGAGAATCGCCACCAGCGACACCTCGGGCAGGTCGAGACCCTCGCGCAGCAGGTTGATGCCGACCAGCACGTCGTACTCGCCCAGGCGCAGCTGCCGCAGCAGCTCCACCCGGCGCAGGGTGTCGATCTCGGAGTGCAGGTAGCGCACCCGCACGCCGAGACCGAGCAGGTAGTCGGTGAGATCCTCGGCCATCTTCTTGGTGAGGGTGGTGACCAGCACGCGTTCGTCGCGCTCGGTGCGCTGACGGATCTCGTGCACCAGATCGTCGATCTGGCCCTTGGTCGGCTTCACGACCACCTGCGGGTCGACGAGGCCGGTCGGGCGGATGACCTGCTCGACGACCTCGCCACCCACCTGCCCCAGCTCGTAGGGACCCGGTGTCGCCGACAGGTACACCGCCTGACCGATCCGGTCGGCGAACTCCTCCCAGGTGAGCGGGCGGTTGTCGACCGCGGACGGCAGCCGGAAACCGAACTCGACCAGGTTGCGCTTGCGCGACATGTCACCTTCGAACATGCCGCCGATCTGCGGCACCGTGACATGCGACTCGTCGATGACGAGCAGGAAGTCGTCGGGGAAGTAGTCCAGCAGGGTGGCGGGCGCCGACCCGGCCGGGCGGCCGTCGATGTGACGCGAGTAGTTCTCGATGCCCGAACAGAACCCGACCTGGCGGATCATCTCGAGGTCGTACTCGGTGCGCATGCGCAACCGCTGCGCCTCGAGCAGCTTGCCCTGCTTCTCCAATTCGGCCAGCCGCTCGGCCAATTCGGCCTCGATGTCGGCGACCGCGCGCTCCATCCGCTCCGGCCCGGCGACGTAGTGGGTGGCGGGGAAGATGCGCAGCGAGTCGACCTGGCGCACCACATCACCGGTGAGCGGGTGCAGGTAGTACAGCGCCTCGATCTCGTCACCGAAGAACTCGATGCGGACCGCCAGCTCCTCGTAGGACGGGATGATCTCGACGGTGTCGCCGCGCACCCGGAACGAGCCGCGGGTGAACGCCATGTCGTTGCGGGTGTACTGCACGTCGACGAGCAGGCGCAGCAGCGCGTCGCGGTCGATCTCGGTACCGACCTCGAGCTGCACCGAGCGGTCCAGGTAGGACTGCGGGGTACCGAGGCCGTAGATGCACGACACCGAGGCGACCACGACCACGTCGCGCCGCGAGAGCAGGCTCGAGGTCGCCGAGTGCCGCAGGCGCTCGACATCGTCGTTGATCGAGCTGTCCTTCTCGATGTAGGTGTCGGTCTGGGCGATGTACGCCTCGGGCTGGTAGTAGTCGTAGTAAGAGACGAAGTACTCGACCGCGTTGTGCGGCAACATCTCCCGCAGCTCGTTGGCCAGCTGCGCGGCGAGGGTCTTGTTGGGCGCCATCACCAGCGTGGGCCGCTGCAGCTTCTCGATCAGCCACGCGGTGGTCGCCGATTTACCGGTGCCGGTGGCACCGAGCAGGACGACGTCCTTCTCCCCCGCGGTGATCCGCCGCTCCAGCTCGGCGATGGCGGCGGGCTGGTCGCCGGCGGGCCGGTGCTCGCTGACCACCTCGAACTGCCCGCCCGCACGCTCGATGGTGCCGACGGGGCGGTGCTCGGAATGAGCCAGCGGGTGCCCCCGCTCCTCGTACCCTTCCGTCGGGATCTCGGTTGCGAATGCCATGTCCACCAGGTTAGGCCCGACCACCGACAAGTCGCGCGGACAGCCCGCTCACCGGCGCCGATCCGGCGACACACCCGCGCCACGCCGAGGCGGCGCCCGCCGCCCCGGTGTCGTTCGGATGAACTTCTGCTCATCGAGAAATCCGCTCACCTGCGCGAACGCCGCGCCACTCGGCGCACCGCAGCATCGTGGCGACCACACGCCCGCGACCACATCGCCTGGTCGGGCCGGTGCCCGCGATCGCCCGGCCACGGCCCGGCTACTTCGGAGCATACCGGCGTGATGTCCGAAAAGTCCCATGTCCCAAGGGTATTCACAGCGCTGTGGTCCAGCAGACAGGGTGCGCGACGCGCATCCGGGCGTACCCTGAGCTGATCATCGGCACGTGGTGAAGGACAAGGCCATGAGCGCACTGCTTCCTCTGCTCGTCGCGGCTCCGGCGGTCACCGGATTCGCGGGATACTTCGCACGGGAGATCCGCGGCCCGCAGCCGCCCCCGGTACCGACGCCCACCACGCCGCCGCCGGGTCGCCCCCGGATCGAGTTCTTCGACGTGGCCGAACTCACCAGCACCGACGCCAAGGGCTACATCCGGCCCGTCGACCGGTACGAGGTGCAGCCGTGGGGCGTGTACCTCGCCCGCACCGTCGAGCGGCCGCGTGGCCGCTACGAGGAGTCCTGGCTGCTGCCGGGACCCGCCGTGCGCGCCACCATCGAGCACGACCGCCCCGGCCACCACCGCAGCCACGACTACGTCCTCGACATCGTCGAATTCGTCCAGGTCGGCCCCAAGCGCTGGAAGGCCACCGACTATTTCCTCGATATCGCCGTGCGCCGCGGCCGGTCGGCCACCCTGCACGGCGCGAGCGAGCTGCTGGCCGCGCACGCCGCCGGCCACGTCGACACCGCGCAGGCCGATCGCGCCTTCGAACGGGCCGCGGCCGTCCTCGACGGCCTCGCCGCCAACGACCACGACGTCGAGCAGTGGCTGCGCTCGCGGGAGATCACCCTGACCTGGATGTGAGCGCGGCGGGCCGGTCACCGGTAGATTTTCCGGTCATGACGCAGGCATCCACCGTGCACGTGCACCCGCCCAAGATCGAATACTTCGATGTCGCGGCGCGGACGAACACCGATCCGAAGGGATTCGTCCGGCCGGTGGAGGTCTACCGGGAAGAACCGTGGGGCCTCTACATGGGCAGGCACTCCGACCATCCGAACTTCCACTACCTGGAGTCGTGGGTGCTGCCCGAGCTGTCGCTGCGGGCGACGAAGTTCCACCACAACCCGGGTGTGGAGCGCTGGCAGGACGTCTACGTCGACGTCGGGTCGTTCACCAGGGAATCGGCCACGCTGTGGAAGTCGGTCGACCACTACCTGGATCTGCTGGTGCGCACCGGCCGGGAGGTCGAACTGGTCGACATCGACGAACTGCTGGCCGCGCACGCCGACGGCCTGCTCGGCGCGGCGGACTGCCAGGCCACGATCGAGCACGCGACCGCGGCGATCGACGGGATGGCCGCGCACGGGCACTCGCTCGAGGCCTGGCTGGCCACCCGGGGCATGACGCTGACCTGGCGCTGAAACGACGACACCGCCCCAACCCTCGGTAGCGAGGTCGGGGCGGTGTCGTCGTTCGGAGCGGGATCAGCCGGCCGACAGGCTCGGGAACAGATCCGCCAGGCCGCCGCCGCAGCCCGCGCTGCCGGTCGCGGGCGCCTCGGCCACGGTGACCGTGATCGAGTCGCTGATCAGCAGCTGACGCGCCTCGAGCTTGTGCTGACCCGCCGTGGTGGGCTTCCAGGTGGTGCTCACCGTGCCCGAGAGCAGCGACGGCGACACCGTGGCGATGTCGACACCGTTGTCGGTGAACTTCACCGAGGTCAGCCGGTCGACCTCGACGCTGGCGGTCAGCTTGTAGCTGCAGCCGACCTTGTGGTCGCTGCCCGCCACGGTGACGTTGCCGACCCAGGCGGATGCCTGCGGGGCGGCCAGCACGATGCTGGCGGCGACGGCGCCGAAAGCGGTGACGCCGAAGCCCGCACGGCCGAACTGACGGTGATGTGTTGTCATACGCGCTACAACTTCCCTGTGAACCGAGTCACCGGCTGGTGACTCGGCACAATGTACCCAGCGCGCGACCCCCCTCGGCCGCTTTTTGAAACATTGATGTTTAACAGATTGGTCTCGGGTCAGACGCGCGCGCGAGCCCAGTCGGTGACCACCGGATACACCGCGTCGAACCACGGTTCCTTCACCGCGTAGTACGCCTGGGCCGCCGCCTCCCCGGCCTTGCCCGCCGCCGCCTGCTCGGCCTCGCGCTTGATTACCAGGTACGCCGCGCGCGCGTCCTCCTCGGCACGCAGCCAGTCCCGCAGCTCGAGCGCGAACCGCTGGCCGGGCGAATCCTGCACGCGCAGATGGATATTCGCGGGGCGGGCGGGATCGGCGTTGCCGTGCAGGCGCTTGCCCCAGCGGGCCAGGTCGGTGCCGTCGGGATCACCGGGGGTCGGCTTCGGGTTGTCGTGGGTGACTCCGGGCGCGGGCGGGAACCCGGCCCCGGCGAGCGCGTCGGCCAGCGCCTCGGCGGTGGCCAGGTCGGCCACCGTCACCTGGATGTCGATGACGTCCTTCGCGGGCAGGCCGTGCACCGCGGTGGACCCGATGTGGTCGATCCGCACCGCCGACGCGCCACACGCCAGGTGCAGCCGCGCGATGATCCGGCGGGCCTGCGCGGCCCAGTCCGGATCGGCGGGCACCAGCCGATACGCGGCCTCGGCCCGGATGCCCTCGCGCTGATTGCGCTCGAACGGCACCAGCCGCTCGGTCCACAGCGCGCGCACCTGAGCCTCGACGATCTCCGGGGCGCCGTTGTTGTCGAGCCACACGTCGGCGACCGCGTGCCGCTGCTCGTCGGTGGCCTGGGCGGCGATCCTGGTGCGTGCGTCGGCCTCGGCCACCCCACGCTGCTCGACCAGCCTGCGCAGCCGGGTCTCGACCTCGGCACCGACCACCAGGACCAGCTGCATGAGCGGGGCCAGCCCGTTCTCGACGAGCAGCGGAATGTCCTGCACGACGATCGCCTGCGCGGGCGCGGCACCGATCAGCTCCGCGGTCCGCGCGCCGACCAGCGGATGGGTGATCGCGTTGAGCTTGCCCCTCGACTCGTCGTCGGCGAAGGCGACCGCGGCCAGCGCGGGCCGGTCGAGGCTGCCGTCGGCGGCGAGGATGTCCGGCCCGAACGCCTCGACCAGCGCGGCCAGTCCCGGCGTGCCGGGCGCGACGACCTCGCGGGCGATCGCGTCGGAGTCGATCAGCACCGCCCCGCACTCGACCAGGGTCCGCGCCACTGTGGATTTACCCGCTCCCATGCCTCCGGTGAGGCCGATCCGCAACATGGGGCCCAGTCTCGCAGACGCCGCGCCGCCCGGTCCGCGCCATCGGATTCTTTCCGACACGCCCATGCGCCGACCGGCGCAAATCCGGGGTCGGGCGAGTCGCGTGGATTAATGTTCGCGCTGGCGAGAATGCCGACAGCAGCTACCGAAGGATGAGCATGGGCACCACAGACCACCGGACGGCTCGCCACCGCCTGGGAATGCCCGGCGGTGTGCATTGCATCGAACACCCCGCTGTCGCGGCGACTCTCGCCGAATACCGCCGATCGTGGTTCACCGCCCTGATCTCCCCCGCCCGGCACAGCTTCGCCGCGATGCGCAAACGTCCCAGCATGGCCGCCGCCGCGGGCTACTGGGTCCCCGCCGCCGCGAGCTGACTTCCCGCGACAGCGCGCGACGGGCCCGGCGACGAATCGCCGGGCCCGCGCCGTGTCACACCCCGACCGGACCGCTCGGCGCGCGCCTGCCGCCCGGCTGCTGCGTCGGCATCGCGTTCGGCGGCACCGGGTAGGGCGCGCCCTGACCGAGGGTGCCCGCCGCGATGTTCGGCCCGCACTGCGCGACCGCCGCGTCCGCCTTGGGCCGCGGGTCGGGCAGCACCGGCCTGGCGGCGTTCGGCGCGGCCGCGAAATCGAAGGTCGAGGTCATGTCCCCGGTGACGCCGCGCCGCCACGCGGTCAGGTTCGGCACGTCGACCCCGAACCGGGTTTCCAGCAGCCGCAGCTGCGAGGTGTGGTCGAAGGTCTGCGAGGCGACCAGCCCGCCGCGGCTGTAGGGCGAGACGACCAGGCACGGCACCCGGTAGCCGAGACCGATCGGCCCGGCGATCCCGCCCGCGGCGGGCACCCGGTCCAGCGGCACGGTCAGGAACTCCCCCGCCGTGCCCGGCGGTGGGGTCGGCGGAACGACATGGTCGAAGAAGCCGCCGTTCTCGTCGTAGCTGATGATCAGCGCGGTCTTCTCCCACACCGCCGGGTTCGAGGTGAGGATGTCGAGCAGCTGCACGATCCCGACCGCGCCGAAGGCGGCGGGCAGGGCCGGATGCTCGCAGTGCAGCACCGACGGCACCACCCAGGACACGGCGGGCAGGGTGTCGTTCGCGACGTCGGCCTGGAAGTCGTTGGGGTACACCGGCGCGATGCCGCGCCGGGCCAGCTCGGAGTTCGGGTCGGCGGCCTGGGTGAAGCAGCCCATCATGCCGTCGAGGATCATCGAGGACGCCGGACCGACATCGCGGTTGCTGTAGATCTTCCAGCTCACGCCCGCCTCGGACAGGTTCTCCGGGTAGGTGCGCCAGCTGTAGACGTTCTTCGGGATCAGCAACGGCGTCTCCACCAGCGGACCACCGGCCAGCCCGTCGGGATCGATGGTGGCGCTGACCCAGTACAGCCGGTTGGGATCGGTCGGGCCGAGCACCGAGCAGTGATAGTTGTCGCAGAGCGTGAACGCCTGCGCGAGCTCGGTGTGGATCGGAATGTCTTCCGGCAGGTAGTAACCCATCGCCGCGGGCGCGTTGGCCGGCCCGACCGAGGCGACCGACATCGGCATCCAGCCGTCGTTGCGCCCGTCGTTGAAGGCCTTGTGCATGCCCGGCCAGGTGTGGTCGGGGTCGTTGATGCATTCACCGTCCAGGGTGGCGCCGCGGGTGGTGTCGAGCCGGAACGGCTCGACGAAACCGTCTGCGGTGGGCCCGATTCCGGGCGACCAGCCGTACTGACGCCAGGCCGCCGATTCCTCACCGAAGCCGCGCACCCCCGACAGGGTGCCGAAATAGTGGTCGAAGGACCGGTTCTCCTGCATGAGCAGGACGAAATGCTCGATGTCGCCGAGCCCGCCCATTCCGGCCGGATCGGCGGCGAAGGCGCGGTCGATGATCGGATTCGCCCAGGTGGCAAGCGTTCCCACGGCGCCGGCGGCCATCGCTTTGGCGAGGAACTGACGCCGGTTGAGGCCGGCGAAGGAACCAGAACTCATGTCGATGGAGCACCTTTCCCGAAGGGGGGATGGAGCGATCGGCGCCGACACTACTCCACCCGACCTGGGAAAAGGCCGAAGGCCCCGGTCCGTGTGGACCAGGGCCTTCGGTACTGCTCTACCCGAATCAGGCGTTGCCGGAGAGCTTCTCCCGCAGAGCCGCGAGCTGGGCGTCGCTGGCGAGCGAACCGCCGGCGGACTCGGCCGGGCCGGAGGTGGCCTGCGAGCCGCTCTCGGAGGAGTAGTTGCCCGAGGTGGCACCGCCGTTGGCGGCCTCGGCGGCAGCGTCGGCTGCCATCTTCTCCATCTGAGCGGTGTGCATCTTGTGGCGACGCTCGGCCTCGGCGTAGCGGCCTTCCCACTCTTCACGCTGCTTGTCGAAGCCCTCGAGCCATTCGTTGGTCTCGGGATCGAAGCCCTCGGGGAAGATGTAGTTGCCCGCATCGTCGTAGCTGTCGGCCATGCCGTACTTCGACGGGTCGAACTCGGCGTGGTAGTCCTCGTTCGCCTGCTTCAGCGACAGCGAGATCCGGCGACGCTCCAGGTCGATGTCGATGACCTTGACCATCGCGTCGTCGCCGACGGCAACGACCTGGTCCGGGACCTCGACGTGGCGCTCGGCCAGCTCGGAGATGTGCACCAGGCCCTCGATGCCCTCTTCGACGCGCACGAACGCACCGAATGGAACCAGCTTGGTGACCTTGCCCGGCACGATCTGACCGATCGCGTGGGTGCGGGCGAACTGACGCCACGGGTCTTCCTGGGTGGCCTTGAGCGACAGGGAGACGCGCTCGCGGTCCAGGTCGACGTCGAGAACCTCGACGGTGACCTCGTTGCCGACCTCGACGACCTCGGACGGGTGGTCGATGTGCTTCCAGGACAGCTCGGAGACGTGCACCAGGCCGTCGACGCCACCCAGGTCCACGAAGGCACCGAAGTTGACGATCGAGGAGACCACACCCTTGCGGACCTGGCCCTTCTGCAGCTGGTGCAGGAACTCGCTGCGGACCTCGGACTGGGTCTGCTCGAGCCAGGCGCGACGCGACAGGACCACGTTGTTGCGGTTCTTGTCGAGCTCGATGATCTTGGCCTCGATCTCCTTGCCGACGTACGGCTGGAGGTCGCGGACACGACGCATCTCGACGAGCGAGGCGGGCAGGAAGCCACGGAGGCCGATGTCGAGGATCAGGCCGCCCTTGACGACCTCGATGACGGTGCCCTTGACGGCCTCGTCCTTCTCCTTGAGCTCCTCGATCGTGCCCCACGCGCGCTCGTACTGCGCCCGCTTCTTCGACAGGATCAGGCGGCCTTCCTTGTCCTCCTTGGTGAGAACCAGGGCCTCGACCTCATCGCCCACGGAAACGACCTCGTTGGGGTCGACATCGTGCTTGATGGAGAGTTCGCGGGAGGGGATGACGCCTTCGGTCTTGTAACCGATGTCGAGCAGGACCTCGTCACGATCGACCTTGACGATGGTTCCCTCGACGATGTCGCCATCGTTGAAGTACTTGATCGTGGCGTCGATGGCGGCGAGGAAATCCTCGGCGGAGCCGATGTCGTTGACGGCTACCTGCGGCGAGGTGACGGTGGTGGGCATATGTGGATTTGCTCCGGACGGATTGTGGTCGGTTGCGGACATTGGAACTTTCGGTACGCTGCGAGATCACCGCGACGAGGCGACGAAGGATACCGGGTAAGTATCGCACGGACCGCCACACTTGCTGGTGATCGAACTCAGCACGGGCGACTCCGTCATCGGATACCGTACGCATTCAACCCCGGCGCACAGCGCTCCTCGAAAGACACTCGCGTGCCTCAGCGTACGCGACCCCTGTCCAGCCGGGCAAACCACCCCCTCCACCCCGCGGATACCCTGTTCGCCGTGTCGGACGACGAACGCCATGCGCAGGCCAACGCGCTGCTGGGAACCACCGCGACCACCCGGACCAAGATCGGTTCGGCGGACAGCGAACGCGCGAGCAGGCGCTGGTGGGACGCCGACGCCGACCAGTATCACCAGACCCATGCCGACTTCCTCGGCGTCGATTCCCCCGAGGGCGAGTTCGTCTGGTGCCCGGAGGGCCTGCACGAGGGCGATATGGGCTTCCTCGGCGAGCTGAGCGGCAAGACCGTGCTCGAGATCGGCTGCGGTTCGGCGCCGTGTTCGCGCTGGCTGGCGGGTCAGGGCGCGTATCCGGTCGGCCTCGATCTGTCGATGGGCATGCTCGAGCGGGGCGTGGCGGCGATGGCGCGGGGCGGGCCGCGGGTGCCGCTGGTCCAGGCGGGCGCCGAGGCGCTGCCGTTCGCCGACGCCTCCTTCGACCTGGCCTGTTCGGCCTTCGGCGGGGTCCCGTTCGTCGCCGATTCCGCGCTGGTGATGCGGGAGGTCGCCCGGGTGCTGCGGCCGGGCGGGCGCTGGGTGTTCTCGGTGAACCACCCGATGCGCTGGATCTTCCCCGACGATCCCGGCGCGGACGGCCTCGTCGCGCGCATCCCCTATTTCGACCGGACGCCGTATGTCGAGGTCGACGGCGACGGGGTGCCGACCTATGTCGAGCACCATCGCACCATCGGTGACCGGGTCAGGGAGATCGTCGGCGCCGGCCTGACCCTGCTCGACATCGTCGAACCCGACTGGCCGGAGTGGCTGGACCGGGAGTGGGGTCAGTGGTCGCCGCTGCGCGGGGAGATCTTCCCCGGCACCGCCATCTTCGTCACCGAGAAGCCGGGCGCCTAGAACTCGGGCAGCGCCGCGAAGCCGGGGTCGACCCGCACGTTGGGCACGGTTTCGGCGATCCAGCGGCGGGCCCTGGTCAGGGCGTGCTCGGGGAACACGGCGTCGAAGCGGACGTCGTCGGACAGGAGATAGGGCAGGCGCCCGCGCAGCCCCGGCGCGTACGGGTGCGGCGGGCACATCTCGGCGCGGTGGACCTGCGCGCCGATCGAGGATTCCCGCAGCCCGGGCACCCCGGTCTCCGGACAGATGATCTGGAAGACCGCGGAGCACCGGTCCTTGGGCACCACGATCGACGCGGCGAAGACGAGCTCGGCCCGCGGCCCCGGCAACTGCGTCTTCTCCACCCGCAGCAGCGCGGGCAGCTGGTCGACCCAGACCACGAACGCCTCGATCAGACAGCCGGTGCGGGCGTGGTGCTCGGCCAGCCGCCTGCGCAGCCGCGGCAGATCGTGCAGCCGGGCGGGCAGGTCGGGCGCGCCGTCGACATAGGTCAACGCGACGACATCACGAGTGGCCGGATTCCCCCAGGTCGTGTTGTCCAACTGCTGCATTCCAGGAATGTCGAACGAGATGGGCACCGGGACAACTTACCGGCGTGGACGAGTTCGGTTGTCCCCGTGCGCGGTAGAACTTGCCGCTCAGGCGGAAATACGTGCTTCGACCAAATCCACCAGCCAGGACTGGTGACCGATCACCACCGCGCGGCTGCGCGGCGTGGCCAGGACCGGGGCCAGCGCGGTCCGGAACGCCTCGGCGGTGGCGCGGTCGTCGAAATCGAGGTCGACGAGGACCCGGACCGGGTCGCCCTCGACGCGGCCGACGCGGTAGGTGCGTACCCCGTGCTCGGCGCGGAAGCGTTCGTACTGGTCGAAGGCCGCCTTCCAGGTGTCGTAGTCACGCACGGTGTTGTCGATGTGCAGGGTGGTGGTCATGGTCGCCTCCGTCGCTCGATGGGATACATCGAGTGTCGGCCCGAGCGCTGCCCCACCGACATCCCTGATGCTGGGGGTTTTCGCCGTAGACTGAGCCGGTGCCGAGCGCCTTGGCCGACCGGGTGAGCCGGCTGTGCCGTGCCGATCACTCCGCCAAACGACTGCGCGAGCTCGTGTTGGCCGAGATACGGCTGTCGATGCCGTTCACCGGCCATGTCTTCGCGCTCACCGACCCGGTCACCGCGGTCGCGACGGCGCCGCTCGCCGATGTGCCCGGACTCGATCTGGCGCGCCTGCCGGACCTGATCCGGGCCCGCTATCTCACCCCGCTCAATCGCTGGGACACCCTGCGCGGCACCGGCGCCCACTCCCTGCTCGATGCCACGGGCGGGGAACCCGACCGCTCGCTGCTGTGGCGCACCGCCCAGCGGGCCCTCGGCGTCACCGACTCCGCCACCGTCACCTTCGCCGATCGCTACGGCTGCTGGGGATTCCTGGAGTTGCTCCGGGTCGACGAATCCCCGTTCACCAGAAGCGAACTCGCCGCGCTCACGGCACTGACGCCCGCGATGGCGACCGCGCTGCGCGCCACGGTCGGCGCCGGGTTCGTCGAATCCGACGCGCAACTGCCGCCGCTGGGCCCCGCGGTCGTCCTGCTCGACGACGACCTGCGCGTGCGCTCGCAAACCGCGGCCGCCGCCGCGTCGCTGCTGCGTCTGCTCCCGCCCGACGAACCCGTCCCACCGGTCCCCGCCTCGGTCTACAACGCGGGCGCCGCGCTGCTCGCCGCCGAGGCGGGCACCCCGATCGGCCCCGCCTCCGCCCGCATCCACCTGGGCGGCAACCGCTGGCTCACCGTGAAGGCCGACCGCCTCGGCGACCACGACATCGCCGTCGCCCTGGAACCGAGCACCGCCGCCGAACGCCTCGACCTGTTCACCCGCGCCCACGGCCTGTCCACTCGCGAATCCCAGGTCCTCGCCCTGCTGGCCACCGGCCTGGACTCCCGCGAACTGGCCGCCGAACTCGTCCTCTCCGAGCACACCGTCAACGACCACGTCAAAGCCATCCTCGCCAAGTCCGCCACCCGCACCCGCCAACGCCTGCTGACCCGCGTCCTCGGCATCACCTGACGCGGGCGCTACTTCGAGCGGGGCTTGCGGCCCGCCTGGTCGAGGGCGAGGCGGAGGGCGTATTCGATCTGGGAGTTGACGCTGCGCAGGTCGTCGGCCGCCCACTTGGCGATGGCCTCGTGGACGGCCGGGTCGAGCCGCAGCAGGACCTTCTTGGGTTCCTTCTTCGGCACCGTCATGGCGGGTCAGGCGTAGAGGGATCCGGTGTTCACGACCGGCTGGGTGGCGCGGTCGCCGCAGAGGACGACGAGCAGGTTCGAGACCATGGCGGCCTTGCGTTCCTCGTCGAGTTCCACGGTGCCCGCCGCGGCGAGGCGGTCCAGCGCCAGGCCGACCATGCCGACCGCGCCCTCCACGATCTGGGTGCGCGCGGCGACCACCTGGGCGGCCTGCTGGCGGACCAGCATGGCCTGGGCGATCTCGGGCGCGTAGGCCAGGTGGGTGATCCGGGCCTCGATGACCTCGATGCCGGCGGTGAGGGTGCGCGCGCGCAGTTCCTCGGTGAGCTCCTCGGCCACCTCGGCGCCGTCACGCAGGCTGGTCCGCGCGGCGTCGTGCGCGTCGTAGGGGTGGGTGGTGGCGAGGTGGCGCACCGCCGCCTCGGACTGGGTCTCGACGTACTCCTCGTAGTCGTCGACCGCGAACGCGGCCTTGAAGCTGTCGACCACCTTGTAGACGACGACCGCCGCGATCTCGACCGGATTGCCGTCGGCGTCGTTGACCTTCAGCTTCTGTGTCTCGAAGTTGCGCACCCGCAACGAGATCGACTTGCGGTCGGTCAGTGGGAGCACCGAGAAGAACCCGGGGTCCGACACCGAGCCGACGTAGCGGCCGAAGAAGGTGACGACCTTCGCCTCGTTGGGGTTGACGATGATCAACCCGGTGGCGAGCACCGCCAGCACCAGCACGATGACGGCCGCGGCGACCGCGCCCGCCCAGGCGAGCGCCCCGCCGTCGTGCTGGGTGGCGGCGATGAACGCGAAAACGGCGGCGGCGCCGAACACCAGGGTGAGCACCAGCCACCCCAGCAAGACGACGAATCCGTTGACGCGGAATGCGGACCGCAGCTCCATGACATCCTCCCGATATCTGAGTGATATCACCAAGATAGTAGAGATCGGCCGGATCGACAAGCGTCGGAATCCCTACGCGGGCGCGATATTGCGGTTGAAACGGAACATGTTGCGCGGGTCGTAGGCCGCCTTGGCCGTGGCCAGCCGGGCGTAGGTGTCCGGGGTGTAGCCCGCCGAGGTCTGCGCCGCGTCCGCGGCGGCACCAGCGCCGTAGAGGAAGTTCAGGCTGTGCCCGATCGTCCACGGCGCCAACGCTTCCCGGACCGCGGCCAGGCCGGTGGGCGCGGTGTCGCCCGCCGCGCCGGTGATCACCCGGACGACGAACTCAGCGTCGCGGTGGTCCACCGACGACGCGTCGCCGTGCCGCAACGCCCCGCCCAGGTGCCGGATGTCGACGACGGCGTCGACCGGGCCGCCGGGGGCGGTCAGCGCGCGCAGTGCCGCGACGCCCTCGCCGGTCAGCTCGGACAGCAGCGCGTTGGTGGCGGCGTAGGCGTGCGGGAAGTCCGGGTCGCTGTGGATGGTGTGCGACTCGGTGTACGGCAGGACGCGCAGGTCGTCGCGCAGCCGGTCGCCGATCGCGCGCAGGGGCGCGACGAGCCGTTCGCCTTCCGCGGCGGGGCCGTCGAAGGCGATCCGGATCGAGGCGACGTGCCTGCCGCGCATCGGTTCCGGCACCGGCGGGATGTCCGGGAAGGTGACCACCGCGATCGTCGAGGTGAGGGTGTCGGGCAGTGTCGCGGTCCACCGCCGCCAGGTGTCGAGCGCCGGGTCGACCAGCGGGGTGTCGAAGATCAGCTGGCCGCCGAACACCTCGGTAACCGGCACCAGCCCGAGCTCCAGCGCGGTGACCACGCCGAAGTTGCCGCCGGAGCCGAGCACCGCGCCGAACAGCTCGTCGGCGGGGGTGAGCGTGCGCATCCGCCCGTCCGCGGTCACCAGGTCGATCGAGCGCACATGGTCTGCGGCATAACCGAATTCGCGGGCCAGCAACCCGAGCCCACCGCCGAGCACGTACCCGACGACGCCCACCGAGGGCGAGGAACCGTTGAGCGGCGCCAGCCCGTGCGCGGCCGCCGCCTCGACCAGGGCACCGGCCCGCACCCCGGCACCGATCCGCGCGGTGCGCGTGCGCGGGTCGACGGTGATGGCGTCCATCCGGCGGGTCGTGATCAGCACGCCGTGGTCGGCCGCCACCGAGAGCCCGTGCCCGGTCGCCTGCACGGCGACCGGAAGTCGGTGCCGGGCGGCGTATTCCACGGCGGCGCGCACGTCCTCGGCATGCAGCGCGCCGACGACCAGGGCGGGACGATGGGTGTAGGCGGTCTGGAACCCGGCCACCTCCGCGGCGTAGCCGGGGTCGGCCGGGGTGAACACCGGGCCGGTGAAGCGGAGGGAATCGAGGGTCTGCGCTGCGTTCTCGGTCATGTCCTCGACTGTGCCGCCGCGCCGTCGAGAAGTACAACAGATAGTCTTTCTCGACTCGATAACTGCTAGTTATGGGAATCGCTAGAATCCCGGGATGGAACTGCGGCAGCTGCGGTATTTCGTCACCGTCGTCGACGAGGGCGGGTTCACGCGCGCGGCCGAGCGCCTGCACCTGACACAGCCGGGACTGAGCGCGCAGATCAGGCAGCTGGAACGCGAGCTGGGGCAGCCACTGCTGGTCCGGGGCACCCGCTCGGTGACACCCACCGAGGTCGGGTCCGCCGTGCTCGGGCACGCGCGGGCCGCGCTGGCGGCGGCCGACCGGATCGGCGAGACCGTGCAGGAATTCACCGGGCTGCTGCGCGGGCACGTGCGGCTGGGGGTGATCTCCGGTGCGGCCACCGAGGAGTTCGATGTCGCCGGAGTGCTCGCCGACTTCCACGACGATCACCCGCGGGTGGGGATCAGCCTCACCGAGGACACCGCCGAGCGGATGCTGGGCGGTGTCGAGCGCGGCGAGCTGGATCTCGCGATCGTCGGATTGACGGGCGCCGCACCGAGTCCCGGCGTCGGCCTCGAGGTGATCCTCGAGACACCGGTGGTCGCCGCGGTCGCGCTCGACGCACCGGTCGATCCCGCCGAGTCGGCCGGCACGATCACCCTGGCGGCGTTGACCGATCGACAGCTCATCTGCCTGCCCACCGGGACCGGGCTGCGCGGCGTCTTCGAACGATCCTGTGCCGCTGCCGGTTTCACGCCACAGGTCGCGTTCGAGGCCGCCGCTCCCCCGCTCCTGCTGCGTCTGGCCGCGCGGGGTCTCGGCACCGCGGTCGTGCCCGCCCTCACCCCGGCCGAGGCCGCCGCGTTCGGCGTGCGCGCCCTGGCCATCGTCGAGCCGCGCATCCACGGCCGCCTCGCGATCGCCTGGCGTACCGACCGTCCCGGGAGCCCCGCGGCCACCGTGCTGCTCGGCCAGCTGCGCATCGCGCTCGGGAGCCGTGCCCGTGGGTGATATCGGCATCGCTCGAACCCACCGCGCTCGAGACCGGCACCTCCCTTGCCCGGTGGACTCAGCGCCGGTGGGCAGTCGCCGACGCGCAGGCTTCGGCGTAGCCGCGCACCAGGGGGCGGACGTCGTCGGCTCGCCAGGCCAGGGCGAGCTCGCACGGGCTGAGGCCGGTCACCGGCCTGGTCACGACGCCGTCGTGGGCGACGAGCGGGGCGTTGCCGGTGGCGAGCAGCACCACGCCGTCACCGTTGACCAGGGCTTCGTAGGTCTCCTCGGTGCTCGAGACCTCGGCGCCGATGCGCGCAGGCCGACCGGCGCGCGCGTCAACGGCCAGCCAGTAGTCACGCAGCGCGCCCGCGGTGGCGGGCAGCGCGAGGAAGGGTTCGTCGAGGAGGTCGGCGAAGGCGATGGTGGCGCGACCGGCGAGACGATGGGTGTCCGGCAGGGCGACGAGGCGGGGTTCGGTGGCGACGACCAGCCAGCGGTAGCGCTCGCTGTCGGCCAGCGGGAGCCAGACATAGGCGACATCGGCGGACCCGTCGGCCAGACCGGCGGTCGGATCGTCCCAGCCGACCTGGCGCAGCACGGGTTTCGCGTCGGGGAAGGCGGCGGCGAACCGGGAACGCACGGCGGGCAGGATGCCCCGGCCGGGACTGGTGCTGATCCCGATCGACAGCTCCGCCTGCTGGGCGGCCTTCGCCGACGCCACCGCGGCTTCGGCCGCGTCCCACGTGGCCAGCACCCGACGGGCCTGCGGCAACAGCGCCGCCCCGACCGGGGTCAGCGCGACCGAGCGCGAGTCCCGCACGAACAGTGCCGCGCCGAGCTGACCCTCGAGCTTGCGGATCTGTTTGCTCAGGGCGGGCTGGGAGACGTAGAGCCCGTCGGCGGCCGCCGTGAAGTTCAGCGATTCGGCCACCGCGACGAAATAGCGCAGCTCGCGCCCGTGCACGTCCATAACCACTGGTTATCACAGCGGGTATTGGACGGCCGCGCGCCGCGACGGAAGTATCGGCGGCACAACAGGAATCGATCGAGGAGACCCTGATGAGCAACCCCCAGATCTGGCTGGTCACCGGTGCGAGCAGCGGCTTCGGCCGGGCCATCGCGGAGGCGGCGATCGCGGCGGGCGACACCGTCGTCGCCGTGGCCCGCCGCACCGCGCCGCTGGACGATCTGGTCGCCGCGCACCCCGATCAGCTCGAGGCGATCGCCCTCGACGTCACCGATACCGCGCGCATCGACGCGGTCGTGGCCGATGTGGTCGCCCGGTACGGACGGATCGACGTACTCGTCAACAACGCGGGCCGCACCCAGGTGGGCGCGGTCGAGGAGACCACCGACGCCGAACTGCGTGACCTGTTCGACCTGCACGTCTTCGGCCCCGCCGCCCTCACCCGCACCGTCCTCCCGCACCTGCGCGCGCAGCGCGGTGGCGCGATCGTGCAGATGAGCAGCTTCGGCGGGCAGCTGTCCTTCGCGGGCTTCGCCGCCTACAGCGCGACGAAGTTCGCGCTCGAGGGCCTGTCGGAGGCGCTGGCCGACGAGGTCGCCCCGTTCGGCGTCAAGGTACTGATCGTGGAGCCCGGCGGCTTCCGCACCGGACTCATGAGCCCCGGCGCCGCGACCCTCAGCACCGAGACCGACGCCTACGCCGACACCGTCGGCCCGACCCGCCGCATGGTCGAGACCAGCGACGGACTCCAGCCCGGCGATCCGGCCAAGGCGGCCGCCGCCATCCGCGCGGCACTGGCCGCGGACAAGACGCCGTTGCGACTGCCGCTGGGCAACGACGCGGTCGACGCCATCCTCGGCCATCTCGACTCGGTGCGCACCGAGCTGCTGGAGTGGGAAACCATCGCCCGCGGAACAGATTTCGACGACCACTGACCGCGAACGGCCCGGACCGCGGTCACGGTCCGGGCCCGCGGGCGTCACGCCGCGATCGGGTCGGCGTGCGGCACACCGTGATCGCGCGTCGAGCGACGACCCGCCACCTCGCGCAGCACGAGGTAGATCGGGAAGGCGATGGGCGACAACAGGATCGTGCCGACCAGCAGCGGACCCATCAGCAGCGGATGGATGTCGCGCGCGCGGCTGTCGAGGTAGATCCAGCGGCCGAGGAACAGGTCCCAGGCGATGATCTGCGCCCACAGGGCCGTCAGCACAGCGGGGTCGGCGACGGCCTCGGTGATCGCGGCCAGCGACGGGGAGCTCACCAGCGACCACATCGCGCCGAGGACCGGGACCGCGACGATCGCCCAGACGATCAGCGGCACCAGCGTGATCCACGGCGAGCCGATGATCACGCGGGTCCGGCGCCAGGTGGGCGCCAGGATCATCAGCGCCCAGAACGGGACGGTGACGAAGAAGGACAGGTCGAACAGCGTGCTCATGCGGGGACTGCCTTTCGGACGCCGATCGCGCTCGCGATCGAGATCAGGGTGCCGAGAACGACGCCGGTGAGGATCGCGGCGGCCACGGTCAGGGTGGTTTGGTCGGGGTGGATGAGCGGCTGTCCGCGCAGCGCCTGCCAGGTGACCAGCGCGAGCACCGCGGCGTAGCCGGCGGCCATGGTGACGACCAGGCCGAGGCGCACCCGCAGCACCCGCAGCAGCGGGATCCGGGGCGCGAGCAGCACCAGCAGCGCGGCGAACAGCGGCACCGCCTGCAGGGCGTGCATGCCGACGAAGTGCGGGATGCGCAGGTCGCCGTCGGTGGTGCTCCAGCCGGTCAGCGGCATTCCCGGGGTGCCGTCGGGCGCGCCGACGGTGTGCGCGCCCGCGATGCCGTCGACCCCGGATTCGCGGCCCGGCATGAGATTGCCCAGCGCCAGGCCGACCAGGGTGATGGCCAGCCCGAGCCGGATCGACCAGGTGATCGCGGCGTCCCCGATCCGGCTCAGCGAGAGCTGCACGGCGACGACCATGGTGGCCAGGAACAGCACGATGATGGTGCTGCCCATGGTGATCCACAGGACGGCGTCGACGGTGGTCGTCATGTTGTAGTGGCTGCGGTTGCCGCGGATGACCTGCCCGAAGATGACCAGCTGCTCGATCGCCCCGGCGACCACGATCACCGTCGCCATCGCCCCGGTGAGCCGGGAGGCCTTGGGCCGCAACGAGATCAGCCAGGCCAGCGCCAGGCAGTAGAAAACGAACGAGATCGCGAACTTGCCCGGCTTGAACCAGGCGGTCGACCCGGCGATCACCCGGTCGTCGACCAGCATGCCGATCACCGCGACCACGGCGAGCACGGCGTTGACGGCGGCGAAGTACAGCAGTGGACGGTGCAGTGGGGCGCGGCGGCGGGGCAGCGAGTCGACGGTCTGGACGGACATGGCGCATCTCCCAGTGATAGATAGTTCTACTATCCGTTATGGATAGTTAGACTATCCGCAAGCCGGGCAGTCGGCAAGGGGGCCGAATGACAACGGAGGTAGCGGTGCGGATCTCGGAGTTGAGCGAGCGCAGCGGCATCGCGGTGGCGACGATCAAGTACTACCTGCGGGAAGGGCTACTGCCCGCGGGCGAGCGCACCAGTCCCAACCAGGCCAGTTACGGCGAGGAACACCTGCGCAGGCTGCGGCTGGTGCGCGCGCTGATCGAGGTGGGCGGACTGCCGGTGGCGACGGTGGGCGATGTGCTCGCCGCCGTCGACTCCCCCGATCTGTCGCTGTTCAGACTGCTGGGCGTGGTCCAGGGCAGCATGTCCGCCCCCGCGCCCGCCGCGCCCGAGGCCGACTGGGATCGCGCGTACGAGACCGTGCGCGCGGAGATGGACCGGCGCGGCTGGGACACGAAACCGAGCCCGGAGGCGATCGACACGCTCACCTCGGTGCTGGTGCGCCTGGCCCAGCTCGGCTACACGGACTGGGGCACCACGGCCCTGCCCACCTATTTCGACGGTGCGCGAGTGGTCGCGGAGACCGATGTGTCGACGGCGTTGGCCGCCGGCGGGCGCGAGGACATCGTCGACGCCGTGGTGGTGCTGACGGTGCTCGGCGACACCGCCCTGGCCGCCATCCGCCGCATCGCCCAAGCACAGGTGTCACTGGAGCGACTGACCGTCGACGAATGAGAAACGGCCCCGCGGACAGTCCGCGGGGCCGTTCGCTCACCAGCTCAGAGCAGGCGCGACAGGAATGCCTTGGTGCGCTCGTGCTGCGGGTTCGCCAGCAGTTCGCGCGGCGGACCCGACTCGACGACGACACCGCCGTCCATGAACACCAGTTCGTCGGCGACCTCGCGGGCGAAGCCCATCTCGTGGGTCACCACCAGCATGGTCATGCCCGAATCGGCGAGCTCGCGCATGACGGTGAGCACCTCGCCGACCAGCTCGGGGTCCAGCGCCGAGGTGGGCTCGTCGAACAGCATCAGCTTGGGATCCATCGCCAGCGCCCGCGCGATCGCCACGCGCTGCTGCTGACCGCCGGAGAGCTGCGCCGGATAGGCGTTGCGCTTGGCGGCCAGGCCGACCCGGTCGAGCAGTTCCTCGGCCCTGGCGATCGCGTCGGCCTTGCGGATCCCGCGCACCTGGGTGGGCGCCTCGATCACGTTCTCCAGCGCGGTCCGGTGCGGGAACAGGTTGAAATGCTGGAACACCATGCCGATGTCGCGTCGCTGGATCGCGGCATCGCGCGGATGCATCTCGTAGAGCTTGCCGTTCTTCTCCCGGTAGCCGACGAGCTCGCCGTCGACGTAGAGCCTGCCCGCGTTCACCTGTTCGAGGTGGTTGATGCAGCGTAGGAAGGTCGACTTGCCCGAGCCGGACGGCCCGACCAGGGTCAGCACCTTGCCGCGCTGTACCTCGAGCGAGACGCCCTTGAGCACCTTCAGCGCGCCGAAGTTCTTGCACACCCGGTCGGCGAGCACCATCGGCGGCGTCGTCACTGCTGGTTCGCTCATTTCGCCTTCACCGCCGCCTGCGCCGTGGCCAGTTCCTCGAGCTGCTTGGCCGTCAGCTGCCGGGTGGCACCGCGCGAGTAGTAGCGCTCCAAGTAGTACTGCCCGATCATCAGGATGCTGGTGATCGCCAGGTACCAGGTGGCACAGACGAGCAGCAGCGGGATCGGCTGGAAGTTCACGCCGTAGATGTCACGGGCGCGACCGAACAGGTCGGTGCTGAGCGGGATGGCCGTGACCAGCGAGGTGGTCTTGAGCATGCCGATCAGCTCGTTGCCGGTGGGCGGGATGATCACCCGCATCGCCTGGGGCAGCACCGTGCGGCGCATCGTCTGCGTCCACGAC
Source organism: Nocardia sp. NPDC003269 (assembly GCF_042888005.1). Lineage (NCBI taxonomy): Bacteria > Bacillati > Actinomycetota > Actinomycetes > Mycobacteriales > Nocardiaceae > Nocardia > Nocardia sp. NPDC003269. The sequence continues at coordinate 140,229 of NZ_JBIAPA010000006.1, forward strand.
ATGCCCAGCGCCACCGAGGCCTCGCGCTGCCCCTCGCCGACGGAGTTGATACCCGCGCGCACGATCTCGGCCATGTAGGCGGCCTCGTTGAGGCCGAGACCGATCACCGCGAACAGGAACGCCGCCTGCAGATGCTGCACGTCCAGGTGGAAGAACTGCGGACCGAACGGCACGCCGAGGTCGATCTGCTTGTAGAGCGAGGGCACCAGGCCCCAGAACACCAACTGCACGAAGACCGGGGTGCCACGGAAGATCCACAGGTAGACCCACGCGGTGGTGCGCAGCACCGGGTTCGGCGACAGCCGCATGACCGCCAGCACGGTGCCCAGGCCCACCGCGATCGCCATCGCGAGCACGGTGAGCTCCAGGGTCACCAGCGCGCCCGCGGTGATCCGGCTGTCGAACAGGTACTTGGCGTAGGTGTCCCACCGGTAGGCGGGGTTCGTGGCCGCGCCGTAGGCGAACAATCCCACCAGGATCAGGATGATTGCCGCCGCGATCCAGCGGCCCGGCCTGCGCAGCGGGACCGCTTTGATCGGTTCGGGTTCGGTGCCCGGTCCGGGCACCTCCGCCGTGTCGTTGTGCTCGGTCACGTCAGCTCACAGCGCCGTTGATCACCGAGGTCTTGATCTGGCCGTCCTGGACGCCCCAGTTGGTGGTGATCTCGCCGTACTTGCCGTTGTCGATCAGGTGCTGCAGCGCCTTCTGCAGGGACACCGCCAGCGGCGAGCCCTTCTGCACGGCCCAGCCGTAGGGCGCGGAATCGAACAGCGGGCCCGCGGCCTCGATCTTGCCGCCGCTCTGCTTGATCGCGTACGCGGTCACCGGGGAGTCGGCCGACATCGCGTCGACCTGGCCCAGCACCAGCGCGTTGGTCGCGGCGCTCTGCTCGTCGAAGGCCTTCATATCGATGGCCGGCTTGCCCTCGGCGACACACTTGGCGCTCTTGGCGGGAATCTCGTCGGTGTGCTCGACCGTAGTGGACTGTACGGCGACTTTCTTGCCGCACGCATTGTTCGGATCGATGGCTTTACCGGTTTGCTGGGCCCACTGGATGCCCGCGGAGAAATAGGTCGTGAAATCGACCTGCTGTTCGCGTTCGCGCGAATCGGTGATCGAGGACATACCCACGTCGTAGGTACCGGCCTGAATCGCGGGAATGATCTTCTCGAACGAGGATTCGACGTAGTCGACCTTCAGCCCGAGGGTGGTCGCGACGGCGTCGAGGAGGTCGACGTCGAAGCCGACGATCTTGCCGCTGGCGTCCTTGTACTCGTTCGGCTGGTAGGGCACGTTGACGCCGACCACCAGCTTGCCTGCCTGCTTCACCTTGTCGGGAACGGCCGCGGCGAGCGCGTCGACCTTCTCCACCGACACCTTGGTCACCTCGGCGGTCTCACCCTCGGTGTTGTTGGCACAGCCGGCCAGCACCAGAGCACCGGCGGCCGCGGTACACAACAGCCGTACGGCGCTGCGGCCGAGAACAATACGAACAGACAAAGGAGCCTCCACATTTCACGTCGACGCCGGCCACGTGTCAGCGCCTGTTTGGCAATGTATGCGAACCGGACACAGCGTGGTGCGACAGTAACCGAAGATTAATCAGCCAATGTGAAAGGGGTCCCTTCACCTCCGGTGCACGCGCGCTCTGACCTGCTCGGTGAATTCGCTGGTGGAAGCCAGCCCACCCAGATCCGCGGTCGCGATTCCGGCCGCCAGCGTGGCCGCGACAGCCCGGTTGATCCGCTCCGCCGCGTCGTGCAGCGCGCGGTCGTCGTCGCGAACGGCCAACCACCGCAACAGCATCGCCGCCGACAGTTGTAGCGCCGCCGGGTTGGCGCGATTGCGGCCGGCCAGGCCGGGCGCGGCGCCGTGCACGGCCTGGGCCATCGCCTTGGTGTCGGAGCAGTTCAGCGACGCGGCCATGCCGAGCGAGCCCGCCAGCTCGCCCGCGAGGTCGGAGAGGATGTCACCGAACAGGTTCTCGGTGACGATCACGTCGTAGGCCCCCGGCGTGCGGACCAGGTGCGCGGCCATCGCGTCGACGTGCTCGTCGTCGACCCGCACGTCCGGATACTGCGCGGCCACCTCGTAGCAGACGTCGCGGAACAGCCCGGTCGTCATCGGCAGCACGTTCGCCTTGTGCACCACCGTGACCCGCTTGCGCCTGCCCTGGGCCAGCCGCAGCGCCTGGTGCGCGATCCGCTCGCACGCCTGCCGGGTGATCACCGCGACCGCCATCGCCACGTCCGGGGTCGGCCGGAACTCCCCCGATCCGGCGAACATGTTGCGATCGGCGTAGAAGCCCTCGCTGTTCTCGCGCACGATCACCAGGTCGATGTCGGGCGCGCTCGCCCGCACCCCGGCGAACGCGGCCGCGGGCCGGATGTTGGCGTAGAGCCCGAGCCGCTTGCGGATGGTGCCGCCCGGCGCCACCCGCATGTCGGTGGGATAGGACGCGTTGTCGTGCGGGCCGAGGATCCACGCGTCGAGGTCCTCGAGCGCGACCAGCGTCTGCTCGGGCAGCGGGTCGGCGTAGGCGGCGATGGCGTCGTGACCCATCAGCAGCGGCACCCACTCCACCGGGCCGAGCCCGGCCGCGCCGATCGCCTCGTCGACGACCGCCCGCGTCGCGGCGACCACCTCGGGGCCGATTCCGTCTCCGTCGATCACACCGAGCCGCAGGCTCGCCTTCGCACCGTTCACCCGTCCATCCTCGCGCCTGAGGGGACCGAGTCGGCCACGGGGACACGCGGGAGCGACTACTTTCTGCAGATCATGGTGCAGTCGGTGGAGTTGCTCCTGGACGAACACGGCGAGGCCGAGGTCCGGCGACAGTGGGCGGTGCTGGCCGAGGCGGGGATCGGCAGCCCGCGCGGCGCGACCCACCGGCCGCACGTCACGGTCGCCGTGGCGCGCGAGATCTGGCCCCGGATCGACCACGCGCTGGCCGGGATCGAGTTCCGGCCGCTGCCGATCCGGCTGGGCGGGCTGCTCGTCTTCGGCGCCCGCAGGCCGATCCTGGTGCGGCCCGTCGTGGTCACCGAGGAGTTGCTGGCACTGCAACGCCGGGTCCACCACCTGGTGCGACCGTGCCCCGGCATCCCCGCGACGATGGCACCGGACGCCTGGACACCGCACGTCACGCTGGCCCGGCGGGTTCCGCCGGAGCGGCTCGGCGCCGCGATCGGCGCGGTGGCCACCGACCACGACTTTTCCACCGTTGTGGTGGGCATTCGCCGCTGGGACGGGGACGCGCGCCAGGAGCACCTCGTGGTCGGTGGAAGATAGAGGGACGCCACGGCGTTACAGCCGAGGACACCGACAAGGAAGGGACGTCATGGCCACCCAGACGCTGACCCAGCAGAACTTCGACGAAGTAATCACCGGAAACGACGTGGTCCTCGTCGATTTCTGGGCTTCCTGGTGCGGACCGTGCCGCAGCTTCGCGCCGACCTACGAGGCCTCCTCCGACAAGCACACCGATGTGGTGTACGGCAAGGTCGACACCGAGGCCGAACAGGGACTCGCCGCCGCCGCGAACATCCAGTCCATCCCGACCATCATGGCCTTCCGCGAGGGCGTGCTCGTGTTCGCCCAGCCGGGCGCGCTGCCGCCTGCCGCGCTCGAGGACCTGGTGACCCAGGTCAAGGGCCTGGACATGGACGAGGTGCGCAAGCAGATCGCCGAGCAGGCCACTCCCGCCGAATAGGCGCCCGAAACGCGAAGGGTCCGTTCACCTTTGGTGAGGTGAACGGACCCTTGCGTGCTTTTCGGCTCAGCCGGCGAGCAGGTTGAGCCCCGCGATCATGGCGCGGACGCTCGACTCGGCGGCATCGGCGCGCATGGCCGCGGCCCAGCCGCGCTTGCCGTTGAATTCGCACAGCACGAAGGTCGCGATGCCCTCGGCGGTGCGGCGCTGGTGGAACTGCAGGATCTCGAGGGGGTAGCCCTCGTCGTAGAGCGCCGAGGTCATGGCGGCGACCGGGCTACCGGCGGCGATGACGGTGCGCAGGTGGTCGGCGAATTCCAGCGTCGCGGTGAAATCCGTTCCGGAACAGGTGAATTCGCGCAGGGTGATCGGCCCCTCGATCCGGGTGTACCGGTCGAGGAACTCGGTGGGAGTCAGGTTGTCGGTCTCGGCGCGCAGCCCCTTGGGGGCGGCGTCGAACAGGGCACGGTCCAGTGTCAGCAGTGTCATTGCAGGTGAGGTCTTCCCGAAGATCGTCTTCGTTGGCAGGTGGGACCAGCAGAACAATGAAAATCAGCCCGCAGCGAGGGGGCCGGTCCGAATCAGACCCCGCTACGGCGGGTTACTACGAGAAGAATCTGCCGTGTGGCTGGCTGCGCGGTCTGCGCAGCAGCGACCGCGCGGTCGCGGTCAGCGACAAGCAGCGCGGCGAAGCGGTCGGCGGGATTCGGCACGGGATCGAGGATAGGGCGATCGTCGCGAAACCGCAACTTACTTCCGGCCCCGCCGTGTCTACTCGTGAGTACCATCACCGCAGCTCAGCGCGCACGCGCTCGGCGCCGGGTACGGTGGTCGCATGGGTACGGTCTTCGCGATGACGATCCCCGGGCTGGCGATCCTGCTGATCCTGCTGGCGCTGCTCGAGGTGGTCGTCAACCGGCTCACCGGGACGCGTTTTCTGCCGTGGACGCGCAAGCGCAGCGGGCCCGCGGTGGCGGCGACCGGTTTCGAGCACCTGACCGCGATGTTCCAGGGGTCCAAGCACCACGAGTTCGAGCAGCGGCAGAGCACCCTGATGCACCGGGAGACCCCCTCCGACGGTGCGCCGCCGCGGGATCAGGTGGATCTCAACGGCGGGTCGGCCACCCTCGTGGCTCGCGGCAAGTGAGCCGTATCCGCTAGTCCCCCAGCGGTTTCCGGCCCTCGGCCAGCCGCTCGACCGCGGCGAGCGCCCGCGCGGAACCGTCCACGTCGACCTGCAGGCGCAGCCCGTCGGGGCGCCGGCTGGTGCGCAGCACGACCTTGTCGCCCGTCATCACCGGGCCGACGTGCTCCACGATCGCCCGGTACGGCAGCTCGTGACGGTCGGGGTGGGCGGCGAGCGCCTCCTCCACGGCCTCCCAGTAGACGGCGTTGTTGACGTGGCCCAGCCGGTCCACATCGGTCACCCGCAGCGGGAACGGCACCGCCTCACCCTCCGGCCCGTCGAGCTCGGTGAGGGCCGCGCGCCAGCGCAGCCGGTGCTCGGTGGTGCTGGCCAGCATCGGCGCCATGAACGCGTCGCTCATCCGGGCGGGCCGCCCGGCCACCGGGTCGATGTGGATCAGGAAGGCGGCGGCCTCGATGTGCCCGCCGCGTTCGCCCCTCAGCTGAATTCGCATGTCGCACCAGCGATTCGACAGCGCGTCGGCCCACCGGCGCAGCTGCACGCGGTCGCCGAACTCGATCGGCTCGTAGACGTCGATCACGGTGCGCCGCACGATCCACGCCTGGTGGGTGTCGCCGTCCTCGACCGCGTCCAGGTGGTCGAAGCCGATGTCCTGCAGATAGCGGGCCACCGCGTCGAGCCGCAGCCGGTCCTGCCCGTCGGTATCGCCGAGGCGCACCGGCCACGAGGCCGCGAAGGCCTGCTCGAGGTCCGGGCAGGAGGGCAGAGGAGTCGCGATGACATCGGCGGTCATACCGCCGATGCTGCCACACCCGGCGCGCGAAACGATGACGCATCTCCGGCCGGGCCGGGACTAGCCGCCCTCGGCGGCCTGCCTGATTCCGTCGACGTGGCCCGCCCACATCACGCGGGCGTGCTCGGCCTCAGCCGGGCTCGCGTTGTTGTCCTGGCTCAGCGTCAGATGGGTGCCCGTCGCGCTGCCGGACAACTCGTAGGTGAGCGTGTGATAGTTCTCGGGCCGGTCGGGTGCGCCGCTGAGCGGGCTGTAATGGGTGAGTCGCAGCAGCCGGCCGGGCTCGACCGCCAGGATCTCCCCCTTGTCCTCGTAGGCGGTGCCCTCGTACTCGCCCGTCCAGGTGATCGGGCTCCCCGGCAGCCAGTCGGTCGACACCTCGGCCCCGAACATGAACCGGCGGATCTGCGCCGGATCGGTCAACACGGCCCAGACCCGCTCCGGTGACGCGGTGATCTCGGTGTCGGCGGTGGCCACGAATCCGGTCATGACACTCAACTCCTTCGGTCGACACCCACCACGCTACGACCGCGCGGCCCCGCGGTCTTGGACGAAGGCGACACCGGCCGTCCAGGTGTACTCGTACTCCGGCACCGCGAACCCGGCGTCGAAATGCCCGATCCTGGCGTCGGTGCGTCGCCAGCCGCGATGCTCGTAGAAGGCGATGGCCGCGCTGTTCTCGCGCAGCACCTCCAGGTAGACCGGGCGATCGGGGTACTCGCGCAGCGACCAGGCCAGGCCGGACTCGATCAGGCCCGTACCGATCCCCCGGCCGAGTCGTCCCGGCCGGGCGTGCAGGTTGTCCAGGAGCACCCGTCCGTCGGGCATCGGCCGCAGATAGACGAACCCCAGCAGCTCGCCGTCCCCCTCGGCCACCAGGAACCCCGGCGTCCGCGCGTCGACCAGGATCGACCGCCACCGCGCGGCCAGGTCGGCGGGCATCGGCCCCGCCAGATACGCCGCGGGCAGTATCCCGGCGTAGGCGACCCGCCAGCTGGCGGCGTGCAGTGCGGCGACGGCCGTCGCGTCGGCGACTCCCCCGGGTCGGATCAGCATCCGGCCATTGTGCCGACCGGATCGGCGACGGCGCCACCGCGATACTTCGCCGTGGCGCCGCGCCGGGGTGAGCGAGGTCAGTGGGCGGCCGCGTCCCAGCTCCGGCCGGTGCCGACCGACACGGTCAGCGGCACCGAGAGCTCGATGGCGGACGACATCTGTTCGCGGGCAAGGGCTTCCAGTGCCTCGCGCTCGCCCTCGGCGACCTCGAAGACGAGTTCGTCGTGGATCTGCAGCAGCATTCGCGAGCGCAGGCCCGCCGCGCGGATCGCGGTCTGCACATTGATCATCGCGACCTTGATGATGTCGGCCGCGGTGCCCTGGATCGGCGCGTTGAGCGCCATCCGCTCGGCGGCCTCGCGGCGCTGGCGGTTGCTGGAATCCAGGTCGGGCAGGTAGCGGCGGCGGCCGAACAGGGTCTGGGTGTAGCCGACCTTGCGGGCCTCGTCGACGACCTCGGACAGGTAGTCGCGGATGCCGCCGAAGCGGTCGAAGTACACGTCCATCTGCTCTTTGGCCTCGGCGGTGCTGATCTTCAGCTGGGCCGAGAGGCCGTAGGAGCTCAGGCCGTAGGCCAGACCGTAGGACATCGCCTTGATCCGGCGGCGCATCTCCGGGTTCACCTCCGACAGCGGGATGTCGAAGGCCTTCGACGCGACGAAGGTGTGCAGGTCCTCGCCGGAGTTGAAGGCCTCGATCAGGCCCTCGTCACCGGACAGGTGCGCCATGATCCGCATCTCGATCTGGCTGTAGTCGGCCGTCATCAGCTCGGCGTAGCCCGGACCGACGACGAAGGTGTCGCGGATCTGGCGGCCGGTGTCGGTGCGGATCGGGATGTTCTGCAGGTTCGGCTCGGTCGAGGAGAGCCTGCCGGTGGCGGCGATGGTCTGGTTGAAGGTGGTGTGCACACGGCCGTCGTCGGCGACCGACTTGAGCAGGCCGTCGACGGTGACCTTGAGCCTGGTCGCGTCGCGATGGGCCAGCAGATGCTCCAGGAACGCGTGGCCGGTCTTCTCGAACAGTGACTCCAGCGCGTCGGCGTCGGTGGTGTAGCCGGTCTTGGTGCGCTTGGTCTTGGGCATGTCGAGCTCGTCGAACAGCACCACCTGCAGCTGCTTGGGCGAGCCGAGGTTGATCTGCTTGCCGATCACCTCGTAGGCGGAGTTGGCCGCCTCGGTGACCCGGTCGGCGAACTGGCGCTGCAGCGATTCGAGCTGGTCGACATCGACGGCGATGCCCGCCTCCTCGAGCGTGCCGAGCACGCCGAGCAGCGGCAGTTCCATCTCCTCGAGCAGCGCGGTCGACTCGATCTGCGCCAGTTCCTGGTCGAGCGCCTCGGCGAGGTCGGCGACCGCGCGGGCCCGCAGCATCTCCTCGCGGGCGATGTCGGCGGCGACGGTGTCCTCGTCGTCGAGCAGCGAGAGCTGGCCCGAGTCGCCGGTCTCGGCGCGCAGTTCGCGCTTGAGGTAGCGCAGGGACAGATCGTCGAGGTTGAAGCTGCGCTGACCGGGGCGGACCAGGTAGGCCGCCAGGGCGGTGTCGCTGGTGAGCCCGGCCAGGGTGAGTCCGCGACCGCGCAGCGCGTGCTCGGCGGCCTTGGCCTCGTGCAGCGCCTTGGGGACGGCCGGGTCGGCCAGCCAGGCGCCCAGCGCGGCCTCGTCCTCGGTGCTCAGCGCGGTGAGGTCGACGTAGCCGCCCTCGCCGTCGGCGGCGGCGATGGCCAGCGCGCGGGCGTCGCCGTGCACCGGAGTGCCCGTGCCGACGATCGAGAGACCGTGGCGGACACCGGCTTTCGCGTGCTCGGCCAGCCAGTCGGCGACCTCGCCCCGCTCCAGCGCGGCGCCGCTGATCTCGAAGCCCGATTCGGCCTCGGGCTCCGCGGAGCCCAGGGTCTCGAACAGCCGGTCGCGCAGCACCCGGAATTCCAGGTCGTCGAAGAGCTGGTGGATCTTCTCCCGATCCCACGGCGCCTGCGCCAGCTGGTCGGGGGTGTAGGGCAGCGGCACCTCGCGCACCATCTCGGTGAGCTGACGGTTGAGCACCACGCTCGACAGGTTCGCCCGCAGCGAGTCGCCGACCTTGCCCTTCACCTGGTCGACCTTGTCCACCAGGGTGGCCAGGTCGCCGTATTCGCGGATCCACTTGGCCGCGGTCTTCTCGCCGACGCCGGGGATGCCGGGCAGATTGTCGCTCGGGTCGCCGCGCAGTGCCGCGTAGTCGGGGTACTGGGCCGGGGTGAGGCCGTACTTGGCCTCCACCTCCGCCGGGGTGAAGCGGGTGAGGTCGGAGACGCCCTTGCGCGGGTACAGCACCGTGACGTCGTCGTTGACCAGCTGGATCGCATCGCGGTCACCGGTGACGATGAAGACCCGGTAGCCCTGGGCGACGGCCTGGGTGGTGAGCGTGGCGATCACGTCGTCGGCCTCGTAGCCGTCGATCGCCATCACCGGGATGCCGAGCGCGCCGAGGACGTCCTTGGTGAGCTCGACCTGACCACGGAACTCGTCGGGCGTCGCGCTGCGGTTGGCCTTGTACTCCGGGTACGCCTCGGTGCGGAAGGTCTTGCGGGACACATCGAATGCCGCGGCCACGTGACTGGGCTTCTCGTCGCGCAGCAGATTGATCAGCATCGAGGTGAAGCCGTACACCGCGTTGGTGGTCTGCCCGGTGACGGTCTTGAAGTTCTCCGCCGGTAGCGCGAAGAACGCGCGATAGGCCAGCGAGTGCCCGTCCAGGAGCAGCAGCGTCGGCCGCTCACCCCCGGAGGCGGTGGTCGTTGTCGATGCCTGAGCAGTCGTCGGTGAACTCACCCGGATGAGTGTAGGGACCACCACCGACACCCCCGAACCCCGCCGCGCCGGTCGGGGCCCACCGCACCGACGAAACCGGCCCCCGCCACGCTCGTGGAGCGGGACGGGGGCCGGGTTCGCGCGGTCGACAACTCAGTCGTGACCCAGGTAGGCCGACATGACGGCGGGGTCCGTGAGCAGGGCCGAACCCGCGCCGGTCTTGGTGACCTCGCCGGTCTCCAGGATGTAGGCGCGGTCGCTGCGGGTCAGTGCCTGCTGGGCGTTCTGCTCGACGAGCAGGACCGTGGTGCCCTGGCGGTTGATCTCGCTGATGATCTTGAAGATCTGCTGGATCACCATGGGCGCCAGACCCATCGACGGTTCGTCGAGCAGCAGCAGCTTCGGCCGGGCCATCAGGGCGCGACCGATGGCCAGCATCTGCTGCTCACCGCCGGAGAGGGTGCCACCGACCTGCTTGCGCCGCTCGGCCAGCCGCGGGAACAGCTCGAAGATCCAGTCCAGCGTCTGCTGGTACTCGGCCTTCTGCTCGAACGGCCTGCCGTAGCAGCCCATGTCGAGGTTCTCGGCCACCGTCATCCCGGGGAACACCCCGCGGCCTTCCGGTGCCTGGATCAGGCCCTGGACCACCCGGTCGTGGGCCTTCATCGTGGTGATGTCGGTGCCCTCGAACAGGATCCGGCCCGAGGAGAGCGGCAGCAGGCCCGACAGCGCGCGCATGGTGGTGGTCTTGCCCGCGCCGTTGGCACCGAGCAGCGTCACCAGCTCGCCCTGCTGGACCGACAGCGAGATCCCGTGCAGCGCTTCGATTCTGCCGTAGTTCACGACCATGTCGCGCACTTCGAGCAGCGGCACCGGCTGCTCGGGGGCGGCCGCCGGCTCCTCCTGCGCCGCCGCCACCACGGTGGCCGGGGCCTGGGTGGGCGCGACTGCGGCCGCGGCGGCGGCGCCTGCCTCGTCGCGGACCTCCTCGATGGTGTCCGCGTCGGGCACACCGAGGTAGGCGGCGATGACGGCCGGGTCCTCGCGGACCTCGGCGGGCAGGCCGTCGGCGATCTTGCGGCCGAACTCGAGCACGACGATCCGATCGGTCACGCCCATCACCAGGCGCATGTCGTGCTCGATCAGCAGGACGGTGTAGCCGTCGTCGCGGATCTTGCGGATCAGCTCCATCAGCGCCGACTTCTCGCTGGGGTTGAATCCGGCGGCGGGCTCGTCCAGGCACAGCAGCTTGGGCTCGGTCGCCAGCGCTCGCGCGATCTCGAGCCGGCGCTGGTCACCGTAGGAGAGGTTGCGTGCCTTCTCCACCGCGCGCGGCGCGATGCCGACGAACTCGAGCAGCGCCATGCCGCGCTCGATCGCGTCGCGCTCCTCCCGGCGATGCTTCGGCGTGCGGAACACCGCGCCGGGCACCGAGGTGCTGTGCCGGGCGTCGGTGCCGACGACCACGTTCTCCAGCGCCGTCATCTCGCCGAAGAGCCGCACGTTCTGGAACGTGCGCGCGATGCCCAAGCGGGTGATCTCGTTGCGCTTGGTCTTGGCCAGCGCCCGCCCGTCGAAGTGCACGCTGCCGCCGGCCGGCTTGTAGACACCGGTGATCGCGTTGAAGCAGGTGGTCTTGCCCGCGCCGTTGGGGCCGATCAGGCCGAGGATCTCGCCGCGGCGGATCTCGAAGCTGACGCTGTCGAGCGCGGTCAGACCGCCGAACTTCACCGTCAGACCGTCGGTGCGCAGCAGCGGCTCGCCCACCGCGGTCTCGATGTCGCGGTGCGGGGCGACCACATCGGCCACGGTCTCCGCGTCGCCGAGGGCGGGCAGCACCGCGGTGACGTCGACCTCGCCCGCCGGTTCGATCTCCGGCGGGGGCTTGTACCCGGCCGACATGTCCTCGTTGTCGTACAGCGCGTCTCCCGCGCCCGGCCCGGTCATCGCCCTGCTCCGATCGGTTCGGCCGCCGGCTTGCGCACGACCGCCTGGTACACCTGTCTGCCGTAGGTGAGCAGTTTCTGCCGCACCGGGAACAGACCCTGTGGCCGCAGAATCATCATCACCACCAGCGCGATGCCGAAGTAGAGGTACTTCAGGTCACCGAGATTCTGCGCGCCGCCCTTGCGGTAGAGCAGCACGCTGCCCAGCAGCAGCAGGCCGAAGATCACCGCGAGGATCGTCACGGTGATCACCCCGCGCCGGACCCAGACGCCCAGCGCGTCACGGCGCCACCGCCACAGCAGCCACAGCCCGATCAGCAGCGCGACGTCGAGGCCGAGCAGCAGATAGCCGGTCGACTCGCTCGACACCAGCTGCACCGACTGCAAGCGCATCGGCAGGTAGGCGATCAGGAACGCGCCGACGATCACGCCGAGCTTGTTGCCCGAACCACCGAGCACCACCGCGCACAGGAACAGCATCGACAGGATGATGTCGAACTGCTTGGGATTCACGTAGGTGACCTGACCGGCGTACATCGCGCCGGACAGACCGCCGACGGAGGCGCCGATCACGAACGCCCACAGCTTGAACTTGAAGGTCGGCACGCCCATGATCTCGGCGGCGTCCTCGTCCTCGCGGATCGCGACCCAGGAGCGGCCGACCCGGCTGCGCTCGAGGTTGCCGATGATCAGCAGAACCACGACGACCAGCGCCATGCCGAGCCAGAACCACCAGGTGCCGTTGTTGGCCCGCTCGAGCGGATTCGAGCTGTCGGGGTCGCCGAGGTTGCCCGGGGAGAAGTAGCCGCCGGGGTGGGCCTCGGATTCGCCGACCTGCGGGTAGGCGATCTTGGACAGGCCGAGGCTGCCGTTGGTCAGTTCCTCGAGATTGTCGGCCATCAGGCGGACGATCTCACCGAAGCCCAGGGTCACGATCGCCAGGTAGTCACCGCGCAGGCGCAGCGTCGGCGCGCCGAGCACGAGACCGGCGAACGCGGTCAGCGCGACCGCGATCGGCAGACAGGCCAGCCAGGCCCAGCTGGGATTGAGCCAGCCGCCGTCGGTCTGGTTCCACGGGCTGTTCGGGCTGGTCAGCAGGCCGACCGTGTAGGCGCCGACGGCGTAGAAACCGACATAGCCGAGGTCGAGCAGACCGGCCTGGCCGACGACCACGTTCAGGCCGATGGCGATCAGCGCGTACATGGCGAACTGCGCCATCACACCGCCGAAGCTCACGCCGGGGGTGTCGATCAGCGGGGGCGGGTACAGCGGCAGGATCGCCAGCACGGCGATGACCGGCACACCGACAGCCCATTGGCCGGGCCGGGACAGCCCGTCCCACCAGTCGCGGATCGAGTCGCCGAGGCCGCGCCGATCCTGGGTCGCCACCGGGGTTTTCGTCAGGTCGGTCATGCGCGCGCCCTCCCCAGGCTCTCGCCGAGGATGCCGGTCGGCCGGAACATCAGCACCGTCACCAGCAGGACGAAGGCGACCACGTCACGCCATTCGTTGCCGAACAGGATCTGGCCGTACTGCTCGGCGACGCCGAGGATCATGCCGCCGAGCAGCGCGCCGCGCAGGTTGCCGATACCACCGAGCACCGCGGCGCTGAACGCCTTGATACCGAGGATGAAGCCGCCGGAGAAGATGATGCCGGTCGGGATGTAGAGGGTGTACAGCATCGCGGCCGCGCCGGCCAGCAGGCCACCGATGAGGAACGTGAGCACGATGACCCGTTCCCGCGAGACGCCCATCAGGGTCGCGGTGTCGGGGTCCTGGGCGACCGCGCGGATGGCGCGGCCGAACTTGGTGCGGTTGATGACGATCTCGGTGGTGATCGCGAGCACGATGGCCGCGGCGATGATCACCAGCGCCACATTGGTGACCTGCGCGCCGAGGAAGGTGAACTGCACCTTCGGCTCCACCAGCCGGATGCCGGTCTGGGCGTTGGAGCCGCCGAGGCCGGGCCTGAGCTTGGGCAGGATGTAGTGGACGAACTCCTGGATCACGAAGGACATGCCGATCGCGGTGATCAGGAAGGCCAGTGGTTTGGCTCCGCGCTTGCGCAGCGGCCGGTAGGCGACTCGTTCCAGGCCGACCGCGGCGATTCCCGAGACCAGCATGCCGAACAGCATCGCCAGGCCGAGATAGACCACAGTGAGCAGGACGCCCTGGGAGTACGCGTTGCCGCTGGGGGCGAAGCCGAGCAGCTCCAGTCCCACATAGGTGCCGAACATGCCGAGCATGAAGATCTCGGAATGGGCGAAGTTGATCAGTCTCAGCACGCCGTAGACCAGCGTGTAGCCGACCGCGACCAACGCGTAGATCGACCCGTAGGTGAGACCGTCCACGGTCAATCGCCAGAACTGGTCGATCACCCCGGAGACGTTGAAATCGATGGACCCCTCGGCCAACAGGGTCACACCGAGCGAAGCCACTGATGTCATGATTTCTCTCGCGTCAGGCGAGCGGTGGGGGGGGGGGGGGCCCCCCCCCCCCCCCCCCCCTTTATGTGGTGGTTTATATCAACTTAAAACAAAAAAGAAATGTTGGGACAGCGG
>NZ_JBIAPA010000006.1:154242-240618 GCF_042888005.1 Nocardia sp. NPDC003269
CCCCTCGCCAAACTGGGACACACGGCGCGACGCTTTTGTTTTTTTTTTTTTTTTTGGGGGGGGGGGGGGGGGGGGGGGCCCCCCCCCCCCCCACCGCTACACGCTTTCGTGGGGACTACTTGACCTCGTACATCCAGATCTGGATGTTGGCCAGCTCGCCGGTCTCGCCCCACTTGTACTGGCGGGCGACGCCGGTGCCGTTGTAGTTACGGACGTAGTCCACGAGCTCGGCGCGGGTCACCTTGCCCGAGTCGATGCCCTTGAGCAGGATCGTGGTCAGGTCGTAGCCCTCGACGGAGTAGACGCCGGGCGCCTGGCCGTTGAGCGCCTTGTACTCGGTCGCGAACTTCTCCGGCGCCGGGCTGCACGGGCAGGAGAGCAGCGCGCCCTTGGACGAGCTACCGGCCTGCCGGACGAACTCGGGATCGTTGCTGCCGTCGGCGGAGACGAAGGCCGCGGTCACACCGCCGGACCGCAGCTGCTGCACGAACGGCGCGGCCTCGGCGTAGTAGCCGGCGTAGAAGATGGCGTCGGGCTTGGCGGCGGACAGCTTCGACACCGCGGCCGAGAAGTCCTTGTCACCTTCCTTGACGCTGACCGCGCAGGAGGCGTCGGCGGCCGGGCCCGCGGCGGTGATGAACGCCTGCGCCAGACCGGCACCGTAGTCGGTGTTGTCCTGCACGACGCAGATCTTCCTGTAGCCCTTCTCGCCGGTCAGGTAGTTGGCGACGGCCGGGCCCTGCGAGTTGTCGTTGCCCAGGCCGCGGAAGAAGGTCTTCCAGCCGTTCTGGGTCAGGGTCGGGTTGGTGGCCGAGGCGGTCAGCGTGGGCATGCCCGCCTCGCTGAGGATCTGGCCGGTCGCCTTGGTCTCGCCCGAGAAGGTCGGGCCGACCAGCGCCACGATGCTGGGATCACTGACGATCGTCGGGATCACCTGGCTCGCGATCTGCGGCTTGCCCTCGGTGTCGAACTGCTTGACCGAGACCTGACAGTCGGGGTTGGCCTTGTTGTGCTTGTCGAGGGCGAGCTTGACGCCGTCGATGATGTTGATGCCGAGCGCGGCGTTGCCGCCGGTCAGCGGGCCCGCCATCGCGATGGTCTGGGGCGCGCACTTGGCCTTGCCGTCGCCCGCCGGGTCGGCGGCGGTGCCCGCGTCGGTCGCCGCGACAGCCTTACCCTGGGTATCGAGCTGCACGACCGGCTGGATGGAGAGATCGGTGTTGCCGCCACCGCCGCCGTCGGACGACTTGTCGCTGCATCCGGACAACACCAACGACGCGGCAGCTCCGATTACCAGAACTCCTCGCGTCGAACGACTGCGCCATGTCGAACTGAGCACGTCTCACCTCTATGTCCTGTGCTCCCCGGGGTCACCGAGGGGGCCGACCACGTTCAGCCCGGACAGAACATATCGTCGGTTTGTTAGATCCGCATCACATTCGCATCATGTCGGACGCTCCGTGTCCAGTCGTAGTTCACATTATTGTTTCGCTTACGTAAAATTTTTCGGCTTTCGACGCGAGACACGGAGCGACGCGTTCCAGCTCACTGCGGGGTGAGGTTCTCCAGCACGACTTCGGCGACCGCCTTCATCGTCGTCCGGCGATCCATCGCGGTGCGCTGAATCCATTTGAACGCCTGCGGCTCGGACAGACCCTGGGTCTGCATGAGCACACCCTTGGCGCGCTCGACCAGTTTGCGCGTCTCCAAACGATCCGACAGATTCGCGACTTCTGTTTCCAGCGCGGTGATTTCGTGGAAACGGCTCGCCGCGAGTTCGATCGCGGGCACCAGATCGGATTTGGTGAACGGCTTGACCAGATAGGCCATGGCGCCCGCGTCACGGGCCCGCTCGACCAGGTCGCGCTGACTGAACGCGGTCAGGATCACCACGGGCGCAACACGTTTCGACGCGATCTCGGCGGCGGCGTCGATCCCGTCGCGGCGCGGCATCTTGACGTCCATGATGACCAGATCGGGGCGCAGCTCCTCGGCGAGCTCGACGGCCTGCTGCCCGTCGCCCGCTTCACCGACTACCTCGTAGCCCTCTTCCTTGAGCATCTCGACGAGATCCATCCGGATGAGGGCCTCGTCCTCGGCGACGACGACACGCTTGGCCGCGGCCTCACGCGTGGCGCCAGCGCCCCCTGCATTCGTGCTCATAGGTTCGACCCCTCTGGATTCCGATGCCTGTCGATCACACCACGACAGACGACGGCACCGGGCGAGCCGGCCGAAAAACCCGTCGTGGGTGACCGAGTGATGTAAAGAGTACCTTTCGCTTCCGCACAGAATGCATTGAGCGGTCGGAAACCGCCGGTGAACGCAAGCGCGGAGACGTCGCGCACACCCCGCGACCGATACTCCCCCGCGGAGCGCGGCCGATGCCGCGCTTCCGCCGTGGTGCCGAGTGTGGGACTCGAACCCACACGTCCTTTCGGACAACGGTTTTTGAGACCGTCGCGTCTGCCAGTTCCGCCAACCCGGCGCACCGCGGTCACTATAGCGTCTCGGCGCGCCGGGACGCGAACCGCCGGTCGAACCAGGGGAACGCCCACGTCGTAGTACGGGGAGAGCGGGCACGACAGAAGGGCGCGGACATGCGGGTGAACAGGATGACGGTGGATCTGGACGCCTACCCCGACCTGGTGATGATCCTGCTGGGTATGCGCGTGCGCACCCCGCGCGGGATGCTGCGCCTGCTCGGCGTCGGGCCCAAGCTCTACCGCTCGCACGCCGACCGTCCCGACGGCCTGATCCTGCACGAAGACGTGGTCTGGTCGATGCTGCCGCCGCACTGGGGCGCCCGGCAGTACTGGCGCGACCTGGACTCGCTCGAGCGCTGGACCCGCTCGGACCCGCACCGGCAGTGGTGGCAGGCGTTCCTGCGCGATTCCGGCGGCACCGGCTTCTGGCACGAGGCGTACTTCCGGCGCGGCGGCATCGACGCCGTCTACGACGACATGACCAGGCCGACCGGCCTGGCCGCCTTCGCGCCCACCGTCCCGGCGCGCGGCCGGATGTTCTCCACCCGCGGGCGGGTACACGGCGCTCCACCCGCCGTGCCGCCGGTTATTACCGAATCGAATTATTACGACGCGAAAGAGTGATGGTCGACACATAACCTCCGGAGGTTTCCGGACCATATCTCGCGGGTATCACGGTCACACACAACGGATTTGCGCATTGCGATTCGTGTACAGCATTCAACCGAGAGGTGAATAAGTAGCACCGCGCCTGTGATGGTTACAATTCCGGCCTTCTGCGCGACAATCGACCCGATTACGGTGTCGGTATGCACGTGCTGTTCGTCTGCAACTCCAATGTCTGCCGGTCGGTGATCGCCGAACGGCTCACCCGGGCGTTCGCGACGGACAACGGCCTGGCCGGCCTGACCGCGGAGAGCGCGGGCACCCGCGCCCTGGTCGGGTTTCCGCCCGAACCGATGGCGGCGGAGACCGTCGCCGGCCTCGGCGGCGACCCCACCGGTTTCAAGGCCCGAAAGCTCAAGCCCGAGATGGTCGATCGCGCCGATCTGGTGCTGGCGATGACCGAATCACTGCGCGACCAGGTCAGCGAGCTGGCCTTCGGCGCCGCGCCGCGCACCTTCACCCTCGGCGAGGCGCACCGGATCGCCAAGGTCACCGGCGCGAAATCCATTGCCGCGCTGCACCAGGCCCGCAACGACCTGGCCTACGTCGGCCGGGAGAACATCGCCGACCCGATCGGGCTGTCCCCCGAGGCGTTTCTCGAGGTCGGCGACCGGATCGCCGAACTACTGTTCCCGCTGCTGGCCGCGCTGGCACCGCACGAGCAGGCCAAGCTCAGCGAGGACGCGCGCCCCGGGCTGGTCATCGAACCCGCCCCGGCCCGGCCGCTCTCGGCGTTTCTGGCCGCGCAGCGCAGACGCTGAGCGCAAGGCTGTTCGCCGCGCCGCCGACGGTCTAGACTTCGGCGGACGTGGAAGTTCCCCTTGCAGGTTCGACACGACAGGACTGGAGACTTGCCGAAACGCATTTCGGATGTTTCGCTCCATGTGTATGTGACCCCGGAAATCCTCGACCGCATCGTCGCCAGCGTGCGGACGGTTCTCGACGACCACCTCCAGGACCGTGAGGCCTTCGCCTGGCGATTCACCCTGCCGGTCGACGCCGCCGATCCGCTGCATCGGGAACTCGAAGCACAGTGGCGCGCAACGCATCCCGGTGCCGAGCCGGAAGCCGAGGCGGCATTCGAGATCGCGCTGAGCCTGGTCGGCGATCCGGCCGATCTCACCGATGCCGATATCGCCGACCTCGAGCACGGGCTGGCCCTGGCGGTGTACGGCGCGGCCAGTCACGCCGTACCCTTCGTCCTGCGCGCGGATCAGCGCACCGACCTCGAATGGGAACTCGACGTCGAGCGGCGCTGACCCCGCTCAGCGGGCCGGGAAGTGCCGGATGACGCCTTCCTGGACGGTGGTGGCGAGCAGTTCGCCACTGCGCGAATAGAACCGGCCCGTGGCCAGCCCGCGCGAACCCGCGGCCACCGGCGACTCGGTCGCGTAGAGCGTCCAGTCGTCGAAGCGGAACGGGCGATGGAACCAGATCGAGTGGTTCACCGTCGCCGCGAGAATCCGGTCCAGGCCCCACGACAAACCGTGCGTGGTGATGATCGAATCCAGCACCGTGGTGTCCGAGGAGTAGCCGAGGGCGGCCACGTGCAGCAGCGGATCGTCGGGCAGGGTGCCGTCGGTGCGCATCCACACGCGGTTGTGGTTGAGCTTCTCGCCGGTGCCCTTGAGGATCCACGCCGGATCGTTGGTGTAGCGCATGTCGATCGGGTGCGGCGCGTTGATGAACATCTCCAGCTTGTCCTCGAAGCCGGCGAAGCTCTCCTCGATCCGGGGCAGTGTCTCCGGATCGGGCACCTGGGGGCCCTCGTGGGCGTGCTCGAGGCCCTTGCCCCAGTCCTGGAAGGCCGCCAGCATGACGAACAGCTCCTGGCCGTCCTGGCTGGCGGTGACCGTCCGGTTCGCGAGCGCGCGGCCGTCGCGATGCCGCTGCACGTGGTATTCGATCGGCTTCTTCACGTCGCCGCCGCGCACGAAGTGCGCGTTGATCGCGTGCAGCGGCCGCTCCCCGGCGGTGCGTCCGGCAGCGACGATCGCCTGCGACACCAGCTGCCCGCCGAAGGTGCGGCTCCACACCTTCTCGGGATGGTTGCCGAGGAAGACGTCCTCGCCGATCGACTCGAGGTCGAGCAGGTCGAGCAGCACCCGCAGATCGGGTGACTGCTCGTCGTGCACTGGCTCCACCTCGGTCGATCCGCCTGCCGAACTACTCACGACTAGTGGTCCTCCTCGCCGATGCGATGAACGTGGATCAGGTTGGTGGAACCGACGGTACCCGGCGGGGAACCGGCGACGATGACCACCAGGTCACCCTTGCGGTACCGATCCATCGACAGCAGCGCCTGGTCGACCTGATGGATCATCGCGTCGGTGCTGTCCACCATCGGCACGATGAAGGTCTCGGTGCCCCAGGTCAGCGTCAGCTGGCTGCGCACCTCCGGCAGCGGGGTGAACGCCAGCAGCGGCAGCGGGGTGTGCAGCCGGGCCAGGCGGCGCACGGTGTCACCGGACTGGGTGAAGGCCACCAGCGCCTTGGCGTTGAGCCGCTCGCCGATGTCGCGGGCCGCGTAGGAGATGACGCCGCGCTTGGTGCGGGGCACGTGGGTCAGCGGAGGGACCCGGTTGGTCTCGGACTCCACCGCCGTGACGATGCGGCTCATGGTGCGCACCGCGTCGATCGGCCAGGCGCCGACCGAGGTCTCGCCCGAGAGCATCACCGCGTCGGCGCCGTCGAGCACCGCGTTGGCGACGTCGGAGGCCTCGGCGCGGGTCGGGCGGGAGTTCTCGATCATCGACTCCAGCATCTGGGTCGCGACGATGACCGGCTTGGCGTTCTCGCGCGCCATCTGGATGGCCCGCTTCTGCACCAGCGGAACCTGCTCGAGCGGCAGCTCGACACCCAGGTCACCACGGGCGACCATGACCGCGTCGAAGGCGAGCACGATGGCCTCGAGGTTGTCGATCGCCTCCGGCTTCTCCAGCTTGGCGATGACCGGCACCCGGCGGCCGACCTTGTCCATGATGTCGTGCACGAGCTCGATGTCGGACGGCGAGCGCACGAACGACAGCGCGATGAAGTCGACGCCCAGCTTCAGGGCGAACTCGAGGTCCTCGATGTCCTTCTCGGACAGGGCGGGCACCGACACGTCCATGCCGGGCAGCGACAGGCCCTTGTTGTTGCTCACGGGGCCACCCTCGGTGACCCGGCACACGACGTCGTTGCCGTCGATGCTCTCGACCGTCAGGCCGACCTTGCCGTCGTCGACGAGCAGGCGGTCACCGGCCTTGGCGTCCTGCGCGAGCTGCTTGTAGGTGGTGGAGACCCGGTCGTGGGTGCCGTCGACCTCGTCGACGGTGATCCGGACCTGCTCGCCGTTGGCCCAGGTGGTCCGGCCGTCGGTGAACCGGCCGAGGCGGATCTTGGGGCCCTGCAGGTCGGCGAGGATGCCGACCGCGCGGCCGGTCTCGTCCGAGGCCGCGCGGACCATCTTGTAGTTGTCGGCGTGGTCGGCGTGTTCGCCGTGGCTGAAGTTCAGCCGCGCGACGTCCATGCCGCTTTCGACGAGCTCACGAATACGGTCCTGGGTGGCCGTAGCCGGTCCGAGGGTGCACACAATCTTCGTCCGTCGCATCACACCGGCAAGCCTAGTCCTCCCGATTCCGGCCGTCGTTTCGCCGGTCGGGAGTTATCCCGGTGTTCACGAAATCGGTTGTCACCGAACGGCGACGTGCCTGGACAACCGGGTCTCCAGGCGGGTCTGGAAGAAGCCGAGGATCAGGCAGATCACCCAGTAGTAGACGGCGGCGACGCCGTAGAGGGCGAAGAAGTCGAAGGTGGGCGCGGCGGCCAGCTGGGCGGTGCGCAGCAGCTCGGTGACCAGGATGGTCGAGGCGAGCGAGGTGTCCTTGACCAAGGAGATGAGCGTGTTCGACAGCGGCGGCACCGCGATCCGGGACGCCTGCGGGAACACGACGTACCAGAGCGTCTGCGGGTAGGTCATGCCCAGCGACTCGGCCGCCTCCCACTGCCCGTGGGCGACGCTCATGATCGCCGAGCGCACCACCTCCGCGGCGTAGCCGCCGACATTGAGGCTGAAGGCGATCACCGCGGCCGGGAACGGGTCGATGACGATGCCGAACTGCGGCAGCGCGTAGAACACGATGAACAGCTGCACCAGCAGCGGGGTGCCGCGGATGATGGAGATGTAGAAGCGGGCGGGCAGCGACAGCACCCGCTTCGACGACATCCTGGCCAGCGCGACGCCGACCGCGATCGCCAGGCCGATGACGAAACTGATCGCCGTCAGCGGCAGCGTCGCGGTCAGCGTGGCCTTCAGCATCGGCCACAGGTTGTGCCAGATCAGCTCCCTGGTCGCGGGATCCATCCGCTATTTGCTGACGTCGGTGCCGAAGTACTTCTCCGACAGCCTGGTCAGCGTGCCGTCGGCGCGCAGCTGCGCGAGCGCGGCGTCGATGTCGGCGATCAGCGCAGCGTCGTCCTTGCGTGCGGCCAGCGCCTGCTTGCTGGTCTCGCCGGTCTTGCCGGCGATCTTGATGCCGGTGTCGCCGGTCTTCTTGGTGTACTCGCCCACGGCGAGGGTGTCGTTGACGGTCGCGTCCACGCGGCCCGCCTTCAGCAGCTGCACCGCCTGCACGAACCCTTCCACCGCTTCGACTTTCGCGCCGGCGGCCGCGGCGACCTTGCCCCAGTTGCTGGTGGCCGACTGCGCGGTGGTCTTGCCCGACAGGTCGGCCAGCGAGGTGATGGTGGTGTTGTCGGCCTTGGTGACGATCACGCCCTCGGAGGTCGTGTAGGGCTGCGACAGGGAGTACTTGGCGGCGCGCTCGGGGTTGACGGTCACCTGGTTGGCGACGAGGTCGAAGCGCTTGGACTCCAGTCCGGCGAAGATCGAGTCCCAGGGCGTCTGCACGAATTCCACCCGCTTGCCGAGCTTCTCGCCGACCGCCCGCGCGACCTCGACGTCGTAGCCGGTGAGGGTGCCGTTCTCCTGGTAGCTGAACGGCGCGTACGTGCCCTCGGTACCGACTTTCAGCACGTTCGGGTCGGCGTCGGACGAGCAGGCCGACAGGCCCGTCGCGGCGACGACGGCGAGTACGGCGGCGGCAAGCAGTTTGCGCACGGACATCCCTTTCTCCGCTGCGCGCATCGGGCACGCGCAGGCCAAGCGACGCTACGGCGCCGCCCTGGACCGACACAGAGTATCGCTCACGGTGATCGCAATCCCGGCCGGGAAACGCGAAACGGGTACTCCGCGAGACGCGGAGCACCCGTTCGTGGCGTGGCCGGCGATCAGTCGCGCAGCGGGCGGCCCTGCGCGTCGGGCACCTTGCCGGTGAGCATCATGATGCCGTCGATCAGCGGCCAGATGGCGCCGATGCCACAGGTCAGCCAGACCACCGCGATCTGGGCGATACCAAGACCGGTGTAGCCCAGGTAGAAGCGGCCGACGCCGAAGCTGCCCAGGAAGATCTCCAGCAGGCCCGCCATCAGCTTCTGCTTGTCCGAGAACGGCACGCCGTACATGTCGCGGCCGTACGGCGCCTCCGGGTCGGCCGGGTTGTAGCCCTGCGGCATGCCGCCGTAGGGCGCGGCGCCGTAGGCGGGCTGCGGCTGGGCGTACGGGTCGGCCGGCTGACCGTACTGCGGCTGCGGCTGACCGTACTGCGGCTGGCCGTATCCCGGCTGCGGCTGCTGCTGCCCGTACCCGGGCTGCTGGGCGTACGGATCGGACGGCTGGCCGTAGGCGGGCTGACCGTACTGCGGCTGCGAGTGCGAGCCGGAGTCGGGCTGCTTGTTCAGGTCGGGCCCGTACTGGGGATTGGGGTTGTAGGGGTCGGTCACTCATGTCCTCCATCATTCGTGCGGGTACCCGTCGTGGCCCCCGGCCGGTGTGGCGATCTGCCGAACAGCGATGCGCCACCGACGATCACCGGTCATTGTGGTCATACCGACCGGCCGTTGTCTCCTCGGGTGCCCCACGGAACTGCGCTCGACACTCGTTCGCAATATCGCGACGGGCGCCCGGAATGTTGCCGGGCGCCCGTTCACTTCGTGTTGGAGGTCGCTGATCAGGCCTTTTTCGCGCCCGACTGCTCCGGCTCCGCGGTCGCCGTTGCCTCGGCGGTCTCCGGCTCCTGCTCGGCATCGTCCTGCGCGGCGCCGGTCGGCTTCGTGTCGGCGGAATCCGCGGGCGCGGCCGGGTCGTCGGCGGAATCGGTTGCCTCGGCGGTCTTGTCGAGGTCGACGGCGGCGGCGTTGTCGGCCGCGCCCGCGGCCCGCAGCGCCGAGAACTGCCACGGCCACGGCCGCGGCTCACCACCGGGCTGCAGCTGCGCGGGTGTCTCGCGGCCCTTGGTCGCCAGCGCGAAGTACGCCATGGCGGCGAGGAAGACCAGCGCGGCGGTGAACGAGTTGATCCGGATACCGAGGATGTGGGTGGCCTCGTCGTTGCGCATCAGCTCGACGAAGAAGCGGCCGAAGCTGTAGCCGGCGACGTAGAGCGCGAACAGGCGGCCGTGGCCGATCTTGAAACGCTTGTCCAGCTGCACCAGCAGGATGACGACCAGCACGTTCCACACGAGCTCGTACAGGAACGTCGGGTGCACGACCTCGATCACCCGCCCGGTCGAGACCCCGTTCATCATGTCCCTGGCGCCAGTCTCCGGGTCGAACCGCTCGTAGATCTCGAGGCCCCACGGCACCTCGGTGGTGCGGCCGTAGAGCTCCTGGTTGAAGTAGTTGCCGAGGCGGCCGATCGCCTGCGCGAGCAGCACGGCGGGCGCGATGGCGTCACCGAACGCGGGCAGCGGGATCTTGTAGACCCGGCAGCCGATCCAGGCGCCGATGCCGCCGAGGAACACCGCGCCCCAGATCCCGAGGCCGCCCTGCCAGATGTAGAGCGCCTCGATCGGGTGCTTGCCGGGGCCGAAGTACTTCTGCCAGTCGGTGGCCACGTGGTAGAGCCGCCCGCCGACCAGGCCGAACGGCACCGCGAACATCGCGACGTCGAGGACGGCGCCCTGCTGACCGCCGCGCTGTTGCCACCGGCGCTCACCCCACCAGATGGCGACGACGATGCCGAGGATGATGAACAGCGCGTACGCCCGGAGCGGGAAGGGTCCGAGGTGCCAGACACCCTGCGGCGGACTCGGTATGTAGGCCAGGACTGAGTTCACGGCCCCCAGGCTAGTGGAATCCGGTACCGCCACGTTGCCGCGGCCCTGACAGCACATGCCGGGCCGGTGACAGCCGATGGGCCCGGCCGCGCGTCGGCGGCCGGGCCCATCGGCGCACCACTAGGAGCTGACGGTCGCCGACCGTACGCCCTCGGCGAGTTCCGACGTCAGCGCGCGGACCGCGTCCAGACCCTCGGCGGCGGCCGAGACCAGCGCCGATCCGACGATGACGCCGTCCGCGTAGGCGGCGATCTCGGCGGCCTGGGCCCCCGAGCGGACACCCAGACCGACGCCGATCGGGATGTCGGAATGCGCGCGGACGCGGGCGCACAGCGCGGGCGCGGCCGAGGAGACCACGTCGCGAGCACCGGTCACACCCATGGTCGAGGCGGCGTAGATGAATCCGCGCGAGGCCTCGAGCGTCTTCACCAGGCGCTCCTCGGTCGAGGACGGCGCGACCAGGAAGATGCGATCCAGGTTGTGCGTGGCCGAGGCGATGAACCAGTCGTCGGCCTCGTCCGGGATCAGGTTCGGCGTGATGATGCCGGCGCCACCGGCCGCGGCCAGGTCACGGGAGAAGGTGTCGACGCCGTACTGGAGCACCGGGTTCCAGTAGCTCATCACCACGGCCTGCCCACCGGCGGAGGTGATCGCCTCGACGACGGAGAACACGTCGCGCACCCGGACGCCACCGCGCAGCGCCTGCTCGGCGGCGGCCTGGATGGTGGGTCCGTCCATCACCGGGTCGGAGTAGGCGACGCCGACTTCGACGATGTCACAGCCGGATTCGACCATGGCCTTGCACACCTCGATGGAACCGGCCAGATCGGGGTAGCCCGCGGGCAGGTAGCCGATCAGGGCGGCCCGGTTCTCCGCGCGCGCGGCGGCGAAGGTGTTGGCCAGACGGGACTGCTGACTCACTGAGCGTTCTCCTCGGCGGCGTCGTCGTCGAACAGATTGAACCAGCGACCCGCGGTGTCCATGTCCTTGTCGCCGCGACCGGACAGGTTGACCAGGATGATCGCGCCCTCGCCGAGCTCCTTGCCGAGCTGCAGCGCGCCCGCCACGGCGTGCGCGGACTCGATCGCCGGGATGATGCCCTCCGAGCGGGACAGCAGCAGCAGCGCGTCCATCGCCTCGGTGTCGGTGATCGGCGCGTACTCCGCGCGCCCGATGTCCTTGAGGTGGGCGTGCTCGGGGCCGACGCCCGGGTAGTCCAGACCGGCCGAGATCGAATGCGACTCGATGGTCTGGCCGTCCTCGTCCTGCAACAGGTACGAGTACGCGCCCTGGAACGCGCCGGGCGTACCGCCGGTGAAGGTGGCCGCGTGCCTGCCGGTCTCGACGCCGTCACCGGCCGCCTCGTAGCCGATCAGCCGCACACCCGCGTCGGGGATGAAGGCGTGGAAGATGCCGATGGCGTTGGAGCCGCCGCCGACGCAGGCCACGACCGCGTCGGGCAGCCTGCCGACACGCTCGGTGATCTGCTGGCGCGCCTCGATCCCGATGATGCGCTGGAAATCGCGCACCATCAGCGGGAACGGGTGCGGGCCCGCGGCGGTGCCGAAGCAGTAGTAGGTGTCGTCGGCGTTGGAGACCCAGTCGCGCAGCGCCTCGTTGATGGCGTCCTTGAGGGTCTGCGAACCGGTGGTCACCGAGACGACCTCGGCGCCGAGCAGCCGCATCCTGGCCACGTTCAGCGCCTGGCGGGCGGTGTCGACGGCGCCCATGTAGATGACACAGTCCAGGCCGAGCAGCGCGCACGCGGTCGCGGTGGCCACGCCGTGCTGGCCCGCGCCGGTCTCGGCGATGACCCGGGTCTTGCCCATCCGCTTGGCGAGCAGCGCCTGGCCGAGCACGTTGTTGATCTTGTGCGAGCCGGTGTGGTTGAGGTCCTCGCGCTTGAGGAAGATCCGCGCGCCCCCGGCGTGCTGGGCCAGGTTGGCGCACTCGAACACCGGCGACGGACGGCCGGTGTAGTCGCGCTGCAACCGGTCGAGCTCGTCGAGGAAGGTGTGGTCGGTCCGGACCTTGTCGTACTCGGCGGTGACCTCCTCGATCACCGCCATCAGCGCCTCGGGGACGTGCCGTCCGCCGTAGACGCCGAAGTGGCCGCCCGCGTCGGGCTCGTAGTCGCTGTGCTGGGCGACACCGGCGCTGGCCTGGGGCAGCGCGGTCACCGGATGCTCCGCCGGGCCGGCTTCGGGCAGGACGGATGGGTACCGGCGGTCACCAGCTCGGACACCGCGGCCCGCGGGTTCCCGCTGGTCACCAGGCCCTCACCGACGAGCACCGCGTCGGCGCCCGCGCCGGCGTAGGCCAGCAGGTCGGCGGTGCCGCGGATGCCGGACTCGGCCACCCGGATGACCTCCGACGGCAGGCCGGGGGCGATCCGCGCGAACACGTCGCGGTCGACCTCGAGGGTCTTGAGGTTGCGCGCGTTGACACCGATCACCGACGCGCCCGCTTCCAGCGCGCGGTCGGCCTCCTCCTCGGTGTGCACCTCCACCAGGGCGGTCATGCCGAGGGATTCGGTGCGGTCGATCAGCGCGGACAGCACGTCCTGCTCGAGCGCGGCCACGATCAGCAGGATCACGTCGGCGCCGTGGGCACGGGCCTCGTGGATCTGGTACGGGCCGATGACGAAGTCCTTGCGCAGGACCGGGATGTTCACGGCGGCGCGGACGGCATCGAGATCGTCGAGCGATCCACCGAACCGCCTGCCCTCGGTGAGCACGCTGATGATGCGCGCGCCACCGTCTTCGTAGGCCTTGGCCAGGACGGCCGGATCGGGGATGTCGGCCAGCGCGCCCTTGGAGGGGCTGGCACGCTTCACCTCGGCGATGACACCGATCCCGTCCTCGTGCAACGCGGCGCTCGCGTTCAGCGGCGCCTTGGCGGCGGCCGCTGCGGCTTTGATCGCCTGAAAATCGAGGAGGGCTTCGCGAGCGGCAACATCCGCCCGAACCCCGTCGAGAATCGAGTCGAGTACCGTCATCTGGCTCGAATCCTTTCTGGGGAGACGAACTTCTCACCTGAGAGTCCCCTCAGGCGCTGTCTCACCGATGCTTGACAACAATAAATGGCTGCCGCGCGTGTCACTGCGGCGGGGGTGCCGGGGGTCACGGTGCGCGGCCGGTCGACTTGTCGTCGCCGTCTTGCCCCACGGCGGTGTCGGTGGGATCGGTGCCCGCGTCGAGCGCGTCCCACAGCACCCGGTCCGACAGCGGCGCGGCGGTGCCGGTCTCCTCGCGCTGCTTGGTCACCTCCGCGCTGGCGTCCGCCCGGCGGAACACGGGGTTGTCGTATTTGCCGGACAGCTGCGAACTTCCGTCGGTGCGGCGGGTGAGCAGCACCCCGGCGATCAGCGCCAGCACCGCCGCCACGATCGACAGCAGCGCGGGGCCGACATGCGCGTCGGCACCGCTGACCACCGCGCGCACCGGCAGCTCGGCCAGCGTGCCCGCCCGCTCCGCGGTCCTGCCCTCCCCCACCACCAGCGCGAACCCGGGCACCGCCGCGACCGCGGCGACGACCGCGACGACCACGCCCAACAGCTGGCGCAGCGCGCCCTTCACCGCGAACACCGCGGCGATCGAGGCGACCAGCACCAGGGCCAGCGGGGTGAGCGCGCCGAACCAGGTGGCACCGTCGAGCTCGTCGGTGCGCGGTTCGGTGAGCCCGTCGGCGGAGTGCACCGTCACCCAGGTCATCCGCGACGACGCCCACAGGCCCGCCGCGGCCAGGGCCAGCAGCGCCACCGGGACGATGGGCTTGGTGGCCTTGGCGGTGTCGGTCACGAGGCGCCGTCCTCGTAGGTTCGCAGGGTCTGCGCGGCCGCGATCGCCTTGAGCACCGCCATGGCCTTGTTGCGGGCCTCGGTGTCCTCGTAGACCGGGTCGGAGTCGGCGACCACGCCCGCGCCCGCCTGCACGTAGGCGGTGCCGTCCTTGAGCAGCGCGGTGCGGATGGCGATGGCGGTGTCGGCGTCACCGGCGAAGTCCAGGTAGCCGACGACGCCGCCGTAGACGCCGCGCCGGGTCGGTTCGAGTTCCTCGATGAGCTCCATCGCCCGGACCTTCGGCGCGCCCGACAGCGTGCCCGCCGGGAAGCAGGCCTGCACCGCGTCGAGCGCGATCCTGCCCTCGGCGAGCTGGCCGGACACCGTCGAGACCAGGTGCATGACGTGGCTGTAGCGCTCGACGTGACGGTACTGGGTGACCCGCACGGTGCCGGGGCGGCAGACCCGGCCCAGGTCGTTGCGGCCCAGATCGACGAGCATCAGGTGCTCGGCGTTCTCCTTGTCGTCGGCCAGCAGGTCCTTCTCCAGCAGGATGTCGTCCTCGGCGCTCTCCCCGCGCCAGCGGGTCCCCGCGATCGGATGCGTCGTCGCGACGCCGTCCTTCACGGTGACCAGCGATTCGGGGCTGGAGCCGACGATGGAGAACGCGGTGCCGCCGTCGCCGTCGGGGATGTGCATCAGATACATGTACGGGCTCGGGTTCGACGCCCGCAGCA
Organism: Nocardia sp. NPDC003269; assembly: GCF_042888005.1. Classification (NCBI taxonomy): domain Bacteria; kingdom Bacillati; phylum Actinomycetota; class Actinomycetes; order Mycobacteriales; family Nocardiaceae; genus Nocardia; species Nocardia sp. NPDC003269. Next base: position 169,070 of record NZ_JBIAPA010000006.1, read on the forward strand.
TCCGGTAGACCGCCAGCGGCGAGCCGGTGTAGTCCATCTCGAAGCGCTGCGAGAGCACCACCTGGAACGCCTCGCCCGCCTCGATCTCCTTGATCAGGCGCCGCACGCCAGCGCCGAACTCCTCGGTGGTGCGCCTGCGCAGGTACTCCGGCTCGGGCCGGTCGAAGACCGACACGGTCGAGGGCGCGGGCGCGGCCAGCGCGGCGGTCATCCGGTCCAGCCGGGCGACGGCGTCGTCGTAGGCGGCGTCGGCGTTCTCGTCGGTGCCGTTCCAGTTCACCGCGTTGGCGATCAGGGTGATCGCGCCCTCGTGGTGGTCGAACGCGGCCAGGTCGGTGGCCAGCATCAGCACCAGTTCGGGCAGCTGGAGGTCGTCGGCGGCCAGCTCGGGCAGCCGTTCGATCCGGCGCACCGCGTCGTAGCCGAGGTAGCCGACCAGGCCACCGGTCAGCGGCGGCAGACCGGGCAGCCGCTCGGTGCGCAGCAGTTCGAGGGTCTCGTGCAGCGCGCGCAGCGGGTCACCGCCCGACGGCGCGTCGGCGGGGACGACGCCGAGCCAGGCCGCCTCGCCGTCGACGACGGTCAGCGCCGACGGGCTGCCCGCGCCGATGAACGACCAGCGCGACCACGAGCGACCGTTCTCGGCGGACTCGAACAGGAAGGTGCCCGGCCGGTCGTCGGCCAGCTTCCGGTAGGCCGAGAGCGGAGTCTCGGAGTCCGCCAGCACCTTTCGGGTCACCGGGACCACCCGGTGCTCGGCGGCGAGCACCCGGAACTGGTCGCGGGTCGTGGTGGTTGATGTCGACGCGCCCTGCATGACCCCATCATCCCAGGCGGGTCGCGACACCTGTGCGCTGACCCGACCCCGTGACGCGACAAGGGGTGATCGGCATCACTACACTCGCGCGCGTTCCATGTCGCATGCGGTATCCCCCCTTTCCGAGAGGAGCAATGTTGTACCCCTCGCACCAGGGCGCTCAGGACGGCCGGCTGGCCGCCCCGTCGCAGCAGCACTACGGTCCCGGCCAGCTGTCCGCGGCGAGCGCGCTCACGTCGTTCGTCACCTACGCCAAAGAGATGCAGGATCTGGACGAGAAGGCCTACCCGGACGAATACGCCGCGCACTGCGATCGGATCCGGCAACTCGAGCCGATGCTGCGCGTGCACGGCATCCTCGACGTGATGGAGATCCGCAACCCGGAGATCGCCGCCCTGCTCAAGCGCTGACGCGCCCGTTCGACGGGTGCGGTCCGTCGGGGGCGGTGCCGGTCGAACCGAAGATGTCCCCGTTCGCGTGCGCGGGCGGGGATCTTCCGTACCTCCGGCCCGGTCGATAGGGTCGAATCATGCAGCCAGGCCAGCACGCCCCCCAGTTCGCGCTCCCCGACCAGTCCGCCCAGCTCCGCACGCTCGACGGCTTGCTCGCCGACGGCCCGCTCGTGCTGTTCTTCTACCCGGCGGCCAATACCCCCGTGTGCACGGCCGAGGCCTGCCACTTCCGCGATCTGAGCGCGGAGTTCGCCGCCATCGGCGCCTCCTGCGCCGGTATCAGCACCGACAGCGCCGAGGTGCAGGCCGGCTTCGCCGCCAAGCAGCGGCTGGACTACCCGGTGCTCTCCGACGCCGACGGCGCGGTGGCCGCGGCGTTCGGCGTCAAGCGCGGGCTGCTGGGCAAGCTCGCCCCGGTCAAGCGCCACACCTTCGTCATCGATACCGACCGGACCATCCTGAAGGTCGTCACCGGCGAGCTCCGCGCGGCGGTGCACGCCGACGAGGCGCTGGCCTTCCTGCGCGCCCGCGCGACCGCGGCGGAGTAACCGGCGAAACGCCGGGCGCCGGATCGGCGTCCGGCGTCATCGCCGCCTCTACGCTGGGGAGATGACAACCGGCGAGGTGCAGTCGAGCGGTCAGAAGTCCACGATGACCGTGTGGCGCAACCGGGCGATCATCACGGTCGCCACGGCCGTCGTGCTGGTGATCGCCTATCTGATCCTGTCCTCGTTCATCCCGCGCTGGTGGGCGCAGCGGCTGGCGAGCATGGTGCACGGCAGCTTCACCCAGGGCATCTGGTGGGGCCTGGTCTACGGACTGGTGTTCACCCTCGTCCCGCTGTTGCTGGTGCTGCTGGCGGTGCGCGTGTGGAATCGCAAGGGCGGCAAGTTCATCGCGGGCGCGGCGGTGATCATCGCGCTGCTGCTGGCGCTGCCCAACCTGATGACGCTGACGATCGTGCTCGGCGGCAACAACGCGGCGCACGCGGGTCAGCGCATCCTCGACGTCGACGCCCCCGCCTTCCGCGGCGCCTGCCTGGTCGGCGCGATCGTGGCGGCGGTGGTGTTCGCGCTCGTCCTCGCGCTGATGGGCAAGCGCGGTCTCACCCGCCGCAAGGCCGCCAAGGCCGCGGAGAACCCATCCGCGCAGACTCCGCCGATGACCGGAGCGCAATAGCTTTTTCACATAATCCCAGCAACACACCACCGCGACGGACGGCCGGTGCCGCCGCGGTGACCTAAGCTCCGATCCCATGCCGATGGGGAGCAGCGAGTCGACCACCGTCCTGGTGCTCGGCGCGGGACCGGCGGGGCTCGTCCTCGGCAATATTCTGCGCGCGGCCGGGATCGAGGTGCTGATCCTGGAACGGCGCGACCGCGCGCACATCGAGCAGCGCGCCCGCGCCGGTTTCCTCGCCCCCGCCAGTGTCGCGGTGCTGGCCGAGCACGGACTCGACACCGGCTTGCACACCGGCGGGCACACCCACCAGACCTGCGAGTTCCGCAGCGCGGGCGGCCGGATCGAGCTGTCCTACGGCGGACTCGGGCGGGGCGAGGCGCACACCGTCTACCCGCAACAGCGGCTGGTGACCGATCTGGTCGCCGAATACCTGCGCCGCGGCGGCGAGCTGCGGTGCGCGACCACCGCCGAGCAGATCGGTGACGAGCACGGCGACCGGCCGTGGGTGCTCGCCCGCACCGCCGACGGTGAAACCTCCCGGATCACCGCCCGCTACCTCGTCGGCTGCGACGGCGCGCAGGGCGCGGCCCGTCAGACCGTGCGGGGCCCGCGATCCACCCACGACTACGCCATCACCTGGCTCGCGCTGCTGGCCCAGGCCCCGCCGACGACCGACACCGTCGCCTACGGCGTCCACCCCGACGGTTTCGCGGGCCAGATGCCGCGCAGCCCCGAGGTGACCCGCTACTACCTGCAGTGCGCCGGCGAGGACGCCCTGCGCTGGAGCGAGGACCGGGTCTGGAGCGCGCTGTCCGACCGGCTGCGCGCCGACCGGTACGGGCCGCTGCGGACGGGCCCGATCATCGAGCGCGGACTGGTCCGGTTGCGGTCGGAGATCCTCGACCCGATCCAGCAGGGCCGGCTGTTCCTCGCCGGCGACGCGGCCTCCACGATCAGCCCGTCCGCGGCCAAGGGCGCCAATCTGGCCATCCTCACCGCGCGGTCGCTCGCGGCGGCGCTGATCGCCGCGATCGCGGACGGCGACGAGTCGGCCCTGCGCAGGCATTCGGCCGACTGCGTCCCGCGCATCCGGCGCGCGCACGAGTTCTCGCACTGGATGATCGGCCTGCTGCATCCACCGACCGGCCCGCACGCGGGCTTCGAACGCGAGCTCCAGCAGGCCCGGCTGCACAGTCTGGCCACCTCACGACCACATCAGGATTTCTTCGCGGAGAACTACGTCGGTATCTGAATCCAGGAGGATGCGTGACCCGCTCGCCGGCAGTGCGATCCAGGATCGACCCGCTCGATCACGACCGCGTCGCCGCGGCCGTGCAGTTCGTCGGCACCCATGACACCGACAGCGTGCTCGCCCGGCTGCTGCCCCGCCTCGGCGAGGCCGAACGCGCGGCGATCGCCGAGCGCTGCCGGTTCGCGCACGCCGCGGTCATGGTGTTCCCGCCCGATCTCGCCGCCCTCGACGACCTGCTCGCGGCGCACGACCTCACGATCGCCTCGAACGAGCCCAGCGTGGTGGTCCGGCAGCGGCTGGCCGCCCGGCACGGCCTCGACCCCCAGCAGGTCCCGGTCCGGATCGTGCGCGCCGCGCTCCCGGCCGCCGACGGAACACCCTGCGCGATCGAGATCTTCGCGCTGCCCGCCGCGCCCGCCGAGGTGGCCGCAGTCGAACGCGCCGAGGCGAACGAGGCCCACATCGCGCTGGCCACCGGCCCCGTCGACCCCGTGACCCTCGCCGGACTGCGCGCGCTGCTCACCGGCCCGGGCGGGCTGCGCCCCGACCAGGGCGGCTACAACGACCGCGAGGACGCGACCAGCTTCTACTTCCGCAGGCCGGGCGCGCGGACCGACCGGCGGGTGGAGCTCTATGTGGCCGGCGCGCACCCGCGCGAACTCGCGCGGCACAGCCGCGAATCCGCCGACCCGGCGACCCGGCTGCTCGGGCTGCTCACCGGCGCCTGGGCGACCCAGGCGCTGGCCGTCACCGCCGGGTCCGGCATCGCCGACCGGCTCGCCGCGGCCCCGGGTGGCCCGCTCGACGAGCTCGCCGCGGCGACCGGCACCGACCTCGACGCGCTCGGCAGGCTGCTGCGCTACCTGGCCCAGCTCGAGGTCGTCGAGCCGCTCGGCGCGGGCTACACGCTCACCGAGACCGGCAGGCTGCTCGTCGCCGACGCCCAGCCGTCGCTGCATCCGCTGGCCTGCCTCTATGGCGGCGCGTTCTACGAGTCGTTCGGCGAGCTCGGCTACGCCGTGCGCACCGGCCGCACAGCCTTCGACCACCACTTCGGGGCGCATCACTTCGACTACTTCCGCGCCGACCCGGAGCGGGCGAGCCTGTTCGACCGGGCCATGGCGGCGAGCGCGTCGATCTTCGGCCAGGTCGCCGGACTCGTCGGCGCCGCCACCGCGCGCACGGTGGTCGACGTCGGCGGCGGCACCGGCGAATTGCTGGCACGCGTGGTGGCGGCGCACCCGCAGCTGCGCGGCATCCTGTTCGAACGCGAGACCACGCTGCCCCGGGCGCGCACCACCTTGGCGGCGGCGGGCTGCCTGTCCCGCTGCGAACTGGTCGGCGGTGACTTCTTCACCGCCGAGGTGCCCACCGGGGGCGACGTCTATCTGCTGTCGCGGGTCCTGCACGACTGGGACGACGCGGACTGCCGCACGATTCTGCGTGGGTGCGCCGCGGCGATGTCCGAGCATTCCCGGCTCTACATCGTCGAACGGCTGCTCCCCGAGGACGGGTCCCGTTCCCTCGCCCCGGCGTGGGACCTGCACATGCTGTGCAATGTCGGCGGGCGCGAACGCACCGTCAGCCACTATCGCGCGGTGCTGCGGTCGGCCGGACTCGAGCTGATCGGGCACGACGACCTGCCGCTGGGCTTCGCGCTGCTGCAGGCCCGGCACACCGGCACCTGACCAGCGCGGCGCCGCGTCCGCGCGCATCGTCGGTGCGCGCGGACGCGACAGCCCGTGGGGCGACGGGCTTTTCGCGATAGGGCACTCGCCTCGCTGTGAGTGACCTCACGACCGCGGCCAACTCGCGGACGACACAGCGACGTCGTGGCAAACTCTGTTCGGTGCGCGCTCCAGTTCACCCGCCCTGTCGCCCGGCCGTGAGGCTGTGCCGGCGATGACCCAGTGGCTCGACCCCGTCGAACAGCGTGCCTGGCAGGCGATCGTGGCGCTCATGGCCCGGATCCCGGGTGCGCTCGATACGCGGCTGCAACGCGAGGCCGGGCTGACCCATTTCGAGTTCCGGGTACTGAGCCTGCTGTCCGAGGAAGCGGGCCATCGCCTGCAGTTGAGTGATCTCGCCCACAAAGCAAATGCGTCGCTATCGCGACTGTCGCATGTGGTGTCCAAGCTGGAGCGACTGGGCTGGGCCCGGCGCGACTCCACCGCGGGCAGGCGCGGCGTGCACGCGGTACTCACCGACGCGGGATTCGAGAAGGTGCTCGCCGCCGCGCCGGGCTACGTGGACGCGGTGCGCCGGCTGGTGCTCGACGGACTCGACGACGAGCAGACCGCCCAGCTGGCCGAGCTCGGCGAGGCACTGTCGGAGCGGCTGCACAGCGTGCTGGCCGAGGACGGGGACTAGTCGGCGGCCAGCAGCACGTCGGTGTCGAAGCAGGTGTGCGTGCCGGTGTGACAGGCCGCGCCCTCCTGATCGACGATCAGCAGGATGGTGTCGCCGTCGCAGTCCAGGCGCACCTCGTGCACGTACTGGGTGTGGCCCGAGGTCTCGCCCTTGACCCAGTACTGCTGCCGCGAGCGCGAGTAGTAGGTGCCCTTGCGGGTCTCGATGGTCCTGGCCAGGGCCTCGTCGTCCATCCAGGCCATCATCAGCACGTCGCCGGTCGACTTCTCCTGGGCGACGGCGGCGACCAGACCCGCCTCGTTGCGCTTGAGGCGTGCGGCGATGGCGGGATCCAGGCTCATGCCTCGTTTATAACAGCCGTACCGGGACGAGCCGACTGCCCGGTCTGTAGCTCGATCGCCACCAGCAGTTCCACCAGGTCGTTGACGCTGCGCACATTGCGCCCGGTCAGTTCCTGGATCCGCCCGAGCCGGTACTTGGCGGTGTTGAGGTGGATGCGCAGCGTGTCGGCGGCTTCGCGCAGGTTCATGTCGGCGGCGGCGAAGGCGCGGATGGTCTCGGCCAGCGAGCCGCCGCGGGCGCGGTCGTCGGCCAGCGCGGCGCCGATGCGCGGGTCGACGAGCTGGCGGGTGGTGTCGTCGGCGCGCAGCAGCAGGTACCGGAAGGGCGTGAGCTGCGGGAGCGCGAGCACGCCGCCGTCCTCGGGCAGCAGGGCCAGCGCGGCCTGCGCCTGCCGGTAGGCGCGCGGGATCTGGGCGACCTCGGTGACCGCGGTACTCACGCCGACGGCCAGGGCGATGCCCTCGGCCGCGAGTTCCTCGCGCATCGCGCGCAGCCGGTCGCACAGCTGCTCGGCCGAGCCGTCGCGGCCCAGCGCGGGAATCGCGACGATCTCCCCGCCGCGCACCACCGACAGCGTGCGCAGCCCGTTGACGCCGACGCGCGCCGCCGCGGCCGACACCACCTGCCGTGCGTCCCCGAGCCCGTCGGCGGAATCGGCGCGCGCCGAGCCGTCGAGCACCACGGCCGTCACCACCACCAGCGGCGTGGTGCGGTCCGCGCCGATCCCGTGCGCGGTGGCCACCGACAGGTGCGGGCCGCCCGCGGGCAGGGTGCCGTCGAGCAGGGTGTCCATCAGCGCCTGGCTGTCGCGGCCGGATTCGGCGGCCACGTACTGCTGGAACTCGAGGTACGCGTCGGTGGCCTGGGTGCTGATCAGGTCGGTGTAGCGGGCCAGCGGCCCGGCCAGGGAGAGCACGGCCTCGCGCCCCGCCTCGGTGTCGCCGGCGTGGGCGAGCAGCGATTTCCAGATGGCGCGCTGCCCCAGCCGGAACGCGGCGATGTAGTCGACCAGCGGCAGACCCGAGCGCGCCCGCCGGGCCGCGGCCTGCCGGGCGTAGGTGACATCGGCCGGGGTGACCCGCTTGCGTTCGAGCAGCGCGCCGAGGCCGGTCCGGCTGAGCCGGGCGAGCTGGTCGTGCACGTCGGCGAGGAAACCGGGGTCGGCGGTGCCGTAGCCGGGCAGCTCGGTGCGCAGCTTGGCCATCACGTCGTCGGCGATGTCGTCGGCGTGGTCGTAGGCGCAGCCGACGATGCGCGCGCGCTCGGCGTGCACCGGATCCGAGATCGACGCGGTGAGCAGATGTGATCCAGCCGACATGTCCGGGGAGTTTGCATGTCCGATTTCGCAGTGTCAACCGTCTGGCGCACTGTCCGCAGCGGACGATGCCGTGCGCGAAAGTTGGTCCGCAACGTCCGATGTGGCCCGTGACCTGCGAACTTACTGTTCGTCGCATGCTCGAGATAACCAACCTGACGGTGCGCTTCGGCGGCATCACCGCGCTGCGGGAGGTCGGGTTCGCGGTCGCTCCCGGGGAGATGGTCGGCCTGATCGGACCGAACGGCGCGGGCAAGACCACCCTGTTCAACTGCCTGACCCGGCGCCACCGGCCGACGTCGGGCACCCTGCGCTACCGCGACACCGATCTGTCCACGGTCCGGCCCGACGCACTGGCCGGGCTCGGCATCGCCCGCACCTTCCAGAACCTGGGCCTGTTCCCCCGGCTCTCGGTCCGCGACAACGTCCTGGTCGGTGCCCATCATCGCGCTTGCGCCGGCTTCGTCTCGGCCGGTCTGCGCCTGCCGAAGGTCCGCCGCGAGGAGCGGATGCTGCGCGAGGAGGCCGACGAGCTGCTCGACCGCCTCGACCTGACGGCGGTGGCCGACCATCCCGCGGCGGGCCTGCCGTTCGGCACGCTCAAACGCATCGAACTGGCCAGGGCGCTCGCGGTCCGGCCCAGGCTGCTGCTGCTCGACGAGCCGGTCAACGGCCTGAGCCACGGCGAGGTCGACGAGTTCGCCGCGCGCCTGCGCGCGCTGCAATCCGATCTCGACCTCACCGTCGTGGTGGTCGAACACCACATGGGCTTCGTCATGGGCACCTGCGACCGGGTGGTGTGCCTGGAGTTCGGGCAGGTCATCGCCGAGGGCGAACCCGCCGCGGTGCAACGGGATCCGGCCGTCGTCCGCGCCTACCTGGGAGCCGCTTCGTGAGTGAGTTCCTCGTCGTCACCGACCTGCACGCCGGGTACGGCGCGGCGAAAGTGCTGCACGGCGTGAGCTTCTCGGTCGCCGAGGGCGCGGTGTGCGCGATCCTCGGGCCCAACGGCGCGGGCAAGACGACGCTGCTGCGGGCCCTGTGCGGCATGGTCAAGGTGCGCGGTGCGCTGCGGCTGGGCGGCACCGAGGTGACCGGCCGTGCCCCGGAGGCGATGGCGCGCCTCGGCGTCGCCCACGTACCCGAGGGCCGTGGCACCTTCGCGCCGCTGTCCGTCGAGGAGAACCTGCGCCTTGGTGCCTACACCCGGCGTGACCGCGCGGGCGTCGAGGCCGACCTGCGCCGCATCCACGACTACTTCCCGATCCTGCGCGACAAGCGGCGCGAACCGGCGGGCGGGCTGTCCGGCGGCCAGCAGCAGATGCTCGCCATCGGCCGGGCGCTGATGCTGCGCCCGCGGCTGCTGCTGCTCGACGAGCCGTCGCTGGGGCTGTCCCCGCTGGTCACCCAGGAGCTGTTCGGGATCGTGCACACCATCAACGAAGAGGAACGCACCACCGTGATCGTCGTCGAGCAGAACGCTCATCTGGCCCTTGGCATCGCCCACCAGGCGCACGTGCTGGAGTCCGGGCGCATCGCGCTGTCCGGCACGGCCGCCGAGATCAGGGCCGATGACCAGGTCACCCGCTCCTATCTGGGAATCCGGGTGCGGCCGTGACCGAATTCGTCCAGCAGCTCGTCGAGGGACTCTCAGCGGGCGCGATCTACGCCGGTCTCGCACTGGCCCTCGTGCTGATCTACCGGTTCACCGGGATCGTCAACTTCGCCCAGGGCGAGCTGGCCATGTTCTCGGCGTTCCTGGCCTGGCAGCTGAGCCAGACCATGCCGTTCTGGGCGGCGCTTCCGCTCACCCTGGCCATCTCCTTCGTCGCGGGGATGCTCATCGAACGGGTGGTCATCCGCCCGGTCGAGGGCGCGCCCGAGATCACCCTGGTGATCGTCACGGTCGGCCTGTTCTTCACCGTGCACGCGGTGGCGGGCTGGATCTGGTCCTATCAGGTGAAGTCGTTCCCGAATCCGTTCCCGGACGGCGCTTTCCGCACCGCGGGTGTGAGCGTCGGCTACGGCAGCCTCGGCATTCTCGCCGTCGTCGCGGTGGTGATGGCACTGCTGTATCTGCTGTTCCGGTTCACCGGGATCGGCCTGGCCATGCGGGCGGTGGCCTGCAATCCGCAGTCCGCCCGGCTGGTCGGCATCCGGGTCGGCACGGTGCTCGCGCTCGGCTGGGGGCTGGCCGCGCTGGTCGGCGCGGTCTCCGGGGTGCTGTCGGCGCCGCTGCTGTTCCTCGAACCCAACATGATGGGCGGCGTTCTCATCTACGCCTTCGCGGCGGCCACCCTCGGCGGCTTCGACTCCCCCGGCGGCGCGGTGGCGGGCGGCCTGATCGTCGGCGTCGCCGAAACCCTCACCGGCGCCTACGTCGACGCGATCGGCACCGAACTCAAGATCGGTGTGCCGCTGGTGATCATCCTGGGCGTGCTCCTGCTGCGCCCGCAAGGTCTGTTCGGACACGCGGCGGTGGAACGGGTATGAGCGAAGTAGAACTCTCCGACATGACGGTGACAGCCACTTCCGCTGTCCCCCAAGCGACTTCCGTCCTGACCAGGGTGAGCGCATTCCGCTGGCCGCTGCTCGCGACGGCGGCACTGCTGGTGCTCGCCTGTGCCGCCCCCTTCCAGCTGGCGCCCTTCCACACCTTCCAGCTCGCCATGGCGATGGTCTACGCGGTCACCCTGCTCGGGCTCAACCTCCTCGTCGGCCACACCGGCCAGATCTCGCTGGGCCACGGGGCGTTCTTCGCGGTCGGCGCCTATACGGCCGCGGTGGCGATGGAACGCTGGGACACACCGTATGTCGCGACCATCCCGCTCGCGGCCGCGGTGACCTTCGTCCTCGGCTTCGCGCTCGGCATCCCGGCGCTGCGGCTGCGCGGGCTGTATCTGGCACTGGTCACCCTCGCGATCGCGATCTTCCTGGTCCCGCTGCTCAAGCGGTTCGACGGCCTGACCGGCGGTTCGATGGGACTCACCGTCGACAAGCCGGTGCCACCCGCGTGGACCGGGCTCGCCGAGGACCAGTGGCTGTATTTCCTGGCGCTGGCGACGACGGTGAGCGCCTTCGTCCTGGTCGCCGGGATGCTGCGGTCCCGGGTCGGGCGCGCGCTGCACGCGGTGCGCGACAACGAGATCGCCGCGGAGGTGCTCGGGGTGAACCTGGCCCACTACAAGACCCTGGCCTTCGCCTGGAGCGCCCTGCTGGCCGGTGTCGCGGGCGCGGTCTACACCTGGGTGATCGCCTTCGTCTCGCCCGACTCGTTTGCGCTGACCCTGTCGGTGACGCTGCTGGCCGGGCTGGTCGTCGGCGGGCTCGGCACCACCTGGGGTCCGCTGCTCGGCGGCCTGTTCGTGATGTTCGTGCCCAGCTTCGCCCAGGACGTCAATCAGGCGGCGCCCGGCGTCATCTTCGGACTGCTGATCATCGCGGTCATGTACCTCGCGCCCACGGGCCTGGCCGGACTCACCGGCCGGCTGGCGCAACGGCTCGGCCATCTGGTTCGGAAAGGGAAAACACATGCGCACTAAGGCGATCCACACTCTCGGCCTCGCGGCGGCGCTGCTCGCGACGCTCACCGCCTGCGGTGGGCGCGGCGAAGAGACCGGCACGGCCGCCGTCGGCGACTGCCGGGGCCAGCAGACCGTCGGCATCACCGACACCGCCATCAAGCTCGGCGGGGTGTACCCGCTGTCGGGTCCGGCCTCCGCCTACAGCGAGGTGCCCAAGGGCATCAAGGCCTACTTCGACTACGTCAACGCCGAGCAGGGCGGCATCGGTGGACGCAAGGTCGAGTACCTGGTGCGCGACGACGGCTACCAGCCGCCCAAGACCGTCGAGGAGACCCGCAGGCTGGTCGAGCAGGACCAGGTGTTCGCGGTCTTCCAGACCCTCGGCACCGCCACCTCCTCGGCGGTCTGGGACTACCTGGGCCAGCGCAAGGTGCCGCAGGTGTTCGTGGCCACCGGCGCGACCAAGTTCGGCGCCGACACCGAGCACCCGTGGACCATCGGCTGGCAGCCCAGCTACCGCACCGAGGGCCTGGCGTACGCGCAGTACGTCAAGGCGCAGCGCCCGAACGCGACAGTGGCGGTGCTCTACCAGAACGACGACTTCGGCAAGGATCTGCTCGCCGCGTTCACCGAGGGTGTCGCGGGCAGCGGCGTGACCGTGGTCGCGCAGCAGAGCTTCGAGGTCACCGACCCGACCGTCGACGCGCAGGTCCGCAATCTGGCGAACACGAAAGCCGATGTGCTGCTGAACTTCTCGACCCCGAAGTTCGCCTCGCAGGCGCTGGCCGCCGACGTGCGCAACACCGACTGGAATCCGCTGCACGTGCTGACCCAGGTGTCGAACACCATGGCCACGCTGCGACCGGTCGGCCTGGAGAACGTGCAGGGCGCGGTGAGCGCCGCGTTCCTCAAGGACCCGGCCGACCCGCGCTGGGCCCAGGACGCGGGCATGCGGACCTACAAGAGCAAGCTCACCCAGTACGCGCCCGGCGCCGACCCGGAGAACCAGCACGCCATGGCCGGCTGGGCGATGGCCGAGAGCTTCCGCAAGACCTTCGAGTCGGCGAAGTGCCCGACCCGCGAGGGCCTGCGCGACGCGATGCGCTCCCTCGACAACGTCGCCGTCGACCTGCTGCTGCCCGGCATCAGCATGACGACCGGTGCGAGCGACGGCTACCCGCTCGAGACCGTCGGCATCCAGACCTTCGCGGGCACCCACTGGTCGCTCACCGACGGCCTGATCACCACGAGCAAGTAGCTCCCCCACGTTCCGCGGTCCGCCGCGAAACCCCCGAAGTACACCCCCGATCGATGAGGATCACCGATGAAGATGTCCACCACTCTCGCGACCGCCGCCCTCACGGCGCTGGCCCTGTGCGTCGGCACGGGCACCGGCCACGCCGACCCGGCGGCGCAGACCGACGTGCACTACGAGGTCAGCAGGCAGGGCGACGCCGCCGTCGTCACCACCACTGACGGCAAGCTCCAGGTCGTCGGCGATCAGCTGGTGCTCACCACCGGCGCCGACGTCCCGGTCGCCGCGCTGCCGCTGTCCTACCGGATGGACGACAAGCTCTTCCCGATCGCCGCCACCATCGACGGCGGCAAGGCCACCCTGACCCCGTCACGCGAGGGCGCGACGCCGGTGGCCGCGGCGACCGAGCTGGTCAGCACCGACGCGGCGGTCGAGCAGGTCGCCGAGTCGTTCACCCCGCGCGATCAGGCGGCGCTGGGCGCGTTCAGTCAGCGGGTCGGCATCGGCGGCGCGGTCGCCGCGATCGTCGGCGCGGTGATCGGCGGTGGTGTCGGCTGTCTGGTGGGCGGCGCGGCCGGGGCGGCCATCGCCAGCCCGGTGATCGTGCTGCTGGTCCCGTGGGTCGGCGCGACCGTCGCGGGCTGCGTCCTCGGCGCGGCCACCCTCGGCGCCGTCGGCACCATGGTCGGGCTGATCACGGTCGGCGGACCGCTGGCCCTGTTCTCGGCCTACCAGTATTTCTCGACGATCACGGCGCCGTGCCCGGCCGAGCTCGGCGCGTACTGCAAGGATCCCGCGGTGCCCGCCCCCGCGAAGTAGTCCGTCCCACCGCTTCGCCGGTCCGCCCGCACCACGCTCGGGCGGGCCGGCTCGTGGCCGTTCGCAGGCCGGTTAGGAATCCCGTATGCACAGAACAGTTTTCGACGCCGAGCATGCCGCGTTCCGGGCGACGATGCGCGCGTTCATCGGTGCCGAGGTCGTGCCCTGCTTCACCAAGTGGTACGACGACGGGCAGGTGCCGCGCGAATTCTATTACCGGCTGGGCGAACTCGGCGTGTTCGGCCTGGAGGCGCCGGTCGAGTTCGGTGGGGCGGGGCGGTCCTCGTTCGGCTTCCGCACCGTGCTGGCGGAGGAGATCGCCAGGGCGGCGGTGTCGTTCGGCGGTGCGAGCGCGCACGTCGCCCGGTGCCTGCCGCTGGTCACGACGCTGGCGAGCCCAGCGCAGCGGGCACGGTGGCTGCCCGGCATCGTCACCGGCGACACCATGTTCGCGCTCGCGGTGGCCGAACCGGGCACCGGCGCCGAACCGGCCGACATGCGCACCACCGCGCCGCTGTCGGTCGACGGGTCCACCTACGTGGTGAACGGCTCGAAGACCTACGTCGCCGGTGGCGTGCACGCCGACCGGGTGATCGTCTGCGCGCGCACCGCGGCGCCGCGCCCCGAGGACCCGTCCTACGGCCTGTCGCTGCTGGTCGTCGACACCGCCGCGGCGGGTTTCCGGGTGGGCCGCCGGCTCGACACACTGGGCCGCAAGCTCAGCGGCACCGCCGAACTCACCTTCACCGATGTGCGGGTGCCCGCCGCCGACGTCCTCGGCGCACCGCACCTGGCCGTCGCCCACCTCGCCGGGCAGCTGCCGCGGGAACGCCTCGGGATCGCCGTCGGCGCCTATGCCCAGGCCAAGGCCGCGATCCGGTTCGCGCGCCTGCACACCACCGAACGTGTCGCCTTCACCCAGCCCGTGTCGGCCTTCCAGAACACGAAATTCGAGCTGGCCGCCTGTCAGAGCGAGGTCGACGCGGTCGAGGCGGTGGTCGATCGCGCGCTGGCCGCGCACGACCGGGGCGAACTCGGCGCCGCGCACGCCGCCTCGGCCAAACTGTTCGCCACCGAGACGGCGGGCCGGGTGATCGACCGCTGCCTCCAATTACACGGCGGCGCGGGCTATCTCACCGATTCCCCGATCGCCCGGCTCTACGCCGACCATCGCATCGATCGGCTCCAGGGCGGCAGCAGCGATGTGCTGCGCACCATCATCGCCGCCGAGATGGGCCTGTAGACCGGTTCGGGTACCGGCGCTCAGGGCAGGTCAGCGCGCCCGGTTGAGCTGGCCCAGGAGCCGCCAGGTGCGCCGCTGGTCCTCGGGGGTGGTCAGGTCGGTCTGGGAGAACACCACGTCGGTCGCGCCCGCCGCGAAGTACTCGGCCACCCGCGCGGCGACGGTCTCCTCGTCGCCGTACACCACCAGTTCCGACGCGCGCTGCGCGCCGGACAGCTCGATCACCCGGCGATAGGACGGAATGCTGTCGTAGAAGGCGGTTGTCGCCTCGGCGGCGGCGCGGGCGGCGGCCACGTCCGCGGTGACCACACCGGGGACTAGCGCGACGACCCGCGGTCGCGGCCTGCCCGCGCTCGCCGCCGCTGCCGTCAGCGGCGCGACGATGTGCTCGGCCAGCGCGTCGGGGCCGATCAGGAACGGCAGTGTGCCATCGGCCAGTTCGCCGGTGGCCCGCACCGCCTGCGGTCCCATGGCCGCGACCAGCACCGGCACCGTGGGCGCGGCGCCCGCGACCGTGGCGGGCATCGGGGTGGCCGCGGTCAGGGTCTCGCCCCGGAAGTCCACCGTCCCGGTGTCGAGGACCGACCGCAGCGCCGTGAGGAATTCGCGCAGCCGCGCCGCCGGGCGATCGAACGGGCCGCCGAACGCGCGCTCGGACAGCTCACGGGCGCCCAGACCCAGCCCGAGGACGAACCGTCCGCCGGTGGCCGCCTGCGCGGTCTGCGCCTGACTCGCCACCAGCAGCGGGTGCCTGCCCGGCACCGGAATCACCGAGGTGCCGACCTCGAGCCCGGGGACCTCGCGGCCGATCAACGCGGCCACCAGCAGCGCGTCGTGGGAGAAGGTCTGACCGAGCCACACCGAGCTCAGCCCGGTCGCGGCGGCGGTGCGCCCGAGGTCGACGGCCGCGTCCACGGCATTGCCGGACTGATCGAGGGCGAACGGGGACAACGCGATTCCGATGCTCACCCGAGGAACAACCCGGGCCGCAACGGAATTCATCGCGATCCGCGCACGCTGATTCCAATCGCACCCCGGCGCGCGGTCACGAGCTCAGCGGACGGTGATCCCGTCGGTGCGCATGGCGTCCTTGACCTGGCCGATGGTGAGGTCGCCGAAGTGGAAGACGCTCGCGGCCAGCACCGCGTCGGCGCCCGCGTGCACGGCGGGCGGGAAGTGCGCGACCGCGCCGGCGCCGCCGCTGGCGATCACCGGCACCCGCACCGCGGCCCGGACGGCGGCGATCATCGGCAGGTCGAAACCGGCCTTGGTGCCGTCGGCGTCCATCGAGTTCAGCAGGATCTCGCCGACGCCCAGTTCGGCGCCGCGGATGGCCCATTCGACCGCGTCGATGCCGGTGCCGCGCTTGCCACCGTGGGTGGTGACCTCCCAGCCGGACGGGGTGTCGGGCTGGCCGTCCGGCACGGTGCGCGCGTCGACGGAGAGCACGATGCACTGCGAGCCGAACCGCTGCGACATCTCCGAGAGCACCTCGGGGCGGGCGATGGCGGCGGTGTTCACCGACACCTTGTCCGCGCCGGCGCGCAGCAGCCGGTCGACGTCCTCGACGGTGCGCACGCCGCCGCCGACGGTGAGCGGGATGAAGATCTGCTCGGCCGTGCGGGTCACCACGTCGAGCATGGTGCCGCGATCGCCGGTGGAGGCGGTGACGTCGAGGAAGGTGAGTTCGTCGGCGCCCTGGGCGTCGTAGGTGGCGGCCAGTTCCACCGGGTCGCCCGCGTCGCGCAGGTTCTGGAAGTTGACGCCCTTGACCACCCGGCCCGCGTCGACGTCCAGGCACGGGATCACCCGGACGGCCAGCGTGCTCGGCGCCGCGGTGTCCGGCCGTTCGTCGGTGCGCGGTGTCATGGTGTTCAGCCTCGTTCCTCTTCGCTGACCGTGCAAATCATTTCCAGGAGTTCGGCGTGCACGCCGGGCGCGGCGGCCAGCACCGACCCCGAGGTGATCGTCCACGGCGCGCCCGCCAGGTCGGTGACCACGCCGCCCGCGGCCCGCACCAGCGCGACACCGGCCGCGTTGTCCCACGGATGATGCCCGAACACGACCGCGCCGCCGAGCACGCCGGAGGCGGTGAAGGCCAGGTCGATGCCGGTGGAGCCGTGCATGCGCACCCGCGAGGACAGCCTGCTGAGCGCGCCGAGCAGGTCGAACCGGAACTGGCCGGGGATGCGGCCCGCCGAGTCGACGTTGAACGCGCCGAAGCCGATCATCGCGTCGGCCAGCCTGCCGGGGCGCAGCGGCGGCAGCGCGACGCCGTCCAGGAACACCGGGCCGCCCTGGACCGCCGCGTACCGGCGGCCGAGCAGCGGCAGCCAGGTCAGGCCGAGCACGGGTTCGCCCTCGTGTACGAGCGCCAGCAGGGTGCCCGACATGGGGTGGCCGGAGGAGTAGTTGAAGGTGCCGTCGATCGGGTCGAGCACCCAGGCCGTGCCGGAGGTGAGCGCCGGGCCGCCGAATTCCTCGCCGTGCACGGCGATCCCGGTGCGCTGCTGGAGTTCGGCGGAGATGGTGCGTTCCAGCTCCAGGTCGAGTTCGGTGGCGAAGTCGTTGCGGCCCTTGGCGACCGCGCTCGGCGCACCGATGCCCTCGACGAAGCGCGGGACGACCCCGTCCAGGACCTGGGTGGCGACGGCCAGCAGGTCGGTCAGTTCGGCGGTGCTCGGTGCGGCGGTCATCGTCGGTGTCAGCGCACCGCGGCCAGGGCCTCGGGCAGCGTGAACCGGCCCGCGTACAGCGCCTTGCCGATGATCGCGCCCTCCACGCCCTCCTCGGCCAGCCCGGCGATGGCCACCAGGTCGTCGAGCACCGAGATGCCGCCGGAGGCGACGACCGGGGCGTCGGCGGCGTTGGCGACCTCGCTCAGCAGTTCCAGGTTGGGGCCGGTCAGCGTGCCGTCCTTGGAGACGTCGGTCACCACGTAGCGCGCGCAGCCGTCGCGCTCGAGCCGCTCGAGCGCCTCCCACAGGTCACCGCCGTCGGTGACCCAGCCGCGACCGCGCAGCCGCCACTCCCCGTCGATCTGCTTGACGTCGAGCCCGACCGCGATCCGGTCGCCGTACTCGCCGAGCACGCGGGCGCACCACTGCGGGTTCTCGATCGCCGCGGTGCCGATGTTCACCCGCGCGCACCCGGTGGCCAGCGCCGCTTTCAGGGAGGCGTCGTCGCGGATGCCGCCGGACAGTTCGACCTTGACGTCGAGTTCGCCGACGACCTGCGCGATCAGCTCCCGGTTGCTGCCCTTGCCGAAGGCCGCGTCCAGGTCGACCAGATGGACCCACTCGGCGCCGGCCTGCTGCCACGCCAGCGCCGCGTCGCGGGGCGACCCGTAGCTGGTTTCGCTACCGGCCTCTCCCTGCACGAGGCGCACGGCCTCCCCATTGGCGACATCGACGGCGGGCAACAGCACAAGACTCACGGGATCAGACTAGTAGGTCCGGACTGTCGATCTCCGCACCGGTCCACGCCCCTGAGGCCCGTGTCACGCCGACCGGGTTCAGCGACAGCGGCGACGCAGTTCCGGGACACCACCGCCGGTGAGCTCGTCGAGGACGACGCTGCGGCCGACCACGGCCAGCGCGATGGCCTCGCCGGGCCCACGGACCTCGGGTCCGTCGCCCCAGGCCCAGTCCACATCGGTGGCGATGAAGCGCAGCCCCTTGGTCCGCTTGCCCGGGAAGGCGAAGGGATCCGGGTAGGACAGCACCGCGATCAGGCGATCGGGGGCGATGGTGCGCGGGCGGCGCAGCGGCCGCCGGATGTCCTGCTGGTGCACCAGCAGGTCCGAGAGCATCAGCCGCGGCGAGAACCGCGACAGCCTGCCCGACTCGTGCTCGAACATGTGCACCAGCTGCGCGGTCGGCAGGCCCGCGAACGAGGCCGCGAGCGCGTTGTTGATCCGGTCGACGGACCCGCGATGGCGGGCCGCGGCGGCCGCGTAGTCGAGTGGGCCGAGCGTGTCGGTCAGCAGGTGACCGACCACGTCGCGCACCCGCCACCCCGCGCACAGCGACGGTGTCTCCCACTCCTGCTCGGTCAGTCCACGTAGGAGTTCGATCAGCTCGGCACGTTCCGCGGCCAGCATCCCCCGATAGCTCATGTCGATCACTGTAGGGCCCGATCCGACGCCGGGTTCCCGGATTCCGGTGCACGGGAGCGAAATACATTCCGACGGGTCTGTCCGCTCGTGGCCCCGCAATCGATCGGCACACCGGGGCGCAGCCCGTGCCGTCCGGCCCGTCGAGACGCCGGGACAATGGGACGATGGCCGCCGACCGGCCGCACCGTCACCGCGCGCCGCCCGAGCGGCGCCACGAAGGAGAGGACGCCCGGACACCGTGGGCAAACAGAATCGGCGACGCCGCACCGGACGCCGGGCCGTGCCCGCCACCGGGCCGGTGCTCGACGCCGACACCCTGACCGATCCCGAGCGGCTCGCGGAGGCGATCGCGACGGCCGCCATGGCCGCGGCCCAGGGCGACACGGCCGGGGCCCGGCACTTCGCCGAGCAGCTGGCGGGCCCGGACCGGGTGCGCCCGGAGGTGGCGGCGGGCGTCGAGCGGGCGAGCCGGCGAATCATCACCCGCGCCTTCGAGTTCGGCTGGCTGCCGAGCGATGTCCACCAGGCCGCGCGGCGCCGCCTCGACGAGTTCGCGGTCGGCTACCTGACCGATCTGATGGCCGACCATCGCGCCCCGTTCGCCGACGACACCGTCGACGAGATCTGGCAGGCCCAGCTCGACGAGCTCGGCGCCACCGTCTGGTGGACGCCACCGCACCTGATCCCCTGGGCCGACCGCGCGCTGCTCACCGGCGCCGAAGCCGTGACCACCGTCCTCGACGCCCTCGCACTCCTGCTGCGGCTGCCGAAACTGGAGCCCATCCGCCCGCTGCCCGGCACCGCGCACCGGCACCGGGGCGCGCGGCCCGCCGTCGACGAGAAGGCCCTCGGCCGGGTCCGCGGCCTGCTCGCCAAGGCCGAGTCCACCGCCTTCCCCGAGGAGGCCGAGACCCTCTCGGCCAAGGCCCAGGAACTGATGACCAAGTACGCGATCGACCGCGTCCTGCTGGCGGTGCCCACCGTCGACGCCGACCTGCCCGGCGCCCGCCGCCTCTGGCTCGACACCCCCTACACCGAGGCCAAAGCCCTGCTCATCGACCTGGTCGCGCGGGCCAACCGCTGTCGCGCCATCTTCGTCGCCGACTGGGACTTCGTCACCGTCGTCGGCGACGACCCCGACCTCGACGCCGTCGAACTCCTGTCGACCTCGCTGCTCGTCCAAGCCACCCGCGCGATGATCGACACCCCGTCGACGGCCGGTGACTCCCGCTCCCGCGCCTATCGCAAGGCCTTCCTCACCGCCTACGCCAGCCGGATCGGTGACCGCCTCACCACCGCCGCGGCCGCCACCGTCGCCGAAGCCGCCGACCGCGCCACCCTGCTCCCGCTGCTGGCCACCCACGATCACCGCGTCGAGACGGCGTTGTCCACCTACTTCCCCACCACCCGCGCACGCGGCATCACCATTCGCAGCGCCGAAGGCTGGGAGGCGGGCACCGAGGCCGCCGATCGCGCCCGCCTCGACGGCTGAACCCCGACCGGTTTCAGGGTCCGCCTCCATCGAACGGGTGACGACACCACGCCCGGGACGCCGTGAAGATGATCGGTATGGTCACTTCGAAATCGCTGGTCTGCGGTGTCCTGGTCGCGCTGGCTCCCGTTGTCGGCGGCTGCGTCGCCGCCGAGCGGCCGCCCGAGCCGGTCGCCGCGGTCACCGAACTGGTGGCGCAGGCCGATGCCGTGCCGACACCCCGGATCGCGTGGGCGCCGTGCGCGGAGGTCGCGCTGCGGGGCAAGGACTGCGCCCGGGTGGCGGTGCCGCTCGACTACGCGAACCCCACGGGACGGCACCTGGAACTCGCGGTGGTCCGCCAGCCCGCGGGCGACCCCGCCCACCGCATCGGCACCTTGTTCACCGCCGCGGGCGGACCCGGCGGGTCCGGCGTCGAGTGGGCGGCGAAGGGCGAGATGTTCCCCGGCGAGCTGAGCAGGCGCTTCGATGTGGTCACCTTCGATCAGCGTGGAGTCGGGCGCAGTTCCACGGTCCGCTGTTTCCCGGATTCCACTGCCCAGCAGGACTTCTGGCACACCCTGGCGCTGCCGCCCGTCGGCACCGCACAGCAGGCGGCCACCACCGACGCGAGCGGGCGGCTCGCGGAAGGATGCCTGCGCCACGACGGCGAGCTGATCGCCCACCTCACCACCGTGGACGCCGCCCGCGACCTCGACCTCCTCCGGCGCGCCGTCGGCGACCCGACCCTGACCTACCAGGGTGGCTCCTACGCCAGCTACCTCGGCACCGTCTACGGCGCGCTGTTCGCCGATCGCGTTCGCGCGCTGCAACTCTCCTCGATCCTCGACCCCGCGCCGTACACCACCGACACCCGCGCCGTCATCGACGCCACCGCGACCGGCACCGAGGAGGTGCTCGGTGAGTTCCTGCGCCTGTGCGCGGCGGCCGGTCCGCTACGCTGCGCCTTCGCCACGGACGCATCCTCGATCGCGGACCTGCGCGCCCGTGACACGGCCCTGCTCGATCGGGCGAAGGCGGCGCCGATCCGGGTCGGCGAGGGGGCGGCGACCGTGCCGGTGACCTACAGCGAGCTCGTCCAGGCACACGCCATGCTGCTCTACGACGCGAGCCTGGGATGGCCCGCCCTCGCGGCCCTGCTGACCGAGCTCGAGCGGGGCCCGGCCGGGAACCCCGCCGTGGTGCGGCAGGTCCTGACCGCGATCGCCTCCACCGGTGACTTCCTCGACTCGTTCGTCGCCATCTCCTGCGCGGACAACGCCCTCCCCCGGCAACCCCTGCGCTGGCCGGAATTCGCCGCCGAATCCGCCGAAACCGCGCCCGTCTACGGCCCGTTCTGGCTCTATCTCCGCCAGCCGTGCGCCACCTGGCCCGCCCCCACCGACGGCTATCCCCAGCGCTACACCGGCCCGTGGACCCAGCACTCCACCGTCCCGCCGCTGCTGGTGAACAACCGTTTCGACCCGGCCACGCCGCTCCCCGGCGCCCAGCGTGCCGCCGCGGCGATGGGCGACGCGCGGTTGGTCGTGGTCACCGACGGCTACGGACACGAACCGGACGGCGACTGCGTCACCGACCTGACCCAGCGCTACCTCGTCGACCTTCAGCTCCCGGCAGCCGGGACCACCTGTGCGAACGGCCGGACACCGTTCACCGGATGACGCGGGCACCCGCCGGCCGGGCACCGTTGCGGGAAGCCGAACCGCGCTCCTACGCTCGACAAGTGCGACCGATCATGTCCGACCACGAGCTGGACGGCGGCTGGGAGCTGGTGCGGGCCGCCTCGCCGGTGTGGAAAGGGCTGTCGCTGTCCGGTTTTCGTGACGGTGGCGGCGGCGGACCGGACCTGCGGATCGTCGCGCTCCCCGCGGTCACGGTGGTCGTCCAGATCGGCGAGAGCGGATTCACCACCGCGGACGCGCGCGGCGTGGACGGCCTCGTCGCCGGGATCGCGCCGGGCACCCACCAGGTCCGGTCGGACCGGGTCGACTGTGTCGAGCTCCGCATGCCGCCGACCCTCGCCTACTCCCTGCTCGGCATCGCGCCACCCGACATCACCGGCACGGTGCTGGGCATCGAGGACCTCTGGGGGTCGTCGGTCGACCGGCTGCGGGCGCAGCTCGCCGAAGCATCCACCTGGCCCGCCCGATTCGAGCTGACGACCCGCTTCCTCGCCGACCACGCGACGGCCAGGCACCCGGATGCCGAGGTCGCCGCGACCTGGCAGCGGATCGTCGCCCACGGCGGCCGGGTCAGGGTCAGGGAGCTGGTCGACCTGACCGGCTGGAGCCAGAAGCGACTCTGGACGCGGTTCACCGCCCAGATCGGCGTGACCCCCAAGCGCGCGGCCATGGTGGTGCGTTTCCGCCGCGCGTTCGACCAGCTCGTCGCGGGCGAATCCGCGTCCGCCGCGGCCGCCGCGTGCGGTTACACCGACCAGTCCCACCTCCACCGCGACATCGCGATGTTCGCCGGAACCACCCCGGGCGCCCTGGCCCCGCGCTGAGCGGGAAATTTCGTCCAAGACAGCGCACCCCGGCGCCTGTGACAGTGGCGTCATGACCACGCCCACCGTGCTCGCCGCCCGCATCCGCGCGATCGAGCACCGCGTCGCAGCCACCTACGGACTACGGATCACCGAACGGACTTTCGCGCTGCGCGACCGCGGCCCGACCGTGCGCACGGTCGAGATCCCAGGCTCCGGCCCACCGATCCTGTGGGTCAACGGCCTCGCGGCCCCGGCACTGGCCTTCGCGCCCCTGCTCGCCCGGTTCCCCGACCGCCATCATGTCCTGATCGATCTGCCCGGCCACCACCTCGCGCCCGCGTACGACTGGAGTGACCGACCGGTCCGCGAGGTGGCGGTGGCGGTACTGACCGGTGTGCTGGACGAGTTCGGGCTCACGGGCGCCCAGCTCGCCGGCTGCTCACTGGGTGGTCTGTTCGCGCTGTGGACCGCGCTGGACGCGCCGGGCCGGTGCACGCACCTGGTTCTCCTCGGCGCACCGGCGACCGCGCTGCCCGGCACCAGGGCCACCCCGGCCATGGCGTCGACGGCCGCCGCCGGGCGCGGCCGGGTGGACGAATGGTCGATGCGGCTGCCGTCGCCGCGGTTCGTCGCCCGGGCCGCCCTGGCCACGGCGCTGGGAGCGGAGACCGCGCGCGGCATGTCCGACGACCTGCTCGATCTGCATCGCCTCCCGCTCCGGCTCCCGGGCAAGGCCGCGTCCTACCGAGCGCTGCTGCGCCGTCTCATCCAGGGCCGCGTCCCCAGGCCGGACGCCGTGCTCACCGATGTCGAGCTCGCCCGGATCGACGTTCCCGCCCTGTTCGTCTGGGGTGCGCGCGACGTCTTCTGCCCACCGGATCGTGCCCGTCGATCCGTCGCCATGATCCCCGGCGCGCACCTGGCCGTCGTGCCCGGCGGCCACAACCCCTGGCTCGACGACCCACCCGGATGCGCCGAGCTGATCACCGAATCCGACCTCCCCTCCACCGACAGGAAGCAGCACCATGCGTAATCACGACCCGCTCGCCCTCGCGACGGCCCTGCCCCCGTTCGACTTCCGCCCGATCACCGAGTTCAACGACGGCGAGTTCTGCGTGTTCCACGGCGACGGGCTCGCGTCCTCCGACTGGGAACTCCATCCCGACACCGACGAACTGCTGATGGTGCTGCGCGGCAGCGTGACCGTCGAGATCCTCACCGACACCGACCGGCACCGGATCCCGCTCACCGCAGGACAATTCGCCATCGTCCCGCGGGGCCACTGGCACCGCCATCTCGACGTCGACCACCTCGTCGAAATGTTCTACACCCCGGGCGCCACCATCGAATCCACCGCCGAGGACCCCCGCGTCGGCTGACCGATACCGTCCTGCCCCTTCCCCCGCCCAGACCCTGAATCGACAGCTACAACCTAGTTGACAGTCTATGTCAACTAGGTTGATACTGTCGATGGACGGATCGTCCGGCGATACGGAGGTGTGGGGTGTCTTTGCGGGAGCGGCAGCGGCAGCAGGTGCGGGCCGAGATTCAGCACGCGGCGTTCACGTTGTTCGCGAAGTCCGGATTCGACGAGGTGACCACCGAGCAGATCGCGGCGGCCGCGGGGATCTCACCGAGCACGTACTTCCGGCATGTGCGCAGCAAGGAGGATCTGCTGCTGGACCCGGTGCGGGAGGGCGGCGCCGGGATCGCCGCGCTGCTCGAGAACCGCCCCGACGAGGAGCCCGCCGATATCGCACTGGCCCAGGCGATCCTGACTCGCTCGGCAGCCCTGGGGATCGAGGAGCTGGAGCAGTGGCGCGCCGCCTTCGCCACGGCACCCCATCTGCTCGACCGGGTCGCGCTGATTCCGCCGGACCATCGGGCACGCCTGGTCGAGCTGGCCGCGCACCGGATGGACACCGACCCCGGCACCGACAGCGGCCCCGGGCTGCTGGTGCATCTGATGCTCGCGGCCGCGGAGTTCGGATACCTGCGGTGGCTGCGGAGCGCGCAGAATCCCTCCGCCTCGCTGCCGGTCTGCGTCGAAGCGGCGGTGGCCGCCGTTCTCGACGATCGCTGGCGAGCACCGCGCTGACCCCTCGCCGTATCGAACAGAAGAAGGCAAACATGCAGCAGGACAAGGCAATCCCGGAGACCGTGGATGTCGTGGTCGTCGGATCCGGCGCGGCGGGCATGTCCGCCGCGATCACCGCGGCCCGCCACGGCCTGTCGGTCGTCATGGTCGAGAAAGCGAGCCGCTGGGGTGGTTCGACGGCCCGATCCGGCGGCGGCGTCTGGATTCCGGGCAACTCGGCGCTGGGCCGGCTGGCCGGTCCCGAGGATATCGACGCCGCCCGCGCCTACCTCGCCGACATCGTCGGGGACGCCGTCGCGCCGGAAATGCTCGACACCTACCTCGATCACGGGCCGACGGCCTTCGACTTCCTGGCCCGCCACACGCCACTGGCGATGCGCTGGGTGCCCGGCTACAGCGACTACTACCCCGAAGCGCCCGGCGGCCGAGCCCGTGGCCGGTCGGTCGAGCCGAAGCCCTTCGACGCGCGGGGTCTCGGCGCCGACCTGGCCACCATGGAGCCCGACTATCTTCGAGCTCCCCGCAACGTCGTCCTGACCCAAGCCGATTTCCGGCAGATCCATCTGGGCCTGCGCAATCCGCGAAGTCCGTTCCGCGCGGCCCGGATCGGGGCCAGGTGGCTCGGTGGTCTGCTGCGCGGTCGGCATCTGCTCGCCCGTGGCCAGGCGTTGAGCGCGATGCTCCGCCAGGGGATGCGCGACGCCGGAGTACCCCTGTTCCTGGACACCGCACTGGTCGAGCTGGCCGTCGCCGATGACCGGGTCGTCGGCGCCGTCGTCCACCGCCACGGCACCGAACAGGTGATCGGTGCGCGCTGTGGCGTGATTCTCGCCTGTGGCGGTTTCGAGCACAGCGACACCATGCGCAAGCAGTACCAGCGCGAGCCCATCGGCACGGACTGGACCGTGGGCGCGGCCGCCAACACCGGCGACGGCATCCGCGCGGGCCAAGCCATCGGAGCGGCCACCGCTTTCCTCGACGATGCCTGGTGGGGTCCGTCGATACCGCTGCCACGCACGCCGTTCTTCTGCGTGTCCGAACGCAATCTGCCGGGCAGCCTCATCGTCAACGACCGCGCGGAGCGGTTCATGAACGAGTCCCTGCCCTACGTCGAAGCGACCCATCGCATGTACGGCGGGCCCCACGGCCGAGGCGACGGCCCGGCCGAGAATCTGCCCGCCTGGCTGATCTTCGACCAGCGCTACCGTAATCGCTATCTCTTCGCCGGCCTTCCCCCGCGCGCGCCGCTGCCCCGGCGCTGGTTCGACACCGGGATCCTCACCCGTGCAGGCACCATCGGCGAACTCGCGGACAAGATCGGGGTACCGGCAGACCGCCTCGACGCCACGGTCACCCGGTTCAACGACTTCGCCCGCACCGGCGTCGACGAGGACTACGGCCGCGGCACCAGCGCCTACGACCGCTACTACGGCGACCCGCGTCAGCGGCCGAATCCCAACCTCGGCGCCCTCGACACCGGCCCCTTCTACGCCGCCCAGCTCGTCCCCGGCGACCTCGGCACCAAGGGCGGCCTGCGCATCGACACCCACGGCCGGGTCCTCCGCGACGACGGCGCGGCCATCGACGGCCTCTACGCGGCGGGGAACACCAGCGCACCGGTCATGGGTCACACCTACGCGGGCCCCGGAGCGACCATCGGTCCCGCGATCGTGTTCGGCTACCTCGCCGCTGTCCACGCCGCCACCGCCCGCGCCGGACGCGGGTAGCCGGGAAGGGTCCGATCGCCCCCGCGATCAGCGGGGTTCGAGGATGACGACCGGGATCTCGCGGTCGGTCCAGGCCTGGTAGTGCTCGAAGTCGGCGTAGGCGTCGACGAGCAGGGGCCACAGGCGGGCGCGTTCGGCGGGGTCGGCGGTGCGCGCGCGGACCGGGTGGCGGTCGCGGCCGATCTGGATGTGGGTGTCGGGGGCCGCGCGCAGGTTGTGGTACCACTGCGGGTGTTTGGGCAGGCCGCCCTGGGAGGCGACGACGACGGTGTCGGGGCCGTCGACGAGGTAGAGCAGCGGCGTCGTGTAGTCGACGCCGGACTTGCGGCCGCGGTGGTCGAGCAGCAGGGTGGGGACCGGCTTGCGGAAGCCCGCGCCGACCCGCCACTTCGCGCCGATCCGGCCGCCGGTGCGCCGGTAGACCCACACCTGCGTCTTGCCCATGTACTTGAAGATCGTGGGCAGGCTCGGGGAGTCGAGGTGTTTCGGGCGCGGCGGTACGGCGGTCATCCCCTGACCATACACATCAGCCTCGGCGTGTATGGTCAGGATCCGGTCGACCGACGGCCTGCGGCTACAGCGATCCGAGCCAGTTGCGCAGCAGCTGGGCGCCCGCGTCGCCGGACTTCTCCGGGTGGAACTGGGTGGCCGAGAGGGCACCATTCTCGACCGCGGCGAGGAACGGGACGCCGTGATCGGCCCAGGTGAGCTTCGGGGGCGCGATGTGCTCGTTCTCCGGCAGTTCCCACTGCTGCGCGGCGTAGGAGTGCACGAAGTAGAAGCGGGTGTCGGCGTCGAGACCGGCGAACAGGGTGCTGTCGGCGGGCGCCTTCACCGTGTTCCAGCCCATGTGCGGCAGGACCGGCGCGTCGAGGCGGGCGACCGTGCCGGGCCACTCGCCACAGCCCTCGGTCTCCACACCGAACTCGACACCGCGATCGAACAGGATCTGCATGCCGACGCAGATACCGAGCACCGGACGCCCACCGGCCAGCCGCTGGCCGATGATGCGCTCACCGCGCACCGCGCGCAGCCCGGCCATGCACGCCGCGTACGCGCCGACACCGGGAACGACGAGTCCGTCGGCGGCCAGCGCGGCCTGCGGGTCGGCGGTCACCTCCACCGTCGCACCGGCGCGCACCAGCGCGCGCTCGGCGGAGTGCAGGTTGCCGGAGCCGTAATCGAGCAGGACGACCTTCGAACTCACAGCACGCCTTTCGTGGACGGGACGCCGCTCACCCGCGGGTCGATCTCGACCGCGGCCCGCAGCGCCCTGGCGACCGCCTTGAACTCGGCCTCGGTGATGTGGTGCTGGTCGCGGCCGTAGAGCACGCGCACGTGCAGCGCGATCCGCGCGTTCTGCGCGATCGACTCGAAGACGTGCTTGTTGAGCACCGTCGAGTACGACGCGCCGGGTCCCGCGCTGGGAATGATGGTGTGCACCAGGTGTTCCGGCTCGCCGGTGAACACGCAGTAGGGCCGCCCGGACACGTCGACGGCGGCGTGCGCGAGGGTCTCGTCCATCGGGATGAACGCGTCGCCGAAGCGGCGGATGCCCTTCTTGTCGCCCAGCGCCTTGCCCAGCGCCTGACCGAACACGATCGCGGTGTCCTCGACCGTGTGGTGCGCCTCGATCTCGATATCGCCCTCGGCCCGCACGACCAGGTCGAACCCGCCGTGCTGGCCGAGCGCGGTCAGCATGTGGTCGTAGAACGGGACACCGGTGGAGATCTCGGTCTGCCCGGTGCCGTCGAGGTTCAGTTCCACCAGGATCGACGATTCCTTGGTGACCCGTTCCACCCGTGCGGTTCTGCTCATGATGTGTTCCTCCACAGGGGGATTCGTCAGTGGGTCAGGTCGGTGGCCGCGATGTCGGCGCTCACCCGCAGGAACTCGTCGTTCTCCGCGGCGAGGCCGACGGTGGCGCGCAGGTAGCCGGGGATGCCGACATCGCGGATGAGTACACCGGCGTCGAGGTAGTGCTGCCAGGCGCGCGCGGCGTCGGTGAACCGGCCGAACAGGATGAAGTTGGCGTCGCTGGGGATCACCTCGAAGCCCTGCGCGGTCAGCGCGGCGGCGACCCGGTCGCGCTGGGCGGCCAGTTCCGCGACGCTGCCGAGGGTTTCGTCGGCGTGCCGCAGTGCCGCCCGCGCGGCCGCCTGGGTGACCACCGAGAGGTGGTACGGCAGCCGCACCAGCAGGATCGCGTCGATCACGGCGGGCGAGGCGGCCAGGTACCCGAGGCGACCGCCCGCGAAGGCGAAGGCCTTGCTCATGGTGCGGGTGACCACGAGCTTGGTCGGGAACCGGTCGATCAGCGTGATCGCGCTCGGCGCGGCCGAGAACTCGCCGTACGCCTCGTCCACGACGACGATGCCGGGCGCCGCGTCGAGGATCCGCTCGAGCTCGTCGATCGGGATGCTGTGCCCGGTCGGATTGTTCGGGCTGGTCACGAACACCACGTCGGGGCGGCGCTCGGTGATCTGCGCGACGGCGTAGTCGATGTCGAGCGAGAAGTCGCCGCTGCGCTTGGCCTCGATCCACTCGGTGTCGATGCCCTCGGAGATGATCGGGTGCATCGAGTAGGAGGGCACGAAACCCAGTGCGCTGCGACCGGGTCCGCCGAAGGCCTGCAGCAGCTGCTGCAGGATCTCGTTGGAGCCGTTGGCCGCCCACACGTTCGCGGCGTCGACGGGGACGCCGGTCTGCCGGGTCAGGTAGGCGGCGAGGTCGGCGCGCAGGGCGACGGCGTCGCGGTCCGGGTACCGGTGCAGGTCGGCGGCGGCCGCGCGCACCGATTCGGCGACATCGTCGATGAGCGCCGTGCTCGGCGGGTGCGGGTTCTCGTTGGTGTTGAGCTGCACCGGCACGGTCAATTGCGGTGCGCCGTACGGGGATTTGCCGCGCAGGTTGTCGCGCAGCGGCAGCTGGTCCAGGGTCGCCGAGGCGCCGGGCACGGTCGGAGTGCTCACGACAGCGCCTCGAAACGCGCCTGCACGGCCTGCCCGTGCGCGGGCAGATCCTCCGCGTTCGCCAGTGCGACGACGTGTCCCGCGACATCCTTCAGCGCGGCCTCGGTGTATTCCACGATGTGGATGCCACGCAGGAAGGTCTGCACGCTCAGGCCCGAGGAGTGCCGCGCGCAGCCCGCGGTGGGCAGCACGTGGTTGGACCCGGCGCAGTAGTCGCCCAGGCTGACCGGCGCCCACGGGCCGACGAAGATCGCGCCCGCGCTGCGCACCCGCGCGGCGACGGCGGCGGCGTCGACGGTCTGGATCTCGAGGTGCTCGGCCGCGTAGGCGTCGACGACGCGCAGACCCTGGGCGATGTCGTCGACGAGGACGGTCCCGGACTGCTTGCCGCTCAACGCTTCCCGCACCCGGGCGTCGTGCTTGACGACGGCGAGCTGGGCGTTGAGCGCGGCGTCGACCGCGTCGGCGAGGGCCACCGAGTCGGTGACCAGCACACTGGCGGCGAGCACGTCGTGCTCGGCCTGGCTGATCAGGTCGGCGGCCACGTGCACCGGGTCGGCGGTGGCGTCGGCCAGGACCGCGATCTCGGTGGGGCCCGCCTCGGCGTCGATGCCGACCAGGCCACGGCACAGCCGCTTGGCCGCGGTGACGTAGATGTTGCCGGGACCGGTGATCAGGTCGACCGGCGCCAGCGCGGCGCCGTCGGTGTCGGTGCCGCCGTAGGACAGCAGCGCCACGGCCTGCGCGCCGCCGACCGCCCACACCTCGTCGACCCCGAGCAGCGCGGCGGCGGCCAGGATCGTCGGGTGCGGCAGACCGCCGAACTGGGCCTGCGGCGGCGAGGCCACCACCAGCGATTCCACGCCCGCGGCCTGGGCCGGGACGACGTTCATCACGACCGAGGACGGGTAGACGGCATTGCCGCCGGGCACGTAGAGGCCCACCCGCTCGACCGGCACCCACTTCTCGGTGACGGTGCCGCCCGGCACCACCTCGGTGACGGTGTCGGTGCGCCGCTGATCGGCGTGCACCTTCCTGGTCCGCTCGATCGCGACCTCGAGGGCGGCCCGCACGGCGGGGTCCAGCTCGTCGAGCGCCTTAGCCAGCTCCGCGACGGGCACGCGCACCACGCTCGGGCGCACACCGTCGAACTTCTCGCTGTAGTCCAGCGCGGCCTCGGCACCCCGGTCGCGGATGTCCTCGACGACCGGCCGCACATGATGCAGCACCGAGTCCACGTCGACTCCTCCGCGCGGCAGCGCGGTGCGCAGCTCGGCAGCGGAAGGAGTACGACCGCGCAGATCGACGCGGGCGAGCTCGATGCGGGGAGTCATATCGGGGTGCAGTCCTGTCTGTGCTGGGCTCAGGTCAGCTACCAGCCTATCGGTCACCCGCCACCGGTTATCCGGCAGATCCCGCCGGGGACGGCGGACGCTTGTGGATCACGCCCTCCTTCATCACGAAATCGACCTGCCCGGTGACGGCGATGTCGGTGAACGGGTCGCCGGGCATCGCGACCAGGTCGGCGATCTTGCCGGGCGCGATCGTCCCCAGGTCGTCGAGTCCGAGGAGTTCGGCCGCGACACTGGTCGCGGACGCGAGGGCCCGGTGGGCGCTGATGCCGTTGGCGACCAGCATCGGGAACTCCCGCCAGTTGTCGCGGTGCGGGAACATGCCCGCGTCGGTGCCGAACGCCAGTTTGATCGCGCTGTCGGCGACCAGTTCGGCCGAGTCGAGCAAATCCTTCGCGTACCGCTGATACTTGCGGCGCTTGTACACCGGCTGGCCCTTCCAGTACGCGTCGTCGTCCACGCGGCGGGCGTCGTCGAGCATCGTGTACTGCGTCGGGACCAGGAACACGCCGTGGTCCTGCATCATCGTCAACGCCTCGGCGGAGGCCAGGTTGCCGTGCTCGATGCTGCGCACACCGGCGCGCACCGCCCGCTTGACGCCCTCGTCACAGACGCAGTGCGGGGTGACCGGCACACCCAGGTCCTTCGCGGTGGCGACGAGGGTGTTCATCTCCTCCTGGCTGTAGGTCGGCAGGGCCGGATCGTCGGACGGGGTGCTGAACCCGCCCGACGCGGCGAACTTGATCCAGTCCGCGCCGTAGCGGATCTGCTGGCGCACCCTGGTGCGGATCTCGTCGGGACCGTCCGCGGCGGCGAGCTCGAGCGCCCGGTGATCACACTGGAACTCCCCGGCCATCGCCCCGCTGAAATCACCGTGTCCGCCGCGCGCGGAGATCAGATGCGGCGCGACCAGCATCCGCGGTCCCTCGATCAGGCCCGCGGCGACCGCGTCCCGCAGATACAGCGTCGTCGGATCGACATCGGTCCCGCAGAGATCACGAATCGTGGTGAAACCGTTGCCCAGCAACTCTTTCAGAACCGGCAGCGCGCCGAGCGCCTTCTGCGCGCTGCCCCGCATCAACGCCGACGGACCGATGTCCGGGTTGATCGTGACATGCGTGTGGCAGTCCATGAATCCGGGTGTCACCGTGTGACCGGACAGGTCGACGATCTCCGCCCCGTCCGGCAGATCGACCGCGGGACCGCAGGAGACGATCCGGTCACCACTCACCACGATCGTGCCCGCCACGGCGGACTCGGACAGACCGTCCCATACCGTCGCCCCGGTGATCACCGTCGTCGCCATGACCCACACCTCCGTCGCGGAAGTCGGTGCACGAGGCCACTCGGCATTCAGGGCCCGGCCCGAATCGGAAGAGCAATCCATCAGCTACCGAGACGGTACCGGATCAACCTGCCCGCGAGCGCGGACCTGGCCGAGGTGGACCACAGTTCCGGATCACGCCTGTCGCTCAGGCGGGCGCGCGGTGCGGACGACCGGCGACCGTGCCCGACACGGGCCCGACCACCGGACGACCGTCCTCAGCGAGTGTCGCCGTCGATGCGTAGGCTGCCGCCGGCGTTGACCACGCGCATGACCATGGCCTTGGTCTGGCCGTTGATGGTGATGCTGGCCAGGCGCATGTCGGTCGAGCCGTCGGCGTTGTTGCCCTTGACCGCGGTGATGCTGGCGAAGGTGTCGACGGTGCGGTCGTTCCAGTACTGCCGGAACGCGGCCTCGCTGCCGTAGACCTTCTGCGCGGCCGGGGTCAGCAGCGACCAGGAACCGGCCGGGTTGCTGAAGAAGTCCTCGACCAGCAGGCCGGCCGAGCCGATGTCGACGGTACCCACATTGGCGGTCTGCCCGAGCGCGACCGAGGGCGCGCTGCTCGACGCCGGACCGGCCGAGGACTGCACCGAGGTCGACGGATTCGCCTGCACCTGCGGGGAATCCGAGTCCGAGCTGCTCATGGCGCTGACCGCGACGGCGATCGCGGCGACGACGGCACCGACACCGGAACCGATCAGCACCGCCCGGCCCTTGCCCGCCTGCTTGCGCGGCAGCGGCGCGGGCTGGGCCGCGGTCGGCGGATGCGCGGCCGTGTCGTGGCGCACCGGCGGACGCGGGTTGGACCGGATCTGACGGGTGGTCGCCGTCGACGCGCCCGCGTGCGAGGTCCGGTTGCCGGACTGCCGGATGACCTGGGTCGCGGCCGCGGAGTTGCGGCGGCCGTAGGCCTCGCTGGCGGGCACGAAGCCGGCGGGCACCGCGTCGGCGTCGGCGAACGCGGCCAGCGCGTCGCGGGCCTCGGTCATCGTCGGCCGGTCCAGCGGGTCCGGGCTGAGCAGGTCGAGCAGGAAGTCGGTCGCCGGGCCCGCGTTGCGCGGCTCGCGCACCTGGCCGTTGGCGGCGGCGTAGAGCACCGCCAGCGGGTTGGCGTTGGCGCCGTAGGGCGGCTCGCCCTCGAGCGCGTGGAACAGGGTGGCGCCGAGCGCGAACACGTCGGCGGCCGGGGTGGGATCGGAGCCGCGCGCGACCTCGGGCGCCAGGTAGGCGGCGGTACCGCAGATCAGGCCGGTCTCGGTGAGGGTGACGTCACCGGCGGCGCGGGAGATGCCGAAGTCGGTGATCTTCACCTCACCGTGCTCGCCGAGCAGGATGTTGCCCGGTTTCACGTCGCGGTGCACCAGGCCGGCCTGGTGGGCGGCGATCAGCGAGGACGCGACCTGTTCGCCGATGCGGGCGACCTCGGTCAGCGGCAGCGGACCCTTCTGCCCCAGTTCGGCGGCCAGGCTGACCGACTTGAGGTACTCCATCACCAGGCACGGATCACCGTTGTGCTCGGTGATGTCGAAAACCACGATGGCGTTGGGATGCTGGAAGCGTGCCGCGTTGCGGGCTTCCCGAATCGCGCGCTGGCGCAGGACATCCCGCTCGCCCTCGGGCAGGCTGGGCTTGATGTGGATCTGCTTCACAGCCACGGAGCGTTGGAGGCGTTCGTCGACAGCGCGCCATACAACGCCTGTGCCGCCGCTACCAATACGCTCGACCAGGCGGTAATGCTCCGCGATCTTCTGACCGGTATCGATGGCGCCTACTCCGAACCTTCTCGAAATTGTGACATCCCGCGTATTGACCATGGATATGGCCCGCCGACGAGTGTAGCTGGCCCGGTGCGGACCGCGTGCGGCAGCGTGGGTATTGCTCGCCCACAGAGCGTGACATAGATCATCGTTTGGCTCGTAACATCCGTCCGGCGGCCTCGACCGCGGGGCCCGAACTGCCGGCGTCGGCGACGAAGACGGCGAACGCGAGGTCGCCGTCGATGCCGACGAACCAGCCGTGCGCGTGCTTGTCGTCGAGGTATTCGGCGGTGCCGGTCTTGCCGAGCAGCCCCGGGATATCGCGCAGCGCGGTCGCGGTTCCGGCGGTCACCGTCTCGCCCATCATGGTCTCTATCTGCGACGTCACCGTCGCGGGCACCGGCGCGGCGGCCCGGTCGGCCGTGCCGGGACGCCCGCGCACGATGGCGGGCGCGGGCGCGGAACCGTGTGCCAGCGAGGCGGCGACGAGCGCCATCCCGAACGGCGAGGCGGTGACGCTGCCCTGCCCGATGCTCGACTCGACCTGCTGGGCGGGATTCCGCGCGGGCGGAACCTTCCCGGTGACGGTCGTCAACCCGGGTGTCACATAATCCACCCCGAGACCCAGTTGCGCGGCCGCCGCGGTGAGCCCGTCGGCGGGCAAGCGCACCCCCAGTTCGGCCATCGTGGTGTTGCAGGACCGCGCGAAGGCGGTGTGCAGCGGCACCTGCCCGAGATCGAAGCCGTTGTCGTTGGGAATCGTGCGGCCCTCGATGGTCGCGCGGCCGGGGCAGGGCAGCACCGTGTCGACGGAGACCCCGCCCGCCTGCAGCGCGGCCGAGACGGTGACGGTCTTGAAGGTCGAGCCCGGCGGGTAGAGGCCGGTGAGCGCGATCGGGCCCTGCGCGTCGGCGGGGGCGTTCTGCGCGACGGCGAGCACCTCCCCCGTCGACGGGCGCAGCGCGACGATCGCGGCGGGCTGCGCGAGCGGGGTCAGCGCGGCCTCGGCGGCGTTCTGCAGGTCGATGTCGACGGTGGTCGCGATGTCGGCGGTCGGGGTCGCGTCGGGTCCGGCGATGCGCTGGGTGCCCTCGGCGGTCTGCGCGCGGATCGCCCAGCCCGCCGCGCTGTCGGCCTGCTGCTGCCACAGTTCGGCCAGGCCGGCGGTGGTGGGTCCGGCCAGGCTCTTGTCGACGGTGAGCAGGCGGGTCTGCGGCGCGAGCGTCACCCCGCGCACGCCCGTCAGCGCCTGCTGCACCGGGGCGATGTCGGCGTCCCGCAGTGCGACCGCGACCACCGGTTTGCCTTGCGCGGCGGCCAGATCCGCCCGCAGCGTGGCCTCGGTGACCCCCTGCGGCGCGAGCAGCGCGGCGACGGCGGGCAGATCGGCGTCGGGGGCGACGTTCACCAGCGTCACCACCTGCTGGGTCATCAGGTCACCGCCGGAGGCGTCGAGCACCCGCGCGGGTTTCGGGTAGACCGGGCTGTAGCCGAGCGGGCCGAGTTCGAGGCCGGGCGCGACCGTGGCGGGGTTCCAGGTGATCTTCCAGCCGTCGGCGTCGGCCGCGGCGCCCTTGCTGGTGTAGGTCCACTCGTTGCGGCCCTCGGGGCCGAATTTCCAGGTGGATTCGAGCGTGAAGCTGGTGTCGTCGGTGGCCGTGACGCGGACGGTGTCGTTCTTGCCGAGGTTGTCGAACAGGGTGGTCAGCGTCGCGCGGGCCTGGTCGGGCGCGTCGGTGAGCGCCGCGGCGGCGGCCGCGTCACCGCTGCTCAGCGCCGCGGCGAAGGACTCGGCGACAGTCTGCGGCTGATCCGGTCCGGACGAGCACGCGACGGGCAGCAGGGCGAGCGCGAGGAGCAGGACCGGTGTCTTGCGGGAGAGGCGCACGCGACCGAGGGTAGCCGGAGTCGCGGCGGCCGTAGGTCGCTCGCGCTACCACCAGCCGGTGATCGCGCCGATCTGCCGGCCGAGTTCGGGGGCGAGTGAGCGCGCGTAGCTGGCGGTGAGGTGGTGTTCGTCCCGGTAGATCAGCACATTGCCCTCCACCACCCGGCATCGCTGCGGCCGGCAGACGGCATCGGAGAGGTCGAGCAGGTAGACGTTCGGATAGCCGGCCGCCGGTTCCTCGGCCGGGTCGCGGGCGGCGAGGGCGGCGGCGCGATCGAGCCCGCAGCTGTCCGGATCGCCGCGGTGGGCCAGGCAGTCGGTGGCGCGGTAGAGAACGCCGTCGCGGCGCAGGCGCGGAGTGTCGCGCAGCGCAAGCACATTCAGCCCGCGGTCCTGCAGCGCCGACCACACCTCGAGGTATTCGCCGGGCACCTCGTCGCCGAGCCCGTCCTTGCGGTAGCGGGTCGAGAGCGTGAGCACCCAGTCCGGCGGCTCGGCGGCGAGCCGGTCGAGCACCTCCTGCGACCACTCGTGACACTCGGGGAACGGCCATTCGGCGTAGGACGGCTGGTCGGCGAGGGTGACCGGACAGCCCTCCTTGAGGTAGGAGATGACCCGGATGCCGTGTTCGGCGCCGAGCAGTTCCAGCGCGGGAATCCAGTGCTCGGAATGCGATCCGCCGACGACCGCGATCGAGCGGGCCGCGTCGGGATCGCCGTAGACGCAGGTGCGGACCTCCCGGTTGGGGGTGATGCAGCCGTCGGTCGTCGGCGGCGGCGTATCGGCCTGGCCTTCGAAGACGGTGGGGCGCATCGGTTCCGGCGAGTACTCCGCGCCCGAGAGCAGTGCCGCCGCCCCCGGGTACCGCGCGGTGTCCAGCGCCTGCGGCGGCACCGCCGGATTGGCCCGCAGCACCACCTGCCAGCCCACCGCCGAGATCAATACCGCGACGGCGAGCGCGGTGACCAGCGGACCGGTCACCCGGTGCCCGCCCGCCGCGATCGCCTGCCCGCTCGCGGGCAGCCGCAGCGGTGTCTCGATCAGCCGGGTCGTCAGGTAGGCCAGCACCAGCGAGACGCCGATCACCACCAGCCCGTCGACGAGTCCGGCGTGCGCGCGGCCGGTCTCGGCCAGGTAGAAGATCAGGATCGGCCAGTGCCACAGGTACAGCGGATAGGCCAGCGCCCCGAGTTCGGTGCAGACCCGCCCGGCCAGCAGGCGGTTCGGCCAGGCCGTCACAGTCGCGGCACCGAAGCCGGAGGCGATCACCAGGCAGGCCGCGGCCACCGGCCACAGCGCCGCGACGCCGGGAAACTGGTTGGCCCCGTCGAACATCGGGCCGCATGACAGCACCATCAGCAGACCCGCCGCGGCCGCGAGTCCGCGCAGCGCGCGCGGCACCCGCAGGTACGGCGCGGCGACGGCGAGCGCGGCGCCCGCCAGCAGTTCCCAGCCGCGCGCGACGCTGTCGTAGTAGGTCCACGCCTGATGCTGCGCGGTGCCGAACGCCGCGTACCAGAACGAGAGCAGGCCGAGTCCGGTCAGCACGATCAGCAGGGTGGGCCGCCCCGCCCCACCCCGGCGGCGCAGCCACGCCCACCCGGCCAGAACCGCCAGGATCACCACGTAGAACTGGCCCTGCAC
Source organism: Nocardia sp. NPDC003269 (assembly GCF_042888005.1). Taxonomy (NCBI): domain Bacteria; kingdom Bacillati; phylum Actinomycetota; class Actinomycetes; order Mycobacteriales; family Nocardiaceae; genus Nocardia; species Nocardia sp. NPDC003269. Next base: position 206,503 of record NZ_JBIAPA010000006.1, read on the forward strand.
CGACATCGACCACAGATGCTGCAACGGGCTGACCGAGGGGTCGGGCGCGAGGTAGTCGAGTTCGGCGGTGGCCAGATACCAGTTCTGCGCGTAGAACATCGAGGCCAGCGTCTGCGCCGCGGTCTCGCCCAGCTGGGTGTAGGGCCGCAGGGCCACGGTGGCGACGGCGATCGCCGCCAGGACGACGACCAGCGAGGGCATGAGTCGGCGGGCGGTCCGGCGCGCGGTCGCGCCCGCGGCCACCCCGCCGCGCCGTTCGACGCCGCGGACCACCGCTCCGGTGAAGAAGAATCCCGACAGCACCAGGAACACGTCGACGCCGCCGGACACCCGGCCCGCCCACACGTGGAACGCCACGACCAGCGCGATCGCCACCCCGCGCAGTCCGTCCAGATCCTGACGCCGGACCGCCGGACCGCCGAGCGGTCCGGGTTGAACTGTCGCCTCCGGCTGAACCGGCAACGCGGATTGCACCTTCGGCACCAACGACCCCACAGATTCGTCCCCACACCACAGCGCAGGGGTGTGTTTCCCGGCAAGTAACCATCAATTTGCCGTAGCGACACCGTGGAAGCAAACCGCCGAGCCGTGCGCGGGGTCGTCGATGTGAGGGGTCAGTCGATGCGCCAGGGCGCGGTCGCCAGGACCGCGGCGTCGGTGTCGTCGAGGTCGATGTCGAACACCTCGGTCAGGACTTTCGGCAGGTCGCTGGGGTCCAGCTCGCGCGCGGACGAGGTGCCGTCCGGGTATTCGGTGGTCAGCGTCAGGTCGTCGAGGACGTGATGTGTGTCGGGAAGGAACCGCTGCACGAACGGCCGGGTGGTGAACGGCGAGCGTGGCGAGGTCGACACGAAATGATTGCCGACGGCGTAATCGATCCGGTACTGCGGTTCCAGGGTGAAGGCGTAGCGATCCTGCCAGCCGTCGCGGCCGAACTGGTGCAGCACCCACAGCTCGGCGCCCAGCGCGCCGGTGCGGCGCTCGAGCCGGAAGCGCCACGCACCCAGCGCGAATTCACCGTGCGCGTCGGTCAGCTCGAACGGGGCGAGCGGCCCGTGGCCGAAGCCGACGTCGCAGATCCACACCCGCTCGTCGTCGGCGGTGGTGACCCGGACCAGGGCGTGGGTGGCGGGCCGGATGGCACCCGAGTCGAGCGAGCCCATCGTCACCCGGCCGCTGAGCCCGGTGACGCCGAAGCCGAGCCGTTCCAGGGCGGCGGCGAAGAGGGTGACGTTCTCGTAGCAGTAGCCGCCGCGGCGCCGGGTCACCATCTTGTCCTGGAGGGTCGCCAGGTCGAGCGGGATGCCGCGCCCGAGGATGATCTCGAGGTTCTCGAACGGCATGGCCGTGGTGTGCGCGGCGACCAGCGCGTGCAGGGTGTCGACGGTCGGTGTCCGTGGCCCGTCGTAGCCGATCCGGGCCAGGTAGGTGTCCAGATCCAGGTCTTCGCCCTGCCAGCGGTCGGCCCGCTGCGTCGGTTCGGTCACCATGTCCTTCTTTCCGGTCGACATCCGTTCGGCACCTTCCCGGACAACGCGCCGCCCGGGGCCGGTGTTCCACCGCCGACCGCGGCGCGGGTCAGGCCGCGCATTTCGCGCCCGCGGGCGTCGCGGGCGCGGTGACCACCCCCGCCGCCACGTCGACGACGTAGTCGCCGATCGCGGGCGTGAGCGGTTCGGTGCCTGCGAGCAGGCGCAGCACCACGCACCCGCCCTCGAAGAACGCGGGCCCGATGTCGTGGTTGCCGGGCACGACCGCGCCGGACAGGTCACGCCCGCTGACGACGGTGTAGAACGAGAACGGCTTGCCCGCCACGATCAGCGCGTCCCGCAGCTCCACGCTGCTGGTGAACGGGATGACGGTGTCGGCGGTGCCGTGGATCAGGAACGCCCGGCGCATGCTCATCCGGTCGGCGAGCAGGGCAGGTGAGCGCTCGGCGTAGGCGAGCGGGCAGCGGATCGGGGTGCAGCCGCCCGCGTCGCGTTCGATCTGGCGAGGCAGCGCGGGATCCACCGCCGCGCCCTGGCCCACATCGTGAAATCGTCGGCGGGACCGTAGTTGTCGACCCAGTAGTCGAACAGTCCGGCGGGCCCGTGCGCGACGGCCAGGCCGCTGGTGATGCCGCCCTGGCTCCAGCCCCACAGCACCGTGGTCGCCACGGCGGGGTGGGTGTCGCGGTACCACCGGGTCGCGGCGACCACGTCGTGCCAGCCCGCCCAGAGATTCCATTCCCCGGCGCGCCACGGTCCGTCGGCGCTGCGCAGGTCCATCAGCAGGATCGGCGAGCCGCCGACCAGCGCCAGCGAGGTCATGTACGGCGCGAAGTCGGCCGCGGAGCCGCCGTGCCCGTGCACGGCGACCACCAGCTGGTCGTCCGAGATGTCGCCCGGCGCACAGCGATACGGCTCGTACACCCGCCCGGTGGCGCGCTCGCCGTCGACGGTGATGGCCACCGGCACGACATCCACCCCCGGCGCGCACACCGGCTGCGCGAGCGCGTCCGGCCCGCTCACGAGCGCCCCACCGACCAGCACCACCACTGCCGCGAGCACCCGGCACCACTGCCTCATGCCGTGATTGTCCGCTGTCGCGGTGCGCCGGACCCGCCGACGGTGCCACGACACGCGACGGGCGGCCGCCCGCTCAGCGCAGCGCCTCCTCCGATCCGCGATGCAGCTGCACCGGCGCGGTCTTGCTCGCGGTCGCGGCGTCGATGCCCTTGGCGGCCGGATTCGCCTGGACCAGTTGCGGTTTGCGCTCGAGCAGGGTCTCGGTCAGCACGCAGGCCAGGTTCGCGTCGAGGTCGTCGCGGACGACGAGCAGGTTGGGCACCACGATGGTCGGCACATCGGCGGCCAGGCCGTAGGTGGCGGCGGGGATCGGCGCGGTCTCGTAGACCGGGTTGATCTCCTTCAGTTTCGGCAGTACCCCGGTGATATCGAGGAACCGGACCTTGTCCTTGGCGGTGGTGAACAGGTCGGTGATGCCGGGGGTCGGCAGGCCACCGGACCAGAACATCGCGTCGATCGAACCGTCCTTCAGCCCGTCGACGGTCTTGGTGAGATCCAGACGCTGGGCGGCGACATCCTTGTCGGGGTCGAGCCCCGCCGCCTGGAGGACCCGCTGCGCGATGACCTCGGTGCCCGACTTCGGCGAACCGGTGGAGACCCGCTTGCCGCGCAGGTCGGCCAGGGAGTTGATCCCGGCGTCGGATCGCACGATGACCTGGGTGTAGTTGTCGTAGAGGCGGGCCAGCGCGCGGATCGGCTGAGCGCTGGTGAAGCTGCCCTTGCCCGCCACCGCGTCGGCCGCGGAGTCGGCCAGCGAGAAGCCGACCTGGTAGGTGCCGCCGACCACCTGCTGGATGTTCTGCACCGAGGCGCCGGTCTCGGCGGCGGTGGCCTTGACCTTGCCGTCGGTGGCCGCGGAGATCTGCTCCGCGTAGGCATTGCCGAGCGCGAAGTAGACGCCGGTGGCATTGCCGGTCGCGATGCCGATCCTGGTGTCCTGCGTCACTTCACAGGTGACGGCGCCGCCCGCGTCGGTGGTCGGGGCGTCCTGCCTGCCACCGCATCCGGTGAGCAGTGCGGCCGCGGCGGACACCGCGACCACGGCGACAACTGTTCTGACCATGAGGTCCCCTCTCGTCTGCGTGATCCACGACTCACGGTGTGGCCGTGGCTGTTCGGCGTCGCCGCCGGTCGACGACGCCCGCGAGCACGGCGACGAGCAGCACCGCGAGGCCGAGCACGGTCGCGGTCGGGTCCGGGTAGAGCAACGTCAGGCCCGCCGCGGCGGCCAGGCCGCGCGGCACCGGCCCGACCGCGCCGATCCCGAACAACCAGCCCCCGGTGGCCGCCGCCAGCGCCGCGACGCCGACACAGGCGGCCGCGCTCACCCACAGCACGTCGACCAGCGCGCCGCGCCCGAGCAGGTGCTGACCGGCGTCGGTGAGCACGAACATCAGCGGCACCAGGAACGCGGGCAGCGCGTAGCGCAGGGCCGCCCACATGGTCGGCATCGCCTTCGCGCCGGTGACGGCGGCCGCGCCGACGGCGGCCAGCGCGGTCGGCGGCGTCACCTCCGAGAGCACCGAGAAGTAGAAGACGAACATCGCGGCCGCGGGCGCGGCGACGTCCAGATCGAGCAGCGCGGGTCCGATGATCACCCAGCCGATCACGAACGACGCCGTCACCGGCACCGCCAGCCCCAGCAGCGACAGCGCGATCGCCGCCAGCACCGCGGTGGTCGCGAGCACGACGGCGGGGTCGTCGGAGAGCACCGAACCGGCCCGCACCAGCAGCGACGCCAGCTGCGCGCCGAGGCCGGTCTTGGTGGTCATCGCGGTGATCACACCCGCCGCCGCGCACACCGCGACCACGGGCAGCGCCGCGCACATGCCCAGCGACAGCGTGCGCAGGGCCGCGAGCCCGAACTGCCCCGCCTCCCGCGCCGACCACGTCCGCGCCAGCGACTGGTCCGCCGCGGCCTCGGCTCGGGCGCGCAGGATCCGGTCGGGCACGGCCAGGATCAGCGCGAGCACCATGGCGTAGACCACCGCGCGCGTCGCGCTCATCCCGGCCAGCAGCAGCACCACGATGACGATCAGCGAGGAGAAGTGATAGCCGAAGCGTCCCAGCAGTTTCCACCACGGCGTCGGCAGCGGGCCGTCGGCGAGGTCGGCGGGCGCGCGGCCCTCGGCGTGGATGCGGCGGGCGTCGATCTCGACCGAGAGCAGGATGCCGAGGTAGTAGAGCAGCGTCGGGATCAGCGCCCAGCCGAGCACCGTCACATACGACACATCGAGGTATTCGGCGACGATGAACGCCGCGACGCCCAGCGTCGGCGGCGACAGGATCGCGCCGACGCCCGCCGCGGCGAGCATGCCGCCCGCCTGTTCGGGCCGGTAGCCCGCCCGGCGCAGGATCGGCCAGGTGACCGCGCCGGTACTCACCGCGGTCGCGGTGCCCGACCCGGAGACGGTGCCGAGCAGGAAGCCCGACACCACCGCGGTGCGGCCCGCCGCGCTGTGCGAGCGCCGGAACAGCGAGACCGACAGATCCACGAAGAACCGTGCGGCACCGGAGAATTCGAGCACAGCGCCGTAGAGGGTGAACAGCACGATGTAGCTGGCCGCCACGTCCAGCGGGGTGCCGTAGAAACCGCTGCCGGAGTTGTACAGCGCGTCGACGATCTGGTCGATGTCCAGGCCCGCGTGCGCGATGGCCCAGCTCTGCGGCAGCAGGCCGCCGTAGTACCCGTAGGCCAGGAACACCAGGCAGACCAGCGGCAGGATCCACCCGGTGGTGCGGCGGCAGGCTTCCAGGATCAGGACCAGCAGGACCGCGCCGAACACGACGTCGACCGGGGCCAGCATGCCCTGCCGATCGAGGAACGCGTCGTATCCGCCGCCGCCGTCGCCGATCGTGAACGGCAGCACCGGATACAGGCACACGAACAGGGTCACCGCGGCCAGCACCCAGTCCAGCGGCGCGGGCGCGTCGCCCCGGTCGAGCCTGCCCCAGCCGGAGCGGTAGCTCAGGAACACCAGCGGCAGGGCGATGGCGAGGAACACCACCAGGTAGTACTGACTGCCCTGCGGCAGCGGCCGGAACACCTGCCACAGCGCCAGCGCCGCCAGCGCCAGGGCGACGACGCCGACCAGCCGGGCGGGGAACCCGGTGAGGGTGCGGGCCGGGCGTTCCTGGTCGTCGACGCCGAGTTCGGCCGAGGTCACGACCGGTGGCGCTGCGCTCATGAGCGCGACGATAACAACACCCGCCCGCGCCCGGCGGCGAAAACGGCGACCCGGAATTCTGGACAAAAGTGACAGAACTCCCGCCGTTCGGGCGACGCCCCGCACAGGAATGTCGGTGGGCCCGCCTACGATCCGCGCATGCCTTCGATCGATACCGCGCAGCGCCGGGCCCGTCTGGCGACCAGGCATCGGCTCGCGCCGTCCACCCGGTCGGCCGAGCCGACCGAGATCGCGCGCTCGATGGTGGTGCTGCACGCCACCGACCCCGCCACCGTCTATCTGTCGGTCGGCGCGCGCGGGGTCGACCTCACCCCGGCCCACGTGGAGCGCGCGCTCTACGACGACCGCGCGCTGGTGCGTCTGCTCGCCATGCGCCGCACCATGTTCGTGGCGCCGACCGAGCTGGTCCCGGTGTTGCAGTCCTCGTGCTGCGACGCGCTGGCGATCAAGCAGCGCAAGGCCTACGGCCGCTACATCGAGCAGGCCGGTGTCGTCGAGGGCGACGTCCAAGCGTGGCTGTCCGACGTCGAGGCCGAGACCCACGCCGCGCTGCTCACCCGGGGCGCGGCCACCGGCGCCCAGCTGAGCAAGGACGTCCCCCGCCTGCGCACCCAGATCGATCCGTCGCCCGGCAAGTCGTATTCGAAGCCGACCAGCATCACCACCTGGGTGCTGGTGGTGCTCGGCGCCGAGGGCCGGATCGTGCGCGGCCGCCCCAACGGCAGCTGGACCAGCAGCCAGTACACCTGGTCCCCCGCCGAAACCTGGCTTCCCCCTGACCTTTCCCCGATCCCTGCGGCCGAGGCCAGGGTGGAGCTGGTGCGGCAGTGGCTCCGCGCGTTCGGCCCCGCCCCGGTGACCGACCTGAAGTGGTGGACCGGCTGGACCCTCGGCGAGGTCCGCAAGACCCTGACCGAGCTCGACATCGTCGAGGTCGACCTCGACGACGGCACCACCGGCATCGTCCTCGCCGACGACCTGGCCCCCGTCCCCACCCCCGAACCCTGGGCCGCTCTCCTCCCCGCCCTGGACCCCACCCCGATGGGCTGGCAGACCCGCGACTGGTTCCTCGGCCCGCACGCCCCCGCCCTGTTCGACCGCAACGGCAATATCGGCCCCACCATCTGGGCCGACGGCCGCATCGTCGGCGGCTGGGCCCAGCGCCCCGACGGCGAGGTCGTCACCCACCTGCTCGAGGATGTCGGCGCCGACACGAAGAAGCTCATCGACGCCGAAACCGACCGCACCACAACGTGGTTCGGTGACATCCGCGCCATCCCCCGCTTCCGCACGCCGCTCCAACGCGAACTCACGGCCTAGCCACCGACGCGGCTCGCAGCCGGCGCTGCATGCACCGCGCTGCGTCAGTCAGCGGTGAGGTCGAGTCGGTCGAGTACTCCGGCAAGTCCACTGCGCACGATCTCGGGGTCATCGATGTCGGCGCCATAAGTCACTTCGTGCCAGGGGCCGAGCCGGTGCCAGATCAGGGCACGGCGGCGCAGGGCGTCGGTGACGCCGTAGGCCGTGGCGACGGCGGTGGCGAAGTCGGCCGGCGCGCCGTACAGAGGCCAGGCCAGGTCGATCGCGGCGTCGCCGAGATGGGTGTCGCCGAAGTCGATCACGCCGGTGACGTGGTCGCCGGTGACCAGGATGTGTTCGGGTCCCAGGTCACCGTGCACGACCGTGTCGGCGGGGAGATCCTGTGCGTCGTCGAGAATCGCCAGGGCCCGAGCGCGGCGATCGGCCGGAAGCATCGGCACGACCTCGGCCCGGAACCGCCGGACGGTCGCAGCCCGGTCGTCCCTGGTCTCGGCCGCCGTGGGCAACCCGTGCCGCATCGCGTCGTCGGCGGGGCTGCCGTGCAGGGCCCGAAGGAATGCGCCGATCACGAGACCGTGCTCGGCGGTGGGTGATTCGATCGCCGCGCCCGGCACCAGCGCATGCCGCACGACCAGCGGCGATTCACCCACCACGGCGGGCACCGGGACCGCCAGCGGCAGTCGTGGCGCCAGCCACGGCAGCAACCGCGTCTCGCGCCTGAGCTGATCGGCGACATCGGGCCGCCGCGGCCTGCGCTCGACCCAGCGATCGTCGACCAGGACGGCGAGACTGTCCCACCCTTGCGAGAACTCCACCGCCTCACGGTAGAGCACCGACGGTCGGCGCTCTCGGACCCGGGATCGCCTCACATGTCCAGGCCGAGGTCCAGTACCCGCACCGAGTGCGTGAGCGCGCCGATGGCGAGGTAGTCGACCCCGGTGCGCGCGTAGTCGGCGGCCTGCTCGATCGACAGACCGCCCGAGGACTCGAGTTTCGTCGCGGGCGCCACGGCGTCGCGACGCTGCACGGCGGCCTGGGTCTGCCACAGCGGGAAGTTGTCGAGCAACACCAGTTCGACGTTCTCGGCCAGCACCGCGTCGAGCTGTTCGAGGCTGTCGACCTCCACCTCACAGGCGATCTCGGGGGCCAGCTCGCGCACGGCACGCAGCGCGTTCACGACCGAACCCGCGGCGACGACGTGGTTGTCCTTGATCAGCGCCGCGTCGCCGAGGCCCATCCGATGATTGACACCGCCGCCGACCCGCACCGCGTACTTCTGCAACGCGCGCAGCCCGGGCAGCGTCTTACGGCTGTCGCGGATCGCGCAGCGGGTGCCCTCGACCTCGTCGACCCAGGCCGCGGTGGCGGTCGCGATACCGGACAGGTGGCACACCAGGTTCAGCATGGTCCGCTCGGCGGTCAGCAGACCGCGGGTCGGCGCCTCGATGCTCAGCACCGCGGTGCCCGGCTCCACCCGGGTACCGTCGGCGACCCGGTCGGTGACGGTGTAGTCCCCCGCGCCGATCACCTCGTCGAGCACCAGCAGACCGACATCGAGACCCGCGACGGTGCCGTGCTGACGCGAGACCACCGACGCCTTGCTCACCGCGTCGGCGGGCACGGTCGCGACCGTGGTGACGTCGGGTCCGTAGCGCAGGTCCTCGTCGAGCGCGGTACGGATCAGCGTCAGCAGTTCCTCGCGGTCGAGGGCGGCATCCAGAGCCATCACTGCACTCCTGTTCTCGGGCGCGTCGCGCGCCCGCTCGATCCAGCGGCGATCCTCACCGGTACGCCGGAATTGCTTGTGCGGCAGCAGGTGCCGCGGCCTGCCGCAGGGCGGTCGGTCACCGCGCGCCGATCGACACCGCGGCGGCATCGACCGCGGACAGCGCGAGCGCTCCGTCCGCGCCGAGGCGAACCGCCGTGCTGTGCCGCAGGCCCTCGACCGGACCCGGGTACTCCGAGCGGGTGTGGCAGCCACGGCTCTCGGCACGGCCCGCGGCCGCGACCAGCAGCGCGCGGGCGGTCAGCGTCAGCGCGGCATCCTCGATCCGGCGCAGCGTCCGCGCCGCGTCGAAAACGCCCTCTCCGGGACCGGTTCCGTCGAGCGGCTGGACCGCCTGCGGTGCGGCGACATCGAGGGGCGACACCACCGACCGCGCCGCGTCGATCCGGGCGAGGGCGGTACCGAGGCCGGCACCGTCGCGCACGACCGAGGCGTGTTCGGTCATCGCCTGCTGGACCACCGCACGGTCCGCGAATTCCACTGTCCACGCGGCGATCTCGTCGCCGCCGGTCGGTGAGCCGAGCCGCTCGGCGGCGGCCGAACCGGCTCGCTCCCCCACGACCAGCCCTTCGAGCAGGCTGTTGGACGCCAGCCGGTTCGCTCCGTGCAACCCGGTCCTGGCCACTTCACCGGCGGCGTAGAGCCCCGGCACCTCGGTCCGCCCGTCGGTGTCGGTCAGCACCCCGCCGCACTGGTAGTGCGCGCCGGGCGCGACCGGAATCAGTTGCGCCGACGGGTCGATCCCCGCCGCCAGACACGAGGCGGTGATCGTCGGGAACCGGCGCGCGAAGCCGTCGATATGGCGCGCGTCGAGGAACACGTGATCGGTCCCCGTCGCCCGCATCCGCTCCGCGATGGCCCGCGACACCACGTCCCGGGGCGCCAGGTCACCGCGCGGATGTATACCCGCCGTCACCGAATCGCCCTCGGCGTCGACGAGAATCGCGCCTTCGCCGCGCACGGCCTCGCTGATCAACGGCCGCCTGCCCACCCCGCCGGGGGTGTAGAGCACGGTCGGATGGAACTGCACGAATTCGAGATCGGCCACCGCGGCACCGGCCCACAGCGCCAGCGCCACGCCGTCGCCGGTCGCGCCGGGCGGGTTGGTGCTCGAGGCGTAGAGCTGGCCGAGCCCACCGGTCGCCAGCAGCACCGCCGGGGTGCGCACGACGCCGAAACCGTTGTCCGACACCGCGACGACGCCGCGCACACCGGCGGGACCGGTCAGCACCCGCAGCGCGGCGGCACCGAACAGCACCGGCAGCCCGGCCGCGTTGAGCGCGCGCTGCACCTCGGCGCCGGTGGCGTCACCACCGGCGTGGATGATCCGGCGGGTGCTGTGCCCGCCCTCGCGGGTGCGTGAGATCTGGCCGTCGCGGCCCAGATCGAACACCGCGCCCAGGTCGGTCAGCGCGGCCACCGCCGCCTGCCCGCCTTCGACGATCGAGCGCACCGCCTCGACCTCGCACAGCCCGGCACCGGCCTCGACCGTGTCGCGCACGTGCGAGTCGACCGAATCACCCCGCGGCGCGACGACCGCGATGCCGCCCTGCGCGTACTGCGTCGAGGTGTCGGTGGGCCCGCCCTTGCTGAGGATGAGCACCCGCAGCCCGCGCAGCGACGCCGTGCGGGCCGCCGTGAGCCCCGCGACGCCACCGCCGATGACCACCAGGTCGACCTCGGCCTCCCAGGAGACCGGAACCGTCGCCGTCATGGTCGTTACCGGACCGGCCGCGCGACGAGCGGCGCGGTCACTCCCCACCGCCGGGGTTGCCGATCGCGATCATCCGCTGCACCGAGGCGCGGCCCGCCTCGGCCATCGCCAGGTCGACGTGCACCTCGTCGGCGCCCTCGACCAGGCAGCGCAGCAGCGCGGCCGGGGTGATCATCTTCATGTACTTGCAGGAGGCGCGATCGTTGACGGCCTGGAAGTCGATGCCGGGCGCCGCCTTGCGCAGCTGGTGCAGCATGCCGACCTCGGTCGCCACCAGCACCTGGTTCGACGTGGAGGCCTTGGCCGCGTCGATCATGCCGCCGGTGGACAGGATGTGCACCCGCTCGGCCGGGAACGCGCCCTCGCCCGCCAGGTACAGCGCCGAGGTGGCGCAGCCGCACTCCGGGTGCACGAACAGCTCGGCGTCGGGGTGGGTCCGGGCCTGCTCGGTGAGCTCGTCACCGTTGATGCCCGCGTGCACGTGGCACTCGCCCGCCCAGATGTGCATGTTGTCGCGGCCGGTCTCGCGCTTGACGTGCGCGCCGAGGAACTGGTCCGGCAGGAACAGCACCTCGACGTCGGGGTCGATCGAGGCGACCACGTCGACGGCGTTGGACGACGTGCAGCAGATGTCGGTGAGCGCCTTCACCTCGGCGGTGGTGTTGACGTAGGACACCACCTTCGCGTCCGGGTGCTCGGCCTTCCAGGCGCGCAGTTCCTCGGCGGAGATCGAGTCGGCCAACGAGCAGCCGGCGCGCTGGTCCGGGATGAGGACCGTCTTGGCGGGGCTCAGGATCTTGGCGGTCTCGGCCATGAAGTGCACGCCGCAGAACACGATGGTGTCCTCTTCGGCCTCGGCCGCGATCCGCGACAGGGCCAGCGAGTCACCGACGTGGTCGGCCACGTCCTGGATCTCGGGCAGCTGGTAGTTGTGCGCGAGGATCGTGGCGTTGCGCTCACGCGCCAGCCGCCGCACCTCCTGCGCCCACTCCGGCGTCGCTTCGACACCCGTGTACCCCGTGGGTCCGTCGAAGACCGAACCCATCAGCGTCGGCTGCGCGGTCGTCGTCGCCATGGTGGCTCCCTTCCTCGTGCGAACGGCTTCCTCGCCTCGATTCGCACCAAACCAGGTTTTCGACTTACAATCGAAAACGTGCCCCATAGTAACACCATCCACGAATCGCTCACCGCGGTGTTCCAGGTTCGCCGCTTCCCCGCCGACGTTTCCGCAGGTAGAGGCATCGAGGGCCGCTCGAGGCACCCGGAATTGGCGGTTCTGCTGTGGGAGCGGGCGCTCGACCCGCAGAAGGGCACCTGGTCGCTGCCCGGCGGCCGATTGCGCGACGACGAGGACCTCGACACCTCGGCCCGGCGCCAGCTGGCCGAGAAGGTCGACGTGCGCGAGCTGGCCCACCTGGAGCAGCTCTCGGTGTTCAGCGCGCCCGATCGCGTCCCGGCGCCGCGCCGCATCGCCTCGGCCTATCTCGGCCTGGTCCCGCTGACCACCGAGCCCGAACTCCCGGCCGACACCACCTGGCACCCGGTCTCGGCCCTCCCGGACATGTCCTTCGACCATCGCACCGTCGTCGACCACGCCCGCACCCGCTTGGCCGCCAAGCTCTCCTACACCAATATCGCCTACGCGCTGGCCCCCGACACCTTCACCATGTCGACCCTGCGCGAAATCTATTGCGCGGCCCTGGGATACGACGTCGACACGACCAATCTCCAGCGAGTCCTCTCGCGCCGCAGGGTGATCACCCCCACCGGTGCCACCGCCCCCTCCGGCCGCGCGGGCGGGCGCCCCGCCGCGCTCTACCGGTTCAGCGACTCCGGCCTGCGGGTCACCGACGAATTCGCGGCCCTGCGCCCGCCGAGCTGAGCGCGCACCCGCCGAATCTGTCGGTGGCCGCTGTCAGACTGGCGGGCATGGGCGACGACACCGCGAACACACCGATCACCTCCTACGACGATCCGGAAGCGCCGTGGAACAAAGAGTTCAGCCCGGATGAGATGACCGGCTGGAACGACGGCGTCATCACGGAGTTCCGGGCGAACGACGGGCAGGTCGGCGGCGACTACAAGGGCGCCACCCTGCTGCTGCTGACCACGACCGGCGCCAGGAGCGGCAAACCCCACGTCGTTCCACTCGGCGCCCTGTACCGCGGCGACGTGCTGTACGTGAGCTCGTTCATCGAGGACCGCTACCCGGCTTGGTATCACAACGCGAAAGCCGATGCGCGGGTGACGATCGAGCTCGGCGGCGAGCGCTTCGCGGCGACGGCGGACGTGCTCACCGGCGAGCGCTACGACGAGTTCGCGGCCTGGGCGCTGGCGGAGAATCCGCTGCTGGCCGAGTACCAGGCCAAGGTCGACAAGCCGCTGCCGCTGGTGATCCTGCGCCGGGCGTAATAACTCCGTCCGCTCGAACCCCGAGCCGGGCGGCCCACGTCGCCCGGCCTCGGCTCGACTTCGCCTGTCGCGCAACGGTTCACGCGCGCGGCAGGATACCGAACAGCAGCGCGTCGATACCGGCGGCGAACACCGCGTCGTTGTCGACCGACGCGCCCGCGCCCGCGGGTGCCGTGCCGAACAGCGTGGTCAGATTCGGATACTCGCGCGCCGGATCGCCGGTCGAGGCCGCCAGCGCGCCGCCCAGATCCCCGGTCGACAGCCCCGCGCGCTCCCGCGCCGCGAAGTTCGCGCCCCACCCCGAGAGCATCGCGACGCCCATCATGACCGCGCCCGCGTCCAACCCGGCCTGCGCCAGTGTGCCCGCCATCCGGTCCAGGTAGCGCACCGAGTTCGGGCCCATGCTCGACGGCACGGCCTGCACCAGCCACGGATGCCGACCGTGCAGGGCGCGCGACTGCTGCGCCAGCGCGAGCACGTCGGCGCGCACGTCGCCGGTCAGCTCCGGGTACCGATACTCCCCCGCCACCCGGTCGACCATCAGCGCGATCAGGTCGTCCTTGCCGTCGACGTACCGATACAGCGAGGCGGCCGCCGTGCCGAGCTCGTCGGCCACCCCGCGCATCGAGACCGCGCGCAGCCCACCCGCGTCGGCGCGCCGCACGCAGGCATCGGCGAGCTGGTCGAGGGTGTACGCCGGGCGCGGCCCCGGCCGGGGCGCCGCGCCGCGCGACCACAGCGAGGTTCCGGTGTGCGTCATACCTGCCAGCATGCCGCAGATCCCTAGTTGCGAACAGTGTTAGCAGATGCGTATCCTGCAATTGCGAACACTGTTCCCAATGGAGGGAGATTGCCGTGCATGCCATCGATGCCGCTGCACTGACCAGGACCTATGGCGACAACACCGTGGTGGACGGGGTGGACCTGCGGGTACCCGCCGGCCAGGTGCACGCCCTGCTCGGGCCGAACGGCTCGGGCAAGACCACCACCGTGCGCATGCTGGCGACACTGCTGCGCCCCACCTCGGGGCGGGCCGCGATCCGCGGGTTCGACACCGTCACCCACGCCGAGGACGCGAAACGGCAACTGGGCCTGGTCGGCCAGTTCCACGCCGTCGACCCGCGCCTGACCGGACGGCAGAATCTGGTGATGCTGGCCCGGCTCAACGGCTTCCGCGCGACGGCCGCCCGGCGGCACGCGGGCGAGCTGCTCGACCGCTTCGAGCTGGCCGAGGCGGCCGACCGGGTGGTGCGCACCTACTCGGGCGGTATGCGCCGCAGGCTCGACATCGTCGCGGGCATGATCGTGCGCCCCGCCGTGCTGTTCCTGGACGAGCCGACCACCGCGCTCGATCCGCACAGCCGCAACGAGATCTACCGGTACGTGCGCGATTTCGTCGCCGAGGGCACCACCGTGCTGCTCACCACCCAGTACCTCGACGAGGCGCAGCGCCTGGCCGACGCGATCACCATCCTGGAGGCGGGCCGGGTCGTCGCGGCGGGCACGCCCGCGGAGATCCTCGCGGCCGTGCCCGCCGGGCTCGACCTGATCGTCGACGACGCCGACCGTTACGCCGAGATCGCCGCGGTGCTGGCGACCTTCGGTGGCGCGCCATCGGATTCCCCACCGGCGCCGGACCTTTCGCCGATGGAGCTGTCGTTCACCTTCACCGGCGACGCCCCCGGCCTGCTGCCGGTGCTGCGCGCGCTCGACGCCGCCGACATCACGGTGCGCGATATCGGCACCCGCGCGACGACCCTCGACGACGCGTTCCTCGCGCTCACCGGCCGCGACCGGGTCGCAACCGGTGCGCGCAAGGAGGTGCGGGCATGAGCGCCACCGAGACTCGGTCGGTCTCCGTGTGCACCGGCGCGGTGGTGCTGTTCGAGCGCGTCCTGACGAACTACCGCAATTCGCCGGGCCTGTTCGCGATCACGCTGGCCGCGCCGCTGGGCATGATGCTGCTGTTCGGCTTCGTCTTCGGCGGCGCGCTCTCCGGGGGCAGCGATGCCGCCGCCTACCGCGCCTACCTGGTCCCCGGCGTGCTGGTCCTGGTCGCGGCGATGGGTCTGACCTCCACCGCGTCCACCGCGAACGCCGACCTGCACAGCGGATTCACCGACCGGCTGCGCGCGCTGCCGCTGTCGCCCGCGGCCGCGCCGACCGGCTTCGCGCTGGCCGAAACGGTGGTCGGGGTGCTGGCGCTGGCGCTGATGTCCGGCATCGGCGCGCTGCTCGGCTGGCGGGTGGACGCCACGGTGGGCGAGGTCGCGGTGGCGATCGCGCTGCTGCTCGCCTTCCGCTGCGCGCTGTCGTGGCTGGGGATCGCGCTCGGCGCCGCGATCCGCGACGAGCAGATGCTCCAGCAGACGGCACCGCTGATCTTCGGCACGATCATGTTCTCGAACGTGTTCGTCCCGACCTCGACCATGCCGTCGGTGATCGCCACGATCGCGGAGTGGAATCCGGTGAGCGCCATCGTCGCCGCGCTGCGTGAGCTGCTCGGCGCCGACCTGTCCGCGAGCCCGGGCAGCGCCTGGCCGATGCAGCATCCGGTCGCCGCGGCGGCCGCCTGGATCGCCGTCCTGTTCGCCCTCGCGATCCCGATCGCCGTCCGCCGCTACTCGGCGGATACCTGATCAACCCCCTGGCGGGGTCAGGTCCGCGCTGCCCGCAGCGAGTACAGCAGCGGCACCCGTGGCATGCCCGCCGGTGCCCGGTAGCCGCGCTCGTCCTGTTCGAGGAAGGCGAAGCGGGGGGAGACGGTGAAATCGTGCTCACGCAACGACTCCACCCGCAGCCCGGCGGCGGCCACGGCCGAGACGACCTCGCCGAGGCCGTGCCGCCAGCCGACGGTCACATCGGCGGTGGTCACCGCGTCGGGGGCGGCGTAGCTGCCCGGGACCAGTTCGACGACCGGCGCCGGGTCGAAGTAGTCGTCGATCACGGTGCGGCCGTCGTCGGGGCTGAGCAGGTCGCCGACCGGATGGAATTCGCTGAGGTAGAGGAATCCGCCGGGCGCCACCAGGGCCGCGACCGTCTCGGCCCAGCGGCGCAGGTCGGGCAGCCAGCACAGCGCGCCGAGGCCGGTGTAGACGATGTCGAAGGTGCGGTGGGCCAGCGCGTCGACCGCGGCGTACACCTCCGCCTCCACGAATTCGGCGTCGTCGGCGCCGATCCGCGCGGCCAGCGCACGCGCGGCCGCGATCGCGGGCGCCGAGAAATCCAGACCGGTCACGACGGCGCCGCGCCGGGCCCAGCCCAGGGTGTCGGTGCCGATATGGCATTGCAGGTGCAGCAGCCGCTTGCCCCGAACGTCACCGATCTCGCGGATCTCGAAGTCGCGCAGGTGTTCCCGGCCCGCGACGAAGCCATCGAGGTCGTAGATGTCCGAGCGGACGTGGATCGGGGCGCGTTCGTCCCAGTGCGCCCGGTTGAGCCGGACCCAGTCGTCGGCGGCGCCCGGCGGCGGTTCAGCTGTCATGGCGGCGATCTCGGTGTTTCGCCGAGCGCCGGTAGGTGCGGCCGCTGGGCACGGCGGTGGCGGCGGACGAGCTGCGCAGCGCGTGCCTGCGTCGCCAGGCGGCGAGATCGGGCCGCTCGGCGGGTTGTTCGGTGCTGGTGTTCTCGGTGGCGCGCACGGCCAGGTCCTCCCCCGGTGCAATTGCTGACCGGTCGACGGTAGGTGGACCGGCACCGTGCGCGCCACCGGTTTTCCGTGGGATCACCGCGCGCCGGTCCGGACCGCGACCAGGAGGTGGGCCAGGGTGAGCAGCAGGTCGCTGTCGGCGAGGACGGCCGGACCGCCGTCGATCGACCGGCCGCGCAACGCCTGCCGCAGGATCGCGCTCGCGGTGGTGCCGAGCGAGCCGTCCGGCTCGGGGAACACCGCGGTGGGCAGATGGTCGGTCGAGGCGATCAGGGTCACCCGTTCCGCGCCGCCAGCGCCCCGCCAGTCCCAGCTCAGCAACGTCCAGCGCAGTGCCCCGTGGTCGTCGACGACGGTTCGCATCCGCCCGACGACGCCCGCGCCGAGCTCGAAGTACGAAGGCGGACCGAAGCGCGGTTCGGCCAGCCGGTAGTGCGCGAAGTCCGGATACCGGTCGAGGCCGTCGCCGTTCCCGGCACCGAGCACATCGACCGCCACCCGGCGCTTGCGCCCGGCGGCATCCCAGTCCGGATCGATCTCCTCGGCCTCCAACAAGCTCCGGGTACCCAACCGCGCGTCTTCGAAATAGTTTGCTGCCCAGGGATATCGGTGACTTTCGAGCACATTCCAACCAGGCACGACGACCCCCTCGCCCGCGACGACACCGGTCACCGTGGTGGCCTCCGGGATCCCGTCCCGCGGCACCGGGATCCACGCCGACACCGCGGCGGCGACCAGAACCACACCGGCGCCGGGTATCCCGAGTCGAGCCACGCGCCGACGGGGTCCACCTCCGGTGTGCGCGTCCGGCCGTTCACCACGGCCCGGCACGTCATCCGCCAGGCCGCCGACCGGCCGATCAATGCTCGACCCTCCGCCGCCGCTGCGCACCCGCTCGACACCCGCGCCGCCTCCGATCACCCGCCCGATGCTCGCTCCGACCGGCGAGGCCGAGCGACCAGCCCGCGCTCGCACCCTCGGCCTGCTCGCGGCGACCGAGCTCGACCCGCTCCCGGCCGAAGACCCCCGGGCCGCGAGAACGACCGCCACACCCACGACGAGCGGCACGACCTGGTAGCCGAACTGCGGGGTCCCCGGAAACCACCGATCGACCGCGATCACCACCGCCGCGCCGATCAGCACGGTGGCGGCCGCCGCCGCGACACCACCGACGACCACCGCCACCGCGCACCCGGCCAGCAGCACCAGGACCCCACCCTCACCCAAGAGCACCTGTCCGGCCCCGTACACCGGCGGCAACAGCGCGAGCGGCAGCACCCACACCGGCCAGAACCGGACGACCGACCGCACCCCGAACACCAGCACGCTCGCGCTGATCGCGAATGCCCAGGCCGCCAGCAGATCCAGGCGCAACGGCAGGTATGCCACCCCGAGCCGCACCGTCTGCACGCCGAGCAGGCCCGTGGCGGCGATCAGGCCGGTCAGCCCGATGACCATGTCCGCGACCGGGTCCCGGGCCAGCGCGGGCCCGCGCCGCGTCGCGATACCGAGCGCGGCCATCCCGACCAGCACGAACAGCACCGCACCGAACCCCGCGTACCCGCTGTCGACGGGCACACCGATCTCGCGCCAGGTCCGCCGGAACGCCCACCCGGTGGTCGCGACGACGAACACCCACCCCACGAGCCGAGCGACCGGCACAGCCGAGACCGGCCGGCGCCGAGCACCCGAGCTCCCGAGCGCCGGACCGGCGATCGAGGTGGCTGGCGCGGACATGGTGGCTCCGGTCTGTCGAGACAGCGAGATCCCGGTCGGCTCAGTACCGGACGGGCTCCCAGGTGGACACCGCCCACAGGACGGCCAGATCGAGCAGGATCACCACCACCGACCACCACGGGTAGTACGGCAGCGACGCGAAATTCGCGATGATCGACACCCCCGCCAGCCCGGCCGCGACCAGCAGCGCCCAGCGCGCGCCCAGGATCATGCCGAGCGCGACCGCGACCCCGAACACCCCGATCAGCAGATGCAGCCACCCCCACGTGGTGATGTCCAGCTCGAACGTGTACGGCCGGGTGCCGTCGAAGATCTCGGCACCGGCCACGCACGCGATGCCGCGCAGGATCTCCAGAATGCTCGCGACAAGTAGCAGTGCGACACCGAGCATGGTGATTCCGGCCGCGACGCCCTGGGTCACCGGACGCGGGGGCGGCGCCACCATCGTCGTCGTCACGGCCCCTTCGCTTCCGGCTCCGCCTCCGCTTCCGCTTCCGCTTCTTCCGGCACCGGTTTCGGCAGCGGCGCGCCGATCAGCACGTCGGCCCACCGGGTCGACGGGTCGATGTCGAGCAGCAGCGCCTTGACCAGCAGGGTCAGCGGGATGGCGAGCAGGGCGCCGAGCGCGCCGATCACCCACGCCCAGAACACCAGCGACAGGAAGGTGATGGTCACGCTCAAACCGACCGCGTCACCGACGAATTTGGGCTGGATGATCGACTGGATCACGAAGTTGATCACCGAATAGACCACGATCACCCAGATCATCAGCACCGGGCCGCTGTCGAGCAGCGCCAGCAGCGCGGGCGGGATGACCCCGATGACGAAGCCGATGTTCGGGATGTAGTTGGTGATGAACGACAGCAGCGCCCACAGGATCGGCAGCGGCACGCCCATCAACCACAGTGCGCCACCGTCGATCACCGCCACGATCGCGCCGAACACGGTGGACACAACGAGGTATTTGCGGGTGCCCTCGGTGAACGACAGCAGCGCGCTCGCGATGGCGGGCCGCTGCTTCTGCACCACGGCCATCCGCTTGTCCATCGTCATCCCGTCGACGGCCATGAACAGCAGCAGGGCGAGGACGAAGAACAGATTCGAGAAGACCCCGAGCACGCCGCCCAGCAGTTCCTCGACGACCCCGGCGATCTTGCCGACATCGATCCCGTCGAGCACCTTGTGGACCTGCTCGGAGCTGATGCCCAGGTCCGACAGCAGCCCGCGGACGTTGTCGAGCAGCGAGTTCAGCTTGTCGCCGTATTCCGGGAGCAGCGAGGCCAGCTGCCACGCCGATACCACCAGCGCCAGGCCGATCCCGAGCAGAATCCCCACCACCGCGAGCAGGGCGATGATCATCCCCACCCACGTCGGCCACCCGCGCCGCTGCGCCCACCCCTGCAGCGGCTGCACCGCGATGGTGAGCATGAGGGCGAGGAAGACCGGTCCGACGATGCCCGAGAAGACTTTCAGACCCGCGATCGCGACGACGCCGGCGGCCAGCGACAGCAGCACGATCAGTCCGCGGGGAATCGACCAGGACGGCGCCACGGCACCCGTGCTCGGCTCGGACATCGACACTCCCTCGGTCTGGTGAACACCGCCGGAGAAGACTTCGCGCGGTGTCGCACAGTCCTCCGGGACCGACGCTAGGGAGCGAACGGGCCGCGCACATCGCCCGTTCTGGGTGAAGTGTGGCTAGGCCGTCTTCATCTGCGGGCCCGGTGGCGGCGCGGTCGTGCGCCTGCCGAGTCTGCCGATCGCCCAGAAGACCAGCTCCACCACCCAGAACAGCCACAGCGCCACTGTCACCACGACCACCGGCACCGCCAGGAACAGCAGCGACGGCACCGCGATGAGAATCCAGCGCGCGATGTCACCGGGTGTCGCGCCGCGCAGGTGACTGCCCAGACGCACTGCGGCCCACATCATCCAGCGGCGCGGCGTCGAGACCGCGAACTCGTGCAGGCAGCGGCGGAAGATGCCGTCGGCGTCGGCGCGGCTGACCGTGCCGGTGCGGCACAGGTAGTCGTGCAGGATCGCGGCCCTGGTGTAGGCGCCGTAGCGCGGGATCAGCCAGACCAGTGCCCGTGGCACCGAGGCGAAATCGGTGCGGAAGCCGGCCGGGACCGTGAAGGTCTGTACCGCACCCTGATACGTGAGCGGCTCGATCAGCCGCCAGAATGTCGCGTCCAGCTCCTCGACGACCGGACCGCCTCCGATGAACCCCACGACCCACTCCTCCCGAGCCGTCCACCTGCCGATATCGGCGATGGTAGCGCCGGTCAGGGGCGCGGGCCGCGCTCAGACGCGCGGTTGCGGACTCGAATCGAAATC
This sequence comes from Nocardia sp. NPDC003269, assembly GCF_042888005.1. Lineage (NCBI taxonomy): Bacteria > Bacillati > Actinomycetota > Actinomycetes > Mycobacteriales > Nocardiaceae > Nocardia > Nocardia sp. NPDC003269. The sequence continues at coordinate 227,216 of NZ_JBIAPA010000006.1, forward strand.
GCCGCTGGGACGATATTCCTCGGCCGGTCCGGCCACCGGATAGTCGTCGAATTCGGCCGGTCGCAGGTCGCCGAGCAGGCCCGCCGAGCCCGAACCGAGATCGGTGCGCGGATGCAGCGCGGCCAGGAACAGCAGCACGAGCGCGGCGAGGAAGGGTTGCACGAGCAGCGCGAGATCGGTGCCGACTTCCGCGGGGAGCGCGATGATCTGACCGATCGCGGGATCGTGCGGACGCGGATGCCGTTGTTCGGCGACCGCCTCGCCGAGCCACATCATCACCGCCGCACCGAGTCCCGAGGCGAGCAGGATCCCCACCACCAGCGCGGGACCGCGCACGCTGCGCACCCGCCACGCGGCGATCGTGGTCAGCACCGCGACCACCGCGCCGAGGCACAGGAACATCCCGACCGCGTCGAACAGGTGCAGGCTCTCGCCGGTGAGGACGGCGGCGCGCCCGGGCTGGGTCACCCGCAGCCGTTCGGTCGGCGCGAGCAGACCCCACGCCACCCCGGCCGCCGCGCTCGCCACGAGCACGACGACCGCGACGACGCCGACGCCGATCACCTCACGGCGCAGGACCTCCGGGCGCGGCGCGGCGCCGACCTCGGCGACCACTACCGGCGTTCCAGCTGCGCCGATTCGATGACCCCGTGCCGGGAGCACTTGGCCCACCAGCCGTCCGGGCTCACCTGCACGATCATCCGGCGGCCGCACTGCTCGCAGAACCGCGGCGGCTCGAGCCCGAGCGCGGCGGCCGCGGGCATCGCGTCGTCGAGCCCCGGCACGATCCGCTTGCCGGTGAACGGGTTGTAGCGCTCGTCCATATCAGTCACCCTACTGCGCCCGCGTCTCAGAGGGTTTCGTTGAGCGCCTTGATCGGCATCTTCAGCTCACCCAGCAGATCGAGATCCGATTCGGCGGGACGGCCGAGGGTGGTCAGGTAGTTGCCGACGATGACGGCGTTGATGCCGCCGAGCATGCCTTGCTTGGCGCCCAGATCGCCGAGGGTGATCTCGCGGCCACCGGCGAAACGCAGGATGGTGCGCGGCAGCGCCAGGCGGAACGCGGCGATGGCGCGCAGCGCGTCGGCCGCGGGCAGCACCTCGAGGTCGCCGAAGGGGGTGCCGGGGCGCGGGTTGAGGAAGTTCAGCGGCACCTCGTCGGGCTCGAGCGAGGCCAGCTGCGCGGCGAACTCGGCGCGCTGCTCGATGGTCTCGCCCATGCCGAGGATGCCACCGCAGCAGACCTCCATGCCGGCTTCGCGAACCATGCGCAGGGTGTCCCAGCGCTCCTCGTAGGTGTGCGTGGTGACCACCTTCGGGAAGTGCGACTTGGCGGTCTCGAGGTTGTGGTTGTAGCGGTGCACGCCCATCGCGGCGAGCTGGTCGACCTGCTCCTGGTTCAGCATGCCCAGCGAGCAGGCGACCTGGATGTCGACCTCGTTGCGGATGGCCTCGACACCCGCGGCGACCTGCGCCATCAGGCGCTCGTCCGGGCCGCGGACCGCGGCGACGATGCAGAACTCGGTGGCGCCGGTCTTGGCGGTCTGCTTGGCCGCCTCGACCAGGCTGGGGATGTCGAGCCAGGCCGCGCGCACGGGCGACTGGAACAGGCCCGACTGCGAGCAGAAGTGGCAGTCCTCGGGGCAGCCGCCGGTCTTGAGGCTGATGATGCCCTCGACCTCGACCTCCGGGCCGCACCACTTCATCCGCACCTCGTGGGCGAGCTCGAGCAGCGCTTCCAGGCGGTCGTCGCCCAGGCGCAGGACCTCGACGGTCTGCGCCTCGGTGAGGCCTTCACCGCGCTCGAGCACCTGCTCACGGGCGATGGCCAGAATGTCGGTCTGGACGGGTGCCTGTGTCACGACGTGATGTCCCTTCGACGGGGTTCGCGCACGAGCACGGGTGTGATCCACCCGGCGTGGCCGTGCAACTTGAACGGTGTTCAGGCTAGGGTAGCGGGTGCGAGTGAGACACGACACTCGGGTCGGTGAATCTCTGGGGAAGGACACGCGTGCAACTGCGGAAGACGGATGTGGTCGATGCCGCCGTCGCGATTCTGGACCAGTACGGTCTCGGCGACCTGACGATGCGACGGCTGGCCGGATCGCTGCAGGTCCAGCCCGGTGCGCTGTACTGGCACGTGAAGGACAAGCAGTCGCTGCTCGGCGCGGTCGCCGACCGGATCCTGGCGCCGATGGACGAGCCGATCACCGCCGTCGACTGGCCCGAGCAGCTCACCGAACTCGCCCACCGGCTGCGCGACTGCCTGCTGGCCTACCGCGACGGCGCCGAACTGGTCTCGGCCACCTACGCCTCGCGGCTGACCACCAGCAAGGCCCGCGAGCGCCTCGCCGGCATCGTCATCCGCGCCGGGATGACCAGGGAGGAAGCCGAACTCACGGCCTACACCCTGCTCTACTACGTGCTCGGCCAGACCGTGGACGAGCAGTCCCGCATGCAGATGGATTCGGTGGGCGCGCTCACCGACGACGCCTCCCCGCTGCACGACACCCCCGACCCGACCGCGCGTTTCGACTTCGGTCTGCAGTTGTTCATCGCGGGCGTGCGCACCATCCTGGGCACCCGCGTCCGCTGAGGCGGCGGGGTCAGCGCGCGTCGTAGCGCCGCGCGTAGCGGGTCGGCGGTTCGCCGAAGATCCGGCGGAAATCCCGGCTGAGGTGGGCCTGATCGGCGTATCCCAGCTCGGCGGCGGTCCCGGCCCAGTCGATCTCGGTCCCGGCGGCGAGCCGCTCGGTGATCTCGTGCAGGCGATAGCGGCGCACCACCCATTTCGGGCCGAGTCCGACGTACTCGGCGAACAGCCGCTGGAGCCCGCGCACGCTCAGCCCGAACCGGTCCGCGATCGTCTCCACCCTGGTCACCTCGATGTCCTCGGCGATCGCGGCGACGACCCGGGCGGCGAGGTCGGCCCGCGGGTCCGGACCGGGCAGGTGCGCGCGGAGGAATCGCTCGACCGTGTCGACGTCGGCGACCGCGGGCAGCGCCGCGCCGAATACCGTTGTGGCGTCGATCGTCCGGTCCCGCAGCTGCGCCACCGGGCCGCCGAGAAACGGACGGAACATGCCGGGCCGGAACGCGACACCGAACACCGAACCGGTCCCCGACAACTCGCGGTACACGTGCGCGGACGACGGCCCGTGCACCTCGGCCCGCCCGTCCCGGAAGCTCAGATGGACATTCGGCAGCGGCACCACCAACTGCCGATACGGCCGCTCGTAGGCCCAGGTCACCGACCAGTACCGCGCGACGTAGCGCGCCGGCTCCCCCGACGGTTCGACGAACGTATGCCGTTGCGCCGCGCGCCAGGCACCGCCGAGTTCCCGCGGGTCGCGCTCCACGCGGCGAGTGTATGTCGCGTTTGTTCAAGACAGCGCGAGGCCGAGGGTGGTTACCTCGCTGTATGTCCGAAACCGAACGCGTCGCCCGCGCCGCCGAACCACTCTCGAAGCTCCTGCGCACCCTCACGCCGGACCAGCTCACCGCCCCGACGCCCTGCGCCGAGTTCGATGTCCGCGCCCTGCTGAACCATCTGCTGTTCTGGGGTCCGTCGCTGCTCGGCGCGGCACGTAAGGAGTCGGTCGCCCCGCCCGCCACCGCCGAAACCGAGGTCGACCTGACGGCGGGCGACTGGCCCGCCGCCCTCGACACCCAGCTCGCCGATCTCGCCACCGCCTGGCGCGACCCCGATGCGTGGCAGGGCACCACCCACATGGGCGGGCCGACGGAACTGCCCGCGGCGCTGGTCGGCGGCATGGTCGTCGGCGAACTGATCGTCCACGGCTGGGACCTGGCCCACGCCCTCGGCACCACGGTCGACTGGGACGACGACCTGCTCCGCTACGCCCTCGCAGAGACCACCGCCACCGCCGACCAGGGCCGCGCGATGGGCATCTACGGCCCCGAGATCCCCGTCGCCGCCGATGCTCCCCTCCTCGACCGCATCCTCGGCCTCACCGGCCGCGATCCCGCCCGGAGATAGACCCCCCGTCGCTGCGGCCCGAACATCCATGGGCCGCAGCATCACTCCTCGCTCACCAGCCGCGGCCGCACCCGGCCCGGGAACCAGCGGTAGATCGCCACGGTGCCCAGGCCGACGCCGACCGCGAGCAGCGCACCGGCGGCGGCCAGGCCCGCGGCCGCACCGACCAGCCCGACCGAGACCGGGCCAGCGAACATCCCCACATCGTGGGTCAGCCGCCACGCGCCGAGGAATTCCGCGCGGCGGTCCTCCGGTGCGGCGAACGCGCCGACGGTCATGATCAAGCCGTTGCTCAGGCCCTTGGCCAGCCCGAGCAGCATGGTCGCGGCGCCCATGGTGAGCGCCGAGTGGGTGAACGGCAGCGCCGCGTACCCCGCCGCGAAGCAGATGCCGCAGGCGATGCCGGTGACCCGGCTGCCCGCCCGGTCCAGCCAGACCCCGGCCGGGTACGACATGAGCACGTCGATCGCACCGGCCAGCCCGAACAGCAGGCTCGTGGTCGCGGCATCGATGCCCAGGTGCGCCGCCCACAGCGGCAGCAGCGCGGTGCGTGAGGCCCGCGCCGCGCCGACCGCGACCGAGGCGAGCCCGAGCGTGCCCAGGGCCCTGCGATTCTCGGAGAGCACCGTGTGCAGCGGCCGCAGCGCGGTCACGTCGTCGAGATCGGCGGCGCGGATGGTCACCATCGCCGCGCTGGCCAGCAGCGTGGTGACCAGTTGCAGCCACAGCGCGCCGACCGGCCCGAACCCGTGCACCAGCGCGGCGCCGAGGAACGGCCCGCAGAAGAACCCGAGCCGGTGCGCGCCCGCCAGCGTCGACATGGCCCGTCCCCGCTGATCGGGCGCCACCACCGAGACCAGGTAGGTCTGCCGCGCCAGCCCCCACACCGCACCCGCCGCCCCGTTGAGCAGCAGACCCAGCGCCAGCACAGCGAGATTCGGCGCGAGGATCGCCGCCAGCACCCCGACCGTGCCGAGCACACTGCCGACCCCGATCGCCGCCCGCTCCCCGATCCGCGCGACGATCCGCCCCGCGGGCAGATCCGTCAGCACCATCCCGAGCCCACTCAACGCGACGATCAGCCCGGCCGCACCCGCCGACGCCCCGAGATCCAGCGCCCGCAGCGCGTACATCGGCGCGGCCGCCCCCGCGCCGACGCCGTACAGCGCCATCGGCGCGAACACCGGCCACACGAGCGACCGCATCCGCACCGATTCGTCGACTACCCCGGCGCTCACCGAGACCCGGCCGTCCGCCGGAGTGAGCCACGACGCGCGCTCACGGCATCACGCCTTCCGGCCCAGCGGTACAACAGTTCTCGTCGTCGGTCCGGTTCATCCGACGCTGAGGGGTTCCGGCGCGAACCGCCCGCGCGGCCGGGTCAGCCCGAAGTGATCGCGCAGCGTGGTGCCCGTGTACTCGGTGCGGAACAGCCCGCGCTCCTGCAGGATCGGCACCACCGTCTCGGCGAACACCTCCAGCCCACCGGGGTAGTACGGCGGCATCACATTGAAACCGTCGGCCGCGCCGTGGGTGAACCATTCCTCGATGGTGTCGGCGACCTGCTCCGGCGTCCCGGCGAACACCCGGTGCCCACGCGCGCCCGCGAGCCGGTGCAGCAGCCCGCGCAGGGTCGGCCGCTCCCGCTCGACGATGCCCGCCACCACCTGCAAGCGGCTGCGCGCGTTGTCGGTGACATCGCCTGCCCCGGCGAACGTCTCGACCGGCACCGGCTCGTCCAGCGCCAGGGCGCGCAACGAGGTCCCGGTGAGGGATTCCAGCTGCTTGATCCCGTATTCGGGCACGGTGAGCTCGTTGAACTCCCGCTCCAACCGCAGCGCGGCGGCCTCGGTGTCGGCGATGAACGGGCTGATCCCCGGCAGGATCTTCACCTCGCTCGCGTCACGCCCGAACTCGGCCGCCTTGGCCTTGATGTCGGCGTAGAAGGCCTGTGCGTCCGACAGCCGCTGGTGCGCGGTGAAGATCGCCTCGGCGTACTTGCCCGCGAAGGCCCTGCCCTCGTTCGACGCGCCCGCCTGCACCAGCACCGGATGCCCCTGCGGCGTGCGCGCGGCGTTGAACGGCCCACGCACGCTGAGGTGTTCACCGACGAAGTCGATCGGATGGATCTTGTCCGGGTCGGCGTAGACGCCCGCGGCCCGGTCGAGCAGGATCGCGTCGTCCTCCCAGCTGTCCCACAGCGCCACCACCGCGTCGACGAATTCCCGTGCGCGGGCATAACGTTCGGCGTGGTCGGGATGCCGGTCCAGGCCGAAGTTGGCCGCGGCCAGATCGGTGCCGGTGGTGACGATGTTCCAGCCCGCCCGGCCGCCGGAGATGTGGTCGAGCGAGGAGAACAGCCGCGCCAGGTTGTAGGGCTCGTAGTAGGTGGTCGACGCGGTGGCGATCAGGCCCAGATGCGTGGTCGCCGCGGCGATCGCGGTGAGCAGCGTGATCGGCTCCAGACCCGGCGCGGCATTGTGGCGCACATCGGTGCGCAGCGCGGGCCCGTCGGCGAAGAACACCGCGTCCAGCTTGGCCGCCTCGGCGGTGCGCCCGATCTCCTGGTAGTAGGTGACGTCGTAGATCCGGTCGGGCCTGCTGTCGGGATGCCGCCAGGCCGCCTCGTGATGCCCCGACGGGTAGATGAACGCGTTGAGACTCAGTTGCCGTGGTGCGCTCATGACGCTTGTTTCACTTCCTCGATGTCGGTGGTGTCGACGCCGAGCCCGGCCAGCAGGACCTCGCGCAGCCGGATGAACTCCGGGTGCGCGTGCCTGCGCGGGCGCGGCGTGTCGATGCGCTGGTCGATCGCGATCCGGCCCTCGTCCAGGACCAGCACGCGGTCGGCGAGCAGTACGGCCTCGTCCACGTCGTGGGTCACCAGCAGCACGGCGGGCCGGTGCCGCTCGCACAGCGCCTGCAGCAGCGCGTGCATCCGGATCCGGGTGAGCGCGTCGAGCGCGCCGAACGGTTCGTCGGCCAGCAGCAGCTCCGGCTCGCGCACCAGCGACCTGGCCAGCGCCACCCGCTGCTGCTCCCCACCGGAAAGCTCACGCGGCCAAGCCTTCTCGCGTCCGGCCAGGCCGACCTCGGCGAGCGCGGCACGTCCACGCCCGGCAGCGTCGCGCCCGGTGAGGCCGAGCACCACGTTGTCGAGCACCCGGGCCCACGGCAGCAGCCGGGAATCCTGGAACACCACGGCGCGCTGGGTCGGCACCGTGAGTTCGCCGGAGCCGGGGACGTCGGCGTCGAGTTCGGCCAGCGCCCGCAGCAGCGTGCTCTTGCCCGACCCGCTGCGGCCGAGCAGCGCGACGAACTCGCCGCGCCGGATCTCGATGTCGATGCCGTCGAGCACGATCCGCTCGCCGAAGCCGCGGGTGAGCGCGCGGGTGCGCACCACGCTGCGGTCCTCGTCGGTCAGTCGCCCAGTGTCTGTCGCCATGCCAGCGCCTTCCGTTCCGCCGCCCGCACGGCGAGGTCGCCGAAGAGCCCGAGGAGTCCGTAGATCACCAGACCGACGACGATGACGTCGATCTGTCCGTAGGTGCGCGCCTGCGTCATCAGGTAGCCGATGCCGCTGGTCGCGTTGACCTGCTCGACCACGACCAGCGCCAGCCAGGAGATGGTCACCGCCAGCCGCAGTCCGAGGAAGAAGCCCGGCAGCGAGCCCGGCAGCGCGATCCGTCGCAGGAACCCCCACCGCGACAGCCCGACGGTCTCGGCGAGCTCCACGTAGCGGGCGTCGACGCTGCGCAGATAGGCGTGGGTGTTGATGTAGACCGGGATCAGCACGCTGGTCGTGATGACGATCAGCTTCATCTCCTCGCCGATGCCGAACCACACGATGAACAGCGGGATCAGCGCCAGCGTCGGGATGGCCCGTTTGATCTGCACCGGCCCGTCGACGATCGCCTCGCCGATCCGGCTCAGGCCCGCCACCAGCGCCAGCACGACGCCGATCAGCACACCGAGCCCGAGCCCGAGCGCGGCGCGCTGCAGCGAGGTCAGCAGGTTCGACTGCAGCCGGCCGTCGGCGATCAGGTCACCGGCGGTCTGCGCGACGGTCCACGGCGCGGGCAGGGTATCCGGGTCGATCGCGCCGGTGGCCGAGCCGAGCACCCAGGCGCCGACGAGCAGCGCGGGACCGAGCGCGAAACCGAACGGGATGGGCTTGCCGGGTCCGAGCCTGCGGCTGCCACGCCCGCGTGGCGCGAGCGCCGTGACCGGCGCCGGCGTGCTGCGAATCCGCCGCAGCACGCCGGCGTCGAGGGTGGCCATCAGCTCGCCGCCGGCGCGAACGCCGCCCCGCTGGCCGTGACCGCTTCGGTGACCGCCGCGTCGAAGCGCAGGTCGAAGCCGTCGGCGGCCTCGATCTTCTTCGGCAGCTCGCCGACGGCGTCGATCGCGTCGATCGTGGTCTGCTGCCGGGCGACCAGCTGCTGGTCCAGGTGCGGGAACGTGTAGGTACCCAGCGATTCGACGATCCGCTTGGCGTCGTCGACGCTCACCTTCTGGCTGTCCACGTAGTACTTGGTCGCCCATTCCTCGCGGTGGGTGTTGGTCCAGTGCCAGGCCCGCACGAACGCGCCGACGAGGGCGCGGGTGGCGGCGGCCTTGGCCGGGTCCTGGACCACCGCGCGGCGCGCGTACAGGTAGGCCAGGCCGCTGTAGATCCCGGTCGTCTCCGAATCGGGGATCACCGAGGCGCCCTGGGTGCGCAGCAGCCGGGTCACGTTGGGCTCGATCAGCGGCGCGACGTCGACCTGACCGGTGCGCACGGCATCGAGGAACTCCGCGAGCTGCAGCCGGACCAGCTGCACATCGGTGGGCTTCAGCCCCGCCTTGGTGAGCGCCTTGAGCACGGCCGCCTGCTGCGCGGTGCCCTCGGCGTAGGCGATCTTCTTGCCCTTCAGGTCGGTCAGCTTGCTGATCGAACGTCCCGGCGCGACAGCGAGTTTCAGCGCCTGCGGGTTGGTCTGATACGAGCCGACGATCGGCACGTCCTGCCCGGCGGCCAGCGCGTGGATCGGCGGCACGTCGCCCACCTGACCCACATCGGCCGCGCCGGCCCGGAATGCCTCGAGAATGGCCGGGCCACCGACGAAGTTGGCGAATTCGATCTTGAACGGCAGCTTGTCCAGCTCACCGGACAGCCGCAGCGCGGACTGCAACCGCTCCTGCTGGTCGGCCACGACGAGCGTGGTGCCCGCGGGAACCTCGGTGGGCAGGGGCGCGTCCGGGGTGCCGACCGGTGCGTCGCTGCCGTTCGAGCATCCGCTCAGGCCGAGCGTCGCAACGGTGGCCACCGCGAGGAGCGCGGCGGTGGCGCGGCCTCGCAGGCCGGGCAGGAAGGTGTTCGGTCGGTGCATAGTGGGATTGAATCAATCCGCGGTTTTCCCGAACACCTTTAGCCTTACCGTGATCGGAACACCGGTGACACCCGCCGGTCCCCCGGTCGACCGTAGGCACGGAGTGCCAGGTTAGAGTCGGTCGTCCTCCCCGGCGGGTGCGGGAATCCGGTGCAACTCCGGAACGGTCGCGCCACTGTGATCGCCTCGCGGCGAAAGTCAGACCTCCCTCGCCGGGCACCCTCTGAAAGGGCCGCGCCTTGCCTCTGGAGAACCCGCGATGATCCGTGCCCGGACATCGCTCGCCTTCCCGCTGCTCGGGGCGCTGTTGCTGGCCGCCATGATCGGCGCCACCGGCTTCGGCGCCGAGATCGTCCCCGTGTCCGCGGTGCTCGACACCCTCGGCGCCCGCCTGACCGGGACCACCCCCACCGATCTCGGCATCGACACCATCGTCTGGCAGCTCCGGGTGCCCCGCACGGTCCTGGCCGCCGTGGTCGGCGCGGGTCTCGCGCTGGCGGGCGCGGCCATGCAGACGCTGGTGCGCAATCCCCTCGCCGACCCCTATCTGCTGGGCGTCTCCTCCGGCGCGGGCGTCGGCGCGGCCGCGGTGATCACCTCGGGGCTGTTCGCGGGCGCGGGCATCTGGGCCCTCTCGGGCGGCGCGCTGGCCGGCGCGTTCGGCGCGGCCACCCTCGTCTTCCTGGTGGCCTTCGCCCAGGGCGGCCTCACCCCGCTGCGACTGGTCCTCACCGGCACCGTGCTCGGCTCGGCCTTCGCCGCGTTCAGCAGCTATCTGGTGTTCCGCAGCACCGATCCCGCCGCCGCACAATCGGTCCTGTTCTGGCTGCTCGGCAGCCTCGCCGGGGCCGATTGGACCACCCTCGCGCTCCCGCTGGTCGTCGTGGTGGTCGCGGGTGCCGTCCTGCTGGCCATCGCCGGGTGGCTCGACGCCCTCACCCTCGGCGCGACCACCGCGTCGTCGATCGGTGTTCCGGTGAAGGAACTGCGCATCGGATTGTTCGTCCTGCTGGCGGTGCTCGTCGGGGTGCTGGTCGCGGTGTCGGGCGGGATCGGTTTCGTCGGGCTGGTCGTCCCCCACGCCGCGCGCATGATCGTCGGCCCACGCCACCGCGCGCTGCTCCCCGCCTGCGCCCTGTGCGGCGCGCTGTTCCTCGTCGTCGCCGACGCCGCGACCCGGGTCCTGGTGCGTCCCACCGAGATCCCCGTCGGCGTCCTCACCGGCCTCATCGGCGCACCCACCTTCCTGCTCCTGATGGGTCGCCGCCGCTACCACTTCGGTGCCTCGTGACGACGCACGAACACACTGCCCACCCGGCACGGTCCGCCGACAGCGAGCACGCGGATCTCCGCGGCGCGACGCCTTCTGCGCAGCAGATCGATTCCGCCGGTACCGATCACGACACCCATCGGTCCGACGCGCACGTCACGGTGACCGGTCCCGGCACCGAGGCCAGTGCCCCCGTCGCCGCTCCGACCGCGACGGGTGATCCGGTCGACGCCAGGCCGAACGACGGCGAGCGCGGCGGTGGTGACGCGCGCACAGGCGACACCACCCGCTCGAACTCCGCACGGCCCGGAGCGATTCGGACCGCCGAGCTGACGTGTTCGATCGGCCGCCGAAACGTCCTCACGGCCGTGGAATTCTCGATCGAGCCCGGCGAGACCGTAGGCATCGTCGGCCCCAACGGCAGCGGCAAGACCACGCTGCTGCGAACCCTGGCAGGTCTCCGCAAACCGGCGCGGGGCCGCGTGCTCGTCGACGGCCGTGCGCTGCACGATCTCCGACCGCGACACCGCGCCACCGCGGTGGCGTTGGTGGCCCAGGACGAGAGCCCGCCCGCCGATATGCTCGTCGGCGAAGTCGTCGCCCTCGGACTCACCCCCTATCTGCCACCGTGGGGGCTCGGCACCTCGGGCGAGCGTCAGCAGGTGCTGGAAGCGCTGGCGGCAGTCGATCTTTCGGGTTTCGCCGATCGCCCGGTGCAGCAGTTGTCGGGTGGCGAGCGGCAACGAGTGCTGCTGGCCCGCGCCCTGCTCCAGAACACCCCGGTCCTGCTGCTGGACGAGCCGACCAACCACCTCGACATCACCCACCAGCTCGAGCTCCTCGACCTGGTGCGCGGACTGCGCCGCACCGTCGTCGCCGCCCTGCACGATCTGTCGCTGGCCGACCGCTACTGCGATCGGATCATCGTGCTGCACAACGGCATCGCCCGACCGCCCGCGCCGCCCGCCGAGGCGTTGACCCCCGCGGTCGTCGCCGAGGTGTTCGGCGTGGACGCCACCCGGGTCGCCCATCCGGTGACCGGCGAAGACCATCTGTTGATCACCCCGCGAAAGGCGCGCTGATGAAGAACACCGGCCGGATCCTGGCCACCACCGCACTCGCCGCCGTCCTGGCGGCCTGCACCGGCACCTCGGCGGACACGGCGTCCACCATCACGGTGCGCAACTGCGGCAAGGACACCCGCTTCCCCGCACCCGCGCAGCGGCTGTTCGTCAACGACGGCAACCTCGTCTCGATGATCCTGGCGCTCGGCGCCCAGGACCAGGTGACCGCGGTGTCGAGCATCCAGCGCGACGCCGACACCCTGCGCAGGCACTACGGCGCCGCCGTCGTCGACGGGCTGAAGTCCGTCGCCCCCGAGTACCCGTCGCGCGAGACCGTCCTCGCCCAGCGCCCGGATGTCATGGTCGCGGGCTGGAGCTACGGCTACGACGAGGCGAGCAACCTCACCCCCGCGGCACTCCAGAAGGACGGCGTGGCCGCCTACGTCCTCACCGAGAGCTGCCGCCAGCAGGACGGCGCGGCCGCCCGCGGCACCGTCGAACCCTGGACCGCGCTGCGCACCGACCTGACCGACCTGGGCGCCATCACCGGCCACCCCGACCGCGCCGCCGACGTCACCGCCGATCTCGACCGCAGGCTGGCCGCCCTCACCGCCGCCCCGAAGCCCGCGCAGGCCCCGACGGTCTTCCTCTTCGACAGCGGGACCGACACCATCTACTCCAGCGGCAAGTTCGGTGCGCCCCAGGCGATCCTCGAAGCGGCCGGCGCCCGCAACGTCCTCGACGACGTCGCCGACACCTGGACCAAGGTCTCGTGGGAGCGCCTGGCCGCCGCCGACCCGGACGCGATCATGTTCGTCGACTACCCCAGCCAGAGCTACACGCAGAAGGTGGAGCTGCTGCGCGGCAAGCCGGGCATCAACGGGCTGCGCGCCGTCCGCGACAGCCGCTTCTTCAACCTGCCGTACGCGCTGTGGACCAGCGGCCCGCTCAATATCGACGCCGCCGAGCAGATCCGCAAGCAGCTCGAAGCCTGGAATCTCGTCCCCGCCTCCGGCATCACGCCGCGCGCCGACGACGCCGTGCGCTGAACCGACGCGCGTCCGGGCGCGGCCGGTCAGCCGATCGCGCCGCGCTCGACAAGGGCGACCATCTTCGCGAGCGCCACTTCCCACGCCACCTCGTTGTCGGCGAGCGTCATACCCGGCGGCACTCCCTCGTGCAGCACCTCGAGATCGGTGCCGCCGTCGGCGTCGGCCAGCGTGAAGGTGATGGTCTGCGCGCCCGCCATATCCGGGATCTCGGTGACGAACTCCAGCACCTCCATCACCCGCTCCTCCGGGACCAGGCTCAGGAATCGCCCGTAGTAGGCATGGTGCTGCTGCTCCGTCGTTCCCGCCGCGGTGAGCTCGTCCTGGGTGACGGTGATCGAGAAGACCCCGCCCTCCTCCGGCTCGAACCGGTGCACCTCACTGACCATGCCATCGGGCACCATCCAGGCCCGGACCGCCTCGGGGTCGATCAGCAGCTGATACACACTTCCGCGGGGCGCATTGATGTGCGTGCCGATCCTCGTGGTCGCCATAGCTCCACGGTAGTCCCCTGACCCGGCGAAAGGCTTGTGGACGCGAACGCAAAAAGGCCCTCCAACCGAAGTTGGAGGGCCTTTCGCAATGATGTTCCGGCGGTGTCCTACTCTCCCACACCCTGTCGAGTGCAGTACCATCGGCGCAGGTG
>NZ_JBIAPA010000007.1:0-114291 GCF_042888005.1 Nocardia sp. NPDC003269
AACTCCGTGGCCCCCAACCCGAGCCCGCGTGTGGTGATGGCGCGCCAGATCCTGCGCTGATCGCGGCGCACCAGCGCGACACCCCCCGTGGCCCCCGGCTAATCCCGCGGGGGGCCACGGCTGTTCCCGGGTGTGGGTGATGTCGCGGGCGTTATCTCGATAGTCGCTGCGTAGCGGCCGATTGACGATCGAATTGTGCCTTTTGATTAAGAGGAGAACGGGCCGAGAAATTCAACCGATATCAGAGGGTTATTTATTCGTGCCCTGGGAGCGAATCGTTTCGCTGCCTCCGTGCAATATACCAGGACAGGTGGGATCCAACTGAGCCGTCGGGGTCGTTGAATGTGGCCGATGTCGAATCCTCCTGAGTAGATAAGGGCTGTGAGCTGGCTCTTTGTCCGTCTATAGCAGGAGTCGGCAACATGGTGCATAACGCTGAAACCTTAAGTGGTCCGGGCCGCCGCAGATATTCGAGTGGTCCGCTACTCACGTGCGCGGCCGTGCTTCGGGGGAATACTCGACCTCGTGATGTGGCGAGGTGAAATATGACCGAGGTAATTTTCGGATCCCGCTCGGGAATGAGCTGGTATCCGCTGTCGACCGCCACCGAGACCTCGCGTTTCACACAGGCCACACTGGACGGGATTCGCACCTGGGCCCGCGAGCATCTGACCCAGCCGCTGGGTGAGATCGGGCGTGACGGTCCGGTCTGCCCCTACGTCGGCCCGGCGATGCGGCGCGATCTCATCTGGGTCGGCCGGGTCGCCGGCGCGCAGCCCTGGCCCGCGTACGTGCGGCTGGTGCTCTCCGACGCGCTGGAACTGTTCCCGAAGCTGCCGCCGGACGGCGGTGGCGCCGCGGTGCTGCGCTGCCTGGTGACCGCGATGCCCGAGCTGCACGACTACACCGTCATCGACGACCTGCACGATCAGCTCAAATCGGAGTTCGTCGAACGCGGCCTCATGCTCGGTCAGTTCTACCCCGGCTGCACCCAGCCCGGCCTGTGGAACCGGGAATACCACCCGCTCGACTCCCCGATCCCGATGCTGGTGGTGCGCACGATGATGGCCACCGACTTCCCGTTCCTGATCTCCCGGCCGGAGTGGATGTCGGCCTACGTCAAGAAGTTCGCGCCCGGCCTGCCCGCGCACGTGCGGCGGGTCGTGGTCGGCAGGCTCATCGCGAACGCGAACGCCGAGGTCCCCGCGTACTACGACGAGGAACTGCACGGGGCGATCGCCGGGAGCAGCGGGCGATGACCCGCGAACTGTCCACCGCGCCGACGACCGACCCGGCAGCGGTCGAGGAGTTTCCGCTCTCGCCCGCCCAGCTGGGCATGTGGTACGCCCAGCAGCTCGACCCGGCGGTGCCGCTCTACGAGGCGCAGTACATCGACATGCGCGGTCCCCTCGACGTCGACCTGCTCGTCGCGGTGTCGAAGCAGGTCAGCCGGGAGTTCGAGTCCGGGCTGCTGCGGCTGGTCGACACCGGCGACGGGCCGCACCAGGTCGTCGACCGGCGGATCGAGCTGACGATGGCCGTCCTGGACTTCAGCGACGCCACCGATCCCGAGGACGAGGCGATCCGGTGGATGCGCGCCGATGTCGCGGCGCCGATCGATCTGCTCGGCGACCGGCTGGTCATGACGGCGCTGCTGCGGATCGCGCCCGATCGGGTGCTCTGGTACTCGCGCGCGCACCACATCGTCATCGACGGTTTCGCGTCGGCGACGGCGCTGTACCGGGTCGCCGAGCTCTACAACGCGGCCCTGGCCGGGCAGCCGCCGAAGCCGAGCGTGGCGGCCGGGTTGCGCACGGTGCACGAGGCGGAGACGCGCTATCGCGACAGCACCCGCTACACCGCCGACGCCGAGTACTGGACGCAGCGGATCGCCGACATGCCGCGCCGGTGCAGCCTCGTCGACGCCCCGGCGCCCGCCCATGCGCTCGGCCGCCAGCACCGCGCCGAGCTCACGCCCGCGACGAAGGCGCGCCTGGACGCGGCGGCGGCCCGCTACGGTGTCGGCACGGCCGGGCTGGTGATGACCGCGCTGGCCGTCTACTACGCGCAGGCCACCGGCACCGACGACGTCGTGCTGAGCCTGCCGGTGTCCGGCCGCACCACCGCCATGCTGCGCCGATCCGGCGGCATGCTCGCCAATGTGGTGCCGCTGCGGGTGCCGGTCCGCGCCGACAGCACCGTCGCCGAGCTGGTCGACGTCATCCGGGTCGAGGTCTCGGGCGCGCTGCGGCATCAGCAGTTCCGGCACGAGGAGATCCGGCACGGCGACGGGGCGGCCGAGGCGGGCGGGCGCGGGTTCGTCGGCCCGGTGGTCAACATCATGCTGTTCCCCACCGAGGTCGATTTCACCGATGTCGAGACCAGCCTGCACGTGCTGACCTCGGGGCCGATCGAGGACCTGTTCGTCAACTTCTATCAGCACGGCGCGCACAGTCCCGTCCACGTGGACTTCACCGCCAACCCCGACTGCTACGACGCGGAAACCCTGGCCCGCCACCACGAGCGCTTCCTGGCGCTGTTCGACGCGATCATCGACGCCGAGCCGGAGACCGCGGTGCGCGCGCTCGACTACTTCCTGCCCGACGAACGACCGCTGCGCGCCGGGCTGCGCGGTGCGCCCGCACCGGCGCCCCGGCTGCTCGTGGACGTGCTCGAGGCGGGGATGGCGACGGCGGGCCCGGCGGCCACGGCGGTCGTCTACGGCGACCGCGTCCTCGATTACGCTGCGCTGGATCAGCTTTCGGACCGGCTGGCGCGGCAGCTGGTCGCGGCCGGCGCGGGTCCGGAGACCGCCGTCCTGGTGGCGTTGCCGCGCTCGGTGGAGTCGGTGGTGGCGTTCTGGGGTGTCGTGCGTTCCGGGGCGGCCTACGTGCCGGTCGGCGTGCAGAACCCCGCACCGCGCCTGGCCACCATGGCGGCGGAATGCGGTGCGCGGCTGGGGATCACGACCGCGGACCGGCGCGCGGAGCTGCCCGACACGGTGACCTGGATCGCGCTCGACGAACCCGGCGCGGACGACCTCGGCACCGCGCCGTTGCCGCGCGCCCGGATCGACAACCCCGCCTATCTCGTGTTCACCTCGGGCTCCACCGGCACCCCCAAAGGTGTCGTGGTCACCCACGCGGGCATCGCCGGGCTGGCCTCGGCCGTGCGCGACGCCTACGGCGCCGACCGTGATTCTCGCGTAGCGCACTGTCTCAACCCGAGTTTCGACGCTTCCCTGCTCGAACTCCTGGTCGCCTTCACCGCGGGCGCCACCCTGGTGATCACCGACGCGGCCGCGGGCGCCGAACTGGCCGCCGCGATGCGCGATGCGGCGATCACCCACCTGTGCTCGACGCCCGCCGTGCTGTCGTCCCTGCCGCCGGACGCGCTCGACGGCGTGCGCGCGGTGTCCACGGGCGGGGAGGCGTGCCCGCCCGAGGTGGTGGCGCGGTTCGGCACCGGCCGCGCCCTGATCAATTCCTACGGGCCGTCCGAAACGACGGTGGCGGCGACCTTCACCGAACCGCTGGCCACCGGTCACCACACCGGCATCGGGTCGCCGGTGCCCGGTGTCACCCTGCGGGTCCTCGATCATCTGCTGCGCCCGGTGCCCGCCGGAACGCCGGGCGAGTTGTTCATCGCCGGTCCGGGACTGGCGCGGGGCTACGCCGGGCGGGCCGCCGCGACCGCGCAGCGGATGGTCGCCGATCCGTTCGGCGCGCCGGGCGCGCGCATGTACCGCTCCGGCGATCGGGTCCGGTGGCGCGCCGTCGACGGCACGTTCGTCCTGGACTACCTGGGCCGCACCGACTTCCAGGTGAAATTGCGCGGGATGCGGGTGGAACCGGGCGAGATCGATGCCGTCCTGGCGACCTGCCCCGGCGTCGACTTCGCGGTGACGGTGGTGCGGACCGGGGCGTCGGGGCGCGACGTGCTCGCGTCGTACGTGGTGCCGGTGCACGGGATCGGCGACCTCGACGGCGCGGCGCTGCGCGAATACTGCCTGCACCGGCTGCCCGCACACATGGTGCCGAGTTCGGTCACCGTGCTCGCCTCGCTGCCGCTGACCGGCAACGGCAAGGTCGACCGGCGGGCGCTGCCCGAGCCTGCGGTGGCGCCGTCGGCACCCGCCGCGGCAGGCCCGGAGCGGGCCCTGTGCGCGCTGTTCGCCGAGGTGCTCGGGGTGCCCGAGGTGGGGCCGGGGGCGTCGTTCTTCGCGCTCGGTGGTGACTCGATCCTGTCGATCCAGCTGGTGTCGCGCGGCCGGTCCGCCGACCTGGTCTTCTCCGCGCGCGATGTGTTCGAGCATCCGACCCCGGCCGAGCTGGCCGCCGTCGTCGCCGTGCCGGGGGAGCGGGCGGTGCTGCGCGAATTGCCCGGTGGCGGTGTGGGTTCGGTGCGGCGGACGCCGATCGTGGACTGGTTGCTGACCCAGCCGGGGTGGCGGCGGTTCGCGCAGACGATGGTGCTGGCGCTGCCGCCCGACATCGATCGCGCGCGGCTGACCCGCACACTGCAAGCCGTGGTCGACCAGCACGACATGCTGCGGGTCCGGATCGTCGACGGTGACCGGCTCGAGGTCGCCTCGCCGCGGACGACCGACGTGGCCACCTCGGTGGAGCACCGGCCCTGCGCGCGGATCGAGCCCGGCGACATCGCGGCGGCCACCGCGGCGGCCGTGGACCGGCTCGACCCGGCCGCGGGCAGCGTGCTCGCCGCCGTCTGGCTCGATCCGGGCTCCGGCGGGCGGCTGGTGCTCGCGGTGCATCACCTGGCCGTCGACGCGGTCTCCTGGCGCATCCTCATCGCCGATCTGGTGGCGGCCTGGACCGCCGTCGAGGCGGGCGCCCCGGTGCGGCTGCCGCCGGTCGGCACCTCCGTGCGGACCTGGGCGGAGGCGCTCGACACCGGGGCCGACGCCACGACATGGACCGAGCAGCTGGACTACTGGTGCGACGTGCTCGGCACCCCAGAGCCGCGCCTCGGCGCGCGTGCCCTCGACCCGGCGCGTGACGTCGGCGCCGGACTCGACCGCGTCGAGGTCGTCCTCCCACCCGCGATCGCGGCACCGCTGGTCCAGCACCTGCCGACCGCCC
This sequence comes from Nocardia sp. NPDC003269, assembly GCF_042888005.1. Classification (NCBI taxonomy): domain Bacteria; kingdom Bacillati; phylum Actinomycetota; class Actinomycetes; order Mycobacteriales; family Nocardiaceae; genus Nocardia; species Nocardia sp. NPDC003269. Next base: position 5,103 of record NZ_JBIAPA010000007.1, read on the forward strand.
TGCGCTGTGGTGTGGAAGAGGCGCTGCTCGCGGCGCTGGTATCCGCGGTGCGTGCGCATCGTGGTGAACCGGGGCCCGCGCTGCTGATGCTGGAGCGGCACGGCCGTGACGAGACCGTCGTGCCGGGGGCCGACCTGTCGCGCACGGTCGGCTGGTTCACCAGTCAGTTCCCGATCGCGCTCGATCCGGGTACCGATCCGGGGCCGCTGGCGGCGGTGGCCGCGGTGAAGGAGCAGCTGCGCGCGGTGCCGCGCGGCGGGTTCGGGTTCGGCCTGCTGCGGCACCTCCGCCCCGCGTCCGCGGCTCGGCTCGGTGCGGCGGGGAGCCCGCAGATCGGGTTCAACTACCTCGGCCAGATCGCCGACGCGGATGCCGAAGTTCCGTGGCTGCCGGTCGATATGGCGCAGCAACTCGGTGGTGCCGGTGGGGGCGAACTGCCGGTGTCGACCGTGCTCGCCGTCGACGCCGCGACCCTGGACGGGCCGGACGGGCCGACGGTGCGCGCGGTGTGGCGGTTCCCGGCCGATGTCATCGCCCGCGAAGCGGTGGAGCGGATCGCCCGGCACTGGGTGTCGACGCTGGAATCGATCGCGCGCGCCGTCGCCGAGCCCGGCGCTGGCGGGCTGACCCCGTCGGACCTGCCGCTGGTGCGGGTCACCGGCGAGGAACTGGACCGCTGGCAGCGCCGCTACGACGGTGTCGCGGACGTCTGGCCGCTGTCGCCGTTGCAGCAGGGACTGCTGTTCCACACCCGGCTGGCCGCCGGGCACACCGACAAGTACATCGTGCAGTCGGAATTCGCGCTGGCGGGCCCGGTGGATCTGGATCGGCTGCGGACCGCCGCGACGGCACTCGTGCGCAGGCACGCCGCCCTGCGCACCGCGTTCGTCACGACGGCGAACGCCGCGGTGCAGGTGGTGCTCGACGAGGTCGAGGTGCCGTGGCGGGTGCTCGACGCCGACCCGGCCGACTGCGCGGCGCTCGCGGCCGCCGAACTCGCCCGCCCCTTCGATCCCGAACAGCCCCCGCTGCTGCGATTCCTCTGTCTGCGTTGCGGTCCCGACGACGTGCGCCTGATCGTCACCAATCACCATCTCGTCCTCGACGGCTGGTCGATGCCCCTGCTGCTGGGCGACCTGCTCGCGCTCTACGACGGCACCGCGCCCCTCGGCGAACCGGAGCCCTATCGGCACCACCTGGAGTGGCTGGTCCACCAGGACTTGGCCGCCGCCAGGGCCGCGTGGACGGACGCGCTCGCCGGACTGTCCGGCCCGACCCTCGTCACGGCCGCCCGCGTCCAGCGAACGCACGGCGCCGAACCCGTCGACCTGCGGGTGACGGTGCCGCTCGCACCGGACACCACCGCCGCGCTCGACCGGCACCGCGCCGCCGGTATCACCACGAACACCATCGTCCAGGCGGCCTGGGCGCTGCTGCTGGCGGAGCTGACCGGGCACACCGACGTGGTCTTCGGCGCCACGGTATCCGGCCGCCCCGCCGAACTGCCCGGCGCCGATCGCATCGTCGGCATGCTGGTGAACACCCTGCCCGTGCGCGTCGCCCTGATCCCGGACGAGCCGGTCGGCGCGCTACTGGCGCGCGTCCAGCGCGAACAGGGCGCGCTCGTCGACCGGCACATGGTGGGGCTCAACGAGATCCAGTCCGCCACCGGGCTCGGCCCGCTGTTCGACACCGGCATGGTCTTCGAGTCCTACCCGATGGACGCCGAGTCCCTGCGCGCCGCCTCGCACCAGGCGCGCCTGCGCGTCACCGACTTCCACGGCCGCGACGGCACCCACTACCCCCTGTGCCTGGCCGCCCACGACCGCGGCGACCTGCGCCTCACCCTCACCTGCTCTGACCGCTACTTCGACGACACCGAGGCCACCGCCCTCGCACACCGCCTGTCCCGCATCGTCGCCCGGCTCGCCGACCCCGCGACCCCGGTCGCCGCGGTGCGCGGCATCGAGGGCGCCGAGGTCGTCCGCACCCGGCCGCGACCGATCCAGCTGCTGCCGGAATTGCTGGCCGCTGGCGCGGGCGCAGGGGGAGTCGCCGTCGTAGGATCCGCTGTCGCGCAAGCGATACCGGTGAGCCGACGGGGATCCGGGCAGGACAGCAGGCAATTCGAGACCGGCACACGCGATGGGTCAGGCCAGGGCGGGGCGGTCGTCGGGCACGGACTCGGTGCTGGGCGCGGCGCCGTCGAGAGCGCTGCTGTGGCGACCCGTCCGGGGGTCGGCGTCGGGAGTGGGGTGGCCGAGCTCGGCTACGTCGAGCTCGATGATCGGTCGAATCGATTGGCGCGCACGCTGATCGACGCCGGTGCCGGGCCGGAGTCGACGGTGTTGATCGCCCTGCCGCGATCGCCGGAGTGGTTGGTGGCGGTCTGGGCGGTCGCCAAGGCGGGTGCCGCGTTCGTGCCCGTCGATGTCGAGCATCCGGCCGAGCGGATCGCCGCGGTCGCCGAGGGCAGTGCCGCCAGGCTCGGGCTCACCGTGGACACGCATCGGAATACCTTGCCGGACACCATGTCCTGGCTGGTGCTCGACGACGCGGCGACCGCGGACCGGGTGGCCGCCCACTCGGCCGATCCGGTGACCGACGCCGACCGGGTGCGCCCGCTGCACGCCGGGCACCCCGCCTATCTGATCTACACCTCCGGCTCGACCGGCACGCCCAAGGGCGTCACGGTCACCCACGCCGGACTCAGCGGACTCGTCGAAGGCGTCGCCGCGCGGCTGCGGCCGAGCCGGCGCGACCGCTTCCTGCTGTGCATGAACCCCGCCTTCGACGCCTCGATCCTGGTGTGGCTGACCTGCTGTCACGCCGGGTCGACCCTCGTCCTCGCCCCGCCGGCGGCCACCTCGGGCGACGACCTAGCCCGGGTGATCACCGACCAGCGGGTGACCCGTCTGGTCGCACCGCCCGCCGTCCTCACCACGCTGCCGACCACGGCCGTCGCCGGTGTGCGCACCATCGTGACCGGTGGCGAAGCCTGCCCACCGGAGTTGGTCGCCCGCCTCGGTACGGGCCGGACGATGCTGAATTCCTACGGCCCCGCCGAGTCGACGGTGGCGGTGACGCTGAGCGCCCCGCTGACCCCGGACGACGCGGCCGACCTCGGGGCCCCGCTGCCCGGCTGCGCGCTGGCGGTTCTCGACAGCTGGCTGCGCCCGGTGCCCGAGGGCGCGGTCGGCGAGCTGTACCTGATCGGCCCCGGCCTCGCGCGCGGCTATGCCGGTGCGGCCGCGCGCACCGCGGAACGCTTCGTGGCCAACCCGTTCGGTGCCCCCGGCGAGCGGATGTACCGCACCGGCGACCTGGTGCGCCGCACCTCGGCGATTCGGCTGAACTATGTGGGCCGCAACGACTCCCAGGTGAAGCTGCGCGGAATCCGGGTGGAGCCGGGCGAAGTGGACGCCGCGCTGCTCGCCGCGCCCGGCGTCGCGCTCGCCGTCACCGTTCCCCGGCCGGGTCCGGCCGGTGACCAGATCCTGGCGTCGTACGTCGCCCCGATCGCCGGCGCCGAGCTGACCCCGACGGCGCTGCGCGAGTTCCTGGTGCGGCGGCTGCCCCGGCACCTGGTGCCCGCGACGGTCACGGTGCTGGACGCGCTGCCCGTCACCGGCAACGGCAAGGTCGACCTGCGCGCGCTCCCCGAACCCCAGCTCACGCGCGCGCCGTACCTCGCCCCGATCGGCGCCGAGCGACTGGTCGCGCAGGCCTACGCCGCGGTCCTCGAGCACCCGGAGGTCGGCGCAGACGACGACTTCTTCGCCCTCGGCGGCGATTCGCTGTCGGCCGCGCGGGTGGCGGCGCGCCTCGGCGCGGAACTGGGTGTCCAGGTGCCGGTGCGGCTGCTCTTCGAGGCCCCGACCGTGCACGGGCTCGCGGCCCGGCTCGGTGGCGAAGCCGTGCTGCCCGCCGGGGTGCTCGGCGGGCCGAGCGCGGGGCCGCGTCCCGACCGGATCCCGCTCGCGCCCGCGCAGCGGCGGATGTGGTTCGTCAACCAGTACGACCCGGCCTCCGGCGCCTACAACATCCCGGTGGTCCTGCGGCTGACCGGACGACTCGACCTCGCCGCGCTGCGGGCCGCGCTGTCCGACGTGGTCGAACGGCACGAGGCGCTGCGCACCGTGTACCCCGGCCACGACGGCGTCGGCTACCAGGTGATCGTGGCGCCGGACCGGCTCGCCGACCGGTTCGAGGTCACCGACATCGACCCGTCCCGGCTGCCCGCCGCGGTCCTCGCCTGCGTCACCGAGGGTTTCGATGTCGCCGCCGCGGTTCCCGTGCGGCTGCGGCTGTTCCGCGTCGGGCCCGAGGAACACGTGCTGGCCGTGGTGGTGCATCACATCAGCGCCGACGGCTCCTCGATGGGGCCGCTCGCCCGCGACGTGATGACCGCCTACACCGCGCGCGCGGCCGGGTCGTCGCCCGCGTGGCCGGAGTCCGCGGTGCAGTTCGCGGATTACACCCTGTGGCAACGGGATCGGCTCGGCGGTGCCGACGATCCCGAGTCGCTGTCGGCGCGCCAGCTCGCGTACTGGACCGACACCCTGGCCGGGCTCCCGGACCGGCTGGAACTGCCCGCCGACCGTCCCCGCCCACCGGTCGCCTCCCTGCGCGCCGGCACCGTCGCCCGCACCGTCGACCCGGAGCTGCGGGCGGGTCTGGAACACCTCGCCGCGACCCGCCGGTGCTCGCTGTTCATGGTCCTGCACAGCGCGCTGGCCGTACTGTTCGCCCGCCTCGGGGACACCGCCGACATCGCGGTCGGCACGCCTGTCGCCGGTCGCGGGGTGGCCGAACTCGACGATGTCGTCGGCATGTTCGTCAATACCGTGGTGCTGCGCACCGAGGTGTCCGCCGCGCTGCCGTTCACCGACCTGCTCGACCGCGTCCGCCGCACCGACCTGGACGCCTTCGCGCACGCCGACGTGCCCTTCGAGAACCTCGTCGACCTGCTCGAACCCACCCGTTCGGCGGCCCGCCACCCGCTGATCCAGGCCATGCTGATCTTCCAGAACCTTGGCCGCGCCGAGTTCGCGCTGCCCGGCCTCGGCGTCGAGGCGGTCGAGCTGGACCAGCAGAGCCTGCGCTTCGATCTCAGCCTCACCGTGGGCGACGACAGCGCCGACGGGCTGGCGGTGCGCCTCGGCTACGCCACCGACCTGTTCGACGCGGCCACCGCCGCCCGCTTCGCCGACCGCTGGCTCCGTATCCTGCGGGCCGTCGTCGCGAATCCCGCTGTCCCGGTGGGTGATATCGATCTGCTCAATGCCCGCGAGCGCACGATCCTGCCCGGGACGCCACTGCCCGCCGTCGTCGCCCCCGCCGTCCTGCCCGACCTGCTCGCCACCGCCGTCACCACCAATCCGGACGGCATCGCGATCATCGACGGCCCGGCCCACCTCACCTACCGCGATCTCGACGAACACTCGAACCGCTTGGCCCGCACCCTGATCCGCGCCGGGGCGGGCCCGGAGACCCCCGTGGTGATCGCGGTGCCCCGCAGCGCCGCCTCGGTCACCGCTGTCTGGGCCGTCGCCAAGACCGGCGCCCCCTTCGTCCCCGTCGACCCCGCCTACCCCACCGACCGCATCGCCCAGATCATCACCGACTCCGGCGCCCACCTGGGCATCACCACCCGCGACGCCGCCTCGATCCGCCCCTGGCTAGAGGCTAAGGGCGCGCTCGGCCTCATGACTACCGATGACGCGGTAACCGGCGGCAACGGCGACGGGCACCTCGTCGGCTCCACGATCCCCGGTGTGCGATGGCTGGTCCTCGACGACCAGGCCGCACACGCCGTCTCGCCCGAGCCGATCGACCCCGCCGAACGCCTGGCGCCTCCTGGACTCGCGCACGCCGCCTACATCATCTTCACCTCCGGCTCGACCGGCAGGCCGAAGGGCGTCGTGGTCACCCACGCCGGGCTGGCGAATCTGGTTGCCGCGCAGCGGGAGCGGATGAGTATCACCCGTGACTCCCGGGTGCTGCACGTGGCCTCGCCCGGTTTCGACGCCGCCGTGCTGGAACTGCTGCTGGCCGCGGGCGCCGGCGCCGCGCTGGTGGTCGCCGGGCCGACCGCGTACGGCGGGGCGGAACTCGGTGAACTGCTCGCCGGGGAACGGGTCACCCATATCGCGCTCACACCGTCGGCGCTGAGCTCGGTGGACACCGTCGACCACGAGCACCTGCGGGCGATCGTCACCGGCGGCGAGCCGTGCCCGCCGGAGCTGGTCCAGCGGTGGGCGGCGCCGGGGCGGGTGCACTTCAACGACTACGGGCCGACCGAGGCCACCATCTGGGCGACCGGCGCGGGCCCGCTGCTGCCCGGCTGCGAGATCACCATCGGCACCCCGATTCCCGGCCTGGCCGCGCTGGTCCTCGACGACCGGCTGCACCCAGTGCCCGACGGCGTCACCGGCGAGCTGTACCTGGCCGGGCCCGCGCTGGCCCGCGGCTACCAGGGGCGCCCCGATCTCACCGCCGCCCGTTTCGTCGCCGACCCGTTCGGCAGGCCGGGCGAACGGATGTATCGCACCGGCGATCTCGTGCGCCGCCGCGCGGGCGCGCTGGACTATCGCGGTCGCGGCGACCTCCAGGTGAAGCTGCGCGGGCTGCGGATCGAGCTCGGCGAGATCGAGTCGGCGCTGGCCGCCGAGCCCGCCGTGCACCAGGCCGCCGTGACGGTCTACACCGACTCCGCCGTCGGTGAGCTACTGGTGGCCTACCTGGTACCGGAACAGGCCGGTCAGCTGACGGTGGAGTCGGTGAAAGCCGCCCTGGCGCTGCGCCTTCCGTCGTACATGGTGCCGTCGTCGTTCGTCGTCCTGGACGCGCTGCCACGCACCGGCAACGGCAAACTGGACCGGCGCGCGCTGCCGGCCCCCGACATCAGGTCCGGCCGGTTCCGGGCACCGGTCACGGCGGCCGAGCGAGCGGTGGCCGACACCTTCGCCGACCTGCTCGGCGTGCCGAAGGTCGGCCTGGACGACGACTTCTTCGCCCTCGGCGGCAACTCCCTGATCGCCACCAGGATCGCCGCCCGCCTCGGCGCCGCCCTGGACGCCCGCGTGCCGGTGCGCACGGTCTTCGACGCGCCGACCGTCGCCGAACTGGCCGCCGCTCTCCACGCCGACGCGATCCCACCCGGCCCGCGCCCTGGACCACGGCCGCGCCCCGACCGGATTCCGCTCTCGGCCGCCCAGCGGCGGATGTGGTTCCTCAACCGGTACGACCCGGACTCGCCCGCCCAGAACGTGCCGATCGCGGTCGAGGTGAACGGTGAGATCGACCCGGTGGTGCTGCGCGCGGCGATCGCCGACGTGCTGGCCCGCCACGAATCGCTGCGCACCGTGTACCCGATCGACGCCGACGGCGACCCGTACCAGGATGTGCGCGGCACGGAAGCCGAAGTGACACTGAATGTCTCGACGATCACCCCCGATCGGATCAGGACGGCGGTGACGGCCGAGATCGCGCGGGGCTTCGACCTCACGAGCGAAGTGCCCGTGCGGGTCAGCCTGTTCCGGATCGCCGACCACCGCTCGGTCCTGGCGGTGACCATGCACCACATCGCCTCCGACGGCTGGTCACTGGCCCCGCTCACCCGCGACGTCGCGATCGCCTACGCGGCCCGCCGCGCGGGCGCCGCGCCTACCTGGGCGCCGCTGCCGCTGCAATACCCCGACTACGCGCTGTGGCAGCACGAATTGCTCGGCGACGCCGACGATCCCGGCAGCGTGGCGTACCAGCAGCTGGCGTACTGGCGCGACCGGCTCACCGGCCTGCCCGAGGTCTCGGCGCTGCCCAGCGACCATCCGCGACCCCCGGTGCTCACCCACCGGGCCGGACTTGTCGAGTTCGACATCGACGCCGCGATCCAGATCCGGCTGCGCGAACTGGCGCGCTGGCACGGCGTCAGCGTGTTCATGGTGGCGCACGCGGCGCTGGCGGTACTGCTGGCGCGGCTGTCCGGGACCGAGGAGGTGGCGATCGGCTCGGTCATCGCGGGCCGTGGCGCCGGCGAACTCGACGATCTCATCGGCATGTTCGTCAACACCCTGGTCCTGCGCAGCCGGGTGCGGTCCGAGGACACCTTCGAGACCCTGCTCGCCGCGACCAAGGACGGCGACCTGGACGCCTTCGGCAACGCCGACGTCCCCTTCGAACAGCTCGTCGAGGTGCTGGCCCCCACCAGGTCCACCGCGCACCACCCGCTGTTCCAGGTGCTGCTGGTCTTCCAGAACTTCGACCGGGAGTCGTTCGACCTGCCCGATCTGCACGTGCGGCCGATCGAGATGCCGCCGGTCGGCGCGAAGTTCGACCTCGAGTGGATGCTGGCCGAGGAGTTCGGCCCCGACGGCGCGCCCGCGGGCATGTCGGGCACCCTGACCTTCGCCCGCGACCTGTTCGAGGAGTCGACCGCGACGACCCTGGCGCACCGGTTCGCCGACGTGCTCGACGCGGTCACCACCGACCCCGGCCTGCTGGTCGGCGCGCTCGATGTCACCGCGCCACCCGGCACCGTCGTGCACGCGCTCGCCCCCGCGCCGGTGCATCGCACCGACCTGCCCTATCGGCCGCCGGTGACCCCGACCGAGCAGGCCGTCGTCGCCGCGTTCGAGACCGTGCTCGACGTCGACCGGGTCGGCCTGGACGACAACTTCTTCGAGCTCGGCGGCACCTCTATGGTCGCCGTCCGGCTGGTCGCCCAGGTGCGCGAGCTGCTCGGCTTCCCGATGCCGGTGCAGTGGATGTTCGGCGATCCGACGCCGGGCGCGCTCGCCGCGCGCATCGCCGCGTCGGGGGACGACCCGGTCGATCCGGCCCTGCGGACACTGCTGCCGCTGCGCACCGGTGGCACCGGTCCGGCGCTGTTCTGCGTGCATCCGGCGATCGGCGTGGCCTGGTGCTACGCGGGCCTGTCCGCGCACCTCGATTCCGGCTTCCCGGTCTACGGCCTGCAATCACCGGGGATCGCGGCCGAACAACCCGACCGGCCGCTGCGCGACCGCGTGGCCCACTACGCCGACGAGATCCAGGCGACCCAGCCCGAGGGACCGTACCGGCTACTCGGCTACTCCGCGGGCGGGCCGATCGCGCACGCGGTCGCGGTCGAGCTCCAGCGCCGCGGCGCCCTGGTCGACGCGCTCACCATCCTGGACGGCCGCGCCGATGTCGACCCGGCCAGTGCCGAGGAGATGCCCCCGATGGCGGCGCTGCTCGCCGAGTTCGGTGGGGCCGACCAGGCCGAACAGGCCGCCCAACTGCTTCGCGCCGGCGCTCCCGCCGACGCCGTCGAGCGAACCGCGCCGCCAGTGTCGTCGGCCGATTCCGCGGGGTATCGGGGTACTGCCGCACCGCTGCCCGGCGCCGACAACGAGGTCGGCGCCGGCCCCGGCAGCCTGCTCGACACGATCACCGACGCCGATCTGCGACGGCTCTACGCCGACTACCAGCAGATCGTCCGGGAGGCCGCCGACTACGCGCCGGGCCTGTTCGACGGTGACCTGCTGTTCTTCAGCAGCACCAGCGCCCGCCCCGGCTACGAGCCCAACGCGCACACCTGGCGGCGCTACGTCAGCGGCGAGATCATCGACCACCAGACGGGCCACGAGCACAACCACCTCACGAGCCCCGAGGCGCTCGCCGTGATCGGCCCGATCCTGGCCGGGTACCTGCGCCGCTAGGCCACCAGGTCGGCGTACTCGCGGTGCTCGGCGATGTACTTCTCCACGTACCAGCAGGTGGGCACGACCTGGTAGCCGGCGGCCCGGGAATCGTCGAGGCCGAACTTCACCACGTCGGCGGCCACCCCGCGGCCCCGGTACTCGGGGAAGGTCATGGTGTGGTGGAAGTCGCGGACCTTCGGGTCGTCCCGTTCGGCGTAGTCGGCGTATCCCGCGAGAACGTCGTCGTGGTAGATCTCGTATCGGGTGTCGGCGACGTTGTGCTCGAGCCTGGTGGTCATACCGGATGCTAACCCGGGGCCGGGACGGGTTGTTCCGCTAGAGCACCGCGCCGGGGTTGAGGATGCCCGTGGGATCGAGCGCGTCCTTGATCCGCCGGGTCAGCGCCATCACCTCGGGTCCGACCTGGTCCGGCAGCCACGCCTTCTTCAGCCTGCCGACCCCGTGCTCACCGGTGATGGTGCCGCCCAGCGCGATGGCGAGGTCCATGATCTCGCCGAACGCGCGATGCGCGCGAGCGGTGTTGTCGGGGTCGGTGGGGTCGTGCACGATCAGCGGATGGGTGTTGCCGTCGCCCGCGTGCGCGATCACCGACACCAGTACGTCGTTGCGCTCCCCGATGGCGGCGACCCCGGTGATCAGCTCGCCCAGCCGGGGCAGCGGCACCCCGACGTCCTCGAGCAGCAGCGGTCCGATCCGCTCCACCGCGGGAATCGCGAATCGCCTTGCCGCGGTGAAGGCTTCGCCCTCCTCGGGGTCTCCGGTGTCGAAAACCTCTGTCGCTCCGGCCTTCTCGCACAGCGACACCATGAGCTGCGCTTCGTGCGCGGCGAACTCGCCGGGCGCGTCGGACCGGGCGACCAGCAGGGCGGCGGCCGTGCGGTCCAGCCCCATCCGCATCTCGTCCTCGACGGCGTTGATCGCGACGGTGTCCATGAACTCGAGCATCGCCGGGCGCAGGGTCGAGGTGATGGCCAGGATCGCGTCCGTGGCGGCGGTGAGCGTGCCGAAACTCGCGACCACGGTCGCCTGCGGCGGCTGGGCGGGCAGCAGGCGCAGGGTGAGCTCGGTGATCACGCCGAGCGTGCCCTCGCTGCCGACGAACAGCTTGGTCAGCGACAGCCCGGCCGAGTCCTTCAACCGCGGCCCGCCGAGGCGCACCACCGTCCCGTCGGCCAGCACCACCTCCATCCCCAGGATGTAGTCGGTGGTGACGCCGTACTTCACGCAGCACAGCCCGCCGGCGTTGGTCGCCGCGTTGCCGCCGATCGAGCACATCTCGAACGAGGACGGATCGGGCGGGTACCACAGGCCCTCCGCCGCGACGGCCCGCTTCACCTCCGCGTTGATCAGTCCCGGCCCGACGACGGCGGTCCGGGTGACCGCGTCGACACTGATCGCGCGCATCAGTTCGGTGCTCAGCACGATCCCGCCGTCCACCGCGGTCGCCCCGCCGGACAAGCCCGATCCGGCCCCGCGCGGCACGACCGGCACCCGCCCCGCGTGCGCCCAGCGCAGCGTGGCCGCCACGTCGGCGGTGTCGCGGGCCCGCACCACCGCGATCGGGGTGCCCGCGTCGGGATCGCGCGCCCAGTCCTGCCGATAGCCCGCCAGCAGATCGGGATCGATGACCACAGCCCCCTCTGACACCGCGGAAATCAACGCATCGAGGTCAACCCTGCTCTCGTCCACCCACTCAAACTAACCCGCGGCGACCACCCCGCGCCGGTACTCGGGCCGGACTCGTGAACAGCACGAAGACGCACCGGAGCGTGATGGTCGGTTGACCAATGTGATGTGCGGCCGACCAAGTGAATTCGCGCATGATTGTGATCCGGCGCGCCCGGTTGGTGTATACGGCGTCCAACCCGTCACAATGCCCATAGCGGGTGTGTTCGACGGCGATTCGCCGCCGCGCACCCGGCGTGTTTCGCATTCCGCTCTACGGTGCGCCCGCTCGCGCATCGCACACATCGACGCGCCGCGTCGCACCGTAACTCGCCGGGAGGGGCCGGAAGATGAAGGAACCGCAGGACCGCAACGAGCTGGTCGGCGCCCTGCTCGCCGCCGAGTACGCCGATGCCGGGATCGACTCCGACGCCATGCGCCGGGTGCGCGACGGCGAGCACGAGGAGTGGCTGTCCGCGCTGGAGGCGACCGGCATGTTCGGCATCCGCGCGCTGGCCGAGATCGCCGGCGAATGGACCGCCGACCCGCGCCTGCTGCGCGACGCGCTGCTCGCCGAGGCCGACGAGTTCACCCGCCGCCGCTGCCTGGCCACCTGGACCGCCCTCGGTCGACCGGCCGCCGAGCCGCCGACGCGCGCGGTGGCCGTCGCCGTGCCGCACTGAGGCCGTTTGCCGGCTGCTCATCTCGACGTCATCTCGCGCTGGCACGCTGACGGTCGTGGAGCAGCACACGGGTGTCACCGACTCGATGGCCGACCGGTTCACCCGCTGGTGCGAGGCCGTCGTCGCCCGCCTGCCGTTCGGGCTGGACCGGATCGTGCCCGCGACGCTGCTCGGCTTCGGCCTGATCAACAGCTTCACCTTCGGGGTCGACCTGCTGCTGCTCACGCTGCTGCACTCCGGGCTCGGGCTGCCGGTGCCGGTGTCGATCACGCTGGCCTACATCGCCGCGTTCGGCCTGGCCTTCCTGCTCAACCGCACCTTCAACTTCCACTCGCACGCGCCGATGGGCAAGCAGGCGGTGGTGTACGCGGTCGTGGTGCTGGTGAACTACCTGGCCTTCATTCTCGGGGTCGGTTCCGGGCTGGTGGCGCTCGGCGTGGAGTACCACGTCGCGCGGCTGGCCGCCGGGGCCTGCGAGGCCGTCTACATGTATTCCGCGATGCGCTGGATCGTGTTCCGGCGAAAGCGATCAGCCGATCCGGTCGTCGCCGATCGGTGAGCGGCCGCGCAGTACCTCGGAGCGGTCGCCGTCGACCAGGACGACGTCGTCGTCGGTGAGCGCCCAGTGCGCGGTGCCGTCGGCACGATAGCGGGCCAGCAGCCGCGCGGACTGGCCGTCGGGGTCGGTGGGGGAGTCCAGGTGGACGACGGGCGGGCGATCCACCAGACCCAGTCCGTCCCACCGTGCTTCGACGCCGGTGGCCTGCCGCACTTCGGCGGGGTCGTCCATCGTCTCCAGGCCGTGCAGGTCGGGGGCGAGCAGGCAGGCGCCCGCGCTGTAGCCCGCGTAGACCAGTGCGTCCTCGGCGAGCAACGCGGGAAGCACGGAATCGGCTCCGCTGCGGGCGAATTGGGCCCGCAGGACGAAGGTGTTCCCGCCGCGCACCCACAGCATGGCGAACGCGCGCAGGTGCCGTTCCAGCTCGCCCGGCTTGCCGACGTAGTCGCGCAGGTCGACCACCTCCGGCGCGTACCCGTGCTGCCGGAGCGGTATCAGGTCACTGGCCACCGCCGACGCCCACGCGGCGGGCCACGCGTCGCAGGCGTTGGGGATCACCGCGACCCGGCCGCCCGGCGCGCCGACCAGTCCGGCGAGCCGGTCGGCGAAGGCGCCGAACCGGTAGGACGCCAGGAACAGCCGCATCAGATGGTGAAGGCCAGATTCTGCACGAGGCGCTCGCCGAGGGCCTGATCGCCGGTGACGGTGACCTCGTCGCGGTGCGCGCCGGCGGTGGTCCGGCCGCCGCGCAGGCGCGCGAAGAGGCCGGAGTCCATGCTGATCACGGCATTCGGCTCGGCGTCGGCGGCGTCGAGGACGGCGCCGCGGCCGTCGGTCACCGCGAGGTGGATCTGCCGGGTGACCGGCCCGGTGAGGTCGAAGGTCAGGCGGGTGCCGTCGGGGGCCTTGGCGCCCTTGACCACCGCCCGGCCCAGCCCGATGGTGAGTTCGGCGAAGGCGGTCTCGGCGCGCGCGCCGCCCTCGGACACGGTGCGGCCGATGCCGTCGGCGAGGTCGAGCTCGTGCATCCAGCAGTCGAACAGGCGGACCCGCATGAACCGGCCGTAGGGCACCTGCCCGACCGGCGACACCGTCGGCGTCTGCCAGGCCTGCTCGTCCATCGCGACCAGCGCGGCCCGCCGTCGATCGGTCACCTCGTCGAACAGCGCGAGCAGGCGCTTGCCGGAGAGCGGGCGCAGCCGGTCGACCCAGATCTCGTTGAGCACCGCGACCTCGTTGCGCACGTGCGGCAGGGTCCGCACGTCGGTCTTGGGCCGCAGCGGGTCGTGCGGCGGCGGGGTCTCGCCGAGCAGCCACGACTCGGTGCCGATCACGTGCGCGACCACGTCGAACAGCGTCCAGCCCGGCAGCGGCGACGGCTTGCGCCATGCCTTCTCGTCGAGGTCGGCCACCAGGTTCCCGATGGCCTCCCACTGCTGGGCGAGCAGGTCGGTGAGCTGCTCGCGGTCGGGCGTGCCCTCGGTCATCCCTGTGCTCCTTCAGAGTCCAGCGCCGTCAGGCCGGCGCGGATCGCGGCCGCGGTCGAGTTCGGTTCGTGGGGACGGCGCAGCAGGAAGCCCTTGGCGAAGCTGAGCTTGTCACCGTGTCGGCGCGGCACCACGTGCAGGTGCACGTGGCCGACGGTCTGGAAGGCCGCGGTGCCGTCGTTGAGGATGAGATTGGCGCCGTCGCTGCTCAGGCCGCTGCGGCGCAGGGCGCGCGCGAGCCGGTGCCCGGTGCGGAAGAGCGTCGCGCCGAGATCGGGATCGAGGTCGTCGAGCTCGGTGGCGTGCTGTTTGGGAACGACCAGGGTGTGCCCCCGGGTGATCGGCCTGATGTCGAGGAACGCGCACACCGCGTCGTCCTCGTAGACCTTGGTCGCCGGTGCGGCACCCGCCACGATCCGACAGAAGACGCAGTCGTTCACAGCGACGACCCTACGGTGTGGTGTGGGTCGCGCAACAGTCCGAACCACCTGCGGGCATGACGCGCGTCACGTGCGCCCAGCAAGCCGGTCGTCTGACCAGTATTCGTACCCGGAGGTAGGTAGCTCACCGGCGGGTGCGGTCTTGTCCGGCCCTACCTGCGGCGACGAATCTGATGGCGGGCGCGGGGTCGCGCCCGAGGCGCGGAAACGTCGTCAACTTGGCGAAACGGGTCGGCTCTGTCCGATTTCCCAGTGGATGGTCCAGCCCGCCGATGTGATCGGCATCTCGGCTAGGCTCACCGCGAGCCGAGTACAGTAGCGAGGATTTCAGCCGAACCTACTCGCAAGTAACGTCGGCTGACCCGTTGTTCCCCGGCTCGAAGCCAGCACAAGAAGGAAGTCTGACTAGTGGAGACAACGCAAAACGTGGGCGAGGGTTCGCCGCGCGGCGCGCGTGTCGGAGTCGTTCGCGAGTCCGGTGCGGGTGAGCGGCGGGTCGCATTGGTGCCCAAGATCATCCCGGCCCTGTCCAAGCAGGGCGTCGAGGTGGTCGTGGAAGCCGGTGCCGGCCTCGGTGCCCTCATCCCCGACGAAGCCTTTGTCGAGGCGGGTGCGACCATCGGTGATCCGTGGTCGGCCGAGGTCGTCGTGAAGGTGGCCCCGCCCAGCGATGCCGAGGTGGGCAAGCTGTCGTCCGGGCAGACCCTGATCGGGTTCCTCGCGCCCCGCAACGCCGAGAACCAGATCGGCGCGCTGAAGTCCGCCGGGGTGCAGGCGTTCGCCGTCGAGGCGATCCCGCGTATCTCGCGCGCCCAGGTGATGGACGCGCTGTCCTCGCAGGCCAACGTCGCCGGCTACAAGGCCGTGCTGCTCGCCGCCTCCGAGTCCACCCGCTTCTTCCCGATGCTGACCACCGCCGCGGGCACCGTGAAGCCGGCCACCGTGCTGGTGCTCGGTGTCGGTGTCGCCGGCCTGCAGGCGCTGGCCACGGCCAAGCGCCTCGGCGGCCGCACCACCGGCTACGACGTGCGTCCCGAGGTCGCCGACCAGGTGCGCTCGGTCGGCGCCCAGTGGCTCGACCTCGGCATCGACGCCGCCGGTGAGGGTGGCTACGCCCGCGAACTCACCGACGACGAGAAGGCCCAGCAGCAGAAGGCACTCGAGGACGCCATCAAGGGTTTCGACGTGGTCATCACCACCGCGCTGGTGCCGGGCCGTCCCGCGCCGCGCCTGGTCACCGCCGCCGCGGTCGAGGGTATGAAGCCGGGCAGCGTGATCGTCGACCTGGCCGGTGAGACCGGCGGCAACTGCGAGCTCACCGAGCCCGGCGAGATCGTCGTCAAGCACGAGGTGACCATCGCCTCGCCGCTGAACCTGCCCGCTACCATGCCCGAGCACGCCAGCGAGCTGTACTCCAAGAACATCGCCGCGCTGCTGGAGCTGATGCTGGTCGACGGCAAGCTCGCGCCCGATTTCGACGATCAGGTGCTGGCGGATTCCTGCGTCACCCGTGAGGTGGAAGCCTGATGTACACCGAACTTCTCGCGAACATCGCGATCCTGGTCCTGTCCGGGTTCGTCGGCTTCGCCGTCATCTCCAAGGTCCCCAACACCCTGCACACCCCGCTGATGTCGGGCACCAACGCCATCCACGGCATCGTCGTGCTCGGCGCGCTGGTGACGCTGGGCAACGTGAAGGACCCGTCCCTGCTGGTCCAGATCATCCTGTTCGTCGCCGTGGTGTTCGGAACGCTGAACGTCATCGGTGGCTTCGTGGTCACCGACCGCATGCTCGGCATGTTCAAGGGTAAGAAGAAGGCGGCCGAGTGATGCACGCAGTCGACAACATGACCTACCTGGTCAACGGCCTCTACATCGTGGCCTTCTCCATGTTCATCTACGGTCTGATGGGCCTGACCGGCCCGAAGACCGCGGTGCGCGGCAACCAGATCGCCGCCGTCGGTATGGCCATCGCGGTCATCGCGACGCTGATCTCCATCCGGCACACCGAGCTGCTGAACTGGATCCTGATCGCCGGCGGCCTGGTCGTCGGTGTGGCACTGGGTGTTCCGCCCGCCGTGCGCACCAAGATGACCGAGATGCCGCAGCTGGTCGCCGCGTTCAACGGTGTCGGTGGTGGCACGGTCGCGCTCATCGCGTGGGCCGAGTTCATCGACAGCTCGGGCTTCTCCCAGCTGCACGACGAGCCGAACATCCACATCATCATCGGCTCGCTGTTCGCCGCGGTGATCGGTTCGGTGTCGTTCTGGGGCTCGATCATCGCCTTCGCCAAGCTGCAGGAGATCCTGTCCGGCAAGCCGATCGGCATCGGCAAGCTGCAGCAGCCGCTGAACCTGCTGCTGCTCGTCGGCGCGGTGGTCTGCGCCGTGGTGATCGGCCTCGGCGCCGACAACGGCGGTGTCTCGCAGCTGTGGATGATCGCGCTGCTGGTGCTCGCGGGCATCCTCGGCCTGATGGTCGTGCTGCCGATCGGCGGCGCGGACATGCCCGTCGTCATCTCGCTGCTCAACGCCCTGACCGGGCTGTCGGCCGCGGCCGCCGGTCTGGCGCTGAACAACACCGCGATGATCGTCGCGGGCATGATCGTCGGCGCGTCCGGCACCATCCTCACCAACCTCATGGCCAAGGCCATGAACCGGTCCATCCCGGCCATCGTCGCCGGTGGTTTCGGTGGTGGCGGCGGTGCGGCCGCCAGCGGTGGTGGCGAGGCCAAGTCGGCCAAGGCCACCTCGGCCGCCGACGCCGCGATCCAGATGGCCTACGCCAACCAGGTCATCGTGGTGCCCGGCTACGGTATGGCCGTCGCCCAGGCCCAGCACGCGGTCAAGGAGATGGCCTCCCTGCTCGAGGGCAAGGGTGTCGAGGTCAAGTACGCGATCCACCCGGTCGCCGGTCGTATGCCCGGTCACATGAACGTGCTGCTGGCCGAGGCCGAGGTCTCCTACGACGCCATGAAGGAAATGGACGACATCAACGGCGAGTTCAACCGGACCGATGTGGTCCTGGTGATCGGCGCCAACGACGTCACCAACCCGGCGGCGCGCGAGGACAAGTCCAGCCCGATCTACGGCATGCCGGTCCTCAACGTCGACCAGGCCAAGAGCGTCATCGTGCTGAAGCGCTCGATGAACTCCGGCTTCGCCGGCATCGACAACCCGCTGTTCTACGCCGACCACACCTCGATGCTGTTCGGCGACGCCAAGAAGTCCGTCGGTGCGGTCACCGAGGAACTGAAGGCGCTGTAACCCACGCGGCTACGCACACGGGCCCCGCTGTTCTCCGAGAACAGCGGGGCCCGCTGCTGTTGGCGACCGCGACGATCGATGGTTGTGTCGCACACCACATTCCCGCTACCCTCTTGCTTGAGACGATGGCGTCTCAAAAGAGGCCGGGGAACCGGTGTGCAGAACGGAGTCCTCGATGACGAGGTCACTCACCCGTCGACCACGCTCGCTGTTCATCGCTGTGCTGGCGGCGGTACTCGCCGCCGGCCTTCCCGGCCTCGCGCACGCGCAGGACATCGCGCCCGGCGTCACCGCGCAGAGCGTCTTCGATCAGCCGGGACCGCACCCGGTGGCCACGCCGACGGTCACCAACCCCTGTCAGGAATCCGTCGCCGGGATGATCGCGCACCTCACCGTGCACCTGTTCGGCAACCGGGACGACGCGCGATGCACCCAGGCCTTCCCCTACGGCTTGCAGTCACCGGTCGGCGTGAACACCTACTACCCGGCCGATCTCGCGGACGCGGACAAGGCCCCGCTGATCCTGTTCGAGGGCGGCATCACCTCCAATCCCGGTATGTACGACACCTTGGCCCGGCAGTGGGCAAGCCACGGCTTCGTCGTGGTGATCACCTACGACTTCGTCAATTCGCTGGCCTACCTGCCCGCGATCGGCCTGGCCTCGGCGATCGCCCAGCACCGCGATCCCGGTTCGCCGCTGTTCGGGCGGATCGATCTCGGGCGCACCGTGCTCGCCGGGCATTCCGCGGGCGGGGGCGCGTCTCTGCAGGCGGCGGCGCTGTTCCCGCCGATCGACGGGGCGATCGATCCGGACTTCGCGGTGATCGGCATGCTGGCGATCGAACCGGGTCCGGTGGGCGTCGGCGCCCTCATCGGGGTGCCGACGCTGTTCCTCACCGGCTACAACGATTTCGTCGTTCCCGATTTCGCCTGGGTGCGCTGGTGGCAGTACAATCTCACCTTCCGCGCCCCGGCCTGGATCGCCAATGCCCGTGGCGTGAGCCATTTCTCGCCGGTCGACGGCCCCGGCGCCTACCTGTCCGCCGGGACGGCGGTGGCCTGGCTGAAGTACGTCGCCTTCGACGACGACACCTCCCGCCGGTTCTTCGTCGGCCCCGACTGGCTGCTGCGGGCGGATCGCACCTACTACAGCGTCGAGCGCAACCAACAGGCCGACAGCCTGCGATGAGCTACCGCACCCCGACGATCGGAAAGAGATCCACCATGTCCCGCCGCCTGCTCCGGCCAGCTGTCCTCGCGGCCGCCGCGCTCACCGCCCTCGTGGTGGCGGCGCCGGTCGTGTCCGCCGACCCGGGCGGCGAACACCGCTGCGCCGAGCCGGTACCCGGGCACGCGGCGCCACGCGCGACCCCCGAGGACGTGGGCATGGACGCCGCCGTGCTGACCGACGCGCTCGACTTCGGCACGCGCGCAGGCGGAATCGCGGTCCAGGTCTATCGGCACGGCTGCCTCGTCGGCGACCGCACCCCGACCGCGAACGTGCCACTGCCGCTGGCCAGCGCCACCAAAGGCGTCACCTCGGCGGTGGTCGGCAGGGCCGTGACCCTGGGGCGCCTCGGCGTCGACGACCCGCTCGGGAAATTCTTCCCCCAGGCCGACCCGGCGCACGCGAATCTTACTGTGCGCCAGGTCTTGACCCAGACGACCGGCCTGCATTTCAGCTGGCCCGCCGACCTCGCCGGACTCCAGACCGACGCGGTCGGGCAAACGCTCGCCGCACCCGCCGACCACGCCCCCGACAGCACGTTCCAATACGCCCAGAACACCCCGATGCTGCTGGCGGAGATCGTCGAGATCGCCACCGGCGTCGACTTCCAGGACTTCGCCCAGCGAGAACTGTTCGCGCCCTTGGGCATCGACCGCGCCAACTGGGTGTGGCTGCGCGACCGCAGCGGCAACACCGCCGTCAACGGTGGGTTGGCCATGCGCCCCGACGACCTCGCCCGCCTCGGCAGGCTCCTGCTCCAGGAGGGTCGCTGGGGTGGCGCGCAGCTCATCGCCGCCGACTACCTGCGTGAGGCGACCACCGGTACCGCCGCCAATCCGGGCTACGGATTCCTGACCTGGCTCAACTCCGGCGATACCTATCGGGGCACGGAGGTGCCGACCGCGGTCTCCTACGATCGTCCGCAATTCCCCGGCTCCCCGCGCGACATGTACTCCTACGAGGGCGCGCTCGGCCAGTTCCTGACCGTCATCCCGAGCCGCGACCTGGTGGTGGTGCGCCTCGGCGTCCCGCTGCGGGTCGACCTGGACAACCCGGTCGCCATGCTCACCGGCAGCGGCAACCCCGACAACAAGGAGCTGTTCCAGCGCGTCACCCGGGCGGTGACCGGAATCCCCGCCGAGCCCTATGTCGACCCGCTCGGTCTCGACCATCCGCCGCTGTCGATCCGCACCCCGGACGACCTCGCCCGGCTGGCGGACCCTGGCACCGCCGCGGCCATCCTGCTCGGGGTCGGGCCGTACGCCTCGACCGGCTGCAACATCCTGTGGTGCGACGGCTCGTTCGTCGCCGTCGACGTGTTCCGCCTCGTCCTCGATGTCGGCGGGCAGGTGGCGGCCGCGGTGCTCGCACTCGGCAACGCACCGCGCTGAGGCGTCGGGTCAGTACAGCCGGTTGTGTTTGCGCGTGCCGGGGAGGTCCAGGTAGGGGCAGTCGGCGGAGCCGGTGCGCAGGGTGGCGGTGGGGTCGTCGGGGGCGATCCACAGGAGTGTGCCGTTGTCGAGCCAGGGCCGCAGATCGAAGTCGGGGTGGTTCGAGCCCCAGTTGTCGTCCCAGGCCGCGTATCTGCCCGGGGCCTGATCGACCTCGTAATGATCACTGCCCCAGACCGGTTCGAGCGCGATGCCGCGTGGCCGGTAGGTGGCGCAGTGATAGGTGATCGGCCAGCCGGTGTGCGGGCCGATCCGCACCTGGGTGATCACGGCCCGCATGTCGGGATGACCGAGGACCTCGGGGAAGACGTACGGCACATCGGGGCCGAGCATCCGAAGGAACGGCGCCGGCGCCATCGGACCGTCGAGCCGCATCGCGCCGACCATCAGCAACCAGCTGCGCGGCACCGGGTCCAAGCGGCGCACCGTATGGAACGAGCTCCAGAACCAGCCGTCGACGTCGACGATGTCGAGCGGCCAGTACACCAGTTCATCCCGGAACGGGCACCGCGAGACCACGATGTCGGGCAGCAGCTCGCGGTAGCGCTCGTGCAGCGCACTGGCCCCGTAGAAGGCGGCCCACCCCTCCTCGCATGCGCCCAGCTCCTTGTAGACCGCGCTGAGGCGGTTGCCCTCTTCGAGCAGCGCCGCCCGCTCGGCGATGAACGGCTCGACGCCGACGATCTTGCGCACCGATGTCCCCCACTCCCACACGACAGTCGCGGGTCCGACTGTGCCACAGCCGGACCCGCGTGCCAATCGTCAGGCGGTGCGCCGCTGCGCCTTCTCGGCGGCGGGCGCGGTGCCGAGCTGCTGGATCAGCTCCTCGGTCCCGGTGACCGCGCCGCAGCGCCGCGCGACGTAGTTCAGGGCCATCAGGTGCTCGTCGCGGCTGAAATCGGCGGTCGCGTCGAAGACCAGGAACGGCCGCACATCGCTCATGAACGCCTCGGCGGCACTGAGCATGCAGCCCATGTGGGTGTACACGCCGGTGATCAGCAGCTGGTCGCGGCCGTAGTAGCCGAGCAGTTCGCGCAGGTCGGTGCGCTGGAAGGCGGAGTACCGCCACTTGGTGACCTGGATGTCCTGCGGCTCGGGGGCGATGGCGTTGATCACCTCGGTGTCGGCGCCCTCGGCCATGCCCGAACCCCAGAAGTCGGCGAGGATGCCGCGCCGCGACGGGTGCTGGTTGCCCGGCTGCATCGTGTAGATCACCGGGATGTCGAGTTCGTGGCAGCGGTCGCGCAGCCGCGCGATGTTCGCGATGAGGGTCCGGGCGGGGTCGCGGTAGATGTCGTAGGCGTCGAGGAAGTACTGCTGCATGTCGTGGATCAGCAGGGCGCTGCGGCCGGGTTCGACGGTCCAGGCCACCTGGTCGGCGGTGAACTCGTCGGCGCCGGGCATCGGATACGGCGCGATCTTGGGAATCGGCATGACGGCCTTTCGGTGGGGTCGGCGTCAGCCGACGGAAACGGGCAGGTCGGCGATTCCGAGCGGGGCGAGGATGCGCTGGAATTTGCCGGTGGTCTCGGCCAGTTCGGCCGCGGGATCGGACGCGGCGACGATGCCGCCGCCGGCGTGCGCGAGCAGGGTGGTGCCGTCGGCGGACAGTTCGGCGCAGCGGATGCTCACCATCCACTCACCGTTGCCGTCGGCGTCGCACCAGCCGACCGCGCCCGCGTAGAACCCGCGTTCACCTTCGAGTTCGGCGATGAGCCGGGCGGCGGCGCCGGTGGGTGTGCCGCAGACCGCCGGGGTGGGGTGCAGGGCCACCGCGAGTTCGAGCGCGGAGGGACCGGCGAGTGGGACGGTCGCCGAGATCGGCGTGCCGAGGTGCCACATGGCCGGCGTCGCGGTGAGTTCCGGTGCGGACGTGTCGACTTCGGCGCAGCGGTCGCTGAGCACGGCGGCCACCTGATCGACGACATAGCGATGCTCGGCGTGATCCTTCGTGGAGGTGAGCAGCGCGTCGGCGGCGGCGCGATCGGCGGCCGGGTCGTCGGTGACGCGCCGGGCCGAGCCCGCCAGCGGGTGGCTCAGGATCTCGGTTCCGGTGCGGCGCACCAGGATCTCGGGGCTGGAGCCGACGAGGTAGCGGCCAGGATAGCGGCCACCGGCGGCGGAGAGGTCGACCAGGAAACCGTTCGACAGCGGGTCCGAGGCCACCATCAGATCCAGGATGTCGGCCGCCCGCACCGGCTGCGGCGACACCGCGCGAATAGCCCTGGCCAGCACGACTTTACGCAGGGGATGACCGGGATCGGCGAGCAGTTCGACGGCACCGGCCACCCGTCGCTGGTGCTCGTCGGGAGCGGGCACCGCCGCGTCGATGGCGAAGTGGGGGAGTCGGGTGCCCGGTGCGGGACGGTGGGGCGCCTCGGTGACGCGCACCGAGTCCGGCGCCCACAGTGCCGTCGGCGCACCGGGGGTGAAGGGCAGCGCGCCGACGATGTGGCTGATCCGGCCGCTGCGCAGCGCGGTCACCGCGTCGTGCGCCGATCGGAAGATCGTCCCGCCCGCGGACGCGGACACGGTCCGCTGCGGACGGGACAGGACGAAAGCGGGGTCTGAACTGTCGGTACTGATGGTGCTCACCCTTTCGGTTTCACATGTCGAGCGTCGCGCCACCGTCGACCCGCAGGTCGTGCATGGTGATGTGGCGGGCGCCGTCGGACGCCAGGAAGTGGACGGCCGCCGCGATGTCGGCGGGAGCGGCGATGCGGCGCAACGGGATACCGAGCCGGTAGACCGCGGGGTCGCCGTCGAGGAGCGCGGTCTCGGCGTCGTCGTCGAGCGGCGTGCCGCCGAACATGTCGCGCAGCATGGCGGTATCGGTGGACCCGGGGGACACGAGATTGACCCGCACCCCGAGCGGCGCGACCTGCAGGGCCAGCGACCTGGTGAAGGCGGTCGCGGCCGCCTTGGCGGCGCCGTAGGCGGCCATGCCCACGCGCGGTGCGGCCGCGGCGTTGGAGGAGACCACGACGATCGACCCCCGGCCCGCGGCGGCCATGTCGGCGGCCGCGCGCTGGGTGACCAGCATGGTCCCGGTGGCGTTCACGCTCAGGCACCTCGCCCAGTCGGCGGCGTCGAGTTCGAGGGCGCTCCCGCCGACCATGACGCCCGCGGCGTGTACCACCACATCGGCCGGTCCGTGCGCGGCGGTCAGCTGGTCGAAGGCGCGCCGTACGGAGTCGGCGTCGCTGACGTCCACCTCCAGGCTGTGCACAGAAGCCGTTGGGGGACAGTCGATGTCATCGCAACCGGCGCTGTCCTGCGGAGCGGCGAGCGCGGCGGCGGTCGCGTGCACCCGGGGATCGAGGTCCCACAGGGAGACGACCCGGTCCTCGGCGGCGAACCGGGCGGCGATCGCGGCGCCGATACCCCCGGCCGCGCCGGTCACGACAACGTTCCGTCCGGTGAGATCACCATTTGACATGAGGTTAGCCTAACCTGAATTCATCGTCGGATGGTTACCTTCCCTCACAACATCCGACGGGAACGCCCGCAGGTCCGTTGGAAAGAGGTGCTCGACTTGACCGATCCCGTGCTCCCCGGCTTCACCCCGTGGCCCACTGAGCTGGCGCAACGCTATCGAGAGCAGAACTGTTGGACCGGTGAGACTTTCGCCGATGTGCTCGCCGCGCGCGCGGCCGCCGCACCCGACCGGATCGCCGTGCTCGACCCGGCGAACAGCTGGACCTACGCCGAGCTCGACCACCGGTCGAGCGCGCTCGCCACCGGCCTGGCCCGGCTCGGCCTCGGGGCGGGCGACCGGGTGCTGGTCCAGCTGCCCAACCGCGCCGAATTCGTCGAGGTGATCTTCGCGCTGTTCAAGCTCGGCGCGCTGCCGGTGTTCTGCCTGCCCGCGCACCGCGGTGCCGAGCTGGTCCCGATCGCCACCGCCGCCGCCGCGACCGCGATGATCACCTGCGGCACGCACCAGCGCTTCGACTACGCGGCGCTGGCCGAATCGGTCCGCGCCGAGGTGCCGAGCCTGCGGCACCTGCTGCTGGTGCTCGACGAACCGGGGCGGGAGCTGTCCGCCGATGTGCACGACATCGCCGAATTCCGGGACACCCCGGGCGAACTGGTGGGACCGTCGGCGAGCGCCGTCGCGTTCCTGCAGCTCTCCGGCGGTAGTACGGGCATCCCGAAGCTCATCGCCCGCACCCACGACGACTACCTCTACAGCGTGCGGCGCAGTGCCGAGATCTGCGAACTCGACAGCGACACCGTGTATCTCGCGACACTGCCGGTGGCGCACAACTTCCCGATGAGCTCGCCGGGCATCCTGGGCGCGCTGTGGGCGGGCGGCGCCGTCGCGCTGACCCCCGACCCGACCCCCGCGACGGCGTTCCCGCTGATCGAGCGGTTCGGCGTCACCATCACCGGCCTGGTGCCGCCGCTGGCCCGGTTGTGGACCGAGCGGGCCGAAGCGGGTGACACCCCCGATCTGTCCAGCCTGCGGGTGGTCCAGGTGGGCGGGGCGCGCTGCCAGGAGGAGCTGGCCCGCCGGGTCGGCCCCGCCCTCGGCGTGACCCTGCAGCAGGTGTTCGGCATGGCCGAGGGGCTGGTCTGCTACACCCGGCTCGACGATCCGATCGACGTGGTGGTCGGCACCCAGGGCCGTCCGATGTCCGAGCACGACCGGATCGCGGTGGTCGACGACCACGGCGCCGAGGTGGCACCGGGCGCGACCGGCAACCTGATCACGCAGGGGCCGTACACGATTCGCGGCTACTACGACAATCCCGAGGCCGACGCCCGCAGCTTCACCGCCGAGGGCTGGTACCGCACCGGCGACATCGTCTCCGTGCGCCCGGACGGCAACCTGGTGGTCGCGGGCCGAGCCGGTGACTGGGTCAACCGGGGCGGGGAGAAGGTGTCGGCCGAGGAGCTCGAGGCGCATCTGCTCGAGCACCCGGACGTGCGCGACGCGGTGATCGTCGGCACCCCGGATCCGGTGCTGGGACAGCGCATCTGCGCGTTCGTCCAGCCCGCCGATCCGGCCGTGCGGCCGTCCCTGATCACGGTGCGTTCGTTCGTCCGCGCGCGCGGTGTCGCGGCGTGGAAGATGCCCGACACCGTCGTCGTCGTCGACGAGTTCCCGGCGACCGGCGTCGGCAAGACCAGCCGCAAGGAGCTGCGGCAGCTGCTCGCCGACGGCGCGCTCGGGCAGTGACCGCGCCGGGGGCGGCGCGCTCATCGCGCCGCCCCCGGGCCGGTCAGGCCAGTTGCTCGATCCATGATCCGAGCACGGGATCGCCCGCCAGCGTGGGGAAGTCGATGTGCGCGTAACCGTCCGACCGCCATTTCTCCACCAGCGACATGATGCGCACCGAATCCAGCCCGGCGTCGAGCAGATCGGTCTCCGCGGTGAGTTCGGCCGGGTCCACACCCAGCGCCGTGGCGACATCGCCGATCACCTGATCGTCGGTCATGGTCATTCCTCTCGATCGAAGTCGGCGACGCCGCGCTTCCAGTAGCCGGCGATGAGCGAGTCCTTGGGGCCGATGCCCAGGTCGGTGCGGACCACCTTGCGGATGCCGCGCAGGCAGCCCGCCTCGCCCGCCACCCAGGCGTAGACCCGCTGTCCGGCAGCCACTTCCACGGTGCGTACGGCCTGCTCGAGGATGTCGCTGGTGCCCGCCTCGGCCGCGCCGCGATGCAGCCAGCGCACCTCGACGCCGTCGGGGGCGTCGATCGCGATCTGCTCGGCCGCGTCGGCCACCTCGATGAACGCCCAGCCCGCCGCGGTGCGCGGCATCCGTTCCAGCCAGCGGGCGATGGCGGGCAGCGCGGTGATGTCACCCGCGAGCAGGTACCGGTCGTAGGAATCCGGGACGACGACGCCGCCGGGCGGACCGGCGATGTGCACCTTGGTCCCGGGGGTCACCGTGCTCGCCCAGTCGGAGGCGAGGCCGCCGGGGTGGAGGGCGAAATCGATGTCGAGTTCGCCGTCGGGAATGCTGTGGCGGCGCACCGTGTACTCGCGCGAGACCGGGCGCGGCGTGCCCCATTCCAGCGAGGTGCCGTCGCGTTCGGGCAGCCGCAGCACGCCGTCCTCGCACGGGAAGATCAGGCGCACATGCTCATCCGGGACATAGCTGTGGAACGTCGCCAGCTCGGGCCCGCCGAAGGTGATCCGCAACAGCGCGGAGCCGATCCGCGCGGTGCGGATCACCTCCACTTCCTGCAGGCCGATCGGATAGGGGACCTTCGCGCCGTGCGCACCGCCGAGCACCTCGGCGATGTTCGCGGCGTAGGCACTGCGATCCTTCACCTCTGTTCCTTTCTGTGCAGCGGCCCGGCGGCGAGCGCCATCAGGCCGGTGAGTACCAGGACGACGACGCCGTAGAGCACGAGCGCCGTTCCCGGAGCGAAGAATTGGCCAACGGCACCGGCCACCATGGAGCCGACCGCGGTACCGGTGACCGACTGCACCATCAGCAGTCCCGACATCCGGCCGCGCATGTGGTCCGGTGCGGCGCGCTGCAACATCGCGTAGCGCAGCACCATGTTCACGGCCCTGGCCAGGCCGAACCCGGCGAGCCCGAGGAACACCAGCGCCGCGTGCGACCACAGCCCCGCCGCGATCACGCCGAGCGGCATGAGCGCGAGCGAAACCAGCAGCGCCAGCCCGGTATTGGCGCGGCTCATCCAGCCACTGGTGAGCGAACCGAGTACCGCGCCCGCACCGGGCGCCGCGTAGAGCAGGCCCAGAGTGCCGGGGCCCGCGTGGAGTTCGACGTCGGCGAAGGCGGGCAGCAGGACCAGCGGTCCGCTGACCAGCATCGCGATCAGACCGGTCAGCAGGATCAGCCGGATGGATTCGTGGCGCACCGCGAAGGTGATGCCCGCGGCCAGTTCGCGCAGGGGGTTCTGTAGATCCCGCTCCGGCGGCGGTGACGGGCCGATCGCGGTGATCAGTCCGACGGTCGCCGTGGTCGCGAGCGCGCACAGGAAATAGGCCGAGGCCACACCGGTTTTCGCGACGAGCAGCCCGGCGATCGCCGGGGTGATCATGGTGCCGAGGTCGGTGGTCAGCGACACCAGCGCGCCCGCGGCCGCGACCTTCTCGCGGCCGACGAGCGCCGGAACCATCGCCATCAGCGCCGATCCGCTGACCCCGCCCGCGAGGCCGTCGATGACGGCGGCGAGGTAGATCACCGGCAGCAGCGGGTCCGGCAGCACGGCGTTCACGCCGAGCAGCAGGAAGCCGATGCCCGCCGCACTGCGCGACCACTGGATCACCGTGCGCCGGTCGTACCGGTCCGCGACCACACCGCCGGCGAGACTGCCGGCGAACAGGGCCGCCGCGGTCGTGGTGGCGACCCCGGCGACCTGCAGACTCGACCCGGTCAGCTGATAGACCTGCAACGGCAGGGCCACCATGAGCAGCCCGATGCCGAGCACCGACACCAGCCGCGCCGCGAACGCGCACCGGAACGGGCGCGACGCCCGCAGCGGGCTGAGGTCGAGGAGCAGGCCGCCGGTCGCCGTCACTTGAAACGATCCTTCAGCAGCTCGAGGGTGCTCATGACCGTGCGATAGTCCGGTCGTGAGCTGATCGCGGGCAGCTCGTACACCGTGTTCGCGGTGAACGACGGCAGCTTCGCGTAGAGCGGGTCGGTCCGCAGCTGCTCGAGTGAGCGTCCGCCGTTGATGGTGACCACGAAGGTCACCGGCGCGTCGACCACGGTGTTGAGCAGTTCCGGGCTCATCGAGAAGTAGTCGGCGGCCTCGGGCATCTCCGGGTTGCCCGCCTTGGCCTTCACCTGCGTGTCGAGGGCGAAACCGACCTCGGCCAGCAGTTTCGGCAGCGAGGCCGTCGGCACGAAGACGACCGGCTTGTCGCCCTTGGCCGACTGCACCAGCGTGGTGTTGCCCGCCGGGATCTTGATGGCGGACTTCACCTCGGCCAGCTTGGTGCGGTAGTTGGCGAGCAGGCCGTCGACCTGGTCGCCGCGGCCGACGAGGTCGGCCAGATAGCGCAGCTGGTCCTGCCAGTCGGTGGTGGTGGCCGGCATCAGCGCGGTCGGGGCGATGGCGCTGAGCTGGTCGTAGGCGTTGAGCGTCTGCTGGGCCGGGTAGCCCTGACCGCCGCCGATGATCAGATCGGGCCGCTGGGCGGCGACGAACTCGAGATTGATGTCCTCGCCGGTCGGGACGACCTGGGTGCCCTGCTCTTTCGCGTCGGCGGCCCACACCTGCGGGAACTCGCCCTTGGGGGTGGCGACGCCGAGCAGTCGCGGATCGGCCGCGACGACCGGGGCGTCGAGGTCGTAGAGGTAGCCGGCCAGCGCGCCGTTGAGTACGACGATGCGCTTGGGGTCGGACGGCACCGAGACGGTGCCGCGCGCGGTGGCCACCTCACGCGTACCCGAGGCGGTGTCCTTCGCCTCGTCGGCGGACGTGCCGCAGCCGGTGAGCGCGGCGATCGAGGCGACGGCCAGGACGGCCAGGGCCGCGCGGACGCGGCCGGAGGATCGGGTGAACACGGCCGGCCTCACTTGAAACGCTCGACGAGCAGGTCGAGGGTGCTCATGACGGTGCGGTAGTCGGGCCGCGAGCTGGTCGCGGGCAGTTCGAAGACCTTGTTCGCCTTGAACGAGGGCAGCGTCGCGTACATCGGGTCGGCGCGCAGTTCCTCGAGCGACCGGCCGCCGCTGAGCGGGATGGTGAACAGCACGGGCGCGTCGATCACGGTGTTCAGCAGTTCGGGGCTGAAGCTGATGAAGTCGGCGCTCTGCTCCTTGGCCGGGTTACCGGCCTTGGCCTCCACCTGGGTGTCCAGGGTGAAACCGACCTCCGAGAGCAGGGTCGGCAGCGCGGCGGTCGGTACGAAGAGCGTCGGCTTCTGGCTCTTGATCGACTGCATCACGACCGTCGTGCCGGCGGGGGCCTTGATCTTGCTCTTGGCCTCGGCCAGCTTGGCCTGGTAGTTCGCGATCAGGGTGTCGACCTTGGCCGGCTTGTTCACCGTCGCGGCGATGAAGCGCAGCTGGTCCTGCCAGTAGGTGGTCTCGGTCGGCAGCAGCACCGTCGGGGCGATGGCGGTGAGCTGGTCGTAGGCGTTCACCGACTGCTGGCCCGGGTAGCCCTGGCCGCCGCCGATGATCAGGTCGGGGCGCTGGGCGGCGATGAACTCGAGGTTGATGTTGTCCCCGGACGGTACGGCCTGCGTGCCCTGCTTCTTCGCGTCCTCGGCCCAGCCCGCGGGGAACTCGCCCGGCTTGTTGGGCACGCCCAGCAGGCGCGGGTCGGCCGCGACGACGGTGGCCTCGAGGTCGTAGAGGTAGCCGGCCAGATTGCCGTTGAGCACCACGATGCGCTGCGGGTCGGCGGGCACCTTGACCGGGCCCTTCGCGGAGGGCACCTCACGCGGGCCGGTGTCGGCGGACCCGGAATCCGAGCTACCGCACGCGGTGAGCACCGCGACGAGCGCGAGAACCAGGAAGGCGAGGGCGGCGCGGAGGCGGCCCGATGAGCGGTTGGTGAACATGGACGGGGATTTCCTCATTTCTTCCGAACGGCGAACAGCGCTGGGCGGGAGGCTCATGCGCTGAGCGCCGGGTCTGTGTCGAGCAGTGCCGCGACCTCGGCCCAACCGGCGGGCGACACGATCTCGAAGTGGGAGTAGGGCAGCCTGCGCACCACCAGCCGGGCGCCCGCCGCCTGCCACCCGGCGATCTGGGCGTCGGTGCGGCCCGGCGTGGTTCCGGTGTCGCCGGCGTACAGAGCCATCGGCGCGTCGTAGGCGGCCGGGGTGGACGCGGTGACCAGGCCGAGCAGGGTGGTCGCCGCGCCCCGCAGGATCGCCGCCAGTTCCGGTGCGTCCTCGGGGATTTCGGGCAGCAGCCGGTCCAGTTCGGCGGGGTCGGCGGCGGCCCTGGCGGCCTGCCCGGCGAGATCGGTGAGCGCGAAGGCGTCGATCAGCCCGGTGAAGGCGACCCGCTCGCCCGCGGCGGTCAGCGCGGCCGCGATGGCGTGCGCGATGGTGCCGCCGAGGGAGTAGCCGAGCAGGTGGTACGGGCCGTGCGGCTGGATCCGGCGGATCGTGGCCAGGTAGTGGTCGGCCAGGTCGTCGATGGTCTCGGCCTGGAAAGTGCTGTCGCTCAGGCTCGGTAGTTGCAGGCCGACGATCGGGCGGTCGGCGCGCAGCAGTGCCGCGAGCGGGCCGAACTGCCAGGCGGTGCCGCCGACCGGATGGATACAGAACAGGGGTTCGCGCGTGCCGGTGGCACGAAGTTCCAGGACATGGTCGAGGCGGGTTCCCCACGCGGTCGACTCGCCGGATCGGCGCGGGCCCGACGCGGTGCCGTTGTCCTCGTGCGTGATTCGCGCCGCCAGCGCGACAGCGGTCGGCGCTTCGAAGATGTCGTCGAGGACGACGTCGAAACCCGCGCGGCGCAATCGGCCGACGACCCTGACCGCGGTCAGCGAATGACCGCCCGCGGCGAAGAAGTCGTCGCCGTCGCCGAGATCGGGGGCGGACAACACCACCGCCATCGCCGCCCGGATGTCGGCCACCAGGTCGGCCGCATCCGCACCGTTCGCCCGTGCGGCGGCGTCCTGCTGTCGGGATGCGTGGGCATCGTCGCGGACGACGGCTCCGCCTACGCCGGACCTCGCGGCGCGATCGGCGGTCTCGCCCTGCGCCGTCGCGGGTGTGCGCACGAGACCGTCCGGCCCCGCGGTCGAGTCGTAGACAGGGACCGGCAGGGCCTTGCGGTCGATCTTCTCGCTGGCCGTCCTGGGGATACGGTCGAGCACGACGAAGGCCGCCGGGACCATGTAGGCGGGCAGGGCGGTGCGCAGTGCGGCGCGCACGGCCGCGATGTCGATCGCGATGCCGGCCTTGGCGACGAGGTAGGCGGCCAGGCGCTGGTCGCCGGGGGTGTCCTCGCGCAGGAGCACCGCCGAGTGCGCGACACCGGGGGTGGTGAGCAGGGCGGCTTCGATCTCGCCCAGTTCGATGCGCTGGCCGCGCAGCTTCACCTGGCTGTCCGCCCGGCCGACGTAGTCGAGTTCCCCGTGCGGACCCCAGCTGACCAGATCGCCGGTGCGGTACATGCGGTCGCCGGTGCCGCCGGGATCGGCGACGAACGACCCGGCCGTGCGCCCGGGACGGGAGAGGTAGCCGCGCGCCAATTGCGCTCCGGTGAGGTACAACTCGCCGATCTCGCCCGGCGGCACCGGGCGCAGATCGGTACCGAGCACGCGCACGTCCGAGCCCGCCGCGGGCACCCCGATGGGCACGGTGCCGCCGTCGGCGTCGGAGGTCTCGTGGTGGGTGATGCAGACCGCGGCCTCGGTGGGGCCGTACAGGTTGTGCACGCTCGCGCCGGTGGCCGTCCGGATCCGCCGCGCGGTGTCCGGCGGCAACGGTTCGCCGCCGGTGACCGCGAAACGCAGTGCGGTGCAACCGCTCAGGTCGGCTTCCTCGGCGAGCACCGTCAGCATCGACGAGGTCATCTGCAGCATGCTCACCCGCTCGCGGGCCATGAGCTCGGCGATCTGGTGTGGATCGCGGTCCAGCCGTCCCTCGACGGGCGCGGCCAGCACCCGAGCGCCCACCAGCAGCGGCCAGAACAGCTCCAGCATCGAGGCGTCGAAGGTGGCCGCGGTGCGGTACAGGACGGTGTCGCCCGGCGCGAGCCGGTGCCGCCGCTGCATCCAGGCGAAGGTGCTGATGATCGCCGCGTGCGACACGCTCACGCCCTTGGGCTCACCGGTGGAACCCGAGGTGAACAGCAGATACGCCGCACCGGCCGGTCGCAGCGGCGCGAGCCGGTCGCGGTCGGTGACCAGGGTGGCCGGGAAGGCGGTGAGATCGAGGTCGTCGACCGTGACGACCGGCGCGCGCTCGGTGCCGAAACCGTCGGCGGTGGTGGTGAGGACCAGCGCCGCCTCGGCCGTGCGCAGGATGCGGTCGGCGCGCTGGGCCGGGCTCTGCGGGTCGATCGGCAGGTAGACGCCGCCCGCCCGGCAGATCGCGTGCGCGGCGACGATCGCGTCGATCCCGCGCGTCATCGTCACCGCCACCACGGTTTCCGGCCCGACGCCTTCGTCGATCAGCCAGTGCCCCAGCCGGGCGACCCGCGCGTCGAACTCGCGGTAGGTCAGGGTCACGCCGTTCGCGGTCAGCGCGGGCGCGTCGGGGTCGATCGGGGTGGTCGAGGTCCAGTCGGCCAGGGTGGTGCCGACCGTCTCCGGCGGCATCGCCACCGCGGTCACCTCGGCGACCGTGCGCCCGAGGTCGGTCGCCAGGGCGGCCAGGACCGCGCCGAGCCGATCGGCCAGGCGCGCGGCGACCGGCGCAGGCACGGCGACCGGATCGTGGTGCAGCATCAGGGTGAACTCGTCACCGGGCAGCGCGGTGACGGTGACCGGGAAGTCCGTCAGCCCGTCCACCTCGACGTCGACCACCTGCACGCCCCGGGGGTCCGGTTGCAGCAGACCGGCTTTCGGGAAGTTCTGGAACACCACGAGGGAGTCGAACAGCCGCCCGAGACCCACCGCCCGCTCGACGGTCGCCAATCCCAGATAGCCCCGTGCCTGCGCCTCGAACGAGGCGTCCTGCACGGCCGCGAACTGCTCGGCCACCGGCCGCCCGTCGGTGAGCGTGACGCGCATCGGCACGGTATTGCTGAACAGCCCGACCATCGCGCCGACACCGGGCAGATCGGCGGGCCGCCCCGACACCACGGTCCCGAACACCACATCGGTGCGCCCGAAGTGCTCGGCCAGCACCATCGCCCACGCGCCGTGGAGCACGGTGCTCATAGTCAGGCCGTTGGCCCTCGCGGTGGCGGTCAGCGTTTCCGCGACGGCGGAGATGTGGGGGACCCGCAGCCCGATCGGGCGCAGACGGGCGACGGCACCGTGCTCGGACGACGTGCCCGCCGGTGTCCCGGACTCGTCCGTCGACTCGACGACGCGGTGCTGGAGCGGGGTGGCGAGCACGCTGGGGCAGGAGAGGCCGGTGAGCCGGTCGGTCCACCAGCGCAGGGTCGAGGTGGTGTCGCGGGCGGCCAGCCAGTCGAGGTAGTCACCGAAAGACGGTGCGGGCGGCAGTGCTTCGTCGCGATAGACGGCGAGGGTTTCGCGCACCATCGTCGGCACCGACCAGCCGTCGGCGAGCAGGTGATGGGCCACCAGGACCAGCCACTGGGTGGTGTCGGTGAGCCGGATCAGGCGGGCGCGGATCAGCGGCGGGCGGGCGATGTCGAGCGGTTCGGCGCTCGCGCGCCGAATCGAAAGGTCCGCTTGCGCTCGGGGATCGGCGCTGTCGCGCAGGTCCTCGACCGCCCAGTCGACCGCCGGAGTGCGCGGCACCACCTGGACCGGCTGGTCGAAGCGCTCGTAGCTGAAGGCGGCGCCGAGATTCGGATGCCGCCGCAACACGGCCTCGAACGCCGCGCCGAGCCGCGCAGGCTCGAGCACGCCGTCGAGGGTGAACCGAGCCCTCATCGTGTAGATGTCGTCGGCGCCGTCCCGCAGGGCGTGGAAGACCAGGCCCTCTTGCAGTGGTGACAGCGGCAGCACGTCGGCGATCGGGCCGTAGGTTTCCGCCAGCGCGTCGAGATCGGCCGCGGTCAGCGACGGGATCAGGGCACCTGGAGTCCGCCGCGCCACTGGCGCCGTCTCGGCGGTTCGCGTGGCACGGGAGTCGAGCGTCGCCGCCGGGGCCGGATCACCCGGCAGATGTGCCGAGCCGCCGCGCGGATCGCCGCCGGGTGCCGGGTCACCCGGCAGGGGTGCCGAGCCGCCGCGCGGATCGCCGCCGGGTGCCGCCGCCGTGTCCGGCGTGGCCTGGGCGGCGGCCTCGGCCGCCAGGGTGGCGAGGCTGCGGCGGGTCAGGAGTTGCTGGGGCAGCAGGGGCAGGCCGTCGGCGCGCAGGGCGCTGCTGACGGTGATGGCGGTGATGCTGTCGCCACCGACGGCGAAGAAGTCGTCGTCCATGCTGAGCGCGTCTAGGCCGAGCGTTGTCGAGATCGCCTCGTGGACAGCATGTTCGGCACGGGTCTCGGGAAGCCTGCCGACGGTGTCGGCGGCCGGGTCCGGCAGGGCGGCGCGGTCGAGCTTGCCGTTGACCGTGCTCGGCAGTTCGTCCAGGACGACGAGGCGGGCGGGCACCATGTGCTCGGGCACCAGGTCGGCCAAGCGGGTACGGATCGCCGCGGTATCGAGACCGGGTGCCGCGACCACGTAGCCGATCAGGGCGGGCCGACCGCCGATCTCGCGGATATCGGCGGCAGCGGAACGGATCTCGGGCAGACCGGCCAGGGCCGCCGCCACGTCACCGAGTTCGACCCGGTGTCCACGGATCTTCACCTGATTGTCGACGCGACCGAGGTACTCGTAGCCGCGGCCGGGCACCCAGCGTGCCCGGTCGCCGGTCCGGTACATCCGCGCACCGGGCGGACCGTAGGGATCGGCGACGAAAGCCCCCGCGGTGGTAGCGAATCTGCCCAGGTAGCCCCGGGCCAGCTGAGGTCCGGCCAGATACAACTCGCCGACCTGACCGTCCGCCACGATCTGTAAACCGTTGTCCAGCAGGTGTACCCGCGAGCCCGTCAACGGTAGCCCGATGCGGGGCCCGTCGCCGTCGATCGGCGCACCGAGCACATCGACGGTGGCCTCCGTCGGCCCGTACATGTTGACCGCCGCGACCCCGGCTCGGTCCAGCGCGCTCCACAGTTCCGCCGAACAGGCGTCCCCGCCGACGACGATCAGTGTGGGCCGCTGCGCCGAAACGGCCGGGTCGAGCACCGGCGCCACGGCGTGCGTCACTGTCGCGTCGGGTCTCCGCGCTGCGGCGCGGAAAGCCGGCGTCGATCCTTCGGCGGGCTCGCTGACGCCGATCGCCGCCGGTCGCTCCGTCGTGGTGAGGTCGTCGGACATCATCGGAGTGTCGGGCGTTCGCGAGCCGTCGGGGGCGGGCGGAGTCGTGGCGAGCCCGTGCTCGAGCAGGGCCGCTACCAGCGTCGGGGTGCCGTCGACGACATCGATGCCGTCGCGCGCGAACGCTGCGACCAGCGCGCCGGGATCGCGCCGGGTTTCGCTGTCGTAGAGGTGGATTCGATGACCGTCGACCAGCCACAGCAGCGGGTCGAGGGACGCGTCGAACGCGAACGAGGTGGTGTGGGCGACGGTGAGCCGCCGACCGCCCGCCCGCCGCGCGGCCGCGCCGTAGATGCCGGCGCGATGTGCCGCGACGAGCCCGGCGAGCGCGCCGTGCGACACGACAACGCCTTTCGGCCGGCCGGTCGACCCGGAGGTGTAGATCACGTAGGCCGCGTGGTCGGGGCGCAACGCGACTTCGGCCGCGAGGCCCGGGTGCCGATCGAGCTGGTCGTCGAGATCGTCGAGCGCGACGACATCGTCGCCGAGCTCGGCCGCCAGTCCCGCCGAACCGAGGACCAGGACGGGTGCGGCATCGTCGATCGTCGCGCGCAGGCGCGCCACCGGATGCTCGGGATCCAACGGCAGATACGCGCCGCCCGCCCGCCACACCGCCAGCAGGGCGACCACGAACTCCACGTCGCGGGGGAGCGCGAGCCCGACGATCGTGTCCGGGCCGACGCCCGCGTCGTGCAGGTACCCGGCGAGCCGGTCGATCCGGTCCGCCAGTTCGGCCCCGGTGTAGCGGCGGGTCGCCGAGCTGAGCACGACGGCGGAGGAATGGTCGGCGAGTGCCCGATCGAGCAGGCCCGTGACGAGTTCGGCTTGGACCGTGGCACACGCGCCGTCGGCAACGTCCGGGCGCGATGGCTGGGTGTCGTCGGCGATGTTCGGGTGCGATGGCTGGGCGTCGTTGGCAACGCCCGGACACGGAGGCTGGGTGTCGTCGGCGCGGGCAGCGGCTACTGCGCCGCCGATGACCGGGTCGACCGTCTGTGTCGCGAGGACAGGTCCGCCGCGCGGCGAATCATCTTGCGACGGAACCGGATCGAGCCGCAGGGAGACCGCCCGATCCAGCAGCAACCGCTCCCGTTCCTCGGCATCGAGCAACTCCAGCGCCCCCACCGCGGTCTTGTCCGACCCGATGAAGCCCGTGATCGCCCGGGTCAAGCCGGCGATCCGCCGCCGCACCATCGCCGCGTCGTTGGACCGCGCGTCGGACTCGAAGCCGAGCAGCACCGTGCCGTCGGGCAGCGGGGTGACGGTCAGGCTCAGATCCTCGGGCGGGCCACCGGCCACATTGCGCAGCACGCCGCGCGCGCCGTCGAAGTCGAGGGTGAAGTCGAAGACCTTGAGGTTGATGCCGATGCCGTGCAGCAGCTCGCCCGCGCCGTGACCGTGGAAATCCCGGGCCAGGTCGTCGCCGCTGTAGCGTTGGTGGGAGCGGATCTCGCGCAGGGTGTCGGCGATGCGCGGGCCGAGCTCGCCGAGCCGGTCACCGGCGGTGACCCGGACCCGCAGCGGCAGCACGTTGACCGCCATCGACGGCGTGCGCAGGGCGGCCCGGCCGACCCGGCCCATCAGCAGCATGGAGATCACCACGTCGCCGGTGCCGAGCAGGCGATGCAGGAAGGCGGCGTAGCAGGCGACGAGCGCGTCGGCCCAGGTGATGCCGTGCCGGTCGGCGGCCTCCCGCAGCTGGGCCAGCGTCTCGGCGGAGAGCGCCGTCTCGGCGCGGATGGTCCGCTCCACCGCGCCGCCGAGGTGGCGGCCGCGCCCGTCGAGATCGGGCCACGGGGTGAGCTGATCGCGCCAGTAGTCGCGGTCGGCGGTGAATTCGGGGCCGTCCCGATAGGTCCGCTCCTCCGCGACCAGCTCGGCGATCGTGCCGAAAGTGCGCTTCGGGGCGGGCTTTCCGCGCCGCAGCGCGGTGTAGTGCGCGGCGACCCGGCGCGACAGCAGCGCGGCGCTGTAGCCGTCGACGATGAGGTGGTGGTACAGCTGCACGCACCAGACGACCGAATCGGTGACCCGGATCAGCGTGTAGTTGTAGAGCTGCCGGTCGACCATGCCGCGGCACCGCTCGGCGGCCTCGTGCCGTTCCAGCGCGACGGCCTCGTAGGCCAGCGCCATCGGCTCGGCGGCCGCCCGCAGATCGACGGTCGGCCGCAGCTCGGCCTCGGCCTCGGTGACGAATTGCCTTGGGCCCTCGGGGGTTTCCCGGAACCGCAGCCGCATGTTCTCCGCCTCGGCGACGGTGCGCCGGATCGCCTCGGCCAGCAGCTCGACATCGATCGGGGTGTCGCCGGTGATCTCGAGTACCTCGCCGACCAGGTACCGGCCGGAGTCGGGGTCGAAGCGCTGGGCGTTCCAGATGCCGAGCTGTGGTCCGGTCAGTGGCAACCCGAGACCGTCGGTCATCGTGTCTCCCCGCTTCGCCGTTGGCACGGCAACTCCCTTCGCCCGCACTGACATTCGCCCGTGAACCACCGGATGATCCGGCGAATCCAGGCACAAAGAGATAGGTTAGCCTAAACTAACTTATTGTGGAATAGCTACGTCTGCGAACGATCTCGCCGTGCGGCGCTCAGCGCACCTGGGCGGCGTCCTCGGCCAGTGGAACCACCAGCGGTGTCCCGGTTTCCGGGTCGTCGACGATCCGGCAGCGCAGCGAGAACACCTCGTGCACGAGCTCGGCCGTGACGATCTCCGTGGGCACGCCATGCGCCACGATCCGGCCGTCGCGCATGGCGATCAGGTGATCGGCGTAGCGGAAGGCGTGGTTGAGGTCGTGCAGCACGGCCACGACCGTGCGCCCCGACTCGCGGTTCAGCGTGCGGCACAGGTCGAGCAGCTGGATCTGATAGGCGATGTCGAGGTAGGTCGTCGGCTCGTCGAGCAGCACGATCGGGGTGTCCTGGGCGAGCACCATGGCGATCCACACCCGCTGGCGCTGACCGCCGGACAGCTCCTCGACCGGTCGCGCCGACAGTTCGGCGACACCGGTGGCCGCCATCGCCGCCGCCACCGCCTCCTCGTCGGCCGTGGACCACTGCCGCAGCAGCGTCTGGTGCGGATAGCGGCCACGGGCGACGAGATCGGCGACCCGGATGCCGTCCGGCGCGGTCGAGGTCTGCGGCAACAGGCCGACCTGCCTGGCGAATTCCTTGGCCGGATAGCCGGTGACCGGCTTGCCGTCGAGCAGCACGGTGCCGGACTCGGGGGTGAGCAGCCGGGCCAGCGCGCGCAGCAGGGTCGACTTGCCGCAGGCGTTCGGGCCGATGATCACGGTGAACGCGCCGTCGGGGATGTCGACCGAGAGTTGATCGCTGATCGTGGTGCCCTTGTAGCCGAGGCGGACCCGGTCGGCGCGCAGTCGCGAGGCGTGAGAGTCGTTCATGTCGCTTTCCCTAGTTCCGTCGCGCTTCGGCGACCAGCAGATACGCCAGGTAGAGGCCGCCGACCGAGGCGGTGACGATGCCGACCGGCACGGTGGTCGGCGCGAACGCGTGCTGGGCGATCCAGTCGCAGGTGATCAGCAGGGTCGCGCCCATCACCGCCGCGGGCACCAGCGCGATCGACGGGGTGCGGGTGAGCTTGCGCGCCAGGTGCGGCGCGGCGAGGGCGACGAAGGCGATCGGCCCGGCCACCGCCGTCGCCACCGAGGTGAACGCGACGCTGAGCGCGATCAGCCAGCCGGTCGCCTTGCTCACGTTCAGGCCGAACGCGCGCGCGGTGTCGTCGCCGAGTTCGAGGATCTGCAACCGGGGCGCGGCGGGAATCAGCGCGAACGCCAGCACGGCCAGGATCAGCATCGTCGGCGCGACCTGCGGCCAGGACAGTCCGTTGAGCGAGCCCGCGCCCCAGGCCGCCGCGGCGATGGCCGCGTCCAGGTCGGCGCGCATGATCAGCCAGGTGTTGACCGAGGCGAGCATGGCGCTCACGCCGATGCCGACGATGATCATCCGGAAGCCGGTCACGTTGTGCCGGAAGGCGAGCAGGTGGATCACCAGCGCGGCGCCGAGTCCGCCGATGGTCGCGCCCGCCGCGGTCTGGAAGTTCCCGCCGCCGAGGGTCAGGATGACGATCAGCGCGCCGGTGTAGGCGCCGGTGTTGAACCCGATGATGTCGGGACTGCCCAGCGGGTTCCTGGTCACCGATTGCAGGATCGCGCCGCTCACGCCGAGCGCGGCGCCCAGCGCCAGGGCCAGCAGGATGCGCGGCAGCCGCCAGTCCCACACGACCAGCCGGTCGAACCGCTCGTCGCCGATGAACAGCGCGCGCAGCACCCGCAGCGGCGGGATCGGGTAGTCGCCGCTGCCGAGGGCCAGCACCGCGGTCGCGAACGAGATCACCAGCAGCACGGCGCACACCACGATCGTGCGCACCCCGATCCGGGCGGTGATGCCCAGCTTGGGCGGGCGCACGACCAGCATGGTGCGGCCGAAATCGATTCCGGCGCTCATGCGGCGGCACCTACCTTCGCGCGGCGGGCCAGCCAGATCAGCACCGGCGCGCCGAGGAACGCGGTGATCAGGCCGGCGGGGACTTCGTCGGGACGGATGATGAGGCGGCCCAGCACATCCGCGGTGAGCACCAGGATCGGCGCCAGCACCAGCGAATACGCGAAGATCCAGCGCTGATCCGGGCCGACCAGCCAGCGGGCGATGTGCGGAACGGCCAGGCCGACGAAGGCGACCGGGCCCACCGCGGCGGTCGCGGTGCCGCACAGCAGCACCAGGGCGAGCGCGGTCCACAGCCGGGTCCGGGAGACGTGCACGCCCAGCGACTGCGCCAGATCGTCGCCGAGCGCGACCGCGTTGAGCGACCGCGCGCACAGCGCGGCGATCACCAGCCCCACCAGGATGAACGGTGTCGCGCCCGCGACGATCTCGTAGCCGCGCCCGGCCAGCGAACCGGAGTCCCAGCGGCGCATCTCGTCGAAGGCCTTGGGGTCCACCAGGATCAGGCCCCGGGTGAGTCCGCTGAGCACGGCGGTGGCGGCGACGCCGGCCAGGGTGAGGCGGACCGGGTCGGTGCCGGTGCGTCCCGCGGTGCCGAGCCGGTAGACGACGACGGAAACCAGTGCCGCACCGGCGAATCCGAACCAGACATACGACGTGAGATCGCTCACGCCGAGCAGGCCGACCGCGATGGTGATGGCGAAAGCCGCGCCCGCGTTGACGCCGAGCAGGCCGGGATCGGCCAGTGGATTCCGGGTCAGACCCTGCATCAAGCAGCCCGCGACGCCCAGTGCCAGACCCGCGAGGAGGCCGAGCAGGGTGCGGGGGACGCGGTACTCGATCACCGTCACGTGGTCGGGTGTGGTGGAGGTCCCGGTCAACGCCAGCCAGACCTCGCCGACCGGAATCGATTTCGTGCCGATGAGCAGGCTGAGCAAACATGCCGCGACCAGCACGAATACCGCCAGCAACCACCCGCACAACCGCGGACTCTTCATCAGGGGTTTCTCTCTCGCGTCCGAATCTGTCTCACAGGAGGTTAGCCTAAGCAAGGTCTTGATAGGTGAGGCTTACCTAGCTATGGTCTCGGTTCGTTCGGTCCGCAGCTTCTGCGCCGCGCAGCTCACCACGAGGAACACGAAAGGCTCACCCCCGTGAAAATCACCAAGTTCGCCCTGTTGGCTTCCACCGTCAGCGTTGCCCTCGGCATCGCGGCCGGCACCAGCCACGCGGCACCGGCCGCGGACCCGAACGCGCCGATCAACTACACCGCGACCACGACCGAGACCGCCACGATCATCGGTACCGACGCGGGCTCGATGGTGGTCGAGGACGGCGTGTTCAAGATCAAGGCGGCGAACGGCGACACGGTCGCCGGCAGCGAACTGTCCTTCCGCGTCGACGATTTCGTCTTCCCGATCGCCGCCGACATCTCCGGCCGCACCGCCACCCTGACCCCGCAGTTCGACCTGGCGCACGCCACCTACAAGCCGGTCGCGCTGCCCTTCGAGGACAAGGCGCCGTGGAAGAGCGAGTACGACCGTGAGCAGGCCGCCTGGAGCCGCATGACCGGCACCATCTCCCTGGGCGCCAGCATCGCGACCCTGGTCGGCGGCCTCGGCGGCGGCGCCGTCGGCTGCGTGCTCGGCGGCATCGCGGGCGCCACCATCGCCTCGGCCACCATCGTCGGCATGTTCGGCCCGTTCATCCCGGCCGCGGCCGTCGGCTGCATCGCGGGCATCATGGCCATCGGCGCCCTGGGCACCCTCGCCGGCCAGATCTTCATCACCGCCCCCGTCGCGATCATGGCCGCGGTCCAGTACTTCACCACCATCAACTCCCCGATGCCGAACCAGGCGCCCGCCAAGTAGGCGCACCGAGAACGCTCGTGGAGGGGACAACTCGACGAGACGACGAATCCCGCCCGATCTGCATCGGGCGGGATCCCGTCGTCTCCGGGTTCGGCCGAAATCCGCTGGCCGCGAGCCGAACCGGTTGGGCATCATGGCGGCATGCGTGACAGGTCCACCTCCGATCCCGGCGAGATCCCCGCCCCGGGACTGGTCGCCGCGTGGGTAGCGCTCGGCACCGTCCCGTCCGAGCGGATCCCGCTCTGGGCCGCGTACTGGCTCGTGGACGGCCACGACGGTGAATCCCTCCGTGACCTGGCCGGTCTGGGCGGCACCGAGCACCACGAGATCCTCGACATCCTGCCCGCGGCGCTGGCCGACTGCGCCACGACCGTCCCCTGCTCGGCCGCGGCCGCGGCCCAGGTGGCCTTCACCGACCTGGCCCGCATGCTCGCCGCCGACCGGGCCACCGAATTCTGGGTGCTCGACAAGGTCTACGAGATCGTGCACCGATCCGACTTCGACGCGAGCATCCTGAACCTGCCGCTCGGCTGGATATACGAGCTCGCGGACGAGTGGACAGCGGGTTGGGGGCGACCGCGCGACCAGCTCGAACGTGAGATCCAGCAGGCTTGCCGAGCACAACTCGCCTCGGCGAGCGCGCGCCGGACTTCCGGCGGGTCGTGCTGAAACCGACGGCGGCCCGGCACAATCGGGAGATGACAGACGTCAGGAGCGAGCGCCACTGGAGACTCGCGGCATTTCTGTCTTCCCGCAACGACTTCGAGCTCGCTGAGCTCGTGGACGCCGGCAAGGTCGTCGGTGTGGGAGTGGGTGGCGGTGCGGCGGTTGCCGAAATCGACGGCGTGCCGGTATTCACCAAGCGCATTCCGTTGACCGATCGGGAGCTGGCGAACCGGGGTTCCACCGCGAATCTGTTCGAGCTGCCGATGTTCTGTCACTACGGCGTGGGTGGCCCGAGTTTCAATGCCTGGCGCGAGCTCGCCGCGAATATCGTTGCCACCGAAGGGGTTCTGGCGGGGGAGACCCAGGCGTTCCCGATGCTTCATCACTGGCGGGTGCTGCCCGGACGGGCGCCGGTCGCGGCCGAACACGCCGATATCGACACGGTGGTCGCCGCGCAGGGCGGGTCGCCCGAGGTGCGGAAACGTCTGGAAGCACTGGCAGCGGCCACGTCGAGCCTGGTCCTGTTCAGTGAATACATCCCGTATGCGATGCCGGAGTGGCTTGGCGCGGATCCGATCGGCAAGGCCGTGGTCTTCGAGCGGCAGCTGGCGGAGATCGTGGCGTTTCTGCGCGACCGCGAATTGCTGCATATGGACGGACATCTCGGCAATCTGCGCGCCGACGGGGAGCGCGTCTATCTCACCGACTTCGGACTGGTCACCTCACCGCGGTTCGACCTGTCGCCCGCCGAGCGTGATTTCGCCCGCCGCCACGTCACGCACGACGGCGACTACGCCGCCATGCGACTGGTCAATTGGCTGGTGACCGATATCTGCGGCGTGACGACACCGGCAGGCTGCGCCCCCGTCGCCCGCAACGCATACGTCCGCCGGTGCGCCGCCGGGGATATCCCGGCCGAGGTGTCACCTGTCGTCGCCGCCATCCTGGCCCGCCACGCACCCGCCGCGGCGAAGATGAACGCCTTCTACTGGAAGCTGTTCGGCGGTGACGTCCACGCGGAATACCCGGCCTAGGCGGGCTCGGTGTCCGGGGTGGACTTCGCTTCGTTCGGGGCGGGTAGGTGGCGGAGCAGGACCAGGACCAGGGTGGCGGCGATGGCGGTGAGGCCGATGCCGACGAGTGAATTCACCTGGAGGGCATGGGTGTAGGCCTGGCGGGCCACGGTGGTGAGTTCGGCGCCGAGGGCTGC
This sequence comes from Nocardia sp. NPDC003269, assembly GCF_042888005.1. Classification (NCBI taxonomy): domain Bacteria; kingdom Bacillati; phylum Actinomycetota; class Actinomycetes; order Mycobacteriales; family Nocardiaceae; genus Nocardia; species Nocardia sp. NPDC003269. The sequence goes on from NZ_JBIAPA010000007.1 coordinate 48,711, forward strand.
GGGGAGGGTGGCGGCGACCTGGAGGGCGCCGGCCAGGGTGTCCTCGGCGGTGTGGGCGACCTCCGTCGGCAGGCCGGTGGGCAGGTTGCCTGCCATCTGGCCGCGGTAGACGGCCGTGCCGATGCTGCCGATCACGGCGACGCCGAGGGCGGCCGAGAGTTCCTGGCCGGTCTCGGAGATCGCGGACGCGGCACCGGCGCGGGCCGGGTCCACCGCACCGACGATCAGGTCGAGGCCGAGGACGAACATCGGGCTCAGGCCGAGCGAGAACACCACCATGCCGGTGACGATCAGCGCGAGATCGTCGGCACCGGAGAGCTGGGTGAACAGCGCGTATCCGGCCATCGCGAGCACCAGACCACCCGCCATCAGATAGGCGGGCCGCACCCGCGGCGCGAGGGCACTCACCACCCCGGCGGCCACGACCATCGCAGCGGCCTGCGGCACGGTCCACAGCCCGGCTTCGAAGGCGGACAGCCCGAGCACCAGCTGGAGATACTGCGACAGCAGCAGGAATAGCCCGCCCATCGCGAGCATCGCCACCATCAACGCGACCAGCGATCCACTGAACCGCACATTGCCGAACAGCCCCAGGTCGATCAGCGGATCGGTGAGCCGGCGCTGGCGCAGCACGAACACCGTGCCCAGCACCAGACCGGCCGCCAGCACGGCGAGCGCGTCGACCGCCCAGCCGTCCTTGGCCAGCTCCTTGATGCCGTAGATGACGGCCATCACCGACAGCAGCGACAGCAGCGCGCTGAGCACATCGAGCTTGCCGGGGTTCGGGTCCTTGTACTCGGGCAGCAGGATCGGCCCGGTCGCCAGCAGCAGCACCATCGCCGGCACCGCGACCAGGAACACCGAGCCCCACCAGAAGTTCTCCAGCATCGCCCCGCCGACCAGCGGACCGATCACCATGCCGATCATGAAGCTGGTCATCCACACGCTGATCGCGGTGGTGCGCTGGCGGTCGTCGTGGAACATGTTGCGGATCAGCGCCAAGGTCGACGGCATCAGCGTCGCGCCCGCGATGCCGAGCAGCGCCCGGGTGCCGATCAGCATGTTCGCGCTGGTGGAGTAGGCGGCGACGATCGAGGCGACGCCGAACGCGAGCGCGCCGATCATCAGCAGCTTGCGCCTGCCGATCCGGTCGCCGACGGTGCCCATGGTGATGAGGAAGCCGGCGACCAGGAAGCCGTAGATGTCGAGGATCCACAGCAGCTGGGAGCTGCTCGGTTGCAGCGCCTCGCTGATCTGCGGGATGGCGAGATAGAGGACGCTCAGGTCCATCGAGATCAGCAGCGTCGGCAGGGCGAGCACCGCCAGCCCGATCCACTCCTTGAGCCCGGCCGTCGCGGTGGGTTCGGTTGCGGCCTGCTCGCGCTGCGTGGACGTCACGACCCCGACGTTACCGACGGATCGACCGCATGTGCCAGGCGTTTTTCGGCGTCGCGGCCGATCCGCGGGCCCAGAAGTCATTGGACATTGCCGGGCCGGTGCCGCGAGGATGGGCGCGGTGTCCACACGTAACGAACAGCTCAGGCTCGTCGATCCGCCGCGTCAGCCGGACGATCCGGGCGAGCGGTTTCCGTGGTCGGCGGCCATCGACTCCACCTACTCCACCCGCGACGCGATCGACGCGCTGGCGCTCGCGCCGTTCCTGCGCGGCGACCAGTCCTTCGCCCGCCAGGCGCACCTGGACCGGGTGCGGCCCGACGCGCCACTGCGCCCGGCGGACTCGCGGATCGTGCGCTCGGTCGCCGACGACGACAGCAGCGCCCTGCTGGTCGAAGGCGAGGGCTGGTCGCTGCGGGCGGTGCGCTGGGCGGGCGGGTCGGCCACGGTCGAGGTGACCGCGGTCAGCGACGAACTCGCCGTCGAGGTGCTGGCCGCCGCCACGGCCGACGCCGTGCAGCCCCCTGGCGCCGGCGCCACCGTGGAGATGGGCTTCTGGCACATGGATGTCCGCAGGCCGTTGCGCAGGCGCCGCCAGATCAGCGCGCCCGCCTGGGCGGAGATCCGCGGCAACTACGCCGCGCCGGTCGCGGCGAGCATGGATCGGCTGATGGCCCTCGAGGTCGCCGAGATCCGGGGCAGGCTGGTGCTGCTGCACGGCGAGCCGGGCACCGGCAAGACCACCGCGTTGCGCGCGCTCGCGCGGGCGTGGTCGTCGTGGTGTCAGGTGGACTGCGTCGTCGATCCCGAAGAATTGTTCAGCAATCCCGGCTATCTCATGGAGGTGGCCGCGGGCGCCGATGGCGACGACGGCAGCCGCTGGCGCCTGCTCGTGCTGGAGGACTGCGACGAACTCATCCGCGGCGAGGCGAAAGAGGCCGCGGGACAGAAGCTGTCGCGCCTGCTCAACCTCACCGACGGCATGCTCGGGCAGGGCCGCAACGTACTGATCGCGGTCACCACCAACGAGGACCTGTCCCGGCTGCACCCGGCGGTCGTGCGCCCCGGCCGCTGCCTGGCCCAGATCGAGGTCGGCCGCCTCTCACCCGCCGAGGCCAGGGACTGGCTCGCCGCCCAGGACTGCCCGCCGGGCGACCCGATCGGTCGTGCGGGCGCGACGCTGGCGGAGCTGGTCGCCCGTCGCGACGGCGAGATCCAGATCCAGTCGGTCACTCAGGACGCGGCCGAGGTCGGCATGTACCTGTGACGGTCACGCCGGGGTATGCGCCCTGATCAGTTCGGTGAGATGGGCGCCGACGCGGTCGAGCGGCTCGGTGCTGTGCTTGGCCAGTGACATCACCACCGCGCCCTCGATCGTGGCGATGACGGTCGTCGCCAGCGATCGGGCGGTGTCGGGGGCGATGTTCTCCGCGCGCAGCCGGGTCGCCAGGGCCTGCTCCCAGTCCGTGAAGGCCTCGCCCGCGGCGTCGGCCGCCGACGGGGATTCCGAGCGGCCCAGCGCCGCGGCGACGACCGGGCAGCCGGCCAGAAAGTCGCTGGACTCCACGACGTGTTTCCACGCGTCGGCGAAGGAGGCGATGGTGGTCTCCGGTTTGGCGTTCGCGCTGAACGTCTCGATGAGCGTCGTCATCGCCCGCCCGGCGACCCGGGTGGCCTCGGTGATCAGCTCGGATTTGCCGCCGGGGAAGTTCAGATAGATCGTCCGGCGGGAGAGCCCGCTGTGGTCGAGCAGCTGCGCGACGCCGGTCCCGGTCACGCCGTTGCGGCGGACCAGATCGATCGCGCTCTGCACGAGTCCGTCGCGTGCGGCCATTCGACGTCCTTTCGGTCGGTTCGATTGAAGTATACCGATCGGTGTACTACCGTTCGAGCAAGTACACCGATCGGTGTAGTGGGCGCGATCCGTGGAGGAACCGACGATGACAGCCCTGAGCGACCCGCTCGCCCTGCCCTGCGGCCAGGTGCTCGGCAACCGGCTGATGAAGGCTGCGCTGAGCGAGGGCCTCGGCAATCCGGAGGCCGGGCCGGACGAACGCCTCGACCGGCTCTACCGCCGGTGGGGCACCGGCGGCTTCGGCCTCGTGGTCACCGGCAATGTCATGGTCGACCGCAGGCATCTCGGCGAACCGGGCAATGTCGTCGTCGAGGACGAGCGCCACCTCGACGACCTGCGCCGCTGGTCGGCCCACACGACCGGGGCGGGCGCCCGGGTCTGGATGCAGATCAATCACCCCGGCCGCCAGGCGAATCCGCTGATGACCGCGGCGCAGCCGGTGGCGCCGTCGGCGATCGGCCTCGGCCTCCCCGGCATTCCCGCGCCGCGCGCGCTCACCGACGCCGAGATCGTCGACATCGTGCACCGCTTCGCCACCACCGCGCGAATCGCCGAGCGGGCCGGCTTCGACGGCGTGCAGATCCACGGCGCGCACGGCTATCTCGTCTCCCAGTTCCTCTCGCCGCTGGCCAATCAGCGCGACGATCGCTGGGGCGGCGATCCCGAGCGGCGCTCGCGGTTCGTGCTGGAGGTGGTCCGCGCGATCAGGGCCGAGGTGTCGCCGTCCTTCGCGGTCGCGATCAAGCTCAACTCCGCCGACTTCCAGCGCGGTGGCTTCACCGAGGACGAGTCGCGCGCGGTGGTGCGGCGCCTCGCGGCCGAACGGCTCGACCTGATCGAGATCAGCGGCGGCAGTTACGAATCGCCCGCCATGATGGGCAGGCCGGTGTCTCGCTCGGCGAGCACCGTGGCGCGCGAGGCGTACTTCCTCGAGTACGCGCGGTCGGTGCGGGCGGCCGCGGGCGCGGTGCCGCTGGCCGTCACCGGCGGGTTCCGGTCCCGCCTCGCCATGCTCGACGCGGTCGAGTCGGGGGAGTGCGATGTGGTCGGCCTCGGGCGGCCCAGCGCGGTCCATCCCGGCGCGGCCGCCGAGATCCTGCACCAGCGCACCGAGCGCCTGCACTCGCCGAGCATCTCGCTCGGCCTGCCCGCGCGGGTGGCGACGCTGCCCAATGTCAAGAGTCTCGAAGGCGCCCTCGACCTGCAGTGGCACACCGACCAGCTGCATCGCCTCGGCGCGGGCGCCGACCCCGACCCCGACCGCACGCCGTGGCTCACGGCGGCGGCCATGCTGAAACACCACGGTGTCGACGCGTTCCGGAGCAGAAGGAGTTCGACCGTGACCCAGCCATCGAAGGACCCGGCCCTGCGCAAGTTCCGGTTCGAACGCGCGGTCGGGCGCTATCTCGCCAATCCGACGGTCCGCGCGCTGGGCCGGATCGGCATCCGCACCTCGTTCGCGACCGACCTGGAGACGACCGGCCGCAAGTCCGGCCAGGCCAGGGTGGTCCCGGTGTCGGTGTCGTTCGACGACACCGGCGCGTGGGTGATCAGTCAGCACGGCACCAGGTCGGGCTGGGCGGCCAATATCGGTGCCGAACCGAAAGTCCGTGTCCGGCAGGGAACTCGGTGGCGCACCGGAGTCGCGGAGTTGCGTCCGGCCGACGATGTCGTCGCGCGGGCGCGCAGCTTCGCGCCGAATCCGGTCTTCGCCGGGCTGACCGCGGCGACCTTCCGCGCGTTGCAGAGCACGCCGATGTCGGTCCGGATCACCTTCACCGACTGACGACCTCGGCTCGCGCGGCGCAGGCGAGGGTGAGCACGAGCGGCACCGCCAGCGCCGCGGTGAGCGGGACGAGCGCGGTCAGCCAGCCGATCACGGCGGGTCCGGCGAGCAGTCCGAGGTAGCCGATGGTGAAGACCCGCGACATGTCGGTGGCGGCGGTGGTGCCGCCGAGATTGCCTGCGGCGGTGAAGATCTGGGGCACGCCGCCGGCGAGTCCGAGACCGCACATCGCCCAGCCCACCAGGGTCAGCGGCAACCACGGCGAGGCGATGACCACCGCGAAACCGGCCGCGGCCAGCAGGCTGCCGTAGCGCAGGATGGCGACCGGGCCGATCGCCCCGCTCACCCGGTCGGCCAGAAACCGGCCCAGGGTCATGGTCGCGGAGAAGGCGCCGAACGCCAGCGCGGCGTCGGATTCGGACACGTCCAGGTGCTCGCGGGCCTGGAGGGCGCTCCAGTCGGCCGCGACGCCCTCGGCGAGCAGCAGCACGAAGGCGATCACACCGAGGGAGAGCACTGTTCGGGCGCGCGCGGTGGCGTGCGTCCGCGTCGGCTCGGGTGCCGGGTCCGCGTCGTGCGCGCGGTCGGAGTCGTAGTGCTCCGGCCGCGAGCCCGGATCGGACCGGTGGTGCGGAATCAGGTGTGGCACAAGCACTACGGTGACGGCGAGGCCCGCGATCCCCGCGATGGTCAGCGTCAGCTGCGGTGACCAGCCGAGGCGCTGGGTGGCGGCCCCGACCAGCGCGCCCGCGAACCCGCCGCCGGAGAACATGGCGTGGAACGCCGACATGATCGGCCGGTGATAGGCCCGTTCGACGTGCACCGCCTGGGTGTTCATCGAGACGTCGAGCGCGCCGTTGCCGAGTCCGAAACAGGCCAGCGCGATCGCCAGGCTCACCGGGCCGGTCGCCAGCGCGGGACCGAGCACCGTCACCGAGATGGCGGTCGCGGCGACCGCGACCAGGGTGCGGCTGCCGAACCGGTCGGCCGCCGGGCCCGCGAGCCGCATCCCCACGATCGCGGCCCCCGCCAGCAGCAGCACGAACATCCCGAGCAGCGAGGACGACACTCCGGTCCGGTCGGTGATCGCCGGAATGTGGACCACCCACATGGCCAGCAGGAAACCGTTCAGCGTGAAAACGCCGAACACCGCGGCCCTGGCCAGCCGGAGTTCGCGGTCGATCGTCGCTGGAGTCACCGATTCGACGGTACCCGCGCCCGATGCCGGACGCGGGCGGACCGAGATCACCACGCGCCGCGAGCGGTCGGCGCGTGGTGATCGGGCGCCCGGCTCACTCCTGGGGCGTCCAGATCCCGGTGGCGGCGGTTTCCTTGGCGTACTCGCTGAAATCGCGGGGTGCCCGGCCCAGTGCGCGCTGCACGCCGTCGGCGGTCGGGGTGTTGCGGCCGTCGAGAATGGTGCCGAAGAGGTAGTCGAGCAGGCTGATCACGTCGTCGGGGACCTGGTACTCGCTCAGGGCCGCAACGAATTCCGCGCGGGTGGCCGGGATGAACGCGATCTCGCGGCCACTGGCGGCGGCGATCTCGCCCACGGCCTCGGCGAAGGTCAGCGCCCGCGCGCCGGTGATCTCGTAGATCTCGCCCGCGTGCCGGGGATCGGTGAGCGCGGCCACGGCGACCTCGGCGATGTCGTCGGCGTGCGCGAACGGTTCGGGCACATCGCCGTTGGGCAGCGCGACCGCGCCGGCGAGGACGTCGGGGAGGAACGCGCCCTCGCTGAAGTTCTCCGCGAAGAAGGCGCAGCGCACCACGGTCCAGGCCAGGCCCGAATTCTCCACGATCTCTTCGCATTCGCGCGCCTCGGGCTCGCCGCGGCCCGACAGCAGGACCACCGTTTTCACGCCCGCCGCCGCGGCAGCCGCGGTGAACGCGCGGATGACATCCGGCGCGCCGGGGACGGCGAGATCCGGCTGGTAGGACAGGTAGACGGAATCGACACCGGCGAGGGCGGGGCCCCAGGTGGCCCGATCGGTCCAGTCGAACGGGATCGCGGCGGTCCGCGAGCCGAGCCGGACCGGGTGGCCCGCGGCCTCGAGGAGCGCCGCGACGCGGCTGCCGGTCTTGCCGGTGCCGCCGGTGACGAGGAAAAGCTGCTGGTGGGAAGCGGTGTTTGTCATGAGATAAGTACATCGTCCAGCGGCCTCGGGCAACATCGTCGTGCCGCTCGCGAACATGCGCGGTCGTCTACTGTGGACGATGTGGATGCGTTGGCCGGACTGCTCGAAGGGCCGCGGGCGCGCGGCGCGTTCCTGATGTGCTCGCTGCTGAACCCGCCGTGGTCACTGCGGATCCAGGACGAGGCGCCGTTGACGGTGCTCGCGATGATCCGTGGAAAGGCTTGGGTCAGTACCGATTCCCAGCCGCCACGGCAGCTCGGCGCGGGTGATGTCGCGATATTCCGTGGGCCGCAGCCGTATACGGTGGCCGACGATCCGGCGACCGACCCGCAGATCATCATCCAGCCGGGCCAGGTCACCACCACTCCCGATGGTGAGATCCTGTGCGAGACACTGAGTCTCGGTGTCCGGCAGTGGGGCACCGACTCCGACGGCGAGACGCTGATGGTCACCGGCACCTACGAATCCGCCGGCGCGGTGAGCAGGCGGCTGCTGCGGGCACTGCCGCAGGTCGCCGTGCTGCCGCGCGGTGATCTCGACACCCGCCTGCTCGATCTGCTCGTCGACGAGGCCACCAAGGACCTGCCCGCGCAGACCGCGGTGCTGGACCGCCTGCTCGACCTGGTCCTGATCGCCGCCCTGCGCGCCTGGTTCGCCCGCGACGACGCCCCCGCCTGGTATCACGCCTACAGCGATCCGCTGGTCGGCAAGGCCCTGCGCCTGCTCCAGCACAATCCGGCCCACCCGTGGACGGTGGTCGCGCTGGCCGAGGCGGTCGGCATGTCCAGGGCCGCGCTGGCCCGCCGGTTCACCGAACTGGTCGGCGAGCCACCCATGACGTTCCTGACCGAATGGCGGCTGTCGCTGGCCGCCGACCTGCTGGCCGAGTCCGACGCGACGGTCGAGGCCATCGCCCACCAGGTCGGCTACGGCAGCGCCTTCGCGCTCAGCACCGCGTTCAAGCGGCACTTCGGGGTGAGCCCGCGTGACCATCGGCAGGGGAACGTGGCCGCGCTGTCGTCTTCGGCCTGAGCCGGGCCATGCTGCATGATGACAGCGTGAGCTATCCCGTTCTGTGGCCGATGCCGACCCGGTGGGCCGACAACGACCAGTACGGCCACGTGAACAACGTGACCTACTACTCCTACTTCGACACCGCGGTGAACGCCTGGCTGATGCGTGCCACCGGCATGGACATCACCGAACTGCCCGCGCTCGGCGTCGTCGCCCAGACCGGGTGCCGGTTCCACGGCTCGGTGAGCTTTCCCGACCAGCTCAAGGTCGGGCTGCGCATCGCCCGCCTCGGCACCTCGAGCATCACCTACGACCTGGCGATCTTCAAGGAGACCGAGGCCGGGCTCGAGCTCGCCGCGACGGGCGATTTCGTGCACGTCTACGTCGACGCCGACACCCGCAAACCGGTGGCGATCCCCGAGGTCGTGCGGACCGCCGCGGCCGAGCTCGTCACCGAGTAGCGGCGCTCAGGAGGCGATGACGCCGACTTCGGGCCATTCGCTGGCCCGGCGGGCACGCAGGATGATCTGGCCCGCCGGACTGTAACCGGGCGGGCCGGGTAGCGCCGAGAAGGTGGTCTTATCGATCACGAGCGAGGAATCGAGCTGGTCGCGGCTGGGGCCGAAATGGTACTCGACCTGCGTGGTTTCGTCGCGAACCTTCTTGAAGTACACCAGTGTTGCCATCGCCGGATCTCCGCGTAGATCTGCGCCGGTCAACGGATCGTGACCGGCGGCTACCGACCATCGTGGCAGGGATCGAGCGATCGCGCGGCTACCTCGGGTGAATTGTTCCGACCGATCTCCGAACTCACCCGCGCAGCATCGCCTGGAACCGGCGCATGCCGGAAATCCATCGGTCGTAGTCGGAGCCCTTGTTGCGGTACATCTGCAGGACCTCCTGGTGCGGCAGGATCAGGAAGTGCTCGGCGGCCATCGCCTCGACGACGGTCTCGGCGACCTCCTCGGTCGAGAGCACCGCGCCCGCCGTCGTCACGGCCTTGATCGCCAGCGCGGCCGCCTCCGGCGCGTCGGGGATCAGGTCGCCGCTGAGCAGCCGGGTGTCCACGCCCATCGGGCACAGGCAGCTCACCCGGACACCCTGGTCGCCGTAGGTGACCGAGAGCCATTCCGCGAAGCCGACGGCCGCGTGCTTGGTCACCGAGTAGGGCGCCGAGCCGATCTGGGTGAGCAGCCCGGCCGCCGACGCCGTGGTGACGAAGTACCCGCCGCCGCGTTCGACCCAGCCGGGGACCAGCAGCCGCGCGGCGCGCACATGCGCCAGCACGTTCACCTCCAGCGCTGCGGCCCACTGCTCCTCGGTGCTCTCCAGGCCGGGTCCGCCGCCGATGCCCGCGTTCGCGAAGTAGAGATCGACCGGGCCGAATTCGCGTTCCGCGGTCGCGATGAGCTCGGCGATCACCTGCTCGTCGGCCACGTCACCGCCGACCGCGACCGCGTTCGCGCCCAGCTCACCCGCGACCTTCGCCGCGGCATCCGCGTCGATGTCGGCGACGACGACCCGCGCGCCACCCGCGACGAGCCGATGCGCGAGCGCGGCGCCGATGCCACCGCCCGCGCCGGTGACGATGCCGACCTTGCCTGTGATCTCCATGTCCGCACCCTAACGGGCGCTCGTCACCGTCCGGCGGGAAATTCCGCCACCACGGTGTACAGCGCGGGATGGGCGACGGCGTAGCCGGGCGCGGTCGACAACCGCTGCTGGAACTCGGGGTTCGCGCCCGCGGCGTGCCAGGCCTGCTCGCCGTCCCAGTGCGCGATATTGATCAGCGGGAAGCGGACATCGGGGTCGATGGCCCGGTGCAGGCGGTTGTCCCGGAATCCGGGCGCGCGCGACATCAGCCCGGCGCGGGTGTGCCAGTGCCCGATGAACTCGTCGATCCGGGCCACGGGCAGGTCGAAGGCGTTGACGAAGACGATGCCCGGATCGGTCGCCCGCGTCTCGGCGGTGTACTGGGCGGCCACCCCGTAGCTGCCGGTCGCGGCCGTGACCGGCGCCGTGAACAGGGGCGTGGTGTTGTCCACGCCGACGACGCCGACCGAGACGAGCTGATACGCGGTCCCCTTCGCGATCGCCCGCAGCAGCACGGCCGTGGCGACGCCCGGCACCAGATCGGGCCGCCACGCGGGGCGCAGGGCATCGGCTCGCGCGGCCGAGGTCTCGACGATGCTGATCTCGATCATGGTGCCCACCTGACGAATTCGGCCCGGTCCCGACGCGGTGCCGCTGCGTCGAGAATAGGCCGAGTCGTGGTGTCGCGCCCGGTGTCAGCCGGTGACCGCGGCAGGCTGCGGCGGCACCGGTGCGGCCGGGGCGATCGCGGCGCGGGCCATGGTGCCGAGGCGGGTGTGATTGAAGATCAGGTTCAGCAGGAACGCGGCACCCGCGCCCAGCGTGACCCCGCTGTCGAGCAGGATCTGCGCCGAGGTCGGGAACTTGGTGAACATGCCGCTGGTCAGCTCGGGCAGCAGGCCGATGCCGATCGCGGTGGCCGCGATGGTCGCGTTCACCCGGTCGAGCAGGTCGGCCTGGCGCAGCGTATTGACCCCGACCACCGCGACCGTCGCGAACAGCACCAGCCCGACCCCACCGACCACCGGCTTCGGGATCGCCGCGACGACCTCGCCGATCCGTGGCACCAGCCCGAGCACCACCAGGATCGCGCCACTCACCGCGGTCACGTAGCGGCTGTAGATCCGCGTCGCCGCCACCGCGCCGACGTTCTGGTTGAAGATCGTGTCGACGAACGCGGTGAAGACGCCGCCGAGCACGCCGGAGAGGCCGTCGCCGACCAGGCCGCGGGCCAGATCGCCCTTGCCGATCGGCTTGCCGGTGATCTCGCTGATCGCGAGCATGCTGGCGGTGGACTCGGCGAACACCACGGCCATCACGATGCTCATCGCCACCACGGCGGTCACCGGGAACTGTGGCGCGCCGAAGTGGAACGGCTGCGGGATGCCGATCCAGTCGGCGGTGCCGATGCCCTTCGTCGTCACCAGGCCCATCGGGATGGCGATCGCGATCCCGGCGACCAGCGCGATCAGCACGCCGAGCTGCGACCACACCCCGCGCCCGAGGCAGACGAAGCCGACCGCGATCAGCACGACGACCGCGGCCAGCCCGATGTTCGACGGCGCGGCGAAACTCGGCGACTTCGGGTCGGTGCCGATGATCAGGCCCCCGGCGACCCCGATCAGCGACACCCCGACCACCGTCAGCACGGTCCCGGTGACCAGCGGCGGGAAGAACCGAACCACCCGGGCGAACGGCCAGGCCAGCGCGATGCCGACGACACCGCCGATCAGCATCGACCCGTACACGGCGTCGAGTCCGTACTCCTTGGCGATGAGGATCATCGGGTTCAGGCCGACGAAGGTCGCGCCGCACACGATCGGCAGGCGCGCGCCTGCCAGCTTGCCGACACCGAGGCTCTGCACCAGCGTGATGATCCCGGCGACCAGCAGGTCGGCGCTGATCAGCAGTCCGATGGTCGACCGGTCGAGGCCCGCCGCCGCGCCGAACACCAGCGGCACGGTGATACATCCCGTGTACATGATCAAGACGTGCTGGATGCCGAACACCAGCTGCCGCGCGAACGGCAGCCGGGTGTCGACGGGATGTAACTCGCTCATGCCCCCGTTTGTAGCCCGCCATTTTTACCGCCGATCGGCGTCGTGTTTCGGCGGTGTGACGGGTCGGGTATATCGCTCAGACGCGGCTGAGCAGCGTCAACGGGTCCTCGAGGAAGCCCGCGGTGGTCGCGAGGAAGCGGGCGCCGAGCTCGCCGTCGACCATCCGGTGATCGAAGCTCAGGCCAAGCGTGGTGACCCAGCGCACGGCCAGTTCGTCGCGGAACACCCACGGCCGCTTGCGGATCGAACCGAGGCACAGGATCGCGGCCTCGCCCGGATTCACCAGCGGCACGCCGCTGTCGACACCGAACACCCCGACATTGGTGATGGTGAAGGTGCCGCCGCGCAGATCGGCGGGCGTGGCGTTGCCCGACCTGGCGGTCTCGGCCGACCAGCCGATCTCCCGGCACAGCTCGCGCAGGCTCAGCGACTGCGCCTCCTTGAGATTGGGCACCAGCAGGCCGCGCTCGGCCGCCACCGCGATGCCCAGGTTCACGTAGTGCTTGGTGACGATCTCCTGGTTCTGCTCGTCCCAGGCGGCATTGATCCCCGGGTACTCCGCGATCGCCGCCAGCACCGCCTTGGCCACCAGGGCCAGCGGGGTGAGGGTGAGGCCCTCGAAGGATTTGGTCGTGCGCAGGTGGTCGAGCAGTTCCATCGAGGCGGTGCAGTCGACGGTGACGAAGGTGCTGGCCTGCGGGATGGTGCGGGAACTGGCCTGCATCGCGGCGGCGGTGCGCTTGCGGACGCCGGTGATCGGGGTGCGCTCCTCGCGCGCGGTCGGCGCGATCAGCCCGCCGTCGGCGTCACCGGCGTGCCCGTCGAGCGGTGCGGGCGTTGCCGCGCCGACGCGCGCGGGGGTGCGCGGCGCCGTCACCGGAACGGCCGAGCGCACGTCCTCCACGGTGACCGCGCCCTCCGGCCCCGAGCCGGCGACGAACCACAGATCGATGCCGAGTTCCTTGGCCAGCTTGCGGGCCGCCGGCGTGGCCGCCGCGCGATGGGTACTCGGCGTGCTCGCCGCCATCGCCGCCGCCGGGGTGGCGGCGCGTCTGCGCGAGGTGGCTTCGGCCTCGGGGCCGTAGCCGACCAGGACGTCGTTGCGGGTGACCTGCTCCGCCGTCGGCGGCGCGGCGACCTCGAGGTCGTTGCGCACCCGGATCAGCGGCGCGCCGACCGGCACGGTGTCGCCCGGCTGCGCCAGCAGCTCCACCACCACCCCGGAGAACGGCGACGGCAGCGCGACGACCGCCTTGGCCGTCTCCACCTCCGCGATGGTCTGGTTCAGTTCCACCGTGTCGCCGACGGCGACGGCCCACGACACCAGGTCACCGTCGGCGAGACCCTCGCCCAGGTCGGGGAGGCGGAATTCGAGAACATGACCGTCGTCGGCGGCTTGTTCGGGCACTCCAGGCACCTTTCATCACGCGGCTAGACAGCGATCGACCGCCGCCAGAATGCGGTCGGGGTCGGGCAGGTGGTGCTTTTCGAGCTTAGCCGGGGGGTAGGGGATGTCGTAGCCTCCGACGCGCAGCACCGGCGCCTCGAGGTGATAGAAGCAGCGCTCGGTGATCCTGGCCGCGATCTCGGCGCCGAGCCCGGCGAAGACCGGCGCCTCGTGCACGATGACGAGCCTGCCGGTCTTGTCGACCGATTCGGCGATCGTGTCGACGTCGATCGGGGAGAGGCTGCGCAGATCGATCACCTCCAGTGAATGTCCTTCCTCGGCCGCGATCCTGGCCGCCGTCAGCGCGGTGGCGACGGTGCCGCCGTAGGCGACGACGGTCGCGTCCGCGCCCCGCGTGCACACCCTGGCCCGGTGCAGCGGCAGATCCGGTTCGCCGTCGAAATCTACGTCGGATTTGTCCCAATAGCGACGCTTCGGTTCGAAGAACACCACCGGATCGTCCAGCGCGATGGCCTGGCGGATCATCGAATACGCGTCGGCCGGGGTGCTCGGCGAGACCACCCGCAGACCCGCCGTGTGCGCGAAATACACCTCCGGCGATTCCGAATGATGCTCCACCGCGCCGATGCCGCCGCCGAAGGGAATGCGAATCGTCAACGGCGCCTTCACCTTGCCGCCGGTGCGGTAGTGGATCTTGGCGACCTGGGAGACGATCTGGTCGAAGGCGGGATAGACGAAGCCGTCGAACTGGATCTCCACCACCGGCCGGTAGCCGCGCAGCGCCATGCCGAAAGCCGTTCCGACGATGCCGGATTCGGCCAGCGGGGTATCGATGACGCGGTTGTCGCCGAAGTCCTTCTGCAAGGTGTCGGTCACCCGGAACACGCCGCCGAGCCTGCCGATGTCCTCGCCGAGCAGCACCACCTTGGCGTCGTCCTCCATGGCGCGGCGCAGGCCGGTGTTCAGGGCGGCGGCGAAGGTGGTGATCATGACTGCGCTCCTTCGGCGAGGTAGGCCGAGAACTGCTGTGCCTCTTCGGTGATCAGGGGGTGCTCGGTCGCGTAGACGTTGTCGAACATGCCCGCCGGGTCGGGGTCGGGCATCGCCAGCGTCGCGGTGCGCACGCGGCGGGCGACGTCGTCGGCGGTGTCGGCGACCCGGCGCTCGAACTCCGGGTCGAGCAGGCCCTCGCGGTCGAGCAGCAGGCGGATGCGCTCGATCGGGTCGCGGTGTTCCCAGTACTCGGTGTCGGCGGCGGTGCGGTAGCGCGACGGGTCGTCGGCGGTGGTGTGCGGGCCCATCCGGTAGGTCATCGCCTCGATGAAGGTCGGGCCGCCACCGGTGCGGGCCCGCTCCACCGCCTGGCGGGTGACGGCCAGCACGGCCAGCACGTCGTTGCCGTCGACCTGCACGCCCGGGATGCCGTAGCCGTCGGCCCGGCGCACCAGCGGCACATGGCTCTGCACCGCGACCGGTTCGCTGATCGCCCACTGGTTGTTCTGGCAGAAGAAGACCACCGGCGCGCTCCAGGTGGCGGCGAAGCCGAGCGCCTCGGCGATGTCGCCCTGGCTGGTCGCGCCGTCGCCGAAATAGGTGATGGTGGCGATGTCGGCGCCGTCGAGATGGGCGGCGTAGGCGTAGCCGGTGGCGTGCAGGCCCTGCGAGCCGACGACGATGTTGGCGTTGGTCATGTTGACCGCGTCGGGGTCCCAGCAGTGGTGGGCGGTGCCGCGCCACAGGGTGGTCAGCTGCTCGGGCGGGACGCCGCGGACGTAGGCCACCGCGGTCTCGCGGTAGGAGCAGAACACGTAGTCGTCGGGGTGCAGGGCGTGTGCCGAGCCCACCTGGGCGGCCTCCTGGCCGAGCAGCGGCGGCCACAGGCCGAGCTGTCCCTGCCGTTGCAGGGCGGTGGCCTCGACGTCGATCCGGCGGGTCACGACCAGGTCCTGATAGAGCTGTCGCAACCGCTCGGCATCGATGTCGGCGACCAGTGCGGCGTGTTCGCGATCGAACACCCGTCTGCCGTCCGGCTGTACCAACTGGACCGGGTAGGTCTGTTTCTCCGACATCGAGATCGCCTCCTCACCATCGCGCCTTGTGGGCCGATGCAAGTACGACAATCGCTGAGTGCGATGTGTATCACTCAGCATCCACGATAAAGCCGACTGCGCAAGCGACCGACACGGCAGTGCGCAGAATGCACGGTCTGGACCCGTCGCGCGCTGTCATACTGCGTTGTATGACCAGTCGCGAACCCGACGCTGTGACTCTCGACGCCACCGACGCCCGGCTGCTGCGCGAGCTGGTCGCCAATCCCCGGGCCACCGGCGTCGAACTGGCCGCCCGCCTCGGCCTGTCGCGCAACACCGTCCAGGCGCGGCTGGCCCGCTGGGACAGCGGCGGCGTCCTCGGCAGCTTCGAACGCCGCGTCGAACCCCGTGCCCTCGGCTACCCGCTGGCGGCCTTCGTCGCGGTCGTCGTCGACCAGCACCAGCTCGACGCCGTCGTCGACGAATTGGCCGACGTCCCCGAGGTCACCGAGGTCTGCGGCATGACCGGCTCCACCGACCTCACCGTCCGCATCGTCGCCCGCGACGCCGACGACCTCTACCGCATCGCGGGCCAGATCCTCAAGATCCCCGGCGTCGAACGCACCAACATGGCCCTCGTCATGCGCGAACTCGTCGGCCCCCGCACCATCCCCCTCCTCGACCGCCTCGCCGGCCCGATCTGATCCTGAACGCCGTCGGTACGATCGCCCGACGGCGGTCAGGCGATCGTGTAGGCCTCGTCGCCGAATCGCGCGACGACCTGGATTTCGCCACCGAGGGCCTCGACATACTTGCGAATCGTCTCGATCCGCGACCGCTCGATCTCGCCGTGCTCGATCTTCGACACGGTGCGTTGCCCGATTCCGATCTTGTTGCCCAGCTCGGTCTGGTTGAGCTGCTGCGCTTCTCGAAGTTCGGCGAGCCGGTAGGCCCGCTCGACGGAACGCATCTTCTTCCGCGTGGCGGCGACGCGCGCCTGGTCGTATCCGCCGCGCGGATGGCGCGAGTCGCTGGTGTCGAATAGCTCCATCAGCCCAGTCTTCCTATGTGCTCGTCGAATATGCGGTCGGCGATCGGGATGTTGTCTCGATACCACTGCTGCCACTGGTTCGTCTTGTCACCGGCGATCAAGAGAATTGCCGATCGTTTCGGGTCGAACGCGAAAATGATCCTGGCGTTCGAGCCGGGGATGCGTAGCTCCTTCATATTCGAATGCCTCGATGTACGCAGGGAGTCCACCCATGGGCGTCCGAGTGCGGGTCCTCTTGCCTCCAGTTCCTGACGCGCTGCTTCGTAGTGGTCGAACATGACATCGTCCAAGCTGTCGACCCAGTTCAGGACCTGCTTGGTGAGGTAGATGCGCCAACCCACTGCGTCGAGAATACCCCCTCTGGGGTCTAGATGCTAGAGGTGGTATTGGCGCGGTTCGGTCGAGTCGGCTAGGCGTTTCGGGGGAGGAAGCGGCGGATGAGGAGGCCGGCGAGGAGGGCCCAGAAGGCGCCGCCGATGCCGAAGAGGGTGGTGCCGGAGGCGGCTACCAGGAAGGTGACCAGGCCGGGCATGCGGTGGTCGGGGTCGGACAGGGCGCCGGTGAGGGCGGCGGCGAGGGTGGCCAGCAGGGCCAGGCCCGCGACGGTTTCCAGGGTGCCCGCCGGGGCCGCGGCGATCAGGGTGACCAGGGCGGCCGAGGCGAGGCCGAGGATCAGGTAGGACCCGCCCGCGGTGGCGGCGGCGATCCAGCGGCGTTTCGGGTCGGGGCTCGCGCTGGGGGCGGCCGACAGGGCGGCGCTGATGGCGGCGAGGTTGATCGCGTGGCCGCCCGCCGCGGCGCCGGCGATGGTGCCGATCCCGGTGACGAGCATCGACGCGCGCCACGGCACCTGGTAGTCGAACGAGCGCATCACCGCGACACCGGGAATGTTCTGCGAGGCCATCGTGACGATGTAGAGCGGCACCGCGATGCCGACGATCGCCTGCCAATGCCAGTGCGGCGCCGTCCATTCCAGCGTCGGCACCATGGCGGCGAGGTCGAGGTGACGGTCGCGGACCGCGATGTCGATCCCGGTCCCGACCGCCGCGGTGACGAAGGCGACCAGCACCGCCCACTTCGGCGCGTACCGCTGCAGCACCAGCCACACCAGGATGACCGGGACCACCACCGCGGGGGAGGTGCGCAACGCCTGCACCGGCGCCAGGCACAGCGGGACGAGCACGCCGGCGAGCATGGCCTGCGCGATCGGCACCGGGATCGCCGCCACCAGCGACCCGAGCCGCTGCCACAACCCGGTGATGACGACGAGCACGCCGGTCACCGCGAACGCCGCCACCGCGCCGGGCCAGCCGCCCGCCACCAGCCCGGTGCTCGCCAGCAGCGCCGCACCCGGTGTCGACCAGGCCAGCGTGACCGGGATCCGGTACCGGAAACTGAGCAGCAGGATGCCGATGCCCTGCGTGAAACACAGGATCATCAGCCCGGATGCCGCCTGCGCCGGACTCGCCCCGACCGCCCGCAAGCCACTGAGCACCACCGCGAACGAACTGGTGAACCCGACCAGCGCGGTGATCGCGCCCGCGCCGAGCGGCTGCGCGATCCCCGCCCTCGGTTCGCTGAGCTCGTCCGGCGTGGTGGTGGTGACCTGCGACATTGTGCCGATATTGCCTGTCCGCGCCGCGGCTGTCGCCTGCCAGTACCGGGAAAGTGGCCTGATCGGCAGGTCGGCCCCGTCGGTCCAGTTCGCGATCCCGTGGTCGGCAGATGTGGCCGACGGACCTGGCCGTCGCCGCCGGTGGCTCGCCGAACCGGCTGGGCGCGCCGACGGCCTCGTCGACCGACTGGCGAGAAGACAGGCGCCGACGCGAGACCGAATCGGCGCCGAGCCGAGGTCGCGGGCAGGTTCGGCAACGGTGCACCGCCCGCACTGCGTAGGGTGGCGACTGCGGGGGCTTCAGCGGGTACGACGTGGTGAGGAGTGGCAGTGGGCGCGGTATTGATCTCCCCGGAAGAACTCCGGGAAGAACTGGCGGACAAGAAGATTCACCTGCTCGATGTGCGGTGGGCGCTCGGTGATCCGAACGGCCCGCAGCACTATCTCGACGGGCACATCCCGGGCGCGGTCTTCGTCGACCTGGAGACCGAGCTCGCCGCCGCGCCCGCACCCGCGCGCGGCCGCCATCCGCTCCCCGATCCGGGCACCTTCGAGAAGTGCGCGCGCAGTTGGGGACTGGGCGAGGGCGAACCGGTGGTGGTCTACGACGCGACCGGCGGGATGGCCGCGGCCAGGGCCTGGTGGCTGTTGCGCTGGGCCGGCGTCGCGGACGTCCGCATCCTGGACGGCGGCCTGCCCGCCTGGACCGCCGCGGACGGCGCGCTCGCCACCGGCGCGGAGCCGGACCCCGAGACCGGTGACCTGGTGGTCCGCCCCGGTGGCCTGCCGGTGATCGACGCCGACGCCGCGGCGGGCTGGTCCGGCGTGCTCCTGGACGCCCGCGCGGGCGAACGCTATCGCGGCGAGGTGGAGCCGGTCGACCCGCAGGCCGGGCACATCCCCGGCGCGGTGAGTGCCCCGACCGTCGAGAACCTGGACGCCACCGGACGTTTCCATACCGTCGACGCCCTGCGCGCCCGCTTCGCCGCCTTCGGCGAGGGCCCGGTCGCGGTGTACTGCGGCTCCGGCGTCACCGCTGCCCACCAGATCGCGGCCCTCGCCGTCGCGGGCATCCCGGCCACGCTGTACCCGGGCTCCTGGTCGCAGTGGTCCAACGACCCGAAGCGGCCGGTCGCCACGGGCGCGTGAGCTGGCGCTGACCCGGCGCGGCGATCGAACCGGGCGTCGCGGTCGGGTTCGGTGACGGCGTGCCGACACAGCGGACGCCGACTCGTCCGGCGCCGACCACTCGGTCCTAAGGGCACCCACGGGCGATGCCGTGGAGGGCGGCGTTGTCGGCGGCGGTGATCGGGAGGTCGTAGTCGACGGCGACGGTGAGGTACTTGGCGGCGTAGAAGCAGTGGTTGGCGCGGGCCGGGGGCAGCCAGTCGGCGGGGGTGTCGTCACCCTTGGACTGGTTGGTGGCGGCGCCGGTGGCCAGCAGGTTCACCGACAGATCGTTGGCGAAGCGCAGACGCAGGGCGGGCGGCCAGGCGGCGGCGCCCATGTCCCAGGCGGCGGCCAAGGGGTAGACGTGGTCGATCTGGACCCGCCCGCCGTCGGACTTGCGGAAGGTGATGTCGGTGCCGGTATAGGGATCGCTGAGGACGCCCTCGACGACGACACAGCGACCACGCAGCACCACCTCGCGCAACTGAGCGGCGAGGACGTTGTTACGCGTATCGCAGCCGTCGTGGCCGCCGGGAGCCTCGGTGTCGTCGGACCAGGCCGCGCCGAAAACACACGCCTGACCCGCCTTGCAGCCACGTTCGTAGCCACCGGGCCGCGGGCGGGCCGCGATCACCCGCACCTGATCGAGCAGCGCCGTCACCTCGGCACGCGTAGGACTGCCGGGTGCCGGGGTGACCGGTTCATCCGGGGTGAGAACACCACAGCCCGCGACCGCGAGCACCATCACCAGCAGCCACGCCCGAGTCCGCATACCTGCAGGTTGTAGTCGGAGGTACCGACAACAAACCCGCGCGGGGTCTGGTCCGGGCGGTGCCGCCCATCGGCTCGTACTGTAACGGCGTTCTCCTGAGGCGATGTCGTAGTTGTAGTGTGGTGTTGAAATATATTGTGGCCGAGTCGGATTCGTCGGTTACCGGGATTGGTTCTGCCGATCCAGAAGCTGCAAACCACACTGTCCGGCGACCATCAGAAGGACACCAGCGCCCTCAGCACGGGTCTGGGGACCGCGGCCACTCCGACCCGGCTACTCCGGTCAGGTCAGTCGGGCGCGAATCCGTTGATCTCGAAAGAGATCACGACAGCGGCGACCGCGGCAGCGCCGAGGACGAACGTCACCGTGGATGCCAGTGCGAAGACCCGGGCGCGCCGCCACCAGGACAATGCCAGTCCGGCGGGAATCGCAACGAGTACCGGTGCCAGCCACGTCACCCGATACCACGGCTAAATCGGTTCCGTGTCGCCTCGGTATTTCTTGGGAGTCGCCGTGAGCTCGGGGACGTCGAAGACGTTCTGCAGCAGCGCGACCAGGGGGAAATAGGAGATCACCGCCAGCATGCCGCCGGCGATGACGCCGAAGGTTGCCGGGACCAGCGCATCATTCGTCCCGCTGTTCTTGTCAGTCATATCCCCACCTATTTCGAACCCGACCAGGAATGCACCGCGCCGGAACCGTAGACCAGGAACGACTTGGCAAGGCCGAGTTCCTCGCTCGGCGCCATGGTGTTCACGGCGGCCTGGGCCATGTTGCCGTAGTCGGCGTCGGTAGGGAAATTGTAGATATCGCAGATAGGGGACTGCTGCTTCAGCTCGATCTGGTGTGATCCGGCCGCACCTGGCTGGGCGACCACCACGGTGGTCGAGGCGAGGCTGTACCGGCCGAGCGATTGGACATGATCGTTCGAGATTCCGGCGACGATGACCCAGTCGGTGGACAGGATGACCTTGACGGGATTCTGGGTCTTGTCCACTTCGGTGATCGCCCGGCTCGACTACCGGGAAATTTGGATGAATAGAAGTGTCGTGACTCTTGATCGGCGGCGCTTGTCCATTCTCGCCTCCTTGAATTTCCCCGTACATTACATTCCCCCACTCGCAGGTATTCGATATTCCTGCGCGGTCCGATGTTGGTCGGGCAACTCGGACTCTTGCGGGCCGTCACCCCGGCACGCGTCGGACTGCCGGGTGCCGGGGTGACCGGTTCATCCGGGGTGAGAACGCCACAGCCCGCGACCGCGAGCACCAGCAGCCAGGCCCCGCGCGGGGTCTAGAGCCAGGCGCGGGCGAGGATGTCGTCGGCGGCCACTTCGCTGGAATTCGGTGGGAACCGCGTCGCCGCGATCGAGGACACGTGCGTGCCGTCGTGGCCGACCAGCCAGGACCCGCCACGGTCCTCGCATTCGGCGATCTTTGCGAACACGGTCAACAGGAAGGTGATCGACTCGCGCGGATCGACCGTGTGCGCCAGACGCTGGGATTCGCCGGGTCTGGACAGGTCGAGCCACACACCGGATTGGCCGTCCAGGCGCATGCCGACGATCTTTCCGGTGTCGATGAAAGTGAATTTGCGCCGTTCCCACGGGGTTGTCGGGGTATAGCTCTGCTCGAGAACCTGGAGCAGAATCGTCATCACTGCCCTCCACACGCATTACAGGGGGTTCATCGGCCGAGCCGGAGCGAGCCCGGTTCGCCTGGGTCGTTATGCAGTTGTCGCCGGTGGATGGTCCGGCCCGTGACCAGGGGATATCCAAGTATGTTCCGGGATCGGCGAGAAATCCAGGGGGAGGAGGCGCCGCGCCGGTTGTCGGTGCCGACTGCTTGGATGGAGCCCATGCTGCACGGTCTGTGGTCCCCCGGGTCGGGCCTGCTGCTGTGGCACGACGGGGAGCCGGTGGCGGTCGGTTCGGTGCTGGGCGACATCCTCGAACGCGCCAGGTTCCGGCATCGCGCCGAGGTGCTCGTCGTCGATGCCGCGGGGCAGTCCGGAACCGCCGAGGTGCGCGCGCACGCGCTCGCGCCGCCGACGGCGGCCGTCGTGCTGCGCAGCAGGCTCGGGCGCGAGCACATCGCCGGCGATCTGCGCTTCCTCGGGCATGTCGCCCGCGGTGTCGAGCGGTGGGTGCGGGCGGGCCGGGTGGTGCCGCAGGTCGAGCGGGCCGACGGCCAGTGGTGGGTGCGCTGGCGGCTGGTCGGCGGGCAGCGGCAGCGGGCGTGGCTGGCCGAGCTGGCCGCCGCGATGCCCGCCGCGTTGCGCGTGGCCGGGTCGCCGTCGGCGGTGCTGGAGGACCTGGTCACCGAGCTCACCGACCCGATCGCGCGCGAATACCTCGCGCACCGCACGCTCACGCACCCGCTACTGCAGGCCCTGGTCGGCGACACCCCGCTCGAGACGGGCTCGTACCGGCTGGCGGAGACGCTGGACCAGTGGCGGGCGGGCTACGCCGCCGACGAACCGGAACTGGTGCTGCGCCTGTGCGAACCCGACGGCGAGTTCGGCGCCGTCGACGAATCGGTGGCGCTGTGGCGGTTGCAGGTCTGCCTGCGCCCGGTCGACGACGCGCCCAAACCCGTTGTCCTCGATGATGATCCGGTTCTCGTCCGGACCGCGGCGGAGAAACTCGGCCACGCCCGCAAGGCGTATCCACGCCTGCGCGACCTACCCACCGACCCGCGCGGGCTCGACCTGCTGCTGCCCACCGCCGTCGTCGCAGACCTGGTCGCGCACGGCGCGCACGCCCTGCAGGAGGCCGGTATCCGGCTGCTGCTGCCGCGCGCCTGGAATATCGCCGAACCGAGCATGCGGCTGCGGGTGAGCAGTCCGGCCGCCGCCGAGACCACGGTCGGCCTGAGTGGATTGCTGTCCTACCGTTGGGAACTGGCGCTCGGTGACCTGGTGCTGACCAAGGCCGAGATGGAACGGCTGATCCGCAGCAAGTCCGATCTCGTGCAGCTGCGCGGGGAATGGGTGCAGGCCGACCACCGGGTGCTCGCCGCGGCCGCCCGCTACGTCGCGCTGCACGCCGACGACACGCCGATCACGCTGGCCGACATGATCGGCGAACTCGCCGCCGAACGCGTCGACGATGTGCCGGTCACCGAGGTCACCGCCGTCGGCTGGGCGGCCGAATTGTTCGCCAGGGAGGGCGAACCCGAGCCGGTGCCGGTGCCGGTGGGCCTGAAAGCCGAGCTGCGGCCCTATCAGGAACGCGGCCTGAGCTGGCTGGCCACGATGAGCAGGCTCAGCTGCGGTGCGATCCTGGCCGACGACATGGGCCTGGGCAAGACGGTGCAGGTCCTGGCGTTGCTCGCCCACGAACGCGAGACGAACACGGTCGACGCCGGTCCCGCTGCAGTCGGCCCCACCCTGCTGGTCTGCCCGATGTCGGTGGTCGGCAACTGGCAGCGCGAGGCCCAGCGATTCACCCCCGACCTGCGGGTGCTCGTCCACCACGGACCGGGCAGGCGCACCGGCACGGCCTTCGCCGCGGCGGTGGCCGACGCGGACCTGGTGGTGACGACCTACGCCCTGCTGGCCCGCGACGCGACCCTGCTCAGCGAGCAGCGGTGGGAGCGGATCGTGCTCGACGAGGCCCAGCACATCAAGAACGCCGCCACCCGCCAGTCGCGCGCGGCGCGCGCACTGCCGGCGCGACACCGGCTGGCGCTCACCGGAACGCCCGTGGAGAACCGCCTCGAGGAACTGCGCGCGCTGTTCGACTTCGCCATGCCGAAACTGCTCGGCAGCCCGCAGTCGTTCCGGGCCAAGTTCGCCGTGCCGATCGAACGCGAACGCGATCAGCAGGCCGTCGACCGGTTGCGCCTGATCACCGACCCGTTCGTGCTGCGCAGGCTCAAGACCGATCCGGCTGTCATCAGCGATCTGCCGGAAAAGCTGGAGATGACGGTGCGGGCCAACCTCACCGTCGAGCAGGCCGCGCTCTACCAGGCCGTCGTCGACGACATGCTGGCCAAACTGAAGGACGCGAAGGGCATGGCGCGCAAAGGCGCGGTGCTCGGCGCGCTGACCCGGCTCAAGCAGGTCTGCAATCACCCAGCGCACTTCCTCGGTGACGGCTCGCCGATCCTGCGCCGTGGCAGCCACCGCTCCGGCAAGCTCGCCCTGGTCGAGGACGTGCTCGACGCCGTCGTCGCCGACGGCGAGAAGGCCCTGCTGTTCACCCAGTTCCGCGAGTTCGGCGACCTGGTGCTGCCGTTCCTCACCGAGCGCTTCGGCACCCCCATCCCGTTCCTGCACGGCGGGGTGTCCAAGAAGGGCCGCGACGAGATGGTGACCGGGTTCCAGACCGAGCACGGCCCGCCGCTGATGCTGCTCTCGCTCAAGGCGGGCGGCACCGGGCTCAACCTCACCGCCGCCAATCACGTGATCCACCTGGACCGCTGGTGGAATCCGGCGGTGGAGAACCAGGCCACCGACCGGGCGTTCCGGATCGGCCAGCAGCGCGCGGTGCAGGTCCGCAAACTGGTCTGCGTCGACACCATCGAGGAGCGGATCGACGAGATGATCAGCGGGAAGAAGCAATTGGCCGAGCTCGCCGTCGGCGCCGGCGAGAACTGGATCACCGAACTGAGCACCGACGAACTGCGCGAACTGTTCACCCTCGGCGCCGAGGCGGTGGGCGACTAGTGGCCGATTTCAGTCAGTTCGGGCCGCGCAGGCCGGTCACCGGTGGTGCCGCGGCGCGCGGCGGGTTCGGCCGGACCTGGTGGGGCCGCTCCCTGCTGGACGCGGTGGAGCAGGTGGCCGACGCGGGCAGGCTCTCGCGCGGGCGCACCTACGCCAGGGTCGGCCAGGTGGTGAACTACCGGATCGAACGCGGTGCCGTCACCGCCGAGGTGCAGGGCAGCCAGCCGAGCCCGTTCACCTCGGTCCTGGCGATGCGGCCGCTGCGCGCGGAGGAGATCGACCTGCTGCTCGCCGAGATCAGGGCGGCGCCCGGCATGCTCGCCGAGATCGCCTCCGGCGCACTGCCGCCCGCGCTCGGCCCGCACCTGCTGCCCACCACGGCGTCCGAGCTCGACTTCTCCTGTAGCTGCCCGGACATGGGCTGGCCGTGCAAGCACGTCGCCGCGGTCTGCTACCTGCTCGCCGAGCGCCTCGACGAGCAACCCGGCGAAATCCTCACCCTGCGCGGCCTCGACCTCGACACCCTCATCGGCGGCGTCGAGAAGTCCGCCCGCACCGACGAATCCGACGACCCCTACGGCGACGACCTGCACCTCCCCGAACTACCCCGCATCGAATTCCACGCCGTCATCGAGGATCTCGACCCGATCCCGCTGCGCCGCGCCCTGCGCATGTCCACCGAGGACGAACAGACCGCGGCGACCGGCCTGCGCGAACTGCGTTCGCTGTACCAGGAATTCGACAGCTGAGTCAGGGCAGCTCGTAGTCGAACCAGATGTGGTGGCCGCCGGTGGCGTCGACGTAGAGGTCGCCGGTGCCGGTGATGCCGGTGAGGTCGCCGGAGCCGCTGGCGGGGACGATGTGGAAGAACTCGTCGGTGCGATCGGTGCCGCCGGTGGTGGCGGAGTGGACGAAGTTGAACGCGCCGGACCTGCCTGCCAGAGCACCCTCGAAGGACTCCATGGCGATGTAGGTGCCCGCGCCGGTGGACATGTCGAACGCCGCGGTGAACAGCGTCGCCGAGGTGCCGGTGATCTCGCCTGCGTAGACCTTCGTCATCAGGGTGACGCCGACCGGCAGCCCGGTGTCGATGGGCGGCTGCGGCCGCAGGTCGGTGGGGTCGAACGCGGTGACTTCGAACGTGCCGGTTGCCTTCATGCGGCGATGCTAAACCGGGCCACCGACACGGCCGTCACTCCGTTGCCGCCGTGTCGATGCGGTAGATCCGGACCGCATTGCCGCCGAACACCTTCCGCAGGTCCTCGGCGCCCACCCCGGCCTCGGTGAGTACGCCCGCGACGGTCTCGACCGCGCCGGTGAGGCTGGTGATCGGCTTGTCGACGGGGAAGTTCGAGCCCCAGATCAGCCGGTTGGCGCCGAACACCGTCAGCGCGTGGGTGAGCATCGGGCGAATCCGGTCGATCAGGGTGGGCACCGGCGTCGGGACGCCGCGCGGGGGCACCGGGTGACCGAGGACGGGCATCATCAGGCCACTGATCTTGGTCACCACATTGGGCTGGGCGGCCAGGTCGGTGAGGTCGTCGTGCCAGCGGTCGAACAGCGCGGCGCGCTGGGCGGCGGTGTGCCCGGTGTCCTTGCCGACCGGGCCGAAGATGCCCGCGGGCGTCCCCAGGTGATCGAGCACGATCGTGACCTCGGGGAATCGCTCGGCCAGCGCGGTCACCTCGGCCAGCTGCCCCGAGTACACCCAGGCATCGAAGGACAGGCCGCGCTCGGCGAGCAGACCGAAGCCGTTCAGGAAGCCGGGGGAGGTCAGGTGACCGTCGGTCGGCGCGAACGACTTCACGCCGGGATCGGGGTGGTGGGCGACCATGGACCTGATCCCGCGCAGCAGCGGCGAGGCCGACTGGTGCGCGTCGAGCACCGCGCCGAAGTCCGCGGCGGCGGGATCGGCCGCCCCGATGATCGCGGTCAGGGCCGGGGTGTCGACGCCGAACGGCAGGCTCGCCACCCAGCGGGTCTCGTCGGGCTTCCAGCCGGTCCATTCCACTTCGCAGTGCCCGATGCCGCGGACCGCTGTTTTCCCCAGGTCGTCGCGATAGTCGGCGGGCAGATACGGGCCGGTATAGGCGGTGGGATCGCCGACGAATTCGCGGTCGCGCCGCGGCGCCAGCTTCGCCGCGATATCGATCGGCAGCGGCAGGTAGCGCAGCAGGGTGGCGAGCTTGCTGAATTCGCGCGGCGTCGCTCTCGGGTCCCATTGATGGATGTGCGCATCGATGATGTCGAGGTCGGTCAGGTCCATTGCTGTACGTCCCATCGCCGCCGCTGGCTGTGCTGGCGGCAATTGTCACACGCGCGCGCCGGGTGTGTACGGATTCGTGCTCGCGGCGATCGCTTCAGACGGTCCGTCGATACTGACCACCGACAGCGAAGAAAGCATCGGTGACTTGCTGTAGGGTGCACACCCGCGCGGCGTCCATCAGTACCTCGAAGATATTGCCGTCGGTATGGGCGACCTCGGCCAACCTGGCCAGCGCGCGATGGGATCGTTCGGCGTTCTCGTCGACGAATGTATGCAGCCGGTCCAGCTGGGAACGGCGCTCCTGCTCGGTGCCGCGGGCCAGTTCCAGCGGCCCGTGCGCGGCCTCGTCGTCGTGCCCACGGAAGGTGTTCACCCCCACGATCGGCAGGGACCCGTCGTGTTTGCGCTGTTCGTAGCGCATCGACTCGTCCTGGATGCGACCGCGCTGGTACCCGGTCTCCATCGCGCCGAGCACCCCGCCGCGTTCGCTGATCCGCTCGAATTCCAGCAGCACCGCCTCCTCGACCAGATCGGTGAGCTCGTCGACGACGAAACTGCCCTGGAGCGGATTCTCGTTGACCGCCAGCCCCCATTCCTTGGCGATGATGAGCTGGATGGCCAGCGCGCGCCGCACCGAATCCTCGGTGGGGGTGGTCACCGCCTCGTCGAAGGCATTGGTGTGCAGGCTGTTGCAATTGTCGTAGACCGCGATCAGCGCCTGCAGCGTGGTCCGGATGTCGTTGAACTGCATTTCCTGCGCGTGCAGCGAACGCCCCGAGGTCTGCACGTGATACTTCAGTTTCTGCGCGCGTTCGCCCGCGCCGTACCGGTCGCGCATCGCGACCGCCCAGATCCGCCGGGCGACCCGGCCGATCACGGTGTATTCGGGGTCCATGCCGTTGGAGAAGAAGAACGACAGATTCGGCGCGAAGTCGTCGATCGCCAGCCCGCGCGCGAGGTAGGTCTCCACATAGGTGAAGCCGTTGGCCAGCGTGAAGGCGAGCTGGCTGATCGGGTTCGCTCCGGCCTCGGCGATGTGATATCCGGAGATCGACACCGAATAGAAATTGCGCACATCGTTGCGCACGAACCATTCCTGCACGTCGGTCATCATCCGCAGACTGAACTCGGTGGAGAACAGGCAGGTGTTCTGCCCCTGGTCCTCTTTGAGGATGTCGGCCTGCACGGTGCCGCGCACGGTCGCGAGCGTGCGCGCCCTGACCTCGGCCGCCTCGTCCGGGGTCGGCGCGCGCCCCTCGGCCTCGGTGAACCGGTCCAGTGCCTGGTCGATCGCGGTGTTGAGGAAGAACGCGAGGATGGTCGGGGCCGGTCCGTTGATGGTCATCGACACCGAGGTGGTCGGTGCGCACAGGTCGAAACCGTCGAACAGTGTGCGCATGTCCTCGATGGTGGCCACGGAGACACCCGAGGTGCCGACCTTGCCGTAGATGTCGGGACGCTCGGCCGGATCGTGGCCGTAGAGGGTGACCGAGTCGAACGCGGTGGACAGCCTGGTCGCCTCGGCGTGCGCGCTGAGCACCTTGAACCGGCGGTTGGTCCGCGCCGGATCGCCCTCCCCGGCGAACATCCTGGCCGGGTCCTCGTTGTCCCGCTTGAACGGGAAGACCCCGGCGGTGAACGGGAATCGGCCCGGCAGGTTCTCCGCGCGCAGGAAGCGCAGCAGTTCGCCGTCGTCGGTGTAGCGCGGCAGGGCGACGCGGGGAATGCTGGAGCCGGACAGGGATTCCCGCCGCAGCGGGGTGCGGATCTCGCGATCGCGGACCCGCACGATCTGCTCCGCACCCGCGTAACTCGCGGTGACGGTGGGCCATTCGGCGAGCAGCGCGGTCGACGCGGGGGAGAGTGCATCGCGCGCGGCGGTCAGCAGGTCGGCGACGGCGGCGTCGCCGGGCAGTTCCTCGTGCACCAGCCGCAGCCGCTGAACACGCTGGGCCGCCGCGACTTCCGCGGCGGTGTCGGCGTGGTAGGAGCGCACGGTCTCGGCGATCTCGGCCAGGTAGCGGACCCGGGACGGGGGCACCAGCTGGGCGAACCGGGTCGAGGCCTTGGTGTCTACGCGGGGGAGCGCGCCCTGTTCGAGCGGTAGCCCGCGCGCGCCGAGGAGTCCGGTCAGGTGCTGGTAGAGGGCGGTGACGCCGTCGTCGTCGAAGGTGGCCGCGCTGGTGCCGTAGACCGGCATGTCGGCCGGCTGCGCGCCGAATTCGCCACGGTTGCGGATCAATTGGCGCGCGACATCGCGGACCGCGTCCGCCGCGCCACGGCGCTCGTACTTGTTGACCGCGACCACGTCGGCGTAGTCGAGCATGTCGATCTTCTCGAGCTGGGAGGCCGCGCCGAACTCCGGCGTCATCACGTACAGCGCCACGTCGACGTGGTCGACGATGCCCGCGTCGCCCTGGCCGATGCCGGGGGTCTCCAGGATCACCAGGTCGTGGCCCGCGGCGCGGCAGGCCGCGATCATGGTGTCGATGTCGTCGGGCAGTTCGTGATTGCCCCGGGTGGCCAGCGAACGGAAGTACAAGTGGTCGCCGTCGAGCGCGTTCATCCGGATGCGGTCGCCGAGCAGCGCGCCGCCCGCCCGGCGCCGGGTCGGGTCCACCGCGAGGACCGCGATGCGCAGCTTGTCCTGCTGGTCGGTGCGCAGCCTGCGCACCAATTCGTCGGTGAGCGAGGACTTTCCGGAGCCGCCGGTGCCGGTGATGCCGAGCACCGGCACCCGGCGCTTGTCGGCCGCGGCCAGGATCGCGGTCCGGTCCGCGGCGGGCAGCGCGCCCTGCTGGAGGCAGGTGATGGTGCGCGCCAGGGCGTTCCGGTCGCCGGTGTAGAGGGCGTCGAGGTCGGGCGGGGTGGCGGCCAGGTCGACGTCGCACTCCCGGACGAGTTCGTTGATCATGCCGGGCAGGCCGAGGCGCTGGCCGTCCTCGGGAGAGAAGATCCGCACCCCGGCGCGCGCCAGCCGCTCGATCTCCTCGGCGACGATCACGCCGCCGCCACCGCCGAAGATCCGCACGCCGCCAGCGCCCGCTTCGCGCAGCGCCGTGGCCAGGTACTCGAAGAATTCGATGTGCCCGCCCTGATACGAGCTGACCGCGACGCCCTGCACGTCCTCCTCGAGCACCGCGTCGACGATCTCGCGCACCGACCGGTTGTGGCCGAGATGGATCACCTCGGCGCCCTGGGCCTGCAGGATGCGCCGCATGATGTTGATCGCGGCGTCGTGCCCGTCGAACAGGGCCGCCGAGGTCACGAATCGCACGGGATGGACCGGCACATGCAGGGCGCTGGACTCGCTCATGACTGCCTCCGCAGCAGATAGTACGACCAATACTAGGACGTCCAACTAATTGTAGTATGAACTGCGTCACTCCGGCGCGAAACGCGGCGGGCGGGATTCGGCCGAATCGCCTACCCCGGTCGACATACTCGACGGATGGTTCGCGAACACAGGGTGGGTGTGGCGCTGGAGCGGCTGGTGGCGGCGGGCGTGATCAGCGGCGACCAGCGCGGTGCGGTGCTGCGGGCGGTCGACGCCGAGGACCGGGCGGGCCGGGCGAGCGCGGGCCGGATGATCGCCGAGATCGTCGCGTATCTGGGCGCAGGCCTGGTGGCGGCCGGGGTGGTGCTGTTCCTCGGGCGGGCGTGGTCGGACGTGGCGCAGACCGGACGGGTGGTGTTGCTGCTGGTCGTGGCCGGATGCGCGATCACCGGTGCGGTGCTGCTCGCGGGTGGGTGCGACGGGATCTTCCGGCGGGTGCCGATCGCGTCGGCGGGGCGCAGCCGACTCGCCGCGGTGCTGCTGGTGCTGGCCGCCGGCATGGTCTGCGGTGCGGTGGTCACGGCCCTCGGCGACGAGGCCGAGATCGCGGCCGCGGTCGCGGGGCTGCTCGTCGCGGTGCTCGGGTATCTGCTGGTGCCGACCGTGCTCGGGATGGTCGCGATGGGCGGGTTCGGCGTCGCGAGCGCGATGACCACCACCTCGGCGGTGTTCGACTACCGGTCCGCGTGGCCGGGCGTGCTGCTGATGCTGTTCGGCGCGCTGTGGATCGGGCTGGCCTGGACGCGGCTTTTCGTCGCCGACTGGGCCGGGTACCTGATCGGCGGACTGATCATGGTGGGCGGGGCGCAATCGGTGACACCCGGCGAATCGCTGTGGCGGCCCGCGCTGACCGCCCTGGTCGGGCTGGCTTTCCTGGTGCTGTACGCGGCGCGGCGAGAGCCGGTCCTGGTGCTCGGCGGGGCGGCGGCGGTGGCGATCGCGGTGGGACAGACGGTGGCCGAGCGGACCGACGGCGGTCCGGTCGTCGCGAGTGTGGTGCTGGCGATCGGCGCCGTCGTCCTCACCGTCGGCTTGATCGTGCTGCTCGCCGGGCCGGGACAGCCGGACTGATCAGCGGATCAGCGTGGTCTCCTGCGCGCGGATCGTGCGGAAGAACCGCGGGCCCACGTCGGCGCCGTTGTGGTTGTAGCTGTCGATGATCTCGGCCAGTTCGTCGGCGAGGCGGCGCAGATCCGCGGTCGCGGTGGTGCGGTCGAACTCGTCGGACTCCCAGCCCCACGCGGGCGGGATGTCGGCGATGGTGACGACGATCTGATCGGCGAACGGCGTGCTCACCGCCACCGTGAGCGCGGCGGGCGCGGCCGCGAGCGGGCTGTGCACCGTCAGCTCGCCCGGCCCGCCGACCACGGCGAAGGTCCGGGCGAAGGCGATATCGTCGCGGACCGACTCGACGATCGAGGCGGTGCTCGCGTGCCTGCCCGGCCGGTGGTGCCTGGCGCCGTACACGCGATCCGGCGCCGCGGCGGCGACGGTGTCGCCGTGGGATTTCCGCAGAATCCGGTCGAGCATGCGCTGGGCCGTCGCCCGCTCGTCCGCGCCGGTGTTCTCGTGCTCGATCAGCGCGCGCAGCCGTGTGATCCGCGCGAATTGGTCGGTGGCCATGCCCCGATTGTGCCTCAGCGGCTCGGGCACACCGGGCATTCCGCCACGCCTACTAGCCGGTTTGCCCGCGTGGCCGAGGGGCGGCCTGGCTCGGTATCGTCTGCACCATCCGTGACCACTGAAGAACAAGAGGGTGCCTGGTGACCGATTTCGAGACGATTCTGCTGGAGCGCAAGGGCGGCGGCGAGGGCAAGGGCGCGGTCGGCTGGATCACGCTGAACCGGCCCAAGGCGCTCAACGCTCTCAACGCGCAGGTCCTCGAGGACGTCATCGCCGCGCTCGACGAGCTGGAGAACGACGACTCCATCGGCGCGGTCGTCATCACCGGTTCGGAGAAGGCCTTCGCGGCGGGCGCCGACATCAAGGAGATGGCCGACAAGTCCTACATGGACATGTTCTCGGCCAACGCCTTCGCGGGCTGGGATCGACTGGCCAACTTCCGCAAGCCGACCATCGCGGCGGTCGCGGGCTTCGCCCTCGGCGGTGGCTGTGAGCTGGCGATGCTGTGCGACATCCTGATCGCCGCCGACACCGCCAAGTTCGGTCAGCCCGAGATCAAGCTCGGCGTGATCCCCGGCATCGGCGGCTCGCAGCGGCTGACCCGCGCGGTCGGCAAGGCCAAGGCCATGGATCTCATCCTGACCGGCCGCACCCTCGGCGTCGAGGAAGCCGAGCGCGCCGGGCTGGTGTCCCGGATCGTGCCCGCCGACCAGCTGCTCGACGCCGCGCTCGAGACCGCCCAGACCATCGCCTCGATGTCGCTGCCGGTCGCGATGATCGCCAAGGAAGCCGTCAACCGGGCCTTCGAGACCACGCTGACCGAGGGCGTGCTGTTCGAGCGCCGGGTGTTCCACTCGCTGTTCGCCACCGATGATCAGAAGGAAGGCATGGCCGCCTTCGTCGAGAAGCGCGCGCCGAACTTCACCAACAGCTAGTTCTGTTTCAGCCGCAGCGAACCGTCGGTGAGCTGGGCAGTCGTCGGCGCGGTTCCCGGTTCGGGGGACCGCGCCGACGGGTCGTCGGTGCCGAGCAGGCCGGCGACCGTGCCGCCGAGCGTGGCCGTCACCGCCATCGCGGCGATGAGTTTTCGCCTGCCCGGCCGGGGCCGGGTCTCGCGCGCGACCACCGCGCTGCCCGCCCGCAGGCGCGGCATGCGCAGCCGGGCCGGTGGGCGCTGCGCGGCCAGCAGGACCGCACCGCGCGCGGAGACGTAGTCCGGCTCGGGGTCGTAGACGATCGGCAGCCCGATGCGCTGGGCCAGATCGGCGCGCAGCGAGGGATTGCGGGTGCACCCGCCGAGCAGCACCAGCGCGCCCGGCCGCACGCCCGTCTCCTCGACCAGCTGACGCACGAACGACGCCGAATGATGCAGCCCCGCCTCGCATAGCTCGGCCAGATCGCTGCGGGTCACCACGGCGCGACCGCCGGTGTCCGCGTCGGTCGCCGTCACCACCCTGGCTCGGCTCAGCGACTCGCGATGCGCCCTGGTGGTGCGCGCGTCGGCCAGCACGCCGCCGCGGGCGAGCTGCCAGCGCAGCAGCGCGTCGTAGCCGTCGCCGCTCAGGACCGTGCTGCGCCTGCTGGCCAGGATCGTGTCGGTGCGGCAATCGGCATGGGTGACAGTGAGACCCGAGCAGCCCAGGTCGTAGAGGATCACCGACTCGCAGTCGGGCAGCATCCCGGTGAAGCGCAGATAGCGCAGCTGCGCGAGCGGTTCGTCGACGATGCCGACCTCGGACCTACCGATCGCCGCCCGGATCGCGTCGGCGTGCGCCTCGCTGCGGCAGGTGACCGCCGTCGCGGTGACACACTCGCCGCGCGCCAGTGCCGCGACCCGCATCCTTCGGATCACCGACAACACCGCCTCGTCGACCGAGCCGCCCGCCCTGCGCGGTAGCCGGAGCCGGTCCACCGGGGGCAGATGCGGCTGATCGGAGTGGGTCAGCACGGCGCGGGCACCACCCGCACCCGCCGATACCCCCAGGACCAGCACCATGGGCTACATCGTGGACCAATTTCCGCTAGCTGCCAAGCGGGTCGGCCGGTGATTCGCCGGTCGGTTGCCAGGTCGCGTGGAATGCGAGGTTTTCCGTGTCGGGAACCTCGTAGTCGCCCGCCTCGTGCCGGAACTCGGCGAGCAGGGTCAGCAGGGCGCGGATCCGGTCCGGCGGCAGGCCGGGCTCGGCGAACACCTGGGCGTTGAGGGCCGCGGTCGCCTCGGCCACCGATGTCCTTCCCGCGTCGGTGATTTCGATCAGCGTCGCGCGCCGGTCGCTCGGATGCGGCACCCGGACCACCAGGCCGGCCGCCTCGAGCCGGTCCACGGTATTGGTCACGCTGGTCGGATGCACCTGCAGACGCGCGCTGGCCTTGGCCATGGGCAGCGCGCCGGTCTTGCTGAAACTGAGCAGTTGCAGCAGTTCGTAGCGGGAGAAGGTCAGGCCCGAGGGTTTCAGCGCCTCGTCGACCCTGGCCATGACGATCTGCTGCGCCCGCACCAGCGACGTCACCGCGGCCATTCCGTCGGCCACCGCGCCCCAGCCGTGCCCGGTCCATTGCCGGTGCGCTTCGGCGATCGGGTCATGCGGAAGCGGTCGTGGCCGAGACATGGCATTGATCATCGCATAGGGCCAGGTCGCTGCCGCCCAGTCGGCGCGACGGCATTTCGCTCACGGCGAGCGCAACTCTGGGCAACACCGGTCGAACCGGGCACTCTCTAGGACGAGGCGGGCGTGGCTGAGTGGTTGAGGCAACGGTCTGCAAAGCCGTTTACGCGGGTTCAATTCCCGCCGCTCGCTCTGATCGGAACAGGCGCTCCACCCACCCGGGTGGGGCGCCTATTTCGCGTAGGCCGTCCCGGTGCCCCGCACGGTCAGGCGGACGCGATCTCCGCGCGCCGGTGCCGCGATGCCGGTGCGGCGGACCGTGACGGTGCCCGCGCCCTCGACGAGGTCGATGGTCAGCAGGACATCGGGCCCGCGGAAGTCGACCTCGGACACCGTCCCGCTGTGCTCGGCGGTGACGACCTCGGCGGTGAGTTGCTCGGGCCGCAGCATCAGGGTGGTCT
Source organism: Nocardia sp. NPDC003269 (assembly GCF_042888005.1). Taxonomy (NCBI): domain Bacteria; kingdom Bacillati; phylum Actinomycetota; class Actinomycetes; order Mycobacteriales; family Nocardiaceae; genus Nocardia; species Nocardia sp. NPDC003269. Next base: position 83,562 of record NZ_JBIAPA010000007.1, read on the forward strand.
CGCCGGTGGGGGCGTCGCGCTGGACCGGAACCGGGCCGAGCGCGGATTTGGCGACATCGGCCTCGCAGAGCGCGTCGAGCAGAATGCAGTCGCCGAGGAAACGGGCGGTGAACAGGTCGGCCGGGTGGTGATAGACCTGCTCGGGCGGGCCCACCTGGGTGAACCGGCCCTCGCGCATGACCGCCACCTGCGCGGCGAAGCTGAGGGCTTCCTCCTGATCGTGGGTGACCAGGATGCTGGTCATGCCCGCGGCGCGCAGGGTGTCGGCCACCGCCTGCCGGGTGGTGGCGCGCAGGCCGGTGTCGAGGGCGCTGAAGGGCTCGTCGAGCAGCATCAGATCGGGCTTGCGGGCCAGCGCCCGCGCCAGCGCCACCCGCTGTTGCTGACCGCCGGAGAGCTGATGCGGTGTGCGATCGGCGTACCCGGGATCCAGCGACACCATCGCCAGCAGTTCGGCCACGCGGTCGCGGTCGCGGTGGCGGCGCAGCCGCTCGCCCAGGCCGCGCCAGCCGGTGTGCAGGCCGTAGGCGATGTTGTCGGCGACGCTCAGATGCGGGAACAGCGCACCGTCCTGCGCGACGTAGCCGATCCGCCTGCGCTGCGGCGGCAAGCAGACATCCTGGCGCACAACGGTTTCCGTGCCGAGCCGCACGGTGCCGGTATCGGGTGCCTCGAAGCCCGCGATCACCCGGAGCAGGGTCGTCTTGCCGCAGCCCGACGCACCGACGACCGCCGCGGCGGTGCCGTCGGGGACGTCGAGATCGATGTGGTCGAGCACCCGGGTCGGCCCGAACGTCTTCGAGACCGCTTGCACGAGAAGCCGACTCATGCTGTGTCCTTTCGGTCTGCGCGGACGCCCGCCGCGGTCACGCACGCTGCCGCCTCGCTCATACCCCGGCCGCCTTTCTGGACTGGGTGAACAGCACGTAGGTCACCGGGATCGCGGCGACGATCATGATCAGCGCGTACGGTGCGGCGGCGGCGTAGTCGAGTTCGCCCGACAGGCCCCAGAACTGCATGGCCAGCGTGCGAGTTCCGTTGGGCGCCAGCAAGAGTGTCGCGGTGAGCTCGGTGGACACGGCGACGAACACCAGTGCCGCGGCCGAGGCGGCGGCGGGCGCGGTCATCCGCAGGGTCACCCGGAAGAACGTGGCCGAGGCCGACTCGCCCAGCGAGCGCGACACCTCCTCCAGCCCGACCGGCACCTGCGCCAGCCCGGCCCGCACGCTCACCAGCGCGCGGGGCAGGAACATCAGCGCGTAGGCGATGACCACCAGCGTCACCGTCTGATAGAGCGGCGGGGCCCAGCGGATGGTGACCGTCACCAGCGCGAGCGCGATCACGATCCCGGGCAGCGAGCTGGTGATGTAGTTCGCGCCCTCGATCACCCGGGCGAACCGGCTGGTCGAGCGCACCGCGATCCACGCGACGGGAAACGCGCACAGCGTGGTGATCAGCGCGGCGGCCGCGGCCAGGCCGATGGTCTGGCCCAGTGCCCGCCCGATCACCTCGGTATCCCACACCGCCGCGCCGCCCAGCCACAGCCAGCGCCCGATCGTCCACAGCGGCACACCCAGCGCGCCGACGACCACCGCGACCAGCACACCGAACAGCGGAATCCGCCACCAGCCCAACATGATCGGGCGTGCCGCGCGCTGGGCGCCGCCGCCGAGCCTGGCGTAGCGCGCGTTGCCACGCAGCAGCGCCTCGCCGCCGAGCAGGGCCAGACAGCACAGGACGAGCACACCGGCCAGCATGCTGCCCGCCGGTCCGGCGAAACTGCTCTGGTACTGCTCGAAGATCGCGGTGGTGAACGTGTCGTAGCGCAGCATCACGAACGCGCCGTACTCGGCGAGCAGATGCAGGCCGATCAGGAGCGCGCCGCCCAGGATCGCCAACCGCAACTGCGGGACGACGATGCGCCAGAACACCTCCACCGGACCGGATCCGAGCGCGCGCGCCGATTCCTCGATCGCCGGATCGAGCCTGCGCAGCGTGGCCGCCACGGGCAGGTACACCAGCGGGAAGTACGACATCGTGGCCACGATGACCGCCGCCGACAGTCCGTACATCGACGGGAACACGCTCACCCAGCCGTAGCTGTTGACGAACGCGGGCACCGCCAGCGGCGCGACCAGCACCGGACCCCACCACGCCCGGCCCGGCACGTCGGTGCGCTCGACCAGCCAGGCCAGCCCGACCCCGAGCGCCACACACACCGGCACCGTCCACACCACCAAAGCGATGGTGTTGGTGAGCAATTCGCCGACCCGGGGCCGGAACACCAGCTCGGCGGCCGCGCGCAAGCCGGTGTCGAACAGCACCGAGACGATGTAGCCCAGCGGGATGAACGTCGCCGCCGTCAGCGCCAGCGCGACGAGCGTGACGAACACCCCGGGCCTGCCGACCCGGGGTGTTGTCGTCGATGCGGTCCGCAGGGCCACCTACAGCAGTCCCGCCTCGGTCATCAGCTGGGTGACCTTCTTCGAATCGAGCTTGCTCGGATCGATCGCGGGGGCCTGCAGGTCGGCCAGTGGCGGCAGCGCGGGGTTGGCGGCGACATCGCTCGCCACCGGGTACTCCATCGAGGTGCCGTCGCGCAGGATCTCCTGGCCCCGTTTACCGGTGATGTAGGCCAGGAACTTCTGCGCGGCCTCCTGCTTCTCGCTCGACTTCAGCACGCCGCCGCCGGACACGCTGACGAAGGCGCCGGGATCCTGGTTCTTGAAGTAGTGCAGCGCGGTGTTGGCGCTGCCCTCCTTGGTGTTGGCCTGGTCGCGGTACCAGTAGTAGTGGTAGATCACGCCGCCCTCGGGGTTGCCCGAGTTCACCGCCTTCATGGTCGCGACATTGTTCTGCAGCGAGGTCGCGTTGGCCTTCATGCCCTGCAGCCAGGAGCGGGTGACGTCCTCGCCCTTCAGCGCGAGCAGGCCCGCGACGATCGCCTGGAAGTCGGCGCCCGAGGTGCCCGCGCCCCAGCGGCCCTTCCACTGCGGCTGCGCCAGGTCGAGCAGCGAGGCGGGCAGGCCCGCGGTGGGCAGCTTGTCCTTGTTGTAGACGAACACGGTGGCGCGGGCCGCGACGCCGGTCCACTTGCCGGTCGACGGGCGGTATTGGGCGGGCACCTGGTCCAGCGTGGCCTTGTCGACGTCGGCGAACAGGCCCGCGTTCTCGACGAGGGCCATGGCCGGGGAGTTCTCGGTGAGGAAGGCGTCGGCGGGGGAGTTGGCGCCCTCGGCGACCAGCTGGTTGCCGAGGGCGGTGTCGCCACCCTGCCGCAGGACGACCTTGATCCCGGTCTCCGCGGTGAACGCCGCGGCCCACTCCTTGGTGAGGGACTCGTGCTGGGCGTTGTAGACGGTGATCTCGTCGGCGTCGCCCGAGGAGGACGAGCACGCGCTGACACCGAGCGCCGCCACCGCGATCGCCATCAGCCCGGCCAGGGGTTTCCAACTTCGCGACGTCATCGGCGTCCTTCCACACAGGGTCCCCATCCTGTGATGAGGCTTACCTAAGGAAGATACCCCGCCTGACGTGCGCGGATCGGGTTACCGTTCCGTCAGTGTTTGGTGGCGGGCGCCGAGCAGATCTTCCAGGTGCCGTCTTCCTTCTTCAGGTGCTCCTCGGTGCTGTCCTCGGTGTTGGGCTCCTCGCCCGCGACCGAGAGCGTCAGCTTGCCGACCACCGTCGCCTTGGCGGTGTCGCCGGTGATGACGATGTCCTCGACCTTGTCGATGGTCACCGAGACCGTCGCGGAATCGAACTGCTGGCGCTGCTCGGGGGACAGGTTGTCGATCTCGGACCGATCGGCCGCGCAGGCCAGCGCCGCGGCCGCGATGAAACCGTCCGAGTCGAGGGTGTCGTAGAAATCGCGGATCGCGACCTCGATCTTCTTCTCGTCCGAGGCCAGCGGTGTGCGCCCCTGCACCGTCAACACCACCCCGGTGATCAGCGCGCCGATCACGACCAGCGCGACCACGCCGAGCGCGATGAACAACCCGGTCCGGCTCTTCTTCGGCGGCTGCTGCTGCGGCGGGAACACATCCGGCGATCCCGGCGGCGGTGGTGTCTGTCCCGGCCCGAACCCGGCGTGCGGGTATCCGGGCGGCCCGGAGGGCATTCCGGGCGGCTGCTGCCCGAACGGCGGCTGCTGACCTTCTGGCGGATTCGTCAAGCCTCGCTCCTGATGTCATCGGGGCGAGGCCCCGAAACCTGTGGAACCGTGCGTGAACAACCTGATTCAAACGAACGAGGCCCCGACCGAACGGACGGGGCCTCGAAAGGTGCCCTCGGCAGGATTCGAACCTGCGGCCTTCTGCTCCGGAGGCAGACGCTCTATCCCCTGAGCTACGAGGGCGGGATAGATGCCGGTCGCGGTGAGGCGATCGGGCAGCGACAGCGTATCGCATCGAGTGCGGTGCGCCAAAAACGGTGCCGGACCGGGCGGTTGACCCGGTCCGGCACCCGGGTCAGCTCAGCGGGAGCGGGCTGGCGCCGCGGGCGGCCAGCATGCTCTCCATCAGCTGGGACTCACCCGCCTGGGTCTTCGACATCTGGGCCGCCAGGGTGCGCACCTCGGTGGTGTCGGCGTGCTCGGCGGCGTAGTCGAGCATCGGCACACCGCCCTGGTGGTGGCGCAGCATGAGCTGCAGGAACAGGGTGTCCATGGCGGCACCGGTGGACTGCCGCAGCGTGGTCATCTCCTCCTGGCTGGCCATGCCGGGCATCGACGTCATCGGGCCCGACATCGCGTGCTCGGTGGCGGTCGCGCCGCCGTGGCCGTGCGCGCCCGCGCCGTGCCCGGTCATCCAGCCCATGTAGCCGTCCACGTTCTGGTTCGGCTGGCCCCACAGCTGCAACCAGCCCTGCATGCGGCCGATCTGGTTCTGCTGGGTGGTGAGGATGTCGTAGGCGAGCCTGCGCACGTCGTTGTCGGTCGAGCCGATCAGCGCCGCGCCCGCCATGTCGACGGCCTGCGCGTGATGGGCCGACATGTCCTGGCTGAACCCCACGTCGACAGGGCCCGGCGCCGGAGTATCGGCCTCGTTCAGCGGCATCCGCAACAGCACGCCCGCCACGGCGCCCAGCAGCAGCAGGCCGATCGCGCCGAGCACGAGGATCGCCCCGGCCGGGCGGCGCGCGCCCGTCGCGGTGTCGCCCGGCTCGGCGGCGGTGTCGTCGGGGTCGACCGCGCTGTCGGTACCCACTACTGGCCCGCGGGCTGGGTGCCCGGCATCGGGAAGCCCTCGGGCAGACCCGGCAGACCGGCGCCGCCGGGCAGGCCCGCGCCCGCGCCCAGCTCGGACTGGTCCTGGGTCAGGCCCTTGCCGTCCATCGGCACGGCCTCGGGGCCGTACGGCGCCGGATCGAACGGCGGCGGGTTGTTGGCGTCGAAGATCGGGTTCGAGCAGCTCGCGCCGACCTCGGGGTAGGCGTACGGGTTCTCGCGCAGCGCGGAGATGAACTGCTTGATCCGCGCGTCGTCGGCGGAGTCGAGCTTGAGCTGGTGACCCCACGACTGCAGCGAGATCGGCGCGTCGAGGCCGGGGTACGGCGACATCAGCGAGTACTGGCGGCCCTTGACGAAGTTCGACAGCTTCTCCACGCCCGCCGCGTCGACCTTGTCCGGGTTGTAGGCGATCCAGACCGCGCCGTGCTCGAGCGAGTGGACCGCGTTCTCCATCCGGATCGGCTTGGCGTAGACGGTGCCGGTGCAGTTGGCCCACGCGCCGTCGTGCGGGCCGCCGTAGGCGGGCGCCTTGTCATAGGCGACGCGCTGGGCGGCGGTCACGTGCAGACCGGCCGGGTACTCCTGCTTGACGACGCCGGCGATCTTCGCCGACGGGTCCTGGTTCTCCTTGGTGGGCACCCATTCCTTGAGATCGGTCTGGGCTTCCCGGATCGCGGCCTGGTCGAGGTACTTGGGCACCAGGCTGTAGGCCAGCAGACCGATCAGCGCGACGATCGCGACACCGGCGCCCAGCAGGGCCCATGGCACGTCGCGCTTCTTGTGCGGAAGGTTGCCCTTGCCGGGTTTGCGGGACGGAGACGACTTCCCCGCGGCCCGGACGGCCTTGGCTGATGTGGCGCTGGTCCTGCTCGGCATCGCTCGTTGTGCTCTTTCGACGTGTGGATCGGGACGTTCGTACCGGGCGGTCGTGGTTGCGAGGCGCCCAGCCAATAGGATAGAGACTCGTGACTCCAGCTGACCTTGCAGATCTCCTTCGCACCACCGCCGCGAAGGTGCTTGTCGAACGCGGACTGGACTCGTCGGTCCTGCCCGAGCAGGTCACAGTGGAGCGTCCGCGCAACCCCGAACACGGCGACTATGCCACGAATGTGGCCATGCAGGTGGCCAAGCGGGTGGGAACCAATCCGCGCGAACTCGCGGGCTGGCTGGCCGAGGCGCTCTCGGCGACCGACGGCATCGATGTGGCCGACGTCGCAGGTCCCGGCTTCCTGAACATCCGCCTCGCCGCCTCGGCGCAGGGCGCGATCGTCGCGCAGATCCTGGCCGCCGGCGCGAAGTTCGGTACCGGCTCCGCGCTGTCCGGCACCAAGATCAACCTCGAGTTCGTCTCCGCCAACCCCACCGGTCCCGTGCACCTCGGTGGCACCCGCTGGGCCTCGGTCGGTGACGCGCTGGGCCGCATCCTGGCCGCCGAGGGCGCCGACGTGACCAGGGAGTACTACTTCAACGACCACGGCGCGCAGATCGACCGCTTCGCGAAGTCGCTGGTCGCGGCCGCGCTCGGCGAGCCGACCCCCGAGGACGGGTACGCGGGCGAGTACATCTCCGAGATCAGCGCGAGCATCGTCGCCGCGCACCCCGAGGCGCTCACCCTGCCCGCCGACGAGCGGCACGAGCTGTTCCGGCGCGAGGGTGTGCAGCAGATGTTCGCCCAGATCAAGCAGGATCTGCACGACTTCGGCACCGACTTCGACGTGTACTTCAACGAGAGCGAGCTGTTCGCCTCCGGTGCCGTCGAGTCCGCCGTCGAGCAGCTCAAGAACTCGGGCAACCTGTACGAGAAGGACGGCGCCTGGTGGATCGCCTCCACCGAGTACGGCGACGACAAGGACCGCGTCGTCCTCAAGAGCGACGGCAACGCCGCCTACATCGCCGGTGACATCGCCTACTTCCAGAACAAGCGCGCGCGTGGCTTCGACCTGGCCATCTACATGCTCGGCGCCGACCACCACGGCTACATCGGCCGGTTGAAGGCCGCCGCGGCCGCCTTCGGCGACAACCCCGACACCGTCGAGGTGCTGATCGGGCAGATGGTGAACCTGGTCAGGGACGGCCAGGCCGTGAAGATGAGCAAGCGGGCGGGCACCGTGGTGACGCTCAACGACCTGGTCGAGCAGATCGGCGTCGACGCCGCCCGCTACTCGCTGGTGCGCTCCTCGGTGAACTCGAGCATCGACATCGACCTCGACCTGTGGACCAAGGCCAGCAGCGAGAACCCGGTCTACTACGTGCAGTACGCGCACTCGCGGACCAACAGCATTCTCGGCAACGCCGCGAAGTACCCCGAGTTCGCCACCATCGCACCGGATTTCGCGCTGATGACCTCGGCGCGCGAGGGCGATCTGATCCGCACCCTCGGTGATTTCCCGCGCGTGGTCGCCACCGCGGCGGAGACCCGCGAACCGCACCGCGTCGCCCGCTACCTCGAGGAACTGGCCGGGGTCTACCACCCGTTCCAGTCCGACGACGACATGCGCGTGCTGCCCAAGGGCGACGACGCCGTCACCCCCCTCAATGCCGCCCGGCTCGAACTGGTCAAGGCCACCCGTCAGGTGCTGGCCAACGGCCTGGCCCTGCTCGGCGTCAGCGCACCGGAGCGCATGTGACCACCGGCAAGCTTTTCAGGAAGGACGCACCCCGCGTGAGAGAGCGCAGCGAACGAACCAACAGCCCTGCGCACTGTGCGCTCGTGACGGAGCCGAGCGCCAGCGAGGTGCAGTCATGAGTGCACACCCGGCCGGTCCCCGGCACGCAGAGATCCCGCACGCCCCGAGCCTGGCCGAGCGCCCGACCGATCCCAGCGAGATGATCGACCTCCCCGCCAACGTGTGGCCGCGCAACGCCACCAGGGGCGAGGACGGCGTCGTCCGCGTCGCGGGAGTGCCGGTCACCGAGCTGGCGCAGCAGTACGGCACGCCGCTGTTCGTCGTCGACGAGGACGACTTCCGCTCCCGCTGCCGCGACATGGTGCGCGCGTTCGGGCCCAACGCCCGCGTGCACTACGCCTCCAAGGCGTTCCTGTGCGGTGAGATCGCGCGCTGGATCCGCGACGAGGGCCTGTCGCTGGACGTCTGCTCCGGCGGTGAGCTGGCCATCGCGCTGCACGCCGGTTTCCCGGCCGAGCGCATCGCGCTGCACGGCAACAACAAGTCGGTGCCCGAGCTGGAGACCGCGGTCGCGGCGGGCGTCGGCCACGTGGTCGTCGACTCGCTCTACGAGATCGAGCGGCTCGAGGCGGTCGCCGGTGCGGCGGGCGTGGTCCAGGACGTGCTGGTCCGGGTCACCGTCGGCGTCGAGGCGCACACCCACGAGTACATCTCCACCGCGCACGAGGACCAGAAGTTCGGCTTCTCGATCGCCGGTGGCGACGCCATGGAGGCGCTGGCCCGGGTCTTCGAGGCCGACAACCTGCGCCTGGTCGGCCTGCACAGCCACATCGGCTCGCAGATCTTCGAGCTCGACGGCTTCGAGATCGCCGCGCGCCGGATGCTCGGCCTGCTCCGTGAGGCCATCGACAAGTTCGGTATCGAGCGCACCGCGCAGATCTCCACCCTGGATCTGGGCGGCGGCCTCGGTATCTCGTACCTGCCGAGCGACAACCCGCCGCCGCTGGACGAGTTCGCCGCCAACCTGCGCGGCCTGGTCGCCGCCGAGGCCGCCCGCGCCGGGCTGCCCGAGCCGACCATCGCCGTCGAGCCGGGTCGCGCCATCGCGGGCCCGGGTACCGTCACGCTGTACGAGGTCGGCACCATCAAGGACGTCGAGCTCGACGGCGGCGCGCGCCGCCGCTACGTCAGCGTCGACGGCGGCATGAGCGACAATATCCGTCCCGCGCTGTACCAGGCCGACTACGATTGCCGTCTGGTCTCGCGCTCGTCGGACGCGCACGCCGTCGTCGCGCGCGTGGTCGGAAAGCATTGCGAGAGTGGCGATATCGTCATTCGTGACACCTGGATGCCCGCCGACGCGGGCCCCGGTGACCTGGTTGCCGTCGCGGCGACCGGCGCGTACTGCTATTCGATGTCGAGCCGCTACAACCAGCTCACCCGGCCCGCCGTGGTCGCGGTGCGTGACGGTGTGGCGCGACTGATTCTGCGCCGGGAAACGGTGGCGGACCTGCTCAGCCTGGAGGTGGAAGGATGACCGTGGTGAACAACGGGACCAAGGATGCGGGGCGCCCGCTGGGTGTCGCCGTGCTCGGCATGGGCACCGTGGGTACCGAGGTCGTCCGCGTGCTGCGCGACCACGCCGAGGACCTGCGCTCGCGGGTCGGGGCGCCGCTGGTGCTGCGCGGCGTCGCCGTGCGCGACCTGGGCAAGGACCGCGGTCTGCCCGCCGAACTGCTCACCACCGACGCCGAGGCGCTGGTCGCCCGTGACGACGTCGACCTGGTGGTCGAGGTCATGGGCGGGATCGATCCGGCCCGCGCGCTGATCGGCGCCGCCCTGAGCGGGGGCAAGTCCGTCGTCACCGCCAACAAGGCGCTGCTGGCCGACTACACCGGTGAGCTGGCCGCGGCCGCCGAGCGCAGCCGCGCCGACCTGTACTTCGAGGCCGCCGTCGCCGGCGCGATCCCGGTGGTCCGGCCGCTGATCCAGTCGCTGTCGGGTGACCGGGTGAACCGCGTGGTCGGCATCGTCAACGGCACCACCAACTTCATCCTCTCCGCGATGGACGAGACCGGCGCCGCCTACGACGACGTGCTCGCCGAGGCCACCGACCTGGGCTACGCCGAGGCCGACCCCACCGCCGACGTCGAGGGCTTCGACGCCGCCGCCAAGGCCGCCATCCTGGCCTCGCTGGCCTTCCACACCCGGGTGACCGCGGCCGATGTGTACCGCGAGGGCATCTCCAAGATCACCGCCGAGGACCTGGAGACCGCCTCGGCCGTCGGCTGCACCGTGAAGCTGCTCGCCATCTGCGAGCGGGTGGCGGCCGGTCCGGGCGAGCCCACCTCCGCCGAGGGCGGCAAGGACCGCGTCTCGGTGCGCGTGTACCCGGCGCTCATCCCGCGCAAGCACCCGCTGGCCTCGGTCAACGGTGCGTTCAACGCCGTCGTCGTCGAGGCCGACAACGCCGGTAGGCTGATGTTCTACGGTCAGGGCGCCGGTGGCGCGCCGACCGCCTCGGCCGTGCTCGGCGACCTGGTGATGGCCGCGCGTAACAAGTTCTACGGTGGCCGCGCTCCCGGCGAGTCGGTCTATGCTGAGCTGCCGATCGCGCCGATCGGGGACACCCCCACCCGCTACCACGTGAACCTGCAGGTGGCGGACCGGCCCGGCGTGCTCGCCGCGGTGGCCGACACCTTCGCCAAGCACGGGGTGAGCATCTCCACCGTGCGTCAGCAGGGTCACGGCGACGGCGCCCGGCTCGTGGTCGTCACCCACCATGCGGTGGAGTCCTCGCTGGCCGATACTGTCGCGGCATTGGCGGACATGGACTCCGTCACCTCCGTGACCAGCGTTCTCAGACTGGAAGGCACCGAAGAATCATGAGCACCACTGGCATCGCCCCCCAGCTCGGCGTGCATTCGCGCTGGCCGGGTCTGATCGCGGCCTACCGCGACCGGCTGGCCGGTGCGGCCGATTGGGAGCCGGTCACCCTGTTCGAGGGCGGGACCCCGCTGGTCCCCGCGACGCATCTGTCCGAGCTGACCGGGTGCGAGGTGTACCTCAAGGTCGAGGGTGCCAACCCGACCGGTTCGTTCAAGGACCGCGGTATGACGATGGCGATGACCGACGCGAAGTACCGCGGCCAGAAGGCCGTGCTGTGCGCGTCGACGGGCAACACCTCGGCCTCGGCCGCCGCCTACGCGACCCGCGCGGGCATGGAGTGCGCGGTGCTGATCCCGCAGGGCAAGATCGCGATGGGCAAGCTGGCCCAGGCCGTGATGCTCGGTGCGAAGATCATCCAGGTCGAGGGCAACTTCGACGACTGTCTCGAGCTGGCCCGCAAGGTCACCTCGGATTTCCCCGAGGTCGGCCTGGTGAACTCGGTGAACCCGGCGCGGATCGAGGGCCAGAAGACCGCGTCGTTCGAGATCTGCGATGTGCTGGGCAAGGCGCCCGATGTGCACGTGCTGCCGGTGGGCAACGCGGGCAACATCACCGCCTACTGGCGTGGATACCGCGAGTACCACGCCGACGGTGTCACCTCGGTGCTGCCGCGGATGCTCGGTGTGCAGGCCGCGGGTGCGGCGCCGCTGGTCAACGGCGCGCCGGTGAAGGACCCGGAGACCGTGGCCACCGCCATCCGGATCGGCGCTCCGGCGTCGTGGAACGGGGCGATGGAGGCCAAGGAGCAGTCCGGTGGCGCGTTCCGCGCGGCCACCGACGAGGAGATCCTGGCCGCGTACCGCCTGGTCGCCGCGACCGAGGGTGTGTTCGTCGAGCCGGCATCGGCCGCGAGTGTGGCAGGTCTGCTGGCCGCTCGCGCGGAGGGCTGGCTGGATTCGGGTCTGACGGTGGTCTGCACGGTGACCGGTAACGGTCTGAAGGACCCCGACAACGCGCTGGCCGGGATGCCCGAGGTCAAGCCGATCGCTGTCGACCCGGTGGCGATCGCCCACGAACTCGAGCTGGCCTGAGTTGAGCGCACGCGAGAGCAGGCTGATGACGGCCACCCTGCCCGCCGGTCTCGAGGTGACGGTGCGCGTTCCCGCGTCCACGGCCAACCTCGGTCCCGGATTCGATTGCCTGGGAATGGCATTGGGTCTCTACGACGAGATCGTGGTGCGAACCACCGAATCGGGTCTCGAGATCCGGGTCGAGGGTGAGGGCGCCGACGACGTGCCGTGGGGCCCAACGCATCTGGTGGTGCGGGCGATCGAGCGCGGGCTGGAATCGCTCGGCGTCTGGGCCGACGGTCTCGACGTGGTGTGCCGCAACGTGATTCCGCACTCGCGCGGCCTCGGCTCCAGCGCCTCGGCCGTGGTCGGTGGCCTGGCCGCCGGCGCCGGGCTGGCGGCCAAGTTCGATCCGGACCTGCGCCTCGGCGCCGATCAGCTGGTGCAGCTGGCCTCGGAGTTCGAGGGTCACCCCGACAACGCCGCCGCCAGCGTGCTCGGCGGAATCGTCGTGTCGTGGACCGAATCCGATGCCGAGCAGAATCGCGCCTACCGGGCCGTGCGGTTGACCCCGGCCGCGACGCTGCGCCCGGTGGTGCTGATCCCGCAGGAACGCTCGTCCACCGCGCACACCCGCGGGCTGCTGCCCGAGCAGGTGCCGCACGGCGACGCCGCGTTCAATGTGAGCCGGGCGGCGCTGGCCGTCGTCGCGCTCACCGAGCGCCCCGATCTGCTGATGCCCGCCACCGCGGACCGGCTGCATCAGACCCAGCGTGCTCCCGCGCTACCGCTGTCCACGGCCTGGATCGAGCGGCTGCGGGCCGCGGGTATTCCGGCCACCGTTTCCGGCGCAGGCCCGACGATCTTGGCGCTCGCGACCGGTGATTTCCCCGCTGACCTGCGCAAACAGGCGGAATCCGATGGGCTGCGGGTGGTCGAACCGGGCATTGCCGACGGCGTCGTGATCGACTGACGGCGTGCCTGCCTTGCCGTTGTTCGCAATTGGCAGCTATTCTGTGCAAGTCCGTACATCGTGCGCATCAGACGCCGGTGCTTCATCAGGGCAATCGCTCCAGCAGGCTCCAGGCTCGAGCCTCCACACCATGGAGGTGCTGCGACGCCGAGAAGCCGCTCAACTGGAATGATCTCTCCTCACCACTGTCTTCTGGTGGCGAAGCCTCCGGTCCGGCGGGGCGGGTAGTACGGCACAGGCGTCCGGTCGGACGCATAATCCGAGCTCGGCACAGGGTGCCGGGTCTACGGAACGAACCCTCGATTCAGCACACGGCATTCGAGGGAAGGAAAGGATTTCCGTGACAGATACGGACCTGCTCGCGACACCCGGGGTGGAATCCAACCCTACGAACTCGGGCGGCCGCGAAAGTGAATCCGGACAGATTTCGAAAATGAGCGAACACACCGACGTCGCACGATCGGGGCTGACTGGAATGCTGTTGCCGCAGTTGCGCGCATTGGCGGGGGAGCTCGGTATCCGAGGCACCTCCGGTATGCGCAAGGGCGATCTCATCGCCGCTATCAAGGAGAATCAGGCCGGAGCGCCTGCGAAGGCGGGTAAGCCCGCCGAGGCCGCCGCCGTGACGGCCGACGCGCCCGCCGCCAAGAGCGAGGTGCCCGCCAAGGCCGAAGCGCCCAAGACCGAGGCGCCCGCGAAGGCCGACAAGCCGGCCAAGGCCGACAAGGCCGAGCCCGCCGAGAAGCAGGCCGCCGCCGTCGTGACCGAGCAGGCCCCGGCCGAGCAGGGGACGGCCGAGTCCAAGACCGCCGAGTCGACCGAGGATTCCGGTCGCGAGGGCGGTCAGCGTGGCCGTGGCAGGCAGCGTCGTGGCCGTGACCAGGCCCGTTCCGGTGGTGGCGAGAACGCCCAGGCCGAGAACCGCGCCGAGGAGACCAAGCAGGCCGACAAGGCCGAGGGCGGCGAGCAGGGCGAGCGCAGGCGTGAGCGTGGCGAGCGCAACGGCGGCGACCGGGGCGAACGCGCCGGTGGCGACCGTGGTGAGCGCAACCAGAACGAGCGCAACCAGAACCAGAACGGCAACGCCGGTAATCGCGGTCCCCGCGACGACCGCGGTGGCGACGACGAGGAAGGCGGCCGCGGCCGCCGGGGTCGCCGGTTCCGTGAGCGTCGTCGTGGTCGTGACCGCGACGGTGGCACCGGTGGTGGCGGCGGCGAGGCCCGCGATTTCGAGATCCGCGAGGACGACGTCCTGCAGCCGGTCGCCGGCATCCTGGACGTCCTCGACAACTACGCGTTCGTGCGGACCTCCGGCTACCTGGCCGGCCCGAACGACGTGTACGTCTCGATGAACCTCGTGCGCAAGAACGGCCTGCGCCGCGGTGACGCGATCACCGGCGCGGTGCGCGCCCCGCGCGACGGCGAGCAGAGCAACCAGCGCCAGAAGTTCGACCCGCTGGTCCGCCTGGACACCGTCAACGGCGGTGAGGTGGAGGCGGCCAAGCGTCGTCCCGACTTCCAGAAGCTCACCCCGCTGTACCCGAATCAGCGGCTGCGCCTGGAGACCACCCAGAACAAGCTGACCACGCGTGTGATCGACCTGATCATGCCGATCGGCAAGGGCCAGCGCGCGCTGATCGTGTCCCCGCCCAAGGCGGGTAAGACCACGATCATGCAGGACATCGCCAACGCGATCTCGGTCAACAACCCCGAGTGCTACCTCATGGTCGTGCTGGTCGACGAGCGTCCCGAAGAGGTCACCGACATGCAGCGTTCGGTGAAGGGTGAGGTCATCGCCTCCACCTTCGACCGGCCGCCGGCCGACCACACCTCGGTCGCCGAGCTCGCCATCGAGCGGGCCAAGCGCCTGGTGGAGATGGGCAAAGACGTTGTGGTGCTGCTCGACTCGATCACCCGATTGGGCCGTGCGTACAACAACTCCTCGCCCGCCTCGGGCCGCATCCTCTCCGGTGGTGTCGACTCGACCGCGCTGTACCCGCCCAAGCGGTTCCTCGGCGCGGCGCGCAACATCGAGAACGGTGGCTCGCTCACCATCATCGCCACGGCGATGGTCGAGACCGGCTCCACCGGTGACACGGTGATCTTCGAGGAGTTCAAGGGCACCGGCAACGCCGAGCTCAAGCTCGATCGCAAGATCGCCGAGCGGCGCGTGTTCCCCGCGGTGGACATCAACCCGTCCAGCACCCGCCACGACGAGCTGCTGATGTCGCCCGACGAGATGGCCGTGGTGCACAAGCTGCGCCGGGTGCTCTCGGGCCTGGACTCGCACCAGGCGATCGATCTGCTGATGGATCGGCTGCGCAAGTCCAAGAACAACCTCGAGTTCCTGATGACGGTCTCCAAGACCGCACCGGGCGCGCTCGACGAGTGACGCGACGGGGGCCCCGCTTCGGCGGGGCCCCCGCTGCGTTTCCCGGCCAGGAACAAACCGGGGGCCGGGGGTGTTTTCGGAGGGTGCGGCCAGGTCTGGCATACTGGATCGCTGTGTGTCTGCGAGTTCGCAGACATCCCGCCTAGTCGGTTCCGGTTCACGTATCCCGCGCTCCAGCGGTGTACGACCCGGCGACCATTATCGAGAGGACGCCCATGAAGGCAGGAATCCACCCCACGTATGTCGACACCACCGTCGTGTGTGGTTGCGGCAACACCTTCCAGACTCGCTCCACCAAGGAGTCCGGCCAGATCACCGTCGAGGTCTGCTCGCAGTGCCACCCGTTCTACACCGGCAAGCAGAAGATCCTCGACACCGGCGGCCGCGTCGCTCGCTTCGAGGCTCGCTACGGCAAGCGCGCGGGCAAGAAGGCCGACGCCAGCTAGTTGCCTCACCCGACGCCCGGTTCTGCTTTCGCAGGCCGGGCGTCGGTGGTTTCTCGCCCGACCCGATCCCGCCCGCACCGCACATAAGGAAGCACACGTGACGCAGCCGTCCGCCATCGACGACATTCTGGCCGAGTACGCAGGCCTGGAGACGCAGCTGGCCGATCCGGCGTTGCACAACGACGCGGGCGCGGCCCGGCGGGTGGGTAAGCGGTTCGCCGAGCTGGCGCCGGTGATGTCGACCTACCGCAAGCTCGAGTCGGTGCGCGACGATCTCGAGGCTGCCCGTGAGCTGGCCGCCGACGACGCCGCGTTCGCCGCCGAGGTGCCCGGCCTGGAGACCCAGCTGGTGGAGCTCGAGCAGGCGCTGGCCGATCTGCTCGCCCCGCGTGACCCGCACGACGGCGACGACGTGGTGCTCGAGGTGAAGTCCGGCGAGGGCGGCGAGGAATCGGCGCTGTTCGCCGCCGACCTGGCCCGCATGTACATCCGCTACGCCGAGCGGCACGGCTGGAAGGTGGAGACGCTCGACGTCACCTATTCCGACCTGGGCGGCTACAAGGACGCGACGCTGTCGATCAAGAGCAAGGACGCGGCCCGCGACGGCGTGTGGTCGCGCTTCAAGTTCGAGGGCGGCGTGCACCGGGTGCAGCGGGTGCCGGTGACCGAATCGCAGGGCCGCATCCACACCTCGGCCGCCGGCGTGCTGATCTACCCCGAGCCCGACGAGGTCGAGCAGGTGCAGATCGACGAGACCGACCTGCGCATCGACGTCTACCGGTCCTCCGGCAAGGGCGGTCAGGGCGTCAACACCACCGACTCCGCGGTCCGCATCACCCACCTGCCCTCCGGCATCGTGGTGACCTGCCAGAACGAGCGCTCGCAGCTGCAGAACAAGGCGCGTGCGATGCAGGTGCTCGCCGCCCGCCTGCAGGCGCTGGCCGAGGAACAGGCCGAGCAGGAGGCCGCGGCCGGTCGCGCCAGCCAGATCCGCACGGTGGACCGCTCCGAGCGCATCCGCACCTACAACTTCCCGGAGAACCGGATCGCCGATCACCGCATCGGCTTCAAGGCGCACAACCTCGACGCCGTCCTCGACGGTGACATGGACGCGCTGCTCGACGCGCTCGGCAAGGCCGACCGCGACGCCCGCATGGCCGCCGAATAACCGGCATGAGCGCTCAGCGCCCGGCTCGGGCAACCCGCGTCACCACACAGGACGCTCGCGCATGCCGGACCACGCGGTGACCGAACGGGTCCGGCTGCGTCCGCTGATCGTCGAGGCCGCCGGGCGGCTGGCCGCGGCGGACGTGGCCTCGCCTCTGCCGGATGCGGAGAACCTGGCCGCGCACGTGCTCGGGGTCGACCGGATGCGGCTGGCGCTGCACCCGATGATCGAGCCCGCCGAAGCCGCCCGCTTCGCCGAGCTGGTAGACCGGCGGTCCGCGCGAATCCCGCTGCAGCACTTGACCGGAACGGCCGCGATGGGCGAGATCGACCTCGCCGTCGGGCCCGGCGTCTTCGTGCCGCGCCCGGAGACCGAGCTGCTGTTCGCCTGGGCGCTGGCCCGGCTGGAGACGCTGCCGCACGACCACGCGCCGATCGTCGTCGACCTGTGCACCGGGTCGGGCGCGCTGGCCCTGGCCCTCGCGCACGCCCGGCCCGACGCGCAGGTCCACGCCGTCGAACTCGATCCCGACGCGCTGACCTGGGCTCGCCGCAATGCCGACGATCGCATCGCCGACGGCGACACCCCGATCACCCTGTACGCCGACGACGTCACCGACCCGGCGCTGCTCACCGACCTGTCCGGCCGCGTCGACCTGGTGGTGTCGAACCCGCCCTACATTCCCGAGGCCGCGGTCCTCGACCCCGAGGTCGCCGACCACGATCCGCACCGCGCCCTCTTCGGTGGCCCGGACGGCCTCGACGTCATCCGCGCGATGGTCCCCACCATCGCCCGCCTGCTGCGTCCTGGCGGCGGTACCGCGATCGAACACGACGACACCAACGGCGGGGGCGTCGCGGCCGCGCTGACGGCGGCCGGTCTGGTCGACGTCGTCGAGCATCCGGACCTCGCGGGCAAGCCCCGCTTCGTCGTCGCGGCGGCGCCCAGCAAACCCTGACGTGCCGGCATACGGTCGCGCCCCCGCCTCGCGCTCCGCGACCCGGCGGTACCAGCACATTCTCAGCATTCCGCGAACGCGCTGGTCGCGCGGCCGTGCCGAGCCACCCGCCGGACCCTCGGAAAGTCCCCGCGCAGGTGAACGGTGACGCGGGAGCTAGACTCTTGCCGCACACCGAAGACCGGCGAGAATCGTGGGACCCCGACAGCTTGCCGCACCCCGATGACGGCGAGACCCGGGGCAGCGGCGGAAACATTGTCGCCCACCCGACGACCGGCAGAATCGCGGAGAGGCGAATGTAGCGTGAGTACCGTCTACGACTGTGCTGAATCGGCGTCTCGGGCCGCGGGCCTCACCGCCGCCACCAGCGCGCTGAAATCCGGTCGGCTGGTCGTGATGCCCACCGATACGCTGTACGGCCTCGCGGCCGACGCGTTCGATTCCGACGCGGTCGGCTCGCTGCTGGCGGCCAAGCGCCGCGGTCGCGACATGCCCGTCCCCGTGCTCGTCGGGTCGTGGCACACCATCGATGGACTGGTGTTCTCGGTGCGCCCGCAGGCGCGCGAGCTGATCCGGGCGTTCTGGCCGGGTGCGCTGAGCCTGGTCGTGCAGGCCGCGCCCTCGCTGGCCTGGGACCTGGGCGATACCCGCGGCACGGTGATGCTGCGGATGCCGCTGCATCCGGTGGCGCTGGAACTGCTGCGTGAGGTCGGCCCGCTGGCCGTGTCGAGCGCCAATGTGTCGGGGCAGCCCCCGGCCAGCACCGTCGAGCAGGCGCGCGAGCAGCTGGGTTCGCTGGCGAGTGTGTATCTCGACGGTGGCCCGGCCGAGCACGCGCTGGCCTCCACGATCGTCGATCTGACCGCGGATCAGCCGCGGGTGTTGCGGGAAGGTGCGGTGGCGGTGGCCGATATCGCGGAGGTCCTCGGCATGGCGCCGGATGCCCTGAGCAGCCCCGCGCAGCGGTGATCGCACGCATCCGATGAGCACGGTCGTTCCCCTGCGCGAGCTGGTGCTCGTGCTGCTCGTCTCCGCCACGGTGACCTTTCTGGCCACCGGCGGCATCCGGGTACTCGCCATCGCGTTCGGCGCGGTCGCGATTCCGCGTGAGCGCGATGTGCACGTGACGCCGATTCCGCGGATGGGCGGTGTCGGCATGTATGTCGGCGTGGTCGCCGCGGTCTTGTTCGCACACCAATTGCCCGCACTGCGGCGCGGTTTCGACTACGCGCCCGATATTCCGGCGGTGCTGGTCGCGGCGACCATCATCGTGCTGGTCGGCATCGTCGACGACCGCTGGGGCCTGGACGCGCTCACCAAATTCGCCGGGCAGGTGACCGCCGCGGGCGTGATGGCCGTGATGGGCCTGAGCTGGTATGTGATCTACGACCCGTTCAACGACACCACCGTCGTCCTCGACGCGCTGCAGGGCGGCCTGGTGACGGTGGGCATCACCGTCACGCTGGTGAACGCGATGAACTTCGTCGACGGCCTGGACGGCCTCGCCGCCGGCCTCGGCTTGATCTGCGCTGGCGCCGTTTTCGTGTTCTCCGTCGGTTTGCTCTACGACCAGGGCGGTTCGGTCGACACCTATCCGCCCGCGTTGCTGGCCGCCGCGCTGGCCGGCGCGTGCCTCGGATTTCTGCCGCACAATTTCTCGCCGGCCCGAATCTTCATGGGCGATTCCGGCTCGATGATGATCGGATTGATGCTGGCCGCGGTTTCCACCGGCGCCTCCGGCCGAATTCCGCTGCAGGGCTACGGCCCGCGCGACATTGTGGGTTTGCTCTCGCCGCTGCTGTTGGTGGGTGCGGTGATGTTCATTCCGGTGCTCGATCTGTTGCTGGCGATCGTGCGCCGCGTGCGCGCCGGGGTGAGTTTCTCCACACCGGACAAAATGCATCTTCATCACCGATTGCTACAGATCGGACATTCTCAGCGACGCGTTGTGCTGTTGATCTATTTGTGGGTCGGCGTGCTCGCCTTCGGCGCGGTCGGTACCTCGCTGATGGATCGGCGGCTGGTGGTGCTGCTGGTGGCGGGTGGATTGGTGTTCGCCCTGGTAGTGACCGCGATCCCATCGATGCGCCGGGTGGAGTCGGCCAACCACTGAGAAGTGGCCGAAGGTAAAGTACCGGCCGTGAGCTTTACTCCGAACCCCGTGCCAGGCCCCGACGCCCCCCTGCGCACCGCGCTGCGCTACGGCCTGATCGGGCTCGGTGTCCTCGTGGTCGTCTCGGTGGCGATCGGCACCGCGGTGGCCGGGATGCCGGGCCTGTGGGGCGCGCTGCTCGGCGCGGCCATCGGTGGCGGATTCATCCTCACCACCGTGGTGGCCGTGCTGCTCGGCGCCAAGCTGCCGCCGAGCACGGCGGGCCTGGTCATGCTGGTCAGCTGGGTCGGCAAGCTGCTGATCGCGCTGGTGATCGTCGGTGTGCTCAACCAGTTCGACTTCTACAGCAGGCCCACGCTGTTCTTCACCGTGGTCGGCGCCCTGCTGATCGTGCTCGGCGCCGAGACGTACGGCGTTGTGAGCGTGAAGGTTCCGTATGTCACGACACGCGCGGGAGACGACGAAACGGCTTCCGAGCAGGAATAATCCCACCCAGCTACACACTGTCGTAGATAGCTTGGTAAAGTGTTGGTAAGCAAGCACCCAAGCTGGAGGCGCTGCCCAGGATGACTCGGGGCAATGCCTCGGGTTACCAGGGGGGATCGCCAAGATCCTGCCCGGTGCCGCTATGCTTACTGCCGATCCGGGTGGAATGTGCCCGGTTGAAGCATGTCGACGATGTCGCCGACGCCCGAACAGAAGCCGATACGCGTTACACCGTACGAGCAACTGTCGAATTTCGAGCCGACCAGAGTCGACCCCATTGATCGTCAATGTCCGATCGAACCGCGGGAATGACCGTCGTACCCGCGGCCCGAACACGGGAGAGAACGCTGAGCGTCATCACTTTGGCGGCGGGCGAGTTCCACGCGCCATCGCTGTCCGACTTCTTCCCTCCAGCAGTGCTGTTCGAGGGTACGCCGTTCGAACTCGACCGCCTGATGCTGATCCGGCTGCTGATGACCGCCGTTGTGGTGCTCGTCTTCGTGCTGGCTTTCCGCTCGCCGAAGATCGTGCCCCGCGGCCTGCAGAACGTGATGGAAACCGCCGTGGTTTTCGTCAAGGAGCAGATCGCCGACGAGGTACTCGGCAAGGAAACCGGTAAGCGGTTCCTCCCGCTGATCGCGACGATCTTCTTCACGGTTCTGTTCCTGAACTTCTCCAGCATTGTTCCGTTCCTGAACATCTCGTCGAATGCACGAGTCGGCATGCCGCTGGTGCTGGCGGCGATCGCCTACATCGCGTTCAACTACGTGGGTATCCGCAAGTACGGCTTCTTCAAGTACATGCGGTCGAGCATCGTCGTTCCCGATGTGCCGCCCGCGCTGCACGTGCTGCTGATCCCGATCGAGTTCGTCTCGACCTTCATCCTGCGGCCGTTCACGCTGACCGTCCGACTCATGGCCAACATGCTGGCGGGCCACATCATGCTGGTGCTGTTCTTCAGCGCCACCTGGTTCTTCCTCTTCGATGCCACCGCGTGGATGAAGGTCTTCACGCCCTTCTCGCTGCTGGCAGGCATCGGCTTCACGCTGTTCGAGCTGCTGGTCATCTTCCTGCAGGCGTATGTCTTCGCCCTGCTGACCGCGGTGTACATCAGCCTCGCGCAGCACGCCGCCGACCACTGACCTGAATCCACACCAGTACTGCCAAACCTGCTACACACGCCGACCGGCGGGTGAGCAACAGAAAGGGAAAGAAGACTCATGAGCCTCGCTTACCTGGCCCAGGAAGCCGCGACCACCGAGAGCACCTTCAAGGGCTTCGGCGCCATCGGCTACGGTCTCGCCGCGATCGGCCCCGGCATCGGCGTGGGTATCGTCGTCGGTAAGGCCATCGAGGGCTTCGCCCGTCAGCCCGAGCTGGCCGGCCAGATCCGGACCAACATGTTCCTCGGTATCGCGTTCACCGAGGCCCTGGCGCTGATCGGCCTCGTCGCCGGCTTCATCTTCTGATTCCGATGCGCGAACTCATCACGCTCGCTGCCGAAGGGGGAGAGGATGTGAATCCTCTCATTCCCGAAACGTACGACATCGTCTGGTCGATCGTCTGCGTCGCCATCATCGGCGTGCTCTTCTGGAAATACGTGATCCCGCGTGTGACCAAGACACTCGATGAGCGTGCCGACAAGATCGAAGGCGGTATCGCCAGGGCCGCAGCCGCTCAGGAAGAGGCACAGCAGACGCTGCAGCAGTACCAGCAGCAGCTTGCCGACGCCCGGCTCGAGGCCGCACGTATCCGCGAGGATGCGCGCACCCAGGGTCAGCAGATCCTCGCGCAGATGCGCGCGGACGCCCAGGCCGAAAGCGACCGTATCGTCGCCGCCGGTCACTCCCAGCTGGAAGCCCAGCGCCAGCAGATCCTGACCGAGCTGCGCTCCGAGGTCGGCCGCACGGCTGTCGACCTGGCCGAGAAGATCATCGGCCAGTCTGTCTCGGACGAGGCCAAGCAGGCGGCGTCGATCGACAAGTTCCTCAGCGAACTCGACGACACCACCGCCATCGGGGCCGGAAGGTAACGACGCGAAAGTGAGAAGCATGTACGCAGCGAGCCGCGAGGCCAGCTCCCGGTCTCGGGAGGCGCTTCGGGCCGCTCTGACCGGAAGCGAAACTGTTGCGGCCACAACGGGGTCGGAACTGTTCGCCGTTGTCGCCGTGCTGGACGACCAGCGTTCGCTGCGTGTGGCGCTCGCGGACGTGTCGGTGCCGGGTTCGGCGCGCGCTGAACTCAGTGAGCGGATCTTCGGCGGCAAGGTCAGCGCTGCCACGCAGGCAGTGCTGACCACCGCGGTGGCCCAGAACTGGTCGCGCACCCGCGATCTGGTCGACACCCTGGTGCTGCTCGGGCAGGAGGCTCTGCTGGAGTCCGCTGCCGACGGCGGCCGGCTGGAAGCGGTGGAGGACGAGCTGTTCCGGCTCGGTCGCATCATCGCCGACAACCCGGAGCTGGAGCAGGCACTGTCCGATCAGGGCAAGCCCGCCGCGGCGCGGCGGGTGCTGATCGAGCGGCTGCTGACCGGCAAGGCCGAGCCGATCACCCTGACGCTGGCCGAGCAGGCGGTGACCCGACTGCGGACCAACAACATCGGCGTCGCCTTCGGCGCCCTGTCCGATCTGGCGGCGGCCCGTCGTGACCAGATCGTCGCCCACGCGCATGCCGCGGTCGAACTGTCGGATCAGCAGAAGGAGAAGCTCTCGGCTTCCCTGCAGCGGATCTACGGCAAGGCGGTCACCGTGCACGTGCAGGTCGACCCGACGCTGCTGAGCGGCGTCGTCGTGCGCGTCGGAGACGACGTCATCGACGGCAGCGCCACCGGCCGACTGGAGAAGCTGCGCCGGGCGCTGTCCTAGCCAGCAGCTCTACTCCAACCCCCGACATTCGAGACCACAGCGAGAGCAGGAACAACATGGCGGAGCTGACGATCTCCTCCGACGAGATCCGTAGCGCGATCGAGAGCTACACCCAGAGCTACACCCCGGAAACCTCCATCGAAGAAGTCGGCCTCGTGACCGACACCGGCGACGGCATCGCGCACGTCAGCGGTCTGCCTTCGGCGATGGCCAACGAGCTGCTCGAGTTCCCGGGCGGCGTCCTGGGCGTCGCGCTGAACCTCGAGGACACCGAGATCGGTGCCGTCATCCTCGGCGAGTACGCCTCGCTGGAAGAGGGCCAGCAGGTCCGCCGCACCGGCGACGTGCTGTCGGTTCCCGTCGGTGACAAGTTCCTCGGTCGCGTCGTCAACCCGCTCGGCCAGGCCATCGACGGCCTCGGCGAGATCGAGGCCGACGACCGCCGCGTGCTGGAGCTGCAGGCCGCGACCGTGCTGGAGCGTCAGCCGGTCGAGGAGCCGCTGGCCACCGGTATCACCGCGATCGACGCGCTGACCGCCATCGGCCGCGGCCAGCGTCAGCTGATCATCGGCGACCGCAAGACCGGCAAGACCGCCGTCGCCGTCGACGCGATCCTGAACCAGAAGGCGAACTGGGAGTCGGGCGACCCCAGCAAGCAGGTTCGTTGCATCTACGTCGCGATCGGCCAGAAGGGCTCCACCATCGCGGGCGTCAAGACCGCGCTCGAGGAGCACGGCGCGATGGAGTACACCACCATCGTCGCGGCCCCGGCCTCCGACTCCGCCGGCTTCAAGTGGCTGGCCCCCTACACCGGCTCGGCCATCGGCCAGCACTGGATGTACCAGGGCAAGCACGTCCTGATCGTGTTCGACGACCTGACCAAGCAGGCCGAGGCGTACCGCGCCATCTCGCTGCTGCTGCGTCGTCCGCCGGGCCGCGAGGCGTACCCCGGTGACGTCTTCTACCTGCACTCCCGTCTGCTGGAGCGTTGCGCGAAGCTGTCCGACGAGATGGGCGGCGGCTCGATGACCGGTCTGCCGATCATCGAGACCAAGGCCAACGACGTCTCGGCGTTCATCCCGACCAACGTCATCTCCATCACCGACGGCCAGGTCTTCCTCGAGTCCGACCTGTTCAACAAGGGTGTCCGCCCGGCGATCAACGTCGGTACCTCGGTCTCCCGTGTCGGTGGCGCCGCCCAGACCAAGGCCATGAAGAAGGTCGCCGGTTCGCTGCGTCTGGAAATGGCGCAGTACCGCGAGCTGGAGGCGTTCTCCGCCTTCGCCTCCGACCTGGATGCCGCCTCGCTGGCGCAGCTGGAGCGCGGTGCCCGCTGGGTGGAGCTGCTCAAGCAGAACCAGTACTCCCCGGTCGCCGTCGAGGATCAGGTCGTCTCGATCTACCTGGTCGACGCCGGCTACTACGACTCGGTGCCGGTCGGCGACGTGCGTCGCTTCACCGCCGAGCTGCTGGAGCACCTGCACAGCGCGACCCAGTCGTCCTTCGACGCGCTCGAGGGTGGCCGCAAGCCGCTCGACGGCGAGGCCGCCGACGCGATCAAGTCGGAGACCGACAAGTTCAAGGAGGGCTTCCTGGCCTCCGACGGCAGCCGTGTCGTGAACGAGGCCGCGGCCGGCGATCTGGACCACGAAGAGGTCGAGTCGCTGTCGGTCACCCGCAAGCACGTCGACAAGTAAGCCGGGCAGGACTGATGTCGGCAATTACCGATCTGGCGAATGAAGGGAGTGTGAACCGCTAGTGGCAAGTTTGCGCGAATTGCGCTCCCGCATTCGTGGTGTGAATTCGATCAAGAAGATCACCAAGGCTCAGGAACTGATCGCGACCTCGCGAATTTCCAAGGCCCAGGCCAGGGTCGCGGCGGCCAAGCCGTACGCCGAGGAGATCACCAAGGTCCTCGGCGAGCTCGCGAGCGCTTCGAAGAACCTGTCGCACCCGCTGCTGACCGAGCGTCCCAACGCTCGTCGGGCCGCTGTCCTGGTGATCACCAGCGACAGCGGTATGTGCGGTGGCTACAACTCGAACGTGCTCAAGCGCGCCGAGGAGCTCATGACCACCCTGCGTGGCGACGGCAAGGAGCCGGTGCTGTACGTGATGGGCAACAAGGGCCTCACGTACTACAAGTTCCGCAACCGTCCGTTCCAGGCGTCGTGGACCGGCTTCTCCCAGCAGCCGAAGTACACCGACGCGTCGGCCGCGTGCCAGCACCTGGTCGAGGCGTTCATGGCCGGCTCCGACAGCGAGGTGCCCTCGCTGGACGGCCAGGGCACCATCGCGGGCGTCGACGAACTGCACATCGTGTACACCAAGTTCGTCTCGATGCTGACCCAGAACCCGGAGGTGCGCCGCCTGGCGCCGA
Organism: Nocardia sp. NPDC003269; assembly: GCF_042888005.1. NCBI lineage: Bacteria > Bacillati > Actinomycetota > Actinomycetes > Mycobacteriales > Nocardiaceae > Nocardia > Nocardia sp. NPDC003269. The sequence continues at coordinate 109,155 of NZ_JBIAPA010000007.1, forward strand.
TCCAGGTGAGCTTCGTGGACGAGAAGTTCGAGCTCGGCGAGGACATCGTCTCGGATTCGCCGAACGCGGTGGTCACGGCGCAGTACGAATTCGAGCCGGACGCCGATGTGCTGCTGGGCGCGCTGCTGCCCAAGTACGTCAACACGCGTATCTACGCATCGTTGCTCGAGGCAGCGGCATCCGAGTCCGCGGCTCGGCGCACCGCAATGAAGGCGGCGACCGATAACGCCAACGAGCTGGCCAGTGTGCTCCAGCGCGAGGCGAACTCGGTGCGTCAGGCCCAGATCACGCAGGAAATCAGCGAAATCGTCGGCGGCGTGAACGCGCTGGCGTCGAGCTCGGACCGCGACTAGAAGCGCAGGAAGAGAACCAATCTAATGACCGCAGCTGTCACTCAGGACAACGCGAGCAAGGCGGGCGCAACCGCCGGCCGCGTCGTCCGTGTCATCGGCCCCGTCGTGGACGTCGAGTTCCCGCGTGGCGCCATCCCCGAGCTGTTCAACGCTCTCAACGCCGACATCAAGCTCGCGTCGGTGGCCAAGACCCTGACCCTCGAGGTCGCCCAGCACCTCGGTGACAACATCGTGCGCACCATCTCGATGCAGCCCACCGACGGTCTGGTCCGTGGCGCCACCGTCACCGACTCGGGCAAGCCGATCTCGGTGCCCGTCGGCGACATCGTCAAGGGCCACGTGTTCAACGCCCTCGGCGACTGCCTCGACTCGCCCGGCCTCGGCCGCGACGGCGAGCAGTGGGGCATCCACCGCAAGCCCCCGAGCTTCGACCAGCTCGAGGGTAAGACCGAGATGCTGGAGACCGGCGTCAAGGTCATCGACCTGCTGACCCCGTACGTCAAGGGCGGCAAGATCGGTCTGTTCGGTGGTGCCGGTGTCGGCAAGACCGTTCTGATCCAGGAGATGATCACCCGTATCGCTCGCGAGTTCTCCGGCACCTCGGTGTTCGCGGGTGTCGGTGAGCGTACCCGTGAGGGCACCGACCTCCACCTGGAAATGGAAGAGATGGGCGTCCTCCAGGACACCGCCCTCGTCTTCGGCCAGATGGACGAGCCGCCGGGCACGCGTATGCGCGTGGCCCTGTCCGCGCTGACCATGGCGGAGTACTTCCGCGATGTCCAGCACCAGGACGTGCTGCTCTTCATCGACAACATCTTCCGTTTCACCCAGGCCGGTTCCGAGGTCTCGACCCTGCTGGGTCGTATGCCCTCCGCCGTGGGTTACCAGCCGACGCTGGCGGACGAGATGGGTGAGCTCCAGGAGCGCATCACCTCGACCCGTGGTCGCTCGATCACCTCGCTGCAGGCGATCTACGTCCCCGCCGACGACTACACCGACCCGGCGCCGGCGACCACCTTCGCCCACCTGGACGCGACGACCGAGCTCTCCCGCCCGATCTCGCAGAAGGGCATCTACCCGGCCGTCGACCCGCTGACCTCGACCTCTCGTATCCTCGAGGCCTCGATCGTCGGCGACCGTCACTTCCGGGTGGCCAACGAGGTCAAGCGGATCCTGCAGAAGTACAAGGAACTGCAGGACATCATCGCCATCCTCGGTATGGACGAGCTCTCCGAAGAGGACAAGGTCCTCGTCGGCCGCGCCCGTCGTCTGGAGAAGTTCCTCGGCCAGAACTTCATCGTGGCCGAGAAGTTCACCGGTCAGCCGGGCTCGGTCGTGCCGCTGGAGCAGACCATCGACGACTTCGATCGCGTCTGCAAGGGCGAGTTCGACCACTTCCCGGAGCAGGCGTTCAACTCCTGCGGTGGTCTCGACGACGTCGAGGCCGCTGCGAAGAAGATCGCCGGGAAGTAGTCCACCATGGCGGAAATGACAGTTGATCTCGTCGCCGTCGAACGCAAGCTCTGGTCCGGCCAGGCGACGTTCGTCAGCGCGCAGACCACCGAAGGTCAGATCGGCATCATGGCCGGCCACGAGCCGCTGCTGGGTCAGCTCGTCGAGGGCGGCACGGTGACCATCGTGTCGACCGACGGCGATCGGATCGTGGCCGCGGTGCACGGCGGCTTCTTCTCGGTCACCGCCGACACCGTGCGGGTGCTGGCCGAGTCCGCGGAACTCGCGGGTGAGGTCGACGTCGACGCGGCACGCAAGGTGCTGGCCGACGCGAGCGCCACCGAGGTGGAGCTGCGCGTGGCGCAGGGCCAGGTGCGCGCGGTCGAGGCGACCGTGACTGCCTGATCTGTTCCCCGAACACCACACTGTCGGCGACGAACTCCGGTTCGTCGCCGACAGTGCTGTTTTCGGCGGTAATTCCGATCCCGCCGAAGTGGCCCGCGACGGGCGTGATTGAATGGCGACGGGGGTGTCTTCGACACCAGCTGAGCGAAAGGGCGTACGGCATTGCAAACCGGGATGGTTCTGCTGATCATTCTGGTGCTGACGCTCGTGTTCGTAGCAGGTGCATCGACCTACCGGCTGGTGATGCTGCGCCGGGGCGGCACGGCCGCGCTGCTGCGGGTATTGCCCGCGCGCGGCGGCCAGGGCTGGCGGCACGGTCTCATCCGCTACGACGAGGATCGCCTCGTCTTCTTCAAATTGACCAGCCTCAAGTTCGGTCCGGACAGCACCGTGCACCGGCAGGGCCTCGAGATCGTCGAACGCCGCGCGCCCCAGGGCGACGAATTCGACATCATGAGCGAGGACATCGTGGTGGTAGCCGTCACCGATCCGCACAACAGCTTCGAGCTCGCGCTCGACCGCGGATCGATGGCGGCTTTTCTGTCCTGGATGGAGTCCCGCCCGTCCGATCGCGCGCGCCGCACCCGAGGAGGCCAGCCGTGAGCGTCCACCTCACCCGGATCTACACCCGCACCGGTGACGACGGCACCACCGGCCTGAGCGATTTCTCCCGGGTGCCCAAGACCGATCCCCGCCTGGTCGCCTACGCCGACTGCGACGAGGCCAACGCGGCGCTCGGCGTGGCCGTCGCGCTCGGCGCGCCGGAGCCCGAGGTGCTCGCGGTCCTGCGCCAGGTCCAGAACGATCTGTTCGACGCGGGCGCCGACCTGTCGACGCCGGTCGTCGCCGAGCCGAAGTACCCGCCGCTGCGCATCACCCAGCCCTACATCGATCGGCTGGAGAAGTGGTGTGACGAGTTCAACGAGGGTCTGGCACCGCTGAATTCGTTCATCCTGCCCGGCGGCACGCCGATTGCCGCACTGTTGCACACGGCACGCACCGTGGTGCGACGCGCCGAGCGGTCGGCGTGGGCCGCGGTCGAGGCACACCCCGACGACACCAGCGTGTTGCCTGCCAAATACCTCAATCGCCTGTCGGACCTGCTGTTCATCCTGAGCCGCGCGACCAATCCCGAGGGCGACGTGCTGTGGCAGCCGGGCGGCGGAGCCGAGCGCTGAAAGCGACTCGGTGGCGCCAGGATCGGTCGGTTTGGCGTCGGGGGGCGTGTCGCCGGGCAACGGTCGATAAGCTGGCGGGGTGAGCGAACGGTTTCTGGTCTCCGGCGGTAATCAGCTCGTCGGCGAGGTCGCGGTCGGCGGCGCGAAGAACAGCGTGCTGAAGCTGATGGCCGCCGCTTTGCTGGCCGAGGGTACGACCACCATCACCAACTGCCCGGACATCCTCGATGTCCCGCTGATGGCCGAGGTGCTGCGCGGCCTCGGCTGCGACGTGACGATCTCCGACGACGAGAGCGGGGACCGCTCGGTCTGCACGATCGTCACCCCGCCGGAGCCCAAGTACCACGCCGACTTCCCGGCGGTGACCCAGTTCCGCGCCTCGGTGTGTGTGCTCGGTCCGCTGATGGCGCGCTGTAAGCGCGCGGTCGTCGCGCTGCCCGGCGGTGACGCGATCGGTTCGCGTCCGCTGGACATGCACCAGCAGGGCCTGCGCCTGCTCGGCGCGACCAGCGAGATCGAGCACGGTTGCGTCGTCGCCCGCGCCGACGAGCTGCAGGGCGCGCGCATCCGCCTCGACTTCCCGTCCGTCGGCGCGACCGAGAACATCCTGATGGCCGCGGTGCTGGCCGAGGGGGAGACGGTCATCGACAACGCGGCGCGCGAGCCCGACATCGTCGACCTGTGCAACATGCTGGTGCAGATGGGCGCGCGGATCGAGGGCGCCGGTTCCTCGGTGCTCACCGTGCAGGGCGTGAAGAGCCTGTCGCCGACCACCCACCGCGTGATCGGTGACCGCATCGTCGCCGCCACCTGGGGTATCGCCGCGGCGATGACCACCGGCGATGTCCGGGTCACCGGGGTCAACCCGAAGCACCTGGCCCTGGTGCTGGACAAGCTGCGCTCGGCAGGCGCGCGGATCTCCTACGAGCCCAACGGTTTCCGCGTCGTGCAGCCGGAGCGCCCGCGCGCGGTGAACTTCGCGACGCTGCCGTTCCCCGGGTTCCCGACCGACCTGCAGCCGATGGCCATCGGCCTGGCCGCCATCGCCGACGGCACGTCGATGATCACCGAGAACGTCTTCGAGGCGCGGTTCCGCTTCGTCGAGGAGATGATCCGGCTCGGCGCCGATGCCCGCACCGATGGTCATCACGCGGTGGTCCGCGGTATCCCGCGGCTGTCCAGCGCGCCGGTCTGGTCCTCCGACATCCGCGCCGGCGCCGGTCTCGTACTGGCCGGTCTGGTCGCCGACGGTGTCACCGAAGTGCACGACGTCTTCCACATCGACCGCGGCTACCCGAAGTTCGTCGAGCAGATGCAGGCGCTCGGCGGCCGGGTCGAGCGCGTCGATACGCCGAAATAGCCTGTCTGACCAGGCGATTTGACTTCGCGTTCGTCGGTGCGTAACTTTATTCGAGTCAGAGCGACGCGGTGACGCAGAGCGCCTGATTGATCATCTAGCCAGACTCACTCCTTCCGAATTTGCTTCGGTTGGGTTGGCTGCGCTAGGTTGGAACAGTTGCCCTGCTGAAGCCCCTACGAAATGTTGTGGGTGGATGCTTGTGCGTGTGTTCTTTGAGAACTCAATAGTGTGTCGATGAATGTCAGTGCCAATATTATTATTGGTTCCGCTTCTCATACCCCCCGGTTGGGAAGTGGACATTTTGAATGTCAGCAAACTTTTGCTGGTGTTCGGCATTGCTAGGTTTTCGGACTCTAGTTAGATATTTCTGATTACGCCTTCGGGTGTGA
>NZ_JBIAPA010000008.1:0-65114 GCF_042888005.1 Nocardia sp. NPDC003269
CCTCGTTTCCCTGTGCGATCCGCTAGCCTCGAGAGGCTCGGCGGTTCGGCACCGGGTCGGTGTCCGTGTCGCTCTGACTCGAATTAAGTTACGCAGCTGCGAACGCGAAGTCAAATCGCCTGGTAGACGCGGTGTTTCCCGAGGCTTTCGCACCTGGTCGCGGCCATTCGCGTGCGAGACCCGGCGGTCGAGCCGACGCCGGCGGCAATCCGCCGGTCACGGCGATCCATTGGCAACTGATCATTCGTCCAGCTCTGGACGATCTTCGAAACTTCCCCTCACCTGCCGACATGACATGACACACGTAGACACCCCACCCCCTCCGAGATACAGTTTGCCGACGTTCAGCAATTTTCCAGTTAACGTCAGGGTGGAAGGAGGCCGAGGTGACGGAGGATCTCGACTCGGTCGAACGTCGCGCCTGGAGCGCGGTGGTCACCCTCGCGATGCGAGTGCCGAGCGCGCTCGACTCGCGGCTGCAACGCGAGTTCGGCGTGACCCATTTCGAGTACCGGGTCATGGCCCTGCTGCGGGAGGCGCCGGACCATCGGATGCAGCTGAGCCTGCTCGCGGCCAGGGGGCACGGGTCCATCTCCCGGCTCTCCCACGTGGTGTCCAAGCTGGAACGGGTGGGCTGGGCCAAGCGGGCGGCGGCGGAATCGGGACGCGGCGTGGACGCGGTGCTCACCGAGACCGGGCTGGCCAAGGTGGCCGAGGCGACACCGGAGTACCTGGTCGCGGTGCGCAGGCTGGTCCTCGACGGACTCGACGAGCCGCAGAAGGCCGAGCTGGCCTCGCTGGGGGAACGGATCTCCGACCATCTGCTCGACACCCTCGGCGAGCCCGACGCCGGCGAACCGACCCTCGCCCGCTGACCTCCGACGACACGACGCCGCCCCGGTCGATGACCGGGGCGGCGTTGTCGGTGGCGGGGATCAGGCGTTGTCGGGGCGCCAGGTGGCCACCGCCCAGATCACCACGACGCTGATGATGATGATCAGGATCGACCACCAGGGGTAGTACGGCAGCCACAGGAAGTTCGCGATGATCGCGAGTGCGGCGATCACCATGGCCGCCACCCGTCCCCAGGTCTGACCGGCCAGCAGGCCGATCGCGACGATCACGGCGATCGCGCCCAGGACGATGTGCCACCAACCCCAGGCTGTCAGGTCGAACTGGTAGAGGTACTCGGGCCCGACGACGATCAGATCGTCGTTGGCGACAGCCGAGATACCTTCGAGGATCTGCAGGACACCGACCACGGCCAACAGAATGCCTGCGCCGATGGATGTTCCTGCCGCGATTCCCTCACGTACCGGGTGCTGATTCTGATCTGTCATCGCTCGGCCTTCCCGTCGGGTCAACGGATGTGCCACCACGGCACACGCCAACGGTAGAAACCCGACGGGGCCGCGCGCCTCACCCGTTGTGGGTGAACTCGCCTACCCGGCGGACCGGGCGCAATGTCTTGCCGAGGTCGGTGCGGAGGGTGAACAGCGTGTCCAGCAGGTAGTTCTGCCGGACCCGCCACGGACGGCGGTCGCCCTGCCGGGGGAACAGGGCGATCGAGCGCTGGATGTAGCCGGAGTTCAGGTCGAGCAGCGGGCGTTCGCCGAGCTTGCCCGTCGGCTCCGGGACGACGGCGGGCACCCCGGTCCGGTCGATGTGGGCGAGGACCTTGCAGACCAGGCGCGAGGTGAGATCGGCGCGCAGCGTCCACGAGGCATTGGTGTAGCCGACGCAGATCGCGAAATTGGGCAGGCCGGTGAGCATCGCGCCCTGCCAGACGAACTGGTCCGACAGCGGGACCGGGGTGCCGTCCACCGAGGGCGCGATCCCACCGAAGGCGAGCAGCCGCAGGCCGGTGGCGGTGACGATGATGTCGGCGGGCAGGACCTTGCCCGACGCGAGCTGGATGCCCTCGGGGACGAAGCGGTCGATCCGGTCGGTGACGACGGTCGCCTTGCCCTTCTTCATCGCCTTGAAGAAGTCGGCGTCGGGCGCGGCGCAGAGGCGCTGGTCCCAGGGGTCGTAGTCGGGGGTGAAGTGCTCGGCGACCAGCTTGTCGTCTTTGAGGATGCGGGAGGTGAGGCCGGTGAGCAGCTTGCGCGCGGCGGCGGGGCGGCGACGGCAGTACTGGTAGAAACCGATGTTGAACAGGATGTTCTTGGTCCGGATCAGCCGATGCGCGAGGTCGGCGGGCAGCGCTTCGCGGATCTTGTCGGCCTGCTTGTCGCGGCCGGGCACCGCGCTGATCCAGGTGGGGGTGCGCTGGAGCATGGTGACGTGCTCGGCCTCGCCGGCCAGCGAGGGCACCAGGGTGACCGCGGTCGCGCCGCTGCCGATGACGACCACCCGCTTGTCGCGCACGTCCAGATCGGTGGGCCAGAACTGCGGGTGCACGATGGTGCCGTCGAAGTCGGCGCGACCGGTGAACTCGGGGGTGTGCGGCTGCAGATAGTCGTAGTAGCCGGCGCAGGCGTAGAGGAAACCGCAGGTCAGGGTGCTCAGCTCGGGGCCGTCGGGGCCCTCGTGGGCGATGGTGAGCTGCCAGCGCGCCTGCGCCGACGACCAGTCGGCACCGATCACCCGGGAACCGAAGCGGATGCGCCCGTCGATGCCGTTCTCCCTGGCCGTCTCGCGGATGTAGTCCAGGATCGCGGCGCCGTCGGCGATGGAACGGGCCGCGCGCCAGGGCTTGAACGGGTAGCCCAGGGTGAACATGTCCGAGTCGGAGCGGATGCCCGGGTAGCGGAAAAGATCCCAGGTACCGCCGAGATCGGCGCGGGCCTCGAGGATGGCGTAGCTGCGGTGCGGGTGTTCGGTCTGCAGCCGGTACGCGGCCCCGATGCCGGACAGTCCGGCGCCGACGATGACGACGTCGAGGTGTTCGGGGGCAACGGCGGAGTCGGTCATGGGGTCCAGTGTGCACCCTTCGCTATCCTCGATGCAGTGTCGATCTTTCGACGTGCGGGATGGTTGCTCGTCGGCGCACTGGTCATCGTGCTGGGTACGGCAATCGCCGGATGGCCCGTCTTCGTCAACCCGCAGCTGGACCCGCTGCGTCGCGCCGATGTGATCGTGGTGCTCGGCGGCACCCCCTACGAACGCTTCGACCTCGGCATCGAGCTCGCCCAGCAGGGCTACGCGCCCGAGGTGCTGATCTCGCAGTCCACCGGGGCCGACGACCCGATGATGGACAAGTACTGCGGCGGCCGATTCGCCTTCCGGGTCTCGTGTTTCCTGCCCGATCCGTGGACCACCGACGGCGAGGCGCGCGAAATCATCCGGCGGGCAAAGATTTACGGCTGGCGCCACATCATCGTGGTGACGTTCACGCCGCACATCTCCCGCGCCCGCTACATCGTCGGCCGGTGTTTCGACGGCGAGATCACCATGGTCGCCAGTCCCACCGACACCGGGCTGGAATTCTGGGCCTGGATGTATGTGCGCCAATCCGCCGGGTACGTGCGGGCTTTCGTGAACCAGCATTGTGAGACCTCCGGAAATTCCGCGTCCCGGCTTCTAGAGTGACACCAAAGCGCGGCCGGGTGCCGGGCCGCGCGGGTGGCACGGGCGAGAGGACCGCCGATGCTGGTGGAGGATCTGCGCACCGTCGGCGACGACGCGCTGCGCACCCAGATCTGCGTCATCGGCTCGGGCCCGGCCGGGCTGACGGTCGCCACCGAACTGGCCGCGGCGGGACTGCAGGTGCTGGTCCTGGAGAGCGGTGACCACGACATCGGCCCCACCGAAACAGAATTCGCCGCCATCGACAGCATCGGCGCGCCACGCCTGCCACCCGACCGGATAGCGGGGAGCCGCGTTCTCGGCGGCAGCTCGCGGGTCTGGGCCGGGCGCTGCGGCCTGCTCGACGATCTCGACTTCGCCACCCGGCCGTGGGTCCGCCGATCGGGCTGGCCGATCGAGGCGACCGCGCTGCACCCCTACGCCGACCGCGCCGCCGCGCACGCCGGACTCGGGCACGGCGGCGGGTTCACCGACGCCGAGTTCTGGCCGCTCGCCGGCCGTCCGGCGCCCGTCACCGGACTCGACACCGCGTCGCTGCGCCCGTACTTCTGGCAGTTCAGCCGAGACCCGGGGAACCGATTCGACAGCAAACGGTGGGGTCCCGCGGTGCGCGATGTCGTCGCGCCGACCGCGCGGGTGCTGGTGAACGCGACCGTCACCCATCTCGACACCGATGCCACCGGGGCGCACGTGAATTCGGTCGAGGTGACCGGCGCGGGCGGACGCGTGCGCACTGTCGAGGCGCGGCTGTTCGTGCTCGCGGCGGGCGGGATCGATACGCCACGGCTGCTGCTGGCCTCGCGGCGCACCGTCGCGGGCGGCATCGGGAACCGATACGACCAGGTGGGGCGCTATCTGATCGATCATCGCAGCGGCGTGGTCGGGACGCTGTCCCCCGCCGCCGCGGGCGCGGCGCTGGCCCGGTTCGGCAAGTACGTGGTGCGGGGACCGCGCGGCAAGCACACCTATCTGCACGGGCTCGCCCTGTCCCCCGAAGTCCAGCGCGGGGAAGCGCTGCTCAACTGCGCGCTGTGGTTGCAGGAGGTCACCGCGCCCGACGATCCGTGGGACGCGGTGAAGCGGGTGCTCGGCGGACGGGGCCGCTGGCAGGACGGGCGGATCATGGTGTCGGACACCCGGCTGCTGCTGGCCGGCGCGCGGCGCAGGCTGATCGATGGGGTCGGGCTGCCGCACCGGCTGACCGGGGTCGAGGTGTGGGCGATGGTCGAGCAGGCACCCGATCCGGAGAGCCGGGTGCGGTTGTCGCAGCGCACCGACCCGGTGGGAATGCCGCTGCCCCAGGTGGATTGGCGCGTCGACGCGCGCGAGGACGCGACCGTGCGACGGGCGACGGCACTGCTGGTGGCCGAGTTCGCGCGGCTCGGGCTGCCCGCGCCGGCGATCGTGCCCGCGGCCAGGGCGGGCAGTACCGAGCCGCTGGCGCTGGCCGACCGGGCGCATCCGAGCGGCACCACCAGGATGTCGGCCGATCCCCGGCACGGGGTGGTTGACCGGCACTGCCGGGTGCACGGCGTGGACAACCTCTACATCGCGGGCAGTTCGGTCTTCCCGACGAACGGGCACGTCAACCCGACGCTGACGGTGCTCGCGCTGGCCGTGCGCCTGGCCGACACCCTCCGCGAGGTCCTGCGCGCCCAGCGCTGATCCGGCCGCGCCCCGGATTAGGCTGACCGGGTGCAGGACTCGTCTTCGACCATCCATCCGCACGAACCGCACGCGGAGGGACTCGCGTCGCGGTTGAACTGGCTGCGCGCCGGGGTGCTCGGCGCGAACGACGGCATCGTGTCCACCGCGGGTCTCGTCGTCGGCGTCGCAGCGACGACGAACAACACCCACACGATCCTCACCGCGGGCGTGGCCGGCCTGGTCGCGGGCGCGATCTCGATGGCCGCGGGCGAGTACGTGTCGGTCAGCACCCAGCGGGACTCGGAGAAGGCGCTGCTGGCCAAGGAGCGCCGGGAACTGGCCGAGGATCCCGCGGCGGAACTGGCCGAGCTGACCGGGATCTACGAGGCCAAGGGGCTCAGCCCGGCGACCGCCCGCACGGTGGCCGAGGAACTCACCGCCCACGACGCGTTCACCGCGCACGCCGAAGCCGAACTCCGGCTCGATCCCACCGAGCTCACCAATCCGTGGGCCGCGGCGGGTTCGTCGGCGGTCGCGTTCACCTGCGGCGCGCTGCTGCCGCTGATCGCGATCGCGATCCCGCCCGCGCAGTGGCGGGTCCCGGTGACCTTCGCGGCGGTGCTGCTCGCCCTTGCCCTCACCGGATCGGTGAGCGCGCGGCTGGGCGGCAGCCGCCGGGGCAAGGCGGTGCTGCGGGTGGTGCTCGGCGGCGCGCTGGCCATGGCGATCACCTACGCGATCGGCATGCTCACCGACACCCTCGGCGGTTGACGCCGGTCAGCGGGTCGGCCCGAGATCAAGCCTGCGGGTGACCCGGTCGACGACGTCGGGCGGCATGCCGGGTTCGCGGCGGGCGGCCTGGGCCTCGCGCCTGCCCGCCTCGAGGACGGCCGAGCGGACGGCCCGCAGCTGCGAGGCGAGTTTGCGTTCCTGGTCGAGGGCGGCCTTGGCGTCGGCGTCGGCCGCCTCCGGGTCGGCCTTGGCCGAGAGGTGACGCAGGGTGTCCTTGATGTCCTCGTAGACGTCGTCGGGCAGGCCGTCGCGGGCGGCGATCATCTTCAGCTCGGCGAGTTCGGCCCGCACCACCCTGGTCCACAGCTGCTGTTCGACCGCGCGTTCCTGGCGGGTGTCGGCGTGCACGCCGGTGATCCGCACGACCAGCGGCAGGGTGATGCCCTGCACGAGCAGGGTGAACAGGACGACGGCGAAGGCGACGAACAGGATCTCCGAGCGGGCCGGGAAATCCGCGCCGGAATCGATGGTGAACGGCACGGCCAGCGCCAGCGCGACCGTGGCCACCCCGCGCATCCCCGCCCACCAGGTGACGATCACCTCGCGCCAGGTGAACGGCTCGTCGGTGTAGCGCCAGAGCCGGGTGCTCACCGCCCAGGTGACCAGCAACCAGGCCAGCCGCAGCAGCACGACGACCGCGATCACCGCGGCGGTGACCCCGGCCAGCGACGGCCAGCCGTGCCCGGTGGTCTCGATGACCACGCGCAGTTCCAGGCCGATCAGCGCGAACGCGAATCCGGTGATCAGCATTTCGGCGATGTCCCAGAACGCGTCGGCGACCAGGCGGTAGTCGCGGTCGCCGATCTCGGTCACCGCGTCGGTGAGGTACAGCGCGCACACCAGCACCGCGAGGACCGCGGAGCCCTCCCAGTGCTCGGCGACGCCGTAGGCGACGAACGGCAGCAGCAGGCTCAGGGCCACCTGGGCGGTCGCGTTGTCGAGGTACTTGGTGAGCTTGCTGCCCACCCAGCCGAGCACCAGGCCGACCACGAGACCGACCACCGCGGCCAGCACGAAGTCACCGAGGGCGTGCCACGGCGAGAACAGGCCGGTCACCACGGCCTGGATGCCGACGGTGTAGATGACGATCGCGGTGACGTCGTTGAACAGGCCCTCCCCGCCCAGGGTGACGATCAGCCGGCGGGGCAGGCCGAGTCTGCCCGCCATCGAGGTGGCGGCGACCGGGTCGGGCGGGGCGACCAGCGCACCGAGCACCACGCCCGCCGCGACGGCGGTCGCCGGGTTCCAGGCGTGGAAGACCGCGGCCACCGCGACGGCGGTGACGATCACCAGCCCGACCGCGCGCAGCGCGATGATCTGCCAGTTCTCGGCGAACTGCCGCCAGGAGGTGCGCCGGGCGGCGGCGTAGAGCAGCGGCGGGAGGACCAGCGGCAGGATCAGTTCGGGTGGGATGTTCAGGCTCGGGACGGCGGGGATCAGCGCGAGCAGACAGCCGAACACGGTCATCAGGATGGACGGCGCGATCCCCAGCCTGCCGCCGAGCGATTCGGCGAGCACCGTCACGAGCAGGATCACCAGAGTGAGTACCAACTGGTCCATAGCGGATCAGTCTCACCGACGGTGGCGACGCGCGGCGGCCGACCCGCCGCCCGTCACGGCAGCACGGCCGCGGCGGGCGGAACGAAGATCGGCGGCAGCGGGAACGGCAACTGGATGACCGGCGGCGGTGGAGGCGGCGGCGGGGGCGCCGGTTCGGGCGCCGGGATCGGCTCGGGTGCGGGCGGGGGCGGCGGCGGCGCGTAGACCGGCGGTTCGTACACCGGCGGCGGCTCGAACGCGGGCGGCGGCGCCTGGACCGGCGCCGGTTCGGGTGGCAGCGGCTCCGCGGGTGGCGGGGGCGGCGGCGCGGGGGCGGCGGGGACCGCGGCGTCGGGGGTGGTCACCGTGCACTGCCACTGACCGTCGGTCTCGACCCGCCAGTGGGCGACGATGCCGCCCGCCGAGCAGTTGCCGCCGACCCGGCGGGCAGGCCACGGTGGCGCGAAGGCGACTTCCTGGCCCGATACCTCGGCGTCGACCGGCAGGCCGTTGGCGTCCGACCCCATCGGATTGACGGTCGACGGATCGTTCTCGTCGCCCTGATTCGCCCGCAGCACCAACCCGAGCGCCACGACCAGCGCCAGCAACGCGGCCAGCACCGCCGCGATCGCGATCACCCGGGTACTGCCTCCGGTCCCCTGGTCGGGATCCTCGCCGCCGTCTGCCATGGATCGCACCGCCTTCGCCCAGTGGACTCGGACTGCCTCGTCCAGCAGGCTACCGCACGGTTGCTCGAACCGGGCTCGGCTCGAGCCGACAACCACTGGCCAGGGACTATACCTATATTCAGTGGTTGCCGGATGTTTACCTGATCGCGACCCTGACCTTCACCGCATCAGCGTCGGTGTTGTGCAACGCCTGGGCGATGAGCGTGCTGAGGTCGATCTGCGGGCCCGTCGCCGTGATCGACTCGGTGAGCGGACGCAGTCCGGGCAGCAGCGCCGAGAGCTCGGGGCCGAGCTCGTTCAGCTTGGCGGTGAGCTGCTGGAGGAACGGCACCAGGCCGCCGTCGCGCAGATACATCTCCGGGTCGCCGCCCGCCGCGCTGACCCGCCCGACCGACTCGACGAACTCGTCGATGACCTGGCTCAGCCGCACGAAGGCGGGCGCCGCGGCCGAGGTGGCCGGTCCGGCCCAGCCGATGTCGCCGGAGACGTACTCGAAGTTGTTCTGCAGTTCGGCGATGGCGGGCGCCCGGCTCATGATGGCCGCGGCGAGCAGGTCGCCCGCCCTGGCCAGCTCCGGGATGACGTTCTCCGTGCCGGTCATCGCCTGCCCGAGCGTGTCGACGAGCGATCCGACGACCGCCGGGTCGAGCTGCTCGACGGTCTTGGTGACCAGCCGCGCGACCTCGGGGATCGACATCGGCGTGCGCACGTTCTCCCCGGACAGCCGCTGGCCGTCGGTCAGATACGGCCCGTCCGCGCTGCGCGGCACGAACTGCACGTACGGCTCGCCCAGCGAGGACAGGTGCTCGATGGTGACGATGCTGCTCATCGGCACCTTGTTCGCGGCGCCGAACTCGAAGCCGACCCGCACGCCACCGGTGGCCGAGGTATCGACCGCGGTGACCTTGCCGATCTCGATGCCGGTCAGCAGGATCGGCGAGCCGACGCTGAGGCCGCCGGAGTTCGCCAGTTCGATCGAGGCCTCGGTGTAGTCGGCGAACGGGTCGACCCGCACCACCCCGAAGGTCAGGTAGCTCGCACCGAGCACGGTGATGGCGGCGATGCCGCCCAGCGAGGCGAGGGCACCGATCTTCATCGCACCATTCCGATCATCCGCAGCGCGGTCACGATCTGCTCCACCTGCTCCTGTTCGGCGACCCGCACGCCGGTGACGTTCACCTTCGGGCCGCGTTCGGCGAAGGGAATCACCTTGTCGCGCAACAGCGCGGTCAGCAGGGCCATGTTCGTCGACGAGCGCAGATCGGCCGAGCCGCCGGTGGCCAGCGGCAGGAACGCCGTCGCCGCTGCGTCGCCCGCGTTCGCGATCGGTTCCAGCCAGGTCAGCGAGGAGCCGACCGGGCCGAGTGCCAGGAAGATGGCCATGGTCTTGGCGATCGAGTCCTGGGTGCCCGAGAGTGCCCGCACGGCTTCGGGACTCAGGATGTGGGTGAGCTCGGCGTCGATGCCGACCATGACCTCGGCATTGGCGGCCAGGCCGTTGACCAGCAGGTCGACTTGGTCCAGATGGGCGGCCAGATCGGCGGCGTCGGCGCCCATCACCGCCGAGATCCGCGCGGTCTCCTTGGGATCGGCGGGCATCACCGAGTTCACCCGGCCGATCATCTCCTGCAGCTGACCGATCGCGCCGCCCTGCACGAACAGCGCCATGGTGGCCATCGTGTCTTCCAGCTGCACCGGCGGTTTCGTGCGTTCGATCGGAATGGTGCCGCCGTCGCGCAGCAGCGTGCCGAAGCCGTCCTTCGGGGTGGTCAGCGCGACGTGGATGTCGCCGAGGATGGTGTCCTGGCGCAGTTCGGCGATGGTGGTGGTCGGCAGCCGGACGGAGTCGAGGATGTCGGCCTCGACGACGACGTACCCGCCGCGACCGGCGGGCGCGTCGGCGGGCTGGATCACCCGGACGGTGTCGACGGTGCCGATCTCGGCGCCGTTGGCGATCACCTTCGACTTGGCGGGCAGGTTCAGCGCGCTGCTGAACTCGATCTGCACGCGGTAGGTCGGGCCCGCGACGGTGGAGCCGGGCACCGGCACCTCGGCCGGGTCGAAACCGCAGCCGCCGGCCGCGAGACCGGCCGCGACCACCAGCGCGATCATGGTGCGCCGCAGTGTCTTACGCGAGTTCATCGGGCACCTGCCATTCCCAGCACGACCTGCACGAGGTTCACATCGGTCAGGCCCTGCGCCGGATCGGCGCACTGCCCGGGGAGCAGCGCGTTCACCGCGGCGCACACCTGGTCGGCCTCGCCGCCGGGCAGCGCCACCTTCGGCGCGGCGTAGGTGATCGCGGTGCCGCCCGCGGCGCTCTGGAAGGCCGAGGTCAGCGCGGGCATCTTCAGCACCACCTCGCGCAGCGATCCGACGTTGGCGCGCAACAACTTCACCAGCGGGACGGCGCCGTCGAGGGCGCCGATCAGCGGGTCACCGAGGATGGTGGTGACGTCGTTGAGCATCGGCAGCAGCTCGCGCAGACCGTCGAACAGCGTGGTCGCGGGGCCGAGCAGGTCGTCGGAGGCCTGGTTGAGCAGTGGTGCCAGCCGGACCAGCATCGATTGCAGGTCACCCCAGTTGGCGGCGACCCGGTTCGAGACCGAGGCGAACGCGTCGAACAGACCGGCCAGGTGGCCGATGTCGGCGTCGGGCTTGTTCATCGCCGAGCCGAGCTTGTGCACCAGTTCGTTGACCGTCGGGCCGACGCCCTCGGTCGCGCGGTCCAGCGAGGACAGCCCGTCCACGAGCGCGCTCGGCTGCCCGGCCTCGACGCCGGAGAGCTCTTCGGACAGGCTCGCCAGCGCGGTCAGCGTCTCGGTGATGGACTTGGGCGTCAGCGTCTTGGTGATGCAGCCGCCGGTGAACTTCGTGGTGTCCTTGCCGCTGGTCAGCACGGCCAGATTGCGGTCGGCGGCAACGGAATACGCGACGGTGGTCGCGGAGGCGTCGGCGTAGACCGGATGGTCGGCGTCGACCTCGAACTCGACGCGCACCTTGGCGCCCTCGTTGCGCACCGCGGTCACCTCGCCGACGTCGATGCCGCGCATCGTGACGTGGTTGCCCGGGTACAGCCCGATCGCGTCGGGCATGAGCGCGCAATAGGATTCGGTCTTCTTCAGCGGATCGAAGGTGACGAAGTAGCCGGCGATCACCAGCACCGCCAGCACGCCGACCCCGGCGATCGACATGAACGCCTGGGATCCGAGCAGTCGTTTCAGCATCAGCACGCCTTCCCCGGCAGCGGCACGCAGACGCGCGCGCCGGACTGGTCGACCACGACGCCCGCGTCCGGGGTCACCAGCTGCGACAGCTTGGTCTGCAGGTCGTGCACGGTCCCCAGGACCGGCTCGAACCCGCCTTCGAGCTGCTGCAGGCGCGGCAGCGCGTCGGCCAGTGCCTGGGCCTGCGGTTTCAGCGTGGAATCCCAGCTGGGCGCGAGCCCGGCGAGCCGATTCACCACCGAGACCAGCAGCCGGACCGCCTCGGCCAGTTCGGCCTTCTTGCTCAGCAGCACGTCCTCGAGCAGGTTCACGTTGTCCATCAGCCTGCCCAGGTCGGACTTGGCGCCGTCGTACATGGAGATGTATTCGTCGAGGATGGCGATCGACTTCGACACCTGCGAGCGCTGCCGGTCGAGCATGTCGACGTACTTGCCGACGGTGTCGAGGGTCGAGCGCAGCGCCTCCGGGGAGGCCGCGATCGCGGTGTTGGCGGCGGCCAGGTTCTTGCGCACCGTGTCGCCGTCGACGGCGGCCAGCGGCGTGGTGGCGTCCTGGAAGGTCTCGATCAGGCTGTAGGGCAGGCGGATTCGATCGGCGGGGATCGGCTGCTCACCCAGCGGTCGTGAACCGGCCGGGTAGAGCGCGACGTAGTGACCGCCGACGACGGTGAGCATGCGCACGTCGAGGGAGGTCTGGTCGCCGACGAAGACGTCGGAGTCGACGGTGAACTCCATCAGCACCTTGTCCGGTTTCAGCTCGAGCGAGACGACGCTGCCGACCGAGATACCGGCCAGGCGCACGTCGTCGCCCTCGCGCACGGACTGCGCCTCGCTCAGCTCGGCGGTGTAGGTGTGCTTGCCCAGCGGCACCACGTAGATCACCGCGGCGCCGATCATGAACAGCACCACCAGGCTCAGGCCGATGATGCCCATTCGCAGTTCGCGGGCGCGCTTGCCCGCCTCGTCCAGGATCGGGCGATCACCGGCGAAGAACTTCAGGCGTTGCATACCGTCACCTTCTGTCCGGCGATCAGCACCTGCAGCGGCGCGGGCACCTGGGCGGCGCCGTTGCTGCAGTGCGGCGTGAAGTCGGCGAAATCGCGGGACAGCGACGCGTCGACCGTGGCGAGCAGCCCGGGCAGCCGCCCGAAGACCGCGACCGCCTCCTGCGGGTCGGGGAACAGGCCGCGGATCATCGCGTCGACCTCGGCGCTGCCGCCCTCGACCAGGCCGAGCGAGGCCAGCAGCCGGTCGACCGGGGCCAGCACCGACGGCGCGGTGGCCGCGAACTGCGCGACACCGCCGATATTGCGCTGCATCGCCTCGAAGATGTCGGTGAGCCGGGCCAGCAGCGGCAGCAGGTAGCCGACGCGGCCGCCGTGCCGGTCGCCCAGCGTCGACAGGTTGCGGATCAGGGTGTCGATGACCTGCTGGCGGTCCTCGGCGTAGCTCGCGAGCTGGTCGATCGCGGTCAGCGCGGGGCCGAGGCCGCTGCCGTCACCCTCGATGACGGCGAGCATGCTCGCGGTGAACTGGTTGATCGCCTCCGGCGACAGCGTCGCCAGCACCGGCTTCAGGCCGCTGAAGAGGCTGGTCACGTCGAACGACGGGACGGTCATGTGCGCGCCGATCCGGGCGTCGGCGGCGATCCGCGTGCCCGGGTTGGGCGCCTGCTGCAGGTCGATGTAGCGCTGGCCGGTCAGGTTCTGGTAGCGGATGGCCAGCTTGCTGTTGTCGTAGATCGGGGTGTCGGTCTTGACCGTCAGGTGGACTTTGGCCTTGTCGCCCTCGAGGCTGATCTTCTCGATCTTGCCGACCTGCACGCCGAACATCCGCACGTCGTTGCCGACCTTGAGGCCGTTGGCGTCGGTGAACAGCGCGTCGTGGGCCTCGGTGTCACCGGAGACCGGGCGCTTGATCAGGGTGAAGACGAGTCCGAGCACGGCCAGCATGACCAGCGAGAACACGCCGAGTCGCAGTGCGACACCGCGAATCTTCATCACGCACCGGCCTTTCCGAACAGCGGCACCGCGATGGCGGGCACGCCGCTGAGCTCGACGTCGAGGTTGAGCACCGGGCCGTTCGGGCCGTCCGGCATGGCGCCGCGCAGGTTGGTCAGCAGGGCCTGCAGGTCGGCGCCGGTCTGCCGCGCGTTCGGCGACATCTGGGCCAGCGCGAACAGCATCGGCGCGAGCATGTCGGTGGTCTCGGCGAAGTGGCCGCCCGCGGTGGTGAGCGTGGTGGTCAGGGCGGGCAGGATGCTGCCGCCGATCACGCCGACGCCGATGTCGTAGCGGTCCTTGTCGACCTGGGTCACCTTGATGTCGCTGAGCTTGTCGATCACCTGCATGGTGGCGCCGGCGAACTGGCCGCCGCCGTCGAAGGCGGGGCCGAGCTTGCCGAACAGCTCCGAGGGCGACACGTCCTGGTTGTCGGCGATGGTCTTCGCCATCGTGATCAGCGCCTGGACCAGCGGGGTGAAGGCCTTGAAGTCGGCGGCCAGCTGGGAGATGACCGTGGCCATCTGCGGGCTGGTCACCGTCATGCCGACCTGCGAGAGGCTGCGCAGGATCGCGCTCATCGTCGCGTCGTAGACCCGGCCGGAGTTGGCCCCGGTCAGGTCGAGCACCGTGCCCGCGCGCAGCGGCGCGCCGCCGGTGCCGCGGCGCAGCTCCAGCTCGGCGATGCCGAACAGGTTGGTCGGGGCGTAGTCGACGGCGAGACTGTCGTCGATGCCGTGCAGGCGGTCGGCGTCGAGCAGCAGCGAGATCCGCTGGGTGCCGCGCTCGCCGGGGGTCACCTCGGCGACCTCGCCGACGGTGACGCCGTCGATGCGGACCTGGCTGCCCGCGCTGATGCCGTCACCGAGGTGTTCGGTGTGCAGCGCGATCCGCAGGCCGTCTTCGGTCCTCAGCGTGCGGTAGCAGACCGTGGCGAGCACGACCGCGGCGATGAGGCCGAGGATGATCGCGCCGGTCAGCCGCGCGGTGCGCCGATCGGCGGCGACGCCGGGCATTCCGTAGTTAGGCACTAGCTCACCCCGTAAAACTGATCGCCGAGTTGAAGCCCCAGAGCACGATCGACAGCACCATGTCGATGGCGACGATGGCCACCGAGCTGGCGCGCACCGCGCGACCGGAGGCGATGCCGACGCCCTCGGGGCCGCCGGTGGCGAAGAACCCGAAGTAGCTGTGCACCAGGATCACCACCGTGCCGAACACGGCCACCTTGATGACGGCGGCGATCATGTCGAACCCGGAGATGAACTGGAAGAAGTAGTGGTCGTAGACGCCGGCCGACTGGCCGTAGACCATCGTGAGCAGCCCGCGGCAGGCGCCGTAGGACAGGATCAGCGCGATCAGGAAGGTCGGCACGATGGCGATCGCGCCCGCGATGACGCGGGTGGTCACCACGAACGGCACCGAGCGCAGGCCCAGCGCCTCGATCGCGTCGATCTCCTCGGAGATGCGCATCGAGCCGATCTCGGCGGTGATCCGGCAGCCCGCCTGGGCGGCGAAGCCGATGGCCGCCGCGATCGGGGCCAGCTCGCGGGTGGTGGCGTAGGCCGAGATCACGCCGGTCACCGGGCCCATGCCGAGCATGTCGAGCGAGGCGAAGGATTCGACGCCGACCGAGGCGCCCATCACCAGGCCGAGCACGATCATCATCGGGACGGTGCCGCCGCCGACGATGATCGACCCGCGACCCCAGGTCATGTCGGTGACCGCGCGCAGCGTCTCGTCCCGGTAGCGGCGCAGCGTCAGCGGCACCGAGGACAGCACCTGCCAGACGAACACCGCGACGAAGCCGAGCGATTCGCCCGCCGAGCCGATCCGCTTGCCGAGCCGGGCCGGCTTGCGCAGCCAGTGCAGGGAGGTGGGGATATAGGAGGAGGCAGCCATCACGCCAGCTTCGTCGGCAGGAACATGGCGCTGATCTGGGTGGCCAGCAGGTTCACGATCGCGATCGAGACCACCGAGAGCACCACGGCCGCGTTCACCGCGTCGGCGACACCGCGCGGACCGCCCTTGGCCTCCAGCCCGCGCTGGCAGGAGATGACGACGACCAGGAAGCCGAAGATCAGCGCCTTGAGCAGCGACACCCACACGTCACCGGCGGTGGCGAAGGAACCGAAGGTCGACCAGTAGCTGCCCGGGGTCACGCCCTGGCCGCCGACGGCGACCGCGTACCCGGCGAGCACGCCGACGAAGATGATCAGCACGTTGAGCATCGGCGCGACGATGAGCATCGCCATCATGCGCGGGATGACGAGCCGGTGCACCGGGCTGATGCCCATGGTGTTGAGCGCGTCGATCTCCTCGCGGATGGTGCGCGCGCCGAGGTCGGCGGCGATCGCGGCCGCGCCCGCGCCGCCGAGCAGGAAGCCGGTGGCGATGGGCGCGCCCTGCTTGATGACGCCGAGACCGCCGGTCGCGCCGAGCATGGAGTCGGCGCCCAGGCTGTGGATCAGGTTGCCGACCTGGATCGAGACGATCACGCCGAACGGGATGGCCATCAGGATCGCGGGGATCGCGGTGACCGTGATCAGCCGCCAGGCCTGGACGAGGGTCTCGCGCCACTGGAAATGTCCGCGGGCGATATCGGCGACGGTGCCGGTGACCGACTCCTGCGCGAGGTCGACCGCGCGCCCGAAGGTCCGCAACGACGACACGACCGTGTCGGTGAAGTTCTTGCGGACGATCTGGGTGGCGGAATCCGGCTTCGCGGAATGCAGATCGGTGGACATCAGCGATGCCCCCGGCCCGCTCGCGAAGCGCGGAGCATGGTGATTTTCATACCGCACTCTCTGGCTTCGGCGTGGTGCCAACTCCAGCAAGCTAGCCGGTACTCTGCGTCACAACAAAATTTCGGGGTGGTGACCCTCGTCGCTTTTTCGCGGTTTCAATGACAGATCACCACCCCCTGTGATCCGCAACACTTCAGCTACGGACTTGCGGCCAGGAACACAAAAGCGGCGAACAACGCCAGGTGAACGCCACTGTGCAGGAGGGTCGCGCGGCCGGGAACGATGGTCAGCGTGCTCACCACGACGGTCAGCGCGAGCAACACCATCTGGGTGGCGCCGAGGCCGAGCACCAGCGGCCCGCTCAGCCAGATCGTCGCCAGGGCGATCACCGGAATGGTGAGGCCGATGCTGGCCATGGCCGAGCCGAGCGCCAGGTTCAGGCCGATCTGCACCTGGTTGCGGCGCGCGGAGTTGACCGCGGCCAGCGTCTCCGGCAGCAGCACCAGCATCGCGATCACCACGCCGACCGCCGACTGCGGCAACCCGGCCGAGGCGACGCCCGCCTCCAGCGCGGGCGAGACCACCTTGGCCAGGCCGACCACACAGACCAGCGCGAGCACCAGCATGCCCAGACTGATCAGCGCCGCCCGGTTGGACGGCGAGTGGTCGTGGATATCGGCGTCGTCGACCGCGCCGCCGTCCTCCACCGGGAGGAAGTCGTCGGGGTGGCGCACCGTCTGCACCATCACGAACAGCAGATACAGCGCCAGCGAGGCGACCGCGGCGAAGGCCAGCTGCGCGGGCGAGAACTCCGGGCCCGGCTTGCTGGTGGTGAAGGTCGGCAGCACCAGGCTCAGCGTCGCCAGGGTGGCGACGGTGGCCAGCGCGGCACCGGTGCCCTCGGAGTTGAACACCGCGACCCGCCTGCGCAGCGCGCCGACGAGCAGGACCAGGCCGAAGATGCCGTTACAGGTGATCATCACCGCGGCGAAGACGGTATCGCGGGCCAGCGAGGCCGCCTTGTCGCCACCGGAGATCATCATCGTCACGATCAGCGCCACCTCGATCACGGTGACGGCCACGGCCAGCACGAGCGAGCCGAACGGTTCGCCGACCCGATGGGCGACCACCTCCGCGTGATAGACCGCGGCCAGTACCGCGCCGACCAGCGCGGCGCTGACCAGCGCCACCACGAGTCCAGGCACGTCGCGCCCCCAGGTGACGGCGAGTACGAGCGCGGCGAGTATCGGGACTAAGAGGGTCCATCTGGTCGTCAACGCGGCAATCATGGCCTCCATCGTTCCAGCCGCGCCGGAGTGCGCCGGGATACGCGGCCGCGAAAGATCCGCCGATGGATTCCCCGGGACCGCCTCGATGGGGAACAATTCAGCCCGTGCGGACCCAGTTCACCCTCGAGCTCGTTGCCCTGTCCAACGATCTCACCCTGATGTCGCGCTTGGCCCATGATGCGACCGAGCGAGTCACCGAGGCGCTGGCAGGCGCCGACCTGACCGCCGCCTACGAGGTCTTCGCGCTCGACGAGCAGCTCCAGCAGATGTTCGCCGCCTGCGAGAGCCGCACCATGGCCCTGCTCGCGTTGCAGGCGCCGGTCGCCCGCGACCTACGACACGTGGTGACCGCGATCCAGATCGCCGGGGAACTCTCGCGGATCGGCAGGCGCACCGAGACCGCCGGCCAGTACGTGTACCGCGCGCATCCGCGCGCCGTCGCGCCGGAGCCGGTCGTCGCCGAGCTGGTGGCGATGGGCATGCTCGCCGCGGAAAGCGTTGCGCGGGTGAGCGCGTCGGTCGCGACCGGCCGCTTCACCGAGGACGACGGCACCGCGGCCGCCACCATGGAGACCCGCTGCGGGCAGCTGCGCACGGTGCTGACCACGGCGGAGATCGGTGTCGGCACCGGCCCGGCGATCGATCTGGCGTTGCTGGGCAGCCAGTTCCAGCGCTGCGTCGACCACGCCGCCCGCATCGCCCGCCTGATCCGCTTCCTGGACACCGGGATTCCGCCGGAGACCGGCACCCTGCCCGACTGATCCGCTCAGTCGAGCAGCGGAAACCGGCCAGAGCCGAGCAATCCGGTGATCGCCGCGATCTTCTCCCTCGGTGCCGCGTAATCCGGGTGCGCGGTCAGCACCGCCGCCGCGTCCCGCAGGTCACGCAGCTGCGCCGCCGCCTCCGCGACCGTCCGGCCACCCGGCCGCACCGCGTGTTTCGTGTAGACCGGGCGCGCGGGATCGATCCGCCCGAGCTCCCCCGCGCGGGTCACCCGCCGCGCGCACCGGCACGGCGCCGCCGGATTCGCCAGCCCGCACGCGCTGCGCAGGAAGGCGCCGAGCCGCTGTTTGGCCCGCTCCCAGCGCTTCTGGTACGCGGCCGGGGTGATGTCGAGCACCCAGGCCGCCTCGGCCACCGAGAGGCCGAACACCTCACCGAGGACGAAGGCGATCCGCTCGTCCCGGCTCAGGCATTGCAGGACCGCCTGGGTGCAGCTGAGCCGGACCTCCTCGGCGAGCAGGGTGGCCTCGGGTCCGCGATAGTCCTCGGTGGCCAGCCCGTCGAGCAGACTCGCGCCGAACTCGTCGAGGCCGACCCGGTCGCGCTCGAGTGCCGAACGCCGGTGCTGGGAGATCAGATAGTTCGCCCCGACCCGATAGGCCCAGGTGCGCAGGGCGGCCTCGCCGCGCCAGGTCGACAACCGCGTGACCACCCGGATCAAGATCTCCTGCACCGCGTCCTCGGCGTCGGCGGGACGGCCGGTCATCCGCAGTGCCAGGCGGTACAGGGGATCCTGCAGGTGCGCGATCACCTCGCCCAACGCCGCCCGGTCGCCCGCGACGGCGCGGGCGACCAGTGCGGCCTCGTCGGTCTCCATGCCGACATTGTCGCCGGTCACGCCAGTAGCCCGTGCCGATCCAGCCAGCCCGCAACGGATTTCGCGATCGCCACCGGCTGGTCCTCCGGCGCGTGGTGCGAGCCCCGCCCCACCGATTCCACCTCGAGGTCGGCGAAGGTGGCCGCCGCCCAGGCGATCACCTCGGCACCGCCGAGTCCGACGGCGGGTTCGACCGTCATCAGCAGCTTGGGCACGCCCGCGCTCGCCGCCATCCACGCGCCGTAGGCGTCCACCCTGGCCACGACGTCGGCGGGCTCGCCGTCGAGCGGGAACTCCCTGGCCCAGGCCAGCATCGGCGCCCGCGAGGCCGGAGTGGGATAGGGCGCGCGATAGGCGTCGAGGTCGGCCTCGGTGAGCGCGGGGACCAGGGTCGGCAGGTTGTATTCGATGAACTTGTTCTCCGCGAGCACCGCCTGTTCGCCCGCGGGCGACCGGAACAGCCGGAACATCTCGGCCGAGCGGGCGGGCAGGTCCGACCAGCGCAGCGGGCGCAGGAAGGTCTCGATCACCGCGATCCCGGCGACCCGGCCGGGATGCCGAGCGGCGAAGTCCATGGCCAGGGTGCCGCCCCAGTCGTGGCCGACCAGGATCGGATCGGTCAGGTCGAGCGCGTCGAACCAGGCGTCGAGGTAGCGGGCGTGATCGTCGAGGCGGTAGGCGATCTCGGGTTTGCCGGAGGCGCCCATCCCGATCAGGTCGGGGGCCAGGCAGCGGGCGTGTTCGCGGACCACCGGCAGCACGTCGCGCCACAGGTAGGAGCTGGTGGGGTTGCCGTGCAGGAAGACGACGGGTCGGGTGTCGGCACCCGCGTCGCTGTAGGAGATGAACGAGTCGATGACGTCGACGGTCGGCATGGCCGGTTCCTTTCGCTGAATGATCCTTCCCCCGGTTGGACGCGCGGAACCGGCCGCCGCCGACACGGATTCACCGTGACGTGCGTCACTCCGGGTTTACGGCACTCCACCGCAGGTCACCACCCTCGATAGGCGAACGCTATTGAGCCGCAATTCCTTTGCGGTGCCCTGTGCCGAACGTCATAGCCGACAATCGGATACGACACCCGGTGCGGCCGTTAGGTTGTGCCGGTTCATTTTCGACGAAGGCATGTGGGTGGTACGGGCATGAAATGGTCATCGATCAGCAGCTCTCCGCTGGGCAAGGCGCTGCTGGCGCTGGCCGCGGCGGTGATCGTCGGCGTCGTGCTCACCGTGGCCAACTCGATGCTGGACAAGGTGAGTCCCACCGCGCCGGGGCCCGGTCCGGCGAGCGCGGCGACGGTGTCGGGCAAGGAGATCGGCGATCTGGTCGGCAAACTCGTTGTCGCCAAGGAAGGCCCGATGACGGGCTACACCAGGGAGAAGTTCCCGCACTGGGACACCAACAAGCCCGAACACGGCTTCGGCGGCGACCTGGCGCAGTACACCAAGTGCACCAGCCGCGACGTGATGATGCTGCGCGACGCGACCGGCAAGGTCACCCTCGACCCGAAGACCTGTGAGCTGACGATCCCCGCGGGCGCCGGCTGGCAGGACCACTACGGCTTCGTGGACAAGAAGACCGGCGAGCTCGGGCCGTACAAGTTCATCACCGACCCGGCCAAGGTCGACGCCGAGCACATCGTGGCGCTGGCCGAGGCGTGGCGGTCCGGCGCCGCCGACCGCGACGAGGACACCCGCCGCCGCATCGCCAACGACTCGATGAACCTGGTCGCCGCCGATCCCTCGGCCAACCGCTCCAAGGGTGATCAGGACCCGGCGAACTACCTGCCGCCCGGCAATTTCCGGTGCGTCTATATCGAGCATTACGTCAAGGTCAAGATAAAGTACGCCCTGACCGTTGATACCGCCGAGCACACCGCGTTGCGCACCGCAGTCGACGACTGCCTCCGCCGAGGAGAGTTCAAATAAGCGAGACGATCGAGATCACCGCCGAGAGCGCCGTCATGACCGAAGAGGAAGGGACGGTGTCCGGCGAGCTCGACGTCATGCTCGACGACGCGGGCAAGGGCCTCGTCCGCTACCGCGGTACCGATACCTGGTACACCATCGGCAACATCGACTGCGAACCCCCACGCGTGTGGGACACCGTCGCCGACCTGGTGAAGGCGATCAAGAAGGTCGCGGGCACCCGCGACGTGACGGGGAACACGGTCGTCTTCGAAGCATGAGGCCGGAGCTGGCAATCTGGTAGCTATGCCGATCGCCTCCCGCCGACCCCCGCCCGACGACCTCGCCTGGTCGGTCCTGGGCCGACGGCCACCGCTGGCCGCGGCACTGCTCGTGACCGCCGCCGTGCTGCTGGCCGTGCTCACCTGGCAGGTCAACAACGACGCGGGGATCATTCGGATCGATCCACGCGTGCTGGAGTGGATGATCGCGCACCGCGGCGAACCACTGACCTCGATCGCCCGGGTGATCACCGACCTGGGCGACACCCAGTCGATGACCATCCTGGCGGCCGTCACGGTCGCCTGGTTCGCCTGGCGGCGCGAGTGGGCGACCGCCGTGCTGGTCGCCGTCACCTCGGTGGGCGCCGGGGTCCTGGTGGTGGTGATCAAACAGCTGGTCGGCAGGCACCGGCCGCCGGAGGTCACCCGCCTGGTCGCCGAACCGAGCCTGTCGTATCCGTCCGGGCACACGCTCGGCACGACGGTCGTGGTCGGCATCGTCGCGATCACCGTGATCCCGACGGTGCGCAGGCGCTGGGTCCGCTGGGTGGCGACGGTGGTCGCGGTGCTGTTCCCGATCGCGGTCGGGCTGTCGCGGATCTATCTGGGCGTGCACTGGTGCACCGATGTGCTGGCCGGCTGGCTGTTCGGGCTGGCCTGGCTGGTCCTGTGCGTCACCGTGTTCTGTCTGCTGCACCGCTCCCCCACCGATCAGCCCACCGTCACCACCGCGGTGCCCGACGCCGCGCCCGAACGCAGGTAGCGAGGGGCGTTCATCGCGACCCCTCGATGAACTGGTGGTCGGTGACCACGCGGCCGTCGCTGTCGAGGGCGAGCAGGTCGAAGCCGCCGCCCTGGGGTGTGCCGTCGTCGCGGCGGTTCATCGTCCAGGCGACGCCGACGGTGCCCGCTGGGAGTTCGACGGCGGGGCCCGCCGCCGCGAAGACGAATTCGCCGTCGGCCAGGAACATCTCGTAGGCGCGGGTGACCCGGCGGTCGAGCGCGTCGTGGCCGTGCACCGCGAGCGGCGGCGCCGCGATCGCGAGGTCGGCCGCGGCCGCGCGGGCCTCGGCGGGCGGATCGACCAGGTACTGCGCGCCGTCGACGGCGAAGAGGTCCTCGATCAGGGTGCGGCGGACGGTGGGGTCGGCTTCGTTCCAGAGGGCCACGTAGCGGGTGGCGATGTCGTTGCTGCTCATGGCGACAACTCTGGCGAGACCTCCGCCGCCGCGCGATTCCCCGCGGGGAATGACGGCGGCGCACGGTCGCGCACCGCGCCTCATTCCCTGCCGGGAATGGCGCGGGGCGCGCACACGCGGTTGACTCGCACCCATGACGACCGCGCTGACCACCACCGCCTTCGGCCCGCAGTTGCGGCACTGGCGCACCCTGCGCCGGGTCAGTCAGCTCGACCTGGCGATTCGCGCCGAGACGAGTCAGCGCTACCTGAGCTTCCTCGAACAGGGCCGGTCCCAGCCCGGCCGCACGATGGTGGTACGGCTGGCCGAATCGCTGGACCTGCCCCTGCGCGATCGCAACAATCTCCTGCTGGCGGCGGGATTCGCGCCGGTGTTTCCCGAAAGCGATCTGGCCGCACCGGAATTGGCGCCGGTGCGGGAAGCGCTCACCGCCGTCCTCGACGGGCATCTGCCGTATCCGGCGCTGGTCGCCCGGCCGCGCGGGGAGCTGGTCACCGCCAATGCCGCGTTCGACCTGTTCACCGACGGCGTGGCCGATCACCTGCTGCGCGCGCCGATGAATGTGCTGCGCCTGGCTCTGCACCCGGACGGCGTCGCGCCGCGCGTGCGCAACCTGCCCGAATGGGGCAGGCACATCATCGACTCGCTGCGCAGCCGGGCCGCCCACACGCCCGATCCCGCCGTCGACGCGCTGATCACGGAACTGTCCGGCTATCTGCCCCCGGTGGCCCCTGGTCCCGACCATGTCGGCTTCGCCGTGCCCCTGCACCTGCGTACCGACGACGGCGACCTGCGCCTGATCACCACCCTCACCTCGTTCGCCACCGCGACCGACGTCACCATCGCCGAACTCCACCTCGAGGCGTTCCTGCCCGCCGACGCGGAGTCCGCGCGCATCCTGACCCTGCGCGCGGCGCGGCGCCGACCCGCCGGTCGATAGGAATCGGCTATTTCCGGGTGCCGGGTCAGCCCGTCGCGGACACCAGCGGCCCCCAGGTGGCCCGGGCGCCCGAGTCACCGACCCGGACGACCTGCACGGTCGCGGCCACCCCCGCCGCCACCGCGAGCACGGCCACCACCGCGACCACCCCGCGCGTGAGCCGTCTGCCCGCGCGCTCGGCCAGGTGCACCCCGACGAGCAGGGCCGCGACCACCAGCAGCGGGATCACGAAATACAGCAGCGTGCCGCCCAGATCGATGTGGGTCTGGATGGCGGGCGTGCTGCCGACCCGCTGTGCCAGCCAGCGCCCCGCGCTCACCGTCACCGGGGTGAGGGCCACGGTGAGCACCGCCAGTGCCGCGGTCGGCCATACCAGGACGCGGCGGGCCGCGGGCCAGAGCGCCGCCAGGATCAGCAGCAGCGCGGTCAGCGGGACGAGCACCACGAGCAGGTGCACCAGCAGGATGTGGGCGGGCAGTCCGTTGATCGTCGACACGAGCGTCTCCTGGCAACCAGAGTCTGTCGTCCCAGTATGCGCGCGCGAACGCCCCCGGTCGGCGAATACCGGCCGGGGGCGTGCGCGGATCAGGACCCGATCGTGGCGAGTTCCCGCTGGACCGGGGCGTCCCAGTCGATGCGGTAGCGGCGTTCGGCGCCCATCGTCTTCTCCGGGTTCATCACCGTCTTGACCATCAGCGGCATCATCGCGTTCATGATCCTGCGGGCGAACGGGCCCGGCGTCTTGCTGTGGTTGACCTTCGCCGCGCGCGCCGCGATGCCCTCCACCCTGGACCGGCGCAACCGCTCGTAGGCCGCGAAGGCCGCGGTGGGCGCCTCGATGTCGCGCAGGCAGCGGGCCAGCTGCACGGCGCTCTCGATGGCCAGCGACGCGCCCTGCCCCGAGCTGTTGGACGGCGCGTGCACGGAGTCACCAACCAGCACCATCCGGTCGCGATACCAGTGCGGCACCGGCGGCATGATGTGCAGCGCCCCGGTGATCTCCAGGTTCTCGGCGGTCGTGCGGCGCGCGAACTCCCCACCCGGGGTGTCGGGCGCGTAGGTCTCGCGCAGCACGCGCAGCCAGTGCTCGGCCGGGACCGCGCGGGCCTCGGTCAGCGAGTAGTACCGCTCGCTGGGCAGATTCGCGCCCCACACGACGCGGCCGTCGGCGTGCTGCCAGTACAGGTAGTAGGCCTTGGCGCCGAAGGCGAACACCATGGTGTCGGCGGGCAGGTCCTGGTCGCAGTCGACCAGCGCGCCGAAGCCGAGCATGCCCGTGTAGTCGGGTCCGGGCGCGGCCGGATCGATCAGGGTGCGGACGGTGGACCGGATACCGTCGGCGCCGACCAGGATGTCGGCCGACGCGGTGGAGCCGTCGGTGAAGTGCGCGGTCACGCCGTCGGCGTGCTCGTCGACGCGCACCAGCCGCTTGTCGTAGCTGAACGGCACGCCCGCGGCGACCGCGTGATCGTGCAGCGCGCGGTGCAGTTCACCGCGGTCCACGACCTGCAACGGCGGCTGATCGGCCAGCACCGGCAGGACGTGTTCGCGGCCGCCGACGGCCAGCCGCATGCCGCGCACGGGCAGCGCGATCGCGCGGACGGCATCGTCCGCGCCGATGAGGTCGAGGGCCGCGACCCCGTTGGGAGCGAGGGCGAGCCCGGAGCCGATGCCCTCGGACGGCCCGGAATAGGCCTCGTAGACGTGGGCGTCGATGCCTGCCCGGAGCAGGGCGGTGGCGGCGACGGGTCCGGCGATGCCACCGCCGATGACCAAGGCGGAACGGGTGTTGGACATGAGTGATCTCCAGATCTGAGTCCGCGTCACCCGGGCTATCCTGTGGTAGCCAGCCTCGTAGCCGGGTGCGCGTATGTGTGAACACGGTGTCGGGACGGTTTCTCGGACTCGGTGGGGTGTTGCCGCACACCACCGGGTCCGGGGTCTTTTCTGGGCGAGAGCTAGCCGGTCCCCCCTTCGCCGAATTCCGGAATCCGGTCGGCGGGCATGCCCTCGGCATGCCACTGCCGCCACATCTCGAGGCCGTCGAAGGTGCCGTCGCGCAGTTCGTCGCGCAGCGAACGCGCCCAGCGCGCCTCGGCTTCCAGCATCGCCACCCCGAATTCGGTCTCCACGAGGAACAACCGGGGCAGGGTGCCCGCCAGGTCGGCGAGTTCGGCCTTCGCGCGGTCGACGGACCGCTCGAGCGCGTCGATCCGCAGGCCGAGCAGCTCGACCACCTCGTCGGGCGGGAGCACGGCCAGGATCGACAGCCCGGCGGTGAACCGGTGGTGTTCGGGCTCGGGCGAGGCGAGCAGTTCCCTGGTCCAGTCGGCCATCTCGGCGCGGCCCGCGTCGGTGATCCGGTAGATCACGCGCTCGGGGCGGGCGCCGTCGCGTTCGCTGCCGACGACTTCCAGGAATCCGGCCTTGGCCATGTTCTGGACGACCGTGTAGAGCGAACCCCACTTGATGTCCATGTCCTTGTCTTTGCCATGGGCTCGCAGGGTGGCGGCGATCTCGTAGCGGTGCATCGGCCGTTGCACGATCACCGACAGCACGGCGAGCGCCAGCAGGTTGTTCACCTTGCGCTTCGTGGCCATGCGCACCTCCTTACTCGTCTACGAATATACGTCGACGAGTATTCGGCGGGCAAGGACTGTCCAGCCGACTGGACGAATCGGCTCAGACCTTGGCTACCTCGGCGCTGTCGGCGCCCTGGTCGAGCAGCTTGCCCGCGATGTTCGACAGCGCCTCGTCGAGCAGCGCGCGATCGGCCGGGTCCTGGTAGTTCCAGTCGTCGAGCCGGTCGCCGAGCCAGCGCCGCCACCCCGCCCGCAATCGGTCGACCTCGCGGGTGCCCTGCTCGGTCAGGGCCAGCGTGCCGCCGTCGTCGAGCAGCAGACCGTCGTCGACGGCCTGCCGGAACACCGGCGAGAGCACCTCCACCGGCAGCCGGTGCCGGAAGGCGATGCCGTGCACCCTGGGCGACAGGCCCTGCTTGTCGTACAGGTACACCTGCCCGAGCGCCCAGGCGGTATCCGGTTCCAGCGAGCTGCCCGCCGCCGCGATGAGCTCGGGGATGATCGGCTTCTGCGCCCTGGCCTTGCGCACGGTCGCCGCGACCGCGCGTTCCAGCTGCACCACCCGGTCGTCGGAGTCCGGCACCGAGAAGCCCTCGCCGATATCGCCCGCGCCGTGCCTGGCGCTGTCGCGCAGCCGGACCTGCGGCAGGAACCAGGCTACGACGAATCCGAGCACCGCGACCGGGACCACCCAGCGGAAGACGTAGTCGATCGAATCGGCGTAGGCGTCGATGATCGGCGCGGTCTGCTCGAGCGGCAGCTCCCGCAGCAGTTTCGGATTCGCGATCACCTCCGGGGTGAGGCCGGGGGTCTGCTGGATCGCCTCGGCCAGCGCGGTCTTGCTGTGGTTGTTGTAGAGCGTGCCGAAGACCGCGGTACCGAACGCGCTGCCCAGCGTGCGGAAGAAGGTCACGCCCGAGGTGGCGGTACCGAGGTCGGCGTAGGGCACGGTGTTCTGCACGACGATGGTGAGCACCTGCATGGACAGGCCGAGCCCGGCGCCGAGGATCAGCATGTACAGCGATTCCAGCCAGACGCTGGTCTGGCGGCCCATCGTCGACATAAACCACAGGCCGAGGACCATCACCGCCATGCCGACGATCGGGAAGTACCGGTACTGCCCGGTGCGCCCGACCACCTGGCCGGAGAAGACCGAGGCGACGAACAGGCCGACGACCAGCGGCAGCGTCCGCACCCCCGAGATCGTCGCCGTCGCGCCGTCGACGTATTGCAGGTAGGCGGGCAGATACGTCATCGAGCCGAGCATCGCGAACCCGACGATGAAGCTGAGCACCGACGACACCGTGAACACCCGGCTGTTGAACAACCGCATCGGCAGCATCGGCGCCACCGCCCGCTTCTCCACCATCACGAACGCGGTCAGCAGCACGGCCGCCAGCACGAACAGCCCGATGATCTGCCACGAGGCCCACGGATATTCGTTGCCGCCGAACTCCAGACCGAGGATCAGCGCCGAGACGCCGAGCGCGACCAGCCCGATGCCGAGGTAGTCGATCACCGGCCGCGCGACCGCGCGCAGATGCGGCAGCGTGCGCGCCGCCATCGCCACCATGATGATCGCCAGCGGCACATTGACGTAGAAGCACCAGCGCCAGCTCGCGTGATCGGTGAACAGCCCGCCCAGCGTCGGGCCGATCACCGTGGTGATGCCGAACACCGCGCCGAGCGCGCCCTGATACTTGCCGCGTTCGCGCAACGGGATGGTGTCGGCGATCAGCGCCATCGAGGTCACCATCAGCCCGCCGGCACCGACGCCCTGGATACCACGGGCCAGGATGAGCACGCCCATGCCGGGCGCCATGCCCGCCAGCGCCGAGCCCGCGATGAAGATGACGCCGCTGATCTGGAACAGCAGTTTGCGGCCGAACAGGTCGCCGAGTTTGCCCGCGAGCACGGTCGCGACGGCCTCGGCGAGCAGATACGCCGTCACCACCCAGGCCATGTGCCCCGCGCTGCCGAGATCGGCGACGATCGAGGGCAGCGCCGCCGACACGATGGTCTGATCGAGCGCGGCCATGAGCATGCCGAGCACGACCGTCGTGAAAATGAGATTGATCTTGGTCTTGCTCATCGGCTCGACGGGCTCGTCTACAGCAACACCATCCGACATGGCCTCAGTATGGGCTTTCCGACCGCGCACGGTGTCTCAGTGACACGGCAGCAATCGGACCGATACGTCAGCGGACGGCGTACCCGCCCAGGCCCGGCTCGAGCGCGTCGAACGCGATCCGCGCGTATTCGGCCATGGCGGAGGCGATCTCGTCGCCGGACTGGCCGTCGAGCGTGCGGCGCAGGATCTCCTCGAACAGCACCCGCTGGACGCCGACGAGCTGGGCCGCGGCGACGCGCGGGGTGATGTCGTCGGCCGCCGCGCCGGTGACCTCGCCCAGGACCCGCGCCAGCGCGAGCTGCCGCTCGTCGTGGAACTCGCGCAGGCGTGCCACCAGCGCCGGGCTGTCGGTGATCATCCGCGCGAACGGTTCGCCACTGAACCCGATCATCTGGGACTGCGCGGCCACCGCGGCCAGGTAGTCACCGCGCAACGCGGCCAGCGCCGATTGCCCCGACGCGCGGTCACGGACGACGGCGGCCAGCTGCCCGACGAACACCTCGCCCAGGTCCAGCGCGAGGTCCTCCTTGCGCGGGAAGTAGTTGGTGACCGTCATCTTGGCGACATCGGCGGCCGCGGCGACATCGGCGATCGTCACCTTGTCGAAGCCGCGCGCGAGGAACAGCTCGGTCGCCCGGTCCGAGATCTGCTCCCTGGTCTGCTGCTTCTTCCTGGCCCGGAGCCCCTGCTGCGTCGTCATGGTCGAAGCATAACTGAAGTCAACCCAAAATTGTGCTTGACATATTTTTAGGTCCGTTCTAAGTTTGTGTTCGTCGCCCCACCGAACACCCGGCCAGTCACGCTTTCGCCGCATCGAACGGAGCTCTCCTTGACCGTCACCACCGATTCCGTCCGCGACTACCTGACCGCCATCGCCCGCACTCCCCTGCTCACCGCCGAGGAGGAGTACGCGCTCGGCGCCCGCATCGCCGCGGGCGTGGCGGCGCGCACCGAGCTCGATGAGAACGCCGCGGCGGGCATCGAGCTCACCGCCGCGCGGCGCGAACAGCTGCGCCGGACCGAACTCGACGGCCTGCGCGCGAAGGACCGGATGGTGCGGGCGAACCTGCGCCTGGTCGTCTCCATCGCGCGCCGGTTCCCGACCAACACCGGGATGGCACTGCTCGACCTGATCCAGGAGGGCACCCTCGGCCTGATCCGCGCGGTGGAGAAGTTCGACCACACGCGCGGCCTCAAGCTCTCGACCTACGCGACGTACTGGATCCGCCAGTCGATCGGGCGCGCGCTCACCGATCAGGGCCGCACGATCCGGCTGCCGTCCAACGTCGCCGACGTTCTGCACCGGGTGATCCGGGTGCGCCGCGAGCTGACCCAGCGGCTCAGCCGCGCGGCCACCGTCGAGGAACTGGCCGCGGCCGCCGAACTCACCGTCGCCCAGGTCGAGGCGGTGCTGCGGCACGAGCCGGAGCCGGTGTCGCTGCACGCGCCGGTCGGCGAGGGCACCGAACTGGGCACCCTGCTGCCCGACACCGCGCCCGCACCCGCGGATGTGGTGGCCGAGCGGCTGCTGCCCGGGTACGTCGAGGCAGTCCTCGCGGTCCTCACCGAGCGCGAGTCGGCCGTCATCCGGCTGCGCTTCGGCCTCGATCGCGGCGAGGCACGCTCGCTGGAGGAGGTGGGATCGGCGCTCGGCGTCTCCCGGGAACGGGCCAGGCAGATCGAGGCGAAGGCGCTGACCAAGCTCCGCAGGCCCGCCTGCGCCGGTACGCTGGCCGGGCTGCTCGGCTGACCACTTCCCTCCGATCTTACTCCGGAGTAAGGTCGGCCCATGGCATGGAAACCCACTGACATCGCGGACCAGACCGGCCGCACCTTCGTGATCACCGGGGCCAACGGCGGCCTCGGTGCCGAAACCACCAAAGTACTGGCCGGCAAGGGCGCCACGGTGATCATGGCCTGCCGCAACGCCGCCAAGGCCCAGCCGATCGCCGACGCCATCCCCGGTGACGTCCGCGTCGCCGCGCTCGACCTCGCCGACCTGGCCTCCGTGCGCGCCTTCGCCGAACAGCAGGGCGAGTTCGACGTCCTGATCAACAACGCGGGCCTGATGAACATCCCGTTCTCGCGCACCGCCGACGGCTTCGAGACCCAGTTCGGCGTCAACCACCTCGGCCACTTCGCCCTCACCGGCCTGCTGCTGGACCGCATCACCGACCGCGTCGTCACCCTGGCCAGCATCGCCCACAAGCAGACCCCGAAACTCTGGATCGACGACCTCAACTACGACCACCGCCGCTACCAGCGCAACCTCGCTTACGCCCAAGCCAAGCTGGCCAACCTGATGTTCGGCCGCGAACTGCAGCGCAGGCTCACCGAGGCGGGCTCGGCCAAGAAGTCCTACGCCGTGCACCCCGGCGTCTCCGCGACCGACCTGTTCGCCCGCACCGAGACCCCGCTCGACCGGGTCAGCAAGCCGTTCATCAAGCTCATCGGCCACCCGCCGGCCAAGGCCGCCCACTCCAGCCTGTTCGCGGCCACCGAACCCGACGCCGACCCCACGGTCTACTGGGGCCCCAACAGGTGGATGCAGTCCCAGGGACCGGTCGAGGCGTGCCCGTCCAGCGCCATCTCGCGCAATCCGGAACTGCTGCGCAGGCTGTGGGAGGAATCCGAGCGGATGACCGGGATCACCTACAAGTTCTGAGCCGGTGACCTGCTCCTACGCCGCCTGTAGTAGGCGGGTACCGTGGAGCGCGTGTCCGCTTCATCTCCCCGCCCGGCGCACAATCGACCGGCCCTGATCGCGCTGGTCATCGTCGTCGCGCTGGGCTGCCTCGCGCTGGCCTGGTGGCAGTGGGAGCGGTTCGAATCGGCCTCCGGAACCGGCCAGAACCTCGGCTACGCCCTGCAGTGGCCGCTGTTCGCCGCGTTCGCGGTGTTCGCCTACGTCCGGTTCGTCCGCCTCGAGCGCGAGGCCGAGGAACCGGACACGGCACCGCGCGCGGCGAAGGCCGAGGCACCGCGCGAGATCCCCGCCGGGATCCTGCCCGAACGACCGAAGGCCGCCCCCGCCGACGACCCGGAGACGGTCGCCTACAACCAGTACCTGGCGGGACTGCACGCCAGCGACATCGATGCGCAGGTCCGCTCGGCCGGTCTGCACGCCCCTGAGAGGAACGCCGGGTGACCACCGACGAGAACACGACCGCACCGTCGCTCGACAAGGCCGCCCCGGCGGGTGACACCGCCAAGATCCGCTCGGCGCTGCAGCGCTACCGGGTGCTGGCCTGGGTCACCGGTCTGTGGCTGCTGCTGCTCACCGGCGAGATGATCGCCAAGTACGGCTTCGACGTCGACACCCCTAGCTGGATCGCCGTCGTGCACGGCTGGGTGTACTTCGCCTACCTGCTCGTCACCGCCGACCTCGCGGTGAAGGTGCGCTGGCCGATCGGCCGCACCGTCGGCACCCTGATCGCCGGCACCATCCCGCTGCTGTCGTTCTTCGTCGAGCACCGCAACGCCAAGGACGTCCAGCAGCAATACGGACTCTGAGTCCCGGAAACGACGACAGCGCCGCCGCACCCGGTATCCGGGGCGGCGGCGCTGTCGTTTCGGCTCAGGCCAGGGCGGCCAGTGCGGGCAGGAGCTGGGTGAGGGCCCGGCCACGGTGCGAGACCGCGTCCTTCTCGGCCGGGGTCAGTTCCGCGGCGCTGCCGGTGCCGCCCTCGGGCAGGAACAGCGGGTCGTAGCCGAAACCGCCCTCGCCCACCGGCTTCCGGGCGATGGTGCCCGGCCATTCGCCGCGCACCACGGTCTCGGTGCCGTCGGGCAGCACGAGCGCGCAGGTGGAGACGAACCGTGCGCCGCGGCGCTCGTCGGGCACGTCGCCGAGCTGACCGAGCAGCAGGGTGTTGTTGGCGGTGTCGTCGCCGTGGCGACCCGACCAGCGCGCCGAGAGCACGCCGGGCATGCCGTTGAGCGCGTCCACCTCGATCCCGGAATCATCGGCCACACACGGCAATCCGGTGGCCACGGCCCCGTCGCGCGCCTTGGCGACGGCGTTCTCCTCGAAGGTGGCGCCGATCTCGGGCGCCTCCTCGTAGGGCGGCACCTCGTTCAGGCTCACCAGTTCGATCCCGGCCACGCCCGCCTCGTCGAGGATCCGGCGCAGTTCCTTCAGCTTCTTGGCATTCCGGCTGGCGACCAGCACACGCACGGCCACGGCTACTTCTTACCGGCCGGCTCGGGCAGCGCGCCCGGGTAGGGCTGCGCCAGTACTTCCTTCTGCACCGCGAACAGCTGCTCACAGCCGGCCAGCGCCGAGTCGAGCAGCTTGTCCAGGGTCGAGCGCGGGAACGTCGCGCCCTCGCCGGTGCCCTGGATCTCGACCAGGGTGCCGGTGTCGGTGGCGACCACGTTCATGTCGACCTCGGCGCGCGAATCCTCCTCGTAGGGCAGATCCAGCCGCACCCGGCCGTCGACGACGCCGACGCTGACCGCGGCGATCATGCACGAGATCGGTTGCGGGTCGGCCAGTTTGCCCGCGGCGGCCAGGTAGGTCACCGCGTCCGAGAGCGCGACGTACGCGCCGGTGATGGCGGCGGTGCGGGTACCGCCGTCGGCCTGCAGCACGTCGCAGTCCAGCGCGATGGTGTTCTCGCCCAGCGCGGCCAGGTCGATGCAGGCCCGCAGCGAACGCCCGATCAGGCGGCTGATCTCCTGGGTCCGGCCACCGACCTTGCCCTTCACTGATTCCCGGCCGCTGCGGGTGTGGGTGGCGGCGGGCAGCATCGCGTACTCCGCGGTGAGCCAGCCCAGCCCGGAGTCGCGCCGCCAGGGCGGCACGCCCTCGGTGACGCTGGCCGTGCACATCACCCGGGTCTGCCCGAACTCGACCAGCACCGATCCCGCCGGGTGCGTGGTGAAGCCACGGGTGATCCTTACCTCGCGGAGTTCGTCATCCGCCCTGCCATCGGCTCGTCTCGACACAGTGTTGGATTATGCCCGCCTGCGCGGGCCTGCGTGCGAGACCCCTACAGGTCGAAAGTTTCGCCCGGTGAGACGGCGTGGACGGGGCCGGAGAACGCCGCCTTCGCCTCCGCGATGACGTCCTCCCGCGAGGTCCACGGCGGAATGTGGGTGAGCAGCAGTTCCTTGGCGCCGGCGCGGGTGGCGATCTCGCCCGCCTCGGTGCCCGAAAGGTGAATGCCGGGCGGGCGATTGGCCGGATCGTGGGTCCACGAGGCTTCCGCCATCAGCACGTCGGCGCCCTGCGCCAGCTCGACGACGGCGTCGCACATGGCGGTGTCGCCGGTGTAGACGAAGACGCGGCCGTCGGCGGCGGTGATCCGCAGGCCGTAGGACTCCGGCGGGTGGTACATCCGGCGGGCCTCGACGGTGTGGCCGGGACCGAACGGCACCGGCACGTTCTCGACCCAGGCCTGCGAGTCGATCACGTCGGACCAGTCGTCGGTCTCGCCGCCGATCTCGGCGGAGGCGTTGCCGATGCGCAGCGCGGCGTCGGAGGGGCCGCGCACCAGCGCCAGGCCCTGCGGCGGATTCGGGTGGTAGCGACGCCACACCAGCAGCGCGGGCAGATCGAGGCAGTGATCCGCGTGCAGGTGGGTCAGGAAGATGTCCACATCACCCGGGTTCAGGTACTTCTGCAGCGCACCGAAGATGCCGGGACCGAAGTCGATGACGGTCGGCCTCATGTCGGGACCCGTCAGCAGGTAACCCGACGCTGGGGAGTCCGGGCCGGACACGCTGCCCGAGCACCCGAGGACGGTAAGGCGCATGCCCCCATGCTGCCACGACGTGCTGGTGCTCAATGCAGGATCCCCCCATTTTCCAGACCGGATCCCCGGCTACCGCGTAGGTACTGCGCGGCCGACCGATGCTCCACGGCGGCGTCGACGTTCATCACCAGAGAGTACCCAGCCCGCGAGGACTCCACCCACCGCCCCGAAAAGATGTCCCTGCCAAGAAATTAG
Organism: Nocardia sp. NPDC003269; assembly: GCF_042888005.1. NCBI lineage: Bacteria > Bacillati > Actinomycetota > Actinomycetes > Mycobacteriales > Nocardiaceae > Nocardia > Nocardia sp. NPDC003269. The sequence continues at coordinate 34,055 of NZ_JBIAPA010000008.1, forward strand.
GGGGTCGCTGGGCAGCACGCCCCACAGCATCGAGCCGTACAGCGCGAAGATCACCACGCCGAGCACGATCTGCCCCACATTGCGGGCGAACCACCCGCGGCAGATCAGGTAGGTCAGCCAGCCGAACACCAGCGACGACGCGCCGACGTGCACGCTGCCCGCCGAGCCGGTCAGCCAGGTGCCGACCCCGGCGACCACCCAGATGATCGCGGTGGCCGCGATGCCACGCCCGATCCCGGACAGCAGCACCAGGAAGCCGAGGATCAGCAGCGGCAGGGTGTTGGCCATCAGGTGATCCCAGCCACCGTGCAGCAACGGCGCCCACAGGATGCCGTCGAGGCCGTCGAGCTCGCGCGGCTCGATCCCGCCCGCGTCGAGCTGACCGGGCGCGCCGCTCGGCCGGTCGGCCGAGAGCACCGCGTCGACGCCCTCGATCACGTACAGCGACCCGACGAACGCGACGATCACGACCGCCGCGCGCGTCCACGCCCGGACGCCTTCGCGCCGGGCGGGCGGGGTCGCGCCGGGCCGCCCCTGCAACCCGGCGATCCGATCCGGATCGAACGAGGCTCCGATTCCTCCGCCACCGCTCACCGACATCGCCTCCGCTCAGGCCGGGCCGCCACCGGGCCCACTCCCCACAGGGTACCGAGCCGTCAGGCCCAGAGCTGGCCGTCGAGGCGTTCCTCGGCCTCGTCCAGGGTGCCGTCGTAGGCGCCGGTGGACAGGTACTTCCAGCCGCCGTCGGCGACGACGAACGCGATGTCGGCGCGCTTGCCCGCCTTCTGCGCCTTCTTCGCCACGCCGAGCGCGGCGTGCAGGATCGCGCCGGTGGAGATGCCTGCGAAGATGCCCTCCTCGCCGACGAGCTCGCGGGTGCGCTTCACCGCGTCGTACGGGCCGACGGAGAACCGGGTGGTCAGCACCGTCTCGTCGTACAGCTCGGGGATGAACCCCTCGTCGATGTTGCGCAGGCCGTAGACCAGCTCGCCGTAGCGCGGCTCGGCGGCGACGATCTCGATGCCGGGCACCTTCTCGCGCAGGAATCGCCCGGTGCCCATCAGGGTGCCGGTGGTGCCGAGCCCGGCGACGAAGTGCGTGATCTCGGGCAGGTCGGCGAGCAGTTCCGGGCCGGTCGTCTCGTAGTGCGCGAGCGCGTTGGCCGGGTTGCCGTACTGGTAGAGCATCACCCAGTCCGGATTCTGCGCGGCGATCTCCTTGGCCATGGCCACGGCCTGGTTCGACCCACCGGCGGCAGGCGAATCGATGATCTCGGCGCCGAACATGGTGAGCAGCTGACGCCGCTCGACCGAGGTGTTCTCCGGCATCACGCAGACGATCCGGTAGCCCTTGAGCTTGGCCGCCATGGCCAGCGAGATCCCGGTGTTGCCGCTGGTCGGCTCCAGGATCGTGCAGCCGGGGGTGAGCTTGCCGTCGGCCTCGGCCTGCTCGATCATCCGCAGCGCGGGCCGGTCCTTGATCGACCCGGTGGGATTGCGGTCCTCGAGCTTGGCCCAGAGGCGGACGTGATCGTCGCCGTCCCACTGCGGGGACAGCGTCTTCAGTCCGACGAGCGGGGTGTTGCCGAGGGTCGCGATGAGCGATTCGTAGCGGGCCACGTCAGCGCGCGCCGCCGGCGACGGCCGGCAGGATGGTGACCGACGCGTCCGCGGGCACCTCGGCGTCGAGCCCGCCGGCGAACCGCACGTCCTCGTCGTCGACGTAGATGTTGACGTAGCGGTTGAGCTTGCCGTCCTTGAGCAGCCGCTCGGCCAGGCCGGGGTGGTTGGCCTCGAGGTTGTCGATCAGGGCCGACAGGGTCGCGCCCTCACCCTGGACGCGCTTCTCGCCTCCGGTGAGACCTCGCATGATGGTCGGAATGGACACGGTTACCGGCATGGGGACTCCTCGGGTGTGACTTCGTTTCGGTGGGTTCAGGCGTCGTAGGAGGCGACGATCCGCACGGGCTCTTCGGTGACCTCGCCGTCGACGATGCGGTAGCTGCGCAGTTCGTGCTGCTCCGGATCGCGGGTGGAGATCAGCACGTAGTGCGCGAACGGCTCGGAGGCGTACGAGATGTCGGTGCGACTGGGGTAGGCCTCGGTGGCGGTGTGCGAGTGGTAGATCACCACGGGGGTCTCGTCGGCGTCGTCCATCGCGCGCCAGACCTTCAGCTGCTCACCGGAGTCGAAACGGTAGAACGTGGGCGAGCGCTCGGCGTTGACCATGGCGACGAAGCGTTCCGGCCGGTCGCCGCCCTCGGGTCCGGCGATGATGCCGCAGGCCTCGTCGGGGTGGTCGGCGCGCGCATGCGCCACCATCGCGTCCACGAGATCGGCCCTGATCACCAGCACTTCCTCGACCCTTTCCACAAACCTGCCTGCGTGCTGTCGAGCACCACCTCGACAACGACCCACCCTATTCGGCTATTCCGCGCGGCGCGCATCCCGGTCCCCACCTGCGGGGAGTCAGCGCGGAAACAGATCTCGATAGGCCGGGATCCCGGCGATCGAGGTCGCGCTGAGCACGGCGTCGACGACGGCCCGCTCCACGACCACGGCCGCCGCGGTGCACAGCTGGTCCAGCAGCAGCAGATCGCCGGGGAACGCGCCGGGCAGCGGGATCGGTGGCACCTCGATCGTGCCGGTGGACAGCGCGAACAGGGTGTCGCCGTCGAGCGGGGAATGCACCGGGCGGATCGCGCGGGCGAGGCCGTCGTGCGCGGTGGTGGCCAGTCTGCGGCAGGCGATCGGATCGAGCGCGGCGTCGGTGGCGACGACGCCGATGGTCGTGTTGAGCACGGTGCCCTTCACCGGCAGGGCGGCGAGCGCGGCGATCTCGGCCGCGGTGCCGGGCCGCAACCCGAAGAAGTCGGGCCCGTCGGTGCCGACGCCCCACGGCAGACCGGTGCGCGGATCGACCACCGAGCCGACCGGATTGGCGACGATCACCGCGCCCACCGTGACCCCGGCGCCCGGCCCGTCGGCGAGAACCACACTCGCCGAACCGATTCCGCCCTTGAGCGCCCCGGCCCGCGCCCCGACCCCGGCACCGGCGGTACCGCGCGCGAACTCCCCCGCGGCCGCCTCGGCCGCCAGGAAACCGAAGTCGGCGTCGGGCCGGATGTGCCACGCCCCCACCGGCAGGTCGAAGATCACCGCGCCGGGCACGATCGGCACCACCCGGCTCGGATCGGTGGGATCCATCGGGATGCCCTCGCCGTGTTCCTCCGACCAGCGCATCACGCCGTCGGCGGCGGCCAGCCCGTACGCGCTGCCGCCCGCGAGCAGGACCGCGTTCAGCTGCCGGACGGTATTGCCCGGATCGAGCAGGTCGGTCTCCCTGGTGCCGGGCCCGCCGCCGCGCACGTCCACCGCGGCGGTCGCGCCGCCGGGGACGCGCACCACAGTGCAGCCGGTCGCCGCGCCGGTGCCGAGGGTGACGTCGTCGTCGAGGACCTGATGATGGCCGACCAGCACGCCGGACACATCGGTGATCGCGTTGCGTGGACCGGGAACGCCGCTCATGCCCCCGACCCTAACGCGCGGAAATCAGGGCGCGAGCGCCTGCAACAGCGAGTCCTGCATCCAGGTCAGCCAGTGGTAGACGTCCAGGTGCGGCGCGCGCGGATCACTCGGATCGAAGTGTTCGGGCGTGTCGTCGTCGATGTCGAGCAGGGTGCCCAGCGCCAGGCGGACATCGGTGAGCGCGGCCAGCCAGGCGTCGGCCTGCTCGGGGGTGAGCACGATCTTGCCGCCCACCTCGGGACAGCTGTCCAGCACGACCCGGCCCGCGGCCAGTTTCGCGTCGATGATCTCGGGCTCGTGCAGGCTGCGCAGGGCGGAGTTGAGGTCGGCGCGCTTGGCGTCGGGCGACCCGGGTTCGGCGCGGTGGAAATCGGGCAGCAGGCGCAGCAGCTGCGGATCGTCGGGCGGGGTGGAGTTGCCGGTGCGCAGGCCGGTCAGCGCGGCGAGTTCGTCCTCGGGGGCCTCGGCCGCGCGGTCGCTGAGCAAGCCGGACACGGCGCCGACCAGGGAGCGCAGAACGGTGGCCTCGTGCTCGTCCATCTCGGATCGAAGCTTCAGGCCACTCAGTGAGTTCTTCCTGCTCCACTTGCGCACAGGGTTACGGTACTCAGTCGTCTCGCTGCATGGTTGCCCAGAGTCCCGCCGCGTGCAATCGGCGGACGTCCTGCTCCATCTTGTCGCGTGATCCGGAGGACACGACCGCTTTGCCCTCGTTGTGCACCTGCAACATCAACTCGGTCGCCTTGGCTTTGCTGTAGCCGAAGAGCTTCTGGAAGATGTAGGTGACGTAGTGCATGAGGTTCACCGGGTCGTCCCAGACCACGGTGACCCAGGGCCGGTCCTCGGCCTCGAGGATCTCGGTCTGCTCGACCGCTTCCGGCGTCGCCTGTGCCGCTGACAGTGCGGCGTTCACGGCGTCGGTGACGGCGCCGGCTCGAACGGAATTGCACACGGCCATAAATCCCAGGGTACGACGCGGCCACACAGAAACAACACCCGCGGTGACTACAGTTTCCGGTGTGCAGATCCGTGACGAGTTCGCCAGCACCGCGCTGCTGACCGATCAGTACGAGCTGACCATGCTCGCCGCCGCCCTGGCCGACGGCTCGGCGCATCGGCAGTGCACCTTCGAGGTGTTCGCCAGGCGCTTGCCGCACGGTCGCCGCTATGGCGTGGTGGCCGGTACCGGGCGGCTGCTCGACGCGCTGACCCACTTCCGGTTCGGTCCCGCCGAGCTCGACGTGGTCGCCCGGTTCCTCGACCCGGCCACCGTCGACTGGTTGCGGGAATATCGCTTCACCGGCGATATCGACGGCTACGCCGAGGGTGAGCTGTACTTCCCCGGCTCACCGATCCTGTCCGTGCGCGGCAGTTTCGCCGAATGTGTGCTGCTGGAGACGCTGGCCCTGTCGATCCTCAATCACGACAGCGCGATCGCCTCGGCGGCCGCGCGCATGGTGAGCGCGGCGGCGGGCAGGCGGATGATCGAGATGGGCTCGCGGCGCACCCACGAACTGGCCGCGCCGTCGAGTTCGCGCGCCGCCTACCTGGCCGGTTTCGACGCCACCTCCAACCTGGAAGCCGTGCGCGGCTTCGGCGTGCCGGGCGCGGGCACCAGCGCGCACGCGTTCACGCTGCTGCACAGCGGCGCCGACGGCGAGCACGAGGCGGCCGCGTTCCGCAGCCAGATCGACGCGCTCGGCGTCGGCACCACCCTGCTCGTCGACACCTTCGACATCACCAGGGGCGTGGCGACGGCGATCGAGGTGGCCGGTCCCGAGCTGGGCGGCGTGCGGATCGACTCCGGTGATCTCGGCGTGCTGGCCAGGCAGGTGCGCGACCAGCTCGACGGGCTCGGCGCCACCGGCACCCGCATCGTGGTCTCCGGCGATCTCGACGAGTACGCGATCGCGGCCCTGCGCGCCGAACCGGTCGACGTCTACGGCGTCGGCACCTCGCTGGTCACCGGCTCCGGCGCGCCGACCGCGGGCATGGTCTACAAGCTGGTCGAGGTCGACGGCATCCCGGTGGCCAAGCGCAGCAGTCACAAGCAGTCGCGCGGTGGCACCAAGAAGGCGGTCCGGCTGGCCCGCGCGACCGGCACGATCGTCGAGGAGATCATCTACCCCGCCGACGGAGAAGCACCGGCCACCAACGGTTTCCAGGCCAGGGAGCTGCTGGTGCCGCTGGTCCGCAAGGGCGCCGTGGTCGACGGTGTCGCGACGCTGGCGCAGAGCCGGGAGCTGGTCGCGCGCGGGCTGGTCAGCCTGCCGTGGGAGGGGCTCAAGCTGTCGGCGGGCGAGCCCGCGGTACCGACGACCTTCCTGGGCTGAGGCCCACGCGCGGCTGAGTGGCCGCACCGGCATAGGCAGCGGAGAATGATGTCGTCGAGGCCCGGCGTGACGCGACCGTCGCGCGAGTTCGGACCGGCGGAGAAGTGGAGGACGGCATGGCACGCGGTCTGGTGATCGTGGATGTGCAGAACGACTTCTGCGAGGGCGGCTCGCTCGCCGTCGCGGGTGGTGCCGCCGTGGCAGCGGCGATCAGCGAGTTCGTCGCGGGCGCCGGCTACGACGCGGTGGTCGCGACCAGGGACTATCACGTCGACCCCGGTCCACATTTCTCCACCGAGCCCGATTATGTCGACACCTGGCCGCCGCACTGCCGGGTCGGCACGCCGGGCGCGGACTTCCATCCCGCCCTGGATACCGGCTCGATCGAGGAGATCTTCTCCAAGGGCGAGTACTCGGCCGCCTACTCCGGCTTCGAAGGCGCGGCCGCCGACGGCACCACCCTGGCCGACTGGCTGCGCGCCCGCTCGATCGACACCGTCGACGTCGTCGGCATCGCCACCGACCACTGCGTCCGAGCCACCGCGCTCGATGCCCGCGCCGCCGGGTTCGGCACCCGCATCCTGCTGGACCTCACCGCGGGCGTCGCCCCGGCGACGGTCGCCACCGCGCTCACCACGCTGCGCGAAGCAGGCGTCGAGTTGTCGGGCGAAATCCCCGCCTGACCCGGTCCTCGGCGCGACCGGCTCCCGGCGCGGGCAGCCGCGTGACCGCTCGCGGCGAGCGGGTGGGACACGGCTAGCCTGCCCCCATGGACTACCGATTCCCGGCGCAGGCGCGCGCCCGATTGACGACGGCGCTGGCCGAGATCGACTCCATCCACGACGCCGCCGACATCGTCTTCTGGTCCAACCCCGTCACCGACGACCTCCAGCGTCGCGGCGTCGGCGCCTTCGCCGAACTCCCGCCCGCCTTCGCCCACCTGCTGGCCCTGTCGAGCCTGCACACCAGCGTCCTGGACACCGGCTTCAGCGGCTACCTGCGCACCCGGCGCGGCGAACTCCCCTGGGCCACCCGTGGTTTGCGCGCCGCGGGCATGCCGCGCCTGGCCGCCGCCGCGATCCTGGCCGCCCGCGACGCCTCCCCCAGCTCCCCCGACGACGCCCTCGACCGCTTCTTCGACGACGAACACCAGACCCTGGCCAACCCCGGCCAGATCCGCCGCCCCGACGGCGCCCGCGCCGACGACCCCGACGAGATCTACGACATCAACGAACCGGCCGACTTCGAACAGCGCGTCCTCGACTACATCCGCGCCAACCTCGACGACTTCGTCCGCGAGTCCTGACCGGGGCTCGCCGTCGGCCGATCGGACTTGTCCGAGGGGGCGGATAAGCTGCCAGCGTGCCCGAACTTCCTCCCGTCGCCGACCTGCTCGCCACCGCCGTGCATGCCCTGGGAGGCAAGGAACGCACCGGCCAGACCACCATGGCGACGGCGGTCGACCACGCGATCGACACCAAGGAGCACCTGGCGGTGCAGGCGGGCACCGGCACCGGTAAATCGCTGGCCTATCTGGTGCCGAGCCTGCGGCACGCGGTGCGGACCGGGCGCACCGTGGTGGTCTCCACCGCGACGATCGCCCTGCAGCGTCAGCTCGTCGACCGCGATCTGCCGCGCCTGGCCGACGCGCTGAGCAAGCCGTTGGGCCGGGTGCCGCAGTTCGCGATCCTCAAGGGCCGCAACAACTATCTGTGCCTGAACAAGATCAACAGCGTGATCCCCGAAGACACCGGCGGCGAGGCGGAACTGTTCGACGCCTTCGCCATCTCCAAGCTGGGCCGCGAGGTGCAGCGGCTCAACGAGTGGGCGTCGGACACCGAGACCGGCGACCGCGACGAGATCGCTCCCGGCGTGAGCGACCGGGCCTGGCGTCAGGTCAGCGTGTCCTCGCGCGAATGCCTCGGCAAGACCCGCTGCCAGTTCGGCCAGGACTGCTTCGCCGAGAAGGCGCGCGCCGAATCGGCCCAGGCCGATGTCGTGGTGACCAACCACGCGCTGCTGGCCATCGACGCGATCAGCGGCATCCAGGTGCTGCCCGAACACGATGTCGTGGTGATCGACGAGGCGCACGAACTGGTCGACCGGGTCACCGGCGTCGCCACCGCCGAACTCGCCGCGACCGCGATCAGCGCCGCGGCCCGCCGCTGCACCAAGCTCATCGACGAACGCGAGGTCGACCGGCTCGAGGGCGCCGCCGAGGCGTTCCACGAAGCGCTCGAGGACATGCCGCCCGGCCGCTGGGACCAGCTGCCCGACGGCATCGCGCCCGTCCTCGCGCTGGTCCGCGACGCCGCCTGGAACGCGCGCACCGCCCTGGCCCCGACGGGCAGCGTGAAGGCCACCGACGATCCCGACAACGCCGCCGCCCGCACAATGGCCGTGGCCGCCATCGACGACGTGCACGACGCGGCGGTGCGCACCCTGACCGCGTTCGAGGAGGCCGATCCGGCCGCGCGCCGCGATGTCATCTGGCTCTCGGCCGACGAGATCCGCGGCGTCGCCCGCCGCACCCTGCGGATGGCGCCGCTGTCGGTGGGCGGCCTGCTGCGCAGCAGGCTGTTCGGCACCGCGACCGTCGTGCTCACCTCGGCCACCCTGCAGATCGGCGGCTCGTTCGACGGGCTCGCGATCACCTGGGGCCTGCCCTCGCAGTCCGGCGGCAAGGTCGACCCGGCACTGGCCAACGGCGCCACCGCGCCCGCCGACCTGGAGTCGGTGCGCTGGAGTTCCCTCGATGTCGGTTCGCCGTTCGATCACGCGAAGTCCGGCATCCTCTACGTCGCCAAGCACCTGCCCGCGCCGGGCCGCGACGGTCTGGCCCCCGCCTACCTCGACGAGATCGAGCAGCTCATCACCTCCGCGGGCGGGCGCACGCTCGGCCTGTTCTCCTCGATGCGCGCCGCCAAGGCCGCCACCGAGGCACTGCGCGAGCGGCTCGACACCCCGGTGCTGTGCCAGGGCGACGACTCGATGGGCGCGCTGGTGCGCAAGTTCGCCGACGACCCGGCCACGTCGCTGTTCGGCACGCTCACCCTGTGGCAGGGCGTCGACGTGCCCGGCCCGTCGCTGAGTCTGGTGATCCTGGACCGCATTCCGTTCCCCCGCCCCGACGACCCGCTGCTCACCGCCCGCCAGCGGGCGGTGGAATCGCGCGGCGGCAACGGCTTCATGACGGTGGCGGCCAATCACGCGGCGCTGCTGCTGGCCCAGGGCACCGGCAGGCTGTTGCGCAGCGTCGACGATCGCGGCGTCGTCGCGATCCTCGATTCGCGGCTGGCCACCGCCCGCTACGGCGGCTACCTGCGCGCTTCGCTGCCGCCGTACTGGGAGACCACCGACCCCGAGGTGGTCGCGAAGGCGCTGCGCAGGCTCACCGCGTCCGCGTGAGCTGAGGGACTTTTACACCCGGTCTTGCAATCGGCATGACCACACCCGTGAATTCACCGCCGGGCGAACGCAACTCGTGAGAACGTTGGGTGATGAAGCACCACGCCGATGGCGAGGTACTCGGCGAATTTCTGGTCAGTGCAAGATCTTTGGCCGAGTACCGCGCGATGTTTCACCTGTCCGACGACGATCTCACCGGCCGCAGGGTGCTCGATTGCCCCGGTGGCGCAGCGAGTTTCGCGGCCGAGGCCACCGCCCTGGGGGCCACGGTCACCGCGATCGATCCGATCTATGCCCGTCCGACCACCGACCTGGCCGTCGACGCCGTCACCGAGAACGACCGCGCCGTGGCCTGGGCCGCCGCCAATGCCCACCGCTACCGCTGGGACTGGTACGGCTCCCCCGACGGCCATGCCGCGATCCGGCGCGGCGCGGCCCGGCGCTTCGCCGCCGATCTGCGCGCCGCGCCCGACCGCTACATCGCCGCGAGCCTGCCCGAACTCCCGTTCCCCGACAAATCCTTCGATCTGTCGCTGAGCTCACACCTGCTGTTCAGCTATGCCGACCGCCTCGACGCCGAATTCCACCTGTCCGCCCTGCTCGAACTGTCCCGCGTCACCGAGGGCGAGGCCCGGCTCTATCCCCTGCTCGACTACACCGGCGCACCACTGGACGACCTCATCGCCGGGCTGCGCACCGAACTCCACGACAAGGGCGTCCCCACCGCGCTGCGCAAGACCCGTTACGAATTCCATCACGGCGCCGACACCATGCTGGTCCTGCAACCGGCCGCGTGACCGGGCCTTTCCGAGTTCGGTTCGCCGCCAGGCCGAACCAGTTTCATAGGGATCGCCTACCAACGGCGGGCCACACCGCGCCACTCCGACGGGCGGGCGGTAGGTTCTTAGTCGTGCATACGATGCGAGCCGGCCGGTAGTACGGCAGTGGTGGAGAAATCTCGACGCGCGGAGTTCCCGCGCACGGTCTCGACGCTCCTCCTGCTACTCGGTACCGCCGTCCTCGGCGTGACTCTGCTGTTCACCACCATGGATCCGTGGATGGACAGCGGCGGCATCCTCGTCGGCGGCCTCGACGTCCACATCTACCGCGACGGCGGCTGGCGGGTGCTGCACGATCGGGCGCTCTACATCGAGCCGACGCACTACGGACTCCTCTACACCTACACGCCGTTCTCGGCGCTGGCCTTCCTTCCGCTGGTGCTGGTGCCGTGGTCGGCCGTCACCACGACCTGGCTGGTCCTCAACCTCGCCGTGCTGTTCGCCTGTGTGCTGCAGAGCTGGCGGATGCTCGGCTACCGGGTGACGCCGCGCCTGGCCGTGGTCAGCGCGCTGATCATGCTGGCGTTCGTCTTCGCCGAGCCGGTGCGCACCACGCTCTACTACGGGCAGATCAATCTGTGGCTCATGCTGCTGGTGCTGTGGGACTTCTCCCGCGCCGAGCACAGCAGGCTGCGCGGTCTCGGCGTCGGCATCGCGGCGGGCATCAAGCTGACCCCGCTGTTCTTCGTTGCCCAGTATCTGGCGCAACGGCAGTGGCGCGCCGCGGCCACCGCCGCACTCACCTTCGCCGCGACGATCGGCCTGACCGCCCTGGTCCTGCCGAGCGATTCGTACCAGTACTGGACCTCGACGTTCTTCCAGTCCGGTCGCATCGCCCCCGATGTCCACCCCGCCAATCAGTCGCTGCGCGGCGCCGTCGCCCACCTCGTGCACGGGCCCGCCCCGGTCTGGTTGTGGCTGCTGATCGCCGTCCCGATCGCGCTGCTCGCCCTGTGGCTCGCGGCCGAGCTGGTGCGCCGCGACGAACCGCTGCTGTCGGTGACCCTCGGTGGGCTCACCGCCTGCGCGGTCTCGCCGTATTCGTGGGGGCACCACTGGGTCTGGTTCGTCCCGCTGACGGTCTATCTGATCCATCGCGCCCAGACCCGCGGCCGCTGGTGGGTCGCGGCGGGCGCGCTGTACCTCGCCATCGCGGCGTGGACCTACACCTACACCCCCACCTGGGTCAGTGTCGGCACCTTCCTGCTGCCGCCGTGGTGGCCGGGCGCGCAGGTGATGATGAACATCTACGTGGTGGTCTACCTGATCGTGCTGATCGGCGTCGTCCACCTGGTCCGCTCGACGCCGCCGCGCCGACGCCCCGAGCCGATCGAACCGACCGTCATCGATCCCCCTGCCGCGCAAGAACTCTCCCGCGCGATCCGGCCGCCGCGCGTCGCCGGCGGGGCGCACCCCGACGACGACCGCCCGGCCATGGTGGACTGAGCGCTACCCGCAGGCCCAGTCGAAAACGCCCGACTCCAGGTCGAGCTGGGCGTTGCCGCCGCCGAAGTTCATCCCGGAGACCTCCTCGATCTCCAGGTAGAACGGGGTCAGGCCCTCCGGGAGCGCCTGGACGGGGAACGCGGTGCCGCCCAGGTGGGAGCGGCCGAACAGCGGCTCGGCCCAGGGGTTCCAGCCGGAGTCCTCGGTGAGCGGGTCCTGGTAGCGCGAGTTCGGGACGTATTCGACCGGCGGGATACCGATATTGGGGTCGGCGACGCGCTCGGCCAGCCAGACGCCGATGGTGGGATGCACGTCGTCCCAGGCATTGCAGCCCTCGTCGCTCGCGACCGGCGAGCCGGGCAGGCGCACGTCGGCGGGCGGCGCGACCGGGCCCGCGGCGAATTCCGCTTCGGTCAGCCAGACCAGCGCGAAGACGCCGCCGATCTCGTCGTGCAGGAGCTGCAGCTGCGAGTGCAGCCGGGTCGAGACCAGCTCGCGAGCGACCGGATCGTCGGCGGCCGCGTCGGCCACGATCGGGTCGGTCGCGTCGGCGAACTGCCCCTCGCCCTGGAAGAAGGCGATGGCCGGGTATTTCGGCCCGCGGCGCTGATAGTCGACGGGCAGTCGCAGGGTGAGCGCGTGCATCATCGGCAGTCCGGTGACCGGCCCGCGCGGCCAGCTCGCCGGATCGATCGCGGGCCCGTCGCTGCCGATCCACCCGGAGCGCACCGGCGTGTCGAGCGTCAGCGGCTCACCGCCGGGCGTCTCCGCCAGTTTGTCCGCCGAATCCCCGAAACCCAGGTCGTAAGCCTTCATCGCAGCTCTCCTCTTCGATGCGCGGACGGTGCGTGGCGCCGCTTCGACAAGCGCCGTCGCCGAGGGTAACCGCTACCGGCGACAGGCGCGGGCACTGCGTGGAACCGCGGGCATACGGCCGATGACGAAACGTCGCACACCGGGAACGAAAGCGGCGGCGCGGCAACCGGATACCGGTCACCGCGCCGCCGCGAACGACGCCGCTCAGCTCAGAGCGCGGCCTTCAGGATCAGCGTGAGCACCGCGGCGACCACGGCGACGGCCACGGCCGCGCCGCCCCAGGCGACACCCTGGCGCGCCCACGGACGGCCCGCGTCGAGCGAGAAGCGGCCCGGGCCGGTGAAGGCCAGGCCGGCGGCGGCGATGGCGTAGACCAGCGGCGTCGAGTAGCCGGTCACCGACGGGTCGGCCGGGAACAGGCCACCGGCCCACAGCACATTGATCGCGTTGATCATCGTGCCGAGCACGATGGCGGCGGCCAGCGGCGTGAACAGACCGAATACCAGCAGCAGGCCGCCGACCAGCTCGCTGAGCCCGGCGAGCGTGCCGAAGAGCACGCCGGGGTTGTAGCCCATCGCCTCGAAGCTGTCGGTGGTGGTCTGCCACCCCATGCCGTTGAACCAGCCGAACAGTTTCTGCGCGCCGTAGGCGGCCATCAGGCCACCGAAGCCCACGCGCAGCACCAGCAGGCCGATGCCGGCGGCGGTGACCTCGTCGGCGGTGGCGGGGGAAGTAGCGGGAGTGGTGCGGGTAGCGGTGTCGGTCATCGTTTCCTCATCTGCGATTCGATACATGCCCGCAACCGGACCACGGTCCGATTGCCTCGTCCGGTCACAACCCCGGGTCCGGCGCGACTATTTCCCGCCACCCCCGGCACTTCCGTGACCCTGCTCACACACAACAGAAAGGCCGCCCCGAAGGGCGGCCTCTGCGCGAAGACTCAGTTCACCACGCCATGGTCGCGTAGCTGACCAGGGTGCTCTCCGACTCCTGCGACAGCTTCCAGGTGCCGCCGATGTTCTTCCAGGTCACCGGGATCGGGAAGGCGTAGTCGCCGAGGCGGCTGTTCAGGGTCGCCGAGAGGGTGTCACCGTCGACGGTGACCGGGCCCGAGACGTCCCAGCTGTAGCCCGGGATCCGGTTGACGGTGTCGCGAACGACGGTGAGGCTACCGGCGTTGCCCGACTCGAGTTCGGCCGAGGAGCCGTTCATGGCCGCCTGGAGCTTGCCCTGGAGCTCACCGGCCGACGGGGTCGCCGGGGCGGCGATCGCGGCGGGAGCGGTGGCGACGACGGCCGCGGTGACCGGCGCGAAGATGGTGGCAACCGCCATCGACGCGGCAACGAGCGAGCGCTTCATAGGTAACTCTCCTTCAAGCTTGGCTAGGCTAGCCTAAGTATAGGCACAGCTATGGTGAGTTCACCTACTCGACGAGGAAGAAGAAGTACCCCAGGAACAACACCATCAAAACCCACATGGCCGGATGGACTTCCTTGACCCGGCCCCGGGCGACCATCACCACCGGGTAGAAGATCATGCCCATCGCCAGTCCGTTGGCGATCGAATAGGTCAGCGGCATCATGATCACGGTCAGGAACGCGGGTACGGAGTATTCGAGGTGCTGCCAGTCGATCTCGCCCAGTGAGCGCGCCATCAAGACGCCGACCACGATCAACGCGGGCGCTGTCACCTCGGCCGACCCGGCGATCACCGAGAAGATCGGGTAGCAGAACATCGCGATCACGAACCAGCCCGCCGTGGTGATCGCGGTGACACCGGTTCGGCCGCCCGCCGACACACCGGCGGTCGATTCCACATAGGCGGTGGTGGTGGAGGTACCGATGATCGCGCCCGCCGTCGTGCCGACCGAGTCGGCGGCCATCGCGCTGCGCGCCCGTGCCAGCGTGCCGTCCTTGTTGAGCAGGCCCGCCTGGTTGGCGACACCGATCAGGGTGCCCGAGGCGTCGAAGAAGTCGACGAACAGCATGGTGAGCACCACCACGATCATCTGCCCGGTGAACGCGTCGGGCAGATGGATGATCGCCTGGCCGAAGGTCTGATCCAGGCCCTTGGGCAGCTCGGCGATCCCGTCCGGGATGCCGACCAGGCCGGTGACCATACCCAGGACCGTGGTCGCGACGATGCCGTAGAGCACCGCGCCGTGCCAGCCGATCACCAGGAAGACCACCGTGACGACCAGCCCGAACAGGGCGAGCAGCGTGGTGCCCTTGGTGAAGTCACCGAGCGTGACCAAGGTCGCGTCGCTGTTGACCACGATGCCCGCGTTCTTCAGCCCGAGGAACGCGACGAACAGACCGATGCCGGCGCCCACCGCGAACTTCATCTGCAGCGGAATGGCATTGAGGATTCGTTCCCGGATCTTGGTGATCGCCAGGATGAAGAAGATGATGCCCGACAGCAGGGTGCCCGACAGGGCGACCTGCCACGGAATGCCCATGCTCAGCACGACCGTGTACGCGAAGAACGCGTTGAGACCCATGCCGGGCGCGAGCGCGATCGGGTACCGCGCCCAGATGCCCATGACCAGGGTGCCGAAGATCGCGGCCACCGCCGTCGCGGTGAACACGGCCTGCATCGGAATGCCCTTGTCGCCCAGGGCGCCCTCGTCACCGAGGATCGACGGATTCACCGCCAGCACATAGGACATCGCCAGGAACGTGATCGTGCCCGCCATCGCCTCGCGCCGGAAGGTGGACCCGCTCGACGTGACACCGAAGTATCCGTCGATGCGCCCTCGGGCGCGGGTAACGACATCGCTGGCCATGACACTCCAGTCCGAATTTCAAAGAAGAAGGATGCCCAGGAACGGTAGCGGAAAGTTCACTGAATCGAAGAACCCGGCATCCGTGTCACGACGCAGGTCACGCCCCCGCGACGGCCACCAGCCCCAGTTCGGCATCCGACGCGAGCAGCGCGTTGTGGGGCAGCACACGCACGGTGTAGCCGACGGCGCCCGACAGCGGCACCGGCGACTGCACGGCATACAGCTCCACGCCCTCGTCGGTCCCGGTGTGCGTCATCTCGATGGTGGTGGTGTCGGACAGGTCGTCGGCCGGCGAGACCCGGCCGAGCACCGCCTGCACCACGACATCCGAGGGCGCCAGCCCGCCGAGTTCGACGCGCGCCTCCAGCGACAGCTTCGCCCCGATCACCGGGGTGTCGGGCAGGCCGGAACTGTCGACCTGCGCCACCCGCACCGACGACCAGGCCGCGTCGACCCGCTTGCGGTACTCGGCGACCTGCGCCGCGCCGGCGAATCCGTCGGCGGCGGCCCGGCCGAACGCGGCGGCCGCCGGGCCGTAGTACTGCTCGGCGTAATCGCGGACCATCCGCGAGGCCAGCACCTTCGGGCTGGTGGTCTGCAGGGTGTGGCGCACCATCTCGGTCCAGCGCACTGGCACGCCTGCCGCGTCGCGGTCGTAGAAGCGCGGGGCGACCGTGCGCTCGACGAGCTCGTAGAGCGCCGCGGCCTCGAGATCGTCGCGGCGGTGCTCGTCGCGTACGCCGTCGGCGGTGGGGATCGCCCAGCCGTTCTCGCCGTCGAACATCTCGTCCCACCAGCCGTCCCGGATGGACAGGTTGAGGCCGCCGTTGAGCGCGGACTTCATGCCGGAGGTGCCGCACGCCTCGAGCGGGCGCAGCGGATTGTTCAGCCACACATCGCAACCCCAGTAGAGGTAACGGGCCATCGACATGTCGTAGTCGGGCAGGAAGACGATGCGGTGCCGCACCGCCGGATCGTCGGCGAAGCGCACGACCTGCTGGATCAGCGCCTTGCCGCCGTCGTCGGCGGGATGGCTCTTGCCCGCGACCACCAGCTGCACCGGCCGCTCGGGATCGAGCAGCAGCGCGCGCAGCCGCTCGGGGTCGCGCAGCATCAGGGTCAGCCGCTTGTAGGTGGGCACGCGCCGGGCGAACCCGACGGTGAGCACCGAGGGGTCGAAGACCTCGTCGATCCAGCCCAGTTCCGCGTCGGCCGCGCCGCGCTGATGCCACGACTCGCGCAGCCTGCGGCGCACCTCCTCGATCAGGACGCCGCGCAGGGTGTTGCGCGTCGACCACAGCTGCCCGAGATCGACATCGCTGAGCTTCTCCCAGCCGCGCGCCTCCTCGACCAGCTCCGGGCCGACCAGCTCGCGCGCCTTGTCGATCCATTCCCTGGCCGCCCAGGTCGGCGCGTGCACGCCGTTGGTGACCGAACCGATCGGCACCTCGGCCGCGTCGAAGCCCGGCCACAGCCCGGCGAACATGTCCCGGCTGACCTCGCCGTGCAGCTTCGAGACACCGTTGGCGCGCTGGGCCATGCGCAGACCCATGTGCGCCATGTTGAACACGGAGGGATCGGATTCCCGGCCGAACGCCAGGATCCGGTCGACCGACAGCCCCGGCAGCAGCGCGGATTCGGACTCACCGTGCGCGCCACCGAAGTAGCGGCGCACGAGCGGCATCGGGAACCGGTCGATGCCCGCGGGCACCGGGGTGTGCGTGGTGAACACGGTGCCTGCCCGGACCGCAGCCAAAGCGGTGTCGAAATCCAGTCCGCCCGCGATGAATTCCCGGATCCGCTCCACCCCGAGGAAGCCGGCGTGGCCCTCGTTCATATGGAACACGTCGGGATCGGGCAGCCCGTTGGCGCGGGTGTAGGCGCGCACCGCGCGGACCCCACCGATCCCGGCCAGGATCTCCTGCTTGATCCGGTGGTCCTGATCGCCGCCGTAGAGCCGGTCGGTGACCGCGCGCAGCTCCGGATCGTTCTCGGCGATATCGGAATCGAGCAGCAGCAGCGGGATCCGGCCCACCTGGGCGATCCACACCCGCGCCCGCAGCACCCGGCCCTCCGGCATGCCGACATGGATCAGCACCGGCGAGCCGTCGCTGGTGAGCAGCCGCAGCGGCAGACCCTGCGGGTCCAGCGCCGGGTAGTGCTCCATCTGCCAGCCGTCGGCCGACAGCGACTGCCGGAAATACCCGGAGCGGTACAGCAGCCCGACGCCGATCAGCGGCAGACCCAGATCGGAGGCGGCCTTGAGATGGTCACCGGCCAGGATGCCCAGCCCACCCGAGTAGTTCGGCAGCACCTCGGTGACACCGAACTCCATCGAGAAGTAGGCGATCCCGGCGACATTCGTCCCGGTCTGCTGCTGGAACCAGCGCGGCCGCGCCAGATAGTCGCGCAGCCCGTCGGCGGCCGCGTCCACCCGGGCGACATACCCGGCATCGGCGGCGAGCGCGTCGAGCCGCTCGGCGGGCACCTCACCCAGCATCCGAACCGGATCCTGGCCGACCGCGCGCCACAGCTCCGGGTCGAGGTCGGCGAACAGATCCTGCGTCGGGCCGTGCCACGACCACCGCAGGTTCGTCGACAACTCGCCCAGCGCGGTGAGCCGCTCCGGCAGATGGGCACGGACAGTGAACCGACGAAGTGCCTTCACCCGCCAAAGAGTACCGAGTGTCGCGCCCGGATGCTGTTCGGGAGCCCGAGCGTCGTCGATCCAGCCGGTTCTACCCGGTGAACTGGGCGGCGAACTCGGGAGTGGGCGGGACCTCCGTGATGACGTCGATCAGGACGCCCGAGGGGTCGCTGACGATGAAGTGGCGCTGGCCGAAGTCCTCGGTGCGGAGCGCGAGTTCGGGGTGCAGGCCGCCGGTTTCGACCAGACGGTGCCATTCGGCGTCGACGTCGTCGACCTCGAAGTTCAGGACCAGACCCTGGACCGGCTTGCCGTAGCCCTCGGGGATGGTGGGGTGGGTGGGATCGAGCAGGGCCAGTTCGTAGGCGGGCTCGGCGTCGCGGGCGGGGCGGCGGAGGCTGACGTACCAGTCGGCCTCGAAGGTGATCTCGAAGCCGAACCAGCGCGTGTAGAAGTCGCGGGACTCCGCGATCCGGGAGGTGGCCAGAACCGGGTAGAAGCTGCTCAGTGCCATGACTTTTCCTTTCACATACCGATGGTATGTGTCGTAGGCTAGTTCACATACCACTGGTAGGTCAATGGGAGGACGGCGGATGACAGCCACGGCGCGGGCACGACAGCGCGAGGAGACGCGGCGGGTGCTGGTGACGCAGAGCAGGCGGCTGTTCGCCGCGAAAGGCTATGCCGCCGTTGGCCTGTCGGAGATCGTGTCGGCGTCGGGTGTCACCAAGGGCGCGCTCTACCACCACTTCGACAGCAAGGCCGAGCTGTTCCGCGCGGTCCTCACCCAGGTGCAGCAGGAGGTCGGCGAGCAGGTCGCCGCGGCCGCCGACGCCGAGCGCGATCCGTGGGCCCAGCTGACCACCGGATGCGCCGCGTTCCTCCGGGCCAGCGCCGATCCCCTGGTCCAGCGGATCATGCTGATCGACGGACCCGCCGTGCTCGGCTGGCACGAATGGCGCGCCCTGGACGAGGCCAACTCGGCCCGGCACCTGCACGAGGCCCTGGCAGCCCTGGTCGACGCGGGCATCCTGGCGCCACAGCCGATCGCTCCCCTCACCCAGCTGCTCTCCGGCGCGATGAACGAGGCCGCCCTCTGGCTCGCCACCACCGCCGACCCCGGCGCGCTCCCCGACACCATCACCGCCCTGGACAAGCTCCTCGCGGGACTGCGCACCACCTGACCGCCACAAACCGCTGGCAGCCACCGCCGAACCCATGTCACCATGCAGCGATGCCGCACTGGGTCGATGTCCTGCCCGAATTCCTGCTCGCCTCGCTGATCCTGGCCGCCCTGCCGGGCCCGGCGACCGCGCTGTTCCTGCAGCGCTCGGTGCGCGACGGCCGACGCGCGGGGCTGGCCGCGGTCGCGGGCAACGAGATCGGCGTACTCGGCTGGACGCTCGCCGGCGGCACGGGGCTGTCGATCCTGCTGGCGGCGAACCGGTGGCTGAACACGGCGATGCACGTCGTCGGCGCGGCGGTGCTGATCTGGCTCGGCGTCCAGGCCTGGCGCCACGCCCGCGGCGCCGACGACGATTTCGGCGCCGCCCTGACGGCGAAACTCCCCGGCGGCAACACCCCCGCCGCCGCCTTCCGCGCGTCGCTCCTCTCGATCGCCGCCAACCCCAAGGCCGCGGTCTTCGGCATCACGATCCTGCCGCAGTTCCTGCCGACCGAAGGACCGGTGCTGCCCACCCTGCTGATCCTGGCCACCATCCAGGTGATCCTGGACGGGGCCTGGTGCGTCGCGGTCGTCCTGGCCGCCGATCGGGCGGGTGCCTGGCTGCGCCGCGCCGCCATCCGCCAACGCGTGGAACGGACCCTGGCCGCGATCTTGGTCGCCCTCGGCCTCGGCCTGGCCGCGGACGCCCGCTGAGCGGAGGCGGCCCGCGTTCTCGGCTGGTCCGCGGGTTGCGGCGCTCAGCGCCCGGTCGGCGGAAATGCAGTAGGTTTGTGCGGTGACCGGCCGGATTGCCATAGATGACATCGCCCCGTCCATCCCCGGCGGCCGCCCGGCCAAGGCCGCCGTCGGCGAGGTGTTTCCCGTCCGCGCCGTGGTGTGGCGCGAGGGGCACGACGCCGTGGCGGCGACGCTGGCGGTGCGCGCGCCCGGCTCGTCCCGGATCACCCGCCTGCGGATGACCCCCGACTACGAGCCCGACGTCTTCAACGGCCTGTTCACCCCGCACACCCCCGGCGTGTGGACCTTCCGGGTCGAGGGCTGGAGCGATCCGATCGCGACCTGGCGCTCGGCCGTGGAGGCCAAACTCGCGGTCGGCCAGACCGCCCTCGACCTGGCCAACGATCTCGAGATCGGCGCCACCCTGTTCGAGCGGGCCGCCCAGGCGGTGCCCAAGAAGCAGTTCGAACGGTTGCGCGCCGCCGCCACCGCGCTGCGCGGCGACGAGCAACTGCCGGCCAGGGTCGCCCCGGCGTTCAGCGAGGAGGTCGCCGAGATCCTGCGCGCGACCCCGCTGCGCGAGATGGTCACCCGCGGCGCCCAGCATTCGGTGCTGGTCGAACGCAGGCGCGCGCTGGTCGGGTCCTGGTACGAGTTCTTCCCGCGCTCGACCGGCGGCCGCGACGCCGACGGCCATCCCGTGCACGGCACCTTCGCGACCGCAGCGCGCGAACTCCCCCGCATCGCGGGCATGGGCTTCGACGTCGTCTACCTGCCGCCGATCCACCCGGTCGGCGAGATCAACCGCAAGGGCCGCAACAACGCGCTCACCACCGAGCCGGGTGACGTCGGATCACCGTGGGCGATCGGTTCGGCCGACGGCGGCCACGACGCCACCAACCCACTGCTCGGCACCGAGGCCGATTTCGTCGACTTCGTCGCCACCGCAACAGGTCTCGGCCTCGAGGTCGCGATCGACCTGGCCCTGCAGTGCGCCCCCGACCACCCGTGGGTCCAGGCGCATCCGGAGTGGTTCACCACCCTGCCCGACGGCACCATCGCCTTCGCGGAGAACCCGCCGAAGAAGTACCAGGACATCTATCCGGTCAACTTCGACAACGACCCCGACGGCCTCTACGCCGAGGTGCTGCGGGTGGTCCGGCACTGGATCGCCCTCGGCGTCATCATCTTCCGCGTGGACAACCCGCACACCAAGCCCGCCGACTTCTGGGAGTGGCTGATCGCGCAGGTGCGCCGCACCGACCCCGACGTGATCTTCCTGTCCGAGGCGTTCACCCGCCCGGCCCGGCTCTACGGTCTGGCGCGGCGCGGATTCAGCCAGTCCTACACCTATTTCACCTGGCGCGTCTTCAAGTGGGAGCTGGCCGAATTCGGCACCGAGCTCGCGGCCAAGGCCGACGAGGCCAGGCCGAACCTGTTCGTGAACACCCCCGACATCCTGCACGAGAGCCTGCAGCACGGCGGTCCCGGCATGTTCGCCCTGCGCGCGGTCCTCGCCGCGACCCTCGCACCCACCTGGGGCGTGTACTCCGGCTACGAGCTGTTCGAGCACGAGGCCGTGCGCGCGGGCAGCGAGGAGTACCTGGACTCGGAGAAGTACGAGCTGCGCCCGCGCGACTTCACCGGCGCGCTGGCCCGCGGCGAGTCCCTGGAACCGTGGTTGACCAGGCTCAACGAGATCCGCCGCGCCCATCCCGCGTTGCAGCAGCTGCGCTGCATCCACTTCCACGAGATCGACAACGACGCGCTGCTGGCCTACTCCAAGATCGATCCGGCCTCCGGCGACGCGGTGCTGGTGATCGTCAACCTCAACCCCTACGGCGCCGAGCAGGGCCACATCTCGCTCGACCTGCCCGCGATCGGCCGCGAGTGGCACGACCACCCGGTGGTGTTCGACGAGGTCACCGGCGAGGAATACCACTGGGGCCAGCGCAATTTCGTGCGCCTGGACCCGGCGCGGGCCCCCGCCCACATCCTCGCGCTGCCCGCCGTGCCCGCCGCCGCGCGCGCCCCCCTGGCCTACCGCCGGACGTTCTGATGAAACGCCGCGACCTGATGCTGCTGGCGGCGGGCACCCACCCCGACCCGCACACCGTCCTCGGCGCGCACCCGCAACCGGACGGCACCGCGATCCGGGTGCTGCGCCCGCACGCCGAGTCGGTGACCGTGCTGGTCGGCACCACCGAGCATCCGCTGAAGTCGCTGGGGCATGGCGTGTTCGCCGCCGTCCTGCCGTATCCACAGGTCGACGACTACCGCGTGCGCACCGCCTATCCCGGCGGCCAGACGGTGATCACCGCCGACGGCTACCGCTTCCTGCCCACCGTCGGCGAGTTCGACCTGCACCTCATCGGCGAGGGTCGGCACACCCGGCTGTGGGAGGTGCTCGGCGCGCACCCACGGCACTACACCACCCTCGACGGCGATGTCGACGGCACCTCGTTCGCGGTGTGGGCGCCGAATGCGCGCGGCGTCACCGTCTTCGGCGATTTCGACCACTGGAGCGGCAACTCCGCGCCGATGCGCGCGCTCGGGTCGTCCGGGGTGTGGGAGGTGTTCGTGCCCGGTGTCGGGCCGGGCACGCGCTACAAGTACCGGGTGCACGGCGCCGACGGCCGCGTCGTCGATCACGCCGACCCGCTGGCCTTCGCGACCGAGGTCCCGCCCGCGACCGCCTCGGTGGTCAGCCGGGCCGACCACGTGTGGACCGACAGCGCGTGGCTGGACCGCCGGGCCGCCGCCGACGCCGTCCGCTCCCCCATGAGCGTCTACGAGGTGCACCTCGGCTCGTGGCGGCCCGGCCTCGGCTATCGCGCCCTGGCCGAACAGCTGGCCGAGTACGCGCGCGCGACCGGGTTCACCCACGTCGAACTGCTGCCGGTCGCCGAGCACCCGTTCGGCGGGTCCTGGGGCTACCAGGTCACCTCCTACTACGCCCCCACCTCCCGCTTCGGCGGCCCCGACGACTTCCGCTACTTCGTCGACCACCTGCACAACGCGGGCATCGGCGTGCTGCTCGACTGGGTGCCCGCGCACTTCCCGCGCGACGAATGGGCGCTGGCCCGCTTCGACGGCACCCCGCTCTACGAGCACCCCGACCCGCGCCGCGGCGAGCAACTCGACTGGGGCACCTACGTTTTCGACTTCGGTCGCAACGAGGTGCGCAACTTCCTGGTCGCCAACGCTGCCTTCTGGATCGAGGAGTTCCACATCGACGGCCTGCGCGTGGACGCGGTGGCCTCCATGCTCTACCTGGACTACTCGCGGCCCGACGGCGGCTGGGAGCCGAATGTCTACGGCGGCAGGGAGAATCTGGAAGCCGTCGACTTCCTCCAGGAGCTCAACGACACCGTGCATCGCGCGTATCCCGGCGTCGTCACCGTCGCCGAGGAGTCGACCACCTGGCCCGGCGTCACCCGCGGCACCGATGTCGGCGGTCTCGGTTTCACCATGAAGTGGAACATGGGCTGGATGCACGACACCCTCGGCTACCTGGGCCGCGACCCGATCCACCGGTCCTGGCACCACAACGAGATGACGTTCTCCCTGGTCTACGCGTGGAGCGAGAACTACGTGCTGCCGATCAGCCACGACGAGGTCGTGCACGGCAAGGGCACCCTGTGGACCAGGATGCCCGGCGACGACTTCGCCAAGGCGAGCGGCGTGCGCGCCCTGCTGGCCTACATGTGGGCACACCCCGGCAAGCAACTGCTGTTCATGGGCCAGGAGTTCGGCCAGTTCCGCGAGTGGGACAACGATCGCGGCCTGGACTGGCAGGAACTGGACAACCCACTGCACCAGGGCATCTCGACGATGGTCGGCGATCTCAACCGCACCTACACCGCGCACCCGGCGCTGTGGAGTCAGGACACCACACCCGGCGGGCACTCCTGGATCGAGGCCGACGACAGCGCCGCCAACGTCTTCGCGTTCCTGCGCTGGGGTGCCGACGGCAGCGCCGTCGCCTGCGTCTTCAACTTCTCCGGGTCGACCAGGGAGAACTACCGGATCGGCCTGCCGCACACCGGGTTCTGGCGCGAAGTCCTCAATACCGACGCCCAGGAGTACGGCGGGTCCGGCGTCGGCAACCTCGGCGGAGTCCGCGCCGAGGACACCCCCTGGCACGGCAGGCCCGCCTCGGCCACCGTCACCATGGCCGCCAACAGCGCGGTCTGGCTGGCCGCCGAACGCTAGTCGGTCAGCTCGATCCGGATCGTGAGCAGGTCGGTCCCGACCGTGCGCACAGCGGCGCTGTTGTAGCGCGGCAGCTCGCGCAGCCGGGCGTGCGGGTCGTCGTCGGGCACCAGGTGGGCGACGCCGTTGTGCCAGTGCCCGCGCAGCCGCACCCGGACCCGGTTGTCGGCGAGGATGTTGCGGACATACTGCGAGCGCTCGCCGAATTCGGAGACCAGCCAGAACTGGTCACCGACCCGGCGCCCGCCGATCGGCGTCGTCCGCGGCTGCCCGCTCACCCGGCCGGTGGTCTCGAGCAGCTGCTGGCCGGGCAGCCGCCGCGCGACCACATTGAGCGGCCGCTGGAACGTGGTGACGATCCGGTGCTGAATGTCGTTCTTGGAGCCCATGTTCCGACCGTAGCAGCGGCGGCGGCTCAGCCCTTGCTCGCGAGGTAGTAGGTATTGAGCGGATCACCGTCGACGTGGCTGGTGCTGACCTCGGTGAAACCGGCGTCGGCGAGCATCGCCAGCGCGCGCTGTTCGCCCCACACCGTGCCGAGCCCGTCGCCGCCCTGCCCCAGCGACACCGACATGCAGTGCATCGTCGACACCGCGTAGAGGAACGGGCCCAGCGGCAGGTCCAGGTTCTCCTCGAGCACGCTCGACGCGTGCACGTCGACCATCAGGAACACACCGTCGGCGCGCAACGCCGTCGCGATATTGGCCAGCACCAGCGCCGGGTGCGCCTGATCGTGGATGGCGTCGAACACGGTGATCAGATCGCAGGACTCGGGCGCGTGCAGTGCCGCCACGTCCTGCTCGACGAACTCGACGTTGGTCAGGCCCATCGCCGCCGCCTCGGCCCGCCCCGCCGCGATCGCGTCGGCGGAGAAGTCGTAGCCGCGGAACCGGCTGGCCGGGAAGGCCCGCGCCATCAGGTTCACCGCGTGTCCGCTGCCGCAGGCGATGTCGGCGACGTCGATCCCCATCAGCAGCCGATCGGTCAGCCCGGGCGCCATCGGCAGGATGACGTCGAGCAGCGCGGCGTCGAACACCTCGGCGCTCTCCTCGGCCATCAGCGCGTGGAAGCGGGCGTAGTCGTCGTAGGACAGGCCGCCACCGATCCGGAACCGCTCGACGATCTTGGGTTCCACCTCACCGAGCTGCCCGATGAACTGCATGACCCTGGCGAGATTGTCCGGTCCCGCGGCCCTGGTCAGACTGGCCGCGTGCGCGGGCGGGAGCGTGTAGGTGGCCGTCGGCGGGTCGTAGCGCACGATCCCGGCGGTGGTGACGGCGCCGAGCCATTCGCGCACGTAGCGTTCGTCCAGGCCCGCGGCCGCGGCGAGGTCCGGGCTGGTCGCGGCCGGGTTGGCGGCCATCGTGTCGAACAGGCCGACCTGGTGGCCCATGCTGATCATCAGCGCGGTGCTCGCGTGATCGAGCACCTCGACCATCTTTCCCGCGAAGGCTTCCACCTCGGCCTGATCTACCGCGCCCGAGTGGTCGAGTGAGGTCATGGTGTATCTCCTCGAGTCAGCTCGCGGCCCGGTGCCGCGGGTCTACCAGGAGATACGACGGGGCCGCCCCGGCAGTTCAGCCGGGACGGCCCCGTGGACGAAGGTCAGTACAGCGCGGTCGCGAGCTTGCGGCGGGCCGCGACGACGAAGGGCTCGGCCGGGTCGAACAGCTCGAAGAGTTCGAGCAGCCGGGTGCGCGCCCTGGTGCGGTCGTCGCCCGCGGTGCGCTTGATGGCCGCGATGATGCGCTCGAAGGCGGCCTCGGGGCGCTGCTCGAGCAGTTCCACGTCGGCGGCGTCGAGGGCGGCGTCCAGGTTCGCCGGATCGGCGTCGGCGGTGGCGAGCACGGCCGGGTCGAGCTGCTGGGCCCTGGTCAGGAAGCGCAGCTGACGCAGCGCGGCCTTGGCCTCCTCGTTGCCGGGCTCCTCGACCAGGATCGCCTCGTAGGCCGCCTCGGCGCCGGCGATGTCGCCCTCGGCGAGTGCGTCCTCGGCGGCGGTGAAGCGCGGGTCCTCGACCTCGGGCGCCGCGCCCGCGGCGTTCGGGTCACCCTCGAGCTTGCCCGCGGTCGCGTCCATCACCGCGTCGAGCCACTGGCGTACCTGCGCCTCGGGCTGGGCGCCCTCGAAATCGGCCAGCGGCTGCCCGCCCGCGACCGCGATCACCGTGGGGATGCCCTGCACGCGCAGCGCCTGCACGATGTTCATGTTCGCTTCGGCCTCGATCGCGGCCAGGTCCCAGCCGCCGCGATCGTCGGCGTTGAGCCGCTCCAGCGTGCGGACCAGCTCGACGCTGCCCGGGCTGCGCTGTGAGTACAGCGCGACCACGACGGGCACCTGCATCGAGCGGCGGATGACCTTGGCTTCGAAATCCGCCTCGGTGACCGTATGGTTCCCCGGGGCCGCAGGCGCGCCGCCGGGAGCGGCGGGCGGCTGCTTCAGCGCGGACAGATCCACCGCGCCGGACATGGCGGCGGCGACGGCGGGCGAAGGACGACGGGCAGCGGGTCGAGTCACGCTTTCCAGTTTGTCACGAAGCCGTCGGCGCGGCTGCCGGGGAGCCCTTGGTCGCGCCCGCGCTCAGTTCGCCCAGCTGACCGGTGCGCACGGCCCAGATCTCGAAGGCCACGGTGAACAGCGGCGGAATGCTCGACGCCAGCGCCAGCACGGTGGTCTTCCAGCCCCAGTTCAGTTCGCGCGCGGCCAGCAGCGCGGTGATCACGAACAGGATGAAGATCGCGCCGTGCACCGGCCCGAAGATCTTCACGCCGATCTCGTTGCCCTCGGCGGGCAGGTACTTGAACGCCATGCCGGTCAGCAGACCGATCCACGACAGCGCCTCGAGCACCGCGAAGAACCGGAAACGACTGGCGGTGGACCGCAGATCGAAGAAACCCATACCAGCCATTGTGCAGCATGATCTACGACACCACGTAGTTGGACCGCTCACACAAACGGGCCCCCACGCTCGGTAGCGCGAGGGCCCGTCGTGTCGGAACGAATCAGGCGGGGACGCGGATGATGAGCGCGTCGCCCTGACCGCCACCACCACACAGCGCGGCCGCGCCCACGCCGCCACCGCGACGCTTCAGCTCCAGCGCCAAGTGCAGCAGGATACGCGCACCCGACATACCCAGCGGGTGGCCGATCGAGATGGCGCCACCGTTGACGTTGACCTTCTCCGGGTCGAAACCCAGCTTCTTGGTCGAGGACACCCCGACCGCCGCGAAGGCCTCGTTGATCTCGATCAGATCCAGCTCGGCCGGGGTGATGCCCTCCTTCGCGCACGCGGCGAGGATGGCGTTGGCCGGCTGGTCCTGCAGGGTCGAGTCCGGACCGGCGACCTGACCGGCGGCACCGATCTCGGCGATCCACTCCAGCCCCAGCTCCTGCGCCTTGGCCTTGCTCATCACGATCACCGCGGCCGCGCCATCGGAGATCTGCGAGGCGGTGCCCGCGGTCACGGTGCCGTCCTTACGGAACGCCGGACGCAGCTTGCCCAGCGACTCGACGGTCGTGTCGGCGCGGATGCCCTCATCCTCGCTGACATAGACCGGATCACCCTTGCGCTGCGGCACGGCCACCGGCACGACCTCGTCGGTGAACAGGCCGTTCTTCCACGCGGCGGCGGCACGCTGGTGCGAGGCCGCGGCCAGCGCGTCCTGCTCCTCGCGGCTGACCTTGTCCAGGTCGTTGCGCTCCTCGGTCAGCAGACCCATCGCTTGGTCGGTGATCACGTCGTGCAGGCCGTCGTAGGCCATGTGGTCGACCAGGGTGGTGTCGCCGTACTTGTGGCCCTCACGGCTCTTGGGCAGCAGGTGCGGGGTCTGGCTCATCGACTCCATGCCACCGGCCACGACGATCTCGTGCTCACCGGCGCGGATCAGCTGATCGGCCAGCGCGATCGCGTTGATGCCCGACAGGCAGACCTTGTTGATCAGCAGCGAGGGCACATCCATCGGGATGCCCGCGGCGATCGCCGCCTGGCGGGCGGGCAGCTGCCCGGCACCGGCCGACAGCACCTGACCGAGGATGACGTAGTCGACCTGCTCGGGCGCCACACCACCCTTCTCCAGCGCCGCCTTGATCGCCACACCGGCCAGATCCGAGGCCTTGAAGTCCTTCAGACCGCCCAGGAGCCTGCCGACCGGGGTACGCGCACCGGACACGATGACAGAAGTCGTCACGAAAGCCTCGCATTCATTGAGTCGAACCTCGCCGCGACGCACACGGCGGTCAGCCGCGCACGTCAAGGGTTGCACTCAACGGTAACCGGTATCGGACGACACCTGGCACCCAGGTACGCGCTAGCTTCGAGGGGTGAGCAACGAGAACATCATCCCCGCCGACTACGTCATCGCCGTCGACCACGTGGGCATCGCCGTGCCCGACCTCGACGCGGCCGTCGCCTGGTACACCGACAATCTCGGCATGGTCGAGACCCACCGCGAGGTCAACGAGGCCCAGGGCGTCGTCGAGGCGATGCTGTCGTGCCCCGCCGCGGCCGACCGGGCGACCGCCCTGCAGTTGCTGGCCCCGCTGACCCCGGAGTCCACGATCGCCAAGTTCATCGACCGCAGCGGGCCGGGCCTGCAGCAGCTGGCCTACCGGGTCACCGACATCGAGGCGGTTTCGGCCTTCCTGCGTGACCGTGGCCTGCGTTTGCTGTACGAAGCGCCTCGTCACGGCACCGCCGATTCCCGCATCAATTTCATCCATCCGAAGGATGCTGGCGGTGTGCTGGTGGAGCTCGTCGAGCCGAACCCGAATGTTACGCACTAGTAGGCGGATACGGTCGGTAAATCTCGGCGAGATCACAATCACGGTCGAGTCTCCATAGGCTCGCTCGAGGCTGTATTTTGTGTGCCATGTCGTCACCTGAGTCCGATCGCAATCGCTTCGTTGCACTGCCCTTCACCGTTGTGCGCAAGGGTTATGCGCAAGACGAGGTGCGCAACTACTTCGACCGCTTCGACGCCGAGCTCCGCGTCACCGCCACCGACCGGGATGCTGCCGCCGCGCAGGCCCGGAATCTCGCCAGCCAGCTGGAAGACGCGCGGGACGAGATCGACGAGCTCCGCAAGGAGGTCGACCGGCTGTCCGTGCCGCCGACCACCGCCGAAGGAATGTCCGACCGTATCTCGCGCATGCTGCGCCTGGCCTCGGACGAAGCGTCCGAGGTCCGTGCGCTGGCGCAGGCCGAAGCCGCCGAGATGGTGTCGATCGCCGAGCAGCAGGCCACCGAGATGCGTGGCAAGTACGAGTCGCTGCTCGCGGAGACCAAGGAGAAGCGCGAGGCGCTCGAGATCGAGTTCGAGCAGACCCTCGCGAACGCGCGCACCGAGTCCGCCAAGATCATCGAGGCCGCGCAGGCCGATGTGGAACGTCTCGGCAAGGAGGCCGAGGCCAAGCGCAAGGCCACCCAGCAGGACTTCGAGGCCACCATGAACGATCGGCGCACCAAGCTGACTCGTGCCATGGAGGAGCTCGAGGCCACCAGCCGCGCCGAGGCCGCCCAGCGGATCAAGGACGCGACCGACGAGTCGAACCGTCTCATCAGCTCCGCCACCCAGACCTCCGAGCGCAAGATCGCGCACGCGAAGGAACTGGCCGAGGAGATGCGCGTGCTGCGCGGTCGGGTCCTGGCCCAGCTGCTCGGCATCCGTGGTCAGCTCGACTCGGTGCCCGCCATGCTCGCCGCGGTCAACCGCGAGAGCGAGCTGCTCGACGGCGCCCCCGAGCGCAAGTCGATCGGCAACAACGGCAACAACAAGTCCGTCTCGGGCTCCCGCCAGACCAAGGCCATCCCCGAGGTCGCCGACGCCGACGAGGACATCGTCGACGAGGACCGCGAGAGCGCCGACATCAGCAACTGACGTCGGACCAACGACGACATTGCTCCACCCTCATAACCGAAGAACCGAAGGCCGCCTCGAATGTTCGAGGCGGCCTTCGGTTTTCGTGGTCTCGGGACTCAGGACCAGCGACGGGTGATGCCGCGGGTGCGCCTGCCGTTCCAGCAGCCCTGATGCCAGTGCCTGCGGTCGTCCTCACCGCCGTCGGCGGCCCAGGCGACGATATGGGCGACCCCTGGCGCGATCTCGTGGTCGCAGCCGGGACACCGGTACGTCTTGACCGCCCTGGCACCGGGAACGGTGCGGACGATGTAGGTCTCCTCGCCCGGCCCGTCCTCGGTGCGCCCGTAGACGTCACCGATCGGCGCCGGCTCGCTACGTCGCCCTGAGCGTGGTTTACGTCGCGGCATGGCTCCCAGCCTAGAAGAGGCGGAAAACGTTGCTCTCCGTGCCACGCAGCTCGTCGTAATCGAGCGTGAGGCAGCGGATTCCCCGGTCCTCGGCCAACGTCCGCGCCTGCGGCTTGATCTGCTGCGCCGCGAACACGCCGGCGACCGGCGCCAGCAGCGGGTCGCGATTGAGCAGTTCCAGGTACCGGGTGAGCTGTTCGACGCCGTCGATCTCGCCGCGCCGCTTGATCTCCACGGCCACCGTCGCGCCGTCGGCGTCGCGGCACAGCAGGTCCACCGGGCCGATGGCGGTCATGTACTCGCGCCGGATGAGGGTGTACCCCTCGCCGAGCTTCGTCACGTGTTCCGCCAGCAGCTCCTGCAGATGCGCTTCCACGCCGTCCTTGACCAGACCGGGGTCGACGCCGAGCTCGTGCGAGGAATCGTGCTCGATGTCCTCGATGGAGATGCGCAGTTCCTCGCCGGCCTTGTTGGTCACCACCCACAGCGCCTTGATGTTGTCCGGCACCGCCGTCTTGCCCTCCCGCAGCGGCGTCACGCCGTCGGGCACCTCCGCGGGGACCAGGGTCGCGATATCGCGTTCCTCCAGCCAGCACGGCGGGCTCATCCAGTTCAGCGGCTTGTACGAGCCGCCATCGGAGTGCACGAGCACCGAGCCGTCGGCCTTGATCAGCAGCAACCGGCGAGCCATCGGAAGGTGGGCGGTCAGTCGGCCGACGTAGTCGACCTGGCAACGAGCAATGACAAGGCGCACCACAGCACTGTAGGTGACGGGTCCGGGAACGCAAAAAGGCCCTCCAGCAATGCTGGAGGGCCTTTCGCAATGATGTTCCGGCGGTGTCCTACTCTCCCACACCCTGTCGAGTGCAGTACCAT
>NZ_JBIAPA010000010.1:0-1040 GCF_042888005.1 Nocardia sp. NPDC003269
GGCTCTGACGGATTGTAAGCGCACGGTTTCAGGTACTATTTCACTCCCCTCCCGGGGTACTTTTCACCTTTCCCTCACGGTACTAGTCCGCTATCGGTCACCAGGGAGTATTCAGGCTTACCGGGTGGTCCCGGCAGATTCACAGCAGATTTCACGGGCCCGCTGCTACTCGGGTATCACTCACGAGAGCCAACATGTTTTCGTCTACCGGACTATCACCGTCTATGGCAGGCCGTTCCAGACCACTTCGACTAACACATTGGTTTCTTACTCTCGCTTGATCCGGCAGAATCAAGAAGAATGACCCCACAACACCCCAAACGCAACCCCTGCCGGGTATCACACGCTTGAGGTTTAGCCTCATCCGCTTTCGCTCGCCACTACTCACGGAATCACTGTTGTTTTCTCTTCCTGTGGGTACTGAGATGTTTCACTTCCCCACGTTCCCTCCACACACCCTATATATTCAGATGCGGGTAACACGACATCACTCGTGCTGGGTTTCCCCATTCGGAAATCCTCGGATCTCAGCTCGGTTGACAGCTCCCCGAGGCTTATCGCAGCCTCCTACGTCCTTCATCGGCTCCTGGTGCCAAGGCATCCACCGTACGCTCTTAAACACTTACTAACAAAGATGCTCGCGTCCACTGTGCAGTTCTCAAACAACACACCCGAAGAAATCTGATTTCCCAGACCAACTCGACCTAAACCGGCCGGCGGTATCGAGGAGAACCCCTTCGGATCGTTTGCTTTCGCCTTGAAAGACACTCGCGTGTTCTTTCAGGACCCAATAGTGTGTCGGTATATCACCGCGACCAGCTGCTTTGAACTGATCTAGTGCGATGAGGTAGTCAGTGTTCCACCCATGAGCACCGCCGGACTACATGTGAGTCCGAAACGGCTCTGCCAGCGACACATTCACCTCTGTGAACTGTCGACTGGAGATGCTCCTTAGAAAGGAGGTGATCCAGCCGCACCTTCCGGTACGGCTACCTTGTTACGACTTCGTCCCAATCGCCGATCCCACCTTCGACGGCTCC